>JAKLKU010000023.1 GCA_023150475.1 Planctomycetota bacterium
GGCCGGCTCGGCCGCACCGGTCGCACCGGTCGCACCGGCCGCTTCCGCCGCGCAGGGCGCGAAGGCGGCTGCGGCGGCGGCCAAACCGAGCGCTTCGGCGGCGAAGCCCGCGCCGCGCGCCTCGAAGCCGGCCGCCGATGTCGGCGACGACGACGCGAAGGCCGCGCGCTCGCGCGACGTGATGCGCGAGAAGGAGCTGCTCAAGAAGAAGCAGCAACAAGTGATCATGTACGCGTGGATCGTCGCCGGCGGCGCGGCCGTGCTGGCGCTCGGCATGTGGCTCTTCGCGAAACGGACCGACGACCAACGCAAGCAAGAAGCCGCCGACCTCGCTGCCCGCCAGGAGAAGGTGCTCACCGATGCGAGAGCGATGGATGCGTCGACTGAAGAGGGGTTGACGAAGATCATCGAGTTCCTGACGGCCGACGAGGAGCGCAAGAAGCTCTGGGCGACGTCGCCGCAAGGTCCCGAGATCCAGACGTTGCTCTCGAAGGCCGTGCAGGAGCGCGAAGCGAAACGCGAGCGCCGCGCGTTGAAGGAAGCGTTCGAGGACCTGCGCAACAAGCTCGCGAACCCCGCGTCGATGTCGGTCGAGCAGATCCGCGAGATGCGCATCACGCTCGTCAACCAGATCGAGCCGAAGGCGTCGGGTTCGATGGACACCCAGTTCGCGACCGACGTCGCGCAGCTCAAGCAGAACACCGACCGGGTCTACGCCGCGAAGCTGCACGAAGAAGCGCGCAGCGCCGCGAACGCCGCCAACGATGTCGCCGGACGCCAAGCGGCGCTCAAGAAGTACACCGAGGCGGAAGACGAGATCGTCAAGCTCTTCGAAGAGTCGCTGAAGAAGAACCAGAGCGAGCTTTCGAAGTACTACGAAGGCCACTTCCGCGAAGTGATCGACGAATCGGACCTGCTCGCCAAGGCGATCTTCACGCCCGACTTCGTCGAGAAGCAGCCGTGGAAGGACCTGCTCTCCACCGACCAGGCGCCGAACTGGAACGCTGCGTCGCTCGAGGGCTTCAGTCAGAAGTTCGAGCGCGGCGCGCTGACCCTGCGCGGTCCGAACGCGGCGGCGCGGCAGAACGGCGTGACGTCGATCGGCGACCGCGAGCAGTTCCGTGACTTCGTGCTCGACTTCGAGTTCACGATCCTTAAGGGCGAGTTCGAGCTCTACGCACGCGTCGGCAAGCGTTTCGACGGCACCGTCGAGTCGCTGAAGTTCTCGGCGCTCGAGGAATCGCCGAACGCTTCGTTCCTGCTGTCGTCGAACGAGTCGTACAGCGGCACGTTGACGTTCATCGGCAGCTCGTGGACCTGCGAGCTCTCGGCGGGCGACCCGCAGACCGTCGAACAAGTGAAATGGGTCCAGTCGCGCCGCGGCGGCATCGGCCTCCTCGTGCCGACCGAAGCGGAAGTGAAGATCACGCGCATGCGCATCAAGTCGCTGCGCCAGAGCGGCTCGCTCTGATCGAGCCGACTCGCCTCCAACGCGCCGCCGCCGTCCCCCGTGGATCGCGGCGGCGCGCGGCTTTCCGGCCCGGGTGCCGCCGCGGCGGCGTTCACTGATCGGCGTCGAGCGCCGGTTGCGGCTCGGGCGTCTCCGCCGGAGCGGTCAGCACGTCCTTGAACCCGCGGAAGATGCTGCGCAGTCCTTTTCCGGCCTGCTCGATCTCGGTCTTGGTCCGCTCGAGCACTTCGCCGGCCGTCGTGGGCACAGCGATATTGAAAGGGCCGCTCGCGGGCGGCGCTCCGGACTCGTCGGACGCTCGCACGACTTGGTTGGCGCGGGCGAGTGCGTCGAGTTCGGACATCCGCAGTTGCGCGGCCTTCTTCAGCGCGCCCGCTTCGACGCGGGAGCGGTCTCGGGCGAGCGCGAGTTCGATGTCGGCGAGCGCCCGGTCAGGGCGATCGAGATCGAGGAAGATCCGCGCACGCTCGAGCAACGTCTGCACGGCGACCTGCTCGCTCTGGGTTTCGATCGCCAACCGGAGCGCCGACTGCAAGAGACCCAGAGCGCGCGCCGATTCCTCGCGCCAACGCGTCTCGTTCGCTTCTCCGCGCGCGAGTCGACCGATGCGACGGTGCAACCGGGCGCGCTCGAGGTAGGGGAGCGGATCGCGCGGGACCAGTTGGCTGCGTCCGATCTGGCAGCTCATCGCGCGATCGAACCGTTCGAGTCCGGAGTACAGCGCGCCGAGCCACAACAAGCGACGATCGGGCGATTCTTCCTGAGCCTTGGTCTCGATCGCGGAGACGAACACGCGTTCGCGCTCGACGCCGACTTCGTGGACGAACGACGCGCAGATCTCGATCGCTTCGACGACGATCTCGGGGTAGCGGTCCTCGAACTCCTCGATCAGGTTGCTGATCCGTTCGAACGCTTCGTTTCTCGAGTCTCGCTCGCCGGACTGCCAGAGCTTGTACGCGTTCAGGAGTTCCTGGCGTACGGCCGCGAGCGACATCGCCTTCTGCAGCTCGGAGCGTTCGAGTTCGATGCGGTCGCGCTCGCTCTCGATCGTGTCCACTTGCTGTTGCGAACTGCGCCACACGAGCGCGAGCACGCCGGCGACCGCGAGCAGCACGATGCCGACGCTCGCTTCGATCGGGTTGCGGCGCATCCAGCGCACCGCGGGGTCGAAGAAGCGCGGCGGACGTGCGCTGACCGGCCGGCCGTCGCGCACCGCGCGCAGGTCCTCGAGCAGCGCGGCGGCGGTCGTGTAGCGACGATCGACGTCCTTCTCGAGGCACTTCAGGATCACCGCTTCGAGATCGCGCGGGACGTCGTCGCGGAGCTTGTGCAGGAGCGGCGGGTCCTTCGAGAGGATCGCGTTGAGGATCGTCTGCGCGTTCGGGCCCTGGAACGGCGGACGCTGCGAGAGGAGCTCGTACAACGTCGCACCGAGGCCCCACACGTCGGACCGTCCGTCGATCGCGTCGCCGGACCCCGAGATCTGCTCGGGGCTCATGTAGAGGGGCGTGCCGACCAAGTCGCCGGACTCGGTCATCGTGCCGGCTTCTTCCTGGTCGAGCGGGCGAGCGAGACCGAAGTCGGTGAGCAACACGCGTTCGCCGTCGCGCAGCAGGTTCGACGGCTTGATGTCGCGGTGCAGCACGCCTCGCGAGTGCGCGTGGGCGAGAGCGCTCGCGACGTCGATGCCGATCGAGAGCACGTCGTCGATCGCGAGCGGGCCCGCCTTGAGCACGCGGTCGAGCGGCGGCCCCTCGACGAACTTCATCGAGAAGTAGCTGATCGACCCGATCGAACCGACCTCGTGGATGTCGACGATGTTCGGGTGCGAGAGGCGCCCCATCGCTTCGGCTTCGCGCAGGAAGCGCTTCACCGTCCGTTCGCGCAGCGCCATGTTCGGCGGCAGCACCTTGATCGCGACGCGGCGCTCGACGCCGACTTGCCGCGCTTCGTACACGACGCCCATCGAGCCGTGGCCGACCTCGCGCACGATGCGGTATCCCGTCAACGCGCGGTTGAGCGCGGCGGCGGAGAGCTCGTTCTCGTGCAAAGTCGATTCGGGCAAGCGAGCCTCGGTGGGCTTCAGAGCTCGTGGACGGCGCGCCACACGGCGAGCACGCCGTCGAGGATCCTGGGGAACTCTTCCAGTTTGACCATGTTCGGGCCGTCGGAGGGGGCGCGGTCGGGGTCGGGGTGGACTTCGAAGAAGACGCCGTCGATCTCGCCGGTCGCGGCGGCCGCGCGGGCGAGCGCAGGCACCAACCGGCGGTCGCCGCCGGTCGCCGTGCCGAGGCCACCGGGCTCTTGGACCGAGTGGGTGGCGTCGAACACGACGAGGTGGCCGGTCTTCGACAGGTGGCCGAAGCTATTCATGTCAACGACGAGCCTGCCGTAGCCGAACGAGTTTCCGCGCTCGGTGACCATCAAGCGCCGGTTGCCGACGGCTTCGCACTTCTTCGTCGCGTTCTGCATGTCCCAAGGCGCGAGGAACTGCCCCTTCTTGATGTTGACGACCTTCCCTGTTTCCGCGGCGGCGACCAAGAGGTCCGTCTGACGACACAGGAAGGCTGGAATTTGGAGGACGTCGACGACTTCGGCGGCTTGCGCGCAATGTTCGGGCAGGTGCACGTCGGTCAAGAGCGGCAGGCCGGTCGCTTCGCGGACTTCCGCGAGTCGTTCGAGCCCCGAAGCGATGCCCGGGCCGCGCGCGCCGTGGACGCTCGAGCGGTTCGCCTTGTCGAAGCTCGACTTGAAGATCAGGTCGACGCCGCGTTCGTCGGCGAGTTCCGCGAGGCGCCGTGCGACCGAGAGCATCAGCTCGCGCGACTCGATCACGCATGGGCCGGCGATGACGAAGGGCTTGCCGCCGCCGAACGTGCGGCCGCGGATCTCGAGGCTGGGGCGGATCGGGAGGAACGGGCGCGTCATGGGATCAGGATCCTGTGCTGGCGGCGCAGCACCTCGAACTCGACCGGCGTCTCGCCGCGGAAGTCGCCGTCGACTTGGTAGGGGACAGGACCGTCGTCGGACGTGACTTTCGCCCGAGCGGCGGTCGCGAGGCGGCAGGCACCGCCGGGGAGCTCCGCGAGGAAACCACGGACGGCGAGCGCCGCGAGATGCCGCGGCGTCGCGGCCTGGAAGAGATACACCTCGAAGCGGCCGTCGTCGAAGCGCCGCGAGCGCGACAACCGGAGCGAACCGCCGTAGTGGACGATGTTCGAGATCAGCACGAGGCCGAACCGGCCTTCGAGGCGTTCGCCGTCGAGCTCGACCGCGAGTTTGGGTTCGTGATAGCTGCGCAGCGCCCGCACGATCGCTCGCGAGTAGGCCCACTTCGTGATCGGCCCGCGGCGTGCGCGTTCGACTTCGCGGACGACCGCGCCGTCGAAACCGATGCCGGTGACGAGGAACGAGAGGTGTCCGTTGACGCGCGCGACGTCGAGGCGCTGGAGCCGCCGGCCCGCGATGATCTCGAGCGCCCGATCGACGTTGCGTTCGAGCCCGAGGTCGAGCGCGAGCACGTTCGCGGTGCCGAGCGGCACCATGGCGACCGGGATCGCCGGGTCCATCAGGCCGTCGAGCACTTCGCGCAAGCTGCCGTCGCCGCCGACGGAGACCACGAGGTCGATGCGTTCGCGCTGGCTGCGCAGACGAGCGCGCGCGTCGCCGCGCGCCTTGGTCAGGTAGAGCTCCGTCGCGACGCCGAGCTTCGACAGCCCGGCCGCGACGTCGCGCCCGACGGTTTCACCGAGCCCGCGCCCCGCGATCGGGTTCGCGATCACCAAGGCGCGCCGGAACGGCTCCGCGAGCTCGACCGGCGGGGTCGACGCGGCGGGAGCAGCGAGGGCGGAGCGCTCGTCCATGGGCTCGGCCATCGTAGCGGAACGCCCCGGCCGCCCAACTCGCGGGTATCCTCGCGCACTCATGGCGATCGCGAAGCCGACGGAACCGACGAGTTGTCTCGTGTTCGGCGCGAGCGGCTTCCTCGGTGCGCACGTGCTCGCCGCGGCTTGGAACCGCGCGCGCCGGCTCGAACGCGCGGAGCGGACGCGCATCGTCGGCGCGAGCCGCGTCCCCGATGCGGCGCCGCACCATTGGCGTCCCCGCGAAGCGGTCGAGTTCCGCGCGTGCGACGCGACGACCGACGCGCTCGAACGTGCGCTCGACGAACTCCGTCCGGAGCGCATCGTCAACGCCGCCGCGCTCTCGCGCCTCGCCGACTGCGAGCGCGAACCGGAGCTCGCCGAGCGCGTCAACGTCGAGCTCCCCGAGCGGCTCGCACGCTGGACGGCGCGCCACGGTGCGCGGCTCGTGCACGTCTCGACCGACCTCGTGTTCGGCGCGCGCCTGCCGACGACCGGCGGTTTCTCCGAAGCGGACGAGCCGGCGCCGGTCAGCGTCTACGGCGCGACCAAGGCCCGCGGCGAGGCGCGGGTTCGAGCGCAAGATCCGCGTGCGCTCGTCGTGCGGCTGCCGTTGCTCTTCGGCGACTCGGGCGGACGCGCGCTCGGCGCGTCGGACTCGCTGGTCGCCGCGGTGAAGCGCGGCGAAGTGCCGTTGCTCTTCCGCGACGAGTGGCGCACGCCGCTCGACGTCTCGAACGCCGCCGAGGCGCTGGTCGAGCTCGCTTACGGCGACGCGTCGGGCGTGTTGCACGTCGGCGGGCCAGTGCGTCTCTCGCGAGTCGAGCTCGGGCACCTCGTGTTGCGCGCCGCCGGCAAGAAGTCGGCGGAGCTCTTCCAACTCGTGCGCGCCGGCACGCGCGCCGAGGCCGGGCTCGCCGCGACGCGTCCGAGCGACGTGTCGCTCGCGACGGAACGCGCGCTCGGGCTGCTCGAAACCACGTTGCTCGCACCTCGCGAAGCACTCGCCCGCCGCGCGGCCGGGCTCTTCCGGACGATTCCTTGACGCTTCCTGGGGGCCCCGTTGAAGTGGTCGCCCCCATGGAACTCCCGAAGAACTTCGAACCGAAGGTCCACGAACCGGCCATCTACCGCGCTTGGGTCGAGAGCGGCGGTTTCGCGCCGCGCGCTCCGCACGCCGGTTCGAAAGGCACGTTCACGGTGATGATCCCGCCGCCGAACGTCACGGGCGTGCTGCACATGGGGCACGCGCTCAACAACACGATCCAGGACATCGTCGTGCGTTTCCGGCGCATGGACGGGTACGAGACGCTCTGGGTGCCCGGCACCGACCACGCGGGCATCGCGACGCAAGCGGTCGTCGAGAAGAAGCTCTTCCAGGAGAAGAAGCAGAAGCGCGAGGAGCTCGGCCGCGCCGCCTTCCTCCAGGAAGTCTGGGCGTGGAAGGAGAAGTACGGCAACTCGATCCTCGAGCAGTTGCGCGGCATGGGCGCGTCGTGCGACTGGTCGCGCACCAAGTTCACGCTCGACGACGACATGTCGCACGCGGTGCGCGAGTCGTTCGTGCGACTCTGGGAGAAGGGCCTGATCTACCGCGGAGCGCGGCTCGTCAACTGGGACTGCGTGCTGACGACGGCGGTCTCCGACGACGAGATCGAGTACGTGCCGAAGAAGGGCAAGCTCTGGCAGATCCGTTATCCGCTCGACGGCCGCCCGGGCGAGTTCGTCACCGTGGCGACGACGCGGCCCGAGACGATGCTCGGCGACACCGGCGTCGCGGTGCACCCCGACGACGAGCGCTACAAGCACCTGATCGGCAAGCACGTCGTGCTGCCGTTCCTCGGCCGCAGGATCCCGATCGTCGGCGACGAGACGGTCGAGTCGGGCTTCGGCACCGGCGCGGTCAAGATCACGCCCGGCCACGATCCGGCGGACTACGAGCGCGGCGCGCGCTTCAAGCTGCCGATCGTGATGGTGATGGAGAAGGACGGCCGCATGAGCGCCGAGGCGGGGCCGTTCGCCGGTTTGCCGCGCGAGAAGGCGCGCGACGCCGTCGTGAAGGAGCTCGAAGCGCTCGGGCTGCTCGGCGACGTCGTCGACCACGAGCACAACGTCGCGATCAGCGACCGCTCGAAGTCGGTGATCGAGCCGATGGTCAGCGAACAGTGGTTCGTGAAGATGCGCCCGCTCGCCGAGCCTGCGATCGCGGCCGTGCAGAACGGCTCGTTGCGCTTCACGCCCGAGCGCTGGACCAAGGTCTATCTCGATTGGCTGCTCAACGTGCAGGACTGGTGCATCAGCCGCCAGCTCTGGTGGGGCCACCGCATCCCGGTCTGGTACGACGAAGACGGCGTGCCGGTCGCGTCGCGGACGGACCTCGCGCTCGGTTCGCCGCACCCGCTGACGAAGAAGCCGATCGTCCGTCAGGACGAAGACGTGCTCGACACGTGGGCCTCGTCGTGGCTTTGGCCGTTCGCGACCCTCGGCTGGCCGGCGAAGACGCCGGACCTCGCGCGTTTCTATCCGACGCAGTTCCTGTCGACCGCGCGCGAGATCATCTACCTCTGGGTCGCGCGCATGGTGATGGCGGGCTACGAGTTCATGGATCACCTGCCGCCGGAGAAACGCTGCCCGTTCTCCGTCGTCAACATCCACGCGACCGTGCTCGACGCCCAGGGCCGGCGCATGTCGAAGTCGCTCGGCAACGGCATCGACCCGCTCGAGCTGATCGACAAGTACGGCGCCGACGCGATGCGGCTCTGCCTGATCCTCCTGACGAAGGAGGGCCAGGACACGCGGCTCGCGCCTGACCGCATCGAACAGGGCTTCCGCTTCGGCAACAAGGTCTGGAACGCGGCGCGCTTCGTGCTCCAGAACCTCTCGGGCGAGAGCGCGGAAGTGACGTCGCAGTCCGTGACGCGGCTCGAGGATCGTTGGATCCTCTCGCGCCTCGCGCACACGCGGAGCTTCGTGACGCAGGCGCTCGAGGAGTACCGGTTCAACGACGCGGCGGTCGAGCTCTATCGCTTCGTCTGGAACGACTTCTGCGACTGGTACGTCGAGCTCGCGAAGCCGCGCTTCGCCGCGGGCGACCCGACCGGACCCGCGGCGCGTGGCACGCTGGTGCGCGTGCTCGGCGACATGCTGGCGCTGCTGCATCCCGTCATGCCGTACCTGACGGAGGCGCTGTGGACCGCGCTCCACGAAGCGCGCGGCAAGCGTCCGCCGGCGATGCTGATGAACTCAGCCTGGCCGACCGGCGCGGGCCTCGCGCGCGATGCTGCCGCGGAAGCGGACATGGCGGTGATCCAGGACCTCGTGAAGGCGGTGCGCAACGTGCGTGCGCTCTGCATGCTCGGCGAGCGCCAGTCGCTCGTCGCGCACATCGCCGCGCCGCGCGACGAGGAGCGTCGCGTGCTCGCCGAGCACGCAGCGACCGCGCGGGCGCTCGCCTTCCTCGAGCGCTTCGAGCTCGCCACGCAGGTCGCCCGTCCGCAAGGCTCCGCGTGCGCGGTCGCGGGCGGCATCGAGGCGTTCGTGGTGCTCGGCGAATCGACCGACTTCAAGAAGCTCGCCGATGCGCTGTCGAAGCGCCTCGAGAAGCTCGAGAAGGGCGTCGCAGGCGCGAAGGCGAAGCTCGCGAATCAGAACTTCGTCGCGCGCGCCGATCCGGAAGTCGTCGCCGACGAACGCGCGCGGCTCGCCGAACTCGAGCTCGAAGCCGAACTCGTGCGCCGCAACCTGGCGGGACTCTGAGCGTCAGCGCCGCCAGTCCGAACCGAGGGTTCCGGGCGCGCACTCGAGCACGAAGCCGAACGACACGCCCCGCTGCGTCACGCGCGAATGCGCGTGCGCGGCGACAATGATCCTTTCGGGCGCCGTACCGTCGGCGCTTGGCGCGAGCTCGATCCCGCCCGGCGGCGTCTTGCCGAACTCGAGCTTCGTGAACGGCACGGTCGCGACGACTTCGCCCGTCGGCGTCGCGAACGACAGTCGATCGTCCGTCGGCGCGTCGCCCGGCAGGCACGAAAGCACATACGTGCCCGCGGCGAGCGTCGGCGCGACGGAGGGCAGCGAGAGCGAGAGCACGCCGAGCGGCACACGGCCTTCGCGGCGCGCGCGGTCGCGCAGCTCGGCGAGCGTCGTGTCGGGGAGTTCGGTCGCGGCGACGAAGAGCACGTGGTCGTAGGCCGTGATCACGGCGTAACCGGGCAGCGGTTCGGTGCGCGGCTTGCCGTTCTCGTCGCGGCCGACCCGTGTCGCGGTACCGGGCAACGAGCGCCACCGATCGACGCACAGTGGTCCGTCGAGGTCGAGCGAGAGGCGGAACTGCGCGAGCACCGAGGCGCCGAGGTCGAGCTCGGCGACGTTGCGCGCGAGATCGACGAACGGACGCTCGCTCGCCGCGCAGCGGAAGCCGAGGGCATCGCTCGTGAAGTTGCGGGCGGCGCTGCGCCGCGTCGCGACGCGAGCTTCGAGCTTGCCGCTCTGGAACGAACCGCCGACGATCACGCGCCGGTTCGGATCGAAACGCGCGATCGAATCGATCACTTGCGTGGTGCCATCCTTCGGCACGCGCACTTGGAGCTCTTCGTAGCCCGGGAACGCTTCGTAGGGGCTCGCCGTCCACTCCCAGACGTTGCCTGCGAGATCCTGCAGACCGGCGCGCGTCGCACCTTTCGGGAACGAGCCGACGGCGCGCGGCCGACTCTCGCGCAGCGCTTGCGTGGCGCAGAGTTCGACGTCGTCCCACTCGTTGCCCCACGGGTAGTTCGCCGCCGAGCCTTGGCGGCCGGCGCGCTGGTACTCGAATTCGGATGGCAACCTCAGGCCCGCCCAGCGTGCGTACGCCCGGGCGTCGTCGTGGTCGACGAACACCACCGGCAGACATTCGTCGCCCGCGGGCACGCTCCACGGACCGCCGCTCGAGTGCTCGCTCCACCAAGCATCGGCGTCGAAGCGACGGTCGGGGCCCGGATCCGCACCCGCGTCGCGCGCGGCGCGCCGGCGAGCCTCTTCCGCGGCGGGGAACTCGCGTTCCGCAGCTTCGATCGCCGCGCGGCCCCACGAACGCGGCGCGCGATGCCCGGTCGCGCGCACGAACGCGGCGTACTGTTCGTTGGTCACTTCGCTGACCATCACGAAGCAGCCGTCGACCTTGCGCTCGTGCTGCGGAGTCTCCGACACGAGCGTGTCGAAGAGCATCGGGTGCTTCTGGCCGAGTTGGAGCGCTTGATCGGGCGTCGTGCCGATCTTCGTGCGGCCGCCTTCGACCCACACGAGCCCGGGCGGTGGGGTGGGCTTGCGTTCGGCGGGTGCGAGCAGCAGGGTCAGCGCAGCGACGGCGAGCATGGACGGCTGACGATGGTAGACGTCGCTTGGCCCGTGTACTACCCGGCCGGACGTTCGAGGCCGCGTCGCGCGGCGCGAGTCCGCGGGTGACGCCTCACGCGCGACGTGCCTTCGCGCGCCCGGCTGCTGGCGGGCCGACTTGCGGGCCGACGTGCGAGGCGACTCGCGCGGCGGCGCCTGGCGTCCGCGGTCAGCCCGCGGCCGCGCGGACGTCGTGTTGCGGCGCGCGCAGCCACTCGAACCCGAAACGTTCGAGCTTCGGCAGGAACGCGTCGAGCACCAGCGGATCGAATGCACGCTCCCGGCCGGCGCGCATGTACTCGATCACGCGCTCGAGATCCCATGCTTCCTTGTAGGAGCGCCGCGTCGCGAGCGAATCGAACACTTCGACGACCGCGAGGATCCGGCCGCAGAGCGAGATCTCCGGCCCGGGCTTGCGCGCGGGATAGCCTGCGCCGTCCCAGCGTTCGTGGTGCTCGGAGATCCAGAGGCACACGTCACGCAGCCGCGCGTGGTCGCCGAGTTTCTCCGCGCCGAGCAGCGGGTGGCGTTGCACGTCGCGGAACTCGTCCTCGGAGAGCGGGCCGCGCTTCGTCAGGAAGCCGAGGTCGCGCAGGAAGATCTTGCCGTAGTCGTGGGCGATCGCGGCGAGCGCCAGCCGCTCTCGCGTCGCGACGTCGAGCCCGAGTTCGACCGCGAGCAAGTCGCTGTAGCGCCGTGTTCGCTCGCCATGGCCGGCCGTGTACGGATCGATGCGCTCGACGGTGTTCTGGACGAGTTTCGACAGGATCTCCGCGAGCTCGACGAACGCGATCGAGTCGGCGCCCGCGTCGCGCCGGCGCAACGCCGACTCCAGGCGCGCGATCAGCAGCGCGCCGTCGACCGGCTTTTGCAGGTAGTCGTCCGCGCCTTCGCGCATGAGCCCGACCGCCGCGTCGAGCATCGGAAAGCCCGTCAGGATCAGCACCACCGCCGAAGGCGCGAGCTCGCGTGCGGCGCGCAGCACGTCCTTGCCGCTCGCGCGACCGTCGAACAAGAGGTCGGTGATCACGGCGTCGAACCGCGACCGCGCAAGTTCCTCGCGTGCGGCGCGCGGTGTCGTCGCGAGCGTCACCCAGTAGCCGTGTCGGCGCAGCACGGCCGCGAGCAGCTCGAGCGCACGAACCTCGTCGTCGGCGAGCAGGACGCTACGGGGCTGCGTTTCCACGCGGGGCACCCTATCCGGCCCGTTGGGCGGGGGTCTAGGCACGATGCGCCGTGAACGTCAGAGTTTTCAAACTTGGGACACTCTGGCCAGGGCCTGTCCGGCACGGCCTTGGGTGGCGCCAGATTGCGCCCGTGACGAACTTCATCCACGGGTCCGACGGCCGCGAGATCCGTCGCGTCCGGTGCCACGCCGGCGGGCGGGGGCCTCGAGCGGCGGTCGGCGAGCCCGGCCTCCAAAGGTGGCGCCCGGGCCCGGGCGACGCCATGTTGGGGTGCGATGAGCTCCGAATCCGACTCGCGTGCCGACGTGCGTCGCTTCGTCGTTCCGCCGGACGCGGACGGCGAGCGACTCGATCGTTTCCTGGTTGCGCGGCTGCCGGAGTTCTCGCGCACCCAGCTGCAGTCCCGGGTGCGCGCCGGCGCCGTGCGTGTCGGAGCGGAACTCGAGTCGCGACCGAGCCGGCTGCTCGTCGCGGGCGAGCACGTGGAGCTCGCGCTCGGCCGGCCGGACGCTCCCGCCGAAGATCCGTGCGCGGGACACGAGTTGCGCGTGGTCTACGAGGACGAGTACTTCGCGATCGTCGACAAGCCCGCGGGGTTGCTGTCGCATCCGGGCGCACACACGGTCGGACCGAGCGTCAGCGAGCTCGCGCGGCGTCGTTGGGGCGAGTTGCCGTCGCTCCAAGGTGAGGATCGGCCGGGCATCGTTCATCGTCTCGACGTCGGCACGAGCGGTTTGATGGTCGTGGGTCGCGAAGTGGCGGCGTTCGAGCGACTGCTCGAGGCGTTCCGTGAGCGCCGCGTCGCGAAGGTCTACTACGGACTCGTCCACGGCGAGCCGCGTTTCGACACGGGCTGGATCGAGGCGCCGATCGGGCGTTCACCTTCACGACCGGACCGCATGAGCGTCGTGCCGGCGGGTGAGGGCCGCGAGGCGGCGACGTACTACGAAGTGCTCGAGCGTTTCCACGGCTTCGCGTGGCTCGCGTGCCGACCCCGGACCGGCCGCACGCACCAGATCCGTGTGCACCTCGCGCACGTCGACCATCCGTTGGTCGGAGACCCGCTCTACAAACGCGCCGGCCCGCACTCGATACGTCTCGCCCCGGAAGCGCCGGCGCCGGCGCGCCAAGCCCTGCATGCAGGGCGGCTCGAACTCGACCATCCGGTCAGCGGCGCGCGCCTCGTGTTCGAGTCTCCGCTGCCCGACGATCTCGAGCGGTTGCTCGCGTGGTTGCGCGCGCATCACGCGCGCGGAGCCCCCTAGGCGATACTGCCACTCGTGCGTGTGCAACAACTCTCGACCGGGGCGCAACCGACGCGGTCCAGACGAGTCCATTCAGGAAGCCCCGCGGTGTGCTCGCGAGCAGCGCGACGCCCGCAGTCCCGCGCCTCGAGCGAGCACGCGAGAGTCCATCGCGTGACCGCGGCAGGCGCAGCCGCGCGAACCGCGCGAGACTCGTCGGGCGGGGCCGGCGGGGCACTATCGTTCACTTCGCGCGCGCGGTGAGAGCACGCGCACTGCGCGAGTACGGGTCGCGAATGGCCCGTGGCGCGCCGCCAGGGCCGCTTTCCTGACCCACGGTGCGAGGCCAGTATCCGCGCCGGGCTCGCCGGTCCGGTCAGCGCGCCTCGTTCCCCGGTTCCGCCGTTTCGCTCCGGACCGGTTCGCCTTTGGGTCCGACTTCGCCGCGCCGGATCGACTCGGCGTGGGCCCAAAACCACCACGCGGCGAGGCCGGTCGCGAGCGCCAGTCCGCCGAAGACCACCCACACCACCTTCTTGCCGGACACCGGACGCACGGCGGTCATCCTACGGCGCACGTCGCGGCGCTCAACCGCACCCGCAGCGCGCACGGTGCGTACACGAATCGAAAAAGCACCCGGTTGCCGCTGGCGGTCGATCGGAGCTTCGCGTACTACCGTGGTAGTTCAAGAGCGAGGAGTCGCGCCATGTCGAAGAAGACCCACCATCTCGGCGATCTGCAGTACGCGATCATGCGCGTGCTCTGGAACACGGAGGAGGCGAGCGTCGCGGACGTCTGCCAGCGCCTGCCGAAGGAGCATCAGCGCGCGCCGACGACGATCGCGACGATGCTGACGAAGATGGAGAAGAAGGGCGTCGTCGCGCACCGCGCGGACGGCCGAGTCTTCCTCTACCGCGCGAAGATCCGCGAAGCCGACGTGCAGCGCTCGATGGTCAGCGACCTGACCGAGCGGCTCTTCGAAGGCGACGCTGCGGCACTGGTCAGCCACTTGTTGACCGAAGGCGAGTTCAAGACCGACGAGATCGCGCGCTTGCGCGATCTGATCGATCGCCACGGCAAGAAGGAGCGCGGCCATGGACGTTGAACGCGTGATCGACGTTCTCGTCGCGTACCTCGCGACCTACGCCGTGCACGGAGCGCTGCTCGGCGCGCTCGCGCTGTTCGTCGCTCGCAAGGCTGCGGACCGCGCGCCCGTCGCCGTCGAGCGTTTGTTGCGCGCGGCACTGCTCGGCGGGCTCGTCACGGCCGCCATGCCGTTCGTCTTCGGCTTCGAGCCGCTGTGCGGGCGGTTCGTGCTGCTCTCGCGCAGCGCACTGGCGGCGCCATCCGCTTCGCAGCCGGCACCGGATGCCTTCGTTGCGGGCTCGCGCGCGAAGGAGAACTTCATTGCCGAACCGTCGAACTTCGACCTGGTCCCGCAGAGGGTTGCGGCTGCTCGCGACCGCGACGGCACGCTCGACGGCGTCGAGCATGCCGATGACTCGGGCGTGCTCGTCGGCAGCCTCGGCCAGTGCGACTCGGCCGACGGCTTCGGAGGCGCTCCCCAGTCGAGCTCGTTTGGCGAGCCAGAAGAATCGCGGGTCGCGGCCCACGACGAACCGCGAGGTTCCGCCGAGTTCGCGTCGCCGGCCGTGAGCGTGGCCGCGGGCACGCATCGGATCGATGAGGCGGCGTCGCCCGCGCTTTCGTCAAGTGGACATTTGGCACCAGGGCATTCATCGAGTGGGCATCCGGCGATCCAGTTGCTCCCCCTCGCCGCGCCGGCGTCCCTCGACGCAGCGGCGCCGGCCGCGGAAGGCGCGTACCTGTTCGGTGCGGATCGACTCGTCGTGCCGTTGCTTGCCGTGTGGCTCGTCGGCGTCGCCGTAGGGGTCGTGCGCGCCGCGCGCGACCTTCGTGCGTTGCGTCGCGCGTTGCGTTGGCGGACCGAACTGCGCGGCGGTCGCGTGCGCGCCATGCTCGACGAGCTCTGCGATCGCGCCGGCACCTCGCGGCGCGTGCGGCTCTCGATCGCGCCGTGCACGCACGTCCCGTTGTCGTTCGGCCTGTTCCGCCCGGAGATCGGCTTGCCGCCGCGGACGCTCGAGGATCTCGGCGAAGACGAACAACGCGCGGTGCTCGCACACGAACTCGCGCACCTCGCGCGCCGCGACATCCTCTGGTTGTGGCTCGCTCGCGCGCTCGGCATCGTGTTCTGGTTCCAACCGTTGCAGCGCTTCGTCGCTCGCGAACTCGAACGCCGCGCAGAGTTCGCCGCGGACCTCTGGGCGCGCGGTCGAATCGGCTCGGGGGCGCCGCTCGCGAGCGCGCTCGCCGAGATCGCCGGATGGCTCGTCGAAGAACGCCGCTCGTTGCCTGCGGCACCGATGGCGCGCGAGCGTTCGCAACTCGTGCGTCGTGTCGAGCTGTTGCTCGAACACGAGGCCCGTCGAGAGCCGCGGTCTTGGAGCAGCGTCGCGCCGCTCGCGTGCGCCGTGGTCGCGGCGTGGTCGCCCGCGTTCGGCGAGGACGGTGTTCTCGATGGTTCGAACGTGGTCGCGGAGGCACCGTCGGACGCGGACCTTTCGTCGGCCGACTTCGGACTCGTCGCGGAGGACGTCGTTGCCGACGACGCGCACGACGCCTTCGACGACACGGATGCAGGCGCCGCGGGCGCGCAACCGGCCGCCGAGTTCGCGCGCTCGAGGTCTGCCGCCGAGCCGAAGCTCCTCGCGGAGTTCGTGCGCGCCGACTCGCCGCACGCCGACTCGCCGGACGCGCATTCCTTGAACGCGGAGTCGATGAACACCGACTCGATGCACGCGGAGCCCTCGGGTCTCGAACCGGTGGAGGAGCTCGATGCGCTGCTCGACCGCGCGCGTTCGCCGCGCGAGGTCTTCGAAGTCGCGGCGCTCGCGCTCGACCTCGAAGTCGAGGCCTTGGAGACCGAACTCGCCGACCTCGAACGCGAGCTCGCCGCGGGTGATCCCGACGCCGAGATCGAAGCGGAGCTCGCGCAGCTGCGCGAGCGCGTCGATCGACTGCTCGAGCGCCGTGGCCGCATGCGCGAGCTCTTCCTCGCCTTGACCGACGAACTCGGCGCCGAGGACTCGGCGCACCTCGATGCACCCGACGCTGCGTTCGCGGCGCCGGAACAAGACACCGCACGTCACGCATTTTTCCCGGAGGAATCTCGATGAACCCGTCTTGGACTTTGGCCTGGCTCGCCTGCGCGTCGACCGCGCTCGCCGGCGCGGGCGTGCGGCAACAAGCGACCACGCCGCAATCTGCGTCGACTCCCACCGTCGACGATCTGTTCCAACCCTCGCCCTTGGCCGGAGTCGCGCAGACGGCGCCGGCACCGTCGGTCTCGACGAGCGGCGGTGTGAGCCAGCCCGCGAAGGCGGCGGCCGTGGCGCCGGCGGCCCAGTCGATCGCTGGGCTCGGCACGACGGCGAATTCGCTGCCGGGCCAGATCCCGAACCCAGCGCCGAGCGCCGCGTCGACCCCGGCGCCTGGCGCCGTGTCGCCCCCGGCGTCCAGCGCCGCGTCGATCGCGTTGCCGGGCGCCGCGCCGAGGGCAGGCAGCGCGGCGCAGCCGACACCGGCCGCGCCGGCGATCGGCGTGGCCCCGATGCCGCGCCTCGGGGACGTGTTCCTCGCGGGTCCGTCGGCGACGACCGCGATCGCGGGCATGGCGCCTGCCGGTGCGGCGAGCGGCCACGCGCCTCTCGCTCGCGGCGGCGGCGCCGGAGGCCAACATGGCGCGCACGCCGGCATCGCGGTGCAGGCCTACGATGCGGAGGGCGTCCCGGAGATCATCTCGGAGAGCCTCGCGGAGGCGCCGGACCTCGACGGGTTCGAATCGTTCGAGTTCGCGGACACGTTCGACGAGCACTTCGCCGATGAACTCGACGCGCAACGAGAAGCGGTCGAGGAGCTGCAGGCGGCTCTCGAAGAGCAGCGCGCGGCATTCGAAGCGAGCCGCCGCGAACTGCTCGAGCGCCAACGCGAACTCGTCGAACGGCAGCGTGAGCAACGGCAACGCGCGCGCGAACTCGCGCAACGTGCGAACGAACGGGCCCGGGCCACCCGCGAGCTCGAGCGTCGCCGCGCGACGCAGCGCGCGCGCGACGTCGCGCCGTCGTGCGACACGATCCCCGGCGCGGCGCGCGGCGGGGCTCCGTCCGCGCCGTGCCCGGACTCCGGCGCGACCGCGCCGTGCGCTCCGTGTCCGCCCTGTCCGCCGTGCGCGCCGAAGGCCGCGGCTCCTGCGCAGGGCTCGCCGCTGATCGTGCGCACGCCGGGGTCGGCGCGGGTCACGTGCCTCGACGGCGACCACGCGAGCGAACTCGCGGAAGGCGCTCGCCGTTTCGCCGAGCAGGCGGGCTCGTGGGCCGCGATCACCGTGCCCGGTTCGCAGGGCGGCGCGAGCTGTCGCGTGTGGCGCTCCGCGGACGGCGAGGGCCAAGCGTGGGCCTTCGAAACCGCGGATGCCGCACGGATCGACGCCGACGAATACCGGCGCGCGGCGGAGGCCTACGCGGCGCGCGCCCACGAGTTCGCGGAAGAGGCTCGCGCGTACGTGTGGGACGGCGAAGAGTTGCGCGCGCTCGCGAAGCTCGACGAGCTCGGGCATGCCGGTGAGTTCGCGAAGCTCGCGGACCTCGCACGGCTCGGCGAGCTGTCGACGTGGCACGTCGACGGCCACACGGCCGAGGACGCGGCGGACGCCGAGGATCGCGCGTGCGCCGAGCTCGCCGAAGAAGAGGCCGAGCTCGCCGGCGACGAAGAGGAGGACTTCGATTTCGACGTCGAGTTCCCCGACGAAGTCGAGGTGGACGTCACCGAGCCGATGACCAACGCGTACTACGACGACTCCTTCGCGACGCAGGTGCCGCAGCCCGCGGGCGCGGGGCCGATGCACGAGCTCACGGCGCTGATCCGCGAGATGAGCACCGAAGTGCGCGGCCTGCGCGACGACCTGCGCTCGTTGCGCGACGATCTGCGGCGCGACCGCGGGACGCGCTGAGCCTCCGCTCCTCGCGTATCACGAACCGGGGCGCGTCCACATGGACGCGCCCCGGTTCTTTTTGGTGGCGGAGGAACGCGGAGCGCGGCGGCGCTCCGGCTCGCGCTCACAGGCCCTGCACGACGCCTTCGATCACCGCAGGAGCGTCGTCGAGGTCCGGCATCGGCCCGATGTTCGGTGCCGTGTACGTCGTGCCGTCGGGCAGCACGAGCGCGGCGGCTCCGAGCAGGTCGAGGCCCGCGCAGCCGGCGGGATCCTCGAGCAGCGTCATTTCCATCTCGATGCCGCGCACCGCGTACTCGGTGCCGTTCGGGCCCATCACGACGCCGTCGGCGAGCGAGAACTGCGGCACCCAGCGATCCGGCTCGTTGTCGCCGGTCAAGTCGATGCCGGTCGACGGGATGCCCCAGAGGTTGCCGGGGCCACCGTAGCTCAGCATGAACGTCTGGCCGTCGTAGGTCGAGTCCGCGTTCTTGTCGTTGACCGTCGAGTGCGTGTAGCTGAACTGGATCGGCGGATCGAAGTCGACGTACGCGGCGAGCTGCGGATCCCAGAGCGCCGTGTACTGGTTCCAGTCGTTCGCGCCGGTCTCGTAGGTGTAGAACACGTCCGCGTTCCACGCGTCCCACGGGTTCACGAGCGTGCCCGTGTCTTCGACCATCGCGCCCGACTGCATGCCCCAGGTGAACGGACCGCTCGCGGGCACTTCGCCGTCGGCGAGGCCGACTTGCGTCAGGAGAGAGCCGTCGCCGTTGACGTCGTGGTAGAGCGTCATGTCGGAGCCGTCGAACTGGAACACGTACGGCGTGTTGATGTCGAAGCTGTCGGCGAGGAACACGTCGCCGTTCTCCGCTTCGGTCGCCGTGATCGCACTGTCGAGGCACTGCGTGTAGCCGTACAGCGCGAGCGCGCCGCCGACCAACGCCGGATCGTCGCCCGTGACGAACTCCTGCGCGAAGAACGTCAGGTACGTGTTGCCGTGGACGTAGCTCACTTGGCCGCCGAGCGAGTTCGACCACATGTTGAGGAACCCGATCGCGGACGTGTCGATCACGAGCGGCGAACCGAGATCGACGAAGGCTTGCGCGTTGTCGTCCCACGCGGCGATCGCGACCCAGTCCGGGTCTTGGAGCTCGACTTGGTAGCGCACCGCCGGCTGTTGCGAGAAGTCCCACCACTCGGCGAGCAGTCCGTCCGCGTCGGCGAGGTCGAGCACGTTCTTCGTGTGGCGGATCAACTTGCCCGGCGACTTGATCACCGTGTACGGCGTCGTGTTCGTGGTGCCCCACTCGTCCTTGTAGACGGTGTCGCCGTTCGCGATCGTCACGTCGGGCGGCGCCCAGAGGCCCCAGTAGCCGATGTAGCCGTGCTCGTCGTTCACGGTCTTGATCGGGAAGCCCGAGTTCAGCGTCACGCGCTCGCCGTCTTGCAGACCGCTCGCGTGGTAGAGGTTGTAGCGCCAGATGTGGGTGAGGAACTGGTCGCGGTAGAGGCACACCGGCGTGTCCGAGTCCTTGCCGCGCAGCACGTAGTCCTGGTCGAACGCCAAGGTGTACTCGCCGCTCACTTGGCCGGTGTCGCCGTTCATCGGATCGCCGAAGCGTTCGATGCGCGAGACGCGCGCGATGCCGCTCGTCTGATCGCCGGCCATGTCGACCGTGACCGCGACGCGTTCGGAGAACTCGCCAGAGCCGTGGACGACGTCGACGTCGCCTTGGTCCTGGTAGAACTGGAAGCCGATGTGACCTTGGGTCACGGCGACGGTGCCGAGCGTGCCCCACATCGTCGGATCCGCGATGGTCTCGCCGTCGGCGATGCCCGCGAAGTTGAGCTCGAACGAGCCGAACGGGTCGACGTCGCTCGGACCCGAGTCGATGTCGACCTGCGCTTGGATCACGCCGTCCGTGCTCGGACCCATCTCCGACTCGAGCCAGAACTGCACTTGTTGCGGCGACGAGTTGTCCGCGCGCGTCGAGTCGACGACCCAGAACGTGTAGTTCGCGAGACCCTGGCTCGACGATTGGCCTTCGTCGCCCGAGCCGCCGTCGTTGCCCATGCCGCACTTGTCTTCGTTGACCTGCGCGACGTACTGGCCTTCGTTGACCATCGCGTCGTACGCGGTCTGCGACACCATGCAGAGGATGCCGTTGACCGTGTCGATGCTCTGCATCGACGGGTCGTAGACGTGGCCCTTCGCGGCGTCGAGCTCGTAGTCGGAGCCGGGAGGCGCGTTGTAACCTGGCGCGACGTGCGCGGCTCCGCCCGAAGGCATCGCCGAGCCGCCAGTCGCCGTGACGACCGACAGCTCCGACGGTGCGGAGAGCCCCTCGATGAGGCTCGTGCCGCCGTCGCTCGAAGAGCCGCCTCCGCCGCACGAGGTCGCTGCGAGCGCGAGCGACGATCCCAGAATGGTGAACTTCACGAATCGAGCCATGTTCTCTTCTCTTGGGGTCTCGGAGCCCGTCGTCGCGCGTCCGACGTGGACGGGACGTGCCGCAGGGAACGGCTCGGGATCCGGAGCGCCCACGATCGGGCTCGCTCCGCACGATTCTTGAGCGGACGTGCCTTGGACGGCTGACGCACACGAGAGCTACGGCGAACGAAGTTCGCCCGCGCTCGGAAGTGCGTCAGGACCAGAGGACGAGATCGGCGAGCGCCGCGTCGATCGGCGACGCGAAACGGGCGCGGACGCGGATGCCGTAGGCGAACGAGCCGGAGCGCGCGATCTTGTGCGAGCCTTCGAAGACGATGCCCGCGCCGCCGTGCGTGCGTGCGACCAGCGGTACCACGATCGCGTTGCGCAGATCTCGTTCGCCGCGCGCGTGTCCGAGCACGAGCTCGACGCGCACGTCGGCGGGGGAGAGCGACTTCAAGTCGAGCTCCACCCGGGCCTCGATCGCGTCGCCGACGGAGAGCTCCGAGAGTTCCGCGAGTTTGACCGAGGAGAAACGGATCTCGCCGAAACCTCGGCGGATGCGCTGGTGGTCGCGAGAAACTTCGCGCAGGTGCGCGCAACGATCGGCCGTGAGCTCCGCGTGGCGGCGCGCGAGCTCGACGTACGCGCGATCACGGTATTCCGCGACCATGCGGTCGGTGTTGAACACCGGCGGGATGGTCGCGAACGCGTGGCGGACGCGCTCGAGCCAATGTTGCGGCACGCCTTGGGCGTCGCGCTCGAAGTAGAGCGGCACGACGTCCTCTTCGAGCAAGCGATAGAGCGTCGCTGCGTCGAGTTCGTCCTGGAGCTCCTGGTTCGGATAGCCGCGGCCGTCGCCGATCGACCAACCGTTCTGACCGTCGTAGGCCTCGACCCACCAACCGTCCGGGATCGACAGGTTGAGCGCGCCGTTCGCGGCAGCCTTCATCCCAGAGGTGCCGCTCGCTTCGAGCGGTCGGATCGGGTTGTTGAGCCACACGTCGACGCCTTGCACGAGCGAACGCGCGAGGTCGACGTCGTAGTCCTCGAGGAAGAAGATCTTGCCGACGAATTCGCTCGAGCGCGAGAGCTCGAAGATGCGCTTCAGCATCTCCTGGCCTTGGCCGTCGCGCGGGTGCGCCTTGCCGGCGAAGAAGATGCGCACGGGCCGTGCTTCGTCGTCGAGCAGCGCTTGCAGGCGCTCGCGATCGGAGAAGAGCAACGTCGCGCGTTTGTACGGCGCGAAGCGGCGCGCGAAGCCGATCAAGAGCGCCTTTTCGTCGAGCCCTTCGAGCATCCGCGTCAACACGCGCGGGCTGTCGGAGCGTTCGAGGAAGGTCTTTTCGAGGCTCGTGCGCACCTTCGCGAGCAGGCGGCGCCTCGCCGGCTTGCGCACGTCCCAGATCGCGGCGGGAGCGATCGACGGCGCACGTTGGGCGAAGTCCTCGCCGCGCACCGGCCGGCGTTCGGCGCCGAACAGTCGGGCGACGTCGGGATGCGTCCACGTCGGCAAGTGCACGCCGTTCGTGATCGAGCCGACCGGCACTTCCGCGCGCAGGTACTGCGGCCAGAACGAGTGCAGCAGCGCGCGCGAGACGTCGCCGTGGAGCTTCGAGACGCCGTTCACGGCGCTCGCGAAGTTCATCGCGAGGTACGTGACGTTGAAGTTCGCCTTGTCCTCTTCGCCGGTGCCGAGCGCGAAGAACTGGTCCCAGGCGAGACCGCACCAACCCGGCGCGTCCGAGAAGTAGCGGCGGATCACGTCTTCGCCGAAGCGGTCGTGGCCCGCGGGCACCGGCGTGTGCGTGGTGAACACGGTGGTCGCACGGACGAGCTCGCGCGCTTCCGGGAACGTCAAGCCGTGCTCGCGGATCAGCTCGGCGACGCGTTCGAGCGCGAGGAACGCTGCGTGGCCCTCGTTGATGTGCCACACCGACGGATCGATGCCGAGCCGGGCGAGCAGCCTCGCGCCGCCACGACCGAGCACGATCTCCTGGCGCAGGCGCGTCTCGTGGTCGCCGCCGTAGAGCTGATCGGTGATCGCGCGGTCCTCGGGCCGGTTCGAGTCGACGTCGGAGTCGAGCAAGTAGAGCGTGACGCGGCCGACGGCGACGCGCCACGCCTGCAACGTGAGCACGCTGGTCGGCAGCTCGAGTTTCACTTCGACGCGCGTGCCGCGATCGTCGAGCACGGGCTCGATCGCGAGGTTGCGCGGCAGGTTGTCGGCGGTGTGGGCGAGTTGCTCGCCGTGCACCGTCATGCGTTGGCGCAGATAGCCGTGGCGATAGAAGAGACCGACGCCGACGAGCGGCAGCCCGAGGTCGCTCGCGGACTTCAAGTGGTCGCCGGCGAGGATGCCGAGGCCGCCCGAGTAGATCGGCAGCGACTCGTGCACGCCGAACTCCGCCGAGAAGTAGGCGATCGGATGCGCTGCGAAGAGCGTCCCGTGTTCCCGCGTGGGTTCCGCGAGGTACGCGTCGAGTCGCGCGAGCACCCGCTCGAGCTTCTCGAGGTAACGCGGATCCGCGGCGCGCGTCGTCAGGTCCTCGGGGAAGACGATGCGCAAGAACGAGATCGGGTTGTGACCGCTGGTCTCCCACGAAAGCGGCGAGAGCTCGCGGAAGATCTCCTGCGCCTCGGGATCCCAGCACCACCAGAAGTTGCGCGCGAGCCGCGCCAGACCTTCGAGCGGCTTCGGCAGCGTCGCGGAGACGTGGAACGGCGCGAGCCGCGGCCGCCGCGATTGTTCGCTCGGCGCGACGGCGACGAGCGCGCGCGGTCGGCCGGGTGTCGCGACGCCGCGCGCGGAGCGCACGAGCGTCAGTTCGAGCGCCATTTCGACCGCGCGATCGTAGTGGCGGATCAAGTCGCTCCACGCGGTGCGCTGCGCCGTGCGCCGGCACGTTTCGTAGGTGCGCGCAGGGTCGCCGCGTTCACGGGTGAGGCGCTCGAGTTCTTCGGCGAGCTCCTCGGCCGCTTGCTCGTCGTGTTTGCCGACGCGTTCGAGCACGCTGACGCCGTCCTTCGGGCCGATCCCGACCGAACGGGCCCAACGACCGAAGCCGGCGTAGTCGGTGGTGATCGTCGGCACGCCGACCGCGAGCGACTCTTCCGGCGTGTAGCCCCACGGTTCGTAGAACGACGGGAAGGCCGACAGGTCCATCGCGCGCAGCACCGACTCGTACGGCATGTTGAGCAGGCCGTCGGAGCCGTTCAGATAGACCGGGATCTGCACGACCTTGACGCGCTTCTCGAGCGCGTTCGTGAAGCCGAGCTTCGCCGTGTGCCGCTGGATCGGATCGTTGTCCCGATCGATCAGGTTGTGCGTCGAGACGCCTAGCGGCTTCTTGATCTCCGCGAGCGGGCGCTCGAGCCGGTCGCGCACCGACTTGCAGACGCCCGAATTGGCGGCAGGCACCATCAGGAACGCGACGATGCGCCTTCCGGGGCGGCGATCGAGGATCGCGAGCGCGTCGAGCAGCGTGTCGATGCCCTTGTTGTGGAACTCGTAGCGTCCGGAGAGGCACAGGAATGCCGCGTCCGCGACGTCTTGGCCGAGGAACCGGTGCGCGAACTCGCGCATGCGCTGCGACGCGACGTTGCGCGGGAAGTCCTTCGCGAGCTCGTCGATCACGTCGAGGTCGATGCCGTTCGGCAACAGCGGCTCCGCGTCGCGGCCGAAGAAGAGTTTCGCTTCGCGCGCCGTGATCTCGCTGACCGTCGTGAACACGTCGGCGGTGCGGGCGCAGACGCCTTCGATCGAGTGTTTCGCGCGCACGCCGAGCTCGTGCGCGAGTTCGTCGGGCGAACGACCGTCGAGGCCCTGTTCGGGCGAACGGCCCGTCGACGAGAGCGCACGGCCGAGCACCGTCGCGTGCGTCGTGAAGATCGAACCGACTTCGGGCGTCTTCTCCTCCAGGTAGAGCAAGCCCGCGCCGGTCATCCACTCGTGGAACTGCGCCACGGCGCGCGAACCCTTGTCACCGAAGAACTCGTGGCACCAACGTTCGATCACGAGGCCCGCGGCGTGGCCGAAGAGCACCGGCTCGACGTAGTCCCAACTGCCGAAGAGCGAGTCGACCTTGAAGCGCTCCCAGAGCCGCGCGAGGACGAGGTCCTTCTTCTCGAAGAGGCCCGAGAACGCGACCAGGATCGTGCGCGGCGCGCCAGGGATCTTCCAGCGGCCGACGCGGACCGCGACGCCGGCGGCGCGGCAACCCTCGGCGAAGTCGGCGAAGCGCTCGGTCTCGTCGTGGAACGAACGTTCGGTCTCCGGATTGCCGAGCAACCACGGACCGATGCAGACGTACCGGTCGCCGTAGCGCTCGACGAGCGTCTTCGCCTTCGTCGACACCACCGTGTGGATGCCGCCGACCTTGTTGCAGACCTCCCAGGAGACTTCGAACAGAGTGTGCGGCTGACTCACGAGGTGGGGCTTTCGACCGGCGTCGGCTCCTGCACGCGCGCGACGCGGCGCGCCAAGTCATCGAGGACGTTCATGAAGGCGATGAAAGCGTCGTGCGGGGAGGAGTAGGGGCTGAAGTACTTGTGCACGTCGCCGTCGGAGAACCACTTCGTGCACTGGTAGTACACGTGGTCCGAGGTGGTCAGTTTTTTCCACTTCTCGTAGAGGTCCGACCGGCCGGCAGCGGCTGCTTTTCGGACCGCCGGACCCAACGAATAAAGCGCTTCGTGGGCCGCGCGCTGCATGTGGTTGCCGAGCCACGCAGTGAGGTCACGTTCCGCGTCCGCCCACGACACCGGGTGTGGGATGTCGAGCCGCGCGATCGGATCGAAGCGCGCCGCGATCTCGGACGGCGTGGCGAAGTCGAAGCGCGGGTTCTTGAAGATCGCGTCGGGCAGGTGCTCCATGAACGCGAAGATCCCGGTGTCGTGCCACTGGTGCTCGCCGAACGTTTCGAAGTCCATGAAGAGCCCGACGAACGGATCGTCCGGCGGCAGCGCGTGGACCCACGACGCGAATCGTTCGGTCGTCAGCGGCCACTCCGACCACGCGCGGTTCGAGAAACGGAACGCGATGTCGTCGGAGAGTTTGTAGGAGCGCAGCAGGATCTTGATGCGTTCGCAGCTCTCGGGCCGATAGACACGGTGCGGCGTGCGCCAGCCGAGCAAGTGGTCCGCGCCTTCGCCGAGGATCGCCCGGAAGCCGAGCTCCTCCGCCCAGCGCGCGACGCGGTTGTCGACGACGAGCTCGGTGTTGCGGAACGTCGTCGGTTCCTTGCCGAAGAGCTGCTTGATGCGCTGGCGCTGCGACTTGACCTGCGCTTCGAACTCCGCGCGGTCGGCGAGGAACGCGAGCGAGTGGTGCGAGGTCTCGCAGAGGAACTCGACGCAGCCCGTCGCGGCGAGGCGCTGCAGGTTCGCGAGCGACTCGGGCGACCAGAGCTCCATCTGTTCGAGCGCCGTGCCGGAGACCGAAAACGCGCACTTGAACCGTCCGTCGTGCTTCTCGACGAGCCGCAGCAGGAGGCTCGTCATCGGCAGATAGCACTTCTCGGCGACGCGCCGCACGATGCGCGCGTTCTCGGTGTCGTCGAAGTAGCCGTCGTGCACGCCGATGTCGAAGAACGTGTAGCGGCGCAGCCGGAACGGCTGGTGGATCTGGAAGTAGAAGACCAGCGACGTCATGCGACCACCTCTTCGTAGATCTCGCGCACGAGCTTGCCGCGCACGTCCCAGCGGAAGGTCGCGAGCTCGTTGCGCCCTTCTTCGGTGAGTTGCTGCGCGAGCGCCGGATAGCGGATCAGCGCCAGGATCTTGTTCGCCATGTCCTGCACGTCCCAGAAGTCGACTTTGAGCGCGTTGCGGAGGATCTCGGACACGCCGCTCTGGCGCGAGAGCACCACGGGCACGTCGAGCGCCATCGCTTCGAGCGGGGAGATGCCGAACGGCTCGGAGACCGACGGCATCACGTAGATGTCGGCCATCGCGTACATGCGCTCGACGTCCGCGCCTTTCAGGAAGCCGGTGAAGTGGATGTGCCGCGCGAGCCCGAGACGCGCCGCGCGTTCGATCATCTTGGGCAACATGTCGCCGCTGCCCGACATCACGAACTTCACGCTCGGCTCGACCTTGACGACGCGAGCGGCCGCTTCGAGGAAGTAGTCGGGGCCCTTCTGGAACGTGACGCGGCCGAGGAAGAGCACGATCGGCTCGGGGATGTGCTTCTCCCAGTGCCAGGCTTCCATCTGGTCCTTGTGCGTCACGGCGTTGTGCACGACGCGCAGCTTGTCGGGATCGACGTGGTAGCGCTGGCGCAGCACGTTGGCGGTGTAGTGGCTGACGCAGACGATGCGCTCGGCGGCGGAGAGCCCGAGCTGTTCGAGCCCGCGCACGCGTTCGTTGACGTGCTCGCCGCTGCGGTCGTATTCGCAGGCGTGCATGTGCACGACGAGCGGCTTCTTCGCGACGCGCGCCGCGACGATGCCCGCCGGATACGTCATCCAGTCGTGCGCGTGGACGACGTCGAACGCCTCGCGGCGCGCGACTTCGCCGACGACGAGCGCGTAGCGCGCGACTTCGGCCATGAGATCGGGTCCGTAGAAGCCCGAGAAATGGAGCTTCTCCTCGGAGCCGAGCACGGCTTCGATGCGCGAGAGCTCGCCGCTCGCGCTCGCTTCGAAGAGCGCGCGTTCGAGCTCGGCGACCGCGCGCCGCGCTTCCTCCGGCGCGTCCGCGAAACGGCGCACCAGTTCCTCGGCCGTGAGCCCGGTGAGCTCGACCAATTGTTGCAGGTAGCCGCTCTCGCCGAGATAGGGGCGCAGCGTGCTCTCGACTTCGAGCAACCTGAGCGTCGTCTGCAACGTCTCGGTGCGTTCGCGTTCCTCGCGAGCGGTCGCAGTGCCCGCACGCAACGGCGCGGCGCCGCTCGGCGTGCCTTGCACGACGGCTTCGGGTTCGCGCGCGTCGAGCGCCGGCGAGGAGGCGACGCGCGGGCCGGTTTCGCCGTGTTCGATGCGCGTCCAACGCTTGACGGGCACCGTGTTCGCGCCGACGAGCTTCAGGAAACTCTGGTCCTCGTCGCCCCACGTCTTCGGCACGACGAACGTGACGTCGACGCCGTGGTGCGCGAGACCTTGCGTCAGGCCGTAACACGCGGTGCCCAGACCGCCCGAGATGTGCGGCGGGAACTCCCAGCCGAGCATCAACACTTTGAGCGGAGCCGTCATTGCGGCGGTTCCTCGAGCAAGTGCAAGGCGCGCAGGAGCTCCGCCGTGTTGAGCGCGGACGCGATCGCGCCGCGCGGCCGGTGCGGCGGGTCGCCTTCGTAGAGCTCGGAGATCTGGTTCAGGCCGTAGCCCTGCAGCAGGTCCGAGAAGCCGAGGACGAGCTCGGAGAGCGGTTCCATCCGCCACAGCCGCGGCACGTACGCGCGCAGGTACGTCTCGATGTAGAAGCTCGAGAGCCACGGCCACACCGAGCCGCAGTGGCGCGCCATCTCGCGTTCGTCGTGGCTGCCGCGGTGGACGCCGACGTAGCGCTCGTCGGTCGGCGCGAGCGTGCGCAGGCCCCGCGGCGTCAACAACTCGGCGCGCGCGCGACGGAACACGTCGGTGCGTTTGCCGCGCGCGAGCGGCGAGAACTCGAGCGAGCTCGCGATCACGGCGTTCGCGGTGTCCGCGCGGTCGGCGACACCGTCCTTCCACGTGTCGGCGAGCGAGCGCTCGTCCTCGAGCCAGAAGCGCTGGAGGAATCCGCGCGTCGCGAGGCGTTTGCGTTTGGTCCAGTTCCGCGCCCGCGCGTGGTCCCCGGCGCGTTCGTGCAGATCTTCGAGATAGGCGAGCAGGAACCACCACAGCGCGTTGACTTCGACGGCGCAGCCGTCGCGCGGCGTGACGGGTTTGCCCAGCGCGACGGCGTTCATCCACGTGACCGCGATGTCCGGCGTGCCGGCGCTCACGAGGCCCTTCTCGTCGATCGTGACCGGCAGCGTGCGCCCGGTGCCGAGTCCGTCGGCGATGCGTTCGAGCGCCGGCACGAAGACGTCGCGCACGCGCTCGGCCGAACCGCCCGACTGCTCGTAGAGCCGCACGGCGCGCGCGAACCAGAGGCCGGTGTCGACGCCTTCGTAGCGCGAATCGTCGCGGTTCTCGCCGAAGTGCGTCGGGAGGAGGCCGTCCTTCAGGAACGGCAGCGTCGCTTCGAGCGCGTTGCCGCACTTCTCGACTTCGCCACGCGAGAGCAGCAGCCCGGGCAGCGCGATCAACGCTTCGCGGCCGCGTTCGAAGTACCACGGGAAACCGGTGAGCACGCCGAGGCGGCCGCCGTCGCGACGCCGGTAGAGGAAGTCCTCCGCCGCGAGTTCGAGCGCGCGCTTCAACGAGCCGTCGAAACGCGCCATGCGCGCGCGACGCGTCGCTTCCTCGCGCGCCCAGAGTGCCGCGGGATCGGCGATCGGCTCGCCGAGCGTCGCGGCGACGACCACCGGCGCGTTCGGCGCGATCGCGACCTTGAACCACCCCGGACTGAAGTTGTCCTCTTGGCCGTCGTAGCCGCGCTCGAGCTCCTTCGTGTACTCGATGCGCCGGTACCAGACCGGGTCGGCCTCGAAGCGCTGCGCGTTCGCCGAGAAGGTGATCGACAGCGTCGGCAGTCCCACGTAGGGCCGCGAACGGATCCCGCGCTCGAGCCGTTCGACGCGCGGATCGAGCGCCATGTTCTCGTGCGTCAGCGCGTCCGCTTCGCGATACGCGTACAGCGGTCGCAAGTCGAGTTCGAGCGGCACGTCGGCGTCTTCGACCGTCCACCGCACGAGCACCGTCGGCTCGCCCTTGACCATCAGGATCTCGCGTCGCACCCACGTCGCGCCGAAGCGGTACGCGAAGCGCGGATAGGGGACGAGCTCGACCGATTCGATCGCTTGGTGGCCGTGCGGCGACCAGAGCCCCGGATAGCGTCCCATCGACAACGGGAACGACTTGCCGCCGCCGGAGATCGCTTCTTCGAAGCGTGCGAGCCAGACGAAGCGCTTGCGCTCGGGCCCGAACGGCGTGACGAGCCACCCGTGGTGGCGCCGCGTCGGGCACATCAGGATCGTCGACGACGCATAACCGCCACGGCCGTCGGTCTCGATCCATTCGCGCGTGGTCGCGCGGTCGAGCTGCAGGCATTCTTCTCGATCGATGTGGACCAGTGCGGGCACGCGTTCCTAGCTCCGTGGGAGGCGGGGAACTCTACGGGATGCATGCGCGCGGCTCCATGGGCCGCAAGGCCCCCTCGGGCTCCGTGTGCACGGTTCGCGGTGGACTCGGTCCGACCGTCGCGAGCACCGCGCGGCGGGGAACGACTCGAATGCGCGCGCGCCCCGGAATGTCGCCAATGCGACGACGTTAGGATGCGCCCCGTCTCGCGTGTTCGCCCAGCCCCTCGGACTCCTCGCGCTCTTCGCCTTGCCCGCGATCGTCGCGCTGCACCTCTATCGGAGGCGCTTCGAGCCGCGGCGCGTCAGCGCTCTGTTCCTCTGGCAAGCCGTCGACCGGACGCCGGTCGCCGGTCGAGTGCGCCAACCGCTGCGGGCGACCGCTTCGCTCGCCGCCGAGCTCCTCGCCGCCGCGCTGCTCGCGTTCGCCCTCGCCGGACCGCGGCCCGGTTCGACGCGCAGCGAACACTTGGTGGTCGTGCTCGACGGTTCGGCCTCGATGGCGGCCCGCGCCGGCGACGCGACGGCACGGGTGAAAGCCGTGCGCGAAATCGAGCGCCGGTTGGATGCGCTCGGCGCGGACGGCCGGGTCAGCCTCGTGGTGTCGGGCCCGCGGCCGAGCGTGCTCGTCGGTCCGGCGGCGTACGTGCGCGAGGCCCGCGAGGCGCTCGCTCGTTACGAACCGCGCGCCACGACCCACGAGCTCACCTCCGCCGTCGCGCTCGGCCTCGAACTCTCGAGCAAGCAGCGCGTCGTCGTGCTCACCGACCGTTTCGAGCCCGCGGAGTTCCCGCGTGAAGTCGAATGCGTCGCGGTCGGCGCGCCGGAGTCGAACTTCGCCTTCGCGCACGCCGTGCGCACGCGCGAGCGTGCTCCGGCCGCGCAAAGCGGCAGCGGGAGCGTTGGCGGTCCTGCGCGCGGCGACGACTCGAGCGGCGGCGCTGGCGCGCCCCGTAGCGTCGAGCGAGTCTTCTTGACGGTGGTCCACCGAGGCGGCGCCACCGGCAAGACGACGCTCGCGCTCTTCGCCGGCGACCAGCGGCTCGCGGAAAGGGAGATCGAGCTCGCGCCCGGCGCGAAGGCGAGTTTCGGCTTCGAGTTGCCCGCAGGGGCTCCGCTCGTCGAAGCGCGGCTCGGAGGTGACGCGCTCGAGCTCGACGACGTCGCGCGGCTCGCGCCCGTGCCGCCGCGAGTGCTCACACTCGCGAGCGACCTCGATCCCGTCACGCTCGCGCGACTCTTCCTCTCCGATCCGCGCGGCGAGCCCGGCAACGTCGACCGCTGGCTCGAACTCGTGCCCGAGAGCCGCGCCGCGGCCGAACTCGACGCCGCGCACCTGGCGCTCGTCGCCGAGCCGAAGGGCGGCGCCGCGACGAGTCTCGTGGTGCTCGATCGGCCCACCGGCGACCCGCACGACTGGATCGGCCCGTTCCTGATCGAGAAGCGCCACCGCGCGTTCGAAGGCGTGAGCCTCGACGGCGTCGTCTGGAGCGCGCGCGACGGCGAGCCGCTCCCCGGCGCGCCGCTCGTGTCGGCGGGCAACCTGCCGCTCTTGACCGAAGAACGTCTCGGCTCGCGCACGCTCTGGCGGCTGCGGCTCGATCCGGCGCGCGCGACGCTCGCTCGGTCGGCGGACTGGCCGATCCTGCTCGCGAACCTCGCCGAAGTGCGCCGCGCGGAGCTGCCCGGGCTCTCGCGCGTCAACGTCGGTCTCGGCGAGTCGGTCGTCTACCGTGCGGGCGCGGAGCTCCAGGCAGCCCGCGCTCGCGCGCTCGACTACGAACTCCGCGCGCCGGACGGCACGCCACGTTCGATCCCGGCGAGGGCCGAATTCGTGCTCGACGAGCTCGACCGAGTCGGCGTCTGGGAGCTCGCACTCGGAGAGACGGTGCTCGGCCGGATCGCCGTCACGTTCGTCGATCCGCGCGAGTCCGACCTTTCGACTCGCAGCGCGGGCAGACGACCGGCGGAAGCGCACGCCGACGAGCCCGAGGTCGACTTCGCGTGGCCCGAGGCGGTGCTCGTCGCGCTCGCACTCGGGCTCGTGTTGCTCGACTTCTTCGTGCTCGCGCGCGGCGCCAGACGACTGGCGACGTTCACGGCGCCTGGCGCGCGAGGAGCGGCATAGTGGGCTTCCTCCATCCCGAAGCGCTGCTGCTCTGCCTGCCCGCAGCTTGGCTCGCCTGGCGTTGGCGCACGCGGAGCGTCGGCGTCACGATCGTGCGCGCGTTGGTGCTGCTCGCGGCGATCGGCGCGCTCGCCGGGCCGTACCTGCGCCGCACGGACGTCGGCCGCGACTTGGTGGTCGTGGTCGACCGTTCGGCGTCGTTGCCTCCGGATGCGGGGCGGGTCTCGGAAGAGCTCGTGCGGCTCGTCGAGGGCGCTCGCGAGAGCGGCGATCGCGTCGGCATCGTCGCGTTCGGCCGCAATGCCGCGCTCGAACGGCTGCCGAGCGGCGCCGCGCGCTTCGCCGGCTTCCAGAAGTCGGTCGACGGCGACGGTTCGAACCTCGCACGCGCGCTCGACGCGGCGCTCGAGTCGATCCCGGACGAACGACCCGGCTCGTTGGTGCTCGTCTCCGACGGCGCAGAGACCGAAGGCGACGCACTCGCCGCGGCGCGCCGTGCGTTCGCGCGCGGCGTGCGCATCGACGTGCGCCCGCTCGCGCGGCCGAGCGGGCTCGACGTCGCCGTCGAAGCGCTCGACTTGCCCGACGAAGTCGCGCTCGGCGAACCGTTCCAGTTCAGCGCGTGGGTGTGGGCCGCGTCGGCCGCGACGGTCGAGTACGAGCTCGAGCGCGATGCCACGCCGCTCGCGCGCGGCAAACGCGAGCTCGTCGCCGGCGTGAACCGCCTGCTCTTCCGCGACCGGGCTCCGAAAGCGGGCGTCGCGAGTTACACGCTGCGCGTTCGCGCGGAGGGCGACACCGTGCGCGAGAACGACGTCGGCATCGGCGCGCTGCGAGTCGTCGGCGCGAAGCCCGTGCTCGTCGTCAACCACGACGGCACGCACGATCCGCTCTCGGCCGCGCTCGAGGCCTCCGGCGTGCCGCTCGAAGTGCGCCGTCCGGAGGACGCGCCGCTCACGCGAGTCGGACTCTCGGCCTATCGCGCGGTCGTGCTGGAGAACGTCTCGGCGTCGCGGCTCGGGCTCGACGGCATGAAGGCGCTCGACGACTTCGTGCGCGAGCGCGGCGGCGGCCTGCTCGTGACCGGCGGCAAGGCGAGCTTCGGTCTCGGCGGCTACTACAAGTCGGTGCTCGACGAGCTCCTGCCCGTCAGCCTCGAGATGCGCCAGGAGAAGCGCAAACAAGGCGTCGCGCAGATCATCGTGATGGACCGTTCGGGTTCGATGGCCGTCGAGGTCCAGACCGGCGTCACGAAGATGGACCTCGCGAACCGCGGCGCCGCTGCGTCGATCGAACTCCTCTCGCCGGTCGACTCGATCGGCGTGATCGCGGTCGACTCGACCGATCACGTGGTCGTGCCGCTCTCGATGGTCGACGATCCCGCGGGCATCGCGGCGAGCGTGCTGCGCGTGCAATCGTCGGGCGGCGGCATCTTCTGTCGCACCGGCCTCGAAGCGGCGGCGCGCATGCTCGACGAAGCGCCGCAGGCGAATCGGCACGTCGTGCTCTTCGCGGACGCCGCCGACTCCGAGGAACAAGAAGGCTGCATCGAGCTCGCGGAGAAGTTCGTCGCGGCGAACACGACGCTTTCGGTGATCGCGCTCGGCAGCGAGACGGACTCCGACGCGGAGTTCCTGAAGCGCCTCGCGCTCACCGGCCAAGGCGCGATCTACTTCACGCACACGGCCGAGGACCTGCCGCGACTCTTCGCGCAGGACACGTTGACGTTCGCGCGTTCGACGTTCGTCGACCAACCGACCGCGACCGACACGACGGCGGAGCTCTTCGCGCTCGGCGATGCGAACTCGGCGCTCGAACGCGCGGGGTTCCCGGGCCTCGCCGGCTACAACCTGACCTACCTGCGGCCGGAAGCGAACGTCGGCGTGCTGACCGCGGACGAGAACCGCGCGCCCGTGTTCGCGTTCGCGCAACGCGGGCTCGGCCGCGCCGCGGCGTTCACCGGCGAGATCGGCGGCACCTACGGGCAAGACGTGGTCGCGTGGAGCGGGTTCGCCGACTTCTTCGTCACCGTCGTGCGTTGGCTCGGCGGCCTCGAAGAACCCGCGGAAGTCTTCGCGACCGTGCGCCGCGAAGGCCGCGAAGCCGTGATCGGCGTCGAAGTCGATCCGTCCGCGCCGCGGCCGCCCGATGCGTCCGAACTCTCCGCGAGGATCACCGATCCGCTGGGCGTCGCGCGCGAACTCGAGCTCGTCCGTGTCGGCGAAACGCGCTACGAGGCGCGTTACGAACTCGAGCGCTCGGGCGTCGCACTCGGCACGCTGCACGTCGGTCCACCGGGTGCGAAACGTGGCCTGCCGCTCGCACCGATCGCACTTTCGTACAGCCCGGAGTTCGCGCCGACGCGCGATCGCGAAGCCGGCGCGCGCTTGCTCGCGAAACTCGCAGAGACGACCGGCGGGGAGGACGTCGCGATCGCCACCGAACTCTGGCGCGGTTCGCGCGACTCGACGGCGTGGCGTTCGATCGCTCGCGAGCTCGTGCTCGCCGCGATCCTCCTCTGGCTCGTCGAGATCGCGACGCGCCGGCTCGAACTCTTCGGCTTCCTCGAGTGGCCGCGCCGCCGCAGCCAGGAACCGGCGAGTGCAGCGGAAGCGACCGCGGCGGCGGAGCGTGGCTCGTCCTCCGCGCTCGCCAAGGCCGCCGGCGCGCGTGCACGTTCCGCGCCGCCGCAGCCGTCCGCTTCACGCGAGCCAGCTTCACGCGAGCCGGCCTCACGCGAGCCGGCCTCACGCGAGCCGGCCGCGCCGAAGCAGACCGCGCCGCCCGCGAGCGCCGGTTCCGCCGCGGAAGCGATGGCGCGCGCACGCGCCGAACTCGACCGCAAGAAACGCGGCTAGACCCAAGCGCGCACGCGGCCGTCGCGTGCGTCGAGCAGTTCGCCGATCGTCGTCGCGGCGTGGATCAGTCCGACGTGCGTGTAGGCCTGCGGGAAGTTGCCGAGCAACGCGCCGGTCCGGGGCTCGACGTCTTCCGAGAAGAGCCCGACCGGGTTCGCGCGCGCGGCGGTGCGCTCGAAGACCTCGATCGCACGGTCGAGTTCGCCCATCAGCGCGAGCGCTTCGGCCCACCAGAACGAGCACATCGTGAACGCGCTCTCGGTCTCGCCGAAGTCGTCGGGGTTGCGATAGCGCAGCATCGCGCCGTTCTCGACGAGCAAGCGCTCGTACGCGCGCACCGTCGAGACGAACCGCGGGTCCTTGGCGTCCAGGAGGCCGATGCTCGGCAAGAGCAGGTTCGACGCGTCGGGGAACTGGCCGTCGAGCGCTTGCGTGAAGTAGCCGAGCTCGCGATTGAAGCCGCGTTCGAGCACGCGCGCCCGCAGAGCTTCCGCCGCTTGGCCCCAGGTCCGGGCCTTGGCCTCGAGTCCGAAGCGCCGCGCGACGAGCTCGCCGCGGTGCGCGGCGACCCAGCACATCGCTTGGCTCAGCGTGTACTGCTTGAAGATCGTGCGGAACTCCCAGATGCCGGTGTCCGGCGACTCCGCGGCAGCGATCGCACGTTCGACGAGCCCGTCGACGAGCCGCAGCCAGCTCTCCGGGTGCTCGACGACGACCCGCGGGTCGTTGAGCAGGGTCTCGAGGCACAACACGACTTCGCCCATCAGGTCGTGTTGCTCTTGGCGACACGCCGCATTGCCGATGCGCACGTGACCGTTGCCGCCGAAGCCCGCGAGGTGGGGGAGGAACTCCTCGGGCAATTCGCGCTCGCCGCCGATGCCGTACACCGGTTGCAGCGGGCCGCTGTCGACGATGCTGCGCAAGTAGTGGACGAAACGTTCGCCTTCGTTGACGTGGCTGAGTCGCCGCAGCGCTTCGACGACGAAGGCGGAGTCGCGCAACCAACAGTAGCGGTAGTCCCACGTGCGCTCGGTCTGCATCGCTTCGGGAATGCTGGTGGTCGCGGACGCGATGATCGCGCCGGTGTCGAGCGAAGCGTGCAACACGAGGCACAGCGCCGAACGCAGGACGAGTTGCGGCGCGAAGTGCGGCAGCGCGCACGTCTTCGACCAGAGGCGCCACCCGCGCACCGTGCGCTCGAGGTCGTGTTCGATCGCCGCCAGGTTCGGCCGTTCGTCGCGCGCGCCGTGGCGCAGCACGAACCACGTCGGTCCGGTCAGCGGGAACTGCCGTTTGCCGAGCAACCAGGCGATCGGGAGGTTCGTGACGAGTTGCAACGGCGTCGCACCGCCGAGCACGCGGACTCCGCGGTCCTCTTCGACGAACTGCACGGGCCGACGAGCCCAGTCGGGGCGCGGATCGAAGTCGATCGCGATCCGCGGCTCGCCCGACAGCGGCCGCAACAACCGCACGATCTCGAGCGGCGCGTGGCAACCGAAACCTTCCGGGATGCGCGGTGCGAAGTCGAGCACTTCGAACGTGCCGCCGTCGGCGACGAAGACCGTGCGCGCGACGTTCGTGTTCGGCACGTAGGCGAGCTCTCCGGCCGGCTCCTCGCCGTCGACCAGCAGTCGGAACGCGCCGCCCTTCTGCTCGTCGAGCAGCCGCGCGAACACCGACGGCGAATCGAATCGCGGCAGGCAGAGCCAGTCGATCGAGCCGCGCGGCGAGACCAGCGCGAGCACCCGGCCGTTGCCGATCGCGGCGTGGTCGAGCGGGGGGATCGGACGAGGGTCTCCGGTGCGCTGCGGGCTCATGGCGCCGGAACCTAGGCCGCCTCCGCGCGCCGTGCCAGAGGGTCAACTCGCTGCGAGAACGCTCGCCGGCACGAAATCACGATCGACCTGGAGCTCGAGCGGCTCGCTCGCGTCGAGCGAGAAGAACCGGCCGTTCGCGCGCCGCGTTTCGGTCTCGAGCCCGTCGACCAGGGCCTTCAGGCGCGCCCGATACGCGTCGACGGTCGCTTCGTCGAGCCAGGCGTCGAGGCTCGTGTCGTCCTCGGCGTCGACGAGGCGCAGTGCGGAACCGATCGGAGGCGCACGATCGAAGCTCGACAGCACCTGCACGAGGACCAGGCCGCCGGCGCGAGCCGCGAGCGGCCGCACGAGCTCGCGTGCATCGTGCGGCGCGAGGAAGTCCGAGATCACGACGCGCAGACCACCGGGCGTGAAGAGCGTCGCAGCGTCGTGCAACGCGCTGCCGAGCGGCGCGCGCGCCACGAATTCGGCCTCGCGGCCTCGCAGACTCTCGAGTTCGATCCGTTCCGGCCGGTCGCCGGCGAACGTGACCCGCACTTCGGAGCTCGCGCGTTCCGCCGCGCGGGCGAAGAGCCACGCGACGTCGAGCGCACGTTGCGCCTTCTCCGTGTCGCTCGCGAGCGACGCGGAGACGTCGAGCACGAGCTCGAGCCGCGGCAGCAGTTCCTCGCGGTAGACCCGCACGAGCGTCTGGTCGCTGCGCGCCATCGCGCGCCAATCGAGGTGCCTGACGTCGTCGCCGGGCGCGTACGCGCGGCGGTCGTGGAACTCGAGGCTCGAGCCGGTGCCGCGACCGAGCAAGTCGCCGGCGAGCCCGCGGCGCGGCACTTCGAAGAGCGCGAGGCGAAAGCGCTCGGCGAGCCGCTCGGACTCAGCGCTCGGTCGCGGCATCGCTCGCTCCGCCCGCACCGAGTTCGGCGCTGGGCCCGGCGCTGGGCTCCGCATCGCGCGCGGCGTGCCGCGCTTCGCGTTCGCGCCGCGCCTGGGCGCAGCGCTGTGTCTCGGCCACTGCTCGGGCGACGCGCTTCGTGTTGGCGATCAACGCGAAGAGCACCGTGGCGCCGAGCACGACGAGGCCGCCCGTCGCGTCCTCCCAACGTTGGCTCGCGACACACGCGAGCACGTAGACCGGGTTGAACGGGTGCTCGAAACGCATCCAGTCCCCATGGTCGGCGACGAAGCCGACCAGCGCCGGCAGGAACGCCGCGAGGCCGACGCCGAGCGGGATCAACACGCGCACTGCGGTGCGGCCGCGCAACGAGCGGATGCCGAACGCCGCGATGCCGGACGGCAACCCGAAGATCGCGAACGCGTAGAGCTGGAACACCGCGACGAAGGCGACGACCTCCGGATCGCCGAGCGGCAGCGCGAGCGCCGCAGTGACGAGCACGGCGAGGACTCCGTGCACCACGATCAGCGCGACGCCGCGCGCGCCGCCCGGCAGCCACGGCAGCGCGAGCAACGCGAGTCCGGTCGAGCGTGGGACCTGTTGCGCGACGCGCCGGCCGAAGGGCTCCGCTTCGGTGACGAAGAAGAGATAGGCGGCGCTCGACGCGACGATCCCGATCGAGGTCAAGGCCGCGAGCCACTCGGCATCGCCTCGGAACAGGAAGCCGTAGACGTAGACGGACCAACCGAGCGTCACCAGCGTGATCGTGCTCGTCAGGATGCGCAACAGCGTCGAGCGGTTCTCTTCCTCGTGCGCGAGCCGCGCGCAACCGATGGCGCACGCGAAGAGCGAGACGAGCGGCAGAGCGGTCGCGAAGAATGCGAGACCGAGCAGGAAGTCGGGGTCGCGCAACACGCTCGATTCCTGGACCAGCAGCGTGCCGAAGCCGATCGCGCCGAAGGACATCGGGAGCAGCGCGCCCGCGAGCAGCATGGCGAGGCCCGCGCGCACGATCTTCGTCTTGCCGAGCGTCGAGAACGCCACCGCGACGAACGACAGCGTGATCGACGCGAGGAGCGAGAGCCCGATCAGGACGGCGATCGCCAGGATGTCGACGCCGCCCATCAGGAACGTCGAGACGAGGAACGGCGTGAACGCGGAGTAATAGAGGAGGCCCTGCACCGTCGCGGCGAGCACCTTGCCGAGCACCATCTGCCGCGGTCGCAGGTCGGAGATGACGAGCAAGTCGTACGTGTTCTCTTCCCATTCGGCGCCCATCGACTGGAACGCCCAGAACGGCACGAACGTGTGCACCGCGAACGACAGCACGCCGAAGGTGGCCGTGAAGAAGTTCGGACCGAGTTCGTCGACGTCGCCGTTGACGTTGGCGATGAAGATCATGAACACGCCGATGCCGGTCGCGAGCACGACGGTCAACCAGAACAGGTTGCGGAAGTAGCGCCCGCGCAGCGCCTGGCGCACTTCCTTCACCAGGATCGGGTTCAGCCGATCGTCGGCGCGGGCGAGCCAACGCGCGAAGCCGCTCTCCGCGTTCGCGGTCTCTTTGCCGGCCAGGGCCTGGGCTTCGGCGGGGCTCATTGCAGCTTGCCCTCGGTCAACGACATGAAGATGTCCTCGAGCTTCACTTCGCCGCCGGCGAACTCGACGGGCTGCAGCCCGCGCTGCACGAGCCGGGCGAGCATGCGCGCGCGCGCCTCGTCGTCGCCGGTGTAGTCGAACCCGAACCCGCCGCGCTCGGCGCGCACGTTCGACACGTCGGGCTCCTCGAGCAGCGCCTTTTCGAGCGCGTCGGGCGCGCACAGCGCGCGCACCCAGATCGTGTGGTGCGGTTGGAGTCGTTTCTGGATCGCGTCGACGCGGCCTTGCGCGAGCAGTTTGCCGCTCTCGATCACGGCGACGCCGTCGCACATCTCCGCGAGCTCCGACAGGATGTGCGACGAGATCAGGAGCGCCTTGTTCATCGCCGCGAGCGCCTTGACGAGCTCGCGCAACTCGATGCGCGCCCGCGGATCGAGTCCGGCGGCGGGTTCGTCGAGGATCAACACGCTCGGGTCGTGCAGCATCGTCTTGGCGAGGCAGAGCCGCTGCTTCATGCCCTTCGAGAGCGTGTGGATCAGCTTGTGATCGAGCTCCGCGAGCGACGTGAACGCGAGCACTTGGTCGACGGTCGCCTTGCGCGCCTTGCCGGCGAGTCCGTACGCCCGAGCGTAGAAGTCGAGGTACTCGCGAATCGTCGTCTGCGGGTACGCGCCGTAGGTGTCGGGCATGAAGCCGAGTTTCTTGCGCGCCCGCCGCGGGTCGTCGAGCACCGACACACCGTCGACGAACACGTCGCCGCGGTCGGGGAGTTCGAGCGTCGCGCAGATGCGCATCGTCGTCGTCTTGCCGGCGCCGTTCGGGCCGATGAAGCCGTAGATCGCGCCGTGTTCGACGGTGAACGACACTTCGTCGACCGCCTTCAGCGTGCGGAACGCTTTCGTGATGCCGCGGACTTCGAGGGCGGTCATCGCCACGCCTCCGTGTCGAGCGCGAGGATGCCGAAGAGCCGATGGAGCGACACGGATTCCGTGCCCGTGATGCCGCAATCGTCGTCGAACGGCGAGCGTTCGAGCCGAGCGACGTACGTCGCCGGCGGAAAGTCGGCGACTTCCGGCGTGAGCTCCGCCACGCCGAGGTCGTTCGCGCGCTGCGCGCCGTCTCCTTCCGCGAGCGGTTCGAGCGTCCCACGTGCGTTCTCGCCGAGCGGCGCGCCGAGCGTCCAGTAGCCGCCGGATGCGTCGCGCACGAGCAGCTCCTCGACCGTCGTGCCGAGCCCATTGGTCGCGACGAGCGCGCCGCCTTCGCGCGCGAACTCCAGCCGACCGCGCGCAGCGCGTTCGGTCAGCGTCTGGTGCAGGAACGGCGTCCGCGCCGGCAGGTAGCCGCCGGAGAGCACCGGACCCGGATCGAACTCGACGCGGTACTTCTGCCCGTCGTACGCCGGATCGTTCCACGAACCGTTCGGCGAGTAACGCGCGATGCCGTACGCCGCCGCACCGGCGCCGGGTTCGAGGCCTCGCGCCGGCGCGAGCCCGGCGAAGACCATGCGCAGCTCGCTCGACGCGGAACGATGTTCACGTTGGTCGAGCACGGTCCACGTGTGCGACGCGAGCTTCACGCCGAGTCCTTGCGCGAGCACGCCGAAGCCGAACAGCGCGACCGCGGCTCCGAGCGCGATCACCGGAATCGTCACGAGCAGCACCACGGGGCGCTTGAAGCGCTTGACGACGATGAAGTTGACCGGTCCGATCACGATCGCGAACAGTACGAGCAGCAGCGCGAACGCCTTGTACGGCAGCGCGAACAGGTCGGGCAGGATCGGCCTTTCGTGCGTGTAGCGCGAGTTGCCGGTCTCGTGCACGACGCCCTGGCGGGTGTCCGCGGCCCAACGCAGCGCTTCGCGTTGCGGATCGGTCGAGAACGGCGCTGCGTCGTCGACGAACAACGTGCCGAGCCCCGCGCGCTGGCCTTGCGTCCTGGCGGTCCGCGCGAGCGCGAAGCGCGGCTCGAGCCACGGCGCGAACTCGGCGCTCGTCCGTGCGAGTTCGGTCGCTCTCGGTCCGAACACGGCGACCGTGCCGCCGAGACGCATCCACGAAGCGAGCGCGGCGAGCTTGCGCGGCTCCGGCAGTCCGCTGCGTGCGTCGATCACGACCGCGTCGACGCTCGAGTAGGACTCCGGGCGCGAGGGCAGGTGCTCGAAACGCACGTGGTGCACGCGCAGGTTGTCGGGCGTCGACAGCAACGCGCCGGCCGAGGTCGGAGCCGGCGGCGGAACGACCGAGAGGTGGCCGAGGGCCCCGGGGGCTTGGACGGTGTTGCCCACCACGACCGAAGTGCTGAGCTCGCTCGTCCAACGTTCGGTGGCGCCGGCCTCGGGCTCGCCTGCGGAGAGGTAGAGCACCGAACGCGCGTTGGCGAGCCCGAGGTCCGACGCGCCGAAGTTGCCGGGGACCCAGAACGTCTGGCCGTCGAGCTCCAAGCGCACGTTGAACTGGTTCTGCACGTTCGCGAACGCCGGCAGCAGGAGCTCGGCAGAACTCGTTTCGCCTGCCGGCACGTCGAAGCTCGCGTTCACTTCGCGGTCGACGCCCCACGAACTCGCGCGGAAGCCGACGGTGCGGTGCCGGTCGCCGGCGTTGCGCACGTCCACGAAGCAGGGGATCCAGCCCTTGTGCACTCGCGCGGGCCAATAGGTCGCCACGCGGACGGTGACGCCCGACGTGTCGAGTGGCACCTCTTTCTCCTCGAAGGCGATCGTCGTGGCGGGCGTCGCGGGCAGCGCGAGCGGCGCCGGCGCGGCGGCGAGCGGCGCCGCGAGGCCGACGAAGATCGCGCAGACGAATCCGAGCTCAGCGCGCATCTCGCAGCGCCTTCGGCAAGGCCTCTTCGAGCTCGCCGACCTCCGCGAGCACGGCGTCGATCACTTGCACGCCACGCACGCCCTCGAGTCGCGCGCGGTAGTCGAGCACGAGGCGGTGCGCGACGGCGCTCGTCGCGACCGCGCGCACGTCGTCGAAGCCGACGTTCGGCTTGCCGGAGGTCAACGCGTGCGCGCGCGACGCCTCGGCGAGCGCGATCGCGGCGCGCGGGCTCGCTCCGTGGCGCACGAAGTCTTTGACTAGCTTCGGTGCGGACGCGGCGTTCGGATGCGTCGCTTCGACGAGCCTTGCGATCCACGCCGCGACCGCCGGCGGCAGGAACACGGCGTCGACGGCCGCGAACAGGGCGCGCAGCTCTTCGAGCGAAAGGGCGCGCGTGTGTTCGGGCGGCCGGCCCGCGCGGCGCTCGGTGATGATCGCCGTGAGCGTCGCACGATCGACCGGTGGCACGTCGAGCTTGAAGAGGAAGCGGTCGAGCTGCGCTTCGGGCAACGGATAGGTGCCTTCGAGCTCGATCGGGTTCTGCGTCGCGAGCACGTAGAACGGCTCCGGCAAGACGTGCGTCTCGCCGAGCACCGTGACGCGCCTTTCGGCCATCGCTTCGAGCAACGCGGACTGCGTCTTCGGGCTCGCGCGGTTGATCTCGTCGGCGAGGATCACGTGGCTGAACACGGGCCCCGGGTGGAACACGAGGCCGCGCTTGCCGCGCTCGTCCTCTTCGAGGATCGGGCCGCCGGTGATGTCGCCGGGCAGCAGGTCGGGCGTGAACTGCAGGCGCTTGAACGAGAGACCGAGCAGCGCGGCGAGCGCCTTGACGAGCTCCGTCTTGCCGAGTCCCGGCAGACCTTCGAGCAACACGTGGCCGCGCGCGAGGCAGCCGACCAGCACGAGGCGCGTCAGGCGCTGCTGGCCGATCAACGTGCGGTCGAGACCTTCGAGGATCCGGGTCGCTCGCGCACGGGCCTGTTCGACGTCGGTGGGCGAGAGCAGGGAAGTCGCTTGGCTCATGTCACTCGGATTTCGGCCTGGAGAAGAAGCGTTGCACGGCGTCGCGGTGGTGCGGCGCGAGCCGCCGGCGCCACACGCCTTGTCCGCTCGCGCCCGAGACCGGCGCGGAACCCGCGCTCTCGGCTTCGGCCTCGCCGGTCGGCGCACCGGCGGCGACGCCGAGCACCGCCGTGCTCTCGGGGTCGAGCATCCTCGCGGGATCGAGCGCCTGCGCTTCGAAGTCGTCGCTCTTGCCGGGCGCTTCTTCGCCCCACGTGAGCTCCGCGTCGCCGCGTCCGCGGTTCACTCCGCCGCGACCCGGCGCGTTCGTCAGCGACGCGCCCCCGGCGCGTCCCGAACCCCTTCATGTCCCGCCGCGTTTGCAAGTTTCGTCGCAGACGTGCTGCGCGATGCGCTCGAGCTCGCGGTAGCGCTCGAGCTTGTTCTTGGAGAGCAGTCCGGCCTTCGCGAGCCGTTCCATCCGAGCGTCGAGCGCTTCGCGCAGCGCGTTGGAGAGCTCGCCGAGTTCCTCGCGCGAGAGCTGCACGCCGTCCGGGAGCTCGAGCGAGCCCGGGTCGAGCTTCGCGAGCAGTTCCTTCGGCAACTTCGCGGCGAGCCCGGCGTCCTTCAGTTCGCGCAACGCTTCGTTCAGCGCCGCACGCGCCGCTTCTTCGCTGTCCGCCGCGGCGGCGAGGTCGAGCCCGTCACGCGCGCGGTCGGCGGCGGCGAGCGCTTCGTCGGCTTCGCGCGCGAGCGCCTCCTCGGTGCGATCGACCGCTTCGAGGTTGGCGTCGAGCGGGGCGTCGCCTGGACCCGCTTCGACGCGTTCGAGCCGCGCTTCGAGCTCCTCGGTGGTCTCCGCGGAGAGCTCGACGATCTCGGCGAGCGCGGCGAGGTCGGCTTGGACCGCGTCGACGCGCTGCTCGATCACTGCGGTCGCCGGCGGCGCAGGCAGGGCGCTGCGTTCGAGGACGAACGCGCCGGCGACGAACGCCGCGGCGAGCAGGCTCGGCACGAACGCCTTGCCCGGCGCTAGCCGCGGCAGCCGCGCGATCGTCGCGAGCGCGCGCTCGGCCGCGTCGTTCCAGCGCGGGTCACCGATCGCGGCCTGGGTCAGGAGCGCGCCGCTGCCGCCGCTCTCGCGATCGAGCCACACGAGCGCCGCTTGCGGCGAAAGGAAACGCCTGCGCGCGACGAACCACGCTGCGAGCGGCACGGCCAAGAGCGCGAAGAGGGCCCACGCGGCGCTCGTGCGCGACTCGCCGAGTCCGAACCGAGCGAGCAGCACCCACGCACCCAGCGCGAAGAGCACCGGCGCGAGCAACTGGGCGGACGCTTCGAGCCAAGCCGCGGTCTTGGCGCGCGAGAGCAACCGCGCGAGCGAGCGTTCGAGTTCGGGGAGCACGGGCGGACCTCAGAGTAGCAGCGGCGGACGAGGCCCGCAGCTGCGACCGAGTTCCGCCGTTATTCCCGCAGACGCAGGGTGAGTTTGCGTTCGGCTTGTCCGCCGAGCGACACCGACTTCGACGCCGAACGGCCGTCGGGCGCCGTCGCCGTGACCGTGTAGAGCCCGGGCGCGAGCGGACCGATGCGTTGTTCGGTCGACGAGAAGCCGCCGTTCTGGAACACGTCCATCAGCTCGGCCATCGTGAGGAGCCCGTTGACTTGCCGGCCCTTCTCGTCGGTGACGAGCACCGTCGCTTCGACTTCCTGTTCCTTCGAGTCGACGAGCTTGACGACGAGCAACGTGCCCGCGTCGATCACGAGGTCGACTTCGGTGGTCTCGCCGCCGCGGATCGCGATCGCGACCGGCGTCGAGCTGACCGAGTCGCTCGAGCGCGCCGTGAGCGAATAACGGCCCTCCGCGAGACCGTGGTAGGTGAATCGGCCGTCCGCTGCGGTCTGCGCGAGCGTGAGGCGTTCGAGCGGAGCCTCGTGTTCGTCGCGCACGAAGATCGCCGCGCCCGCGACCGGCTTGCCGTTTTGCGCGCGCACGACTCCGGTGACCTTGCCCGAGGCCTTCAGCCGGAAGTCGACGTCGCGCATGTCGGCATCCGCGGCGACGTGGAGCTCGCGCAGCTCGCGTCCGAGCGCGCCTTCGCCGCCCATCAGGCCGCCGAAGAGCGCGCCGCCCGCCGCGAGCGTGTAGTCGCCCGGCTCGAGCCATCGCATCACGTAGCGGCCGTCGTCGTCGGTCGAGATCTCGCTGTAGCGGCCGCCCAGGATCGTGCCGTTCGGCACGGCGCCGCGGCGCGTCAGCGACACGCGCGTCTTCGGCGCGGGTTTGCCTTCGCCGTCGAGCACGCGGCCCGCGAGGCGTGCGCCGGGGAGCTCGATGTCGAAGACGTGCTCGGGTTCCGCCGGCACGCGGTGCGCGAACTCGCAAGCCTGCTGTTCGCCGGCGTTGCCGAAGCTCTGCACCGTGACCAAGTAGCGGCCCGGCCCGTCGAGGCGCGTCTCGTACGTGCCGTCGGCCGCGACCGAGACGAACTTCAGGCTCGACAAGCCCTTCGCGCCGTCGGGCATGAAGTTGACGACGACTCCGCCGACCGCTTCGCCTTTCGATCGCACGCGGCCGCGCACCAGCACCGGATCCTTCGGCGGCGCGCCGAGCGTCACGTGCGTCTCCTCGCCGTCCTTGATCACGGCGCTCGTCATCTTCATCGAGCCGAGGAGCGCCGCCGTGTCGCCGGCGGACGGCATCTCGCCGTCGCCGCTCAGGAACGGCATGTACACGACTTGCCACGTGCCGGGTTCGAGGTGCTCTTCGCGGAAACGTCCGCTCGAGTCGGTCGACGGCATGCGTTGCGGCGAGTCCTGCGAAGGCACTTGCACGATCACGTTGACGCCGGCGAGCGGTTTGCCGTCCTCGCCGTAGAGCTCGCCGATCAACGTGCCGCCGCGCCGCAGCGTCAAAGTCACGTCCTCACGGACCTCGCCGGGCGCGAGTTCGAGTTCGAGCTTCTCGCTCGCCGCCGCGCCCGGCGCGCGAGCGGCGACGAGCAGCGGACCCGCCGACAAGGGCTCGAGCCGGAAGCGTCCCGCATCGTCGGTCTTGACGTCGTCGGGCTCCTTGGATGGCGCGAAGCGGCGTTTGAGATCCGCGAGTCCGATCGACCGGCCGACGACGGCGCCGGCGACGGGCCGGCCGTCGAAGCCGAGCACGGTGCCCGCGACGACCGCCGCGCGTTGCAGTCGGAACTCGATCGGCGGCGCGGACGCGTCCCGCGGCAGCTCGAGCGCGAGCGGTTCGGCGTCGCCGAAGCCGTCGGCGAGGGCGTAGAGCTCCCACGCACCTCGTTCGAGGCCCGCGAGCACGAAGCGGCCGTCCGAGTCCTCGAACGTGCGCCGCACCGAGTCGCCGCCGAGACCGGGCAGGATCGACGCGACTTTCGCGTGCGCGACGAGCTCGAACTTCGTGATCGGCGCGCCGGTCGCGTCGAGCACGCGGCCCGCGACGCCTTCGGGCGCGTTGATCGTCAACACGAGCTCGAGCGTGTCGGGAGCGACCGCGCCGACGCTGGCGCGCCACGCGCGGTCCTTCGCTTTGTCGTCCCAGGTCTCGCCGGGCGGCGCGGCGAGCGCTCGCACGACGAACGGTCCGACGCCGAGCCCACCGACCGAGAACGTGCCGTCGGCCGCCGTGACGGCGTCGCCTTCGTTGCCGCGCCACGCGTTGAACGCGTTCATGCCTGTCAACGCGGCCGCGTCGAAGGAGACCGAGATCCGCGCGTCGGCCGCGGGGGTCCCGTCGGGCCAAGTCACGCGGCCCGCGATGCGCGCGCCGTGCGACAGCACGTAACGCACGCCTTCGCGGCGTTCGCCTTCCGCGACTTCGAAGTCGACGCGCTCGGCGAGGTAGCCGTCGCACTCGATCTGCAGCTTGCCCTTGCCGGCGCGCACGGCGGCGAGTTCGAAGCGCCCCGCCGCGTCGGTCTTCGCCTCGCGCGCCTCGTCGCCGCCGAAGCCCATCACCTTCGGATCGACTTCGACCGTCAACTTCGCGCCGGCGACTGGCGCATCGCGTTCGTCGACGACGACGCCGAGCACCGTGCCGCCGCCGGTGAGCTCGAGCACGACGTCGAGCGCGCGGCCGGGCGCGAGTTCGAACGGCGTGCTGCGCGAGAATGCGAACGAAGGCCGCGGCTCGAACGTCGGCACCGTCGTGACGGTGAACGGGCCTTCGCCGAGCACCGCGCGCAGTTCGAACGTCCGGCCGTCCGCCGACTTCGTCTCGCGCGAACTGGTGCGCGAGAACTCGCCTCGTTGGCGCATCTGGTCCTCGAACCCGCCTCTCGTGACCGGCGCGAGCTCGAGCGTCGCTGCGGTGAGCTCCGCGCGCGCGCCTTCGAGCGCGCTCGGGACGACGAGCGTCCCGCGCAACCACGTGCCGAGCTCGGGGCGGAGCTCGAGCGGCTCGGTGACGGGCAGCGCGAGCTGCACCGACTCGCGCGTCGCGAGATAGCGTCCCTCGACGGCGACGTGGAGCGTGCCCGTGTCCGCTCCGATCGGCAGCGTGAACGATCCGTCTCCGCCCACCGTCGCGCGCCACGTTCCATCGACTTGCCGAGCGGCGGGCAGCGCCGGCGCCGAGCGCGACAGCGATGCCGTCGACGCGAGCACTTCGAGGCGCTCGTCGGCGGGCGTGCCTTCCGGGAGCACGACTCGTCCCACCAGCGTCGCCTTGATGCTCGCATCCGAGCGTTCGGACTCGGCTTGGGTCGTCCGGGCCGTCGGGTCGTTCGCTTCCGCGGCGGCGGCAACCGCGGCTGGGCCCGCGAGCTCCGACTTCTCCGTCGAGGCCGGCGCCGTCGAAGTCGGCACGGGCGCGGACGGTGTCGCGCGCTCCGCCGTCTGCGGCGCGTCGCCCGAGCGGGTGCTCCAGAGGAGGTAGCCGACGACGCAGGCGACGATCAAGCCGACGAGGAGCAGCGGGAGCTTGCGCATGGGGGAGCGTCTTGGTTGCTTGGGACTCGAGAAGACAACGCGCGGCGCGCGGAATGCGAACCGCGTGCCGCCTTCGGTACGTGCTCGCTACCGACTGCGGCCCCGCCGAGCCGTGCGGTGGATCGGGTATCCTCCGCCGCTTCACGCCCGAGGTCGAACACGATGACTTCACCCGACAGCGGATCCGCGAGCAAGAACCGCCCGACCGGCACCTCCCGCGCGGCACGCACGCGCCAACAGTGGCTCGACGAGACTTGGAAGCCGTCGCTCGCGAAGTTCCCCGAACGCCAGGCGACTTTCGCGACCACGTCCGGCATCGAACTCGCGCCGCTCTACGGCGACGCGACGGACGGAGGTTACCCCGCCGAGTACCCGTACACGCGCGGCGTGCGACCGACGATGTACCGAGGCCGGCTGTGGACCATGCGCCAGTACGCCGGCTTCTCGTCCGCGCGCGAGACCAACCGGCGCTTTCGGCTGTTGCTCGAGAAAGGCCAGACCGGGCTCTCGACCGCGTTCGACCTGCCGACGCAGATCGGGTACGACTCCGATCATCCGCTCGCGCTGCCCGAGATCGGCCTCGTCGGCGTGCCGATCAACTCGCTCGCGGACGTCGAGCGCTTGTTCGAATCGATTCCGCTCGGCGAAGTCTCGACGTCGATGACGATCAACGCGACCGCGGGCGTGTTGCTCGCGATGTACGTCGCTCTCGCGCGCCGCCAAGGCGTCGCGCCGGCGAACATCCGCGGCACGGTCCAGAACGACATCCTCAAGGAGTACGCGGCGCGCGGGAACTATCGCTTCCCGGTCGGACCATCGATGCGGCTCACCACCGACTTGATGGCGTTCTGCAAGGAGCACGCGCCGAGCTGGAACACGATTTCGATCTCCGGCTACCACATCCGCGAAGCGGGCTCGACCGCTGCGCAGGAGCTCGCGTTCACTCTGTCGAACGGCCGCGCCTACGTGAAGGCCGCGATCGACGCGGGACTCTCGGTCGACGAGTTCGCGCCGCGGCTCTCCTTCTTCTTCAACGCGCACAACCACCTCTTCGAGGAAGTCGCGAAGTTCCGCGCCGCGCGTCGCATGTGGGCGCGGATGATGCGCGAGGAGTTCGGAGCCAAGGACCCCGAGAGCTGGATGCTGCGGTTCCACACGCAGACCGCGGGTTCGATGCTGACGAGTCAGCAGCCCGACAACAACGTCGTGCGCGTGACGCTGCAGGCGCTCGCCGCGGTGCTCGGCGGCACGCAATCGTTGCACACCAACGCACGCGACGAGGCGCTCGGGCTGCCGACCGAGGATTCGGCGCGCGTCGCGTTGCGCACGCAGCAGATCCTCGGCGCCGAATCCGGCGTCGCCGACGTGATCGATCCGCTCGGCGGCGCGCCGTACGTCGAAGCGTTGACCGACGAGCTCGAGGCCCGCGCGCTCGGCCTGCTCGCGGAGATCGACCGCCGCGGCGGCCCGATCGCCGCGATCGAGTCGGGCTTCGTCCAGCGCGAGATCCACAAGAGCGCGATGGACTGGCAGCGCGCCGTCGAGAAGAAGACGCGGCCGATCGTCGGCGTCAACGTCTACACCGAGAAGGAAGCGCCGCCGAAGATCTTCAAGCCCGACCCGCGTTCGCGCGACGAAGTGCTCGCCGATCTCGCGGACGTGCGCCGCCGCCGCGACGGCGCCAGAGTCGACGGCGCGTTGCGCGCGCTCGCGGAAGCGGCGCGCACGAAGTCGAACTTGGTCGCCGCGATGGTGCCGGCGGTCGAGTGCTACACGACGCTCGGCGAGATCTGCGCCGTGCTCGAACGCGAGTTCGGCGTCTTCCGCGCCGCCGACGCGTTCTAGACGACGGCGTGCTGCCGTCGCGTTCGCCCGGAGTTCGCGTCAGAACGCGTCCGCCGTCGGGGCGTCGTCGCGGCGGGCTTCCAGGAGTTCGGTCGCGGCGGCGACGGCTTCGCGTGTGCCGGTCAGCGCGATCAAGTCGCCGGCGTGGAGCTCCGTGTGGCCGCCCGGCAACAGCATCACTTCGCGGCCGCGCGTGATCGCGAGCACCGTCGCGCCGGTGCGGCCGCGCAGGTTGAGCTCCGCGAGCGTGCTCTCGACCGACGACGAGTCCGCTTCGAGCCGCACGGCGACCGGCTCGCCCATGCCGGGCAGCAGGCTCGCGAGCTCGGGAAGCCCGACGGCCGGCGCGTCACGACCGCTCGCGCCGTGCGCCGACGGCTCGCCGTCCGTCGTCGGTGCACTCTGGCGCGACAAGAGCTCCATCACGACCTGCGCGCCGGCGCGCACGTGGCCTTGCAGGTTCGCGGCGCTGCGCGTGAACGCGATGCCGAGCGCGCACAACAACACGACGAGCACCGCCGCGGGCACCCAACTCGGCAAGAACGGCTGCGAAAGGGCGACGATCGGCAACGCGACCAGCAGGACGAGCGCGAGCTGCAGCGACACCACCAGCGCACGCCGCGGCGCGGCGGCAGTGTCCGCTCGACCAGCGACTTCCTTGGGCAGGACGGACGCCGCGAGCTCCCGTCCGAGCCTGCGCGACACTTGGACGACGCCGATCGCGAACGGCGCGGCGGCCGCGCCGACGAGGATCAGGAAGGCGGCTCGCGCGAACAAGGGCTCGAGCCCGAAGCGCTCGCCGAGGAACGCCGCCGAATCGTCCGTCCACAGGCATGCGACGAGCACGAGCGTCGCGAGCACGATGCCGTCGAGCGCGAGCCAGCGACCGAAACGGCGCAGCACCGAATCCGGTCCTCGCACCGACGGCGAGTGCTTCATCCCTTCGAGCCAGCTCCCGTACAGCGCGGCGTACGTCTGCCACGCGTGCGGCAACTTGCGGTCGACGAAGTTCGCCGCCGAGCCCGACGAACGGATGAGCCACGGCGTCGTGAACGTCGTCGCAGCCGACACGGCGACGGCGACGGGGTAGAGGAATTCGCCGGTCGCGCCGAGCGTGCGTCCGAGCCCCGCGAGGATGAACGAGAACTCGCCGATCTGCGCGAGGCTCATGCCCGATTGCACCGACGTGCGCACGCCGTTGCCGGTCAGGAACGCGCCGACCGAGACGCTGAGCACCTTGCCGGCGATCACGAGCGCCGTGAGCGCGACCACCGCGATCCAGTGCTCCGCGACGAGCCGCGGGTCGATCAACATGCCGACCGACACGAAGAAGATCGAGGCGAACATGTCGCGCACCGGTCGGATCAAGCGCTCGATCGCGTGGCCCTTGCCGGACTCGGCGACCAGCGTGCCGGCGAGGAACGCGCCGAGCGCGACCGAATACCCGAACTCGTGCGCGAGCAGCGCGATCGCGAAACACAGACCGATCGAAGCGACGAGAGTCGTCTCCGGGCTGTCGAAGCGTTTCACGAAGCGCACGGTGCGCGGCACGACGAGCAACCCGACGACGACGAGGCCGACCAAGAACGCGCCGAGCTTCGCGCCCGAGAGCGCGATCTCGCCGACGCTCGCGCCGCCGCCCGACGCGACGGACGTCAACACGGCCATCAGCAGGATCGCGATCAGGTCCTCGACGATCAGGATCCCGACCACGAGCTCGCGCAGCCTGCCGCCGATCTTCTGGTCGTCGAACGCCTTCGCGATGATCGTCGTGCTCGAGATCGCGACGATGGCGCCGGCGAAGAGGCTCTCGAGGTTGGTCCAACCGAAGCCGCGGCCCACCAGGAAGCCGAGCCACACCATGATGCTCGACTGGATGATCGCCGTGACGCCCGCGGTCGGTCCGACCAGCAGGAGGCGCTTGAGCCGGAACTCGAGCCCGAGCGCGAACATCAGCAGGATGACGCCGAGCTCCGACAGCGTCTGGACGACCCTGGCGTCCGCGACCGGCGCGATCGGCACGTGCGGACCGACGATCAAGCCGGCGACGAGGTATCCGAGCACCACCGGCTGCTTCACGACGTGACAGACGACGGTCGTGATCCCGGCGGTGCCGAGCACGATCGCGAGCGTCAACAAGAAGCCATAGGCGTCCACGAACCCTCTTTAGCAAACGTGGGCGGGCGACGCGGCGCTCTCGTGCCGAACGCAAGGACCTCGGCTCCAGCTCGCAGGCGCAGGTCGCGGCCGTTGGGTTCGCGGCGGAGCCAACCCGTCGGCGGCAGTCGGCGAGGAGTGCGCATCGACGGAGGCGCTCCGGAGTCGTCGTTTCGACGTCGTCGATCCGACGTCGTCGTTTCGACGTCGTCGCTCCGGCGTCGTCCTTCATCGGAGCGGTGCTCACGCGCGTCGAGTGCGGCGCCTTCGTCTTGCCGGGGCGCGGTGCCGACGGTCGACGCGCGCCCGAGCTCGACGGCGTCGGCCGCGGTGGCGCGCCGAACGCGGACCCGAGCGCTCGAAGTCCGCGTCACCGGACCGGTCGCCGTTCCCGAGCACACCGCGGGGCTTCCTGAATGGACTCGCTTCGAGCGCATCGGTTGCAGCCCGCTCGAGATTTCTTGCACACGGACGAGTGGCAGTAGCGCCGCGGGGCGTGGGGAGCGGGTTCCTCCCTACGGCCCGGCTACGCGTGAAGGCCGGCGGGCGTCCGTCGAGCGGCCGAGTGGTGCGCGCCGGCGTCGTGCACGAACTTCACTGGCATTCGATTCCTGCGAACCGGACGCCGTCACGCGCGATCCGGCCCGAGCCGCGTCGCGAGCGTTCTCTCCTGCCCGCGGCGCCGTGTCGCACCCGGAGGTTGGCAGCGGTTGCCGTGCGCTGCGGAGCCCGACGTTCCTGCGCGAAAGGGCGTCAGTATGTCTCGTTACTCACGCATTCTCCGCGGCGCGTTCGTCGTCGCCGCGGGCCTCGCGAGCGCCGCGCGTCTCGAGGCACAGGTGCAGATCAGTGGGCCGCTCTCCGACGCAACGACCGGCCCGTTGCTCTCGGGCGTCGTCTACGTCGCCGTAGGCCACCTCGACGTGCCGTCGGGCGCCACGTTGACGGTGCAACGCGGCGCGATCGTCAAGTTCCAACAAGGCGTGCTCTTCCGCGTGCACGGCACGCTCGCGGCGCAGGGCACGAGCAAACTCCCGATCCACTTCTCGGATTATCGCGACGACTCGGTCGGCGGCGACACGAACGGCGACGGCTCCGCGAGCTCGCCGGCGCCCGGCTGGTGGTACGGAGTGCACTTCTACGCCGGTTCGGACGCGAGTTCTCTCGCCCACGTCGACGTGCGCTACCCGGGCTACAACTGGACGGGCGGCATCACGCTCGAGGACAGCGGCCCGACGCTCGCGCACGTCGCGGTGCGGCACGGGTACGCGTCCGGGCTCGACCTGCTCTCGCTTCCGTCGACGCCGAGCGTCGTCGACTGCACGTTCGAAGCGAACGCGGGCGTCGCGATCGCGAACGTCTGCCTCGCGTCCCTGCCGGGCTTCGCGTCGAACCATGCGACGTCGAACGGCGGCGACTTCGCGCGGCTCACGGGGGGCACGTTCGTTGGCTCCACGCTCGCGCTCGAGGCCGAGTCGTTGCTCGAAGGCGCGCTCGTCGTCGCGACGCACGTCGACGTGGCGGCGGGGCAGACGCTCTCGCTCGGCCCCGGCGTCGTCTGGAAGTTCGACCAGGGACGCGTCGTGCGCGTGCACGGCACGCTCGAGGCGTTCGGCGACGTCTCGGCGCCGGTCGTGTTCACCGACGTGCGCGACGATTCGATCGCCGGCGACACCAACGGAGACGGTGGAGCGAGTTCGCCTGCTCCGGGTTGGTGGTACGGCCTGCAGTTCTTCGTCGATTCGAGTTCGAGTCGGCTGCAACACACGGAGGTCCGCTATCCCGGATACGGCTGGAACGCCGGCGTGCTGCTCGACGACGCGGTGGTCGAGCTCGACCACGTGCTCGTGCGCGACGGATACGCCGCCGGCGTCGACTTCGCCGGCCAGTCGGTCGGTGCGAGCGTGCGGGACTCGAACTTCGTCGCCAATCAAGGCGTCGCGCTCGACCGACTGCCGCTCGCGGCGCTGCCTGGACTCGGAGGCAACTCCGCGACGGGCAATGGCGGGAACTTCGCGAGGGTCACCGTCGGCGGCTTCGCGGGCGCCACGCTCGCGCTCGATGCGTCGATGCAGACGAATCAGGCGTTCGTGATCGACACGCACGTCGCCGTCGGCGCCGGGCAGTCACTGATCCTCGACGCGGGCGTCGTGTTCAAGTTCCGCGCTCCCTATGCCGTGCAAGTCGACGGCACGTTGACGACGCTCGGCACCGAGCTCGAGCCGGTGGTCTTCACCGACTGGCGCGACGACACGATCGCGGGCGACACGAACGGCGACGGCAGCGCGAGTTCGCCGAACGACGGTTGGTGGTACGGCACGTTCCTCTACGACGGCGCGGACGCGAGCACGCTCGCCCGCACCGAGGTGCGTTACGCGGGCTACAACTTCGAGGCGGGCATCACGCTCGACGGCGCGGACGCGCTACTCGACCACGTCACGATCCGCGACGGCCACGCCGCGGGCCTCGATCTCGTCGGTGCGACGGTCGGCGCGCGGGTCTCGCACTGCGCGTTCGTCGCGAACCTCGGACGCGCGGTCGACCGCGTGCCGCTCGGTGCCGTCCCGGGCTTCGACTCGAACGTCGCGTCGGGGAACGGCGGCGACTTCATGCGAGTGACGAACGGCGGCTTCCAAGGTCCCGCGTTGACGATCGCGCCGCCGAACCTGCTCGAAGGCGCGCTCGTGTTCTCGACGCACCTCTCCGTGGCGGCGGGGCAGACGCTCGTGCTCGAGCCCGGTGTCGCATTCAAGTTCGACCAAGGTCTGATCGCGTCGCTCCAAGGCGGACTCGTCGTCACGAGCGCCGCGGAGCCGGTCACGTTCACCGACCTGCGCGACGACACGATCGCCGGCGACACCAACGGCGACGGGGCGAGTTCGTCGCCCGCGGCCGGCTGGTGGTACGGCGTGCACGTGTACCCGAGCGTCGATCCGAGCGCGCTCGCCGGCCTCGTCGTGCGTTACCCGGGCTACGGTTGGCATGCGGGCATCACGAGCGAATCGGCGGTGTGTTCGCCGTCGGGCGCGCGCGTCGAGCACGGGCTCGGCGACGGCTTCGTGCTCACCGCCGCCGTGAGCCCGGTCGAGCGCGTCGCCGCGTTCGGCAACGCGAGCGACGGCATCGAGCTCGGCGGCGTCCTCGACGTGCGCCAAGCGAGCGCCGTCGCGAACGGCAACGGGTTCCGCCGCGGCGCGGGCCACGTGGGCGTCGTGCGCGACTCGATAGGGTGGGGGAACGGCGCGAACTTCGTCGGGTTCACGACGGGCACGCTCGTCTACTCCGACGGCACCGGATCGTTGTCCGGCACGCACGGCAACCTCGACCTCGATCCGCAGTTCGTCGGTGCGGCGAGCGGCGACCTGCACTTGCTCGCCGTGTCGCCGTGCGTCGACTCGGGCGATCCGAGCTCGCCGCTCGACCCCGACGCGACTCGCGCCGACATGGGCGCGTATCCGTTCGATCATTGCGCTCCGGTCGTCTACTGCACGGCGAAGGTCAACAGTCTCGGCTGCACGCCGTTCGTCGAGACGGTGGGACACGCGAGCGCGTCGAGCGCGAGCTCGTTCGACCTCTTCGCGCGCAACGTGATCAACAACAAGAACGGGCTCTTCTTCTACGGGACGAACGGCCCACTCGGCGCGCCATTCCAAGGTGGCACGTTGTGCGTGAAGGGACCGCAGAAGCGGCTCGACGTGCAGAACTCCGGCGGCAATCCTCCGCCGAACGATTGTTCCGGATCGCTGCACGTCGACTTCAATGCCGTGATCCAGTCGGGAGTCGATCCCGCGCTGGTCGTCGGCGCCATCGCGTGCGCGCAGGCCTGGTACCGCGATCCGCAGGATCCGTTCACGACGGGTCTGAGCGACGCGGTGCGCTTCCGCGTCTGTCCGTGAGTTCCCCGCGGCGCGCGAGCCGGGACGAAGCTCCCGGTTCGCGCGCGGCGGCTCGCCGACGCGATCGGCTCAGAGTCCCAGAGTGAAACGCACCGCGTCGGTCAGGCCGATGTTGTTCGGCGGATCGAAGCTCGGGTCGCGCGACCAGAACTGGCCGTGCACGGTCGAGCCGGCGCCGAGTCCGTGCGCACTCGCGTAGCTCGCGGTGAACGGGAAGAAGTAGCCGCCCGAGCACGCCGACGTCGTGGAACCGCCGGAGTTCTGCGGCGGTAGACGCACGACCGGCGGCGCGACGCACAACGTGCCGCCGCCGAACGGAATCGCGGCCGAGTTCGCGCCCCAGAAGAAGATGCCGAGCTTGTTCGGGAGCACGCGGCTCGCCGTCAGCGTGAACGCCGTGGCCCCGGACGCGCTCGGGAGTCCGGTCGCGCCGGCGACCGGGGTGCAGCCAGAGCTGTTGACCTTCGCCGTGCAGTACGTCTCGAGCGTCGTCCCGACGCCGCCGCGATCGCGCAGGTAGAGATCGTTGGATCCGGAATCGATGCCGACGGCGAGGTGGCCCCACTCGGAGAAGCTGACGAAGCGTCCGTCCGGCGAGAGCGAGAGCTCGTGCCAGTCGTTCAGGAACGTCGGCGGCACCTGCTGCCCCGAGGTCGTCACGTTGATGCGTTCGGTGGATCCGAGCTGTCGGTCGCGCAAGAACACGTCGATGACGCCGTTGGTGTCGCCCGGCACCAGGTTGGTCGCGGGGCTCGAGAACGCGACGAAACGGCCGTCCGGCGACAGCTCGATCGGCTCGGACACGGAGCCGTCGCCGAAGGCTCCGTTCCAAGTCCCCGAGACGAGCTCGTTCGTACCGGTCGACAGGTCGCGCAGGATCACGTCCACGAACAGCAACGGGTCGCCGGGCACGGCCGTCGGGTCGTCGGTGACGAACGCCACGTACCGGCCGTCGCCGCTGAGGCGCGGAGCCCAGGCGCCAAAGGCCAACTGCGCGCCGTTCGCATCGAGTCCGACGCGACTCGTGGTGCCCGCGACGAGGTCGCGCACGAACACGTCCGCGTCGTCATTGGTGTCGCCCGCGACGAGGTTCGAAGCGAAGGAGCCGAAGCACACGTAGCGGCCGTCGTCGCTGATCGAGCCCTCGTAGCTCTGCGCGTTGCCGTCGCCGGTGAGCGCGTCGCTCGCGCGGACGGTCGTCCCGAACTGACGGTCGCGGACGAACACGTCGTAGTGCCCGTTGTTGTCGCCGTGGATCAGGTCGCCGCCGTTCGACTGGAAGACGATCCAGCGGCCGTCCGGCGTGATCCGCGGGAACTCGTGGTTGCCGTTCGACGTGCCACCGCTGACCGAAGGGTTGTCCCACGTCGTGACGCCGAGCACCGTGTCACGAACGAGGATCCGCGGCGCATTGCCGCCCAGACCGGCGACCAGGTTGGTCGCGTAGGACTGGAAGACGACGTAGCGGCCGTCCGGAGTCGAATGGGGCTGCGCCGAGTAGCTGTTCCCGAACTCGCCGTTCGGCGCGACGCTCAGGATCGAGGTGAGTCCCGTCACACGGTCGTGCCGAGCCACGTGCGAGAACGACGTCGGCGGTTGCTGGGTGAAGAGCGTGACGTCGAAGGTCGTGTAGCGACCGTCCGCGCTCACCGCATGTCGGGCGCTGGACACTCCAGTGAGGAAGACTTGACCACTCGAGTCGACGTCGACTCGTTGGGTGGTCTGGGCAAGGCAGGGCGTGGCGCCGACGGCGGCGAGACCGGCGATTCGTACGAACGAGCGAGCGAAGCGAGTCGGCATGGACTTGGAGCTTTCTTGGTGGCGAACCGAGGGGCAGGAGAAGGCCATTCCGATGGCGTCTGCCTCCCGAAGCGCGCTGAAGTTGCGGAAGATTGGTCCTTATCTATCTCAACGTTCTCCGGACCGCCACGCAGGCTGACCGGCCGCGGCGTGTCCGTGCGCCAGGCCACGCCCGCCCGGCGCGTGCGCTCGCCCGCACGCGCGGACTAGAATCGCGGGATGCAAACGCCTCCCGCCGCCCTCGCGCCCGTCGTGAAGGGCCTGCACCACGTCGCGATCGCCGTCGAGTCGCTCGAGAAGACCCGCGGCGCGTACGAGCAGGCGCTCGGCCTCGCGTCGAGCCCGATCGAGTTCGTGCCCGACCAGAAAGTGAACGTGCTCGTGCTCTACGCCGGCGCGCAACGCATCGAGCTCGTCGAGCCCGCGTCCGCCGATTCACCGATCACGGGCTTCCTCCAGAAGCGCGGTGGCGGGTTGCACCACGTCGCGTGGAAGGTCGACGACGTCGCGGCGGCGCTCGAGCGCTTGAAGGCGGCGAACGTGCGCCTGATCGACCAGGCCCCGCGGCCCGGCGCGCACCACACGCGGATCGCGTTCGTGCACCCGGCGGCGACCGGTGGAGTCCTGATGGAGCTCGTGGAAGAGCCGCGCGGCTTGGACGCTCGCGCGGAGCACGGCTCGGGTTTCCATGGCTGACCGCGAGGACCCGATGGGGCACACCGACGACTTCCTTTCGAAGAACCGCGACTACGTCCAACGCGAGTTCGCCGGTCCGCTGCCGCTGCGGCCGTCGCGGCACGTCGCCGTCGTCGCGTGCATGGACTCGCGCATGCCGATCTTCCGCATTCTCGGGCTCAAGTCCGGCGAAGCGCACATCATCCGCAACGCGGGCGGCGTGGTGACCGACGACGTCGTGCGCTCGCTCTTGCTTTCGCAGCGCTTGATGGGCACGCGCGAGATCGTGCTCGTGCACCACACGGACTGTGGCCTCACCAAGATCAGCGAGGACCAGATGCGTCACGAGCTCGAGCTCGACACCGGGATGCGTCCGTGGTTCGCGCTCGAGTCGTTCAGCGACCCGTACGCCGACGTGCGCCAGTCGATCCGCCGGCTGCAGCGCTCACCGTTCCTGCCGCATCGCGACTCGATCCGCGGCTTCGTCTACGAAGTCGAGAGCGGCTACCTGCGCGAAGTGAAGCTCGACGACTGACCGCGCGGAACCGGGCGCCGCACGCGTGCGGCCTGCTAGACTCTGCGCTCGCGCATGCCCCAAGCGACTTCCCGCGGTCCGGGCGCCGCCGACGAGCCCGACGAGCAGCCACGCGGGTCCGCCGGCGGGCCGGACGTCGACGACCCCGTCGAAGAGTTGATGGCGCGTTGCCTCGACGCGGCGCCGGCGGAACGCGCGTCGGTCGTCGAGCGGCTCTCGCGCGAACATCCCGAGCACGCGGAGGAATTGCGCCGCCGACTCGCGGTGCTCGCGGGGCTCGGCGTGCGCGCGATCGACGCCGGTTCGAGCGCGTCCGGCGGCGAACAGCCTCTCGGCGACGGCGTGCCCGAGCGCTTGGGCGAGTTCCGGCTGATCGAACGTCTCGGCGCCGGCGGCATGGGCGTCGTCTACCGCGCGGAGCAAACGTCGCTCGGCCGCGAAGTCGCGCTCAAGCTCGTGCGGCCCGAGCTCGTGTTCTTCGGCGGCACGCGCGAGCGTTTCCGCCGCGAAGTCGAAGCGATCGCAAAGCTCAAGCATCCCGGCATCGTCCCGGTGTTCGCCGTCGGCGAGGAGCGTGGACTGCCGTACTTCGCGATGGAGCTCGTCGACGGCTGTTCGCTCGGCGACGTGCTCGCGATGCTCGGAGGCCGCGAGCCCGGGTCGCTTTCGGGCAAGGACCTCGCCGACGCTCTCGAGCGCCGCGGTTTCGCGGTCGAACTCCGCGAAGGGTCGATCTTCGCCGGCACGTGGGTGGCGGCGTGCCTCGCGCTCGCGCGCGACGTCGCCGCTGCGCTCGCGCACGCGCACTCGCACGGGCTCGTGCACCGCGACGTCAAACCCTCCAACGTGCTCGTCACGGCCGACGGCCGCGCGCGGCTGCTCGACTTCGGCCTCGCGAGCGTCGCCGACGACGTGCGCATGACGCGGACCGGCACGCAGCCGGGCACGCCGCTCTACATGGCGCCGGAACAGGTGCGCGGCGAGCGCGTCGATCCGCGCGCGGACGTGTACGGGCTCGGCGTGACGCTGCACGAGCTGCTCGCGCTCGAACCGCGTTTCCAAGGCCGCGATGCGTCGGCGTTGCGCGCGGCGATCGAACACGGCGACGCGCGGCCGTTGGTCGAGCGCAATCCACGCGTGCCGCGCGACGTCGACGCCGTCGTGCGCGTCGCGACCGATCGTGAGCCCGCGCGGCGTTATCCGGACGCGACGCTCTTCGCACGCGATCTCGAGCACGCGCTCGCCGGCCGCCCGGTGCTTGCGCGTCCGCCGAGCGGTTGGGTGTCGTTCGCGCGTTGGGTGCGCCGGCACCCGACGCTCACGACCGCGAGTGGGCTCGGCCTCCTGCTCCTCGTCGGCGTGCCGCTCGCGCTCTACTTCCAACAGAAGCAGCACGCCGACGAACTCGCCGAATCGCTCGACCGCGAGCACGCTGCGCGAGTCGACTCGGACGCCGCCGCGGACTTCCTCTTCAACATGGTGCTCGCGGCGACGCCGGAGCGCCTGCGCGGCCGGCCGTTCGAGCTCGCGACGTGGATCGACGGCGCGTTGGAGGAGCTCGACCGCCAACCGTACGCGCCCGACTTCGTGCAGCGACTCCTGATGTTCGGCGGCGAGGCGCTGACGTCCGTCGGCAAGCTCGACCGCGCGATCGAGGTGCTGCGCCGAGCCGACGCGATCGAAGTCGACGGTGCGCACGCGCTCGCCGGTTGGGAAGGCCGCATCAAGAGCAACCTCGCGACGGCGTTGCAGCAGCAGGCGCGCTTCGACGAAGCGGAAGTCCTCTTCCGCGAGGCGCTCGCGATCTATCTCGCCGCAAAGCCGCGCGTCGCCGCGGCGGTCGCCGTCGCGCGCAACAACCTGGCGGTGCTCTTGATCCAACGCGGCAAGCCCGCGGACGCGGAGCCGGAGCTCGCCGCGGCGATCGAAGGTTATCTCTCCCTCGGCGAGCCTTACGCAGCCTCGCTCGCCGTCGCGCGCATCAATCGTTCGCAGTTGCTTGCAGATCTCGGGCGAGCCGCGGACGCAGTCGCGGAGTCCGACGCAGCGCTCGCGCTGCTGCGCTCGCTGCCCGACGCGAACGCGACGTACGTGCCGACGGTGCTCAACAACCGCAGCCTCGCGAAACGCGCGCTCGGCGATCTCGCCGGCGCGCGCGCCGACGGCGAAGCCGCGCTCGCCGAGTACGAGCGGCTCTACCCTGGCCCGCACGCGTCGAAGGCGAAGGCGCGTTACAACCTCGGCGTCACGCTCGAAGCGCAACGCGAGCTCCGCGCCGCTCACGACGCGGTCGAGCGTGCGCACGCCGAGATGCTCGAAGTGGGGCTCGCGGAGCATCCCGACACGCGGCGCTTCGCGGAGCGGCTCGCCGCGCTCGCCGAGAAACTCGACGCAGAGAAGTGAGCGCTCGTGCGCCGCACGCTGCGGCGAGGCCGCGCGCGCGAGCTCGGCGCGGATCAGCGCTCTCGCTGAACGAAGCGCGCACGTCTCGTCAATGGTCGAGGCGCTCGATTCGCCAAAGAGCCTCCGCATGCCCACGCTTTCGCACGCATGTACGCCGAGCGTCCGACGCGAAGACGGAGATCCGAAGTGGTAGAGTCCGCGACTTCTTCCGCACCACCAGCCCCGCTCGCCACGCTCGATCCGAGGATCCCGCCGTGACCCAAGAAACTCCGCTCCAACGTCTGCACCGCATGCGCGAGCAAACGCTCGTCGGCGGTGGTCCCGAACGCATCGCCCAACAGCACAAGAAGGGCAAGCTGACCGCGCGCGAGCGCCTCGACCTCCTGCTCGACGAAGGGTCCTTCGTCGAACTCGACCGGTTCGTGACGCACCGCTGCACGGATTTCGGGATGCAGGACCAGCTCGTGCTCGGCGACGGTGTCGTCACGGGTCACGGCCTGATCGACGGGCGGCCGGTGTACGTCTTCAGCCAGGACTTCACGGTCTTCGGTGGCTCGCTGAGCGAGACGCACGCCGAGAAGATCTGCAAGGTCATGGACATGGCGCTGAAGGTCGGCGTGCCGATCATCGGCCTCAACGATTCCGGCGGCGCGCGCATCCAGGAAGGCGTCGCCTCGCTCGGCGGCTACGCGGAGATCTTCTGGCGCAACACGCGCGCGTCGGGCGTCGTGCCGCAGCTCTCCGCGATCATGGGGCCGTGCGCGGGCGGCGCCGTGTACTCGCCGGCGATCACCGACTTCATCTTCATGGTCGACACGACGAGCTACATGCACATCACGGGCCCGGACGTGGTGAAGACCGTGACGCACGAAGAAGTCACGAGCGAGGAGCTCGGCGGCTCCGAAGTGCACTGCTCGCGCTCGGGCGTCTCGCACTTCCGTTCGATCGACGGCAAGAGCTGCCTCGCGCTCCTGCGCAAGGTGTTCTCGTACCTGCCGCTCAACAACGCGGAAGACGCGCCCTACGTGCCGACCGACGATCCGCACGACCGCCAGGATCCGGAGCTCGACGCGCTGGTGCCCGAGGATCCGCAGAAGCCGTACGACATGCACACGGTGATCACGCGCGTCGTCGACCGCGACTCGTTCGTCGACGTCCAGGCGGACTTCGCGCGCAACATCATCACCGGTTTCGCGCGGCTCGGCGGCCGCGTCGTCGGCGTCGTCGCGAACCAGCCGGCGGTGCTCGCCGGTTGCCTCGACATCGACGCGTCGACGAAGGGCGCTCGCTTCATCCGCTTCTGCGACGCGTTCAACATCCCGCTCGTGACGTTCGAGGACGTGCCCGGGTTCTTGCCCGGTACCGCGCAGGAATACGGCGGCATCATCCGTCACGGCGCGAAGCTGCTCTACGCGTACTGCGAAGCGACCGTGCCGAAGCTGACCGTCATCACGCGCAAGGCCTACGGCGGCGCGTACGACGTCATGAGCTCGAAGCACATCCGCGGCGACGTCAACCTCGCGTGGCCGAACGCGCAGATCGCCGTGATGGGGGCCGCGGGCGCGACGAAGATCCTGCAACGCCGCGAGATCGAGAAGGCCGCCGATCCGAAGGCGTTCGAGCTCGAGAAGACCGCCGAATACGAAGCGACGTTCAACAATCCGTACAAGGCGGCCGCGCGCGGCTTCATCGACGACGTGATCGAAGCACACAAGACGCGCCCGATGCTGATCCGTTCGCTCGAGCTCCTGAAGACGAAGCACGAGGAACGCCCGCTGCGCAAGCACGGGAACATTCCGCTGTAGTCCTGGCGCGTCGGGCCGTGGGCGCTGCTCGATCGGCGTGTGCCGATCAGCCCGGCGTGTGCCGATCAACCCGGCGCGTGCGCGGGTCAGCTCAGCGCCTGCGCTGGTGAGCTTGGCGTACAGCCGCAGTCGCGAGCCGCGGTGTCGTTGCGGCAACTCGCACCGCCGAACGGGCGGCCCGAGCGGTCGCGTTCGACGATGCAGCGCGCGAGCAGTGCTTCGCGGAGCTTCGCGCGAGCGCGTTGCACGCGGGACTTCAGACCCGACTTCGAAAGCCCGAGCTCGCGTGCGAGCGCCGTCTGCGACTCGCCTTCGACGTCGACACGCGTGAGCAGCCGCTGTTCGTCCGTCGGCAACGTCGCGAGCAACGGCGCGAGGCACGCGGCGGCTTCGGCGCGGTCGCCTTGTTCGCCGTCGTCGTCGGCCTTCGCGTCGCGCGCGGCGTCGACCGATTCGGGTTCGTCGGCGCCCGAGCCGTTTCCCGAGTGCGCTCGATTCCGCGAGCGAGCTCGATGCAAGTCCGCGATCGCGTGACGCGCCGCGGCGCGCAGCCACGCGTGGGGCGACGCGAGCTCGCGCTTTTCTCGAGTCTCGATGTATCGCAGGAGCACGGTCTGCACCACGTCGTCCGCGTCGGCGGACGACGGCACGCGCCGTCGGACCCAGCCCGACAGGCGCGTGAGGAAGTCGTCGGCTACGAGTTCCATCGCTGGCGATCCTATCGTCGCGCGACCGAGCTGGTCCCACAGCATCCGCCGGCGGGCTCGCAGCACGCGCCTTTGGCACCCTGGTTCGTGCCGGCGGGCGCCGACGTCGCGACGCGGCCACCGGCGGTGACTTCCGGAGCGGCGGTGCTCGCCGGCTCGCGGTTCGCGTCGGAGGCGTGGTCCGTGCGCGCATCCGGCGTCCGCAGCGCCGGGGCGCAGCAGTTCGGATCGCCGCCGCAGCAGCCGGGTTCGCAACACGCGCTCGCGCCGTGGGGCGTGACGGTCGGTTGCGGCGCGCCGTACGGGAGCGCGTTGCAGGCGGTGCAGAGGAGCAGGATCGGACCGGAGAGCGATTGCATGGCGTCGTCCTTTCGGAGGTTCGGAGTCTCGGATCGTGTCGGTGTGCCCTCGTTGGGGCCGCGGAGGAGACGGAGCGCTCCGAGAAGGGACGCAGGCTTTCGGTCGAATCGTCCGCGCGCCCGCGGCAGCGGGCTCGGCCGTTGGATCACGAAAACCCGGCGCTTCGCCCCGCCAACCGGCATTGCGGCCGCGGCGCGAGACCGTCGCGCGGGACGGCCGGTCTGGGCACTCGACGGGCTCGTAACGGGGCGACGGCCTCGCTCGATGGGCGCGTGCCGGTTCCGGGAGGTGAGGGGACGCGCGACGAGCCGCGCTCAACGCGCGCCAGCTTGCATCCGATCGAAGACGCGGCCTCATCCAGGAACTCCGGAGTCCCCGCCATGACGAAATCGTCCGCGACCGTCGCTCGTCCGTTGCCGCGCATGTTGCCCGGGCTCCTGCGGCCGTTCGAGCGCTCGGACCTGAAGCCCGTGCCCGCCGACTGGCGCGTCGGCCCGCCGGACTTCGTCGCGATCGGTTGCGGGCGAGCGGGCTCGACGTGGTGGTGGAACCTGATCGAAGCGCATCCGCAGGTCGTGCCGAACCGACTCGACCAGAAGGAGCTGCACTACTTCGCGCACTTCGGTTGGGACGGGCCCGACGAGCGCGCGATCGCGACGTACCGCGAAGCGTTCGCGGCGCCGCGCGGCGCGATCTGCGGCGACGGCACGTTCAACTACGTGTATCACCCGCTCGCGATGCAGCACCTGTGGCGTGCGGCGCCGGAGACGAAGCTCTTCGCGATCGTGCGCAATCCGGTCGATCGGTTCGTCTCGAACTACGACATGTTCCTGCGCCGCCGCCTGCGTTGGCTCGGCCTCGACGAGGAACGTTCGCGCGTGACCCGCACGTTCTCGCTCTGGGACGAAGCGACGACCGCGTGTCGACTCGCCGACGGGTTCCGCGCGGCGCTCAAACGTTGGCCGCGCGAGAAGCTGCTCGTGCTGCAGTACGAGCGGTGTTGCGCCGATCCACGCGGCGAGCTCGCTCGGACCTACCGGTTCTTCGGCATCGACGAGAGTTTCGTGCCGACCGATCTCGTGAGTCCGGTGAACCAGGAACGCCACCAGCTCGCGTCGCCGGACGCCGCGGCGCGTGCGCGTCTGGCGGAGCAGTTCGAGGGCGACGTCGAGCAGCTCTGCGCGCTCCTGCCCGAACTCGACCGCTCGCTCTGGCCCGACTTCGCCTGACGCCCGCGCGCGGAATCCGCGGAGTCCGGTAACGACCGGGCGTGTTTGCGCATCAGGAGGGCTCCACCCCGAACAGGAGTCCGCCTCATGCGTTTCGAACTTCGTGCAGCCTTGACCACCGTCGTGCTCGCCGCCGTCGGCGGCCCGGCCTTCGCACAGACCTTCCACGGCCCGTTGCCGTACGCGAGCACCGCCGACAGCCCGTTCCCTCTCGGCTCGGGCGCCTTCTTCGTCGAGGACTTCGAGGACGGAGTGCTCGACGCGCCCGGCGTCAGCCCGTCCAACGGCTACGTCGCGTCGACGCAGTACAGCGGCACCATCATCGACTCGGTCGACGCCGACGACGGGGTGCTCGGAAACGGTCCGTGCGGCACCTGCGATTCGTTCTACGGCGGGTCTGGCTTCCCGCTGGTCCGCTTCCTGTTCGACGCCGGGGCGCTGGGAGGCCTGCCGACGCGTGCCGGGCTCGTGTGGACCGACGGCGGCTTCGGGACGACGGTGACGTTCGAGGCGTTCGACGCGCTCGGCACCTCGCTCGGCACCGTGGTCGCGACGAACCAAGGCGACGGCACGAACTTCGGCACGACGGACGAGGATCGTTTCTACGGCGTCGAGTTCGCCGGAGGGATCTCCGAGCTGCGCATCACCAATTCGAGCGGCGGGATCGAAGTCGATCACCTGCAGTACGAGCTTCCGTGCCCGGCCGCGAACGCGACCGTGTACTGCACGTCGAAGACGAACAGTCTCGGGTGCCAGCCGAAGATCGGCTTCGAAGGTTGCCCGAGCGCGTCGAGCGCGAGCTCCTGCCGGATCACGGGCAGCGCGTTCCTGAACAAGAAGAACGGCCTGCTCTTCTATGGTCAGCAGCCGCTCGGTGCCGCGTTCCAAGGCGGGTTCTTGTGCGTCAAGTCGCCGATCACGCGCACCAACGTGCAGAACTCGGGCGGCAGTCCGTCGGGCTCGGACTGCACGGGCACGTACCAATTCGACCTCAACGCCCTCGTGCAGAGCGGCAGCGATCCGAACCTCGTCGTCGGAGCGACGGTGCGTCTGCAGTGGTGGGCGCGCGACCCGAACGACCCGTTCACCACGAGCCTCTCGAACGGCCTTTCCCTGACGATCGGACCTTGACCGAACGTCGCTCGTCGCCGCGCGGCCGCTCGTCGCATGCGAGTCGGCCGCGCGCGCCGTTTCGTCAGCCGAGCCCGTGACGCCGGCGCAGTTCGCGCGCGGCGGCGGCGATCGCGGCGAGCTTCGCTTCCGCCGTCGCGCTCGACGCGAGCGGGTTGTCGGCGAACGTCGCGAAACCGCAGTCGGGGTTCAGCAGCACGCGCGTCGGCCCGACGAGTTCGAGCAGGCGTTCGGCGTGCGCGCAGATCGCGTCGACCGACTCGACCTCGGGCCGTTTCTGGTTGACCACGCCGACGCCGATGCGTTTCGTCGCCGGCAGCGACGCGAGCACGCGCGCGTCGCCGGCTCGCGGTGTGCAGAGCTCGAGGAAGAGCGTGCGCATCGGCACGCCGGAAAGGAGCTCGAGCAGCGGCTCGTAGCCGCCGGAGAGCGCGACGCTCTCGTCCGGCGACCAATTGCCGCGGCACACGTGCAGCGCCAAGCGTTCGCTCGGGAAGCCGGCGCCGAGTTCGTCCAAGAGCCTCGCCGCGAACGCGAGCTCGGGCGCGACGTCGAGCTTCTCGCCGAGCGCGCCGCACATGAACGAGCGATTCTGCCGCGCTCGCCCGAAGACCACTTCGCTGAGCACCGGCTCGTCGAACTGCACCAGCGCGACGCCGTCGGCGAGCAAGTGCGCGAGCTCCTCGCGCAGCACGCGCACGACGTCGCGGGCGAGCGCTTCGCGGTCGGCGTACGCACGGTCGGACACGCACTCGAGCCACATCGTCCGCGTCAGGAGATACGGTCCGGGCAACGCGACCTTGATCGGTCGGTCGGTCAGCGTGCGCACGAAGCGCGCTTCGTCGCCGGCGATCGGCCGCGTGCGCGCGAGCGGACCGAACACGGCCGGATGGCGCACGGTCGGCGGCACGTCGAGCGCCGCGAGCTCGCGCGCGAACTCCTCCGGATCGGCGACGTAGCTCGCGAGGTCGCCGATCGGCACGAGTTGGCAGTTGGCGAGTCTTCCGGCGACGAAACTCGCGTAGCTGTCGCGGCGTTGTTCGCCGTCGGTGACGACGTCGACGCCGGCGCGCAGTTGCGCGGCGACGGCGAGGCGCACGGCGTCGTCGGCGTAGCTCTCGAACGTCGCTTCGTCGAGTTTGCCTTCGAGGCGGCGATGGAGCGCTTCGACGAGCCACGCGGGCCGCGGCCACGAGCCGATGCCCAACACGGCGAGCGGGGCGAGCGTCGGCGCCGGCGCGGGCGGCGGCAGACTCGCCGGCACGAATACGGGCGCGAGCTCGCGCGCCGCGGCCCCGGCGCCCGGTGCATGCGGCGTGCCCGGCGTGTGCGATGTGCCAGGCGCATGCGACGCGATCCGTGCATGCTGCGGCGTCGACTCGCGTGCGGCGGCGGTCGCGCGCTCGGCCGGGTTCGTCGCGCTGGGCGCGAGCGTCGCTTTCGCGGGATCGAAGGCGCCTTTCGCGACGAGGAAACGGTGCTCCTTCTCGCTCCGCACGTGGCTCACGAGCTCGTTCGCGGTCAACCGGCACCACGCGGGCAGGTCCTCGCCGACCGAGAGCTCGCGCGAGCGGATCTCGAGCAGCTCGCCGGGCTCGAGGCGATCGATGTGTTGGCGGATCAGGAGCAACAGGCCGCCGCCGCAGTCGAGCTCGCCGCCGTCGAACGAGAGTTTCGGCGCGTACGCGGGCTCGTTCGCGCCGGGCGCCCCGGTCGGCATCTCAGTACGAAACGCTCGGCGTGCCGCCCGCGAGGAACTCGACGAGCTTCGCGCCGCCGACGATCGTCGCGCCCGGCACGAGCTTCGTCTCGTCGAGCCCGCGCTTCTTGAAGCACGGCGAGCAGACGTAGATCTTCCCGCCGGCCGCCGCGAACTTCGCCATCAGCTCGGCGAGCGGCGCGAAGCCTTCTTCCTTGATCGCGTCGGCGTAGCCCGGCGTCGCGAGCCGCACGCCTTCGATGCTCAGGAACACCAGCGTCTCCTGCTCGGAGCCGACCGCCGCGTTCGCGACGACGAAAGCGACGGTCGCTTTGTCGGGGTTGTCCTTCGCGCAGGTGAGGGAGACACAGAACTTGCCCATGGTCAGTCGTGCTTTCGTCGGAGGAGGAAGTACGGCGGCTCGGCGGCGATCAGCGCGTGGCCGGTGAGCCCGCACCACGCGGGCAGGTCGGCGGGCACGCCGGGATCGCGCGCGACGAGCCGCAGGAGTGCGCCCGGCGGCAGAGCGCGGATCCGGTTGCGCAGCTCGAGCACGAGCTCGCCGCAGCCTTGGTTCCCGGCGTCCCATTCGGCGGCGACCGCCGTGCGAGCGATCTCGTTCGACACCGGCGCATCGTGCGGCCGCGACGTGGGCCCGTCAATGCGCGCTCGAGCCACGTCCGCGGCGGAACGAGCGTCACGGCCCAGGCTGGCCGATCAGGAGGCAGTAGCCGTCGGGGTCGTGCACGCGCAGCTCGCCGCCCTGCATGTACGGGCGCTCGACGACCGTGAACACCGCGCCGGTCGGCGAGCGCAGTGCTTGCGCCCGTTCGTACGGTCCATGGGTGACGTGCACCGCGAAGTCACCGGCGTCGAGCGAGCCGGTTGCGAGCAAGTGCTCGCGCAAGGCACGCACGTCGTCGCAGTGCAGGTAGAAGAGCACCGCCTGGATCTCCGGGTCGATCGGGCCAGACGCGAGCGCGACGAAGAGCCGCGCCGCGCCGCGGTGCAACGAACCCCACACGGGCCGGCCTTGGCTGCCGACCACCAAGTCGCCGCGCGCGAAGCCCAAGCGCTCGTAGAACCCGAGCGAGCGTTCGACGTCGGCGACGTGTGCGTAGGGGATCAGTGCGTGGACCGCGGCGCGCGGCGGCGGTTGCGTCACGCTTCGACGAGCACTTCGAAGCCGCCCATGCTCATGTGCTTCATGTCGAACGGCATCTCGTTCGGCTTGCACATCTCGTGAATCCGCTTGTCGGCCATCACGCGCTTGTTGACTTGGTCGCGATGCTTGCGCGACTTGTAGAGGATCCAGGAGAAGAAGACGACGTCGGTCGACTTCGCCTTCGCGAGCTTCGGGAACGGCACGCCGAACGGCGAAGCGAGGTCCTCGCCGACGCACTCGCGGTACTCGAGCGCACCGTGCTCCATCCAGATCTTGCTCGCACCCAGCGCGAGCTTCTTGTAGGCGGCGAGCTTCTTCTTCGGGACGGTCAGGACGAATCCGTCGACGTAACGGGCCATGGTTCCTCGAACGGTTGGGGGACGGACGCGCGAGTCGGCGAACCAGGCGGTTCACGTGCGCCTCGCACGCGCGGCGCGATGCTAGCGCTCGGACGCCGTGCTCGGCGAGTGGTCGGCGAGTGGTCGGCGGAGCGCCGGCCTCGACGCGTAACACCGACGAGTCTGCCTGGCGCGTCACGCCAGAGCGTCATGCAGGGGCGCGAATCCGGCGTGCGATCCTGGCGTGCGATCCTGGCGTGCGAACGCGGCGTGCGCAGGGCGTGACGTGGGTTCCTCCCGGCCGCGGCGTTGCGCCGCGCCGCGTGCTCGGCGATGCTCGACGAACCCTCGGACGAAAGGACCTCCCGTGCAATCGAAAGCCAGCAGCGTCGAGCAGTACTTGAAGGCGCTCGACCCCGACCGCCGTGCAGCGATCTCCGCCGTCCGCGACGTCGTCAACGCGAACATCGACCGCGCGTTCGAGGAAGGCATGCAGTACGGGATGATCGGCTGGTACCTGCCGCACTCGCGGTATCCCGCGGGTTACCACTGCGATCCGAAGCAGCCGCTGCCGTTCGCGGGGCTCGCGTCGCAAAAGCAGCACATGTCGATCTACTTGATGGGCCTCTACGTCGGCCCGGACGGCGGACCCAAAGGCCAGACCGAGCTCTCGCGGTGGTTCCAATCCGCGTGGGAGCGGACTGGCCGCAAGCTCGACATGGGCAAAGCGTGCGTGCGCTTCAAGAAGCTCGACGACGTCGCTCTCGACGTGCTCGCGCAAGCGTTCCGTCGACTGACCGCCGCGAAGTACGTCGAGGGCTACGAAGCGGCGCTCGCCCTTTCGGGCAAGTCGCCCAATGGCAAGTCGCCCCGGGGCAAGTCGCCCCGGGGCAAGTCGCCCAGTGCCAAGCGCGCCGCGAAAGCGCCGGCGAAACCGGGCGGAAGCTCCGCGACGTCCGTCGCGAAGCGCCCGGCGCAGTCGTCCGCGACGCCGCCGAAGCCCGTCGCGAAACTCCGCGCGCAGCCCGCCGCCAAGGCGCTCGCGAAGCCCGCGCCGCGGCGCAAGGCCGCGGCGAAACGCTGAGGTCGCGTCCGCCTTCGATCCACGCGATGCGGGCTTCATTCGTCTCCGTGCCGCGGACCTTGGCGGCTTGCGCGGGTCTCGCACTGCTCGGGCTCGCGGCTTGTTCGCCGTCCGAGCCCGCGCGCGAGGCCACCGAGCGACCGCCGGTGTTCCTGATCCTCTTCGATGCGTTGTCCGCGGCGCACGTGTCGCACCTGGGCTACGAGCGCTGCACCACGCCGAACCTCGATCGCCTCGCCGCGGAAGGGTTGACGTGCCGCAACGCGCTGGTGCCGGCGCCGTACACGCTCGCGAGCATCTCGAGCGTGCTCACCGGCCGGCTGCCCGATCGGCACGGACTGGTCGACCGGCACCGGAAGCTCGGCGACCACGAAACGACGCTCGCCGAGACGCTGCGCGCCGCGGGATGGCGCACGCACGCGGCGGTCGCGAACTTCAACGGCTCGGCGTTCTTCGGTTGTGATCAGGGCTTCGAGGAGTTCGTCGAGGTCTTCCGTCGCCCGGACGGCGCGGGCGGCGTGACGCTCGGGCTCTCGCACGCGACCGACTTCCCGCCGCACGTCGAGCGTTGGCTCGCGTCCGCCGATCCTCGTCCGCCGTTCGTCTACTTGCACGTGCTCGAACCGCACGAACCCTACGATCCGCCGAGCTGTTTCCGTGAGCTCTGGGTCGATCCGAACTACTCCGGTCCGCTGGTGGTCGCTCGGTCGGACGTGCTCGGCCCGTTGCGCGACGAAGAACTCCCGGCCACCGACGCCGATCGCCGCGCCGTGGTCGATCTGTACGACGGCAACGTCGCGTGGGCGGATTGGATGCTCGGGCGCTTCCTCGACGAACTGCGTGACCGTGAGCTCTACGACGACGCGCTGGTGATCGTCACGTCCGATCACGGCGAAGCGTTCTGGGAGCACGGCGAACAAGGGCACAACACGACGCTCTACCGCGAGATGCTGCGGGTGCCTCTGGTGGTCAAGTTCCCGCGTTCGTGGGCACGCGAACCCGAAGTGATCGAACGCACCGTCTCGCCGATGGACCTGCATCCGTCGCTCTGCGAGTGGCTCGACCTCGCCGTGCCGCGCGGCGCCGAGTTCGACGGCCGACCGATCGAGGAAGCGCTTCGCGAGCAGCGCGCCGAGCCGACGCACGGCGAGAGCCTCGATCCGCGGCGCATCGTGCTGCGCACCAACGCACCGCGGCCGGATCTCGGGCTCGTCGACGGTGCTTGGAAGACGATCGTCGAACGCGGCGAGACTCCGTCCTCGAACGTGTTCGGCTTCGACTTGGCGCACGATCCCGCCGAGAGCTCGCCGCTCCGACACGCGCAGCATCCGCGGATCAAGACCGACGCGCAGTTCCTCTTCGAGTACTACGAAGCCGCCCGTGCCGCAGCGACCGGCGCGCGGCACAGCCTGTCGCGAGAAGAGAACGCGCATCTCGAGTCCCTCGGCTACGCGGAGTGAGGCGGCGCGGCCGCGGCTGCGGCGCCGTTCTCCTGCCGCTACGCCATTCGACGCGTGCGGACGTCGGCGCGCGCGTCCTAGACTGCCGCGCAGTCGACGGAGGCGAATCGCATGCGCGCACTCTTTCTGGCGTTGGCGGCAGGACTGTGCTGGGGCATCGGCGAGTTGTGCACCAAGTCGGTGCTGCACACCGGCAAGATCGGGCCGTTGTCGGCGATCACCGTGCGCTCGACGGTCGCGCTACCGGTGATCTGGATCGCGTGGGTGGTCGCGCTGCACGTACTCGGTTCGGAAACGCGGCCGGCGTGGCGCGAGCTCACCGGCGGCGAACTCGCGAAGCTGCTCGTCGGCTCGGGCCTCGTCGCCGGCGCGCTCGCGATGATCTGCTTCTACTCCGCGCTCGCGCTCGACGACGTGTCGCGCATCAAGCCGATCGCCTTCACGGTCGCCCCGGCGACCGCGGCGTTGCTCGGCTGGTTGCTGCTCGGCGAACCGATGACGTGGCGCAAGGCGCTCGCGCTCTGCCTGATCCTCGGCGGCGTGTTGCTGATGACGTCGGAAGCCCCGCGGCACGCTCGCCCGGCGCCGAGCGCCGACGCCGTGAAGTGAACCCCGAGCGCCGGCGCCGTCGAGCCTGCCTCACGCGCCGGTGCGTGCGAGTCGAGGCGCGGTCAGCGCGGACGACACGTTGTGCGACACCGCGACGCGGCGCGCGAGCACGGTGATCGCGTTGCCCGCTTCGTAGTCGTCGACGTCCTGCACGCCGAGTTGCGCCTTGAACCCGACGGGCAGCACTTCGGTCGAGAACCCGAGCTCGCGCAACGCTTGCAGCAGCTTCGCGCGGTTCGGCACCACTTTGCGGCGCGTCTCGCGGATCGCGTTGAAGTAGAGCTCGCCGGGCTCGTCGATCGGCGCTTCGTCGCCGTCGGTGACGCGGGAGTCGACGATCAACGCATCCCGCGTCGCTTCGGCGGCCCAACGCAGGATCTCGCGGTAGTTCGGCGTGTGGTAGAGGATGCCCGCGCACAACACGACGTCGAACGGACTGCGTCGGCGCACTTCGGCCCACGCGGCGGGATCCGAGATGTTCCCGAGCAGGAATTCGTACGAGCCGCGCGGCAAGAAGCGGTTGACGCGCCAGTAGAGCTCGGCCTGTTTGACGCACTGTTCGCGGCCTTCGAGACCGACGACGCGCGTCGCGCCGTGTTCCGCGTAGCGGGCGCCCCAGTAGCCGCAGTTCGAAGCGAGCTCGAGCACCGACTTGCCGTGCAGGTCGTAACGCCGCACGACTTCGTCGACGAGCATCATCTTCCGGCACTTCGCACGGTTCTCGAGGAAGTCCGTCGCGAGGTGCGAGCCGACTCCCGCGGCGACTTTCAGGTTGCCGAGCACGACCGGGAAGAACCAGGGGTGGAGCGCCTTGATCTCGTCGACGACTCGCCAGTCGACTTGGTCGAGCACTTCTTTCGGATACTGCGGCAGCGCCGGCGCGCCCGGCGAACCCGGTGAGCCCGGCGCATTCGGCGCGGCCGAACCCTGCGGCGCGAGCTGTTCGGCGCGGTGCACGACCTTGCGTCCGAGCGCCGCGTAGAGCGTCGCGCGCTCGCCCGCCCGCGACGACGGCAACGCGACGACGTGCGTCACGGCGTCCGCGAGCATCGGCCAATCGTGTTCCGTGAGTTCGTCGTCGACGATGACGACTTCGAGTTTGGTCGCTTCGCCGAGCACGCGTGCATGCGCCGCTTCGAGGGCAGCGAGCACTTGCCGAGCGCTCGGATCGAGCCGCGGATCGCGACGCAGGCAGAGGCACGCGTCGTCCGCGCCGACCAGCGGCTTGCCGAAGTTCTCGAGCAGCGTCGCGAGCTCGTTCTGATCCTTCCAATCGGGCCACGCGAACACGCGTCGCGCGGCTCGAGTGGCGATCCCAAACGGCGCACGAGGCGCGTGCGTCGTCGCGTCCGGACGCTCGGCGCTCGCGGGTGCCTTGGCGTCCGCCGCGGCAGGCGAGCCGTCCGCGACGGCGAAACCACGCGTGACCAAACGCTGTCCGAGCTCGACGAAGGCGTCCGTTCCGCGCGTCGGGTCGACGAAGCCCGTTTCATCGAGCGCGGCGGCGCGGTAGACGCGCACGTCGCCGGAGAGTTGCACGGCGCCGTGGCGCGGTTCGCCGAGGAGCTTCTCGATCGCGACGTCGACCTCTCGGAAGCGACCGTCGAGGTCGCTCGTCGACGACAGCACGACCCACACGTCGGGCCGTGCGACGGCTTTCGCGGACGCGTACGCGATCGACAGCATGAACGCCTCGCCGCGATCGTCGGCGCACCACAGCTTCGCGTGCCGCGAACCGGGCGCGCGCGAGCCGGACTCGATCGCCCAGAGCTCGAAGTCGAGCGTCAGGGCGATCGGCAGCTTCTCCGCGAGCGCATCGAGGCGGTCGGGGCGGCGGTGCGTGGCGACGAGCACGGCGATCTTCACGGGACGAAGCTCCTCTCGGTGGGCCGAACGGGAACGAGCCGCGGTGCGGCGGGGACGGTCGGACGGAACGCGCGAACGGGTGTTCGGCGCACCGTCTTTCGGTTCGGCACCGCGGGATCCGTGACGCCGGCGGGTCGGGACGGCTCGAAACGGGGAACGGCGCGGCGCCCTGCGCGGGGCGGGGCCGCGGACGCTCAGGTCGTCCGGCGTCCCGGTCGATCCGGCGGCATGCCGACCACGACGCTCGCGAAGTCGCGGGAGTACGCGCCGAACGAGCGGCTCCGCGTGAGCCTCGAGTTCACCAACGTCTGCAACTTCTCGTGCCCGTTCTGTCCTCAGGCCTGGCGCGACGTCGCGACGCCTGCCGGCTCGCCGTACGACCGGCGGCAAGGCATGCTCGCGCCGGAGGTCTTCGAGCGCGCCGTCGACGAGTGCCAACGCGTCGCCGACACGCTCGAACTCGGCTTCTTCGGCGAGCAGACGCTCCACAAGCGCTACGTCGAGTACCTTGAGGCGCTGCGCGAGCGGCGTTTCGCGCTCGACCTCAACACGAACGTCTCGTTCCTCACGCGCGAGATGATGGACGCGTGGGTGAGCTCGCGAGTCGACCTCGTGCGGCTCTCGCTCGACGCGGTCACGCCCGCGGTCTTCGACCGCGCGCGTCCGGGACAGGTGCGCGACCTCGACGGCCGCGTCGTCGCCGACGGCGAGCGCATGGCCGCGATCAACGCGAAGGTCGAAGCTTGGCTCGCACGCCCCGACCACCGGCCGACGCGGCTCGTCTTCGTCAAGAGCTCGCACAACCGAGGCGACGAGCTCGCCAAGTTCGTCGCGTACTGGACCCCCAAGCTCGGGCCGCGGGACTACGTGCTCGCGAAGCAGGTGCTGAGCTACGGCGGCAAGACCGCCGACCCGCTGGTGCGCGCCAATCGCTGCAACGTGTGGGACATGCGGTTCCTGATGATCGATTGGCGCGGCGTCGTCAGTCCCTGCAACCTCGACACGAACATGGACCTCGTGCTCGGCAGCGTCATGGTGGAGTCGCTCGACGCTCTCTACACCGGGCCGCGCGCACGGGACTTGCGCCGGCGCACCGGATGTCTGCGCGACTTGACGCCGTGCCGCACGTGTTCCGACGGCAACAACTGGAACTTCAACGAGACGTTCAAGAACCCGCGTCACGAGGCCGTCGGCGCGTTGCCCGCGCCGAGCGCGAGTCCCACCGGCGTCGCCACGCGCTGACCTGACGCGCCGCTTCACGCGGCGTCGCTCGCCGGCACTCGCGCGCGGCGGAGCGCTCGAGCGGGCGAGTCACGCCGTCCGCGGCTCGCGCGAGCGCGGCGCGTTGGGTTAGGATCGCCCGCGTCCATGGGCGGTCCCTTCCTCGACGGTCAGCGTCCCGAGATCCAGTACCCGTGCCGTTGGTCGTACCGGATCATCGGTTCCGACGAAGCGCGCATGCGCGCCGCAGTGGTCGAGATCGTCGGCGAGGCCGAGCACACGCTCGTCGCGGGACTGCAGAGCTCCGGCGGCAAGTACCGCTCGCTCCAGCTCGACGTGCTCGTCGTCGACGACGAGCAGCGCCTCGCGGTCTTCGCCGCGCTCGGCAAACACCCCGACGTGCGGTTCGTGCTCTGAGCGGCGCCGCGCGCCTTCACTCGGCCGGCACGAGCTCGACGGCGACGGCGAGCGTCTCCGGCGTCGGATCCGCCGCGTCGTACATTTCGACGAAGCTCTGCGCCTCGGGCGCGGCGCTCGTGCGCAGCGCTTCGGCCCACGCCGGCGGGATCGGCTGGTAGACGAAGTTGACGACGACACGCAGCTCGCCGCGCGCGGATTCGGGCAGCGTGCACGCGTAGGTCACGACGTCGCCGCCCGCGACGAAGTCGTCATCCTCGACCCCGACCGGCCGCGTCTCCTCCGCGTGCGGACCGTCGGCGCGCCAGCCTCGCGGCAAGAGCCGCGAGTCCTTGGCTCGCGTCGCCATGCTCGACAGCGTGGTCGTCACGTTGCCTCGGGCGTCGAGAGCGACCGACTCGTAGACCTGCACTTGGTCGCTGCGTTCGATGCGCTCGAAATGCGGCAGCGCGAGTTCGTCCGCCGGGCCGACGAGCCGACCACGTTCGTCGAAGAGGCCCGACGAGAACACGCGTTCGCCCGAGTGCGTGACGTCGACCGCGAGCCACGCCCTCCGCGACGGATAGCCGGTGGGCAACTTGTGGCCCGTCAGGTTCTCGACGCGCACGTCGAAGGAGAGCGCGCGGCCGGCGCGGCTCACGTTCTCGATCGCGACCCGCGCCGTCGCGTGCGCGAGGTTCGCCCGCGTCGCGGCCGCTGCCCGCTCGAACGCCGCCGCGGGCACGGTGATGCCGAGCCGTTCGGCGTTCGCGCGCAGTAGGTCGAGCAGGAACGCGTTGCCGCCGACGAAGGAGTGCGCCCGCACTTCGTCGCGGACCGCGACGTTGAAGTCGGCGCCGCTCGGCATGCGCGCGATGCGCAGCGAACCGACGTCGGGCATGTGGCACGCTTGGCAGGAACGCGCGCTCTCGCGCTCGCCGTCCTCGTCGGAGAAGGCGCTGTTGCGCCATTCGAGGTACGGCGACTGCTCGACGAACGCCGGCGCGTTCGGCGCGTGCGCCGTGCGCAGCGTGTGGCAACTGCCGCAGAGCGCCGAACGCTGCACGTGCGGCCCGTGCGTCGGCGTCTTCCGCGTGTGCATGCGCATCGGTCCGACCGCGGGATCCGGATAGGGCCCGAACAACACGTCTTCGTCGCGGATGACCAAGCGGCCGTCGAACGAATCTTCGTGGCCGAGCCCGTCCGGCTGGGCTTGGTGGCAGACCGTGCACGTCACGCCTTCGCGGGCGATCGCGTCGTGTTCGAGTTGGTCGAGGCTCGGCACGTCCCGCTCGAAGAGCACGGCGTCGTGCACCGCGCTCGGAGCGTGGCAGCGCGCGCAGAAGGTCTCGATCGCACGCTCGGCGCCGGCGTTGCCGGTCGCCGTCGCCAGTTCGACCTCGCGTGCGACCTGCGCGCGCCAGTACGGATCGCGGAACGCGTTCGCCATCGTCGTCGCGCGCCACGTGCCGTGCGGCGAGACGTCGTTGCCGGTGGCATCGGTCAACGCGCTCGCGTTCGGGCTCTGGCTGTGGCAACGCGCGCACAATTCGGCGGTCAGGAACGCCGTCGGCGGCGCTTCGTCGGCCACCGCCGTCACGGCGTTCGACGGGATCTCCTGGCACGCCGCGAGGCAGGCCGCGACGACGAACGAACTCGAGACGAGACTCTTCGACATGCGGAGAGACTACCGCTCCGCGCGCCGAACGAAATGCGTCGCAAGTCGCACGCGCGCCGGATCAAGCGTCGTCTTCGTCGCGTTCGTCGGACGGGGGATTCGCAGCAAGCGACGCGAGCAGCGCTCGTTCGCGCGCCTCGCGTTCCCGCGCGGCGATCCGCGCCATCACTCGCGGCGACAGCAACACGGCGAGCAACGCGAGGACGAGCGCGCCGAGCCCGAACCACATCGGCGTGAGGCCGAACATCGGCAGCGGCGCGAGCTCGAACTCCTTCGCCGTGCGTGCCGGTCGGGCACCGACACCGTTCGGGAGCGTCGACGACGTCGCGACGACGTTGGGCGGGCTCGAGAACCGCGCGTGGTCCGCGTACATCGCGAGCTTGCGGCGGTAGAGTTCCTCGGGATCGACGTAGGCGACCGCCCGATCGGAACGCGTCAGCGCGGGCGTTCCCGCGCGCAGGTCGTTCGGACCCTGCTCGAGGCCCGAGATCGTCAGCGCTTCCCCGGTGTGCAACGTCTCGCGGTTGCGTTCCTTGAGCGGCGCGAAGTCGCGCGAGCTCGGCGCGCGTTCCGCCGTGGTCGGCGGCGGATCCTGCGCAAGACTCGGCGAAGCGAGCAGCGCGAAGCCGAGCAGGCGCGCGAAGCCGAGCAGCTGGCGGCGGAGGAGGATCGGGGAACGACTCACGGTGGGGTGGGAATCAGTCGCAGGTGTCGGGCGCACCTCGACGGAGCGACGAAGTGGAGCGGATCACGGCGACACGTAACGGTTGGGGTCGGAATCGAGTTTCATCCACCGCAGGATCTCGGGCGCCTGCAGCGTGCGCGGCAAGTAGGGCGCGCACTTGCCCGTGTTGCCGCCGAGCAGCCGGCTGTCGTAGTTGAACTTCAGGTTCGGCGTGCCGTAGATGATGTTCTCGTTGCGACTGACGAGCGCGCCGTTGACCGTCGCGTCGCTCGAGCCGAGCGCCGTCCAACAGAACGCGTGGTTCGTGTAGAAGACGGCGTCGAGTCGGTTGGCGTACATGCTCGCGATGCGGCTGTAGCTCGCGATGCCGGTCGCCGGCATGTTGCCACCGAAGTTCGTGGTGTTGAGCGCCTTGGTGAGCGTCACGTTGGCGAGCGTCAGCGTGTCGTCGAACACGCCGTCGCCGTCGATGTCCTCGCCGGAGCCGGGGATCGCATCACCGACGCTCTTGCCGGAAGGGATCAGACCGAGCGCTTCGTCGTCCGCCGTGTAGTGGTCGATCGTGAAGACGCCGTCGTCCTCGAGCACGTCGTCGTCGATCGTGCCGAGGACGCCGTCCTTGCCGGCCTTGGTGTTCGGCATGCCGTCCTCGCCGGCGTCCTCCTTCGACTTGTTCATCGAAGAAGCCATCCACCAACTGACGTAGGACTTCCAAGTCGAGTTGGTGTGGTCGCCGACGACGACGTTCTCGCGCGCGAACAGTCCGAGGAAGTCCTTGTTCGCGTTCGCGGTCAGCCACGCTTCCGTGGTCGCTTGCGAGTTGTTCGCGGGGAGCGACGTGCTCGGTCCGTTCTTGTATTGGATCGAGTTCGGCACGTAGACGTTGCCGCCGGCGTAAATCGCGCCTTGGCCAGTGACGTAGCCGCTGATCACGACGTCGCCGCGGACGACGATCGGGCCGTCGAGCACGATCGGGTTCGCCGCGGTCCCGACGAGGTAGAGGTTCTGCTTCTCGCCGGCTTCGTCGCCGTACACCGCGTTCGAGTAAGTCGTGCCGCTGATCGTGATGTTCGCGTTCAGGATCTTGGCCTGAGCCTCGTAGTTCGAGAGGTCCGACAGGTTCGGCATCTCGATCGCGCCGTCGTAGTCGTGTTGGTTCGAGGCCTTGCCGCCGTTGCCCTTCAGGTTCTGCGTTCCGACGATGTCCCAGCCCGCGAACACGCCGCCGTCGTTGCCGTCGAGCAGTCCGTCGCCGTTGTCGTCGCGGTAGCCGCTGAGCGACGCGTGCGCGCCGTTCCACGCGACTTCGTCGTACATCGGCTGGCCCGTGATCGTCGGTGCGTAACCCGCGACGTCGAACTGTCCGTTGCTGCGCGCGTTGCCGTTGCAGTGGATGGTGTTGCCGTAGAACCAGCCCCAGTTGTTGATGAAGTACGCGTAGTCGAAGACTTCGCTCGGAGCGAGCTCGTAGCGCACGTTCGCTTGCGCGGCGCTCCAGTGGGTCACTCGCTGCGTCGGACCGAGGTTCTGCGGCGCGTCGGGCAGGTAACCCGTGGCTTGCACGGCGACGGTCAGGCTCGTCGCCGTCTGCTCGAGCACCGTCAACGACACGGAGTACGCGCCGACGCGGCTCGCGCCGTCGAGCACCGGCTGGCCGACGAACGGTTCGATCGTCGTGTCCGCCGTGAAGAGTTCGGTCAGCGTGCCGAGCGGGTCCTGCGAGCCCGCCGCGGCCGCGGTCTGACGGAGGAGCAGCAGCCCGCGCTCGAGACCCGCCTGTGCCAGCGCCTCGACGCGCACGTCGTCGATCGCGCGGCGCGAGTCCTTGACTTCGACCTGCGACAAGAGCGTCGCGGCGTAGAGCAGGCCGGCGAGCCCGACGAAGACGATCAGCGAGCTCACCAAGGCCGTGCCGCGCCGCGCGCGTGCTGCGCAGCGGATGTCAGTCGTCGTTCCGAGTGCGTACATGGAAGACCTCGCTCGAAGCTTCGGAAGTGCCCTCGATCGCGGCGGTCGAGAGCGTGAGGACCCAGACGTCACCCGATTTGGTCGCCTGGAATCCCGGCGCGGCGCCGACTCCGTCGTTGAGGCGCGTCGCGAGGACCGTCTGCTTCTGTACGTCGCCGTCGTCGTCGAGGATCTGCCGCACCAGGCGTCTCTCCGTGTCGTTTCCGACGTTCGCGGAGACGACGGTGTAGCGGATCTGCCAGTCGGGCCGGTTCTGTTCGTCCTCGTCGTCGCCGAGCGACTTGTCGTAGACGCCCCAGTCCTGGTTGCCGCCGACCTGGATCGGCTGCATGAACGTGAGCGAGTGGTTGCCGTCGGCGAGCGTCGCGACCGTGACCGTCGACTCGTTGCTCCAGCGCAGTTCGTCGGTCAACGAACCGACGGAGCGCCGCATCTCCCGGTTCGCCTCGCCTTGTTCCGCCACGGCGCGTTCGGCGCGCACTCCGGTGCGGATCGCGATCGCGAGCGAGTACCAGATCACTGCGAAGATCGTCAGCGACGCGAGCAGTTCGAGGATCGTGTAGCCGCGACGTCGCGCGTGATGCGAACGCTGGTTCATCGCCGACTCCTCTGCGTGGTCAACGTGCCGAGCACTTCGCCCGTGTCGAGGTCGGTCAACGTGGCGCGGACTTGGACGAGCTCGAGCTCGGCTTCGAACACGGCGAGCGTGATGCCGAACTTCGACTCGGCGGCGGTGGTCTGGTCGAAGAACTGGTTGCCGTTGAGCGCGAGGACCGCGTCGTAGTCGAGCGCCGAGAGATCCTCGAGAAACGTCTCGGCGTAGACGACTCCGCGCGAGAGCGACTTCGCGCGGTCGACGGTCTTGAGGCTCGCGCCGAAGCCCATCGCCGACGCCAGGAGCACGGTGGTGACGATCGTGCTGGCGATCGAGACTTCGATGAGCGTTAGGCCGCGACGCCAACGCGCCGCGCGACGGCGCGCGGCCGATCGTTCGTTGTGAACGGACATGGTGCCGGTGGTTCTCTGACGATGCGACCGGTGTTTCGGTCGAATCGTGCACGTGGGTTGAACGGGAACCGGGTTTCGGCAGAACGCTCGAGAACGCGTCGAAACGACCGTTCACGTGACCCGCGCGGAAACGATTTCGGTCTCGCGCACGTGGCTCGAGCGCCTCGACGTTGCACGGTCGACCGCGCGACGCGCGGACCGTCCGCCACCGCTCACGACGCGATCTCGCTCGACGGCGGGAGCGCCGACGCCCGACCAAGTTCGAGCGGAGAGTCGCGTGCCGAGCGGAACTTTCGTCCGCTCCACGGGTTCGACCGGCGCGCAGTGCACGGCCACCGTGCTCGCGTGGTCGCACCTGGCGGAGCGCCGTTCCGGCGCCCACAATGCGCGGCCTTCGTCACGTCCCAATGCCGCGCGACTTCACGCCGGCAGCGTCCGTCCAAAGAGGAGTCTCGATTCCATGCATCGTCCGTCCCTTCGTCCGGGTTTACGTTCGTCCGTCCGCTCGGGCCGCGTGTTGACCGCTGCCTTGCTCGTCGCGGGCGGTGTCGCGCTCGTCGCGTGGAATTCGCTCGCGCGGGCGGAAGCCTCCGCGACGGCGGCGTCGCTCTCGGTCTCCCTCGACGAAGAGCTCGAAGGTGGGATGCGCGAGATGAACGGCGCGCTGAAGGCGATCGGCAAGGGCATTTCCGCCGAGAATCGCGATGTCGCGCTCGAAGCGCTGAGCAAGTTCCAGCGCGGCGCGATCGCTGCGAAGGCGTCGACCCCGGGCATGGCCGCGAAGCTCGACGAGAAGCAGCGCCCCGAGTTCGTCGCCGAGTACCGCAAGATGCTCGCCGAGACCGTGAAGCTCGCGTGCGATGCCGAGATCGCGATCCTCGACGGCAAGTACAAGGACGCCGACGAGATCCTGAAGAACAAGTTGATGGGCATGAAGAAGGCCGGCCACGACAAGTTCCAGGAGGAAGAAGAGGAAGGTCACGGCGGCAAGCGCGGCAAGCACTGAACCGCGGCTCGACGCATCCGCTTCGCGCGGCGTGCGCCTCCGAACCCGGCCAGTCCGGGGTTCGGACGGCTCGCGCCGCGCGCCCGTTCGTGGCGGCGCCGCGCGCGGTTTGTTATCGATACGCGGCGTCTTTCGACCTCCGGCCCCTCGCCTCGCGCGCCTCGCCATGTCCACGAACACCGCCGTGCTCGACGTCACTCTCGAGAACTTCGAGAGCGACGTCGTCGTCGCTTCGCGCACGAAGCCGATCCTGATCGACTTCTGGGCGACGTGGTGCGCGCCGTGCAAGACGCTCGGGCCGATCCTCGAGAAGCTCGCGCGCGAAGCGGAGGGACGGTTCACCCTCGCCAAGATCGACATCGACCGCACGCCGGAGCTCGCCGAGGCCTTCGGCATCCAAAGCGTGCCGACGGTGATCCTGATGAAGGGCGCGCGACCGGTCGACGGCTTCATGGGCGCGTTGCCGGAGGCGCAGGTCAAGAAGTTCCTCGACAAGCACCTGCCGCCGCCGCCGGTCGACGCGCTCGCCGAAGCGAAGAAGCTCGACGCGGCGGGGCGGCGTGACGACGCGATCCAAGTGTTGCGCGAGCACCTGCGCGAGCGTCACGACGACGGTGCCGCGCGCCTCCTGCTCGCGAAGCTGCTCGTCGATGCGGGCAAGGTCGAAGAAGCGCGGCTCGTCGAAGCGAAACTCACCGACGCGGAACGGGCGAGCGCCGACGGTCTGGCGCTGGCGCGCGCCCTCGAGTTCTCGAAGAAGAAGGGCGAGCTCGACGCGCTCGCCGGCCGCCTCGAGCTCACGCCGGAAGACCTCGCGCTGCAGATGGAATACGGCAAGGCGTTGGTCGCCGCCGGCGAACAGGAGCGTGGGCTCCAAGTGCTCTGGCGCGTCGCCGAGCGCGACTTGCGTTTCGAGGGCGGCGCGCCGCGCAAGGCGCTCGTCGAAGTCTTCGACGTGCTCGGTTTCGAGCATCCGTTGGTCGCGGAGTACCAACGGCGGCTCTCGATCCTGCTCTGTCCTTGAGCGGCGTGGCGCCGTGAGTCGCCCGGTCACGCTGGGACTCGTCGTCGCGCTCGCGGCTGTCGTCGGAGTCGGCGTCTGGGGCTTCGACACGGAGCGTGCGGCGCCCGAACACGCGCTCGAAGCGCGTGAACACGAGTTCGAGGGTTCGGCCGTGTGCCGCGACTGCCACGAGGAGCGCTGGGAGAGTTGGCGGCGCACGTACCACTCGACGATGACGCAGGCACCGAGCCCGAAGAGCGTCATCGGCCGCTTCGACGGCGTCGAGCTCGAACTCTTCGGCGCGCGCGCGCGGCCGTTCCAGCGCGACGGCCGATTCTACTTCGACTTGCCGGCGTACGACGGGCGCCCCGCACGCACCGCCGAAGTCGCCCTGTGCGTCGGCTCGCACCGCTACCAGCAGTACTTCGAGTTCGACCAAACGAGCGGCGAGTACCGACGTCTGCCGCTCGTGTGGCACGCGGTCGACGGACGTTGGTCGCACTTGAACGCCGTGTTCCTCTCGCCCGACGACCTCGATTGGGGCGCGCACGACGCGACGTGGAACGAGAACTGCGTCTTCTGCCACAACACGGGGCCCGCGCCGAAGCTCGCCGGCGCCGCGACGGGCACGCCGAGCGTGCCGAAGCGTTTCGACACGCACGTCGCCGAACTCGGGATCGCCTGCGAAAGTTGCCACGGCCCGGGCGAGGCGCACGTCGCCGGCGCGCGCGCTCCGTTCTCGGAGTGGCTCGTCGAGCTCGGGTTCGTCGAACTCGGTGACGCGCTCGATCCGCGCGAGCTGCCGCCGGCGGAAGCCAACGCCGTGTGCGGCCAGTGTCACTCGCAGCGGCTGCCGGATCCGCTCGACAAGTTGATGACGTACCTCGACACCGGCCCGACCTTCCGCGCCGGCGATACGTTGGTCGGGCACGTCGCGCCGATCACGTGCGAGACGCCTTCGGTCGATCCTGCGAACCCCGAGCTCTTCCGCCGCCGCTTCTGGAGCGACGGCACCCCGCGGCTCTCCGCGTACGAATACCTCGGCGTCACGCAGTCGCCGTGCAAGGACTCGAGCCGCTTCACGTGCAACGCGTGTCACCGCATGCACTCGGGCGATCCGGCAGGGATGTTGGAGCCGGAGTTCAAGTCGGATCGTGCGTGCACGCAGTGCCACGAGGAGCTCGCGCGCGACGTCGCGAGTCACACGCACCATGCGGCAAAATCGCCTGGCTCGCGCTGTCTCGAATGCCACATGCCGCGGATCGTGTACGGCATCGTCGACGTGCACCGCAGCCACCGGATCGAGTCCCCGGACGTCGCGCGCGACGTCGAAGGCGGCCGGCCGAACGCGTGCGCGTCGTGTCACTTGGACCAGCCGGCGGCGGAGCTCGCCGCCGCGATGCGCGCGTGGTGGGGCGAGCACTACACGAACCCGCGTTCGCGGCCCGACGGCGCGTCGCTCGAGCTCCCGGAAGCGCTCGCTTCGCTGCACGCGGGCGACGCGGTGCAACGCGCGGTCTACGCAAAGGCGTTCGGCCGCGCCGACGCCGCGCTCGATCCGCGCGGGAGCGCATGGGCCGCCGCGCAGCTCGTGATCGCGCTCGGCGACGGCTATCCGGCGATCCGCACGTTGGCGCGCCGCTCGCTCGTCGCGCTCGACCAACGAGCGCGCCTCGGGCTCGGACCCGTGCTCGCGCGCTACGACGCGCTCGCGCCGGCCGAGTCGCGCGCCGCCGTGTTGAAGGACTTGGTCGGCGCGACCGCGAGCCTGCTCGCCGACGGCGCCGCGACGCTTCCGCCGGAGCTCCTGATCGACGCGCACGGCGCGGTCGACCTCGAACGCGTGCGCGCCCTGCTCGACCTGCAGGGCTCGAACGTGATCTCGATCGGCGAGTGAGTCAGCGCGATACTGCCCCGCATCACTGCGCCAGAATCGGCTCGGAAACGGGCCGAAAAACGCGCCAGCGCAGCAGCCTCTCGACGCTCCACGGCGCGGTCTCGAGCCCGAGCT
>JAKLKU010000024.1:0-39614 GCA_023150475.1 Planctomycetota bacterium
ACAAAGACCGCCACAACCCGTTTTGGTTTCAGCCGCGCCCGAATTTTCGGCGCAACGACGCGGGGCAGTATCCTCGGGGGCGTGAGCGCACAGCGTCCCCGCCCCCCGAACTCATCGCTCGTCATCCGTGAAGCTCGCCCGACGGACGTTGCGGACCTCGTCCGATTCAACCTGTCGATGGCGCGCGAAACCGAAGGTCGTGAGCTCGACCCCGAGCGGCTCGCTCGTGGCGTCGAGCGTGCGCTCGCGAGTCCGGATCGAGGGCGCTATTTCGTCGCCGAACTCGGTAGCCGCGTGGTCGGCGCCTTGCTCGTCACCACCGAGTGGAGCGATTGGCGCGACGGGTGGTTCTGGTGGCTGCAGAGTGTGTACGTCGAGGCCGATGCTCGGCGGTTGGGCGTGTACCGTGCACTCCACGAGCACGTCGTGCGCGCCGCTCGCGCGGCGCCGGACGTGTGCGGCGTGCGCCTCTACGTCGACAGGGAAAACCGTTCCGCCCAGACGGTGTACCAGCGGCTCGGCATGCAGCGCGCGCGCTACGAGTTCTTCGAGATCGACTTCGTCGCGCCGCACGAGCCGCCGCAGCACGGCGCGTGAACGTCGGGTTCAGGCTCACGCCTTTCGCGAGCCGACGTAGACGGCGCTCGAGAAGTCCGTCTCCCGAGCTCGTCCTTCGTCCCCTTTGGGCGCGCGCCGCGTCGCCTGCTATCGTGCCAGCATGTTCGCCCTGGGCCTCACCTCCGTGTTGCTGACCGTGTCCCCGTTCCTCTCGGCCGCGCAAGAAACTGCAGCGCCGTCGAGTTCGACCCATACGACGTATTACGCGGACGGCCGCCGCGCCGCGAGCGGACCGGTCGTCGACGGCCGGCGCGAAGGCGTGTGGACCGCCTACTTCCCCGGCAGCGATGCGAAACGTTCGCAGGGCGAGTACCGCAACTACCAGCGCGAAGGTGTGTGGCGCGAGTTCTACGAGGACGGCGCCGTGAAGAACCAAGGCGCGTTCAAGGCGGGCAAGCGCGAGGGCAAGTGGGTCAACTTCCACCCGGGCAACATCAAGGCGTCGGAGGGCGATTACAAGGACGGCGTCGAGACGGGCCCGTGGATCTACTGGCGCGATTCGGGCGCGAAGTCGGCGGAAGGGGAGTACAAGGACGGCCGGCGTGAGGGGCTCTGGAGGATCCTCCACGACAATGGCGTGATCGCGCGCGAGGGGCGCTTCGTCGCCGGGCTCGAAGACGGGCTCTGGGTCGACTTGCACCCGAACGGCAAGAAGGCTGGCGAGGGCAAGTACGTGCTCGGCGCGCGCGTCGGTGAGTGGAGCTACTGGCACCCGAACGGCCAACTGCTCTCGACCGGCAAGTACTCGAACGGCGGGCAGGTCGGCGTTTGGACTCGCTACTACGCGAACGGCCAGAAGGAGTTCGAGGGCGAGTGGAACTTCCGCGAGATCGGTCCGTGGACGTATTGGTACGAGAACGGCGCGTTGAAGGCGCGCGGCAGCTACATCGGTGGCCAGATGGACGGCATCTGGATCGAGTACTACGAGAGCGGCCAGAAGAAATCCGAGCGCACGCTTTCGGCCGGCAAGGACAACGGGCCGTACCGCGCGTGGTACGAGAGCGGCCAAGTCTCCGCGGAAGGACAATTCGTGTTGGGCAAGAAGGAAGGCACGTGGTCCTTCTGGAAGGAAGACGGCACGCCCGACGAAGAGCGGAGCGGCGAGTTCTCGAACGACCGACGCAAGCAGTGAACGCCTACGCAACCCGCCCGCACACGCGCACTCGAACCAACGCCATGAGCCAACCTTTCCGCAGCGCCCTCACGTTCTTCGCCGGGATCACGCTCGCCGCGGTCGCAGCCGCGGACACCCTGCAGTGGGGGCCCGCGCCCCAGACGGTGCGGAAGAAGACGCTCGAGGTGCATCACTACCTCGATCTCGCCAAGACGTACCGGTCGAGCGGCGACGGACCGACGATCGAGGAACAGCTCTCGGGCCAACTCTCGACCTGGGAGCGTCTCGTCTTCGTGGATCGCTACGACGAAGTCGGCGCGGGCCGGGTGGGACGCTTCGTGCGCCGTTACCAAGAGGCGACGTCCGGTGGCACGGCGAACCTCGCGATGCCGGGGCCCGCGGGTCGCATGCGTCCGGTCAAGCAGACGGATACGTGCGCCACGACGATGGTCGGGCGCGACGTGCGGTTCACGTGGGTGCCGAAGGACCAGGTCTACGCGCGGCTGTGGGAGCGGCTCGACGGACCGGAGGACTTCCTCCTCGGCATCGACTACGACGCCGACGTCGCAGCGGTGCTGCCGGGGCGTGAAGTCGCGGTCGGCGACACGTGGACCGTGCCCGTCGAACGCGCCGTTTCGTTCCTCGCGCCCGGTGGCTGGCGCTACTTCGAGCCTGCGAAGGCGACGCAGTTCTCGCGCACGCACAAGGTCGGCGCCGGTGGCGAAGTCGCCGCGTTGCTCGCGGTGCCGGCCGGCAAGATCGAAGCGAAGTACGAAGGCAAACGTTCGATCAACGGCCGTGAGTACGGCGTGATCCGGATCGAACTCGACGTCACTTCGTCCGCCGATCGTCGCGAAGCGTTCGAGTCCGTCGTGCCCCCGGAGGAAGCCAAGGATCCGCGACGCCTGTCGTCCTGCGTCGTCGAGACGCGCTATCAAGGCATCGGCGAAGTGCTCTGGGACCTCGAAGCGCGGCACTTGCACCACTTCCAGCTCAAGGGCAACGAGCGCGTGGTCATGCGCCTCGAGAAGCAGGTGGTCGACGAAACCGATCAGGCTGCGGCGCTGAAGCAGGTCTCCGAGCTCGAAGGCACGTTCGAACTGCAACTGACCGACGCATTGCCCGATCCCGAACCCGACTCGGGCGGTTCGACCGAGAAGAAAGGCGGCGAGTAGCGCCGCGCCGCCCGCGTCACGGGCACACGAAGATCTCGAGCGCGTTCGACGTGCCGCAGCCGAACGGATCGCCCGAGTCGCCGTACCACCACTGGAAGTAGCGCGTCGTCCCGATCGCGCTTGCTGCGAGCGGGATCTTCGCGCTCGCGAAGCCGAACAGATCGAGCTGCGTCTTCGCGACGCGCATCAGCGGTCCCTTCAGCGAGAGTTCGCCGCCGCAGAACGGCACGCTCTGTTTCGCGGCCGCAGTGAACAGGATCGCCGGTTCGCCGCCCGGCGGGCCGAAGAGCGAGAGCTCGAGGTTCGCGCTCGCGACGCTCGGTTCGCCGGTCCAACCGAGGTCCGCGGTCGAGCCGGTCGACGTGAGCTTCGCCGTGCCGAAGAGCAGCGGCGCCTCGCACGGCGGACCCGCGAGATCGAACGGCGACGGCGTGGAGAGCGACTCGTGAGCGGCTCCGGGCAGCTTCACGAGCACGTCGCCGCCGCCGATGCCCGAGGGCAGCGTGAGCACGATCTCGGTGCCGCTCGCGGTCGAGACGAGACCGGAGACGACGACCGGCGCGGACATCCCCGGTGCGCTCGGCGTGAACCAGACTTCGTTGCCGCTCGGCGCGAAGCCGCTGCCGCGGATCCGCAAGGTGCCGGGTGAAGGGAAGTCGTACGTCGCGATGCTCGGCTTCGAGCCGGAACGCACGCCGTAGATCGCTTGTGCGCCAGCAGCGTCGTCGCTCTCGATCGAGCGCCATGCGAGTCCGCCGCCGGGGACGCTCGCGAACATCGTCGCCGCGGAGACGTTCGTGTGCGCGAGGCCGAGCGCGTGCCCGAGCTCGTGCGTCGCGACGCCTTGCAGATCGCGTTCGCTCTGGAACTGGGTCTTCGCGGGATCGTCGAACCACGTCTGGTCGGAGTAGAAGCGGATGCGCCAGCCGTCGCTCGTCGGCGTCTCGCAGAACGCGATCACGCCGCCGCCGGGACCGGAGATCTCGGAGCACGTGTTGTCGTCGACGGAACCGACCGAGTTCGCGAGCCCGAGCCACACGAAATCGAAGTTCGCGCCGCCGGAACCGAGGTCGTACGGCTGGTGCGGGTCGCCGCCGCCCGAACCGTGGCGCTCGCTCGACCATTCGACGGCGGCTTTCCAGATCGCGAGCTCGGCGCCAGTGAAGCCCGGGAACGCCGGGTCGAACTTCGTGTTCGAGTTCGCCTGCGGGTCGCCGAAGTTGTCGAAGACGCGGACGGTCCGGTGGAACACGTCGAGCGCGTCGCCGGTCAGCGCGAAGGCGTTGGACTGAGGCGGACGGACGAGCCACAAGGCGACGACGCCGGCAGCGCCGGCAACGGTCGCGGAAGCGATCGAACGCGCGGTCATGGTTTCCCCGTTCGCATCCTACCCCGCTCGACCGAGGCGTGCGCCGCGAGCGGTCGGTCCGTTCGGCTCGGCGCACGGTCCGCGCGAGCGTCACGGAGCCAGTTCCGCGGCGCCAGCGCGGCGGCGCCAGTGCTGTCGCGCCCGTGTTGCGGCGCCCGTGTTGCGGCGCCAGCGCCACGACGCCGGATGCTTCATCCCGACGCACCGGCTCGGTAACGTGTTCCGCCCCCGCGCTCGCCGCGCACTCTTTTCCACCCTGGCGTGGCCGCGGGACCCCGCGATGAGCCCGAAAACCGAAACTCTGCGTTTCCAGGCCGAGGTCAAGGAACTGCTCGGCCTGATGATCCACTCGCTGTACAGCCACCGCGAGATCTTCCTGCGCGAGCTGATTTCGAACGCGAGCGATGCGCTCGACAAGCTGCGCTTCGAAGCCCTGACGAAGCCGGAACTGCTCTCCGGCGAGGAACGCCTGGCGATCCGCCTCGAAGTCGACGCTCCCGCGCGCACGCTCTCGATCCGCGACAACGGCATCGGCATGAGCCACGACGAACTCGTGCACAACCTCGGCACGATCGCGAGCTCCGGCACGCGCAAGTTCCTCGAAGCGGCGCGCGCGAAAGGCGACGCCGCGACGCCGGAGTTGATCGGCCAGTTCGGCGTCGGCTTCTACTCGAGCTTCATGGTCGCGGCGGAAGTCACCGTCGAGACGCGCAAGGCGGGCGAACCGCACGGCTGGCGCTGGCGTTCGAAGGGCGACGGCGAATTCGCGCTCGAAGAAGCGTCCGGCGTCGCGCGCGGCACGACCGTGACGCTCGCGTTGAAGCCGGTCGAGGACGACCAGGACTTCGCCGAGCCTGCAGAGCTCGCCGCGCTCGTGCGCCGCTACTCGGATTTCGTCGCGTATCCGATCGAGATGGCCGCGGCGCATTTCAAGGAGCGCGGCGACCTGGTCAAGTCGACGGCGCCGGACGGGCTCGAAGTCGCGCGCTTGAACTCGATGCAGCCGCTCTGGTCTCGGCCGAAGGACGAGATCACGCCGCGCGAGTACGCCGACTTCTACCGCCACGTCACGCACGAGTACTCCGATCCGCTCGAGACGCTGCACTTCAAGACCGAAGGCGGTTCCGAGTACACCGCGCTGCTCTTCCTGCCCTCCGAACGGCCGTTCGACCTCTTCGATCCGAGCTCGAAGAAGTCGCACGTCTCGCTCTACGTCCGGCGCATCTTCGTGATGGCGGAGTGCGAGGAGCTCGTGCCGAGCTGGTTGCGCTTCGTGCGCGGCGTCGTCGACAGTTCCGACCTGCCCCTCAACGTCTCGCGCGAGATCCTGCAGAAGAACCGCGCGATGGCGCAGATCAAGAAGCACGTGACGAAGAAAGTGCTCGGGGCGCTCGGGAACTTGGCGAAGGAACGGCGCGCCGACTTCCTGACGTTCGCGAAGAACTTCGGCGGCGTGCTCAAGGAAGGCGTCGTCAGCGAAAGCGGCGAGGGCGGCGAACGCGACGCGCTCGCGCCGCTGCTCGTCTTCCAGACGACGCACGAGGACGGAGCGACGACGCTCGCCGACTACGTCGCGCGCATGCGGCCCGACCAGAAGGCGATCTACGTGCTCTGCGGCGAGGATCGTGAGCGCCTCGCGCGCTCGCCGCACCTCGAAGCGGCGCTCGCGAAGGGTTACGAGGTCCTGCTCTTCACCGAAGCGATCGACGAGTGGGTGCTCGAGCGACTGCGGGAGTTCGAAGGCAAGCCGCTCGCGGCGCTCGATCGCGGGGACGTCGATTTCGTGGACGACGCCGCGAAGCAGGAGCTCGACGGCCTCGATCGGGAACATCGCGGGATGCTCGAGAGCCTCGAGCAGAAGCTGACCGGCTCCGTCGCGCGCGTGCGCTTCGGCGCGCGGCTCGTCGAGAGTCCCGCCGCGTTGGTCGACGAACCCAACACGATCGGCCGCAACATGGCGCGGTTCCTCGCGGAGACCGGCCGACCGGCGCCCGAGCGTCGGCGTGCGCTCGAGTTGAATCCCGAGCATCCCGTCGTGCGTCGCCTGATCGAACTCCACAAGGAGGATCCGACCTCGCCGAAGGTCGCGGAGTTCACCGAGCTGCTGCACGGACAGGCGTTGCTCGCGGAGGGTTCACCTCTCGCGGATCCGGGGCGATTCTCGAAGCTCGTCGGCAAGCTGATGCTCTCCGCGACGAGCTGACGTTCGAGCCGCGGCGTCCGCGCTCGGTTCGCCCCGGCGACTCGACCGAGCTCCGCTCATGCGGACGCCGCTCGGCGCGGCGTCCGCATCCGGAGCGGTCGGCGACTCAGGCGGCTTTGGTGCCCCAATCGGTGATCAGGTTCGTCAGCTCGGTCGAGAGCTTCGAGAACGGACTCTGCGACGCGATCGCGCGAGTCGCCTCGTCCTTCCTGCCGGCGAGCGCGAGCGCGAGGATCCGCGAGGCTTCTTTGTGGAATTCGGCGTGTTTTGTGCGCACGGTTTGGCCGATCGGACTGCGCTGCACGTTGGTCGCGAGCGAGTAGAAGTGCTTGCCGAAGTCACAGCAGTCGTCCTTGGCGGCGTTCTCGACGGTGACGTCCGACTTGCCGGTGTCGATCGCCTGTTTCAGCCGGATCTTCCAGAAGTAGTGCGCGGAGACGAATTTCGAGGTGTCCATGGGGGAGGGTTCCTTTCGGTGCCTCCGCGATCGACGCCCTGGAGTGAGCGACACGGTACGACTGGCTTCGTAGGGAAACGCGCGCGCTCGCTCGACGCTGCGTGGTGTTGGGCGCGCGTGCCGCGCTGGCGGCCCCTGCGTGCCGCGGAATGCGAGCTCGCGCGCGGAGCCCCCGACCTCGCGGCGCGCTCGAAGGCTACGGAGCGACGAGCGGCGCGAGTTCGTCGGCGAAGAGCGCGTGTCCCCGCGGCGAGGGGTGGAAGTGGTCGACGAAGAGTTCTTCCCACTTCACGCCGCGCGCGAGCTCGTCCGCGATCCGCCGGCGCGCGTCGAACACGCCGAGCCCGAGCTTCGCGCCGACGCGTTCGACGATCGTGTTGTACTCGAGCAACACGGGCTCGTTCGTTTCGCGCTCGGGGTGGCGCGGCATCGAGATCAAGACGACGCGCTGGGCTCCGTCCGCGCGCGCGAGTTCGGCGAAGCGGATCAAGTTCTCCTCGAAGCGCGCGAGCGAGACGCGCCGCTTGCCCGGCCAATCGACTTTGCCCATGGTCGCTTCGAGCTTGCGCTGCTCGCCGCGCTGGCGCATCAGGTCCTTCGCGAGCGCTTCGCGGTCGAAGCCGGCGCGACGTTCCTGAGCCCACGCGAACGCGTGCACGATCCGCAGGTTCTCGCGCAGCCAGTCGCGCACGGGCCGGCGTTCGGCGGCGCGCCGCGCGCTTTCCGCGATCTTCTCCCGATCCTCGAGACCGGCGGCGGGGAAGTGGTCGTTGACGGCGCCGAACGCGAGCGTGACGACGTCCGGGCGCAAGTCGCGGATGAGCTCTTGGTAGCGTTCGAGCCCCTGTTCGATCGTGAAGCCGATCACGCCTGCGTCGATCACTTCGGCGCGCACGCCGCGAGCCGCGAGCTCTTCGACGAGCCGCGCCGAATACGTCTCGCGCCACGCGACGCCCATCCCGAACGTCGACGAATCGCCGAACGTCGCGATGCGCATCACGCCGGGCGTCTTCTCGCGCGCGACGGCTGGACCACGATAACCGTCGGCGTTGATGCGCTCGTCCTCCGCGTCGCCCCACGGCACGGCGGCGCCGGCGCGCGGGCGCCAGAGCTGACGAGTCGCCGGTTCGTGCAGGCTTTCGCCTCGTTCGAGACGTTTGTCCTCCTCCGGGTTCCAGATCACGATCGGCGCGACCGGAGGCGGCAGGCGGAAGTCGACGATCCGCAGCAGGACTTCGGCGAGCGCGAAGAACGCGAGGACGCTCGCGACGGCGATCGAGAGTTTCCGTTGCATCGACGCGTCAGCTCCCGGGGACGACGAGTTGGACGCAGTCGAGACCGAGCTCGGTCGCGGGCCCGTTCGGCGGCCCGAGCGCTTCGATGCGCACTCGCACCGACGGCGGCGCGAGCTCGAACACGCCGAGCGAGAGCGTGCGCGGCGTCCCAGCGTCGGTCGGCGCGAGCTCGAGGTGGCGCGCGGCGGGCACACCGCCGACCGCGAACGCGAACGCGCCACCGGTGGCTCGCGGCACGACGCGCAACGTCACTTCGCGTGCGCCTGGAGCCGCGACCGTGACGTCGAACTCGACGAACTTGCCGGGCGTGAGCCCACCGATCGCGGCCGCGGCGCGACCGGAGGCGCGACCGTCGCTCGGTTCCACGGCGACGACGACGCCGTCGGCTCGGGTCGCGATGCCGAGCGTCTCGCCTTCCTGGGCGTCCGCGAGCGCGAAGTCGCGCACGTCGAAGCGCGGCCAACCGGCGGACGCGAGCGCGTCCGGAGCCTGCGCTTCGGCGCGCGCGTCGCTCGCGAGGTAGTAGAAGGTCGTCGCCGCGACTTCGAGCTCGGTCGGTGCGTCGCAGGCGAGCTCGTGCTCGACGAGCAAGCCGAGGGTGAACGGCACGGCGTCGAGCGTCCGCTCGCGCACGAAGACCGTCCAGCCGGAGCCGTCGTCCGCGTCGCGGCGCGCGAAGCCCGCGCCGTCGGGCGTGCAGGCGCCGAAGAAGGCGTCGTAGCTCGGCACGAAGTAAGAAGGGAAGCCTTCGCCGTCGATCCAGAGCTTGACGTCGGCGCGTGTCGCCGCGGCGCGCAACGGATTGCCCACCGAAAGGGTTTCGCCGACGAACTTGCCGCGGCCTTCGAGCGCCAGCACGCGCCAATCCCGCAGCGGCAGCGTCGGCGCGGCGGCGAGTGCGGACCATTGCGCGCCGAAGCGCAGCGTGCGTTCGTCGACGTCGAAGGCTTCGACCGTGACCTTGCAGCGCACGGCGACGCGCTCCTTGCCGGTCTGGCGCAGCGCGAGGCGCGCCGTCTCGCGGTAGGGCATCGGCCAGCGAGAGATCAGACGGTCGCTCGTGACGGAGCTCCGCGTGCGTTCGGCGTCGCCGGCCGCGGCGACGAAGAAATCGCCGACGGGGACCTCGACCGTCCGTGCGCCGTCGAACTCGAGCACGAGTACCGTCCGGCGCAACACGTCGTCGCGCGCGAGCCCCGCGCCGTGTTTGTTCTCGCCTCGGACGTCGAGGGGATCGAGCGCGAGCTCGATCTCGCGGATCACGTGGCCTCGCGGCGCGAACTCCGCCGGCAACGTCAGCTCGAGCTCGGCGATCGGCGCGCCGGGATTCGCGGGCGAGAGCAGCCCTTCGAAGCGACGCACGAGCGCGTCGGTCGCGACCGGCGTCGCGCTGGACTCCGCGAGCGGGGCCCCGAATTCGGCCGGCGCGAGCGTCGCGACGGCGGTCTCCGGCGCGTACTCGCGGGCGTCGAACGCGTACTCGAGCCCGTCGAGCACGTCGACGGTCAGCACGCAGCCGCGCGCGTAGGGGATCGGCTCGGTCAGTCGGCCGCATTTGGACGACTCGGCCGCGCGGAAGAACTCGTTCGCCGAGAGGTCGAGCGCCGGTGCGTTCGCGCCGTCGAAGTAGAGGCGCACCCGACCGGCGAGCGGCGTCGCGAAGCCGGCGACCAGGGCGCCCGGCCCGCGCGCGTCGACGAGTACCCACTCGCGCCGGCCCTCGCGTTCGAGCACCCGCAGCGCGTGACCGCGGTCGTCGTCCGCGAACCAATTCGCGTCCCGCCGCACCGCGCGGCGGTCGAAGCTCGACCAGAGCCGCGTGCGGAACGCCGGTGCGTCGAGGCGGAGCACGGCGTCCCGATCCGCGAGCTCACGCGCGAGGCTCGCGCGGTCGACGCTCTGGCAAGGGACGGGCGGCGCGCCGAACGAGCTTGCGGCGGTCAAGGCGAGGACGATGACGCTCACGGGTTGCGGCCCATGTTTGCACAAGGCCTACCGGTCGTCCACGCGCCGGTGTCCGCGTGCTTTGCGCTCGTCGATCGCGCACCTAGGATGGCGCCGCGCGCGCAGGAAAGTTCTGCGCGGAGCGAAAGGCACCTCCATGGAGAACAAGTCGCACGGCGGCGTCGATCTTTCGCGCCGCGGCTTCCTGAAGTCGGCGGGCGGCCTCGCCGCGGGCGGAGCGCTCGGGCAAGGCGCGACTGCCGCGGCGAGCGCCGGGCTCCTCGGCGACGGCGTCGAGCGCGCGAGCGGCGAAGTCGAGATCGAGCTCACGCTGAACGGCACGAAGCGCAAAGTGAAAGTCGAGCCGCGCACGACGTTGCTCTCGGTCCTGCGCCACCGCGTCGAACCCGCGCTCACCGGCACGAAGGAAGTCTGCGACATGGGTTCGTGCGGCGCGTGCACGGTGCACGTCGACTCGAAGCCCGCGTACGCGTGCCTGTTGCTCGCGATCGACTGCCAAGGCAAGGCGATCACGACGATCGAAGGGCTCGCGCAGGGCGACACGTTGCACCCGGTGCAGCAAGCGTTCTGCGAGCACGACGCGTTGATGTGCGGCTTCTGCACCCCCGGTTTCGTGATGGCGCTCTCCGCGTGCCTCGACGCGAAACCGAACGCGACGCTCGACGAGCTCAAGGAAGCCTGCGCCGGCAACGTGTGCCGCTGCGGCACGTACCCGCACGTGTTCCAAGCGGCGGTCGCGGCGCAGCGCGCGAAGCAAGCAGGAGGCGCACGATGAGCTCGAAGCTTCCGGCGAGCCCGCTCGAACCGCGCGCGCAGGACGGCGCGCCGAAGAAGAAGAAAATCCTCGTGCCGAAGGTCGAGAACGGTCACGAGACGATGGTCGAGATCGAAGTCGACGACGTCGCCGGACCGGAGTGGGGGCCGCGCGAGAAGCTGCGGCTCCTGAACCACGAGTTCGTGCGCGTCGACGCGGTCGACAAAGTCACTGGCCGGGCGCGGTACACGCACGACGTGCGGCTCGCCGGCATGCTCTACGCGAAGTTCGTCGCGTGTCCGTTGCCGCACGCGGAGGTCAGAGTCGACCTCTCGGCGGCGAAACAAGTGCCCGGCGTCGTCGAAGCGCGGGTCGTGCGCGACGGCGAGATCCGTTTCGTCGGTCAACCGGTCGCGGTGGTCGCCGCGAAGACCCGCGAAGCGGCCGAAGACGGCGCGCGCGCGATCAAGCTCGACCTCAAGCCGTTGCCGTTCGCCGTGACGCGCGAGCAGTCGCTCGCCGCGAACGCGCCCGAAGTCAATCGACGCGGCAACGCGTCGAAGCCCGACGAGCGCGGCGACGCGGCGGAAGTCACGGCGGCGTTCGCACGCTGTGCCGCGGCGATCGAAGCGACGTATTCGGTGCCGGTGCAGCACCACGCGTGCCTCGAGACGCACGGCGCGGTCGTCGACGTGCCGTCGAACGATGCGGCGACGGTGTACCACTCGACGCAAGCGACGTTCGCGAGCGCCGGCGAGTTCAAGGGCCCGCTCAAGGTGAGCGACGTCGAAGTGATCAACGAGCACATGGGCGGCGGTTTCGGTTCGAAGTTCGAAGCCGGCGTCGAAGGCCGCGTCGCGAGCGAGCTCGCGCGCGACTTGAAGGTCCCGATCCACTTGATGCTGTCGCGCAAGGACGAGTTCCTCGCCGCCGGCAACCGTTCCGGCTGCACCGCGACGGTCAAACTCGGCGGCACGCAGGACGGCAAACTCGTCGCGCTCTCCGCGTCGGTCGATCGTTTCGGCGGGCTCGGCGGCGGTTCGCACGCCGGGTTGCCCTACATCTACTCGGTCGAGACGTCGCACCGCTCGATGCGCTCGGTCTACACGCACCTCGACGGCAACCGCGCGATGCGCGCGCCGGGCCATCCGCAAGCGTCGTTCGCGATGGAGTCGGCGCTCGACGAACTCGCGTACGCGCTCGGCGTCGACTTGGTCGAGATCCGCAAGCGCAACGTCGGCGACGTGCACGCGAAGCAGCTCGAGCGCGCCGCGCGCGAGATCGGCTGGGCGGAGCACCCGCACAAGTCGAAGCCCGACCTCTCCGACGCCGTCGTCAAGGTCGGCATCGGCTTCGGCCTCTCGCAGTGGGGCGGCGGCGGGCACCCGGAATGCCGCGTCACGGTCGACATCGCGCCCGATGGCGGCGTGCGTGCGACGGTCGGCAGCCAAGACCTCGGCACCGGCGTGCGCACGTACGTGGCGGCGATCGTGGCCGAAGAGCTCGGTTTGCCGCTCGGCGGCGTCACCGCGCGCATCGGCAGGACGAGCTACGGTCCCGCGAACGCCTCCGGCGGCTCGGTGACGACCGCGTCGCTCGCGCCGGCGGTCAAACACGCGGCGTTCAACGCGAAACGGAGCTTGCTCGAAGCGCTCGCGAAGACGCTCGCGAGCGCGCCGGACGAACTCGTGCTCGACACGCAAGGCGTGTACGACGCGCGCTCGAAACGCAGGCTCTCGTGGAAGGACGCGTGCGCGACCTTGCCGCCCGCCGGTATCTCCGCGGTCGGCGAGTGGCAAGCCAACCTCGCGTCGAACGGCGTGCACGGCGCGCAAGCGGCGAAGGTGCGCGTCGACACGCGCACCGGCGAGATCCAAGTCGTCAAGATGGTCTGCGTCCAGGACTGTGGACTGCCCTTGAACCGCACCGGCGTCCGCAGCCAGATCTTCGGCGGCATGATCCAGGCGCTGAGCTACGCGCTGTTCGAGGAACGCGTGATCGAGCCCGACCTCGGGCTCGCGCTCAACGCGAACTTCGAGGACTACAAACTCGCGGCGTCGCGCGAGATCCCGGAAATGGTGGCGATCCTCGACGACGACGACACGCGCGGGGTGATCGGCATGGCGGAAGCCACGATCGTCCCGGGTCATTCCGCGATCGCCAACGCGATCCACAACGCGTGCGGCGTGCGCCTGCGTTCGATGCCGTTGACGTGCGACAAGCTCCTGCTCGGCCTCGCGGCCCTCAAGAAAGGCTAGTGTCCCGATGAAGGCCTTCGAATTCGCTTCGCCCGTCACGCTCGACCAAGCGCTCGCCGAGTTGCCGAACGACGTCGCGAAACGCGACTCGGTCAAACTCTTCGCCGGTGGCCAGGACCTCCTGACCGAGATGAAGGAGCACTTGGTCGAGCCGACGAAGCTCGTCAACCTGAAGCGCGTGCCGGGGCTCGACCGGATCGAGCTCGCGCCCGACGGCACGCTCGTCATCGGTTGCCTCGCGACGCTCGGCGCGCTCGCCGAGCACGCCGAGACGAAGAATTTCTTCACGTGCGTCGCCGAAGCCGCGCGTTCGGTCGGCAGCGCGCAGATCCGCAGCCAAGGCACCGTCGGCGGCAACCTGAACCAACGCCCGCGTTGTTGGTACTACCGCAACGAGCACGCGCCGTGCTTGAAGAAGGGCGGCACCGAGTGCTTCGCGTACTCCGGCCTCAACAAGTACAACGCGATCCTCGGCGGCGGACCGTCGTACATCGTGCATCCGAGCGACCTCGCGACCGCGCTCGTCGCGCTCGACGCCCAAGTGACGCTCCGCAGCGCGAAGGGCGAACGGACGATGGCGCTCGAGAAGTTCTACTCGCTGCCGTCGGAGGGCGACGTCACGCGCGAGACGGTGCTCGAGCCGGCGGAGATCCTGACGCACGTGCGCGTGCCGGCGAAGTCCGGTTGGCAGAGCACGTACCTCAAGTTCAAGGAGCGCGGTTCCTACGACTTCGCGCTCGCGGCGGTCGCCGTCGCGGTGAAGTCGGACGGCGCGCCGCGGACGATCCGCGACGCGCGGCTCGTGCTCGGCGGCGTCGCGCCGAAGCCGTGGAACGTCCCGAAGGCGGCCGCGGCCCTGGTCGGCGTCGCGCTCGGCAGCGCCGAGGGCGCCGCGAGCTCGAAACGTGCGGGCGAACTCGCCGTCGTCGGCGCCGAACCGCTCGCGCACAATGCGTACAAGGTGCCGCTCGTCCAAGGTCTGATCGTCAAGGCGATCGAAGCGCTCGCCGCGCGCTGAGGTGCGACATGGAAGAAATCGGATCCGCTCGCGAAGGGCTGTCGGCGCTCGAGAGTCCGTTCTGCAAGCACTTGCGCTCGAAGAAGTGGTACTTCCGCACCGGGCCGCCGCGGGTCGCGCGAGACTTGCTCGACGCGTCGAACCACACGTGGTGCGGCAAGACGTGCGAAGCGCTCGGCGTCGACGGTGACGTCGCCGACACCGAGGGCTGCGTGCGCGGCCGCGGCTGTTTCGAACCGTACTTCGAGGGCCCCGGTCCGAGCGCCTAGGCTCGCGCCGCGTGGGTCCGTTCGTTTCGCCGGCGGCGCGGTAGCATCGTGTCGTCCCGTTCCCCCTGTTCTCCCTCCGCGTTCCGAGGAGCTGCCATGCTTCGTTCCACGATCGCTGTCGTCGTCGCGTGCGCCACCGGTTTCGGTGCGTGGCAAGAGCTGCGTCCGTGTCACGCTGCGGACCTCTGCGTGACCGAGGCCGCACGCGTCGCCGTCGCGGGCCGTTACGTCGAGGCGCGCACGGCGAGCGTCTTCGCCGGTGCCTGCCACTACAACGGCGAGCTCGTCACCGCGGGCCGCGAAGCGCTGCTCGCGTGGCGTTTCGAAAGCGGCGTCGAAGCCGGCGTCGAACTCGCGGGCCTCGTCGCGGTCGGCTTGGTGCGCGCGAACGAGAACTTGAAGCTCACGACGCAGCGCGAAAGCGTGCTCTACGTGCCGCGCGGGCTCGAACGCGGGCGGCGCGACGCGTTGGTCGCCGCCGTGACCCGAAGCGCGGACGCCGCGTTGGGCGACGTGCTCGACGTGCGCGAGCTCGACGTCGCCGTCGAGTTCTCGGGCGACGCCTACTCGGTGCGCGTCGGCGACGACCTCGAGCTCACGGGCTCGCTCGACGCCGACCGCGCGTGTTGTCGCATGCCGCAGAACGTCTGGTACGAGCCGTTGGTCGCGCTCGAGCGGCCGCTCGTCGGCAAGAGCGACGTCTTCCGCGTGCATGAACCGCGGCTCCACACGCGCTTCTCGCGCCACGACGCGAACGACGCGTTCGTCGGCAGCTTCGGCGAACGTGCCGAGCCGGCGAGGGACGCTTCGACGCTCGTCGCGACGCCTGTCGCGGCGCCCGTCGCGGCGCTCGTCGCGGCGCAGTGACGACGCGAGGCTAGAGCTTCGCCGCGTCCGCGGGCCAGAGAGCGTGGAAGTGGTGCACGGGCCCGTGCCCGTGGCCGATCCGCCATTCGCGCGCGCCCTGGATCGCCGCGGTCAGCCAGTCCTTCGCCAGAGCGACGGCACGTTCGAGCGGCGCGCCGCGCGCGAGCTGCGCCGCGATTGCCGACGAGAACGTGCAGCCGGTGCCGTGCGTGTTCTCGGTCGGGATCCGCGGCGCGGGGAGGCGCATCCACGCCTTGCCGTCGTGGAACACGTCCTCGCTGAAACGCCCGCCGGCGTGGCCGCCTTTCAGCACGACGGCGCGCGCGCCGAGCTTCACGAGCTCGCGGCACGCCCACTCGGGCTGCGCGTGCACCTCGATCTCCGGCACGCCGAGCAGCACCGCCGCTTCGGGCAGGTTCGGCGTCACCACGGTCGCGAGCGGCACGAGCGCTTGCTTCAACGCCGCGATCGCGTCGGGTTGGAGCAGCTTCGCTCCGGATTTCGCCACCATCACCGGATCGAGCACGACGTTCTTCGCGTCGTGGCGCGCGAGTCTTGCCGCGACGCATTCGATCACTGCGGCGCGTGAGAGCATGCCGATCTTGACTGCGTCGACGCGCAGGTCCCCGAACACGCTGTCGAGTTCCTGTCCGACGAATTCGACCGGCGGATCGTGGATCGCCTGCACGCCGGTCGTGTTCTGCGCGGTCAACGCGGTGATCACGCTCGCGCCGTAGACGCCGAGCGCGCCGAAGGTCTTGAGATCGGCTTGGATCCCTGCGCCGCCGGAACTGTCGGAGCCGGCGATCGTGAGAGCGGTGGGCACGTGGACGGGCTGCGGCATGCGCGGAGGATAGGGCTCGCGCTCGCGCGACGCCATGCGCGCTTCGGCGGCGCGGGTGCTTGCGGGCCCGCGAGTCCGGCGCGATGCTCGCGAGCCCACGCTCGAGCGCGCGGAGCCAACCATGAAGTACAACCGTCTCGGTCGGTCGGGTCTGAAGGTCTCCGAGCTCTCGTTTGGCGCCTGATTGACGTTCGGCGCGGAGCTCGACCTCGCGCACGTCAAGCGCACCATGAAGCTCGCGTTCGAAAGCGGCGTCAACTTCTTCGACAACGCGGAAGCGTATGGCGGCGGCGAAGCGGAGCGGCTGATGGGCGCGGCGTTGAAGGACTTCAAGCGCCTCGACGTCGTCGTGTCGACGAAGGTCTTCTGGGGCGGCAAAGGGCCGAACGACAAAGGACTGAGCCACAAGCACGTGGTCGAAGGCACGTACGCGGCGCTCGCGCGACTCGGGCTCGACTACGTCGACTTGCTCTTCTGCCATCGGCCCGATCCGGACACGCCGATCGAAGAGACCGTGCGCGCGATGGACTTCCTCGTGCGTTCGGGGCGAGCGTTCTACTGGGGCACCTCCGAGTGGCCGGCCGATGCGATCGAAGCGGCGCACCGAGTGGCGCGCGAGCTCGGCTGCGTGCCGCCGACGATGGAGCAGCCGGAATACAACCTCTTCCGCCGCGAGCGCGTCGAACGCGAGTACCTGCCGCTGTACGGGCGCCACGGGCTCGGTTTGACGACGTGGAGCCCGCTCGCGTCCGGCATCCTTTCGGGCAAGTACGGGAACGGCATCCCGAAGGGCTCACGCCTCGAACGCGTGCAGTGGCTCCAGGAGTACCTGACGCCCGAGAAAGTCACGGCGACGCGGAAGCTCGCGGAGCTCGCGAACGGCCTCGGCTGCACGACGGCGCAACTCGCGATCGCGTGGTGCCTCGCGAACCCGCACGTCAGCACGGTGATCCTCGGCGCGTCGAACGCAGCGCAACTCGCCGAGAACCTCGACGCGGCGCGCGTGCGCGAGCGGCTCACCGCGGACGTGCTCGCGGCGATCGACGCGGCCGTCGCGCCGACGGCGAACTCCAAGGCGAGCTGAGGCTCATCGCCATGCGCGTCGCCGTCGCTTCGCTCGCGTGCTGCGCGGCCGCATGTGCGCATCCGCGACCGCACGGCGTCGGTCCGAAACCGCGTGGGTGGCTCGAGCTCTCCGGCGGCATCGCCGACCTGCGCGCCGATCGCGCGGAAGTGTTCGAGGACGGACTCACGCTCGGTTTCTCCGGCGGCATCGACGTGGTCCAAGGCCCGCCCGACATCGGCTTCGATCTCGGCGTGTTCGCTTCCGAGCATCAGATCCAAGACGGTTACCTCGACGGCTACAACGGGGCCGACGACGTCAACGTCTTCCGTTTCCTCGGCGGCGTGCGCGCGACGAGCGACCTCGGTTCGTTGCCGTTCTCGGTGTACGTGCGCGGCGGGTGGTACTACCGCGCCGAGTTCGACGAGTCCCGGCAAGGGCTCGACGAAGACGGTTGGGGGACGTACCTCGGCGGGGGCATCGAGTACATGCTCGAACCGGACATGCGTTTCGGGCCGTTCGTGATGTTCGAACGCGGCGAAGAGGGGTTCCCGGAAGAGTGGCTCTTCGGTTTCAGCGCGAGGTTCTATGGCGCGGAGTGATTTGGCCCGACGCCGCTGCGTGCCGCTCGCGCGCGGCACACCGCCGCTCACGAGCGCAGCGTGCGCCGAACTCGCGCACGAGCTCGATCCCGCGTGGCGCGTCGACGGCCCGCGTTTGACACGCGAGTGGCGCACGCGCGACTTCGCCGATGCGCTCGAGCTCGTCCAACGTTTCGCGCGGATCGCCGAGGCCGAGGACCATCATCCCGAGATCACGCTCGGCTACGGGCGCGTCGCCGTCGTGTTGTGGACGCACACGGTCGGTGGGCTGTCGGAGAACGACTTCGTGCTCGCGGCGAAGCTCGACGAAGTCGCCGGCTGAGCCCGATCGAGCGCGTTTCGGCCCCCTGGAACCGAACCTCCCGCGCGCTAGAGTATTCGGCCTCGCGCGGCGCCAGAGAGCGCGCGCACGTCCCCAGCACACCTCTTCCAAGGAGATTCCGATGGCGATCCACGTCGGCGACACCGCCCCCGATTTCACGCTGAAGACCCAAGACGACAAGGAATGGAAGCTCTCGGCGCACCAAGGCAAGAACGTCGTCTTGCTCTGGTACCCGCTCGATTGGAGCCCGACCTGCGAGAAGGAGAACTGCTCGATCTCCAACGAGAACACGTTCTCGTTCCCGAACGCCGTCGTCGTCGGCATCAGCCGCGACTCGATGTGGTCGCACCGCGCGTTCAAGAAGGCGCACGGCATCAAGCACGACTTGCTCGCCGACCCGCTGCTCGACGTGACGAAGAAGTACGACCTGCAACACCCGGTCGTGCCGTTCATCAGCCATCGCGCGACCGTCGTCGTCGACAAGCACGGCAAAGTCGCATTCGTCCAAGTGCAGGAGAAGACCGGCGAGGCGCGCGACATGGCGGCCGTCGTCGCGGCCTTGAAGAAGCTCGGTTGAAGTCGAACGACGGACGCGCGGCCCGGTCCCACGTCCGAAATTTCGACTACCGGGAACTTGCACGCGCCGTGGCTCGCATGGGCCGCGGCGCGTGATTAGTCTCCCGGCCTCACACGTCTCTCACTCCGAAGTCCAACAACACCTACGTTCCATGAAGCTCCTCCCGATCCTGCTCGTCGGTGCGCTCGCCGCGCCGTTCTACTTCGCGTCGCAACGGGCCGAAGCGCTCGAGCCGACGCCGCTCGCCCTGACCTCGACGACGGCGCCCGCCGCGTACGAGATCGACGGCGTGCACTCCGCCGTGATCTTCCGCATCAAGCACTTGGGCGTCAGCTACAGCTACGGCCGCTTCAACCAGATCACGGGCACGTTCACCTACGACGAAGCGAAGCCCGAGGCCTCGTCGATCCAAGTCGAGATCCCGACCGACAGCGTCGACACCGGGCATGAAGGTCGCGACCAACACTTGAAGAGCCCGGACTTCTTCAACGCTGCCGAGTTCCCGACGATCACGTTCAAGAGCAAGGAAGTGAAGAAGGCGAAGGACGGCAAACTCGCCGTCACCGGCGACCTGACGCTGCACGGCGTGACCAAGCCGGTCACGGCGGACGTCGAATTCGTCGGCGCCGGCGATCGTGGCCAGATGGGCAACAAGGCGGGCTTCGAAGCGATCTTCACGATCAAGCGCGAGGACTTCGGCATGAGCAAGATGGTCGGTGAGACCGGCATCGGCAACGAAGTGCGCGTCACGGTCAGCCTCGAAGGCAACCTGAAGAAGTGATCCGGCGGCGGTGTTCTCTCCGCTGACGATCGCACTCGGGCTCGGCGTTCCGTTCGCCCTGGCGTGCGGTTGGTTCGGGTTCGTCCGGCGCGGTCCAGGTCGCACCTGGTCCGCGCCGTGGCTCGTGTTCGGCGGCGTGTTCGTGCTCGGTCTCGCGGCGTTCGCCGGCGCGCTCGGCTGGGAGCAGTCGCGGTTCGCGCCGCGGTCCGGCTCCGAGTCGCTCGGGTGGTTCGCGCTGCTCTGGGGCACGGTCGCGGCGCTCGACGCCGCGGCGTTCCAGAGCGATCGTTCGCGACTCGGCTTGCGCTTCGTCGCGTTGACCATCGGGTTCGTGTACGTGTTCGGCGCGCGCTTCACGGCGCTCTCGGGCTCCGCGTTCTGGCCTGCGCTCGGGCTCGGGCTCGCGACGGCGATCGCGTGCGAAGTCGCTGCGCTGGCGTTCCGTCGCGTGCCGAGTCCGATCGCCGAATGCGCGCCGCTCGCCGCGTGCGCCGGTGCGTCGGCGCTCGCGCTCTTCGCGGGCTACGCGACGCTCGCGTCGGTCGCCGGCGCGACGGCGCTCGCGTTCGCCGTGCCCGCGCTCGGCGCCACGCTGCCGCAGACGGGCCGAGCGACGGGCGCGTCCGCGGCGCGCGCGGGCGGCGCGATCTTCGCCGTCGGTTGGCTCGTCGCGTTGGCGCTCGCGGCGCAACTCTTCGGCGCGCCGAACTACTCGAGCGGCGTCTGGGCGCTCGTCGCGCTCGGTTTCTTCGCGCCGGCGGTGATCGCCGCGAGCGCGTTCGAGCGTTTTGGCGCCGTCGGACGTTTCGTGCTCGCTGCCGTGCTCGCGCTCGCGCCGATCGGGCTTGCGGCTTGGCTCGCGTACCAGACGTACGCGCCGAATCCATACGCCTGAACCCGCGTGCGGCGCGGCTCAGCGTCCGAGCACGTGTTCCCAGACGCCGACGACGGCTCGCGCGTGCCGCTCCCACGTGTACGCCGCGGCGTGCGCGCGGCGCGCGGCTCGGTCGCGCGGCGTCGCGCGCTCGAGCTCGGCTGCGATCGCGCGCGCCAACGCGGGCTCGTCGACGTCCCGCGCGACGAAGGTCGCGTGCTCGCCGAGCGCTTCGACGAACGGCTCGAGGCGCGTCGCGACGACTCCGACGCCGAGCGCGAGCGCTTCGAGCGGCGTGACCGCGGTGCACTCCTCGTGGTTCAAGTGGACGAGCAGCGTCGAGCCGCCGACCAGCGCGGGGAGCTCGTGCTCCGCCGGTGACTCGCGCCACGAGAGCCGGGGCCCGAGCGAGGACGCGGCTCGCGCCGCAGCGAATTCCGCGGCCGCGTCGCCCGCTCGGCCCGCGAAGACGAGCTCGAGCTCGAGCGCCGCGCCGCCCTCGCGCGCCAACCGTTCGCACGCAGCGACGATGGCGAGCGGCGCGCGGCGACGTGCGAGCGCGCCGAGCACGACGATCCTCGCCGGTCCCGCGCGTTCGGGGGGCCCGCGCGTGTCGGCGGACTTCGCGGACCCGGCGGACTCGAGCTCGCGCCCGAGGTCTCGCAGCCAGTGTTCGCAGCCGATCGGGACCGCGTGAACTCGTTCGAGGACGAGACCGAAGCGGCGCACGACTTCCGCGCGGCTCCACGCGCTCGCGACGAGCGCGTGGCCGTCGCGTGCGAGCGCGCGCGCGAGCACCCGCTCGTCCGCGGAGCCCGGGGCCGGCAGTTCGAAGACCGGCACGATCGCCGGAACGCGTCCGAGCCGCGGCGCGTCGGGGAACGTGCGTTGGAAGAGGTCGACGCCGCCGAGCCAACGCTCCGCGCCGAAACCGAGCGCGCCGGTCGCGGCGACGAGCTTGCGGGGCACGGCCGCTCGCACCCGGTGCACGCCGGCGCGTCCGTCGAGCGCCCAGGCCGCCTCGGGCAACACGGCGCGACCGGGCCCGACGTCGAAGAGCGCGAGCTCGGGCCTCTCGCCGCGGTGCACGTCGAGCCGCGCCAACGCCCGCACGAGTTCACGCACCCAGCGCCCGATGCCGGGCGGGTGGCGCAACGCGGGCCAGACGTCGAGTCCTACGCGGAAGGGGAGCACGTCGCGATGCTACGCGGCGCGTGCGAGCGAGAGCTACATTCGTCCGTGATGAAGCCCGTGACTTGGCTCTCGCTCGGTGCGTGCCTGGTGCTCGCGCTGAGCATCGTCTTCACTCCCGCGACGCTTCCGGAAGTGAACACGTGTTCGTTCTACGCGTGGACCGGCGTGCCGTGCGCGGGCTGCGGCATGACGCGAGCGTTCTGCTCGCTCGGACACGCCGAGTGGCACGACGCGTGGGCCTACCATCCGCTGAGCTACCCGCTCTACTTCGCCGTGGTGCTCGCAGCGGCCTGGCCGCTCGTCGAGCGGCTCGCGCCGTTCGCGAAACGACTGGCGCGGCCGCGCGTCCTCTTCGGTGCGGCTCTCGGGTACTCGGTCGCGCTCGCGGCGTTCGGTGTGTGGCGCGCGTGGCCGCTCGTCGCGGCGCGGTTCTGATGCGTGCCGGGCGCTAGCGCCGGCGCACCGCGTGGGCCTGGATCTCGACGCGGGCGTTCTTCGGCAGCCGTGCGACTTGCACGGTCGCCCGCGCCGGCGGCGCAGCGACGAAGTGGCGCGCGTACTCGGCGTTGAATGCCGCGAACTCGTCGAGGTCGACCAAGTAGACGGTCGTCGCGACGACGTCGTCGAGCGAGAGCTCGGCGCTGGCGAGCACCGCGGCGAGGTTCGCGAGCGCTTGGCGAGTCTCGGCGACGACGCCACCTTCCACCAACGTGCCGTTCCGTGGATCGAGACCGATCTGGCCCGAGCACCACACTTGGTCTCCGACGCGCAACGCCTGCGAGTACGGACCGATCGGCGCGGGCGCGTCGTGCGCGAGCACGGCTTCGCGTTCGAGGCCGGGTGACGCCGGCGCGCCGCACGCCGCGGCGACGCCGAGCCAGCCGCACACGAGGAGTCGATTCACGTCGCGATGCCCTTCTCGAGCGCTTCTTCGAGCGCGTCGCAGAACCGTTCGAGCTCCTGCAGCGTGTTGTGCACCGACGGCGTGATCCGCAGTCCTTCGCAATCGGGGTGCAGGATCGCGACGGTGAAGATCTTGTGCTTCTCCCAGAGCCACGTGTGCAGCTCGCGCGTGTCGAGTCCTTCGAAGCGCACGTTGGCGTGCGTCCCTGAGAACGGCTTGGCGAGGCTCGTGTTGAGCCGGGTCCGCGGGTTCGCGCAGAGCCGCTGCGTCCACACGGAACGCAAGTAGCGCAAGCGCGCCTCCTTGTTCGCGGGACCGATGCCGTGATGGAACGCGAGCGCTTCGCCGATCGCGAGGAAGTTGGCCGCGGGGTGCGTGCCGATCTCCTCGAACTTGCGGACGTCGTCGTCCTGTTTCTCCGTCGCCGCCATCAGCGGCCAGAGTCCGCGGATCTTGTCGCGGCGCACGAAGAGCATGCCCGTGCCGTGGGGCGCGAAGAGCCACTTGTGCAGCGAGGTGCCGTAGTAGTCGCAGCCGAGTTCGGCGAGCCTGACGTCGAGGTTCGCGAATCCGTGGGCTCCGTCGACGATCACCGGGATGCCGCGCGAACGACCGAGTTCGACGAGTTCCTTCACCGGCATGCGCTGGCCGGTGATGTTCACCACGTGCGACACGAGGATCATCTTCGTGCGCGGCGTGAGCTCGCGCTCGTAGAGCCCGAGGAGCGCTCCGAAGTCCTCGCACGGCACGGGCAGGCGGATCTTCTTCAGCACGATGCCGTCGCGACGCACGCGCTGCTCGAACGTCGTCAGCATCCGCGGATAGTCCTGATCGCTCGTCAACACTTCGTCGCCGCGTTCGAGGTCGAGCCCGAATTGGCAGATCTGCAGGCTCTCCGACGCGTTGCGCGTGATCGCGACTTCCTCGCGATGGCAACCGAAGAGCCGCGCGAGTCCGTCGCGCACGGTTTCCTTCTGCGGCTCGAGCGTCTGCCAGAGGTGCTGCGACGGCAGCGTGTTCGAGTAGTCGAGGTGGCGCTTCATCGCCGCTTGCACGACTTCCGGCGCCGGGCACACGCCGCCGTTGTTCAAGTTGACCGTGCTGCGGTCGCAGGTGAACGCTTGTTGCACTTCGAACCAACGGGCTTCGTCGCGGGCGACGTCGTCGGGGTCGAGCGTGTGGGCATCGGCGAACGCGCCGCGCACGCGTTCGGCGCCGCGCGTCGTGAAGCACGCCGGCGCGAGAGCGACGGCCGCCGGGTAAGCGAGCGCACCGAGGAAACGTCGACGATCGTGCATGCAGAGCCTCCGGTCCGATCTTGCCGTCGCAGCAGGCCGAGGGCAATTCGCGCGTCCGCGCCGCAGCACGTGCCGCGGAGCTGTGACGCGCGACCGGCCCGTGGCCGCGGCGTGCGCCGCGCGGCGGCGCCGCGGACGCCGCAGCGTCGAGTGCGCGTGTTTGCGAGCCGCGTCGTTCAGCGATCGCGGAAGCCGCGGCGCACGCGTTCGAGGTCGGCTTCGACTTCGCGCACGGCGCTCGCGACCCGGGCGGAACCGCGAGCCGGCTTGTCCCACGGGTCGCTGACCATCGGCGTCTCGCGCGTCGGGTCGGCGCGCAAGCGCGCGAGCTCCGCGGCGTCCGGTTCCTCGCCGAACAATCCGCCTTCTTCGGCGAGCGAGTCGTTGAGCTCTTCCCACATCGCCTTCACGAACGGCCACCAGAAGGGGAACGAGCAGATCACCACCGCGTACTTGACCGGTTCGGTGTTCAGCGGGATGTCGAAGGCGGCGAGCATCGCGCCCATCCTATCGGACGGTTCGGACGGGGGCCCCCAGGGAATGGGCGCGAACTTCGTCGCGGTGCGCCGGCTTCGAAAGCTCCGGCGAGCGCCTAGAATCGCCTTCGCCATGCGTGGATCCCTGTTCGTTCGGGCGTCGTTGGTGTTCCTCGTCGGTTGCGCGGCATGCTCCCCGGAGCAGGAGGCGCGGGCGAAAGAGCGCTTCGAGGCCGAACGGGAGCGCGCGAGACAGGGGTTGGAGCGGGTCGCCGAGTCTCTCGAGGCGGAGGCCGCCGTGCTGCGCACCAAGCTCGCCGAACAGCGTGGCGAAGCCGCCGAGCAGTGGCGGCAGGCGCTCGAGGACGTCGAAGCGCGCAAGGCTCAGGCCAAGGAGAAACTCGCACGCCTCGCCGACGTCGGCGCGGACGCCTGGGCGGAACTGCGCACGGGGTTCGAACGCGCGGCGGAAGAGCTCCAACGTGCGCGGGTCGACCCTCGTAACTCGGCCGAACCCGAGCCCGAAGCGGAGCCCACGCAGCGATGATCACCACTCCCCGTTCGTCCCGTCCGTCCAGTGCGGCACGCCGAGGCCGCGTGGCGAGTTCGTTGCTCTTGATCGCGTTGCTCGCGCTCGGCTTGGTGTGGCGCTTCTCCGCGCGCGGCGACGCCGCGTGTGCACCGACGAGCGCGGAACCGAGGGCCATCGCGCCGGCGGCGGAACTCGAACCCGACGAGCGTCGCACCGTCGAACTCTTCCGCAGCCTCTCGCCGACGACGGTCAACGTCACCAACATCGGTCTCTATCGCACGAGCTTCTGGGACCTCGACGTCACCGAAGTGCCGCAAGGCACCGGCTCCGGGTTCGTGTGGGACGACGACGGGCACGTCGTGACCAACTTCCACGTCGTCGCCAACGGTTCGAAGTTCAAAGTCACGCTCGCGAACGGCAACACGTTCGATGCCGAAGCGATCGGCGCGGATCCGGACAGCGACATCGCGGTGCTGAAAGTCGACGCGCCGAGCGCGGAGCTCGTGCCGCTCTCGATCGGCCGTTCCTCGGACCTGCAGGTCGGTCAGAAGGTCTACGCGATCGGTCACCCGTTCGGCCTCGACCAGACGTTGACCACCGGGATCATCAGCGGTCTGAATCGCGAGATCCGCTCGAAGAGCAACCGCCGGATCCGCAACGTCATCCAGACCGACGCCGCGATCAATCCCGGTAACTCGGGCGGTCCGCTGCTCGACTCCGGCGGCCGTCTGATCGGCATGAACACGGCGATCCTGAGCCCGAGCGGCACGAACTCCGGCGTGGGGTTCGCGGTGCCGGTCGACACGATCAATCGCATCGTGCCGAAGCTGATCGGCGGCGACTCGGTCGAGCGGCCTGGGCTCGGCGTGACGATCGACGAACGCAACTCGCGCTACCTGCGCGCCGGCGGTCTGATCGTCGCCGAAGTCGAAGAAGGCGGAGCCGCCGCGCGGGCGGGCATCCAGCCGTTGCGCGTGCGCGACAACGGCGAAGCGGTCTACGACGTCATCGTCGGCGTCGGCGATCGGCCGGTGCGCACGATGGAGGAACTGCGCGACGCGCTCGACGGCTACGACATCGGCGACCGCGTCCAGGTCTCGGTGCGCCGTGGGGCGAAGCTCGAGAAGCTCGACATCACGCTCCAAGGCGTGGCGACCCAACGCCGCTGACCGTTTCGGTGGGGGCGAGCTGCGTGAACCGGGCCCGCGTGGATTGCGGCGCAGCCGTCTTGGGGGGCTCGCCGGCGGTCGCTCGCCCGACCTTGCGGGCCCGCAGCAGGCCGGCGCCCGGCAGGCCGCGTGGGCGGCACGCTGCGCGGGCGGCACGGGCGTCCGGGCGGCCAATTGCGGCCAAAACGGCCCCCGACCTTCGCGCCTGGCTAGTTTTCCCCTTAAATGAGTAACGCTCGCGCGGCCGAAAGCATCTCGGTCGTCGTCCCATGCTGCCCCCGCACACGCCCCGACTTCGTCCGCCGTCGTTCCAAGGCGCGAAGTCTCGCGAGCGATCCGTTCGGCGCCGAGCCACCGTAGAGCGTTCGCCGGCGTCCCGGCGCGACACCCCATGAGCTCTCGATCGACGGTCGATGTCGCAGGTCCGGTCGGCGATCCGGCGCGCCTCTCGTGGGTGGCGGTCGGAGTGCTGGTGGTCGCGCTCGCCGCGTGCCGGTTGATCGCGCTCGAGAGCTTTCCGATCTACGACGACGCGTTCATCACGTACCGGTACGCCGAGAATCTCGCCCACGGGCAGGGACTGGTCTACAACCCGGGCGCTCCGTGGGAGCCGGTGCTCGGCACGACGACGCCGCTCTACGCGTTGATCCTGAGCGCGCTCACGGCCTGCGGTCTGCCGGTCGTCAAGGCGTCGGTCGCGTTCAACATCCTCTGCGAAGCGCTCGCCGCGCTCTTCCTCGCGCACTTGTTGGGCCGCCGACCGGTGGTGACCGCCGTGGCGCTCGGTTCGTTCGCCGCGGTGCCGCAGATCGCGCGCATCACGGTGGGCGGGATGGAACCGCCGCTGCTCGTCGCGTTGGCGCTCGCAGCGACGACCGCCGCGTACGGCGGGCGGCCGCTGATCTCGGGTTTCCTCGCCGCGCTTTGCTGCTTGGTGCGACCGGAGTCGCTCTTCCTGCTCATGGCGCTCGGTTGGATGCAACGCCACGATCGTCGTGCGCTGGTGCGGTTCGCCGTGCCCGTCGTGGTGATCGGGCTCGTCTCGACGCTCTCGCTGCTCGCGATCTATGGCCAACCGATCCCGCAGTCGGTCGTCGCGAAAGGCCGGCACTCGAGTTGGGCGAGCAAGCTCTCGCGCATGCCGGAGATCCTGGCGCAGGGCTTCGGACCGACGCTGCCGATGCAGCTCTTGGTGCCGTTCGCCGCGCTCGGTTACTTGCGCGGACTGCTGCCGGGATCACGCGTGCGTCCGTTGCTCTTCATGGGCGCCGCGATGGTCGGCGCATACGCGCTCGTCGGGACCAAGACGTGGGGGTGGTACTACTACGTCGCGCTGGTCTCGTGGTGCATCGCGCTCGGTCTCGGCACCGAGTCGTTCGTCGAACGCGTCGGCGCGCTGCGATCGGCGGCGCGTGGCGCGGTGATCCGCCACGGTCTCGCGCCGTTGCTCGCGGTGGCCGCGCTCGCGTCGATCGCGTGGGTCGCATCGAAGCACCAGGACCGGATCACGCCGCGCGTGTACGAGCCGCTCGCAGACTGGGCGAAGGAAGCGCGGCTCGCCGAGCGCGACGTCCGGGTGCTCGCGTCCGACATCGGCGCCGTCGGTTTCCTGACCGGCGCCCGCATCCTCGACAGCGAAGGTCTGGTGTGGCCCGACGCGCTCGGATTCCCGCACCAGTGCGACGTGCTCCGCGCGCACTCGCCGGAATACGTCGTGTGGGTCGTCAATCGGTATCGCCTCGGACGTTTCCTCGCCGACGCCGACTTGTCCGCGCGTTACCGGCCGATCCGACGTTTCAACGAGAACGCGAACGGCGACTTGCACCCGGACCGCGACGCGTTGCCCGAGAGCTGGGAGCAGGACTACCTGATCTTCGAGCGCGTCGACCTGCAGTCCGCGGACGCGCCGAGTCAAGCGAAGCGCACCGACTGAGGGGGCCGCGCCGCTTGGTCCAAGCGCAGGTCGAATCCATACTCGCGGCGTGGACGTGCCGGCCCTGACCCGCGAGGAAGTGCGCGAGCTCGATCGCCTCGCGATCGAAGAGCTCGGCCTGCCCGGCGTGGTGCTGATGGAGAACGCGGGCCGCGGCGCGGCCGAAGCGCTGCTCGCCGAGTTCCACGCGCGTCACGGTCGAGCTCCGCAGACCGTTTCGATCGTTTGCGGCCGCGGCAACAACGGCGGAGACGGTTACGTCGTCGCTCGCCATTTGCACGCGCGCGGCGTGCGCGTCCGGCTCGCGAGCATCGTGCCCGGCGAGCTGCTGGTCGGCGACGCCCGCACGATGCGCGTCGTGGTCGAACGCATCGGACTCGCGATCGAGACGCTGAGCGCGCCCGATCCGCGGTGGCTCGCGCAGTGCGGCGACGTGTGGGTCGACGGATTGTTGGGCACCGGCTTTCGCGGCGAACTCGAAGGGTCGTTGCTCGCGTGGGTGCGGGCTCTCGCGGCGACGCCAGCGGCGTTGCGCGTCGCGCTCGACTTGCCGAGCGGACTCGACGCGGATTCCGGTTCGGCGCGGCCGTGCGCGCCGCACGTCGACCTGACGACGACATTTGCGGCCGAGAAGGTCGGTTTCGCCACGGCGAGCGCGCGGGAGTTCCTCGGCCGCGTCGTCGTGATCCCGATCGGCACGCCGCCGGAGCTCGTCGCCCGCGTGCGCCTCGCGAAAAAGCGCCGCCCCGGAGCTTGAGGCTCCGAGGCGGCGCACATCACCCCACTATCAGTCAGGGAAGTACGAGGCGCGTCACGGCGGCGCGCGGATTCACGGCAAGACGGTCACCGGCACCGCGTTCGACACGAAGACCGCGTGTCCCGTCGCGTCGGTGACGACGAAAGCGTGGAAGAACGTCGTGCCGGCGAACGGCAGGTGTTTCGGCAGCACGTTCGAGTCGAACGTCGCCATGGCGCGGCCCTGCCCGTCGAGTTTGCCGCGCGCGCTCTTCAGCGGTCCGTTGACGAGGCGCGTCGTGTAGAGGAAGTAGCGGTCGTACGAGAGCGGCAGCGACGCACCACCGAACGTGGTGTTCGACGTGACGCCCGAGAGCGAACCGAGCAACGTGTAGTCCTTGCCGCCGCACGCGAACGGATCGGCGACCAGTGCGAGCTGCTGCGCGCCGAGCGCACCGAGCGACACGGTGTGCACGTCGCTCGAAAGCGCGAGGGAGCGGACGGAGACCAGCCGCGCGTACCCGTTCGCGCTTTCGCCCGGTCCGCCGAGCAACAGGTCCGCGACGCCGTCGCCGCTCGCATCGAGTCCGCCGGCGAGCGCGCGCCCGAGCCCGGCGCCCGCGTTCGCGCCGAAGCGCGTGAAGAGCGCTTGGCCGCTGATGCCCGAGAGGACCCGCACCGCGCCGCAGTCAGTGCCTTGGTCGTCGTCCTTCGGCGCGCCGACCGCGAAGTCGGCGAGTCCGTTCTGGTCGGGATCACCCGCGCCCGCGACGGTGCTGCCGAACGCGTCGCCGTTCGAGTCGCCGGCGATGTCCCACTGCAAGTTGTTGAACGCGCTCGTCCACACTTGCGCGTAGCCACGTTTCGCGTTCTGTGTCTGCGGCGCTCCGATCAAGACGTCGTCGAGCCCGTCGCCGTCGACGTCCCCGGCGTTGGCGAGCGCCGTGCCGTGGCCGTCGAAGTTCGCCCAGCCGGACTGTACGACGAGCGGCGTGCCGGTCTGACCGGAGACCAACGTCACCGAGCCAGGCTTCGCGACTCCGGGCGCGCACGGCGCACCGACGACGAAGTCGTCGAAGCCGTCGCCGTCCTGGTCGTCGAGCGCGGCGAGCGCGAAGCCGAAGAGCTCGTTCGCGCCCGGACCGGCGACGTCGTAGAGCTTCGCGCCGGACTTGCCGCTCACGACGCGCACGGAGCCCGAGCTCGAGCCCGCCGGATCCGCATCGACTGCGCCGATCACGAGCTCGCGCCGTGCATCGCCGTCGAGGTCTCCGAGCGCGACGAGCGCGAACCCGAAGTGATCGCCCGCGACCAAACCGTCGAGCGCGTAGAGCTGCGCTCCGCTCGCGCCCGAGAAGACGGTGACGCGGCCGGAGCCCGCGCCGTTCGGGTTCGCGAGCGGCGCGCCGATCGCGAGGTCCGCGTGTCCGTCCCCATCGACGTCGCCGAGCGCTGCGATCGCGGCCCCGAAGCGCTCGCCGTTCGCTGCTCCGACGAGCGTCGACAGCGTGAGCCCCGTCAGGCCCGAGCGCACTTCGACGTAGCCCTTGCCGCCCGCGCCGAGTTCGCTCGCGATCGCGAGGTCGACGAAGCCGTCGCCGTCGACGTCGCCGGCGAAGCCCGTCGACGTGCCGTAGCCGTCGCCCGCCGACACGCCTGCAAACCCGAAGTGTTGGGATTGCGCCAGAGCGCTCGAAGCGAGGGCGAAGACGCAGAACGGTGCGCGCGAGTGCATGGCTCCTCCTGGGCTCGGGTCGCTCGCGTCGCCGCGGTACTCCACCGGGGCGGGCGAGGCGACAGGGGCTTCCGCAGGAACTCGCGCGGCCGGGGCAGGAAAGTTCGCTCGCTTCGCTCCGATCGTCCTCGTGGGGGCCGAGAGGCGACATGCTCGCTATCCTGAGCCACCCTTTTTTCGCGGAGGAAACGCATGTCGCGAGCGCTGAACGTCGCGCTGATCGGTCAGAAGTTCATGGGCCGTGCGCACTCGAACGCCTGGGCCCAGGTCAATCACTTCTTCGAGCTCCCGCTGCGCGCCGAACGGCACACGCTCGCCGCGCGCGACGCCGCGGAGCTCGAACGCTTCGCGCGCCAGTGGGGCTGGGCGAAGACTACGACCGATTGGCGCACGCTCGCAGCGGACGACGAAGTCGCGCTCGTCGACATCGGCACGCCGAACGACGTGCACGCCGAACCGTCGATCGCGATGCTCGAAGCGGGCAAACACGTCGCGTGCGAGAAGCCGCTCGCGGGCACGCTCGCCGACGCACGCGCGATGCGCGACGCCGCGGCGAAGGCGAAGAAGTCGAAGCGGAAGGCGCGGACTTTCGTCTGGTACAACTACCGGCGTTGCCCTGCGGTCGGGCTCGCGTGGAAGCTCGTGCGCGAAGGTCGGCTCGGTCGCATCTACCACGTTCGCGCGCACTACTTGCAGAGCTGGGGCGGCGCGGACACGCCGCTCTTGTGGCGCTTCCAGAAGAAGTACGCGGGCACCGGCGCGCACGGCGACTTGAACGCGCACATCGTCGACATGGCGAGGTTCCTCGTCGGCGAGGAAGTCACCACGATCCACGGCGCGATCGAGCGCACGTTCGTCAAGGAACGCACGATCCCGGGCACCAAGAAGAAGGGCAAGAGCGACGTCGACGACGCCGTGCTCTTCCTCGCGAGCTTCGCCGGCGGCGCGTCGGCGAGCTTCGAGGCCACGCGGCTCGCGCACGGTCATCAGAACGACAACTCGATCGAACTGAACGGCGAGAAGGGCTCGCTGCGCTTCTCGTTCGAGGACATGAACGTGCTCTGGTTCTGCGACGGCACTCAGCCGCTCGAGACCCGAGGGTGGCAGCGCATCATGTGCACGTCGGCGGGCGGCGGGCACCCGTACGCCAAACACTGGTGGCCCGACGCGCACGTGCTCGGTTACGAGCACGGCTTCGTCAACATGGCGGCCGACATCGTGCGCGTGCTCTCGGGTGAAGCGCCCGAACTGCCGTTGCCCGATTTCGAGGACGCGTACCAGACGCAGCGGGTGCTCGAAGCGGCGCTGGTTTCCGCGCGCGAACGCACCGCGATTTCGCTCTCCGACGTCCGTTAGACTCCGCGCTCCACACCGAACCCCGCGAGGATCACCATGCCGCGTCCCGTTTCGTTGTTCACCGGTCAATGGGCGGACCTGCCGCTCGAGACGCTTGCCAAGAAGGCCAAGTCGTTCGGCTACGAAGGGCTCGAGCTCGCGTGTTGGGGCGATCACTTCGACGTGCAACGCGCGCTCGCCGAGAAGGATTACTGCAAGAAGCAGTGGGAGCTGCTCGCGTCGCACAACCTCGGCTGCTTCGCGATCTCGAACCACTTGGTCGGCCAAGCGGTCAGCGATCGCATCGACGAGCGCCACAAGGCGATCCTGCCGAAGCACGTGTGGGGCGACGGCGATCCCGCGGGCGTGCAGAAGCGCGCCGCGAAGGAGATGATCGACACCGGCAAGGCCGCGCGGAAGTTCTTCGACGCGGCGCCGAAGAGCATCCAAGACCAACTCGCGCGCACGAAGCGCACGGTGGTCGTCGGCTTCACCGGCAGCCCGATCTGGCAGTGGCTCTACAGCTTCCCGCCGGTGTCGCCGAAGGCGATCGAACAAGGCTTCGCGAGCTTCGCGAAGGCGTGGAAGCCGATCCTCGACGCGTACGACAAGGTCGACGTCAGCTTCGCGCTCGAAGTGCACCCGACCGAGATCGCGTTCGACATCGCGTCGACGAAACGCGCGCTCGCGGCGCTCGGCGACCACCCGCGCTTCGGGTTCAACTTCGACCCGTCGCACTTCGGTTACCAAGGCGTCGACTACGTCGGCTTCCTGCGCGAGTTCTCGAGCCGCATCTGGAACGTGCACGTCAAGGACGTCTGGTGGTCGGACCGCGCGACCCCGATCGGCGTCTTCGGCGGGCACACCGACTTCGGCACCGACGGACGCTTCTGGGACTTCCGTTCGCCGGGGCACGGCCGCGTCGATTTCGAAGCGATCGTGCGCGTCCTGAACCACATCGGCTACCAAGGCCCGCTGACGGTCGAGTGGGAGGATCCGATGATGGATCGTGAGCACGGTGCGACCGAAGCGGCGGCATTCGTGAAGAAGCTCGACTTCCCGCGCTCGAAGATCGCATTCGACGCGGCGTTCTCCGAGAAGTGACGCTTCCGAAGCCTCTGAGCTTCGCGATCGGCGCGGCGTTCGCGTCGATCGCCGCGTACTTCGTGGTCGACGCGCGGCGCACGCGCGAGCCGGATTGGTCACGAGGCATCGAGACGCTCGACGCCGTGACGCGCGCCACGCTCGACGAACTCGGAAGGCGCCACGGCTTGAGCTTCGACGTGCGCGCGGCGCCGAGCGGCGCCGGCGGCAACGTGCACCACGGCGTGGTGCGGCCCGAGGAACTCGCACGTTTCGTGCGCTGGCTCGACGAGGAATGGTCGCGGTATCCGACGTGCTGGTTCGAAGCGACCCGGCTCGCACGGGTGATCTTCTGCAGGGAGCTCGTCCTCGAGCACGAGCGCGTCGGCGGATTCGTCGACGGCGAGCGTCACGACCTGTACCTCGAGACGTCGGTCGCCGACGAGGCCCACGCGCGCCGCGCCGTGCACCACGAGTTCGCGCACGCCTTCGACGACGCGACTTCCCACGACGGCGAGGATGTGCTGTGGACCGCGCTCAACCCGCCCAACTTCGCGTATGGAGCCGGTGGCCTCTCGCGCGTCTCCGATCCTGCGGCGAGTCGGCTCGAGAGTGCGAGCGTCGGTTTCGTCACCGGCTACGCGACGGCTTCGCCTCAGGAAGACAAGGCCGAGCTCTTCGCGTGGCTGATGACCGCGCCCGAAGAGGTTCGGAGACTCGCCGCCGGCGATCCGTACCTCGCCGCGAAGTGGGACGAGCTGTGCGCGCGGTTCGGCGCGCCGTGCGGCGCCACCACGGCGGCGCTGCCGCTCGCCAAACGCTGAACGCTGAACGCCGAATGCCGAACGCTGAACGCCGAATGCCAAGCGCCAAACGCTGACGACGACGAAACCCGAGCCGGGTTCGTGCGTTGCGTGCCAGGATCGCCGCGGGCGTGAGCCGCGATCCAGCGCGCGGCGGCGACGGCCACTGGAGCCGCGTGCGCTCGCTTGGCAGGATGGCGAGTGCTCGACGATGCCTACGGGACTGCTGAAGCTCGCCTTGTGCACGTGGTTCGCGCTCACTGTCGCTTGGCGTGAAAGGCCCGCCGAGCCGTGGGTCTTCCGCGGCGCGTTCGAAGGCCGCGAACGCGTGCTCGTCGCGCGGCTCGCGCCCGACCTCGGCGTGGTCTACGACCTCGAGCACGCCTCGCTCGTGTGCGCGTTCGCGGGCGACGTCGCCGACGGCGAGCGCGGTTTCGTGATCGACGGTCCGCGCCACACCGAAGGTCCCGACGGCGCCGTGTGGTGGGTGGAGGAGCAAGGCAACGCGAAGCTCGCCAAGACCACGTTCAAGGGCCACCGTTTCGCGAACGGACAAGTGATCCTGCGCTACGAGCTCGTCACCGAGTCCGGCGCGAAGATCCAGATCGAGGAGACGCCGGAGTTCGAACGCCCCGAGGACTTCGACGCCGATCCGTCGAACGTCGCGCCGTGGCTCGTGCCGGGGCTCGTCGGCTTGCGCCGCAGCTTCAAGGCGTCGGGCATCCCCGACGGCGTGCGCCTCGCGTTGCTCGTGCGCGCGCGCTGCGTCGGTTACGTCGACTACGACCGCATCCTGCCCGAGGGCGAGCGCGAGATCGACGTCGGCGGGCGCAAGCTCCGCGAGCTCTACGCGCGGCTCCTGATCGAGCCGACCAACGGCACGCACGAGATCCACTTCTTCTTCGCGGCGCCGGAAGTCGCGCCGACGGGCGGAGGCAAATGAACGACGTCACCCGCGTGTCTCGTGCTCTCCTGCCGCTCGCACTCTGCGCCTTCGTCGCGTGCGCCAGACCGCGGCCCGAGCCGCAGTCGTCACCCGACGCGACGCCGCCCGCCGCGGACGTCGGGGTCGCGCCGGAGTCCGATGGCGCATCGTCCACGGCGCCGAACGAACCCGCGCCCGCGGGCGGCGCGCCCGTGTCGAACGTCGCGCCGGGCGCGAGCGTCGACGTGTGGGCCGTCGCAGGTCCGCTCGAACGCGGCTACGAGCCGCTCGGCGGCGAACCGCCGTCGTGGAGCGCGGTGTGGGTCGAAAGTGGTCGCGCGCCGCCGCCGCTCGTCTCGGACCTCGGCGCTCCGGGCGCAGCCGCGGGCTCGGCGCCGGATTCGTCGATTGCCTCGGCGCCTGGCTCGTCGCCTGGCTCGTCGTGGATCGCACGGGTGCGCAGCGACTTGCGCGTGACGGAAGCGGGCCCGCGCGAAGTGCAGCTCACGCTCTCCGGCGGCGCGCGTGTGACGCTCGACGGTCAGGTCGTGCTCGATCGCTTCACGGACGATCTGCGCGGCACGACGAAGCTCGCGCTCGGCGAGCTCGACGCCGGCGAACATCCGTTCGAGCTCTGGACGTGGGGCAACGCCGACGCGCGCGAGCTCTCGCTCGCCTGGCGCCGCGACGAAGCGCATCCGTGGCGGTGGCTCGCGAAGAACGATTGGTCGCACGCAGCGTCGCCGAACCGCGCGGTGCCGGGCCTGCGCCGCGTCAAACGGCCGAACGTGCGGCGGCCGGGCGTCAAACTCGAACCGCCGATCACGCCGTCGTTCGTCGTCGACACGTTTCACGTTCCCGGTCTCGCGCACAACGCCGTCGGGCTGGCGAGCCTCGCGCCACAGCGCTGGCTCGTGCTCGAAGGCGGCGCGCGAGCGAAGGTGAGGCTCCACGTACTCGCGGGCGACACGCTCACGCCGCCGCGTGCGTTTGCATCGGGCCTCGATCATCCCGGCGGCATCGCAGTGAGCGACGGTCGGGTCTTCGTCGCGCAGAAGAACGAGCTCACCGAGCTCGTCGACCGCGACGCCGACGGCGTCGTCGACGAATATCGCGTGGCGCTCGAGCTTCCCGGGCGCGAGTTCGCGCGTCCGGTCGGCCTCGCGGTCGACCAGGGGCTCGCGGCGATCCTCTTCGAGACCGAGTCGGGCGTGAAGGCGCTGATCGCCTCGCTCGCGGACGGCCGCACGACGCTGCACGATCTCGGCGGCGCGGCGGAAGCGTTCGTCGCGGCAGGTTTCGACGGTGCGTTCCTGGTGTTGTCGCGGTCGCTCGACCCGGGCTGCGTCTTTGGCCACTGGGTGGGGCTGGTTCCCGAACGCAGCTGGCGGATCGCGATGGACGACTCGGTCGCGGCGTTCTGCGACGAAGTGCTGCCCTACGATTTCGGCCCGTTCGCGTCGCTCGAGCGCGACGATTCGACGGCGCGCTTCCAGATGGGAGCGACGATCGTCGCAGTCGCGCGGACGGCCGATGGGTTCGATCTCTCGGTCGCGCAGGATCAAGCGACCCGAACGCTGGGTTGGAGCCGCAACGACCCGCGCACACCGTCACGAGGCAGTCTCTGCGCCGCGCCGACCGGTGACGGCGCCACGGTGTTCCTCGGCGACGACGACGCGTTGCGCCGCGTCCGCCGGGCGCCCGGGGTCAGCGTGTTGCTCGGCGCGCGGAGCCATCCGAACGCGATCGAGCTCGAGTTCTCCGCACCGCTCGCGTTCGATTCCGGGTGGGAGCGTGAGGCGTGGAACACGGCGTGGGGCTCGCCTGCGCCCGCGGAATGGGTGTCGGTCTCTGCGGATCGCCGACGGATCCTGATCGCGCGCCGCGACCAGCCTCCGATCGCGGTCACCACGGCGAAGCCGGTGCGCGACGAACTCGGCCACCTGCTGCGACCGACCGCCGGCGTGCGGCACGTCGCGACCCTCGTCGCCGACCGAAAGCCGCTCGAACGGCCGCCGTTCCCCGACGGCGTGCGCAACGTGTTGAGCGAGGAGGAGCGAGCGGCCGGCTGGCGGCTGCTCTTCGACGGCAAGACGCTGGCGGGGTGGAAGAACTACGGCCGTGACGAACCGCCCGTCGGATGGTCGATCGACGACGGCATGCTGGTGCGCGTCGCCGACGGCGGCGATCTCGTCACCGACGAGCTCTTCGAGAGCTTCGAGCTCGAGTTCGATTGGTGGTTGGATCCAGGCGGCAACGGCGGCGTCTTCTTCCACGTCGTCGACGGCTACGACTACGTCTGGCGCACCGGGCCCGAGTACCAGTTGCTCGACAACGACAAGCACGCCGACGGTCAGAACCCGCTGACGTCCGCCGGAGCGAACTACGCGCTCCACGCGCCGGAATACGACGACACGCGGCCGATCGGTTCGTGGAACCACTCGCGGCTCGTCGTCGACGGGGCGCACGTCGAGCACTGGCTGAACGGCGAGAAGCAGTGCGAGTACGAGCTCTGGAGCGACGACTGGAAAGCGCGCGTCGCGACCTCGAAGTTCGCCGCGATGCCCGACTACGGTCTCGCGAAGACCGGCCGGATCGCGCTGCAGGACCACGGCGATCGCGTCGGGTTCATGAACCTGAAGCTGCGACCGATCGTGCGCTGATCACTCGACGCCGAGCTCGCGCGCGACCGTTTCGAGGAAGCGTTCCTCGCCGACGAACTCCCACGCGAGCGACTCGTACTTCTTCAACGTGCGCTCGCTCTTCAGCGTCGCGAGCGACTTCTTCGCGGCCTTCGCGTCGCCGACGAGCTTCAAGCAGTCGACGAGCACGTCGCGGTACGCCGCGAGCTCTCGTTTCGTCGCGAGCGCGCCGTGGCCCGGGATCACCTTGGTCGCATCGTCGATCTCGGCGAGCACGCGCTCGACGGCGCGCACCACGCCCGCGACGCTGCCGCCGGAGTCGAGGTCGACGAACGGGAAGCGGCCTTGGAAGAAGAGGTCGCCCATGTGCACGACGTTCGCGCGTTCGAAGTACACGACGCTGTCGCCGTCGGTGTGGGCGTTCGCGTAGTGGACGACGCGCACGCGTTCGTCGCCGAAGTGGAGTGCGAGCCCGTCGGCGTACGTGATCACGGGCACCCCCGGCGCCACGAGCGGTCCGTTGCGGCGCTGCGGATCCGTGAGCCGCGTGCGGGCGTTCTCGTGCGCGACGATCGGCGCGCGCGCGCCGAAGCTCGCATTGTTGCCCGTGTGATCGCCGTGGTGGTGCGTGTTGAGCACGAAGCGCCAAGGAGCTTTCGACAGTGCGTCGATCGCGTCGAGGAGCGGCTCCTCCGTCGGCGCCATCTGGTCGTCGACCACGAGCACGCCGTAGTCGTTGCACAGTACGCCGACGTTGCCACCGACGCCGACCAGCAAGTGCACGCCGCCCGAGACCGGCGTGCTCTTCACGGAAACGTCTTGGGCCGAAGCGGCGGGCCGGAGTCCGAGTCCGAGGGCGAAGAGCGCCGAGAAGCCGACGGCGGCGAGCCACGGAGCACGAAGGAGGCTCATGGAGGAAACCTGCGGTAAGGGCCTGCGGGGGGAGGGCTTAGCGCGATCTTGCCCGGCCCGCCCCGGGGCCCGCAAGCGACGGGGTACTCTTCTCGGCCGGTCGGCGCTCGCGCGCTCCGCTCGGCACGCAGGGGATGTGCCTCGCGGACTCCACGGAACCGATTTCCTGGAGCGGCTGTCCAACAGCTCTCTCGCCCGTCACTTCCCGACGCGTCTCGCGCTCACGCCCGCAACTCACGATGAAGACGAACCTCTGGCTCGCCGTCCTCGCTTTCCTCGTATCCACGCCTTTCGCCGCGGCTCAGGCCGTGCCGGACGCCGGTCCGGATCAGACGATCGGATTTCCGGGCTCCGCGGTCCTCGCGGGGCAGGTCTCGAACGTCTCGCCGCTCGATTGGTGGACCGCGGACGGCAACCTCGCGACCGAGAACAAGATCGTGAAGTGCGATGCGACGGGCATCGCGTCCTCCGTCGGGCCGCTCTTCAACCACAACAACCCGACCGAGATCTTCGGCTGGCCGAGCGACCTCGTGTACGTCGGTTCGACCGTCTACGGCATCGAGAGTCTGAAGCGTTACCTGTACACGGTCGATCCGAACACCGGTGAGTGTTTTCCGATCGGCGCCGCGAACACGTGGCAAGACGTGTACTGCCTCGCGTACGACGCCGCGGGCGATCGGCTCTTCGGCGTCGACCTCCTGAAGAAGCGCGTGCTGCGCTTCAACCGCACGACCGGCGCGGTCACGGCGTTGCCGACGTCGATCAGCGGCTGGCAACTCGTGCGCGCGCTCGCGTACGACGACACGAGCGGTTGGCTCTACGCGATCGATCAGAACACCAACAAGATGATCCGCATCGATCCGGCGACCGGTGCGGCGACGTTCTTCAAGCAGATGACGATCGATCCGACGTTCCGGATCGAAGAACTGCACTTCTGGCACGGCAAGATGTATGCGTCGAAGGGCTTCCTCGACGCGGGCGGCAGCCTGATCGGACACCGCCTCTCGCTCGTCGACATGAACGCCGGCACGTACAGCGACATCGGGCCCTACATTCCCGACGTCTCGCCGCACTCGCTCGTCATCAACAGCTTGCCGGAGAGTTCCTCGTGGTCCCAGGAATCCGGTCCGGGCGTCGCGACGTTCGCGAATCCTGCGAGCCCCACGACGTCGGTGAGCTTCTCGGTCGCGGGCACCTACGTGCTGCGGCTCACGGTCGACAACTGGCCGACGCCGGCGTTCGACACCGTGACGATCGCGGTCGGGGTCGATCAGTGCCCGGACGACCCGAACAAGACCGAGCCCGGCGTTTGCGGCTGCGGCGTGCCCGATACCGACGGTGACGGCGACGGGACGCCCGACTGCAACGACGGTTGCCCGAGCGATCCCGCGAAGCTCGATCCGGGTGTGTGCGGTTGCGGCGTCGCGGACACCGACAGCGACGGCGACGGCACGGCCGATTGCCTCGATCTCTGCCCGAACGATCCGGCGAAGCTCGATCCTGGCGCGTGCGG
>JAKLKU010000024.1:39713-77513 GCA_023150475.1 Planctomycetota bacterium
CAGCGACGGCGACGGCACGGCCGATTGCCTCGATCTCTGCCCGAACGATCCGGCGAAGCTCGATCCTGGCGCGTGCGGCTGTGGCGTCGCCGATACCGACGGCGACGGCGACGGCACGGCGGACTGCCTCGATCTCTGCCCGAACGATCCCGGGAAGACGGCGCCGGGACTCTGCGGCTGTGGCGTCGCGGATGCCGACGGCGACACCGACGGCGTGATCGACTGCTTCGACAACTGCCCGGCGCTCGCGAACACCGACCAAGCCGACGGTGACTTCGATGGTGTCGGCGACGTGTGCGACAACTGCGCGACGCTCGCGAACCCGACGCAGTCCGATTGTGATCAGAACGGCATCGGCGACGCGTGCGAGATCGCGGCGGGCGCGCTCGACTGCGACGCGAACGGCGTCCCCGACGCGTGCGAGCTCGCGGCGCACGACTGCAACCAGAACGGCATCGTCGACGCGTGCGACATCACGTCCGGCACGAGCTTCGACCTCAACGCGAACCAGATTCCCGACGAGTGCGAGCTCCCGAGCGGCACTCCGTTCTGCTTCGGCGACGGCACCGGCGTGGCGTGCCCGTGCGGCAACGTCGGCGGACCTGGCGAAGGTTGTGCGAACTCCCGCGGCACCGGCGCGAAGCTCTCGAACCTCGGCGGCACCAGCGTGTCGACGGACGACGTGCTGCTCGACGTCGTCAACTTGCCGACCAACAAGAACGCGCTGATCTTCCTCGGCACGTCGACGTTCGGCGGCGGCAACGGTGCCCCGTTCGGCGACGGATTGCTTTGCGTGCAGCCGAAGTTCCGCTTCCCGGTCCAGCAGACCGGCACGATCGGCGCGTTCCAAGTCGCGCAGCCCGCGTCGGTCACGCCAACCTGGATGGTCGCCGGCACCACGCGCTACTTCCAAGCGTGGTTCCGCGATCCGACGGGGCCGTGCGGCGCGACGTACAACTTCTCGAACGGTTTGGCCGTCACGCTGACGCCCTGAGAGCCGCCGAGTTGCGCGCCGCGCGCTGCTCGGCGTGCGTCCTCGCGCGAGCGCGTTCCCGCGTCGCGGGGCGCGCTCGTTCGCTTTCGCGTCGACTCGCGCAGGGCTACCATTTCGCGCCCGCCATGGCGAAACGCGCTCCCGAGCCCGTCGCAGTGCCCTCGCCGAGCCCGTTCGTGCGCGGCTTCCCGCTGCTCGTCTTCGTCGTTTCGTTCCTCGCGTTCGCGCCGGCGCTGAGCCAAGGGTTCGCGCCGCTCGACGACGACTACAACTTCTACTACCAGACGTATTGGGCCGGCCTCTCCGGAGCGCACGTCGAGTGGATGTTCACGACGTCGCACCTCGGCCACTGGCAGCCGCTCTCGTGGCTCAGCCTGGCGCTCGACTACGCGCGCACCGGGTGTCCGCCGCTGCCACAAGGCACGCCGTACGGCGCGAAGGCGTTGCTCGACCAGCACGAAGTCGCGCAGGCGATGCACCAGTCGAACCTGGCGCTCCACGCACTCGGTGCCGTGTTCCTCTACTTCGCGCTGCGCCGGCTGCTCGCGCTCGCGTTCCAGATCGATCGACGCGAGCCGCTGATCGCGACCGCTGCATTCCTCGGCGCGTTGTTGCACGCGGTGCACCCGCTGCGCGTCGAGTCGGTGGCGTGGGCGACCGAGCGGCGTGACGTGCTCTCGGGCATGTTCCTCTGCGGAGCGCTCGCCGCGTGGCTCGTCGCGCGCGACGGCGGCGGGTTCAAGTGGACCGCGCTGTCGGTGCTCGCGTTCGCGCTGTCGCTCGCGTCGAAGGCGTGGGGCATGACGTTCCCGGTCGTCCTGCTGCTGCTCGAGATCTACCCTCTCCGCCAGCTCCGGCCCGGATCGAACGTCCGTGTCGGCGCAGTGCTCGGCCGCGCGTTGCCGTACTTCGGCCTCGCGGTCCTCGGGGCCGGCGCCGCGGCTTGGGCGCAAGGCGAAAGCGCCGCGATCGTCAAGTGGGAGGAACACGGGCTGCTGCAGCGCTGCGCGCAGGCCGCGTGGGGGCTCGTCTTCTACGTCGGCAAGACGCTGTGGCCCGTCGACCTCTCGCCGATGTACCTGCTCGAGCGCGAGCTCGATCCGGCCCGACCGCTGTACCTCGTGTCGTTCGCGCTCGTCGCGGCGGCGGTCGGTGCGTGCGCGTGGCTCTGGTCGCGCAAGCCCGGGATCGTGGTCGCGATCGCGCTCTACGCGCTCGTGGTGTCGCCGGTGCTCGGCTTCCTGCAGTCCGGCGCGCAGAAGACGGCCGATCGTTACACGTATCTCGCCGCGATGCCGCTCGCCGCGCTCGCCGCGGCCGGACTCGTCTGGCTCGCGCGCCGCCGCGCGGCGCTCGTGTGGCTCGGCGCGTTGCCGGTGCCCGTGCTCTTCGCACTGTCGTGGCAGCAAACGCAGATCTGGGGCGATCCGATCGTGCTGTGGCAGCGCGTCGTCGCGGTCGAGCCCGACAACTACTTCGGCCAACACAATCTCGCGGCGCAGTTCCAACTGCGCGCGATCGCCTCGCGCGATCCGGCCGAACGCGGCGAGCTCCTGCGCCAAGCGATCGAACACGACGAGCTCTCGGTCACCGCGCACCCGTTACGCGGCAACGAACCTGCGCGGCACAACCTCGGCGTGCTCTACAACTTGACCGGCGCTCCCGACCGCGCGGAAGCCGCGTGGCGCGACTGCGTCACGGCCGTGCCCGACTTCGTGCCCTGCCTCGAAGAGCTTCGCCGCGTGTTGCTCGCGCGCGGCGATCGCGAGGGCCTGAAGCGGCTCTTCGACGAAGCGTTCGCCGCGTTGCCGCCGAACTTGCCGGCGCGCAAGCTCTACGCCGAGACGTTGGCGCAGCAAGGCGATCGCCAAGGCGCCGAGCGTGTGTGGCGCGAGGGCCTCGCCGCCGACCGCGGTTGGGCGGCCGGTTGGTACGGCCTCGGTGAGCTCCTCTTGGCGCAAGAGAAGCTGCCGGAGGCCGAAGAGGCGCTGCGCGCGGCGTTGGCCGCCGACGGCCGGCTCGTCGACGCGTGGGTCGCGCTCGGTCGCGTGCTGCGCGCGGCGCGGCGGATCGAAGACGCGGAAGCGTGTTGGCGCAACGCGTTGATGCTCGCGCCCAATCACCCGGTCGCCACGGCGCTCCTGCAGAAGAGCCGGGCCGAGGGTCCGGCGCGCAACTGACACGCATCCACTCAGGTCGCCGCCGCGTAGAGCGAGGCACACGATGTTCGCTGCTCTCTGTCTCGCGCTCGCGTCCGTCTCGCCGCACCCGAACTCGTTCTCGAGCTCGGTGGTGCGCGTCGACGGCGCGAGAGTCGCCGTCGAACTCCGCTGCCAAGCGCGCTCGCTCGCCGAGGCGCTGCCGCTCGACACGAACGGCGACGGCGTGCTCGACGCCGGCGAGCTCGACCGCGGCCGCGGCACGGTCGCGCCGTACCTCGAGGCTCACTATCGCGTGTTCGCCGCCGCGGCCGCCGAACCGTTGCGCTTCGACTTGACCGAGCTCGCACCCGCGCCGCCGCTCGGCGCGAGCGACGAGCCGTTCGTGTTCGCGCGGCTCGAGCACACGTCGAACGCGGCGCTCGCCGAGCTCTCGGTGCGCTGCACGCTCTTCGTCGAGTCGAATCCGTTGCACCGCGACACGTGCACCGTCGTCTGGAACGGTGGCGAAGAGGCGAGTTGGCTCTTCCCCGAAGCCGGAGCGGTCTTTCGCTTCGTGCCGGACGACACGCGCCGGCCGGGCGTGTTCCGTGCGTACGTCGAGCTCGGCGTCGAGCACATCCTCGGCGGCTGGGACCATCTCGCGTTCCTGCTCGCGCTCTTGCTCGCGGCGGCTCGACTGCGGACCGTGCTCGGCGTGGTCAGCGCGTTCACGCTGTCGCACTCGATCACGCTCGCGCTCGCGTCGTTCGACGTCGTGCGCGTCGATTCGGCCGCGGTCGAGATGGCGATCGCGCTGTCGATCGCGTACGTCGCCGTGTTGAACCTCGTGCAGCGTCGGCCGACCGGGCGGTGGCTCGAAGCGTTCGGCTTCGGATTGGTGCATGGCCTCGGGTTCGCGAGTTCCGTCGCCGACGCGTTGCTCGTCGAGCGGCTGAAGACGACCGCGCTCGTCGGTTTCAACCTCGGTGTCGAACTCGGTCAGGTCGCCGTCGTGCTGCTCGCGTTCGCGGCGCTGCGATGGCTGCCGGGGCGCCGCGCGGGCGGCGCCGTGACCGCGCTCGGCGCGCCCGGCGCGCCCGGCGAGCAAACGGCGCCCGGCGAGCCCGGTGCCGCGGCTGCACCCGGCACGGCCCCGGGGCACGCGGGGGAGTCAACGGCCGCGGACGAACGATTCCTCGCTCCCGAGGTCCTGCGCAAGGCCCTCTGCAGCGCGTTGGTACTCGTCGGGCTCTGGCTCTTCGCCGAACGGACCGGGTGGCTGGGAGGGGTTGCCTGACGTTTCGCCGTGTCTTGACCGAGCCTTGATCTTCGCGCGGTTTTCTTCTCTCGCAGTAGCAGAACGAACCAGGCCCCCGCGCACGCGGTGCGGGCCGAAACCGCCCCGGTGACGGGGAAGAGAAGCAGCGATGAAGATCCAACACTTGATCCCGGCCGCACTCGCGTGGCTCGCGCTCGTGAACGCGCCCGCCGCCGCCCAGGTCGTCAAGGTCGACCCGAAGATCCCGGAGTACAAAGCGATCGAAGGGGTCTCCGGCGGCCTGAAGAGCATCGGCTCCGACACGCTCAACAACCTGATGACGTTCTGGGCGGAGGGTTTCCGCGGCGTCTACCCGAACGTGAAGATCGAAATCGAGGGCAAGGGTTCCTCGACCGCGCCGCCCGCGCTGATCGAAGGTACCGCGCACTTCGGCCCGATGAGCCGGCCGATGAAGAGCGGCGAGATCGACGACTTCGAGAAGAAGTACGGTTACAAGCCGACCGGCGTGCCGGTGGCCGTCGACGCGCTCGGCGTCTTCGTGCACAAGGACAATCCTCTGCAGAGCCTGACGATGCAGCAGGTCGACGCGATCTTCTCGAAGACGCGCAAGGGCGGCTTCGACAAGGACATCGTCAAGTGGGGCGACCTCGGGCTCACCGGCGAGTGGGCCGACAAGCCGATCAGCCTCTACGGCCGCAACTCGGCCTCCGGCACCTACGGCTACTTCAAGGAGCACGCGCTCGCCAAGGGCGACTTCAAGGACACCGTCAAGGAACAGCCCGGTAGCTCGTCGGTCGTCCAAGGCGTCGCGAGCGACAAGTACGCGATCGGCTACAGCGGCATCGGTTACGTGACCGCCGACGTGCGCGCGCTCGCGATCGCGGCGGATGCGAAGTCGACGCCGATCGCTGCGGACGCGGCTCACGCGTACTCCGGCGAATATCCGCTCGCGCGGATGCTCTACGTCTACGTCAACGTGAAGCCGGGGACTCCGCTCGAGCCGCTGCGCCGCGAGTTCCTGCGATTCGTGCTCTCGCGTCAAGGGCAGGAGCTCGTGGTCAAGGACGGCTACTACCCGGTGACGGCGCGGATCGCCGAGAACGCGCTCAAGTCGATCGGACTCGAAGTCAAACTCCTGGAAGCAGGCGCGAGCAAGTGATGCAAGGCCGCCGGACGGCGCGCCGAACGTGCGACACGGGTGTCACCGCGGACTTCCGCGGCGGCGCCCGTGCTCGCGTCGTCGTGACAGCGGCGGCTCCGGGAGTTTCGCGATGGTGAACGCCCGGCCCCGCCGAGTGCGCACGACGCGGCGCAGCGTGAAGATCGCCGAACGCATCGCGCAGACGCTGATCTCGATCGGCGGCATCGGCACGATCGTCGCGGTCAGTCTGATCATGGTGTTCCTGGTCTGGGTGGTCGCGCCGCTCGTCGGTGGGGCGACGACCGGACCCGAAGCACGCGTGAGCTTCCCGGAGCAGCCGGGCTCGCTGCGCGCCGCGGAGTCGCTCGAGTCTCGTGAGCGGCCGCTCGCGGGCGAGTGCGTCGACGCGCAAGTCGACGAGTACCGGCTGCTCGCGTGGAGTGTGTACACCGACGGCACGTTCGTCGTGCGCCGGCTCGACCGCGGCGACGAGCTCGTGCGCCGCGCGCTCGTACCCGACGGCGATCCGAGTGGCACGAGTGCCATCGGGGCCCCGAGTGCAATCGGCGTCGACGTCGAGCGCGGGGCGCTCGGATTGGGCTTCGCCGACGGCTCGGTACGGCTAGGGACCGTCGATTTCACCGCGGAGCTGCTCTCCGGTGAAGGCGCGGCGCGTTTCGAAGCGCTGGCGCCCGGCGCCCGCGAGACCGACGGCGCGCGGGTCGTCGAACGTTCCGAGGACGGCGTGTTGCGCGCGCAGACGTGCCGCGTCGCGATCGGCGAGCCGCTCGACACCGGCACGACGTCGGCCGTCGTGCTGATCGACCAACTCGAGACGGACGCCGGGCGCACGCTCGCGACTTGGCACGCCGACGACTCGCTCGCGCTCTATCGCGTCGTCGAACGCGAGAACCTGATGACCGGCGAGATCACGCGCAAGCTCGAGAGCGGCCGCGTCTCGTTCGCTCGCCCCGACGGATTCACGCCGTGCCGGTTGCTCGTCTCGTCCGGAGGTTCGAGCACCTACCTGCTCTCGCGCGACGGCCGCGCGGCGCGCTTCGACACGCGCGACCCGTCCGCACCCGCGCTCGCCGAGCTCGTCGACCTCTTGCCGGAGACCGACGCAGAGCTCACCACGGCGCGCTTCCTGCTCGGTCGCACGACGCTGCTCGTCGGCGATCGGCGCGGCGGGCTCGGTGCGTACTTCGTGGTCAAGCCGGACGGGGCGACGACTCGCGACGGTGCGCATCTCGTGCTCGCGCACGAACTCGGGCGCGAGGACGAAGCTCGAGGCGGCAGTCCCGCGGTCGTCGCCCTGGCGACATCGCAGCGCACGCGCCTCGTCGCGGTTGCGTACGCCGACGGCGCGATCCACGTGTTCAACGTGACGAGCGGCAAGGATCTCGGCGAGCTCCGCGTCGACGGCGACATCGCCGCGCTGGCGCTCGCGCCGAAGGACGACGCGCTGATCGCGTTCGGCGCCCACGGCGCCCACGGCGCCCACGGCGCCCACGGCGCGTCGGTGTGGAGTTTCGATCCGCAGCACTCCGAAGTGACGTTCGCCGCGCTCTTCCGGCCGGTCTGGTACGAAGGTTACGGCGGTCCCGAGCACGTGTGGCAGTCGTCGAGCGGCACCGACGACTTCGAACCGAAGCTCGGGCTCGTGCCGCTCGTCTTCGGCACGCTCAAGGCGACGTTCTACTCGCTGCTCTTCGGCGTGCCGATCGCGATCCTCGCGGCGCTCTTCTCGAGCGAGTTCCTCGCGCCGAAGGTGCGCGTGCCGATCAAGTCGACCGTCGAGATCATGGCGGGCCTGCCGAGCGTCGTGCTCGGCTTCCTCGCCGCCGTGATCTTCGCTCCGTTCGTGCAGGACGTGGTCCCAGCGGTACTGGCGAGCTTCGCGACGCTGCCGCTCGCGCTGCTCGCCGGCGCGTACGCATGGCAACTCCTGCCGCAGCGGCTGGCGGTGCGACTCTCCGACTGGCGGCGCTTCGCGTGCATCGTCGCGATGTTGCCGGTGGGCGTCGCGCTCGCGGCGTGGCTCGGCCCGCACGTCGAGAGCTGGCTCTTCGCCGGTGACGTCAAGCTCTGGCTCAGCGGCGAGCGGGGCAGCCCGTTCGGCGGTTGGATGCTGCTCTTCACGCCGCTTGCGGCGCTCGCGGTCGCGATCTCCGGCAGTCAGTTCGTCACGCCGTGGCTGCGGGCGCGCTCGTTCGGTTGGGGCCGGGCGGCGTGCGCGCGAGCGGACCTCGGACGGTTCGCGTTCAACGTGCTCGCGACGTTCGCGCTCGCCGCGGCGCTGTCCGGCGCGTGCGCGGCGCTCGGTTTCGACGCGCGTGGCTCGTTCGTCGACACGTTCGTGCAACGCAACGCGTTGGTCGTCGGTTTCGTGATGGGATTCGCGATCATCCCGATCATCTACACGATCGCCGAGGACGCGCTGACCAGCGTGCCGAGCCATCTCCGGCTCGCGTCGCTCGCGGCCGGCGCGACGCCGTGGCAGACCGCCGTGCACGTGATCCTGCCGACCGCGGCGAGTGGGCTCTTTTCCGCCGTGATGGTCGGCCTCGGCCGCGCGGTGGGGGAGACGATGATCGTGTTGATGGCGACGGGCAACACGCCCGTGATGGACTGGAACATGTTCTCCGGCTTCCGCACGTTGTCCGCGAACATCGCGACCGAGTTGCCCGAGGCGGTCAAGAACAGCACGCACTACCGCACGCTCTTCCTGGCGGCGCTCCTGCTCTTCGCGCTCACGTTCGCGGTCAACACGGCGGCGGAGATCGTGCGTCAGCGGTTCCGGCGGAGGGCCTACCAACTGTGAGCGAAGTGCTCGAAGCTCCGGTGCCGCAGTCGCGCCGCGTGCGCCGCCGTGCGAGCCAACGCGCGACGTCGCTCTTCTCGAACGGCGAGCCGATGGTCTGGCTCACCGGCGGGGCGCTCGCGCTGTGCGTGGTGATGATCGTCGGCATGTTGTGCCTGGTCGCCGTGCAGGGCTCGGGCACGTTCTGGCCGCGAGCGCTCGAACGTTTCGAACGGCTCGGGGCGAGCGCCGTGCTCGGCGAAGTCGTGCAGCGCGAGACCTACGAGCCGAACGCGGCGGCGTTCGCCGGCCGAGACGAAGCGACGGCGCTCGAGTTGCGCGCTCGCGCGGAGCGCGCCGGCAACGTCGCGGAGCGTTGGCTCGTGCGCACGGAGAACTTCGAGCTCACGGGCACGCACTACACGTGGGTCAGCGACTTCGAAGTCACGGCGCGGAGCCAGCCAGAGTGGGCGTTGTCGATCGAACGCCGCGAAGGCGGGCCGTTCTACGGCGAGCTCGTCGGCTTCGACGTCGGCGGCGAGCGTGTCGCGACCGAACCCGGCGCCGCTTGGGCGCTCTTCGAGGAACACTTGCCGGCGGTCGTCGAACGCGTCGAAGCGCGGCGCGCCATCGAACGCGACGAGATCGGGCGGGTGAACCGCGCGCTGGAAGAACAACGACTCGCCGTGCGCCGCGCCGAACTCGAGCACGGTCCCGACGCGGCGCCGACGCGCGCCGCGCGCGAGCTCGCCGCGGCGCGCGAGCAGGCGTTGCAGAGCGAGTTCCAGCGGCTGCGCGGCGAGATCGAGGCGCTCGTCCGCCAGAACGAACGCTTCGGACTCATGATCGAGAGCGCCGACGGCACCGAGACGCGGATTCCGCTCGGGCAAGTGGTGCGCGCGTTCCCGGTGAATCAGCTCGGGCTCTCGGGCCGCATCGGCGTCTACGGCGCGCGCACCGCCGAGTTCCTGACCGACGAACCGCGCGAGTCGAACACGGAAGGCGGCGTGCTGCCCGCGATCTTCGGCACCGTGACGATGACGCTGGTGATGTCGTTGCTCGTGGTGCCGTTCGGTGTGCTCGCGGCGCTCTACCTGCGCGAATACGCGAAGCCCGGTCCGCTCGTCAGCTTCGTGCGCATCGCGGTCAACAACCTCGCCGGCGTGCCGAGCATCGTGTTCGGCGTCTTCGGCCTCGGATTCTTCTGCTACTTCGTCGGCGCGTCGATCGACCAGCTCTTCTACTCCGAGAATCTGCCGAGCCCGACGTTCGGCACCGGCGGCGTCCTGTGGGCGTCGCTGACGCTCGCCTTGCTGACGTTGCCCGTGGTGATCGTGCCGACGGAAGAAGCCCTCGCGGCGGTGCCGAGTTCGATGCGCGAAGGCTCCTACGCCTGCGGCGCGACCAAGTGGCAGACGATCCGGCGCATCGTGTTGCCGCGCGCGCTGCCCGGCATCCTGACCGGCATGATCCTCGCGATCGCGCGGGGCGCTGGCGAAGTCGCGCCGTTGATGCTCGTCGGCGCCGTGAAGCTCGCGCCCGAGCTGCCGATCGACGGCGAAGCTCCGTTCGTCCACCCGTCGCGCAGCTTCATGCACTTGGGCTTCCACATCTACGACCTCGGCTTCCAGAGCCCGAACAGCGAGGCCGCGAAGCCGATGGTCTACACGACGACGCTGCTCCTGATCGGCATCGTCGTCCTCCTGAACGTCGTCGCCATCGCGGTGCGCGCGAAGCTGCGTCGCCGCTTCCAAGGAGCGCAGGTATGATTCGCGCCCGTTCCGAGACCCTCCGTTCCGAAGTCGTACGCAAATCCGTGAAGCCGAGTCCTTCCATCGGTGGTGGCAGCACGAGCGGTCAGGCGAGCCACGAGCGCCCGACTCGCAAGGTCTTCGACGCGGTCAGCGAGAAGCGCACGTTCGAAGCGGAACTGCACCCGGCGTTGCTCACCGAGGAGATGGTGCTCGAAGTCGACGGCTTCTCGCTCTTCTACGGTGCGGCCCAAGCGCTGTGGGAGATCTCGATGGGCATCCCGAAGGGCAAAGTGACGGCGTTGATCGGTCCGTCGGGATGCGGCAAGTCGACGCTGCTGCGGTCCGTGAACCGGATGAACGATCTCATCGACACGGTGCGGATCTCGGGCACGATGCGTTTGAACGGCGACGCGATCTACGCGCCCGGCGTCGACGTGATCGAACTGCGCAAGCGCATCGGCATGGTGTTCCAGAAGCCGAACCCGTTCCCGATGAGCATCTTCGAGAACGTGATCTACTCGCTGCGCATCGACGGCGAGCGCAAGAAGAGCGTGCTCGAGGAGGTCTGCGAAGCGAGCTTGCGCGGCGCGGGCTTGTGGGAGGAAGTGAAGGACCGCCTGCACGACAGCGCGCTGCGCCTTTCGGGTGGCCAGCAACAGCGCTTGTGCATCGCGCGCGCGATCGCGGCCGAACCGGAAGTGCTGTTGCTCGACGAGCCGTGTTCGGCGCTCGACCCGATCGCGACGGGCCGCATCGAGGACTTGATCGAAGAGCTGAAGGGCAGCTACTCGATCTTGATGGTGACGCACAACATGCAACAAGCGTCGCGCACCAGCGACTACACGGCCTTCATGTACCTCGGCCGACTCGTCGAGTACGGCCCGACCGAGGAGCTCTTCGTCCAGCCGCGCCTCTCCGAGACCGAGGACTACGTCACGGGTCGCTTCGGCTGAGTCGCGGGCCGAGTTCGCGCGCAGGCGAACGACGCGACGTGCCGCGAACGCGGCGAAGCGTCGATTCGAACCTGGCTAGGCGCCGACGTCAGCGCGCACGGTGGTTCGGCAACCGAGCGGCACGCGCGGCGTCGCCGCCGTGGTGGCGGATGACTTCGCCGTCGACCATGAAGACGATGTCCTCGGCGATGTTCGTCGCGAGATCGCCGATGCGTTCCAGGTGGCGCACGACGCTGAGCGTGTGCACCGCGCGTTCGATCGTCGCGGGTTCGCGTTGCATCAGGTCCTGGAGCTCGCCGAACATCTGCTTGTGGTAGGCGTCGACTTGGTCGTCCTCGCGCGCGACGGCGCGCGCGAGCTCCGCGTCGAGGTTGACCAACGCGTCGAGTCCGCGCTTCACCATGCCTTGGACCTTGAGCACCATGCGCTGGAAGTCGATCTGGGCCTCGATCGGTGGGTGAGTCGACAGGAACGCTGCGCGTTCGGCGATCGCTTGGGCGTGATCGCCCATCCGTTCGAGGTCGTTGTTGACCTTGATGCAGCCGATGATGAAGCGCAGGTCGCCGGCGACCGGTTGGTGCAGCGCGAGCATCTTGAGGCACTTGTCCTCGATCGCGAGCTCCTTCTGGTCGATCAACGCGTCGCCGCTCGAGACTTCGACGGCGATCTCGGGCCGGCGGTGGACGAGCGCGGCGATCGCCTTGTCGATCGACTCCTCGACGAGCGAGCCCATCGTCAGGATGTCCTTCTTCAAGTCGTCGAGGTCGTGTTGCAGGTGCTTCTTCATGATGGCCGAGCGGTGCTGGAGTCCATTGTGCGGCGCGCCGCGGCCGCACGCCAGGAGCGGACAGTCTCTCCGAGTGCCGAAACGAGAGCTGCCGTCGCGTGCGGGCACGCGGCGGCAGCGTACGTGACGGAGTGCGTCGTCACGCGATCGCGGTCAGACGGCGAGCACGAGGCCGAGCAGGATCTTGTCGGTGTCGAGCGCCGTGTTGTCGCTCGACGTCGAGAAGAAGTTGAGCTGCCACTTCGCCTTGTGTCCGTTGATGTAGTAGTTGACGCCGAGGCCGATCGTCGAGGTGTCGTCCGTGTCGTCGGCGTCCTCGTAGCGGACCGCGGCCTCCCAGTTCGCGTTGAGCGCGTACGTCGCGGTCAGATCCCACGGCGTGGTGTCGGCGAGTCCACTCGCGGCCTTCGCCGCGCCGGTCGGCACGGCGCCGGCCGTGAAGCCTTCGTCGTAGTCGACGATCTCGCCTTGCAGGAAGAGCGGGCCCGTCACGGCGAGCGCTTCGAACGCCATCACGGTGCCGTCGGAGAGCGTGCCTTCGTCGAGGTACGTCGCGCCGACGGTGACCGCCGTCTCGGCGTCGGGTCCGAAGCCCGCTTCTTGTTTGACGATGCCGGGTCCCATCACGTCGTACGCGACGTGGCCGGCGAGCAACTGCTCGTCCGCGATGCCGTCGCCGCCGTTCTGCGCCGACACGTACCAGCGGAACTGCTCGACCTTGCCGTCGAACATCACGCCGGGTTCGCGGTCCTTCCACACGTTGCCTTGCGCGCTGCGCACGAAGAACGCGAGCAGTTCGTCGGCGGCGGACGAGCTCTGCAGGATCGGCACGCGGTACTGGCCGAAGGTGAGGTTGACCCACTCGCAGAGCTTGACGTAGCCGAAGCCGTCCTTGAGCTCGGCCGTGCCCTTCGCCGCGTCGACGCTGACCTTCAGCTTCATGTCCTTCGTGACGTCGGCACTGAAGGTGAGGCGCACGCCGTTGAGTTGCGTGCCGAGCGTGTCCGCTCCGCCGCCCGTCGCATCCTGTTGGATGATGTTGGTCTTGATCCACGCGTTGACCTTGACGCCGCCGGCGTCTTGCGCGGAAAGCGTGCCGGCGAGCGCGTCGAGCTCACGATCGAGCGAGACGTATTCGAGCGGTTGGTCCGACGTGTTGACGTTGGCGGCGGTACCGGCGTGGACGGCGCCGGCTGCGGCGGTGAGCGCGATCGCGCTCAAGGCGGGACGGTTCATGAGAGAGCTTGCTCCGTTCTGGCTTTCGAGATCTGGCGTTCGAGAAGGTTCGATCAAGACCCGCGGCAGCTCTGCCGCCGAGTCGGACTCGTCCACCGTGCAGCGTGCGAGTCGTGCGGCAGCGTAGGCAAGTCGTGGGCCGGCCTGCAACTTCGCACGGATTCCTGACGGGCGAGGTCGGGGACAGGTCGGCGCCAGGAGAGTGCTCGCGCCGGATCAAGATCCGATGAGGATCACGTGAAACGTCACGGCCGGCGCGGGGCGAAGCCGTGCGGGGTCACGGGGCGACCGTGTTCCGCGCGAGCGGCAGTCGCACGCGAAACGTGCTGCCACGGCCTGGAACGCTTTCGAGCGAGATCGTCCCGCCGTACGAAAGCGCGAGGTGCTTCACGATCGCCAGGCCGAGGCCGGTGCCGCCGAGCTCGCGCGAGCGGGCCTTGTCGACACGGTAGAAGCGCTCGAAGATCCGCTCCTGATCGCGAGGTTCGATGCCGATCCCGGTGTCGGTGACGTCGAGGCGCACGTCTTCCTCTTCGGTGACGATCCGCACGCCGACGGAGCCGGTCGCGGGCGTGTACTTCAGCGCGTTGTCGAGCAGGTTGCCGACCAGCTGGCGCAAGCCTTCTTCGTCCGCGCGCACGGTCGCGGGGCGGTCGCCGAGTTCGAGATCGAGCCGGATCTGCTTCTGTTCGGCGATCGGCGCGAAACGCTCCGCCGTCTCTCGCACGGAGCGCGCGAGATCGAGCTCGAGCAGTTCGGCCCGCTGTTCCTGCGCTTCGATCCGCGCGAGCGTCAGCAGGTCCTGCACCAACGCGGTCAACCGGCCGGCCTGGTCGCGGATGCGGCCCAGGAAGCGCCGTTCGGTCTCGCGCGGCATCGCTTCGTCGTCGAGCACCGTTTCGATGAACCCGCGGATCGCCGTCAGCGGCGTCTTGAGCTCGTGACTGACGTTCGCGACGAAATCGCGGCGCACGCCTTCGAGCCGGCGGAGCTCCGTGACGTCGTGGAGGACGACCACGGCGCCGACGTTCTCACCCGTGGCGCCGGAGAGCGGCGACGCGAAGAGCTCGACGAACACGGCTGCGTTCGATTCGCCGAGTTTCACTTCGGCGCGGCACTCGTGGTTCGAGCGTCGCGCCGCTTCGAGGATGCGCGGCACTTCGAGCACGCGCGTCGTCTCCCACACGCGGCGTCCGAACGAGCGCTCGGCGTCCGTCCGCAGGATGCGCGCGGCCGCTGCGTTCATGTGCACGACTCGATCCTCGCCGTCGACGGCGACGACGCCTTCGACCATGCTCGCGAGGATCGCGAGGACCTTGTTGCGGTCGGCGGCGAGCGCCGCGACGCGCCGCTCGAGTTCCGAGTTCATCGTGCGGAACGAACGCGCGAGCTCGCCGAGTTCGTCGTCGCCCTCGGGCGGCAACGGATGGTCGTGGTCGCCGCGGGCGATCGCGTGCGCCGCATCCGAGAGCTGCGCGAGCGGCCGGGTCGTGCGGCTCGCGAGCGGCCACGCGATGAAGAGTCCGATCAGCGCGGCGAGCGCGGCGCCCCACGCGACCGTCGCGCGGGCTTCCGCGAGCTTGGCGTCGATCTCCGCGACTCCGAGCGCGGCGCGCACGAAACCCACGAGCTCGCCGTTCGAGCGCACGGCGCGGGCGTGGTAGCGCGTGCGTGCACCGGTGGTCGCCGAGCGCCGTTCGTCGGAGCCGGCGCCGCTCTCGCGAGCCGAAGCGACCTCCGCGCGCGCGCCGTGGTTCTCCATCCGCTCGGGCTCCTCGTCGGAATCGGCGAGCACGACGCCGTCCAAGCCGATCACCGTCAGTCGTGCGCCGACCGCGCGGCCGAGCGTCGTGATCCGAGCCTGCCACTCCGGCGTCGCGCCGGTTTCGAACGCGGGCCGCGCGAGCTCCTCGAGGAACACCGTGGCGTCGTCGAGCGCCTGGGTCATGTCGCGTTCGACTTGATCGTCGATGCGCCACGCGGCGATCCCCGCCGTGACGAGGATCAGCGCGAGGAAACCGCCGTAGAGCTTCCAGAAGAAGCTCGAACGCAGAGAAGAGAGCGCGTTCACGCGCTCATGATGCCGTTTCGTCGGCGAAGCGGTAGCCCACGCCGCGCACGGTCTCGATCAGCTCGCGATAGGGCCCGAGTTTCTTGCGCAGCGCGCCGACGTGCACGTCGATGTTGCGGTCGATCACGACGGCGTGCTCGCCGATCACGCGCGAGAGCAGTTGGTCGCGACCGAACACTCGCCCCGGGTGCGCGGCAAGGAAGTGGAGCAGCCGCATCTCGGTCGCGGTCAAGACGATCGGCTTGCCGTCGATCGAGACCGAGTGCTTCGCGGAGTCGACGACCAGACCTTCGCGCACGACGCGTTCGCCGCCGCCACGGACTTCCTTGAGCGGTCCGCGCCGCAGCACCGCTTTGACCCGTGCGACGAGTTCCTTCGGACTGAACGGCTTCGTGATGTAGTCGTCGGCGCCGAGCGAGAGGCCGGTGACCACGTCGGACTCCTCGCCTTTCGCCGTGACCATGATCACCGGGATCGCGGCGGTCACCGGATCCGCCTGCAGGCGCCGGCAGACTTCGATGCCGTCGAGGCCCGGCAGCATCAAGTCGAGCAGGACGAGGTCGGGGTTCTCCTTGCGCACCCGAGCGAGCCCATCGTCGCCGGTCTTCGCCGTCGTGACCTTGTATCCCTCGCGGGAGAGGTTGTACTGCACGACTTCGAGGATGTCCGGTTCGTCCTCGATCACCACGATGTGCTCTCGCTTCATGAGTCCTTGGCGCGCGGTTCGCGCGCTCGCGGTCCTTTCGCCGTCGACGCGCGACGATCGCCCGGAACGATCAAGGCCGCGTCAAGCCGGCGTCAACCTCGTCTCGATCGTCTTGGACGGTAGCTCGCTCGTCGGGCACGGTCGAGTGGGTCGCGCGCCGACCGGCCGGGTTCGGCGGGCCCCGGTGCTCGTAAGCCCGGCGCGCGCCGCCGGGCATTGCTCGGGGCGGCGCTCGGGGCGCGCGTGCGAGCTCGCCGTGGTCGACGCGCCGCGCGGGGGCGGATGGGCGTTCCGGCCCGACTGGAGCCGCGCATGAGCGAGCCTTCGCGAACGTCGGGCGCGGCGCCGCCGGGCGTGCCGCTCGTGTGGCGCGAGATCGCCGTGCGCGTGCCGGAGGGCTGGCAGGAGCTCGTCGCCGAGCGGCTCGCGGCGTGCTTCGCGAGCGGCGTGGTGTTCGGTCGAGCATCGCTCGCGAGCGAGCCCGTCCCCGAAGGTTTCGAACTCGTGCGCGTGTTCGCCGCCGGCGCGCGAGAGCTCGCGGAGCTCCAACGTGAAGCGCGCGCCGAACTCGCCGCACTCGCCGAGCGGACGGACGCGATCGAACTCGCCGAACTCGAAGTCTCCGTGCGTGAACTGCCGCCGGAGGACTTCGCGCGTTCGTGGGAGAAACGCTGGAAGCCGTTCCGGGTCGGACGGATCGCGGTGGTTTCTCCGCACGCGAGTTCGAAGCTGCGCGCGCACGATCTCGAGTTGCGGCTCGAGCCCGGTGGCGCATTCGGCACCGGCCGGCACACGACGACGCGCTCGTGCCTGCGCGTGATCCAACGGCGCATCGTCGGCGGCGAGCGTGTGCTCGACGCAGGCTGCGGCAATGGCGTGCTCGCGGTCGCGGCGCTGCTCTGCGGCGCCGAACGCGCGCTCGGGTTCGACGTCGATCCGCATGCGGTGCCGTACGCCGCCGCGCTCGCGCGCGAGAACCGCGTGCTCGACCGCTGCGACTTGCGCGCGGGCGGCTTCGAAGCACTCTCCGAGCGCGACGCGCACTTCGACGCGGTCTTCGCGAACATCTACGCGGACCTGATCCAGCGCCACGCCGCGGAACTCGCGAGCCGGCTCGCGCCGCATGGCTGGTTCGTGTTCAGCGGCTGCCACCGCGACCACCGCGCCGCGACCGAGGCCGCGATCGCCGCCGCGGGGCTCGTCATCGAAGCGCGCGCGTCGACAGGGCGTTGGGATACCTACGAAGGCCGCCGGCGGCGTTGAGGTCCGCCCGAGAGGTTCGCTGGCTCGCCGGCCACGGACCCTCCGGAGCGAGGCCGCGCCGAGTCCGACGTTGGCGAGCCGCGCCGATGACGCCAGGTGCTCCTGGTGCTCCGGGTGCTCGGGGTGCTCGGGGTGCTCCGGGCGGGCCAGGCCGCCCTGGCAGGCCGCGCGCGAAGAATCCGAAATTCCGCGAAGGGCCCCCGGCGCTCGTGGCACGCTCGCTCGGGATCCCTCGATGAGCTCGAACGCCGCGTCCGCAGCCGACCGCGACTTGCAACGCCGCCTCGCCGCCGGCGACCGCGCGGCGGGCTCCGAGCTGGTCGAGCGGCATCTGGGCCCGCTCTACGAGTTCGTCCACTACCGTCTCGGCGGCGACCGCTCCGCCGTCGAAGACGTCGTCCAAGAGACGTTCGTCGTCGCCTTGCAGTCGATCGCGAGCTTCGACGCCCGCTCGAGCTTGCACTCCTGGCTCTGCGGCATCGCGAAGAACAAGGTGCGCGGCGAACGGCGCAAGGCGAAGCCGAGACCACTCGCCGACGTGCTCGACGATTCCGACGCCGAGATCGACGCGATCCTCGAGCAGGTCGACCGCGAGGAACTGCCCGACCAAGTGCTCGAAGCGCGCGAAACGCGCGAGCTCGTCGGCGCCGCGCTCGCGTCGTTGCCGCTCGACTACCGTGAGGCGTTGCTCGCGAAGTACGTGCACGGCCGCTCGACGGCGGAACTCGCGTCCGCGTCGGGCAAAGGCGTCAAGGCGGCGGAATCGTTGCTGCACCGTTCGCGCGAAGCGTTCGCGCGCGTCTTCCAACTGCTCGCGAAGGAGCGCGGAGGACTCGCATGAGCACGCGCGACGAGCTCGTCGAGCGCAACGTCGCGAAGTTGCTCGCGCGTGCCTATCGGCAGGTCGAGCCTTCGGCCGAGTTCGAAGACGCGTTGCGCGCGACCGTCGACCGAACGCTCGCCGGCGACGTGGCCCGCGCGGAGCCCGGGAACACCTTCCGCGACGCGGCGCCCCGCGACGACGAACCGGTGCTCGTGGAACGATCCGCTGCGCGGACGATCGTCGCGGATCCGACCCCGCCGCGCACGATCCTGCGCCGCGTCGCGTTCGCGGTGGCCGCGAGTTTGCTCGCCGCGTTCGGCCTCTGGTGGCTCGGGCTCTCCGGCGGCGGCGTCGGGCGCGAGAGCCTCGACACGATCCTGGCGCGCGGCGCGGTCGCGTTGCGGGAGACAGGCGAGGGGTGGTACGCCGTCGAGCCCCAGGACGGAGTCGCTCACCACGCGCTCGTCGCGCCGCTCGAAGTGCGCACGCCGGCATCCGCGCGGCTCGAACTCGCCGCGGCGGGCGGCGAGTCGCTCGGCGTGGAAGCGGCTTCCGCCGTGGTCGTGATCGCGGCGCCGCTCTCGGACGCGCCGGGCGAGCCGCCGCACGGACTCGACGCGCGACTGGACGGCGGCGCGCTCGTCGCGGTCCGCTCCGTCGACGTGGCCTCGGGCGCGGCAGCCGCGGCGTGGCGCATCGCCCTCGAGCGCGACGCGTCGGGCTCGGAAGTCGTGTTCGAGCTCGAGCGCGGCAGTCTCATGCTCGTCGCGAGAACCGGAGCGGAGTGCGCGCGTGCGGCGCTCTCGAGCGACGGCGCGGCGCGGCTCGTGACCGCCGCCGGCAGCGAACCGTGGAGCTCCGTGGCGGCGCCGGACGCGGCGTCGTCCGCATCGGCGCCGCTCGAGCCCTTGCGTTCGGTGTGCGCCGCGAACGTCGTCGCGCCCGACGACGTCGGCGCGCAACGCACGAGCGTCGCGACGGGCGAGCCGCCCGCGAACGAAGCGCCGGAAGAAGACGTCGTCGCGCCTCCGACCGCCGACGTGTTCGGCACGGTGGTCGACGCGGCCACGGGCGAGCCGCTCGACGACTTCACCGTCGTCCTCGCGCCGGTGCTCACGCTGCCGAGGCCGCGCGATCCGAAGGCGGTGCCCTTCACCGACGCGAAGGGCCGCTTCGCGATCCCCGAAGTGCTCGCGGGGCAGTACGTCGTCTGGGTCGGAGCGACGGGCCATGCGTACTTCGCGAGCGCGACGGTCGAACTCGGCGAGACGCCGTTCGAGCTCCGGGCCGAACTCGAGGTCGGCGAGCGCGTGACCGGCCGGGTCTTCGATCGAGCGACGGGCCTCGCGGTCGAAGGCGCGCGCGTGATCTCGGAATCGGACGTGCCGGCGGCGATGATCGAACTCGTCGTCGATCCGAGCCGCGAGAGCTGGATCCAAGTCGCCCGCACCGATCCGAGCGGCCGTTTCGCGCTGCAACACCTGCGCTCGACGAAGGCGCGCTTGCGCGTCACCGCGCCCGGTTACGCGCCGGCGTGGATGCCGTGCGACGGCACGAGCGCCGTCGAGATCGGGCTTTCGCCGCCTGCGCGGCTCGTCGGTCGCGTGGAAGCGAGTGATGGATCGCCGTGCGCGGAGCACGTGCTCGTCGTCGTGCCGCTCGACGGCTCGCAGTACCCGCTCTATTGGTCGCTGCCGCTCTTCACGGATGCCGAAGGGAACTTCGAGACGAGTGCTCTGCCGCCGATCCAGTGCGTCGTCGTGCACCTCGGCGCCTACTCCGAACGCAAGCACTGGTCGTCCGCGCCCGCCGTGCGTTACGTGACGCTGGTCGAGAACGAGGAACGCCGCGCGGATTTCGTGACCAAACTCCGCGGCGCGCGCCTCTTCGGGCGGGTGCTCGATCCCGAAGGCCGCCCGGTGCCGCATCGCACGTTGACGTTGGTCCCCGCGGGGAGTGCCGTCGAGGATCCGACGCGTTGGCGAGTGACGAACGTCGACGGCGAGGGGCGCTACGACGTCGGGGGCCTCGCGGCGGGCGAGTACGAGTTCTACGTCTCCGCGCGCGAGCCGATGGAGGTGCTCTTCCAGTCGAAAGTGACGATCGCACGCGACGCGGAGCTCGAGCACGACGTGAATCTGGGCGGCGGACGGATCGTCGGATCCGGGCGCTCGGCCGAGGGCGGCGTGCTCGAAAGCGTGATCTGGATCCTGATGCGGCGCACGGAAACCGGCGAGGACTTCTCGGTGCGCATCCTGGGCAACCGCGACGGTTCGTTCGAAGTGCCGTCGCTCGTCGACGGCGAGTACGCGCTGTACGGGATCCCCCAAGACGGCGTGCACGCGTTCGCCGTGCACTCGTCGGTCGTCGTCGAACACGGCGCGAGCGTCGGACCGATCGACGTCACGTTCGAACGTGGCGCACGCGCGCGCGTGCTCGTCCGCGATCCGAGCGGCGCGCCCGTCGTCGGCGCAGAAGTGCGTTTGAGCGACGCGCGCGGCAACGCACGCGTGCTCACCGAGATGCAGCGCACCGACACGCAGGGCCGCATGGAGATCACTGCGCTGCCGACGGGGCGCGTCGGGCTGCGCGCGCGCCTCGGTGAGCGCGAGAGCGCCGAAGTGTTCCTCGACCTCTCGACCGGCGACGCTCCGCTCGTCGAGCTCGAGCTCGAGTGACGTTCACGCCGGCGCCGAGCCGGCGATTTTTCGAGATTCACCGAAGGGCGCGCGGCCGCGACGGCACTCAGGGCGCGTCCCGAACCCAGCCCCCGAGACGTGAACGACCGACCCGAACCCGCACGAGGAAGACCGATGAACTCCTGGATCGTCCTGCCCGTCGCCGTCGCCGCCGCCGCGGCGACCGCTTTCACCGTCACCGAGTTCCGCCCGCAGAGCGCCGCGGCGCAGCCGGCGAGCGCCGCCGTCGCGACGGTGCCTCCGGAATGGGAGCGCAAGTTCGAAGCGTTGCTCGCGGAGAATCAGAAGCTCCACACGGAGCTCGAGCTCCTGCGGCAGGCGATCGACTCGCGCGCCCCGCTCGCGCAAGGCGCGGGCGCACTCGACTCGTCCGTGGTCGAAGCGGCGGTGGCGCGCGCTCTCGAAGCTCGCGGACACGCCGTCGCGGCCGCGCCGGTCCGCGCCGAGGGCGCGACGGCGGCGCCCGAGTTCGCCGACGCGCAGTCGGCGTTCGACGAGCTGCTTCGCACGGGCACGTACGAGGGCCGCGAGGAACTGTGGAAGCGCATCCGCGACGCAGGCTTGCTCGACGAAGTCGTCGCCGAGTTCGAAGCTCGCGCGGAGGCCGATCCGCAGGACCCGGAACTCCGCCTCGATCTCGGCCAAGCCTATCTGCAGAAGATCTTCGCGGCGGGCCAAGGTCCCGAAGCGGGCAAGTGGGCGATCAAGGCGGACCAAGCGTTCGACGACGCGCTCGCGCTCGACGACCACCACTGGAAGGCGCGCTTCTTCAAGGCGACGTCGCTCTCGTTCTGGCCGCCGATCTTCGGCAAGCAGGCGGAAGCGATCCACCAGTTCGAGATCCTCGCGGAGCAACAGAAGACGCAGCCGAAGCAAGCGGACTTCGCGCAGACGCACTTGTGGCTCGGCAACCTCTACCAACAGACCGGGCAGCTCGAGAAAGCGAAGGGCGCGTGGAGCCAAGGCCTCGCGCTCTTCCCCGGCGACGCCGAACTCGCCGCGAAGCTCGAAGCCGCGGGCAACTGACCTGGAAAGAGCTTCCGCTCCGCGCGCGTTCTCTCCGACCGGAGAGAGCGCGCGCGTCGCGTTTCGGCGGGTGGCGAAACCGTGGAGCGACTCAGGAACGTCGGCGGGGATCTCCGACAGAGGAGCCCGCGTCGCGCCCGAGCCGGCGCGCGACGCACGCGCCGCGTTCGGCGCGGCCCTGCCCTCACCCCCCTCCTTTCCCGCTGCAAGAGGAACTCATGGCCAAGGTCCTGATCGTCGACGACTCCGCGACCATGCGGAAGATCATCATGCGCGTGCTCCGTCAGGCGGAGCTCAAGGTGGACGACGTCCTCGAAGCCGGCAACGGCGTGGAAGGGCTCGCCGCGCTCGGCAACGCGCCGGACATCGGCTTGATCCTCTCCGACGTCAACATGCCGCAGATGAACGGCCTCGAGTTCGTGAAGAAGGTCCGTGAAGCGCACCCGAAGGAGAAGCTGCCGATGGTGATGATCACCACCGAAGGCGGCGAGGCGATGGTGCAGCAAGCGATGTCGAACGGCGCCAACGGCTACGTGACGAAGCCTTTCACGCCCGAGTCGATCCGCACGGCGCTCGCGGGTTTCATCGGCTGAGCTCGGTGGTGCTGCCGTGACCCAGCAATCCAATCTTCCGAGCCGCGAAGAGCTGCTCGACGTGTTGAGGGAATCCGTCTCCGAAGTGTTCTCGTCGACGGTGACCCAGTTCAAGCAGGCCGCGGAGGTCCACGAAGAGAGCGACACGTCGCTCGCGATCGCGGACGACAGCGGCAAACGTCTGACGGCTGCGATCGACCTCGAAGCAGCGGTCTCGTTCGAAGGCGAGATCACGGGGTCCGTCGTGGTCCGTTGCAGCGCGCAAGGGGCGATGGACATCGCGCGCGGGCTCCTGATGCTCGACGCGGAGACGTCGCTCGCGGTGCAGGAAGTCGAAGACGCGCTCGGAGAGTGCGCCAACATGGTCAGCGGCGTGCTGAAGCGCCGCGCGCTCGACCCCAAGGGCACGTTCAAGCTCGGCCTGCCGGAGATCCGGCATGCCCACAAAGTGTCGGGCGAGCGCGGCGGGATGCTCGTCTACCAACTTTCCGAAGGCGTCGTGTCCATGGAGCTCTGGCTCGACACGCCGACCAAGTAGTTCGCCGCATGTCGACCGCAGCCAACAAGGACGCCCAAGACCAAGCGCTGGCATCCGCGCTGTTCGATCGTGTCGCGACGGACCTCTCGTTGATCTGCGACCGGGAGTTCGTCGTGGAGTCGGTGACGAGCGTGCGCCGGGATTCGAAGCTCCCGGCACCGAAGAAGATCCACATCTCCTTCAAATTCGAGTTGCGAGCCGGCGCCGAGGCGTTGAACGGCTCGCTGATCATCCCGTTGCCGGATTCGATCGCGCTCGCGAGCTACTTGATGATGATGCCCGACGACGCCGTGAAGTCGAACCGGAACCTGACGACGCTCGACCGCACGATGAAGGATGCGATGGTCGAGATCGGCAACTTGATCGGCGGCGCGATGGACGCGGTGATGCGCGAGCAGTCGAGCGGGACGGTCTCGGCGCGTTCGCAGGGCTGTCAGGGGATTCGCGCCGGTCAGAACCCGGCGTTCCCGTACACGCCCGGTGCACCGCTCGTGTGTTCGACGGCGAAGGCGCGCTTGCACAACCTGCCGGCGTTCGAGATGGTGTTGCAGCTCCCGCCCGTGCCGATGCCCGAAGCCGCCTGAGCGTCGCCCGACGCCGGCTTCGACCCGCGGCCCACGTGTCGGCGGAGGCTCTCCTCGCCGATGCCCTCATTTGGATCCGTGCGGCTCGTTTCGAGTCTTGCGTGCTGTGCGCCGTTCGCGTTCGGCGGTGAGTCCGAGTTCGCGCTCGTGCGCATCGCCGAGTTCACGTCGGGCGCCGGTCACGGCGCCGAGATCGTCTCCGTGCAGTCGGCGAGTGCACGCGCGGTGTTGCTCGACGCGGACGACGCGGAGGTCGACGTACTCGAGCTCGCGGATGCCACGGCGCCGCGACGGATCGCGCGCCACGCGCTCGGACTCGCGCCGGGTGAACAAGCGACGTCGGTCGCCATCCACCCGACCGAAGCGCGCTTCCTGGTCGCCGTGCAAGGCGCCGATCGTCTCGGGCCCGGCCGCCTCGAGCTCCGCGACGTCGCGAGCGGCGCGAGGCTCGCGAGTTTCCCCTGCGGCGTCGGTCCCGATTCGGTGGTGTTCGATGCGTCGGGCCGCTTCGCCGCCGCGGCGTGCGAAGGCGAAGCGTACGCGTTCGACCGCGCGACGAAGACCTTTCGTTCGCCGCCCGGTTCGGTGACGTGGATCGACTTCGGTGCGTCCCCGGAGACGGAGCCGCGTGCTCGCACGCTCGAGTTGCCGGCTTTCGACGGCGTCGCCGGCGTCGTGACGGCGAACGACGCGCGTCGGATCGAGCGCGAAGTCGACTGGAACCAGAACGGCAAGATCGACGCCGAGCTCGACTTCGACGGCGACGGACTCGTGGAGGACGACGACGTGTCCGTCGGCACGTACGAAGGCGCGCGCGTCGAAGCGAACGAGAAGCAGGGCGAGACGTTCGAGCTGCCGCTTCCCGGCGCGCCGGCGAGTGCGGTCGAGCCCGAGTGTCTCGCGTTCTCGCCGGACGCGTCGAAGCTCTACGTCACGCTCCAGGAAGTCAACGCGTGCGCCGTGGTCGACGTCGCGAGCGGCGCGCTGGTCGCGCGTTTCGGCTTCGGCGTCACCGAACACGCGGCGGACGTCAAGAAGGACGGGCGCGTGGACTTCGGCGGTGCGCTCGTCGCGCTGCGCGAGCCCGACGGCCTCGCCGTCACGCCGGACGGTCGTTTCGTGGTGACCGCGGACGAAGGCGACACCGGCCCGAAGGCCGCCAAGGTGAAAGCGCCCGGCCGCGCCGGCGGCGGACGGACGCTGACGCTCCACGACGCGGCGAGCGGCGCCGTCGTGGGGGACACGGGCGACCAACTCGACCGCGCGGCGCATGCCGCCGGGCTCTATCCCGACGAACGCAGCGACAACAAGGGCAGCGAGCCCGAGATGCTGGTCGTCTTCGCGCATGCGAGCCGCACGTTCGCGGCGGTCGGTCTCGAACGCGCGGGCGGTGTCGCGCTGGTCGACGTGAGCGACCCGACGAAGCCGCGTGTGCTCGGCGTGACCGGCTGCGGCGCGGATCCGGCGGCGAGCAAGAAGTGCGAACCCGAAGGCCTCGCGTTGTACCGGCGCGCGGACGGCGAGCTCTTCGTGCTGTCGGCGAACGAAGGCGCCGGCACGCTGACGGTCTTCGCGCTGCGCCGTACGGCGAAATAGAGTTCGCGCGGACGGCGCCGTAGCATCCGCGCCCGTGTTCGAACCGTCGAAGTCCGCCGCACGCGCCGAAGTCGTCGAGCCGCTCGCCGCCGCGCGGATCGTCGCGCGCGAGATCGCCGAGCTCGTACGCACGAAACGAGCGAGCGGCACCCACGCCGTGCTCGGTCTCGCGACCGGCAAGACGCCGATCGGCGTCTACCGCGAGCTCGTGCGGTTGCACCGCGAGGAGGGCCTCTCCTTCGCTGGCGTGCGCACGTTCAACCTCGACGAGTACGTGGGGCTCGAGCCTGCCGACCCGCGCTCGTTCCGCGCTTGGATGCAACGGGAGTTCTTCGCGCACGTCGACCTCGATCCACGCGACGCGCACGTGCCGAACGGGCTCGGCGACCCGGCGGCGCTCGAGACCGAGGCGCGGCGCTACGCACGAGCGATCGCCGACGCGGGCGGGATCGACTACCAACTGCTCGGCCTCGGGCTCGACGGCCACATCGCCTTCAACGAACCCGGCAGCGCCCGCGATTCGCGCATGCGCATCGTCGAGCTCGCGCCGTCGACGCGCCGCGCCGCGGCAGAATCCTTCGGCGGTCTCGAGCACGTGCCGACGCACGGTCTGTCGCTCGGCGTCGCCGACATCCTCGAGGCGCGTTCGATCCGGCTGCTCGCATTCGGTGGCGCGAAACGGGCGATCCTCGAGCGCGCGCTTTCGGGACCGATCGGTTCGGACGTGCCGGCGACGTTCCTGCGCGAGCACGCGGACGTGCGTTGGCTCGTCGACGCGGCGGCGGCCGCTCAGTCGCGGTAGATCAACGCGGCGTCGCGGCGTTTCGCGAACTCCGCGAGCTCCGTCCGCCACGACGCTTCGATCTCGCGCGTCGACTTGCCGGCTCGCACGAGTTCGAGGAACCGGGCATTGCCCCAGTGCTTGGCGACGGTCGTCGCGTCCTCGAACTCGAGTTCGTCGCCCCAGAGCGCTTGCAACGTCGTCAGGAGCTCGACCGCGGTGTGCACCGGCTCGAGCGCGCGCGGATCGTCGAGCAGGAGCTGCACGCCGTGGAGCTGTTTCTTCTGCAGCTTGCCGTAGAACGGTTGCCACGCGTGCGCGCGCACGCGCAGGCCGGGCAAGCGACGCTTCTGGAGTTCCGCCGCGAACCGCGGGCCGTCGACGAACTCCGCGCCGACGAGCTCGAACGGCAACGGCGAGCCGACGCCGTCGCTGACGTTCGCGAGGATGCCGCCGAGCATGCCGGTGCAGACGTAGAGCTCGGCTTGCAGCGTGCGCGGGATGTGCGGCGACGTCGGCACCCACGTGAGGCCCGTGTCGTGCCACGTCATCGCGCGTTTCCAACCCTTCATCGCGACGACGGTGAGCTCGACGTCGAGTTTCTCGGTGTCACGCCACAGCCGCGCGACTTCGCCGATCGTCAGTCCGTGCGTGACGGGCACGGAACCCCAACCGATGAAGCTCTGGAACTCCTCCTCGATCACCGGCCCTTCGAATCGCAGTCCGCCGAGCGGATTGGGCCGATCGAGCACGACCACCGGCAGATCGATCTCAGCCGCGGCGCGCAGCGCTTCGCCGACGGTCGAGACGTAGGTGTAGGTGCGCGAGCCGACGTCCTGCAAGTCGATCACGAGCACGTCGAGCCCCGCGAGCGCTTCGCGCGGCGGCCGACGCGTCTTGCCGTAGAGGCTCGTCACGGGCAGCGTGGTCACTGGATCGACCGCGTCCTGCACCGCGTCGCCCGCGGGCGCGTCGCCGCGGATCCCGTGTTCGGGTCCGAAGAGCCGCACCAGTTTGACCCGAGGATCGCGCGCGAGCCGGTCGACCGTCGGCACGAGCTTCGAATCGACGCCGGCCGGGTTGGTGATCAAACCGACGCGTTTGCCTTCGACGAGGTCGATGGCGTCGCCGAGCAGTCGCTCGACGCCGAGCGTGACCTGGGCGCGCGCCGCGAGCGTCGCGCAGAACACGAAGGCGAGGACGAGCAGGCAGCGCCGCATCCGGCTCGCGCCGAGCAGCGTGGAGGATCGAAGGAGTCGCATGCGGGGCTCATTCGAGCATCCAGGGCTCCCCAGGCGCGAGCACGAGCCTATCGGAACCTGGACCGACTCGTGATGCGAACGCGCTGCGTCCCGGTTGCAACCGATCGGCGGGTCTGAAATCCTCTCGCGCATGTCGGGAGGAGGAGTCCGGAACGCTCGGGCGATCGGCGTCGACGGTGGCGCGACGTACGCACGGCTCCACGAGGTCGTGCGCGGCGCCGCCGTCTGGCGCGTCGAAGGCGAATGCGCTCGCTTCGCGTGGCCCGCTCGCGACGGTTCGAGCGCGCACGAGCACGGTGCGCGTTGCGCGGCGCGGCTCGCCGAAGCGCTCGCGAGCGCCGTCCACACGGGCAGCGCCGGCAACACCGGGAGCAATTGCAACGCCGGGAGCGCCGGCAACGCCGGGAGCGCCGGGACGGGCGTGAACGTGGACGCCGGCGTGCCGCTCGCGCTCGCGCTCTGCATGCCCGGCAAGAAGACCGCCGACGGTCGTGGGATCGAGCGCGCGCACCACGGGCCCGTGGCGCCGGACTTCCTCGATCGGCTCGAGCGCGAGCTCGCCGCGCGCGAAGTCGCGCTCGCGACGCGTCCGTCGCGGCTCCACTCCGACGGTCTCGCGGCGGCGGCGGGCGAGCTCCGCGCGCGCGGCGGCAACTTGGTCGGCGCGCGGCATGCGTACTACGCCGGCAGTGGCACCGGACTCGCCGAGGCGCTGGTGCTCGGCGGCGAGCCGGTGCCGCTCGATTGGACCGAGTCGTGGTGCCAGAAAGGCTTCGCGCTCACGGCTTCGACCGGCGAGACGTTCGAGACGGAGCTCTCCGCCGAGGCGCTCGCGCGACGGCTCGGCTCGAGCGAGTTCCTCGAACGCGCGCGCGCGTCCGGCGATCCCGCCGCGCTCGAAGTCTCGCGGCGCATGGTCGGCGTGCTCGCCGAGCTGATCGCGGAGCGGGCGAGGGCGTTCGCGACGTCGCCGCTCGGTGCCCTGCCGCTCGAACGAGTCGTGCTCGGTCAACGCTTCGCGGAGCTCGTCGACGCGCCGACGTTGCGCCGGCTCGAACGCGAGCTCGCCGCGCGCATGGCGCACCCGCCGATCGTCGTCGTCTCGCACTTCCGCGCCGCCGCGGCGGTCGGTTGCCACGTGCTCGAGGAGCGCCGCGGCGCGTGAGCGCCCTCGACTGGTGCGTGATCGGGCTCTACGCGGCGTTCATCGTCGCGCTCGGGCTCGTCGCCGGCCGCGGCGCGAAGAGCGCGGAGAGCCATCTGCGAGCCGAACGCTCGTTGCCCGCGTGGGCGGTCGTCTTCTCGATCCTCGCGACGGAGATCTCCGCGGCGACGTACATCGGCGTGCCGGAGAAAGGCTTCGCCGGCGACTGGACGTACCTCCAGACGACGCTCGGGTACTTGTTCGGCAAGCTCCTGCTCGCGACGTTCTTCGTCGGGCTCTATTGGCGGCTCGACTTGACGTCGGTGTACGGCTTCCTCGGCCGGCGCATCGGGCCGCGCACGCAGCGCGCCGCAGCGTGGGGCTTCCTCGGCGGTCGCCTGATCGCGAGCGGCGTGCGGCTCCACATCGCGGCGTATGCGTTGAAGGTCGCGGCGGGCGTCAGCCTCGAGTTCTCGATGGTGCTGATGGCGGTCCTGTCGACCGCGTACACGTTCCTCGGCGGACTGAAGGCAGTGGTGTGGACCGACGTCGCGCAAGGCTCGATCTTCGTGATCGGCGCCGCGACGGCGCTGGTGTTCGGTCTCCACGCGATCGACGTGCCGCTCGGCGAGCTCGTGCGCGAAGCGTTCGACGCCGGCAAGTTCCGCGCGCTCACGCTCGAGGACGGCGGCCAGAGTTGGCTCGCGACGCAGAAGCCGTGGCCGGTCGCGGCGCTGTTCGGCGCGACGTTGGTGCTCGCGTCGCACGGCACCGACCAGGAGAACGTCCAGCACCTGCTCAACACGAAGAGCGCCAAGAGCTCGACGTGGAGCATCGCGCTCTCCGCGCTCTTCGCGTTCCCCGTCGTCGCGACGTTCCTCGCCGTCGGCACGATGCTCTGGCTCTACCACCGTCACGTGCCTTACGCGGGGTACTCGATCGACGATTCGAAGGGCATCTTCCCGAACTTCATCGTGCACGCGATGCCGTCGGGCTTGCGCGGGCTCGTCTTCGCCGGTCTCTTCGCGGCGGCGATCTCCAGCCTCGGCGCGACGCTCAACGCGACGACGACGATCTGGACGACCGACATCGCGCCGAGCAGGCCGGCCGACGAGAAGCGTGAGCGCGGCGTGAGCGACGCGGCCGGACTCGCTCGTGTGCGGCGCTTGATCTGCGTCTTCGGCGCACTGCTGCTCGCGGTCGCTGCGTTCTTCGCGTGGTGGAGCGGGCGTCAACGCGTCGACTTGATCGACCTCGCGCTTTCCGCGATGACGATCCTCTACGGCGGGATCCTCGGGACGTTCCTCGTCGCGTTGCTCTTCGAACGTCGCGGCAGCGACCTCTCGACCGTCGTCGGCCTCGGCGCCGGCGTGTTGGTCGGCGCGGTCGGCTTCTTCCAGAAGGACCTCTTCGGGCTCGAGAGCGCGGTCCTCGACTGGGCGTACACGATCCCGCTCGCCGCGTGCGCGACGCTCGCCGTCGCCGCGTGCGGCCGGCGCGAGCGACCCGCCGGCGAGTGAGTGCAGCGGCCGGGCCCACGGACCCGCCGGGCCCACGGACCCGCCGGGCCCACGGACTCGCCGGGGCCCACGGACTCTACGCGTTCCGCGCGCGCGCAACGTCGCTCGGCGCAGTCCGTCGACGCGTCCGTCGTAGGCGACGTACGCAGCATGCCTGAGCGCGCTGCGGCCGCGCGTTTCCGTGGTGGGGAGTATCGTGCTCGAACGCTCGCGGTCCTCCTTCGCGGCTTTCCAACAGGGCGAGCGTCGCTCGGCGCGCGTTGCGCCCTTTCGGGGAACCCTGGCGATGGTCTCTTCCTCCTTGCACAAGGCGTGCTCGTTCTCCGCGATCACGTTCGCGACGATGCTCCCACTCTCCGCGCAGACGATCACCGAGATCGTGCGCGAAGGTGACGCGATCGCCGGCGTCGGCAACGTCACGTACATCGGATATCCGATCGTCAACGACCTGGGCGAGGTTCGCCAACACGTCGCGACGGACAATCCCGATCCGACGTTGCGCACCGCATTCGTCGACGCCACGGGAGCTCCGGTGTTCTTCTCGGGCGTGCCGGTGTCCCAACCGCCCGGTGCGTTCATCGCGGCGTGGGGGAACGTCATCGATTGCAGTCGCGTCGGCCAAGTGGTCTTCACGCCGTATCTCGGCGGGACATCCGGTCTCCTGCAGGACTCCGGGATCTACCTCGGCAGCTCGCTCCAGCCGGTCGTCTACGAGACGTCGCTCTGCACGGACGCCAGCGCGCCCCCCGGGTCCTTCTACAGCATCATCTTGCCTCCGTGGATCAACGAGTCCGGAGCGCTCGCGTTTCACGGCACGCTCGACGACCCGGCGGTCAGCGGGAACTTCAACCTCGACGTCTTGATGAAGGTCGACACGGCGACCTCGGTGCAGACGATCTTCCACCGCGAAGGCGACGTCTTGAGCGGACAGTCGATCGGCATCTACGAGTTCGATCGGAGCAGTCGCGGCATGGCGATCAACGACTCGGGGCAAGTGATCTGGGGCGCGACGTTGCTACCGAACCCGTACTACTCGAGCGTCGTGTACCTGGACGACACGTTGCTCGCGCAGAGCGGCATGCCATCGCCGTGGGGGAACTACCTCTATCCGACCGGTGCGACTTCGGGCGTCGACATCAACAACCACGGGAGCTGGATCTACAGCGCGCACACCAACGATTCCGCGGTCGACTTCGGCATCGTGCACGACGGCGCGAGCTTCGTCGTGTGCACCGAGCAGTTGCCCGCGATCGCACCGTTCGCGGTGTCGGAGATCGCGATCCCGATCTTCATCGGCGACAACGGTCGGATCGCATGGATCGGCATCTGGGACATCCCAGGCAGCCCTCAAGGCGCCGGCGTCTTCGTCGACTACAACCTGCTGATCGAGAAGAACGTCACGCGCGTGAGCGGCCTCCTCGTCGAAGACATCGCCGCCGCCGGACCGGAGTTCGCGATGAGCCCGAGCGGTCGTTACCTCGTCACACACCTGATCCTCGAAGGCGGAATCGACGCCGCGTGTCTCGTCGACCTCGGACCGTGAGGGGCACCGCCATGAAACGCATCGTCTTCAGTGTCTGCATCGCCGTTTCGAGCGCTCCGGCGTTCGCGCAGGAACTCGCACAACTCTCCGCGAGCGACGCGGGACCGTCCGACTACTTCGGACAAGCCGTCGCGATCGACGGGGACACGGTCGTCGTCGGCGCCGGCGCGGAGGACGTCGGCTTCGGGAACACGGGCGCCGTCTACGTCTACGTCGGTGCCGGTTCGAGTTGGACCGAGCAGGCGAAGCTCGTCGCTGCCGATCGACGCGCGGGCGACCGGCTCGGTTGCGTCGTCGCCGTGCAAGCCGATCGTTTGGTGGCGAGCGCGTGGGGCGACGACTTGATCGACGGCTCACTCAAGAACGAAGGCTCGGCCTACGTGTTCGAGCGCACGGGTACCACGTGGACGCAGGCTGCGAAGCTGTTCGCGAGCGACGCCGCGACGGGCGACATGTTCGGACTCTCGGCCGCGCTCGACGGTGACACCATCGTGGTCGGTGTTCCTTACCGGGACGATCTCGGGCCGGACGCAGGCGCCGCCTACGTGTTCGTGCGCTCGGGTGGATCCTGGGTCCAAGAAGCGAAGCTCACTGCGGGCGACGGTGCGTTCCGCGATCACTTCGGCATGGCCGTCGCCGTCTCGGGCGACACGGCCGTCGTCGGTGCGTATCGGCACGACCATCCGCAAGCGAACTGCGGCGCCGCGTACGTGTTCGTGCGCTCGGCGGGGGTGTGGACGCAACAAGCGGAGCTGACGGCCGCCGACGCTGCGCAGAACGACATGTTCGGGCAGGCGCTGGCTCTCGTCGCCGATCGAGTCGCGGTGGGCGCGCCGAGCGACGACGACCTGGGGACGAACTCGGGATCTTGTTACGTGTTCGATCGCGTCGGAACGTCGTGGACGCAGAGTGGGAAGCTCCATGCCGCGGATGGCGGACCGTTCGACGGTCTCGGACGATCGCTCGCGCTCTCCGGTTCGTTGTTGGTGATCGCCGCGACGGACGACAACCACGCGGGGCCGGGCGCAGGGTCGGCGTATGCCTTCTGGGGGAACGGCGCGGCGTGGACCCAGACGGCGAAGCTCGTCGCCGGCGAAGCGACCACCGGTGACTTCTTCGGACAATCGGTCGGCGTCTCGGGCAGCTCGATCGTCGCGGGTTCGAGCGGAGACGATGACGGCGGCATGAACTCGGGCTCCGCGCACGTCTTCCGCGCCGGCGCGCCCGTGACGACCTACTGCACGGCGAAGACGAATTCGCTCGGCTGTACGCCCACGATCTCGCTCGCCGGCATCGTCAGCACGGCGACGCCGACGGGCGCCGCGCTGAAGTGCGTGCAGCTCGTGGGCAACAAGTCCGGGCTCTTCTTCCACAGTTCGACGGGCCCCGCAGGCGCCGCGTTCCACGGCGGCTACTTGTGTCTCAAGCCGCCGACCAAGCGGCATGCGGTGCTCGCCGCGGGAGGCACGGGCGGAAGCTGCTCCGGAGTGCTCCAGCAGGACCTCAACGCCTACATCGCGAGCGGTGCGGATCCCGCGTTGATCGCCGGCAAGACCGTGTGGCTGCAGGCGTGGGCTCGCGATCCGGCGGCGCCGTTCACCGACAGTCTGAGCGACGCGCTCAGCACGACCATCGCGCCCTGACGGACTCCCGGCGCGTTGACGCGTCAGAGCTCGCGTTCCGGGGCCAGCAACTCGTCGAACGATTGACGGCGGCGCACGAGCCACGAGCGGGCGCCGTCGATCAACACTTCGGCGGCGAGCGGTTGCGAGTTGTAGTTGCTCGCCATGCTCGAGCCGTACGCGCCGACGTCGTGCAACGCGACGAAGTCGCCGGGCGCGAGCGGCGGCAGCGGGATCGGGGCGAACTCGCCGTCCTGGCCCTGCGTGAAGACGTCCGCGCTTTCGCACAGCGGTCCGGCGACGATCGTCGGGCGTTCGCCGCCCGTCTTCGCGAGCGCGCGGATCTCGTGGTACGCGCCGTACATCGTCGGCCGCACCAAGTTGTGGAAGCCGGCGTCGACGAGCACGAACTCGCGCTCGCCTTGGCGCTTCGTCGCGCGCACTTCCGCGACCAGCACGCCGCACTCGGCGACGAGCCAGCGGCCCGGCTCGATCTCGAGCTCGATCGGCCTGCGGGTGAAGGCTTCGATCGCCCGCGCATGCTCGCGCCACGCACGTGCGTAACGGGCCACGTCGAACTCGAGATCGGTCGGTCGGTAGCGCACGGGCAAACCACCGCCGCACGAGATCGTGCGCAACGTGTCGCCGACGAGCCGCGCGGAGCGCGCGAGGAGTTCGCCCGACGCGCACAGGCTCTCGAAGTTCGCGCCCGAACCGACGTGCACGTGCAGGCCGGTCACCGCGAAACCGCGAGAACGCGCTTCGTCGATCGCGCCTGCGAGGTCCGCGTGCCAGATGCCGTGCTTCGAAAGCTCGCCGCCGGTCGTGACCTTGGCGTGGTGGCCGTCGCCGAAGCCCGGATTGATGCGCAAGGTCACCGAGCCGCCGGGCCGTGCGTCGGCGAGTTGCGCGAGCATCGCTTGCGAGCCGACGTTGACGTGCAGGCCGTGCCGGCCGACGCGCTCGAGCGCGGCGCGGTCGAACAGGTCGGCGGTGAACACGATGCGCTCCGCCGGGAAGCCTGCCGCGAACGCGCGTTCGATCTCGCCCGCGCTGACGACGTCGATCGACGCGCCGAGGTTGCGCAGGAGCTTCAGCAACGTCAGGTTGGGATTCGCCTTCGCGGCGTAACGCACCACGTCGAAGCCCGCGAGCGCAGCGTGGCGCGCGCGGATCGTCGCAGCGTCGTAGACGTAGAGCGGCGTACCGTGCTCGCGGGCGAGCGCCGCAAGCCGCGCGTCGTCGAGCGCAACGGGCCTCACATCGAACTCCTTCTCGTGTCGAGCGATCGTCCCTCGGGAAGCGAGGGCCAATTCGGCGCGGCGTCGGACGCGGCGGTGGACGCGGCGGTGGACGCGGCCGCGGACGCGGCCGCGGACGCGGCGGTAGACGCGGCGGTAGACGCGGCGGTAGACGCGGCGGTAGACGCGGCGGTAGACGCGACGGCGTCACGGCAGCGGAGCACGTCAGGCGGGCGGAGCACGGCGTGGGCGCCGCCGACGAGTCCCGCGAGCGCCTCGGGCAACGCGGCGAGCAGCCGGTCGACGTCGGAGTCCTCGTGCGCGGCGTTCAGCGTCAAACGCAGCGCGCCGTGTGCCCGGTCGCCGAGGTAACGCACGTGCGGCACCGCGAGTCCGGCGCGGGCGAACGTCGCGGCGGCTCTCGCGGTCGCTTCCGCAGTCGAGAACTCGAGCGCGAAGACCGGGAACGGATCGCGACCGAGCGGAGCGCCGAGCGCGGCGAGGGCCTCGCGCACGCGTGCGACGTGCCGGAAGAGGCGTTCGCGACGCGCGTCGCTCGCGACGACGAGCGCGAGCGACGCGCGTGCGGCCGCGGCGAGCGCCGGGGACAACGCCGTGGAGCCGACGAACGCGGGCTCGCTCCGCGCGCGCGCGATGCAGTCCGCAGGGCCGGCGATGAAACCTCCCGCGGCACCGAACGCCTTCGAGAACGAGCCCGTGAGCACGGTGCGAGGACCACCCTCGTGCGCCGCACGGACGCCGCGTCCGCCGGGACCGAGCACGCCGAGCGAGTGGGCTTCGTCGACCAGGAGGACGCCGTCCGGCGCGAGCCGCGGCGCGAGCGCGGCGAGGTCGGCCCAGCGGCCCGCCATCGGCTCGACGGCGTCGAGAGCGGCGAGCCGCGAGCCGGGCGGCACGTCGGCGGCTTCGACGAAACGGTGCACGCGACCGACGCGCGCCGCCAACGCGTCGCCGAGGCTCGCGTGTGCGCCTGCGTGCACGAACCCGAGCTCGTGCGTGCGCGCGAACTGCGCGGCCGCGACTTCGTTCGCGAGCGAGCCCGACGAGACGACGAGCGCCGCCGGCATGCGCAGGAACTCGGCGAGCTCCGCTTCGAGGGCCTCGTGCTCCGCGCACGTGCCGGTCGTCGCACGCGATGCCGCGAGCGAGAGTCCATAGCGCTCCGCGGCGGCGACGAACGCACGGCGGAGCTCGGGCTCGTGCGCGAGCGCGAGGTAATCCGAGCCGCCGAACGCGAGCGCGTCGGTTCCGTCGCGGCGCTCGAGGCGTGCAGTCCTGCCTTCGAGGGTCACGCGCGCTGCGTCACTCGCCCGAAGCGGCGGTAATGGACCGGCGGCAAGTCGACCATCGTGTGCAGTCCGGGCGGCGCGGCGACCAACGTCGCGAGCGAGTTGAGCGCGATCGAGGTCACGGCGACGTCGCCAGGCACGCCTCCGGGGATCGCGAACTCGAGCTCGGGCTCGCCACGGATCCGCACGCTGTCGAACGCGCCGGGTTGATCGATCGCCGCGACGAACTCGAGCCTGACGACCACCTTGCCGCCGGAGGAGAGTTCGCCGATCTGCCGCATCCCGGCGGCGGCGCCGGGCTCGATCGCGCCGAGGCTCGAGACGTGCGCGCGCTCCGCGATCACGGGCTCGACCGTTTCGCGCCAGCCTTCGATCTCGAAACCGAGCGTCGTCGCGACGAGGTGCGCCGATTCGGCGAACCCGACGTGGCGCAGCGTGCCCTCGGCGACGCGCGCCGCGAAATCGGCCACTGAGAGTCCGACGCCGATCTTGCGTTGGAAGGTGATGCGCCGCGCCGTCGCGTCCTGGCGGCGCACGACTTCGATCGCGTCGACGCGCCGCGCGAGCGCGGTCGCGAACACCGGGAACGTGTCCATCAAGAAGCCCGGGTTCACGCCCGTGCCGAGCAGCCGGCCGCCGTGGCGCTTCGCCAAGAGGTCGAGTTCCGTCGCGAGTTCCCGGTGAGCGATCCACGGGTAGACGAGCTCCTCGCACGTCGACACGACCGGCAAACCACGCGCGAGCAACGGCCGGAACACTTCGGCGCAGCGCGACATCGTCGAACTCGTCGTGACCAGCGCGACGTCGATCGACGACCAATCGTGGATGCGCTCGAGCGAGCTCTCGATGCGCAGCGTCGGGTCGGCGTCCTCGACGAGTTCCGACATCAAGCGCCCACCGATCGCCGGACCGAGGTCGACGGCCGCGACGGTGCGAAGCTCGCTTCGTGCGAGCAGTTCTTTCTCGATGCGTTGGCCCGTGGGGCCGATGCCGACGTGCAGGATGCGCAGCATTTCGAGCTCCTTTCGGCCCGCGGAGTATAGATGGGGCACCGCCGAGGTGCGAACTCGCGGATCGGCCGTAGTGCGTGGCCCGCGGAAGAGTGAGTCGTCGCGTTGAAGGGCTCGAGCGGCACGCCTACGCTCCGCACGTGGAAGCGCTCGACATCGAGACGGGCAACGACGTGTTGCGCGGCGACTGCATCGTCTTGTTCGCGTTCGACGTCGGTCAGTCGGTCGATCTCGCGCGCGCCGAGACGATGGTGGTCGGCTTCGAACGCCTCGACCGCCTCGTCGTGCGCGGCGCGGCGTCGACCGAGATCCAAGCGGTGCCGAGGCCGTTGCGCCTGCGGCGCGTTGGCGAGCAGCTGCGCCTTGGTGAGCGGCTGCGCCTTGGCGAGCAGCCGCGCGTTGGCGAGCAGGGGCTCGAAGTCGCGTTGGACGTATGGGTCTACGACTTCGGTGGGCTCTCGGTGGCCTACCGATTCACGCACGCGGGGCCGCTCGCGACGTGGATCGAGCTCGCGACAGACGTGCTCGCGAGCCGCGAACTCGTCCAAGACGCCCGCGCGCGCGTGGCGGCGCTGCTCGCCTCGATCTCGTCGGCGATCGAGAAACCGGACCTCTCGGCGACGCTCGAGGACTACGTGATCTTCCGTTTCGATCCGCCGAGCGCGCGCGGCGCCGCCGAACGCTGGTGCGACGCCCGTGCGGCCGACCTCGCGCGACTCCTGCGCGCGGAAGCAGGCGAACTCTCCGGGCAGGAAGTTGCCGACGCACTCTCGAGTCGCGTTGCGTTCGGCACCACCGACCTCGCGATCGTCGACTGGAACGCCGCCGTGCTGTTCGACAGCGAACCCGAGGAACTCGTCGCCGTGCTCGAGTTCGCGAACCTGCAGCTTTGCGAACTGCGCTTCCTGGATCGACAGCTCGATCACGCGCTCGACCAGGCGTACGAGTCGTTGATCCGGCGCGTGTGGCGCGGCGTGCACCTGCCGGGAGCCTTCGACCGGGAGCTCGCGCGCGTGTCGCGCCACCAAGTCGACGCCGCGGTGCTCTACGAACGTGTGACCAACGCGCTCAAGCTCTACAACGACCAATACCTGGCGCGCGTCTACCGCCAAGCCTCGACCCGTCTGCGCCTCGCGGAGTGGAGCGCCAACATCCTGCGCAAGCTCGAGACGCTCGACGGCATCTACCAGAAGATCCAGGACCGGGCGGAGTCGCGCCGGATGGAAGCGCTCGAGTGGATCATCATCGTGTTGATCGCGATCTCGATGGTGTTGCCGTTCCTGCCGGGCTACGGGCACTGAGTCGATACTGCCCCGCGTCGTTGCGCCGAAAATTCGGGCGCGGCTGAAACCAAAACGGGTTGTGGCGGTCTTTGTCTGG
>JAKLKU010000025.1 GCA_023150475.1 Planctomycetota bacterium
AAGAAGCGCGAATGGCTGCTCGGCCACTGCGCGATCTGGATCACGTACCGCAACTACGTGCGCGATCGGGTGAACCGGGAGCACGGCGTTACGCCGGCGATGAAGCTCGGGCTCGAGACCGCGCCGTGGACCGTCGAGAGGCTGCTGCGCTGGCGCGTTTTTCGGCCCGTTTCCAAGCCGGTTTTGGCGCACTGATGCGGGGCAGTATCGTCGAAAGGCTTCGATTAGACTTCGATCGGTGGACATCCTGGAGCCCATCGCGGAGAGGAAGATCCTGGACGCGCTCGAACGCGGCGAGTTCGAGCGGCTCCCCGGCGCGGGCAAACCGCTCGAGCTCGAGGACCTCTCGCGCGTGCCCGACGAGTTGCGCGGCGGCTACATGGTGCTGAAGGGCGCGGGGATGTTGCCGGAGGAAATGGAGCTCAAGAAGCACCTCCTCCGCCTGGAGGATCTGATCGCCGCGTGCCACGACGAAGGGGCGAAGCAGCAGCTCGTCGCGGCCCGCACGACGGCGGCATTGCGTTATGCACTGATGCTCGAAAGGCGCGGTTTCGGTCCGGCCCACCAGGAGTACGCAGAGCGCTTGACCGCCCGGCTGGGGGGCACGTCATGATGCGAAGAGTCGACGTCGCGCCACTCGTCCAATGCACGTCGATCGATTGGGAACGAACATACACACCAAGCGCCTTTCTCCCGGAGTCGACGTTGGCCCACAAGTGGCTGGCCCATGTTCCGATCACACTGCTGATTTCTTTGCCCGCGCTCGCACAGAGCACGACACGCGTGAGCGTGTGGACGAGCGGCCTGCAAGGGAACAACGCGTCCGGAAGTGCCTGTGCGAACGATGACGGCTCGCAAATCGCGTTCTCGTCGGCAGCTTCCAACTGGATCCCCGGCGACACGAACTTCGGACCTGCCGACGTCTTCGTGTACCAACGTGCGACCGGAATCGTCGAGCACGTGAGCGTTTCGGTGAACGGCACCGCGGCGAACGGCGATTGTGCGCTCGAGTCGAGCCAAGCGCTCTCCGCGGACGACCGCTATGTCGTCTTCACGAGCAACGCGACCAATCTCACGACGACTCCGCCCTTCTGGCCTTGGCAGATCTACCTGCGCGATCGCGTCGCCGGAGTGACGACTTGCGTCAGCACGACGCCGTCGGGAATCCCGTGCAACAACACGTGTCGCCGGGCTTCGATTTCGGCCGACGGCACTCGCGTCGCGTTCGAGAGCAACGCGGACGATCTCGTGCCCGGCGACACGGGGCACTTCACCGACGTGTACGTGAAGGACCTGACGAGTGGACTGATCGTCCGAGTGAGCGATTCGAGCCCCGGAGTCCCAGCGAGCGGCAACAGCGGTCAAGCGATGCTCTCCCGCGACGGCCGCTACGTGGTCTTCGCGAGCAACGCGCAGGACCTCGTGCCCGGAGACACGGATCTCGACTACGACATCTTCCGCCACGACCTGGTCACCGGCACGACGATCCTCGTCAGCGTGACGGACGCCGGACTCAACGTCGTGTGGGACGCCATGTCTCCCACGGTGTCCGCCGACGGCAACCGGATCGCTTGGGAGAGCCGCTTCCCTTACGTCGCGGCCGACCTGAACGGCTCGGAGGACATCTTCCTGCGCGACGTCCTCGCGGGCACGACGACGCGGGTGAGCCTGAGCTCGCTCGGCACGGAAGGGAACTTCCCGAGCACGGATGGGCGCATCTCGGCCGACGGCCGCTACGTGTCGTTCACGACGATGGCGGACAATCTCTTCTCCCCGGACACGAACGCGGCCGACGATGCCGTCCGCTACGACACGTCGACGGGTACGCTCGAGCTCGTCGGCGTCTCGAGCTCCGGCGCGCAAGCGGCGTTCGGCTCGACGAGCTACGGCCACTCCGCCGACAACAGCGTCGCGCTCTTCACTTCGTTCTCGAAGGGCTTGATCCCAGGCGACATGAACCAAGCGGGCGACGTCTTCGTGCGCGACTTCACGGCGCCGGACCCGCTGATCGTCGGCTATTGCACCGCGAAGCCGAGCTCCAGCGGTTGTGTCGGCGAGATGAGCGCCTCGGGCGTCGCCAGCGTCGCCGCGACGTCGTCCTTCCGACTGCTCGCCGCCGGCGTGCCGAAGAACTTGAACGGGATCTTCTTCTGGGGACGCGAGCCGCTCGGCGCGCCGTTCCTCGGCGGCACGCTGTGCGTCAAGCCGCCGCTCGTGCGGACGGCCGTGTCCAACACCGGCAGCAACAACACGTTTCCGCCTTCGACTTGCCAGGGGGCCACGACCTACGACTTCACCCACGCGGACATGGCTTTGCACGGCGTCACTTCCGGAGAGACGCTCTACGCGCAGTTCTGGTATCGCGATCCCGGCTACTCGCCGCCGAATAACGTCGCGCTGACCAACGCGTTGACATTCTTCGTCGGGCCGTGATCGGCCGACCCGAGCGACACGGACCTCAACGGCCGACGACGCGGCTGAGCGTCGAGTAAAACGTCCTGGCGAGCTTCGAATCGATGCTCGTCAGGGCGTTCGCGTGCCAACGACCGCTCTTCTCGAGCGCGTAGTCGACCAACATGTCGTCGAGGCCGGTCTCGAGCAGATAACCGCCGCGACCGGCGGCGATCGCTTCGACGAGCCGCAGGAATCCGACGCGCTTCAGGGCTTCCTGACGCGCGGTCACGCCGGCGCCGGGCTCCGGGCCGCGCGCGAGTTCGACTTCACGCGGCGCGAGCCGCACGTCGCGCTCGCCGACCCGGAAGCCGACGCAGTCGCGCCCGTCGAGCACGGGCGCGAGCTCGCGACCGCCGGGCGGTACGTGGCCACGCTCGCCGATCGCGCCTTTCGCGCAGTGCAGCTCGATCCAGCCTTTCGCGTAATCACGCGGCTCGACGATCACGCCGCGGCGCTGCGAGTCGATCGTCGCAGTGCGGCGAAAGCCGTCGGCGATGCGCTTGCGCCTGGCGGAACGGATGCGCTCGACGCCGAAGAGCGCCTTGAGGGTCGCGAACCCGTGATACGCATAGGCCGCATGGAGGAAACGCGCTTCGACGAGCGGCCCGAGTTCGCCGCTCGCGAGCTCTTCGCGCACGACGTCGAGCCACGGCAGATAGAAACAGTCCTCCGCGACCCAGACGTTGCGGAAGCGACCGAAGAGCTCCGCGTGACGGAAGTGCTTCAGGAGCAACACCGGCGTGTCGACGAGCAAGTCGAAACGCTCCGGTCCGAGTCGCGCGAGACGACCGAGCACCTCGGGCACCGCTTGTTTGCCGACGGCGACGTAGGCGAGATCGTTCTCGGAGAACGCGCTTGCGTCGAGCTTCGCGAGCTCGCGCACCGCGAACGTCGCGCCGCCGAGCGTCTCGTTCCGCGCGTTGCGCCCCAAGACGCCGGCGATTTCGAAGTGCTCGCGCGCGGCGAGGAACGCCGGAACCGCGGTCTCCTTGACGCGTTTGCCCGCGCCGACGATCCAGACACGCCGCGGACTCACGCGACGGTCGCTTTCCGCGCGCCGAGCACGCTGCGCAAGTGAGTCGCGAGCCGGATCGAGAGCGCCGTGATCGTGAACGTCGGGTTCGCGGAGCCGCTGGTCGGGAACACGGAGCCGCCGGCGACCCACACGTTGGGTACGTCGTGCACTTTCAGGTCCGGATCGACGACGCTCGCCGCCGGATCGAGCCCCATGCGCGTGGTGCCGAGGTGGTGCGACGCGTCTTGGTCGATCGGCCACGGATCCGCGCGTTCGAGCTCGGTCTCGAGCTTGCCGAGCCCGGTCGCGGCGAGTTCCTCGACGAGCACCCGGTGCAGTTCGACGAGCGAACGACGGTCGCGCTCGCTCGGCGCGTGGCGCACGTGCGTGAGCGGCTGGCCATATTCGTCGCGCTCGGCACCGAGCTTGACACGGTTGCCTGCGTCGGGTTCCATCTCCATGAAGTTGCGCAAGCGTACGGTGCGCACCTTCGGTTTCGAACGCCCGAGCGCCCGGTGATACGCGTAGCGCGTCACTTTCGGCGCGTCGGCGAGGACGTTCCAACCGAGCCCGAGCCAGCCGCTCGCCGACTTGCGTTGATTCTGCAGGTCGGAGTCGTCGCCGGTCTCCGCGTAGTCGCGCAACTCGACCGTTGCTTCGCGAGCCTTGCCACGCACGCGCCCCATCACGAGCTTCGAACGTTTGGCGAGCGCGACGAGCGACTCCACGCCGATCGAATTCGACCACGGGAAGAGCGGCTCGAACCGCACGTAGCTGTTGAGCAAGCCACGCTCGCGCTGCACGTCCTCGCGGAGCCGCAGTCCGGCGTAACCCGCGAACCCGCGGTGCAACGCGCCGAAGAAGTACGGCAACTCGACGAGCGGCCGCGCGAGCTTCACCAGGCCGTGGTAGTTCTTCGGGTGGTTCATCAGCCAGCGACCGACTTGATCGTGCTCGTTGCCGAGGCCGCGCTCGCACAGATCGCGCGACACGAGCAGGAGCCGCGCGTTCTCGAGGCCACCGGTCGCGAGCACGAAGCCGCGGGCGCGCACGTCGACCGTCGCTCCGCGGGACGTGCGCACGTCCGCGCGATCGACCACGCCGTTCCTCGAACGGAGCGCGAGCACCGTCGCGTCGAGCCAGAGGTCGACACCGTCGCGCGTGAACACTTCGCCGTGTTCGCGCGCGAAGTTCTGCGGCTCGGCGGCGGCGAGGAAGAGCTTTTCCTCGAGCGCGGCGAACGTCGGTTGCCACGCGCCGCGCGCGCGCAGGTCCGCGAGGCCGCCGAAGAAGCGCTCGAGCGGCGCGAAGCGATAGCGCGCGGCCTCCGCGTACCAACGCAGGAGCTCCGCGTGTTCGATCGGCCAACCCGCGGAGCCGAGCCACGGCCTCGGCCCGAGGTCGATCGGGTCGAGCGGGCTCGCGAGCCCCGCCCACGTGGTCGACGCACCGCCGAACACGCGCTCACGCGAGTAGTCCTTCACGTGGATGCCTTCGCTTTCGACGCGCCGCAGCCGGTCGCCGAGCGCGGTCGGCTTGCGGCGGCCGCTCTCGAGGACGACGAAGGAGAGCCCGGAGTCCGCGAGCTCTCGCGCGAGCGTCATGCCCGCCGGGCCCGAACCGACGATCGCGAGGTCGTACTCGCGCCGCGGCGGCGCGTCGGACTCGGCGAAGTCGTGGATCATCGCTGGAGCGCGTCGTCAGTAGCTTTCGGACTTCGACGGGAACTCGCGCGCCTTGACGTCGCGGACGAAGTGTTCGAACGCGCCGTGCATCGCCTTGCCGAGTTCGGCGTAGCGCCGGACGAAGCGCGGATGGAAGCGCGTGTAGATCCCGAGCATGTCGTGCGTCACCAGGATCTGTCCGTCGCATCCCGCGCCCGCGCCGATGCCGATCACCGGCACCTTGACCGACTGCGAGACTTCCGTCGCGAGCGACGCCGGCACCTTCTCGATCACGATCGCGAACACACCTGCCTCTTCGAGCGCTTTCGCGTCGCGGCGAACTTCTTCGGCTTCCTCCGGCTCGGTCGCGCGCACTTGGTAGGTGCCGAAGCGGTGGATCGACTGCGGCGTCAGCCCGAGGTGACCCATCACGGGGATGCCGATGCCGACGATCTTCTCGATCGTCTTCGCGATCCCGGCGCCGCCTTCGAGCTTCACGGCTTCCGCGCCGGCCTCCTTGATCATCCGACCGGCGTTGCGCAGCGCTTCGTCCGGATTGATCTGGAACGACATGAACGGCATGTCGGCGACGACGAGCGCACGTTCGACGCCCCGCGACACCACTTCCGTGTGGTAGAGCATCTGCTCGAGCGTCACTCGCACGGTGGTTTCGTGGCCCTGCACGACCATGCCGGCCGAGTCGCCGACCAGGATCACGTCGATGCCCGACTCGTCGAGCAACTGCGCGGTCAGGAAGTCGTAGGCCGTCAGCGCCGCGATCTTCTCGCCGCGCTGCTTCATCTGGACGAGCGAGCGCGTGGTGACTTTCTTCGCCGCTTGGGACGCTTTCGGTTCGGTCGACATGGCGCTCCCAAGCTACAGGCCGGCCTCGGGGCGCGCGAGGGCGACGGAGCCAGGGCTTCGGCCCGCGAGCACCTCGAGGTACGCGAGCGCGCCGTTCGCGCCGTCGAGCGCGGCGCTCATGATGCCCCCTGCGTAGCCGGCGCCTTCGCCGAGCGGAAACAGGTTCGCGAAGCCGCGCGCGAGTCGCGAGTGTTTGTCGCGCGGGATGCGCACGGGGCCGGAGCTGCGCGATTCGAGGCCGACGAAGAGCCCAGCGTCGCTCGCGAAGCCGGGGATCTGGCGTTCGAAGCGTTCCAGTGCTCGAGCGAGCGCCGTGCGCGCGAGAGGCGGCACGAGTTCGTCGAGGCGCGCGCCCGTCGTGCCGAACGGGTACGTCGAATGTCGGGGCTTCGCCGTGACGCGGCCGGCGAGGAAGTCGCTCGCGCTCTGCGCAGGCGCGGTGAAGTCGCTGCCGCCGGCGGCGAAGAAGCGCGCTTCGAGCTCGCGTTGGAACGCCACGCCCGCGAAGGGCTCGTTCCCGAACTCGCGCGGACCGAACGTCGTCACGAGCGCCGCCGTCGCCCAGCCCGAACTGTGACGCGAGTTCGACATGCCGTTCGTGCAGAGCAGCCCGGGTTCGTTGACGCTCGCGACGATGCGTCCGCCCGGGCACATGCAGAACGAGAACGCGGCCGGCAGTTCACCTTCCGCCTTCGAGAGCAGGTTGTAGCTCGCGGCGCCGAGGATCGCGGCCGCGTCTCCGTAGCGCGCGCGATCGACGAGTTCCTGCGGATGTTCGATGCGCAGACCGAGCTGGAACGGTTTCGCTTCGAACGGCACGCCGCAGGCGGAGAGCCGGCTCCAAGTCTCGCGCGCCGAGTGACCGACCGCGAGGAAGAGCGCCGCGCACTCGATCCGGCCCGCCGTCGTGTCCGCGGCGACGATGCTCCGTTCGCCTTCACCGCGCACGACGAGGCCTTCGAGCCGCGTGCGGAAGCGGAACTCGACACCGAGCGCCGCGAGGCGCCGACGCAGTTCGGGGAGGATCCGGTGGAGCTTGTCGGTGCCGATGTGTGCGAGCGAGTCGTAGACGATGTTCGCCGGCGCGCCGCATGCGACCAGTTCCTCGAGCAGCACGACTTCGAGCGGATCGTCGACGCGCGTGTAGATCTTGCCGTCGGAGTACGTGCCTGCGCCGCCCTCGCCGAAGAGCAGATTGGCCTCCGGATCGACGTGGCGCGTGCGGTGGAACTGCACCAACGGCTTCGCGCGTTCTTCGACCGGCGGGCCTCGCTCGATCAACGTCACCGCGAAGCCGTTCTTCGCGAGCGTCCACGCCGCGAAGAGTCCCGCAGGCCCTGAACCGACGACCAAGACCCGGCCACGCCGCGCCGCGTCGTCGAGGCCTGGAACCAGGACGTTCCCGGGCAGCGGCGCACGCTTCAGCTTGCCGCTCGCGAGCTCGCGTTTCGCGGACTTCGAGCGCAGCGAGCCCGCCGCGACAACGACATCGACGTGGCAGACGAACTCGAGCCGCCGCTCGCCATGCCGCTTGCGGGCGTCGAGCGCCTTGCGCGCGATCCGCAGGCCGCGCAGCTCCTCGTCGGCGAGCCCCAACCGCGTCCGGACTTGGCGCACGAGGTTCGCTTCCCCTTCGCCGACGTCGAGCGCGAGGTCGAAGAGACGGTACGTCTCGAGCGGCACGTCTGCGTGCTTCGGGGGCATGGTGGCGGGGTCGCTCCACGACCCAAGTCCACCGCGAATCGTACCCCGACCGCGTCGCGGCTACGAGCCACCCATTCCAGCCGCGGCGTCGGGCTCTGGCGCCCGGCCGCCGCGTCCCTATCCTTTCTCGACCCCATGCCGAAGGAACACTCGATCGAGCCCGCGGCGTTCGCGCCGATCCTCGCGGATCTCGGGCTCGAAGCGTCTGCTTTGCTCCACATCGACCCGTCGACGTTCGCCGAATCGAAAGGCGAAGTCGTGCGCGGGAAAGGCGACGTGTTCCTCGGTCCGATCGGCACCGGACTCGACGTGCCTGCGGCGGGGAACCTCTACAAGAAGCACTCGGACGGCGCGCTCGGACCGACGAACACGCTCGTCTTCTACTTCAAGAGCCCACGCACCGACGGCGAACTCGCCCGCTGGCGCAACCAGTTCTGGCCGTGGCTGCACGTCGTCGCGCTCTACCGCCTCCACGATGGCGCGATCCGTCGCGAGACCCTGCAAGGCGCGAGCGACGTCGCGGGTCGCGCGGAACGCGATGGTTTCGTCTTCGTCGCCAAACGCCGCGAGCACGTGATGAGCCCGGCGCAGACGACGGCGAAGTTCGACCAGAACGCCGGCGGCTGGAATCCGAAGCCCGGCAGCCCCGGTTACGCGCACTATAGGTGGATGCGCCGCTACGTGGCGGAGTTCGCGACGCCGAAGGACGGCGCGCGCGTGCTCGACTTCGGCTGCGGCGCGGGCTGGGTCGGCATCGAAGCTGCGTTGCGCGCGAAGGACGTCGTGCTCTGCGCGTTCGACCCGAGTCCGGAGATGACCCGTTTCGCGACCGAGAATGCTCGCGAAGCGGGTGTCACCAAGTTCACGGCGCGCGTCGGGTTCGGCGAGGAACCGCCGTTCCCGGCCCGCGGCGAAGCGCCGTTCGACGTCGTCTACTCGTCGGGCGTGATCAGTTTCTCGCCCGACGTCGAGCGCTGGTGCGACGGACTCGCGGCGACGCTCGTCGCCGGCGGGACGTTGGTGATCGGCGACATCCAACGCGAATCACGCGGCATGCAGAAGCGCCGCACGACGCGCGTCTTGTTGCCCGCGCGGGAGATGAACGCGCTCGTGCCCGACGAAGTGAAACGGCGGCTCGAAAAACGCGGCTTCGTGCACGAAGCGACGGCGGGCTACCAACTGACCGACCCGGTGCCGCAGCTCACCCACCACGCCGACAAGAAGCTCGGCGGAGTGCTCTCGCCGCTCTTGCTCGCGTGGAACCGCATGCGCGCCGGCGCGTCGGCGGGCGCGAGCTTCGACAGTTGGGTGATGCGCTTCAAGAAGCGCTGACCGTTCGCCCCGCTTGCAGCCTGAGGCCGCGTGAGACGCGTCACAGCGTCGCGAGCCACTGCGCGAAGCTCGTCTCGAGTTCGGCGAGGTCGGCGCCGAAGCGCCGATCGAACAACGCCTGCGCGGCTTGCGGGTCGAGCTTCTCCGGTCGCGTGAGGTCGGCGCCCAACGCCCGACCGCGGCATTCGATCTCCCACGTCTCGAAACGCTCGGAGAAGTCCTTGCCCGCCGCGCCGCCGTCGAGGAAACGGTGCAGCGCCCACGCTTGCGTGTAGAAGTCCTCCGCGGCCCCGGGATCGGTGCGCCAGAGCTCGAGCGGCTCGCGCCGGAAGAACTCGGCGAGCGGCAGACGCTTCTCGCGCATCCGTTCGAGCCGACCGCGATCGAACGTCAGTCCGGTCTCGAGCCGACCGTCGCGCCACGTGAACGTACCGCGGCCGCCGAACGAGTCCGCAAACCCTTCCGAGTACCACTCGGGCAGCGCGCAGGGCGACACGGCGAAGTCGTAGGCGTGCGCGAGCTCGTGCAGCACGAGCCCGACGAGCTCGTCGCCAGAAATGTCGGCCGTGAGCAGCGCCGCGGCGTTCGCCGCTCGCTCCGCGACGCCTCGCACCACGCGGTACTGACCGATCCCAGCGCGATCGAGGTACTTGCCGTAGAGGTCACGGTCGCCGAAGAGCACGAGATGCAGCCGCCGTTCCGGACGGCCTCCGAGCGCTGCTTCCAGCGGTTCGAGCGCCGCCTTGGCGACGGCGAACACGAACTCCGCCTCTGCGTCGCTCGTGGTCGAACGCACGCAGAGCCGCTCGTCGGCGCGTTGGTGGATCGTCTCGAGCTCGGGCAATCGCGAGAGCAACTCGTCGCGGAGGACCCACTCGCCGTCGATCTGGATCGCCACCGCGCGCAGTCGCGCCGACGCGTCGACCGGGATCTTCTTCGCGCCGAGGCGCAGTTGGCCTCGCTCGTCGAACACCAGCGCTTCGTCGCGTCGGCGCAAGAGTTCGAGCAACTCGTGATGCGCGTCTTCCTCGAGTCCTTTGCCGAGCGCCCAGAGCGCGAAGTCGATGCGCTCCGAGAGATCCCGCTCTTCGAGTTTCCGCGCCTGCTTGTCGTAGCTCGCGATCTCGGCCTTGCTCGGTTCGTCGACGTTCTTCTTCCAGAACGCGTCGTCGAGCGATTGCAGCAGCGCGTGCACCTGCGTGACGCCGGGATGCGCGCCGCGGCTCAGCTCGTGCGCGATCAGGATCTGCTTCGCCGACGCCTTGACGTGGCCCTTCTTGCGGCAATCGAGCGCGAGCTCGAGATGCCGGTGGCTCGCCTGGATGCGCCACTCGGTGCGGCGGCGATCGAATTCCTCTCGCGGCGACCCGCGTTGCGCGGAGCCGAACGTGACCAGCGTCACGGCAACGAGCACCAGCAGCAACGCGCGAGCGAGCATCGCCGTGCCTCGGGCCGCTCAGTGCTTGGACTTCTCGACCTTCGAGCCCTTCGCGTAGTCCAGGAGCCGCGACAGGACCGACTTCAAGTCGGAGCGGCGCACGATGCGATCGAGCTGGCCTTTCTCGAGCAGGAATTCCGCGCGCTGGAAGCCCGGCGGCAGCTCTTGTTTGATCGTCGACGCGATCACGCGCGGCCCGGCGAAGCCGATCAACGCGCCGGGTTCCGCGAGCGTGATGTCGCACACGGACGCGAACGAAGCCGTGACGCCGCCGGTGGTCGGATGCGTCATCACGCACACCGAGAAACCGCCCTTGTCGCCGAAATCGGCGAGCGCCGCGCACGTCTTCGCCATCTGCATCAACGAGAGCACGCCTTCGTGCATCCGCGCGCCGCCGGAGCTCGTGAAGATGACGAGCGGCCGCTGCAGCTCCGTCGCGAGTTCGCAGGCGAGCGCGATCTTCTCGCCGACGACTTCACCCATCGAACCGCCCATGAACGAGAAGTCGAGCACCGCGAGCACGATCTCGCGCCCGAGCACCGCGCCGGTGCCGCAGAGCAGCGCTTCGGTCTGCCGCGTGCGCTCCTCGGCGCGTTTGACTTTCTCGAGGTACGGCACCGAGTCGTTGAACTGCAGCCGGTCGAGCGCGCGGATGTCGGTGAAGCGTTCGTGCCACGAGCCTTCGTCGAGCACGAGCGCGATCCGCTCCCGGCCCGGCAGCGTGAAGTGGAACTCGCAAGCCGGGCACACCCGAGCTTTCTCCTCGAGCTCCTTGCGGTAGATCATCTGCCCGCAGTTCTCGCACTTGAGCCAGAGCCCGCCCGGCATGTCGCGCTTCTTGCCGCGGCGCGAGAAACGCGTTTCGGTCAGTTTCTCGCCGTCTTCCAAGGCCGGGTCCTGCTTGTCTTGCTCGCTCACGCTGTCGCTCCCCGTTTCGAATCGAACGGTTTGGTTTCGTGTTTCTCGCGCTCCGCCCCGGCGAGCTCGCGCATCCGTTGGATCGTCGCACGCATGTCCGGCGCGCCGAAGATCGCCGAGCCCGCGACGAACGCGTTGGTCCCCGCTTCGGCGCAGACCGCGATCGTCTTCTCGGAGAGGCCGCCATCCATCTCCACGTGGCCCCGGAACCCCTGCGCGCGCAGCCAGCGGACTTTCGGCAGCACTTCCGGCATGAACTTCTGGCCGCCGAAGCCCGGGAAGACGCTCATGACGAGCACGAGATCGACGTCGCCGAGGATCGGAGCGAGTTCGGTGACGTCACGGTCGGGGTTCAACGACACGCCGACCACCGGCACGCCCTCGCCGCGGAACGTGGCGATCACTTCGCGCGCGGCCGCCGCGTGCGGAGCGACTTCCCAGTGGAACGTCAGCACGTGCGCGCCGGCCCTGGCGAAGTCCCGGGCGTAACGCTTCGGCTCGGAGATCATCAAGTGCACGTCGAGCGGTCGACGCGCGACTTTCTGGATCGCCGCGACCACCGGAGGCCCGATCGTCAGGTTCGGGACGAAGTGCCCGTCCATGACGTCGACGTGCAGCCAGTCGGCTCCGGCGTCCTCGACCCGCCGCGTCTCGTCCGCGAGCCGGGCGAAGTCCGCCGAGAGGAGCGACGGCGAGATCAGGTTCGCCGGCCAGTTCATCGCGAGCGGAGGATACCCGGCCCTCTCCGGCGGGTCGAGCATCTCGCCCGACGCGCCTCGGCCCACACGAGCCACGCACGCGCCGGGCAACGAGCGGAAGGTCCAGGAGCGAACGCAGCGAGGGCGACCGCGTGTGCGGCCGCCCTCGCCCGTGTCGACGGAACCGTTCGCGTCCGCGCTACTTCAGCGCGAGCGACGTGATGCCCGGCAGTGCCTTGCCCTCGAGCAACTCGAGCGAAGCGCCGCCGCCGGTCGAGATGTGCTTGATCTTCGACGCGAGGCCGAGGAGCTCGACCGCCGCGACCGAGTCGCCGCCGCCGACCACCGTCAGGCCGGAGCACGCCGCGACGGCCTTGCCGATCGTCTCGGTGCCCTTGCGGAACGCCTCCATCTCGAACACGCCCATCGGGCCGTTCCAGACGACCGTCTGCGCGCCCTTGATCGTCGCCGCGAAGAGCTCGCGCGTCTTCGGGCCGATGTCGAGCGCCATCCAACCGTCCGGGATTTCCGCGACCACCTTCGACTTCGCCGTCGCTTCGAACTTCTCCGCGACGACGTGGTCGACCGGCAGCAGGATCTCGATCTTCTTCTCCTTGGCCTTCGCAAGCGCGGCCTTGCAGACGTCGAGACGATCGTCTTCGCAGAGCGACTTGCCGATCGGCTTGCCCTGCGCCTTCAAGAAGGTGTACGCCATGCCGCCGCCGATGATCAGCGCGTCGACCTTGGCGAGCAGGTTGTCGATCACGAGCAGCTTGTCGGAGACCTTCGCGCCGCCGAGGATCGCGACCAGCGGCCGCTTCGGGTTCTCGAGCACCGCGCCGAACGCGGCGATCTCCTTCTCGAGCAGTCGACCGGCGACCGACGGCAGGAGCCGCGCGACGCCGGACACGCTCGACTCGTCGCGGTGGCTCGTGCCGAACGCGTCGTTGACGAAGACGTCGCCGAAGCGCGCGTACTTCTTCGCGAGCTCGACGTCGCCCTTGGTCTCGCCCGCGTTGAAGCGGACGTTCTCGAGCAACACGACGCCCTTCGCCGCGGCGGCCGCCTTCTCGGTCGCTTCGCCGGTGGAATCACCGAGCTTGGTGACCGGTTGCTTCAGCAGTTCGCCGAGCCGCTTCGCGACCGGATCGAGCCGGAGCTTCTCGTCGACGCCCTTCGGCCGGCCGAGGTGCGTCATCAGGATCGGTTTGCCGCCCTTCTTCAGGACCTCTTGGATCGTCGGCAACGCCGCGCGGATGCGCGTGTCGTCGGTGATCGCGCCCTTGTCGTCCTGCGGGACGTTGAAGTCGACCCGCATCAGCACGCGTCGGTTCGCCAGGTCGAGCGCGTCGAGGCTCCCCGAGCCCTTCGCGTTCACCCCACGGGTCAGCTAATGCGGTGCGGCGGCCGGCGCAGCCTTCGGCTGCTTCGGCAGCTTCATCTTGTTGGCGAGCTTCATCAGCTCGACCACGCGGTTCGAGTAGCCCCACTCGTTGTCGTACCAAGCGACGACTTTGACCATGCGCTTCTCCATCACCATCGTGGAGAGCGAGTCGAAGATCGTGCTGTAGGGGTTCTTGACGATGTCCGCGGACACGATCGGGTCGGCGGTGTACTCGAGGATGCCCTTGAGCGGCTTCTTCGCCGCCGCCGCGTAGGCCGCGTTGATCTCTTCGATCGTCACGTCCTTCGAGACTTCGGCGACGAGGTCGACGACCGAGCCGACCGGCACCGGCACGCGCAGCGCGACGCCGTCGAGCTTGCCCTTGAGTGCCGGCAGCACCTTGCCGACCGCTCGGGCGGCGCCCGTCGTCGTCGGGATGATGCTCAAGGCCGCGGCGCGGGCGCGACGCAGGTCCTTGTGCGGCAGGTCGAGCACGTTCTGGTCGTTGGTGTACGCGTGCACGGTCGTCATCAGACCGTGGACGATGCCGAAGCTCTCGTGCAGCACCTTCGCGAGCGGCGCGAGGCAGTTCGTCGTGCACGACGCGTTGGAGATGATGCGGTGCTCGGGCTTGAGGAGCTCGTGGTTGACGCCGAGCACGATCATCGCGTCGATGTCGTCCTTCGCCGGAACCGTGAGCACGACGCGCTTCGCGCCCGCGGCGAGGTGCTTCTGCAGGTCGGCGTTCTTCGTGAACACGCCGGTCGACTCGACGACGAAGTCGATCTGGTTCGCGCCGTGCTTCAACTCGGCGGGATCCTTGACCGCAGTGATCTCGATCTTCTTGCCGTCGACGACGATCGAGTCCTTGCCGGCCTTCACCGTGCCCGGGAACGGCCCGTACATCGAGTCGTACTTCAAGAGGTGCGCGAGCGTCTCCGGCGTCGTCAGGTCGTTGATCGAAACGACCTCGATGTCGGGGTACTTCGAGTGGATGACGCGGAAGACGTTGCGACCGATTCGACCGAAGCCGTTGATGGCGACGCGCATGGCCATGGCGATTCTCTGGTGAGCTCTGGACGCGCCCGAAGCGGGCTCGTCGGAGGTTGGACGGAGGGTGAGTTTTCGACTTCGCGAGCGGGCTCCCAGCGGCGACACCGACGGGTCCGAAGCGCGCAAGTCCCGCTGCCCGAAAGCCTCACGACGACCGCCCGCGCGGAGCGCGAGGTTTCGGGCAAAATGGGGCGGAGAAGGTAGCGGTCGCTGCCGATTCGATCAACGGATCCGGGGCACCCTCCAAGAGCTACGAACTCGCGTGAACGTCCACTCCGCACAACTTCCGAGCGACTTTCGCCGGCGCTATGGGCAGGTCGCCCGCGCCGTCGGAGTCGAGCCGTCGGAGCCGGTGCTCGTCGCCTTCTCGGGCGGCGCGGACAGCGTGCTCTTGCTCGAGCTCGTCGCACGCGCCGAAGAGCGTCCGAACGTCGTCGCGGTGCACGTCGATCACGGCTTGCGCGGACCGGAGAGCGACGCGGATGCGAGCTTCTGCGAGCGCGCGGCGCGCCGGCTCGGCGTCACGTTCGTGCTGCGGCGCATCACGCTCGACCGAGACGCGGGTTCGCTCGAAGCTCGCGCACGTGAAGCGCGCTACCACGTGCTCGCCGAAGAAGCGGAAGCGCGCGGGATCCGCGTCATCCTGACCGGACACCACGCCGACGACGCGCTCGAGACGCTCTTGATGCGCTGGTCGCGCGGCACGGAACTCGGCGGACTGTCGGGTCCGCGCGCGAACCTGCGGCTCGTCGGCCCCCATTTCGGCGCCGAACTCGTCGTCGCCCGGCCGCTGCTCCACCTGCGGCGCGAAGAAGTACGGTGCATGCTTTCGTCCGCGGGCATCGGTTGGCGCGAGGACACGTCCAACGCCGACGATGCGTTCACGCGCAACCGCGTGCGCCATCGGCTGCTCCCGCGCATCGCCGAACTCGCCGGACCCGAGGCGCTCGCGCACCTCTCCGACTTCGGTCGTGCGGTCGAGCGCCTCGAACTCGACCTCGCCCGCGCGACGGCCCACCTCGCGTGGCGGCCGCTCGATGCGATCGCCGCGACGCGACCGGCGGAGCGCGCGCACCTCGGCGGGACGCTCGCGCGCTCGGAGTTGATGCGTCTGCCCTCCGCGCTGCGCCGACGGGCGCTGTTCCGCCTGCTGCAGGAAGGTTGTGGCGCTCCGCCGCGCAAACGCGTGCTCGGTTTGGTGCTCGGCGACCTCGAACGGGCGCGCACCGGGCGGCACGTGCTCTCGCGTGGCTGGCAGCTCGAGCTCCGCCCCGATCGACTCGACCTCGTGCCGCCGAAGGGCCTGCTGGATCCGCGCGCCGCCCCACACGCCGCCGCCCGCTCTGCTTCGACGCTCGCCTCGACTTCCGCCGCGTCCGGCGCCCCGACTCCGATCGGGGAGTGCCGCGGCGACCTGCCGTTCCCGCCGCCCACCCGAACCCGTGACGTGGCCACGGAAGCTCCGGCCGCCGAAGAGCTCGTCCGGCTCCCCGTGCCCGGCGCCGCGCGCTTGCGCGACGGGCGGCTCGTGACCGCGGCGACCCTCGAACGTGCGCCGGAGGCCGCGCCGCCGCACGCGCCCACGACGATCGAGCTCGATGCCGACTCGATCGACGCCGCGCTCGCGGCGGGCACCTCGGACGGCAAGGAAGGCAAGAGCGAACTCGTCGTGCGTTTCCCACGCCGCGGCGACAAGTGGAAACCGCTCGGCGCGCCGGGGACACGTTCGGTCGCGCGTTTCCTGGCCGACGCCCACGTCCCGCGAGACGAACGGGCTCGCGTGCCGCTGGTGATCGCGGGCGGCCGCATCGCGTGGGTCGTCGGACTCCGGCCGTCGGACGAATTCCGCGTCCACGCCGGCACACGACGACGCCTGCGGCTTTCGCTCTACGGCGCGCAGGAAACCGACCGTCGCGCTCCGCGCGGGGACCGGGACGGACGCGCCGTGTTCGCGCCCGGCGAGCTTTTCACGGCGGACGAGCGCCCGCGGTGACGAACGCGATCCTCGGCGGTAGTCTCTCCTGATTCCTGGTCCAGGCCGCCACGGCCGACCAGGCCCGCCTTTTCCAGAGTGTCCGCTCAAAGCCCCGCGCCCCTGCTCGTGAACCGTGCCCTGGAGGAACGCCTCGCCGCGCTCCGCGCCCGCATCGCCGCCGCGGCGCAACGTGCGGGCCGCGCTTCGGGCTCGATCGGCCTCGTCGCAGTCACGAAAAGCCTGGCTCCAGAGGTCGCGAGCGCGCTGGCGGCCGACCTCGCGGCGCTCGGCGTCCGCGACCTGGGCGAAAACCGGGTGCAGGAGCTCGAGCGCAAAGCTGCGGCCGCCGACGAGACCGGCGCGCGGCCGACCTGGCACCTGATCGGCCATCTGCAGTCGAACAAGGCGCGGCGCGCCGTCGCGCTCGCCCCGTGGATCCACTCGGTCGACTCGCCGGGCCTCGCCGACACGCTCGACCGACACGCGGCGGCGCTCGAGCGGCGCCCGAAGGTCTTCCTCGAAGTCAACGTCACGGGTTCCGACGTGCGCTCCGGTGTCGCGCCGAACGAACTCCCGGCTCTGGTGGCGCACGTGCGCCGACTCGCGCACCTCGAGCTCACCGGTGTGATGGCGCTCGGCCCGGCTCCCGATCCGCGTCGCAACGCGGACGAGAACGCGGCGCGGTCGCTCGCGGCCTTCCGTGCCGTCGCCGCGCTCGCCGCGGCGGAGCCCGGCGACGCGTTCGCCGGCGGGCGCGCGCGACTCTCGCTCGGCATGAGCTCGGATTTCGAAGCGGCGATCCTCGCGGGCAGCGATTGGGTGCGCGTCGGCAGCGCGCTCTTCGAGGGCGTCGCCGCGTGAGCACCGGCGCCGACAAACGTCTCGTCCTCGAAGTCGTCGGCACGCCCGGCGCGCCGGTCGAGTTGCCGCGCCAAGGCGTGTTGACGATCGGCAGCGACCCGGTCAAGGCGGACCTCTGCGTCGACGGTCAAGGCGTCGCCGACGTGCACTGCGCGATCGGCAGGTCGAAGAGCGGCGGCTTCGCGTTGAAGGACCTCGGCTCGCAGTACGGCACGCTGGTCAACGGCAAGCCGGTGACCGCGACGCGGCTCGAGCCCGGCGACGTGATCGCCGTCGGCTCGCGGCGCTTGCGCATCGTCGATCCGGAGGCCGTGCAAGCCGGCGCGGGCGGCACGACGAAGTTCGACACGCAGCCGCTCGGCGACGCACCGACGTCCGCGGCGAGTTCCGCGCCGAGCGCGAGTCACGCTGCGTCGAAGCCGGAGCCGAGCAAGCTCGAGCCGACCAAGCCCGACGCGAGGCCCGAGTCGAGACCGGACGCTCGCTCCGAGATCCGCAGCGAAGCGCCGCTGCGCGCGACGCAGCTGCACGAGGCCCAATTCGAGCCGCCGCTCGTGCGCGGATACCGCGTCGAGAAACTGCTCGGCAAGGGCGGCATGGGCGAAGTCTGGCTCGCCGTGCAGGAACGCCTCGAGCGCCAAGTCGCGCTCAAGGTGTTGAAGCGCCAACTCTCCGCCGACGCGGACTTCGTGCGGCGCTTCCTCGCCGAAGCGCGCGCGGCCGCGGCGCTGAACCACCCGAACGTCGTCGTCGTGTACGACGCCGGCGAAGACGACGGCCACCACTTCCTGTCCATGGAGTTCATGGACAAGGGCAACCTCGAATCCCGCGTCGCGAAGTCGGGCCGCCTGCCGTGGAAGGAAGTGCTCGGCGTCCTGATCGAAGCCGCGAAGGGCCTGCAGTACGCGGAAGCGAAAGGCATCGTCCACCGCGACATCAAGCCTGCGAACTTGATGCAGAACTCCGCCGGCGTCACCAAGATCGCGGACCTGGGTCTCGCGTCGCACTTGGACGCCGAAGCGACACAATCCGAGGGCCGCAAGATCTTCGGCACGCCGCACTTCGTCTCTCCGGAACAAGCGCGCGGCGAGCGCGTGGATCATCGTTCGGACCTCTACTCGCTCGGCGCCACCGCGTATCGGCTGCTCTCCGGCCGCACACCGTTCGAAGGCGCGACGACGCGCGACATCCTGCGCGGCCACTTCACGGAAACGCCCAAGCCGCTCGCGAGCCTGGTGCCCGACGTGCCCCCGGAGCTCGCGCGCGTCGTGCACCAACTGCTCGCGAAGAAGCCCGAAGAGCGACCGCCGAACGCAGCGGCGCTGATCACCGCGCTCGAAGTGCTCGCGCTGCCCGCGGCACCGCCGCCCGTCACGCGCGTCGTCGCGCCGAAGAAGTCGACCGCCGTGCTGCCCGTGCTCGGGCTCGTGATCCTCGGCGTCGTCGGCTACTGGGTCTACGGCGAGCGCCAGAAACAGACCGGCGAACGCTCCGATCGCTCGGATCGAGACGGCCTCGCGAACGCACCCACGAAACTCGCCGAACCCGGCGACGTCGTCGCCGAGCCTGCGCAGCGCGGCGGCGCGTCGGCGGCGGGCGACGCGAACGGCGCGGCCAGCGCTTCGGGGTCGAAGGGCGTCGAAGACGACACGCGCCTCAAGATGCGCGAGCTCGAAGCGCAAATCGCCTACCGCGACCTGTCGAAGGACCTCGACGACGCGGGCCGGCGCGACGCGCTCGTCAAGCTCGCCGCCGACTTCCTCGGCACGACGATCGCGACGCAAGCGCTCGCGGAAGCCCAGGAGCTCGCGACGCGCGCCGCGGCCGCCGCGCGCGTCGAAGGCGCACGCAGCGAAGCCGTCGGGCAGGTGCTCGCGCGGTTGTCCGCGACCGTCGCCAGTGCGTCGCCGACACACGTCGGCAGCACGCTCTCCGCGCTGAGGCTCGTCGAAGGGCAGGAGCCGTTCGAAGGCGATCCCGACTTCGTCGCGAAGCGGCGTGAACTCGTCGGCTCGGTGTTGGTCTCGGGTGCGCTCGCGGTGCGCACCGCGCTCGAAGACGTGCGCAAGGAGCTCGAACGCGGCGCCATCGACGACGCGGCGCAGCGTTTGGTCGAACTCGAAGCCGAACTCGCCTTGCCCGACACGCCGGCCGACCTTCCGCAGCCCGCGCTCGTCGCGAGGCTCGACCTCGAACAACTCGGGCGCACCACACGTGCCTGGCACGACAAGTTGCTCGAGATCCGCGAGGCCTGGCGCGATCGTCATCGCGCCGAAGAATCTCGCGCCGTCGCCGCCGGTTTCGGCGGGCCGAACGGCCTCGAACGCGAACTCGGCAGCTTCGACTTCACCGCCGCGAAGGCGCGCATCCAAGCTCTGCGCGCGCGCACGACGACGCCCGAGCTCGCCGCCGACCTCGCGACGCTCGCGAGCGACCTCGAACGCGGCGAACGCATGCTGGTGCTCGTCGGCACCGAGTTCACGAAAGGCAATTGGCGCCGCAAGACCATCGCCGATCCACGCAAGGGCAAAGCGACGAACCGCAACGCGATCGGAGCGGACGCGAGCGGTGTCTCGATCGAAGGCGAAGGCGGCGTCGAGACGATCGCGTGGTCCGCGTTCGGCGCGCGACCGAAAGAGCTCCATCAGCTCTTCCACGAACGTTTGACGCGCGATTGGACCGCCGCGGAGCAAGCCGCGATCGCGGCCTTGCTGCGGATCTCCGCGGTCAGCGCCGCACTCGACGGCGCGAGCGAGATGCTGCAGACCGCGCAGCGCGCGACGTTCTCCGAAGGCGAGTTCAAGGAGCTCTGCGAGGGCTACAAAGTCGCGCGTTCCTGGACTGGTGACGCGGCCGAGACGGAGCGCGTCGAACGCGAAGCGCGAGCCGCGGAACTCTTCGGCAAGGCGCTGCGCTCGATGGACGGCGGCGCGTGGTCCGCCGCGGCGACGCAGCTCGAGCGCTTCGAGCACGAACACGCGGACACCTTGCTCTTCCGCTTGCTGACCGGCGGACCGAGCGGCGACGTCGCTGCTCCGCGATCACTCGGCTTGGTACTGCCCGAGCGCCCGACCGCGCCGCCGCCCGCCGCGGCGCCCGCCCCCGCTGCAGCCGAGGACGCCACCGACGGCGTCCCATCGACGGACGGTGGCGATGCGCCTAGCCCTGCGGCGCAGGACGCCCCCGGCGGCCCGCCGAGCTCGGGTGGCGGCTCGCCGAGCTCGGGTGGCGGCTCGCCGAGCTCGGGTGGCGGCTCGCCGAGCTCGGGTGGCGGCTCGCCGAATTCGGCCGGCGACCGTTGAGCGTGTTCGAGCTCGTCGCGCGAGGCTCGGGGTGCGACCTGCCGGTGCGCGCACAACCCGGCGCGTCGCGCGCGCGCGTCGTCGGTGTGTGGAACGGCAAGCTCAAGATCGCCGTCACGGCGCCGCCCGACAAAGGCCGCGCGAACGACGAACTCTGCGCGTTCGTCGCCGAGTTGCTCGGTCTGCGTCGTTCGAGCGTCCGACTCGCGTCCGGGGAGCGCTCCCGCGACAAGCGGCTCGAGATCGACGCGCCGCCGGAAGTCGTCCGCGCCGCCTTGCTCGCGGCGCTCGAGTGAGGTATCCGAGAGCCCGATGGCCACTTCGCCGCTCGACACTGCCGTCGATTCCGTCCGCGCCGCGCTCGGCACGCGCAACGTGCCCGCGCCCGAAGCGTTGGTGTTCCCCGCGACCGGCCTCGGCATCCTGCCCGGTCGATTGGCGCGCGGCGGCAAGCTGCCGCTCGCGCGTCTCGACGGCGTGCCGCGCATGTGGCGTTCGAGCGTGCTCTCCTTCGGCGACTTCCACGGGCTCGCCGTGTGGATGATCGACGACGCGCCGCTCGAGGCCGAAGACGGCGAGCCCGCGTGGCATCGAGCGTTCCCGGTCTGGCTCGCTGCGGCGAGCGGCGCCACGGCGATGCTGCACGCGTCGGCCGGCGTCGCGCTCGAACCGCCGGCTCCGACGCCGAGCCTGCGAGTCGGGTCACTCGCGTTCTGGTCGGACCACCTGAACCTGAGCGGCGGCTCGCCGCTCGTCGGCATCGGCGAGAGCCAACTCGGGCCGATGTTCCCCGACCAGACGCGGCTGCACGATTTGCACCTGCGCCGTGCCGCGCTCGACGCCGCCGCGCGCCTCGGTGTCGCCGCCGGCGAAGCGGTCGTCGCGTGCACGTCGGGACCGACGCTCGACACGCCGGCCGAACGGCGGTTCTTCGCGCGCGCCGGCGCGACGGTCGCCGTGCAGGACCTCGCCGGCCCACTGATCGCGGCCGCGCACGCGGGCCTCGGGACGCTGGGCGTCGGCGTGATCGTCGCCCAGGCCCAAGACGAAGTCGACGTCGCGCGGATCGCGTCGTTGTCGCAAGCGGTGGCCCCCGCGCTCGACGATCTCTTCTGGCAACTCGCCGCGGACGTGCAAAAGGAGATCCGCAAACGGCTCGACGAGGACCTCGCGTGAGCCGGCGCGTCGTCGTGCTGGTGTCGGGCGGCGGTCGTTCGCTCGAGAACCTCGCGGAGCGCGTGCACGCGAAGTCGCTCGACTGCGAACTCGTGCTCGTGCTCGCGAACACGCCCGACGCGTACGCGCTCGAGCGCGCGCGCAAGCTCGGCATTCCGTCGGTCGTCGTCCCCCACCGCGAGTTCCCCGAGCCGCACGCCTTCTCGACGCGCGTGTTCGCCGAGATCGAACGGGCGCGCGCGGACCTCGTGGTGCTCGCCGGTTTCCTGCGCTTGCTCGTGATCCCGGAGCGTTGGATCGGCCGAGTGCTGAACATCCACCCGTCGCTGTTGCCCGCGTTCGGCGGCAAGGGTTGTTACGGACACAAAGTGCACGAAGCCGTGCTCGCGCGCGGTGTGCAGTTCACCGGCTGCACCGTGCACTACGTCACCAACGAATACGACGCGGGGCCGATCGTGCTGCAACGCTGCGTCGAGGTGCGCCCCGACGACACGCCCGACTCGCTCGCCGCGCGCGTGTTCGAAGAGGAGAAACTCGCGTTGCCCGCAGCGATCGCGGCGCACTTCGACGAACGAGTGCGCTACGAAAGCGGCCGCGTCGTGCGCCGTCTTTGAGTTGCGGCGCGTTTCGCGAGCCGCGCTCGCAGTTCGACGGCGAGCTCTTCCAAGTCGTCGGGCAAGCGTAAGTCGCCGCTCGCCGCGGCGAGCCACCGAAGCGCGTCGTCCCAGTCCCGCCGCCGAGCCGCCAGACGCGCGAGGCCCGCGCAACGTGCGCCGATCGCCCCGGACAAGACGGCGCCGTCGTGCGTGGAACCGCTGCGCGTGCGCGCGAGGTGCGCGCAGAGCACCACGAGACTCTGCACGTCGTCGAAGTTGTGCCGGAAGACGGCTTCGAGCCGGTGCGGACGATCCGCGAGGAAGTCGAACCACGCCGCCGGCGCGAAGCTGCCGGGCAAGTCGGCATCGCGTGCGACGCCGCAGAGCTCGCGCTCCAACGTCGCGAGCCGGCCGTCGGGGTACGCCTTGCCGTAGAGCCGCCGCAACGGGTGATAGAGATCGAGGTGCGGCCGGGCGTCGAACGGCGGGGCGATGCCGTGAACGCGCATCTTGTCCGCGAGCCGGTGACGGTCGAACGACTTGCCGAAGAACGTCACCAGGAACGAACTCGCCAGGATCCGCTCGGCCGTGCTCGCGAGCAACGCGGGCTCTTCCTCCGGACCTCTCGCGAAGCCTTGCCACACTTCGAGTGCCCCGCCGTCGAAACGCGCGAGCCCGACCATGTAGACATGCGTGCCGGCGCCGCCCGACAGCCCGGTGGTCTCGATGTCGAGGAAGAGCGCACGCGAAGGCGCCAGGCTCACGAGCGTGTCGTCGAGCGCGAGCCACGCGAGTTCCGCCATGTCGGCGGAGAGGAGGTCGGCGAGCCGCCACTCGCCGTGGCGCGTCGCGTCCGGCAGGCGGCGCACGCGCACCGCGTGCGTGCCGAACGCGTTGACGCACGGTTCGAGATCCCGCGGCGCGCCGCTGGTCTTCGCCGCGAGCGCTGCGGCGCCCGAGTCGGCGCCGCTCCCGCGGCGAGCCGCGTCCGTGCGCGGGTCGCCGCGGGTGGGATTCGCCTGCGCGCTCTCGTGCTCGCGCGCGAGGCGCCGGGCGAACCAGGCCGGCAGCGCCGGTCGAGCAGGCTCGCGCGGCGGGTCCACGTCTCGCCGCAGTCGCTTCAGCTTCGCGAACAGCTCGCCCTTCGCGGCGTCGCCGCTCGCGCTCGCGGGCCTCACGTCGTCCGACGGCCGAGTCACGAGACCACTCGCTCGCTCGCGCCGCTCCCGCCGGCGAGGTGCGCGAGGATCGTGCGCGCCGTGCCCTTGCCGAGCAGCCCTGCTTCGGCGATCGGTCCGACGCAGCCGGGGCAGCCGCGCTCGCACTCGCAGCGTTCGACGACGTCGAGCGCCGCCTGGAAGAGCTCGCGGTGCGACTCGAAGAGCACGTCCGCGAGACCGACCCCGCCTTGCACCCGGTCGTAGAGGAAGATCGCCGGCCGCGAGAAGTGTGGCGAGCGCACCTGCGTCGCGAGGCCGAGGTCCTGCGGCTGGCAGCGCAGGAAGAGCGGCGCGACGTGCCGCAGGAGTTTGCCGACGCCGGCCCACGCGCTGCCGCGATCGCCGCTCTCGAGTCCGAGCGCGCCCGCGCTCTCGAGCGACAGCGCGAACACGAACGCCTGCGTGTCGATCTCCTCCGCCGGCAGATGGATCTTCTCGATGCCGACCGATTCGCGTGTGTAGTAGCGCACCTTCTTGTACGACGTCGCGACCGTCGTCACGTGCACTTCGCCCGACCACACGGAGTAGTCGTCGGCCTCCGCGGACGGCCGAGCGACGTCCGCCGAGCGCGACGCTTCCGCCGTCGCAGACGCCGCGAGCGCTGCAGGCGCCGCGAGGGCTGCAGGCGCCGGCGCGCCGGAGCGCAGGCGCCGCGCTTCGCGCTCGAGCCGCAACACGCGCACCTCCGTGTCGACTTCGGCCTCGGTGAAGTAGTCGGTCTCGACTTGTTTCACGTAGGCACGACGGTTCTCGAAGTCGAAGCGCTCGACGATCCACGTCTCGCCCTCGACTTGATAGATCGCCCCTTCGTGGACGGTCGTCAGCGAGCCTTCTCGGTCGATCTCGCCGATCGCCTTCTTCGTGTCGACGTCGAGGATGAGCACGTTGTCGGGCCCGCCGCCGGCGAGCGACACGTCCTCCGCCGGATACGCGTCGGCCATCCAATACCAACGCTCGCCGCGGCGGTGCAGCAGCTTCGACTCCTCCGCCAGGTAATCGAGGATGCCGCCGAGGTGCGGCGCGCCGGCGAAAGGACCTTGCTCGAGCTCCGCCGTCGAGAACGGGAGCTCGAACGCCGCGCACTTCGCTTGCTCGGACAGGATCACGAGGTTGTTCGGATCGAGCCCGAGTCGTTCCCGCGGCGCGGAGAAGAGCCAATCGGGGTGCGTCGCGAGGTATTGGTCGATGGGGTCGGAGCGAGCGACCTGCACCACCAGACTCTCGCGCGCACGTCGGCCGACGCGGCCGGCGCGTTGCCAGAACGAAGCTTGTGAGCCGGGGTAGCCGACCAACACCGCGACGTCGAGGCTGCCGATGTCGATGCCGAGCTCGAGCGCGTTGGTCGTGACGACGACCTTCACTTTGCCCGCGCGCAGGTCGCTCTCGATCTCGCGCCGCAGGTTCGGCAAGTAGCCACCGCGGTAACCGCGGATCTCGTCACGCTCGAGCCCCATCTCGTGCGCGGACTCCTTCAAGTACCGCGTCAGGACTTCGACCGAAGTGCGCCGGTTGCAGAAGAAGATCGACTGGTGCGCGGGGCCCACGATGCGCAGCGCGAGACGGCGCGCTTCTTCGAGCGCGTTGGCGCGCAAACCCGCGACGGCGTCGAGCATCGGCGGGTTGTACACGGCGAACGTGCGGCCGCCCGACGGAGACCCGTCGCGCTGCACGACTTCGACTTCTCGGCCGATCAAGCTGCGCGCGTGGTTCTGCGCATCGGCGATCGTCGCCGACGACAGGAGGAAGCGCGGCCGCGCGCCGTAGTGGGCCGCGATGCGTTGCAGCCGGCGCAGCACGTTCGCGACGCTCGAACCGAAGACGCCGGACAACGTGTGCACTTCGTCGATCACGACCGTCTCGAGGTCGCGGAAGAGCTCGGCCCACTTCGCGTGGTTCGGCAGGATGCCGGCGTGCAGCATCCATGGATTCGTCAGCACGACGTGCCCCTGCTCGCGCAACGTGCGGCGCACGCTCGGCGGTGTGTCGCCGTCGTAGGTGAACGAGTGCCAATCGCGCGCGAGCTCGCCGATCAAGCCGTTCAGGTTCGTCGACTGGTCCTGCGACAGCGCCTTGGTCGGATAGAGGAACAACGCGCGCGCCTTGCCGTCGGTCTCGAGCAAGCGTTGCAGCACCGGCAACACGAAACACAACGTCTTGCCCGACGCCGTCGGCGTGGTCACCAGCACGTCGCGGCCCGCGAGCGCGTGTTCGACCGCTTCCGCTTGGTGCGACCACAGGCGCGTCACGCCCCGTCGCGCGTAGAGCTCCGCGAGCTCCGGACGCAGACACGCCGGGAACGGCGCGGTCTGTTCCGGCCGAGACGGCACCGAACGCCAGTGGACACAGCGCGGGCCGAACTCCGGGTCGGCGCGCAGGCGCTCGACGAGCTCCGCGACCGAGAGCCGAGCAGCCGCTCGCACGCTGTTCGGCGTCCGCCGGGGCGCGGCGTCGGAATCGGAGTCGGCTCGCATCGGCGTTCGGTATCCGTTAGGGTGGCCAGCCTAACCGGCCGACGCCCGAACGCAAGCTGCCCGCGCCGCTCGCAAGGGCTCGGTTCGATCGAGCGTCAGGCACGGCGCCCCCCGGCGCCGCGCGGCGCGCGTTCACGGCACGAGCAGGCGACGGACGTCCGCGTGGAGCGCCGGATCGACTTCCGCGCGCTTGCCCGCGAAGTCCGCGAACGCCCGATCGCCGCCGAGCGCCAACGTGAACTCGCTCGGATTGCCGAACGCGTCGGTGAAGCTCACGACGAGCGGATCCGCGAGCGCGCCGCCCGCGTCGTTCGCGACCCACCGTTCCGCGCGCAGCCCGATCAGTCGATCGACGAGCAGCGCGAACTCCTTCGCTTCTTGTTCGACGCCCTCGGGCTGCCAGCGGCCTTGCGGCGTGCGCACGTACTTGCGCTGCGTGCCCGCGCCCGTGACGGACGCACGCACGAGGTCGAGCTCGCGCAGTCGCAGCACCTGGCGACTCTCGAGGGCGTGACGAGGCGTGCTCGCGAGTTCGACGATCGCCGGGTCGAGCAGGAAGACCAAGGACTCGCCATCGCGTTGGAACAACGACCCGCGGCCACCTTCGGGCGTGTCGACCGTGTGGCCGAGCCGCCCACCGAGCAAGCCACCCTTCGGTCCGAGCCAGATGCCGGCGCCAGCATCGTCCGTGGCGAACGGCGTGTGCTTCACGCGCTGCACGAACGGCGTCGTCGCGAGCTTGCCGATCAGCGTCTCGACGGCCGCCGCATCCGCCGGCGCGGAGTGCAAACGCTCGGATTCGGGGCCGTTCCAGACGATCCACCGACCTTCGAACCGCTCGATCCACAGTTCGTTGCCGCCGGCGACCAAACGCACTTGCGCGATGTCCCCCTTCGGCACGCGCGTGAACTGCCTGTCGACGAACTCCTCGGTCGGGATCAAGAGCGCGTCGCCCGTCGAGCCGTCGACTCGCCAGACGTACGGGCGGTCGGAGAGCTTCGCGAACCACGCGGCGCCGAGGCGATCGCGACGCAAGTCGAGCGAGAACTTGCGACCCGCCGCGTCGGTGAAGTCGAACTCGAGGTCCGGCGTGTCGAGGCCGACCACTTCCGACCTGCCGACCGCTTCGTCGATGTAGGCTTTCGCGCGCAAGTCGGCGAACATCTGCAGCCACGCGAGCACGTACGACGGATCGAGCGCCGCTTCGAACGGACGCAGCGCGGACCAACCGCCCGAGTCGAGCACCGCGTCGAGTTCGAGGTCGAAGATCTCCGCGCCCGTCGCATCCGCGACCTTGCCGCGCCGGCCGAAAGCGACGATCGCCCGAGGATCGACGTCGAGCACGTGTTTCGACCGCCACGCGTCGCGCGGCCGGTCGAGGATGTTCTCCAAGTTGCCGAGCGCCCGCACGATCCGGCCGTCGACCCGCAGGAACTGGTGCATGCCGTCGACGTCGGCGAGCCCGAGCTCGATCCGCCGTTCGCGAGGTCGACCGTCGATCGACTCGCGGACCAAGAGCACCGCGTGCGGCGGTTCGAAGCCCAGGCCTTTCGGGTTCGGGTCGACGACGTCCGTCGCGACGTTCTGCGAGAGGCCGTCGAGCAACCAACCCACGACGGCTTCGTCCGCCGGGAACTCGATCGGATCGACGATCTGCCAGCGGCCCGCCGACGTGCGCTCGAGCTCGAGCTGCAGGCTGTACACGAATTGATCGACGCGCAGCGAAGTCACGCGCGAGCGATCGAAGCCCTCGAGCAACGCTCGTTCACCGACCGGCGGCGCGACGGCCTCGCGGTTCGACTGCCACCAAGCGACGGCGCCGAGTCCGGCGAGCAAGCAGACCAGCAAGAGCAGGGTTCTCGGGTTCATCAGGCTCGACGACGTAGGAACAGGACCAGGCCGAACAGCCCACAGATCAACGGCAAACCGACGATCGCGAGCCGGTTGAACCACGCGAGCGACGGCGATCGCGCGACATCGATGCGAATCGGCTCGTCGATCCGCGGCGGGATGCCGAGGCGCCAGTCACGCTCGGCGAGCCAGTTGAACGCATTGAGCGCGAAGTCGCCGTTCTGCGCGAACAGCGGATCGGTCAATGCATCCGCGGAGCCGAAAGCGACGATTCGCGTGACCGCGCGTTCGGCGCCGGACTCACCCGGAGCGGTCGCGGCCCCCGCGGGCGCGGCGTACGCGACGCCGATCGCGATCGGCACCGGCCCGACTTCCTCGCTCTCGGGGTTCGGCAGCCACGCGTAGTCGCCCTGCGGAGTCGCGCGATCGATCCACGCGTTGCGAGGCGCGCGCAGGAGCTCCGCGAACGTCGCGTCCTGCGGCCCACCGCGCGAGTTCCCGAACGCGCGCGACGACGCGACGGAGATCCGGCGCTTCGAACGCCACAGCGATTCGGTGATCGGATGGCGCGGATCCATGCTCTCCGCGCCGACGGCGAAGGCCGCGCATCGGCCGTCTCCGACGCGTTCGACGCCGCTCGGATCGCGGAACGGCGCCGCGACTTTCCCGAGCGGGATCCGCAGGCCCGACTCCGCGAGCAATCCGAGGAGCTGCGTGTCGCTCGCGAGACTCGCGTCGCTCGCGCTCGGCACGACGAAGAGCCGTCCACCGCGCGCCAAGTGTCTCCGGATCGCGTCGCACTCCGCCGCCGAGAAGGCCTGCCGCGGGTCGACGATCGCGAGCACGCCGCAATCGGCCGGCACGTCGGACTCGCGCGACGCATCCCACGCACCGACGCGGAAGCCGTCGCGGGCCAAGCCTCGGGTGAGCTCCACGATCGAGTTCTCGCCCGGCGCGACCGGCTCGCGTTCGCCGTGGCCCGAACTGAAGAGCACGCGCACCGCCGCGCCGCTCGTCACGCGTTTCAGCGCCAACGCAAACGCGGCTTCGGGCCGGAAGCCGACGATCCGCGGTTCCGCGTAGAGCCGCGGATCCGGATTGCCGGGATCGACCTGCACGACGTCGCGGTAGAGCTTCAACAGCGTCTTCTCGTCGCCCGAGCTGACGACGATCACGTTGTCCTCGCGCAGATCGAGCTCGGCGAGGCGCGTCTTCGCCGTCGCGAGATCGTCGAGGTCCCAATGGACGACTTCGATCTGGGCTTCGCGGCCCTTCGCGAGCACGAACAGGAACTCCCGCACGCGACCGAGCGCGTCGTACGAGAGCTCGGCGAGCGGCGCCTCGAGCGGCCGCAGGAACGTCTCGATCTTCACGGGCCGCGGCAAGGCGTCGACGATGCTCACGAGTTCGTCGGGCAACGTGTTGCGCCGCGCGTGCGACACGTCGAGCTGATGCGCGACGCCGGGCCGCACCGCGAGCCACGTCGCGAGGTACGCCGAAGCGCCGGCGAGCAGGATGACCGTCAGCACCTGCGCCCCGATCCAGAAACGCACGCCCCGGCTCGTGCCGCTCGTCGGAGTCAGCGCCATCGACGCGCCTCCAGGAACCGAGTCGCGAGGAAACCGAAGAACGCCGTCCACGCGACGAAGAACACGACGTGGCCGGTGTCGAGCAGTCCGCGCAGGAACGAGCCTTGGTAGTGGAAGACGACGTCGAACTGCTGCAATGCGACCCGCAACGCGCCGCCGGGCGGCGAACCGAAGAAGTCCGCGGCGAGCGGCAACGTCAAGAGCGCGAGATTCGCGACGAACGCGAGGAACGCAGCGACGAGCGGCGTCTGCGTCGCGGCACTGAAGACGAGTCCGAGCGCGCAGAAGAGCGCCGATGCGAGGACCGCGCCCGCCCACCCGAGCCAGACGACGCCCCAATCCGGCGACACCCCGAAGAGTTCGAGCAAGAGCCCGTCGAACAACACGCCCGCGAAGAGCAGCGCCATGAACGCGACCGCGGCGAGCAACTTGCCGAACACGACGGCGAAGTCGCTGACCGGCGCGGTCAAGAGGAACTCGAGCACGCCGGAACGTGCCTCCTCGCTGATCATGCGCATGGTCAAGAGCGGCGGCACGACGAGGAGCAGCGCCCAGAACGGCCAGCCGCCGCCGAGCGTCAGCGCGAGCGCCGACATGACGTCACCTTGCGTGCCCGCGAGTCCGAGCACGAAGAAGTAGCCGCTCGACGCGAGGCCGATGCAGAGCAACACCCACGCGAGCGGACCGAGGAACAGCCCGGCGAGCTCGCGCCGGAAGATCGTCCAGATGCCGCTCACGGACGCTCGCAACGCGACGGATCGACGGCGCCGCGTTCGCCGTCGGCGGACGTCGCTTTCGGCGCGCTCGGGTCCACCGGCTGCGCCGGCTCGGACGACTCTCCGCCGGCGGTCGCCTTCGGCTTCGACAGATCGCGATGCGCGCCTTGGTCGAACGGGTTCAGGTTGTAGACGACCTTCGCCGGCGCCGCAGGTTTCTCGAACGGGTTCAGCGGCCGGTAACCCGGCGCCGCGCCGGCAACCCCGAGCTCCCGGGCGCCCGGGGGCTCCCCGGCGCCCGAGCGTTTGGCGGCGCTCCGCGAAGCGTCGCCGCCTTCGGCCGCGCCGCTCGACGTCGGCGGCGTGGACGCGACCGGCGCGGAGCTCGCCTGCGCCGACGTCAACGGCAACTCGAAACGCACGGCCGCGCCGCTCGCGGGCCGCGCGTCGCCGAGCTTCGCGACCGTGACCGGCGCTGCGCTGGACGCGGCGTGAACGGTCGCCGTCGCGGCGGCGCTCTCGGCTCCGAGTTCGCCGAGTTCGAGCGCGATGCGCGCGAAGAGCTCCTCCAACGTCGGCCGCGACCAGGAGAGCTCGCGCACCGCCCACTTCTTCTGCAGCGCGAGCGCGCCGAGGTCCTCTCTCAGGTCCTCATCGCAGCGCACTTCGAACACGTGATGGATGCCGAGTCGGCCGCGATCGAGGACGTCTTGCACGCCGCGCAAGCTCTTGATCGCCCGCACGGCGGCCGCGACGTCGTTGGCAGCGAGTCCCACCATCGCTTCGAAGCGCACGAACGCCGCGCCACCGAGGCGCTTCAGCAGATCTTCCTTGCGCCCATCCGCCGCGATGCGGCCGTCCTTCAGGATGATCACGCGCGGCGCGATCGCCTCGACTTCGGACAGGATGTGCGAGGAAAGCAGCACCGTGCGTTCGTTGGCGAGTTCGGCGAGCAGCTTGCGCACTTCGAGGCGCTGCAGCGGGTCGAGACCGCTGGTCGGCTCGTCGAGGATCAGCACTTTCGGATCCGGCAGCAGCGCGACCGCGAGTCCGACGCGCTGGCGTTGTCCACGCGACAGAGTGCCGACGATGCTCTCGGAGCGGTCCACGATGCCGACGCGCTCGAGCGCGGCGGGGACTCGCGTGCGCCGTTCGGCGCGCGAGAGGCCGTGCAATCGCCCTTGGAAGTCGAGCATCTCGCGGACGCGCAACTCGCGGTAGAGCGGAACCGATTCCGGTAGGTAGCCGATCGACTTGCGCACCGCGAGCGAGTGCCGCAGCACGTCGAGCCCGTCGATCTCCGCCGCACCGCTCGACGCCGGCAAATAGCCCGCGAGGATGCGCATCGTCGTCGTCTTGCCGGCGCCGTTCGGGCCGAGGAATCCGACGACTTCGCCCCGCTCGAGATGGAAGCTCAAGTCGTCGACGGCGAGCTTCGCGCCGAACTTGCGGGTCAGATGGCGGACCGTGATCACGTGCGGAGCGTATCCGGGGGCCGAGCGGCTCTCAATCGCCGTGCCGGCGAGCGCCACGGCTTCCTCGGGCGCCACGGAGGCCGGCGAACGACGCGCGCGCCGTGCGCGCCTCTGGCGCTGAGCGCCGTTGCACGGTCGAGCGTGCGCTCGTGCCGCGCGCACGAGTCCGAAGCGTCGCGAGAGCACGGCTGCGCGGCGCCTTCCGCGCGCGCGGCCTCACCCAGACGCCCGCCGTAGGTCGAAGACGCCGAAAACACCGCGGGCCCGCCCCGTGGAGCGAGCCCGCGAGCTCGTGACGGACTTGCGTCCATGCGCCGCGACGGCGCGCGCGGTCACTTCTTCACTTCGTACTCGGCGTCGACCGGCTCGTCGCCTTCGCTCTTGCGCCCGCCGCCCGGTTGACCGCCGCCGGCATGCGCGTCGGATGCGCCGCCCGCGCCCGGACCGCCGGCCGATTGCGCTTGCTGCGCTTGGTAGATCTTCTCGCCGATCTTCTGGAGCCGTTGGTTCAGCTCGTCGAACGTGCGTTGGATCGCCGCGCGGTCTTCGCCCGAGAGCGCCTTCTTCAGTTCCTCGCGCGCCGCTTCGATGCCGGCGATCGTGCCCGAATCGAGCTTGTCCTTGTGCTCACGCAGCGACTTCTCGCTTTCGTGCAGCAACGCGTCGGAGTGGTTCCGCAGCTCGACCAACTCGCGCCGCGACTTGTCTTCGCTCGCGTGAGCTTCCGCGTCGCGGCGCATTCGCTCGACGTCGTCCTTCGAGAGGCCCGAAGAGGACTCGATGCGAATCTTCTGCTCCTTGCCGGTGCCTTTGTCCTTCGCCCGGACGTTCAGGATGCCGTTCGCGTCGATGTCGAACGTGACTTCGATCTGCGGCATGCCGCGCGGAGCGGGCGGGATGCCATCGAGCACGAACTTGCCGAGCGTGCGGTTGTCGCGTGCGAAGTCGCGTTCGCCTTGCAGCACGTGGATCTCGACCTGCGGCTGGCTGTCGCTCGCCGTCGAGAACACTTGGCTCTTCGACGTCGGAATCGTCGTGTTGCGCTCGATGATCCGCGTGCACACGCCGCCGAGAGTCTCGATGCCCAGCGACAACGGCGTGACGTCGAGCAGCACGACGTCCGACACTTCGCCGGCGAGGATGCCGCCTTGGATCGCCGCGCCGATGCCGACCGCTTCGTCGGGGTTGACGCTCTTGTTCGGCTCCTTGCCGAAGATCTTCTTCGCCATCGCTTGGACGGCGGGCGTGCGCGTCGAGCCACCGACGAGGATCACTTCTTCGATCTTCGACGCTTCGAGGTTCGCGTCCTTCAGCGCTTGCAGGCACGGACCTTTCGTGCGCTCGACCAAATGCTCGGTGAGCTGGTCGAACTTCGCACGGGTGAGCGACGTCTGCAGGTGCTTCGGTCCGGACGCGTCCGCCGTGATGTACGGCAGGTTGATCTCGGTCTGCGTCGTGCTCGAGAGCTCGCACTTCGCCTTCTCGCAGGCTTCCTTCAGACGTTGCAGCGACATCGGGTCCTTGCGCACGTCGATGCCGGACGTCTTCTTGAACTCGTCGGCGACCCAATCGATCAGGACCATGTCGAAGTCGTCGCCGCCGAGGTGCGTGTCGCCGTTGGTCGCGAGCACTTCGAAGACGCCGTCGCCGATCTCGAGGATCGAGATGTCGAACGTCCCGCCGCCGAGGTCGAACACCGCGACGCGGCCGCTCTTCTTCTTGTCGAGGCCGTAGGCGAACGCCGCCGCCGTCGGTTCGTTCAGGATGCGCTCGACTTGCAGGCCCGCGATCGTGCCTGCGTCCTTGGTCGCTTGGCGCTGCGCGTCGTTGAAGTACGCCGGCACCGTCACCACGGCGCGCGTCACTTTCTCGCCGAGATACGCTTCCGCGGCTTCCTTCAGGTTCGCGAGCACCATCGCGCTGATCTCGGGCGGCGTGAAGCGCTTCGAGTCGATCTCGACCTTCACGGGTTCCTCGGAGCCGCCGACGATCTTGTAGGAGACGAGCTTCTCTTCGTCCGCGACTTCGCGGTGGCGCCGGCCCATGAAGCGCTTGATCGAGGCGATCGTGCGCGTCGGGTTGGTCACCGCCTGGCGCTTCGCCGGCGCGCCGACGAGCCGGTTGCCGTCGGCGGCGAACGCGACCACCGACGGCGTCGTGCGCGCGCCTTCGAGGTTGGTGATCACCACCGGTTCGCCGCCTTCCATCACGGCGACCACCGAGTTCGTCGTGCCGAGGTCGATGCCGATGATCTTGCTTTGTTGAGCCATGGGTTCGTGCCCTTCTTGGGGTCGGAGTCGGCGGCCGGAGAACAAACTCCGTGCCACTTCGCCGTGGCCCTAACGTCATTTCGGACAGGGACTTCGGTGTGTCGAGGCGCATGCGCGTCCTGCCGATGTGGCAGCTCGGGAGCACGAGCTCCCGACCGGCTGCCCGGTTGGCAGCGACCGTCTCCCCGCCTCGGCGCGTCCTCAGAGCCCGCTCGTCGGACCGCAGTCGCCACCGCCGACCCAGCGGAACGACGGCACCCGTTCGCTGCGGGAGCGCGGCAGGTACTCGAGCCTGCGCACGCCCGTGTCGCTCTTCAGCGAGACTTCGACGGCCGTGTCGGGATCACCGAGCGCGACCGAGAGCCCGGCGAGCGAGTCGCCTTCGCGCAGACCGGCGGCTTCCGCGGCGGAGCCCGGCACGAGACCCGTGATCACTTTCTTCTCGCGTGTCGCGTCGAAGTCGAAACCGAGCTCGAAGGACGCTTTCGCGGAGGCCTCGAGCGCGAGGCAGGGCGCGAACCACTCGGCCCGTGGCTCGAGCAGCCGTCCTTCGATCGCGACCGCGCGGATGCGGGTAGCGTCCTCGGCCGTCGCCGCGCGCGCGATCGAATCGAACAGTTCGTCGCGCGTGAACGGCCGCTCGACCTCACGCGAGCGGCGCGCGAGTTCGCGAACCCAGTCGTTGATCGTGCGCGCGCCGTCGCTCGCCGCGCGGATCGCTCGGTCCAACTCGATCGCGAGCGCATCGCCTCGCTGGTACGGCAAGAGCGACACTGCCGGGTCGTTCCAGAAATCCCGACGGATCCGCTCCGCCGGCTCGAGCTTCACCGGCGAGCCGTAGTACCCCGCGAGCTTCTCGTTCAGGTTCGCTTCGAAGTCCGCGGGCGTGTAGAGCCCGGCTCGCAGCAACAAACGCCGCGTGAAGTAGTCGGTGAAGCCTTCGGTGAACCAGTACGAGAGCTCTTCGGGCGCTTCGGGCGTCATCACGCCTCCGCACCAATGGTGGAACATCTCGTGGGCGAGGACGTGCAGCACGCGCTTCTCCCCTGCTGCGTCGGTGACGAGCGGCGTGCCCGGCGACACGAACATCGCGAAGGAGTTCGTGAGGCCGGTCCCACCGATCGAGCGCATGCGCGCGTCGTCGGGTCCGGCTTCGACGAGGCTGATCAAGTAGTGCGGGTACTCCCAATCGTCGAAGAAGCCGCGTTGGGACTCGACGACGCGCGCCGCCACGTCCGCGAAGTCCGCCGCGGGCGTCGGCCACCGCTCGCCTTGGATCGCGATCCAGACTGGCTTCCCGCGCACGTCGCGCGAGCAGAGCGAGAGCTTGCCACCGACGAACACCGAGTGCTGCAGCTCCGCGACCGACGCACGCGCGCGCTGTTCGCGCTCGCCCGCGCCGAACGAGCTCGCGACGGCGAACCCGGGCTCGTCGAAGCCGCTCCACACGAACGAGACGTCGAGCTCCGCGGCTCTCGCGAACGTGTCCGGCGCGAGCAGGGTCCGGCCGCCGAGCACCTGGAACAGTTGGGGCTCGACGATCGGTCGGTACCAGTCCGTGTTCACACTGCTTTGCCGGTGCGTCGTCGGCGCGAGCCGATACACGATCGTCTGGCGACCCGCGACCGGACTCGTCACCACCCACTCCGAAGGACTCTTCGCTTCGATCTCGACAACCTGGCCTCGAGCATCCTCCGCGCGCACGACGCCGAGGTCGCGGTCCGGAGTGTCGTTACCCGCCCACGACGACGGCAGCGACCAAACCGTCGCGCCGGCGGGTGCTTCGGCGCTCGCACGCACCTCGACGCCTTCGGCAGAGCGGCGGAACTCGTACTGGAGCGCCAGTTCGGGCACTGCTTCGGGCGCTGGCTCGCGCTCCGGAATTGACTGCGCCGGCGGACGCCCGGCGCGAGGCGCATGGCACGCGAACAGGTCCGCGAAGAACGCGAGGCACAGCGGGACGCCGAGCAACAGCCAGGGCAACAACGTGGATCGTTCTCGAAGCATGCCGCCGCCTTACGCCTCGAGCCCCACGGAGGTTGGTTCGATCAGTGCAAGCCGTACTGCTTGATCTTGCGGTAGAGCGTGCGTTCGCCCATGCCGAGGATCTTCGCCGTCTTCTCGCGGTTGCCGCCCGTGAGGTGCAGGTTCGCTTCGATCAACGCACGTTCGACCTCCTCGAGCGAGCGTCCCGCGAGCTCGAGCCCGCCGCGTCCGCCGCCACGAGCCTCGTTCGGCGCGGCTTCCGCGCGCAAATGGTCGGGGATGTCCGCGACGGTCAAAGTGTCGCCGTGGGCGAGCAGCACCATGTTCTCGATCGCGTTGCGCAGCTCGCGCACGTTGCCGGGCCACGGATGGCGCGCGAGCGCCGCTCGCGCCTCCGGCGCGATGCCGCGCACGTTGCGGCCGTGTTGTTCGGCGAGCTCCGCGACGAAGTGATCGACGAGCAGCGGGATGTCGCCGGTGCGCGAGCGCAGCGGCGGCAGCTCGATCGTGACCACCTGCAGACGGAACAGCAGGTCTTCGCGGAATTTGCCCTCCTTCGCCATCGCGCGAAGGTCGCGGTTCGTCGCCGCGATCAACCGGATGTCGACCTTGCGCGGCGAGTTGCCGCCGACGGGCACCACTTCGCGGCTCTCGAGCACGCGCAGGAGCTTCGCTTGCGTCAGGAGCGGCATGTCGCCGACTTCGTCGAGGAAGAGCGTGCCGCCGTCGGCGTGGACGATCTGGCCTTCCTTGTGAGCGACGGCGCCGGTGAAGGCGCCTTTGACGTGACCGAAGAGCTCCGACTCGATCAGACCTTCGGACAACGCCGCGCAGTTCACGGCGACGAAACGCGAGTCCTTGCGCGGAGAGTTCTCGTGCAGCGCACGCGCGACCAGTTCCTTGCCGGTCCCGCTCTCGCCGAGGATCAGCACCGTCGCGTTGGTCGGGCTCACCTGCCTCAGGATGTCGAAGACGCGCTGCATCTCGCGCGACGAACCGAGGATGCCCTCGAAACCGAAACGTTTGTCGAGCTGGCGACGCAGTTCCAGGTTCGTGCGACGCAGACGCACCGTTTCGAGCGCTCGTTCGAGCCGCGTGCGCAGCTCCGCGATGTTCACCGGCTTCAGCAAGTAGTCCTGCGCGCCGAGGCGCATCGCGTCGACGGCGTTCTCGACCGATCCGTGGCCGGTGATCATGATCACGGCGCTGTCGGGTTGGAGGCGGCGAGCCTCCTGCAACACGTCGAGCCCGGACCGGTCGCGCATCACGAGGTCGGTCAGGATCGCGTCGAAGCTCTGCTCGCTCGCGCGTTCGATGCCTTTCTCGCCCGAGTGCTCGATCGTGCACGCGTAACCGTCGACTTCGAGGCCGTCCGACAGGGCTTCGGCGTGCGCTTGGTCGTCGTCGATGATCAGCACGCGGCCCTTCGCGCGCGGCGCGACGTTCATGCGTCGTCCTTCCCGGCGCGGCCGTCTCGCGGAACGGCGGTCAGCTCGACGATCAACGGCAGGAACACGCTGAACGACGTGCCACGCCCCTGTTCGGAGATCACGGAGATCGTCCCGCCGTGCAGTTCGACGATGCGGCGCGACATCGACAATCCGAGCCCCATGCCGCCCTTCTTCGAGGAGTAGTACTCGTCGAAGCAGTGGTCGAGCTGCTCCTGCGTCATGCCGATGCCCGTGTCGGTCACCGAGAGCTCGGCCCAGTTGCCGTCGCGACGCAGCCGCACCAGGAGCTCGCCGCCGCCGGGCATCGCTTGCCGTGCGTTGACGAACAGGTTGATCACCGCCTGTTTGATCGCCGTCTCGTCGAGCATCGCGAGCGGCAGTCCGGCGGCGATGTCGACGTGGTGGCGAATGCCTTGCGCGCCGTCCTCGGGCTCGACGAACTCGAGCAGCTCGCGCACCAACGCCGCGAGATCCGTCGGCTTGCGGTTGATCTCGCCGCCGCGGGCGTAGTGCAGGAACTGATTGACGATGTTCTCGAGCCGCTGCACTTCGCGTTGGAGCGTCTTGACGCGCCGGATCGAACGCGCCTCGCGCGGCGTCGGCTCGCCGGCGCTGCGGCTCCACTCCTCTTCGAGCAACGCGAGGTTGATCGCCATCGTGGAAAGCGGGTTCTTGATCTCGTGCGCCAAGCCGCCGGCGAGGCGCGAGAGGAAGAGCACTTGCTCCTCCTGCGTCCGCGGACGCGGACCACGCGGCATCTCGGGCGGTCGGGGCTTCTCTTCTTCCGGCGACATGGGCTTGGCGGATGTAGCGCCCTTCAGGTTCGCTGTCGAGCTCGATAGGCTAGCAGCGTGCGAAGGCTCCACGGAAGGCGCGCATGAGCGCGGCGGTCGATCTCGCGCCGTTCGGCCCCACGCCACCGCCCTCGCGCGCGGTGCGCAAACGCGTCGCGCAATTGCTCGCCGCCGGCGAGCTCGTCGCATTGCCGACCGAGACCGTGTACGGCCTCTTCGCGCGCGCCGACCGCCGTGAATCGATCGCCCGCCTGCGCGCGGCGAAACGCCGGCCCGAAGAGAAGGTCTTCACGTGGCACGTCGGCGACGCGGCGGCGCTCGACGGGTTCCCGCGCCTCTGGCACTCGGCGCGGCGCCTCGCGGCGAAGTACTGGCCCGGGCCGCTGACGCTGGTCCTGCCCGGCGTGCCGCCGGGGCTCGAACACGCGAGCGCCGACGGTTGGACCGGAGTCCGTCTCCCGGCATTCGCGCCGACCGCCAAACTGCTCGCCGAGCTCGATTTCCCGGTGATCGGCTCGAGCGCGAATCGCCACGGCGCGCCGCCGCTCGTCGAACCTGCGGCGATCGCCGCGGAGTTCGCCAGCGAAGTCGCGCTGGTCGCGGACGGCGGGACGCCGCCGCTCAAGGAAGGTTCCGTCGTCCTGAAGCTCGGCCCAGGCTCGTTCGAGTTGTTGCGGCCGGGCATCATCGACCTCGAAGCGCTGCGACGCGTCGCCGGTTTGCGCATCGGCTTCGTGTGCACGGGCAACACGTGTCGCAGTCCGATGGCGGAAGTCCTCGCACGCGACGTGCTCGCGCGGCGGCTCGGCATCGCGCCCGAACGCGTGCGCGAGTTCGGTTTCGAGTGCATCTCGATGGGCGTGTTCGCGCAGGCGGGAGCACCAGCCTCGCGCGAAGCGTTGGCCGTGATGGCCGCGTCCGGACTCGACCTCTCGGACCATCGATCGACGCCGCTCGACGCAGACGAGATCGCGCGGCTCGACCGGGTCTATGCGCTGACGCGTGGACACCTCGAAGCGCTGCGCGCGGCCGTCTCGTCGACCACGGCGAAGCGCTGCGAGCTCCTCGACCCCGAGGGCCGCGACATCGCCGATCCGATCGGCGGCACGCGCGAGGACTACGAGCACTGCGCGGCCGCGATCCGCGCGGCGCTCGAAGTGCGCGCGGACGCCTGGGTCTGAGTCCGGCTCTGCCGGCCACGCCCGAAGCCAGCGCCGGCGGCTACGGCCAGCGCCGGCGGCTACGGCCAGCGCCGAAACAGTTCGTCGTCCCAGTACATCCCGGACTCGCGCGCGTCGATCGAACCGTCGATGTGCCAGCACTTCCACGGACCGAACTGCTTGCCTTCGCGCATCTCGCCGGCGGCGCGGCGGATGCCGTGCTCGTACCAGAACTCCCACCAACCGAAGGGCTCGCCGTCGATGAACGAGCCTTCCGCGCGGAGCGCCCCGTTGTCGTGCCAGAGCTTCCAGAGCCCGACGCGTCGATCCGCGAGCCACGAACCGCTGGCTTCGAGCGCGCCGTTCTTGTGGAAGCTCTCCCACACGCCTTCGCGTTCCCCGGCGCGGTAGACGCCGCGCGCGGCGAGCACTCCGTTCGCGTGGAACGAACTCCACGGACCGTCGCGCAGCCCCGCCCGCCACGCGCCACGCGCGGCTTCGCGACCGTTGCGGTGGAACTCGACCCACTCGCCGTGTTTCTCGCCGAGTTCGTACTCGCCACGAGCCGCGAGCGCGCCGTTCGAATGCCAGACCTCCCACGCGCCGACGCGCCGGCCGGCGACGAAACGCCCGCGCTCCGAGAGCTCGCCGTTCTCGTGGCGGAACGTCCATTCCCCGTGTTCGCGGTCGTGCGCGAACTCGCCTTCCGCGAGCCGCACGCGACCATCCGGGCTCCAACGCACCGACCAACCGTGGCGCTCGCCTCGCAGGTACTCGAGTTCCTCGGTCTTGCGGCCGTGTTCGTTCCAGAACGTCCACGCGCCGTCGCGCAGGCCGTGGTCGAGAACGCCTTCGGCGGCCTTCTTGCCGTTCGCGTGTCGCTCGGTGTGCCGCATCGCGCGCGACGCGCCGTTCAGTCGGCGACGCGCCGATCGTCCTCGTACAGCCCCGAGAACGCGGGATTCGTCGTGCCGTCGGCGTTCCAGTAGGTCCAACGACCGTTGCGTTTGCCCGCCGTGAGTTCGCCTTCGAAGCTCTTCTTGCCGTCCTCGAACCACCCGGTCGAGCGCCCGTTCGGCAATCCGCCGACGTACGCGGTCTCGGTCTTCTTGCCGCCGGATTCGTACCACTCCGTGCGCAGCCCTTCCGACTTACCGGCCTTGTAGTGCGCTTCGACGAGCAACGCGCCCGACGCCGCGTACTCCTTCGACACTCCGTCGAGCGCACCGTCGGCGTACGACTCTTCGCGTCGCTTGCGGCCTTGCTCGTCGTTGTAGAGCCACGCGCCGTGTTTCTTGCCCAGCCGATAGGTGCCTTCGTCGATCAGCACGCCGTCGCGATCGAACTCGCGCCAGAGTCCGTCCTGCGCGCCGTCGACGTAATTGCCTTCGGTGAACTTGTGCGCTGCGGGCCCGAAGCGGAAGTCCTCGTACTTGCCGTGGAGCTTGCCATCCTTGTAGTTTTCGAGGCGCTTCGGCGGACCTTCGAGCCAGTACGCGTGGTGCTTGCCATGGCGCACGCCCAGTTTGTACTCGCTCTCGTCCTTCGGCTTGCCGTTGTGCCAGTACTCGACGACGAGCCCGTCCCAGCGTCCGCCGACCGCGCGGCCCTTGCGCTGCAGGATCCCGTTCGGATGCCACGACTCGAAGAGTCCGTGGTTGACGATGCCGTCCTTGTCGCGCCGGACTTCGCGCCGCGTCTTCAACGTGCCGTCGGCGTAGCGCTCTTCGAGCACTTCCGTCGGCACCGGCTGCGGGTCTTCCGCCGAGACTTCTGGCGCCGAGACTTCTGGCGCCGCAACTTCTGGCGCCGCGCTTTCTGCGGCCGCGAGTCCCGCGGGCGCGGCGGGCGTCGGCGGCAGCGCCAACCACATCACGATCTCGAGCGTCATGGATCCAAGCATACTCCGTCGAGCGCGCCGGCCGAGCGACGCGCTCGTCGGTCGTACGCCCCACGATCCCACGCCGTTGGCAACGGGACCGTCACGCGCCGCGCGACACGGCCCAGTCCGGCCGAGCTCGGACGCGCCGTTCGAGCGTCGAGCCGTGGCAACGCGGCGCCCGGGTGACCTCGCATCAGCCGGCGAGGTCGGCGTACAACGCGGCTCGCGTCGCCGGTTCGAGGCGCGTCTCCGCGACGAGGTCGGGGTGATCGACGCCGATCGCGAGCGGCACGGCGCCGCGGACGTCGAACTTGAAGTACTGGACCGACGAGAGCCGCGTCTCGCCGATCTGCCGCTCGTCGAAGCGTGCACGCACCTTCGCACCGTCCTCCATGCGCACGTAGACGTGTTCGGGCAGCCGCAACCAACGCTCGAGCTTCGTGCGCCGCTCGTCCGGATCGTCGATTTCGATCAGCAGCGTGAGCCCGAGTTCGCCTGGCCCGCCGAGCAGCTCGTTGTACGTGTCGATCTCGTGCCGGATGTCCGCTTCCTTGACGATGCGCTCGGTGCGGATCATCTCCTGGATCTGATAGCGGACCGTGTCGGGATTCTCGAAGAGGAACGTCAACACACCGCCGACGTGCACACGACGCACGCGCTTGGCTTCGAGGATGCCCGCGCGGAACGCCTCACGCTGCTCTTCGTACGTGACGTAATCGAGGACCTGATCGCGAGTGACGGGCTTCATGGAGCGGCGGATCCCTGCGAGCGCCGCAATCTAGCCCGCGGACCGGGTTCGCGGCAGGGTCTCGGACGGTTCCGACTCCGCGTGGCGGAAAGCGCTGCGCGTCGGCGCGCACGGACTGTCCCCGGCCAAGTCCGGCGCGTCTGGGCGTATCTGGGCGCGTCTGGGCACTTCCGGGGCGAACTCGCGCGCGCCGGCTCCGCCATGCGCTGCCGGAAGCGCATGCGGTGCGCGGCGTCGAAGTCGCTTGGCGGGCCCCAAAGCTTTTGAAGGTTCTCTCCGGCCTTTACCCGACGGGTGGGCCCGCCAAGCGAAGCTGCGACGCACGCGGAGCCCCGTGGGTTCCGTCGCGACGCGCGTGAATCCGTCATTCGTAGGCGGGCAACGTGGTGAGCCGCGGATCGTCCCGGCGGCGCCCGCACGCGAACTGGTAGAGCGGCACCGGACCCGATCCGCGCACTCCGAGCGCGGCCCTCGTCGGCTCGTCGAAGAAACAACCGATGCCGGTGCCCGAGAGCCCGAGCGCTTCGGCCTCGAGGTACAGCAGGTGCACGACGAACCCCGCTTCCCAGTGGAGGTCGCGATACGCCGCCGCGCCGGAGCGCGCGAGTTCGCCTTCGAGATCGACGAACGCGGCGACCGAAAAACAGCCATCCGACGCGAGCTCTTGGTGGCACGCGAGCGACCGCGCCTGGCTGCGCACGTCGCCGCGGCGCAAACGGAAGAGTTCGAGCTCGTGTGGCGCCGTTTCGACTCGCTCGAACGCGAGCTCCGGGAGAACCCACTCACGCCAACTCGCGAGCCGCGACGGTGCGCGCACGCACAAGTAGAGCCCGCTCTCGAGTTCGGCGACGCGGTGCACCCACACGGCGAGGTCGACCTTCGGCGAGCCTGGGATCACTCGGTGCGGCAGGAAGGTCCCGCCGGGCGACGTGCGAGCGAGCGTCTGGAAGAACGCGTCGCGGTGCAAGGCGGCGTTGGAATCGAAGGCTTGCGCGTTGCGCCGGCGACGCACGAGCTCGCGCAGCCCGAGCGCTTCCGGTTCCGCGTCGCGCACGTGGCGCCGCGCCGGGAGTGTCGTCGCGCCCTCCGAGTCCGCTCGAGCGTCTCCCTCGCGCCGCGTCGCCCGCGCGACCGCCTCGAGCGCGGGCCAATCGACGTGCTGCGGTGACAGGTCGTTCGCGCGCCCGAGCCGGCGCAGCCCACGCGCGAGGGCGCCCAAGTCGCGGACGGCGGCTGCCGCACCGAACGCCTCCACCTGCGGCGCGTCGTGCGGCTCGAGCAGCACCCAAGTCTCCGGCTCTTCGGCTTCGGGCCCCTCGCGCACGTCGATGCAGAGCAGCGCCGCGAGTTCGTCGTGTGCGAGACCTTCGATCCGCCGTGCGCGCCAACCCAGCGCCGCCGCGGCGACAGCGAGCGCGCCGAGCGCGTGGCCGAGATCGAGCGCGGCGTAGCGGAACGCGCGCTCGCCGTACTTCCACGCTTCGCGCCAGACGATCGACGAGAGGCCCACGAAGACGAAACCCCTCGGCGGATCACCGGCGAGCGTCGAGAGCCGCTCGTCGAGCTCGCTCGAGAGCTCTGCGCGGACCTCGAGCGCGTGCACGTCGCTCGCGTAGTGCGCGACGAAGCCGCGCGGATGGAGCCCGAGCCCTCGAGGCGCGAGCACGTACGCTTCGGTCGGGTGCAAGTTGCCGCTCGACGGATTCGCGCGCAGCGCCCAGCGCGCGTCGCCGTACTGCTTCCAGGCGGTGATCGCGAACGCGTCGAAGCAGAGCTGCGAGACGCTCGCGCGGTCGAAGGGTCGCGGCGCGACCGAGCCGGCGTGATACGCGGGCTCGAAGCGCGGTTCGACGGTCGGCGCCGGCCGCTCGAGCGCGAGCAGCGGCGCGCCCGCGAATCGTCGGAACGGGTCGGGCTGAGTCGCCCAGTCGAGTTCGAGCGGCCCCGACGCGTAACGGTGGAAGTCGTGACGCGTCGCGAAGTGGTACGCCCGCACGACGTCGCGCGGATCGTGCTCGGCGCCGGCGCCGCGCTCGCTCTCCGAGTCGCGCCCGCGCCGCCGGAAGAAACCCACGTTCAGTGCGCGGCGCGGCGGATGCGCGACAGCGCGTCGGACGCCGCGAGGCACACTTCGCCGTTCTCGTCGGCGATCGCTTCTTCGAGCGCCGGCATCGCGGCCGTCGCGCGGGAGCCCATTTCGCCGAGCTTCTTCGCCGCGGCGTAGCGGGTCTCCCAGTTCGAGTCCTTGAGGTCCTTGACGAGCTTCTGGACCTCGGCGTCGCCGCCGCCGCCACCGCCGAAGAGTTTTCCGAGGAGTCCCATGTGTCTCGAGGATTCGCGCCGGGACTTTCGCCGGCCGCGAGCGTGGGAAGCCTACCACGCCGGCGCCGCGCTTCCAGCCGTTCGACGAGACCTCTCGTCCGTGGCGTCAACGCTCGACGCCCACCCGCCGGGCGAGGTCCCGGATCGTCGCCGGCGCGTGGCCCGCATAGTGGTTGTTGGCGTAGGTGTAGACCTCGTGGCCCGCGTCCAAGGTCGCGCGCAGGAGTTCCGCCCAGCGTGCGAGCCGCTCGCTCTGGTCGACCACCAGCTTGTCGAAGGTCGTCGTCAGCGCGTCGATCTGCTTGCGGTCGCCGATCAACCGCGCGTAGGCAAAGTCCGCCGTGAGGATGGCCTTCGACGCCGCGAGCTCGGCGGGGTGCGGCAGGTACGCGAGATCGACCCACACGAGCGCGACGTTGCGGGCGCGGAGCAACCCGAGCAGTTCATCGCCGATCCAGGCCTTGTTGCGCACTTCGACGCCGTAACGGAACGACCTCGGCAACGCATCGAGGAACGTCTCGAGCCTGCGGAAGAACGTCTCCGCGCGCGGGAAGACCTTCTGGTTGAAGTACGGGAACTGCAGCACGAGCGGTCCGCACTTCTCGCCGAGCAACGCCATGTTCGCGAGGAAACGCTCGAGGTCCTCGCGCACGGCGTCCGGCACGAGCACCTTCGCGGGATCCGGCGTCGCTTCCTGGCCGCCGTGCACGATCGAGCGCGGGAACTTCGCGGAGAGCCGGAAGTCCGCCGGCACCTTGCGCTCCCAACCGCCGACCAGCCGCGCGTCCGGCACGCGGTAGTACGTCACGTCCGCTTCGACCGTGTCGAACCGAGTCGCGTAGTACGAGAGCTGCTCGCCCGTCGGCAACCCTTCGGGATAGAAGACGCCTCTCCAGCTCGCTTCCGACCAACTCGAGGTCCCGAACCGGAACCGACCGCGTTTCACGTCGCTCGTGCCCATCGTTCGATCAGTCTGCGCGCCGCGACGAAGCCGAGGAAGAGCGCGCCGACCGCGATCCGCGTCCAGCCTGCGCCGAGCGTGCCTTCGAAGAGGATCACGGTCTGGATGAATCCGAAGAGCAGGACGCCGAGCGCCGTGCCGAACGCGCTGCCGACGCCGCCGGAGAGCGCCGTGCCGCCGATCACCGCGGCCGCGATCGCGTCGAGCTCCATGCCGTTCGCGGCGATCGCGCTCGCGGAGCCGCCGTAGACGACGTGCGCCGCGCCGGCGAGCGCCGCGCACCCGGCGGAGAGCGCGTAGAGCGCGATTCTCACGCGCGCCGGCCGCAGCCCGAAGTTCGCCGCGGCTCTCGGATTGCCGCCGACCGCGCGCACGGCGCGGCCGAAACGCGAGAGCGCGAGCAGCCAGGCTCCGCCGAGCGTCGCGAGGAGCCACGCGCCGCCGAGCACGCCGAACGAGAAGTCGCCGAGCTCGAGCCGCGCGTCGCCGAGTGCCGCAAGCGTCGGATGATCGACCGCGATCGACTCAGGTGCGAGCGCGAGCGCCGCGGAGCGCGCGAGGAAGAGCCCCGCCAGCGTGACCAGGAACGGCGGCAGAGCCGCTCGCTCGATCACCCAGCCTTGGAACGCACCGAACGCTGCGCCCACGGCCGTGACACACCCGAACGCGAGCGCAGGCTCGACGCCGTGGCCGGTGACCAGCGTCGCCACGAGCACGCCCGAGCACGCGCACACGGCGCCGATCGACAGATCGAGTCCTCCGCCGATCAGGACGAACGTCGCGCCGAGCGCCGCGAGCCCGAGCTCGGCGTCGTCCTCGATCAAGTTCGCGAGCACGCGCCACGAGAGGATCCCGTCGTAACGCGCTCCCGCGAACGCCGCGAAGAGCCCGAAGACCACGAGCGTGAGCGCGAGCGGGCGCTCGGCGAGGAACCGCGCGACCTTCATGCGATCGCTCTCCCCCAGCTCGGCCGCGCGAGCGCGCTCGCGAGCAACACGACCGCGCCCTTGACGAAGAGCGCGACGTGCGGCGCAAGGCCGTGCATCAAGAGCGCCGTCGCGAGGATCTGCAGCACGAGCGCGCCGACCAACGTCGCGAGCAGCCTCGCGCGTCCACCGGAGAGCGGCGTGCCGCCGATCACCACGGCGAGGATCGCGTCGAGCTCGAGGTAGAGCCCCGCGCTCGCCGCGTCGGCCGCGCGGATCTCGCTCGCGGCGACGACTCCGGCGAGCGCGCTCGCGCCGCCGCAGGCGACGTAGGTCGCGAAGAGCACCCTTCCGACCGGCACGCCGGCGAGCCGCGCCGCTCGCGGATTGTCGCCGCTCGCTTCCAAGTAGAGGCCGAAGCCGAAGCGGCGCTTCAGCGTCGCGAAGAGCGCGAAGAGCGCCGCGACGAGCACCAACGACGCGGGCAGACCGAGAGGCTTCGCACCGAGCGTCGCGACCAACGCCGAACGATCGATCGGCACGATCACCCCGCCCGCGCAGAGCTGCGCGACGCCGCGCACGACGATCATCGTCGCGAGCGTCGCCACGATCGGCGCGAGACCTAGCCCGACGACCAATCCGCCGTTGACGGCCCCCACCAGGACCCCGCACGCCAAAGCCGCGCCGAACGCAGCGAACGCCGAGCCTCCGTCGCCGCTCGCGAGCGCCGCGCCGACGCCGGCGAACGCGACCACCGAGCCGACGGAGAGATCGATGCCGCCGCCGGCGATCACCAACGTCAGCCCGAGCGCGACGAGCATCACGGGCACCGCGCGGACGCAGACGTCGAACGTCGCGCCGACGAGCCGCCCGTCGCGCCACTCGAGCTCGGCGAAGTGCGGCGTCGCGACCGCCGCGAGCAGCCATGCGCCGATCAAGACGAAGAGCGGCGTGTAGCTCGCGAGCTTGGCGCGGAATCGTTCACTCGCCATGCGCGCCGCGGCCTCGTGCGGTTTCGTCCGGACTCGCCTCGGCACCGGCCATCATGCGTCGCAGGTCGCTCGTGGTCGCGTCCACGAGCTCGCCGGCGAGCCGCCGCTCGCGCAACACGAGGACCCGCCGCGCGCGCCGCACGACTTCGTCGAGCTCCGAGGAGATGAAGAGCACCGACAAGCCACGCTCCGCGCACTCCGCGATCCGCGCTTCGAGCTGGGACTTCGCTCCGACGTCGACGCCGCGCGTCGGTTCGTCGAGCACGACGAGCCTGGGCTCGGCGGCGAAGAGCCGCGCGAGGATCACTTTCTGTTGGTTGCCGCCCGACAACGTGCCGACGCGCTGCTCCGGTCGAGCCGCGATGCCGAGCGCGCGGATCCAGCGTTCGGCGAGCTCGGCCTCCGCGCGCCGCGACTGCAGCGCAAAGCGCGCGCGGCGTTGCGCGCCGAGCGCGATGTTCTCGCGCACCGTGAGCCCGAGGCAGAGTCCGTCGACCTTGCGGTCTTCCGGCGACAGCACGAGCCCGAACGCGGCCGCCTCGCGAGGCGACCCGATGCGCACCGCGCGTCCGTCGACCCGCCACTCGCCGTGCACGCCGTCGTTTGCGCCGACCAGCGCCCGCGCGAGCTCCGTGCGCCCTGAACCGACGAGCCCGACGAGCCCGAGCACTTCGCCGCGCGCGACCGTGAGATCGACCGGCTCGAGCGCGCCGGCCCGCCGCAGCGCGCGCACGTCGAGCCACGCCGCGGCGTCGGTCGCGACCCGTCGGACCGGTGCCGCGCCGAGCGCTCCGCCCAGCATCGCTTCGACGATCGCGTGCGGCGTCGTCGCGGCCGCCTCGAACGTCCCGACTCGCCGGCCGTCGCGCAGCACGGTGATGCGGTCCGCGATCGCGAACACTTGCTCGAGCGAGTGCGCGACGAACACTTGCGCGAGACCGCTGGCGGCGAGCCGCCGCATCTCGGCGAAGAGCCGCTCGACTTCGCGCTCCTCGAGGCTCGCCGTCGGTTCGTCGTAGACCAACACGTGCGGCCGCTCGGCGATCGCGCGGGCGATGCAGACGAGCTGTTGCACGCCGAGCGGGACGGACTTCGCCGGCCGGCGCACGTCGAGATCGAGACCGAACTCGGCGAGCGCGGCGCGAGCCCGCGCTTCGAGCTCGCGGCGCTCGATGCCCCACCAACGCCGCGGCTCGCGGCCGAGCAGCAGGTTCTCCGCGAGCGAGAACTCCGGCACGAGATCGACCTCCTGGTGCACGGCGCCGAGGCCGCAGGCGAGTGCGTCGCGAGGATCTCGCGGCTCGACCACGCGGCCGCCGACGCGGAGCTCGCCCGAATCCGGCCGTTCGAGCCCGGTCAGGACCTTCGCGAGGGTGCTCTTGCCCGCGCCGTTCTGGCCGACCAGCGCATGGATCTCGCCGGCGCGCACCTCGAAGTCGACGCCGTCGAGCGCGCGCACGCCCGGGAAGGACTTCGTGATCCGAGCGAGCTCGAGCGCGTTCACTCGACGCGCCACTCCAGGATGCCGGACGAGAACTTCTCCTGCTGGACGATCTCGAGGCGCACGCGCTGCGCTTCGATCGGCGTGAACGTCACGTGGTTGAAGACGTCCTTCTTCACGCCGAACTCCGTCCCGTTCGTCGGCTCGACGGGAGCCCACGCGTCGCCCGACCAGTACGTGAGCCTCCACGACGCCGGCACACGGCACGAGCCGCGGCCGGTGTCGTCGAACCACTGAACCGAGCCCTTCTCGAGCCGCCGCGGCGCGTCGAATTCGTACTCGACCCACTCGTTCGTGCCGCGGTGGTCCCAGAAGGTGAGCCGCGGCAGCGACTCGTCGGCGGAGTTCGCGCCGGGTCTTCCGTCGTTCAACGCCGCGGGCGTGTCGTTCTGCCAACAGTGCGAGGCCTTGACCGCCGCGCCGGCTTGGCGCACGACGTCGCCTTCGCCGGGAAGTTCCGCGAGCTCCGGCACGATCGGCAACCACACGGCCATCTCGTTCTTGCCGCGGTTCGCCCAGAGGAAATAGGGCACGACCGTCAGCTTCGCGGGCTCGCTCGCGCGTTCGCCGTCGCGCAGGACGACGCGCGTGCCCGGCAGGACGAAGGCTCGCGTCGTCGCGGGCAGACCGGCCGGCGCGGAATCCAAGCGCACATCCTCCGCCATGTCCGCGCCAGTCCACCACATGACTTGCGCCGAAGCGAAGGCGTGGTCCTCGCGCGCCACGACGAAGTCGCGCACGTGGCCGTCGTTGTCGACGCCCTCGGCGCAATACACGAGCGGGCCGACGCGGAGCGCGCGGCGATTCGTCGTCGATGCGACCCGCTCGTCCTGCGCGACGAGCCGCGGCATCACCGGGAACACGAAGCGCAGCCGATCGCCGGGCCGCCACGTGCGCCGCAGCGACAGGAAGCCGTCGACGATCTCGTGCCGCACGTCTTGCGGCTCGATGCGCTCCGTGCCCGCCGCGATTTCGACGTCGACGCTCGCGAAGCCGGTCGCCCAATCGGGCCAGCGCAGGCGCACTTCGAACTCGCTCGGCTCGGACATCGAGAAGCGCACGCTTCCGTCGCCTTGCCATGGGAAGCCCGACTCGAGAGTCACTTTCACGGCTCGGCCGCCGAGCTCGACCTCGGCGCGCGAGCCGATGTACTGCGAGACGAAGAGGACGTCGCCGCGGGTCGCATAGATGCGCTCGCCGATCGCCGGCAGGAAACGCACGACGTTCGACGGACAGCACGAACAGTCGAACCACGGCACGCGTTCGTGTTGCCCCTTCGAAGCGAGCGGGTTGTCGTAGAAGAACTTCGTGCCGTCGAGCGACACGCCGGAGAGGAAACCGTTGTAGAGCTCGCGCTCGACGATGTCGGCGTACTTCGCGTCGCCGGTCGCGAGGAACATCCGCTGGTTCCAGAGCGCCATGCCGATCGCCGCGCACGTCTCGCAGTAGGCCGTGTCGTTCGGCAGGTCGTACGGCACGGTGAAGCCTTCGTTCGACGCCGACGGCCCGATGCCGCCGGTGACGTACATCTTGCGGTCGACGACGTCGTGCCAGATCGCGTCGAGCGCGGTCCAGAGCCCCGGATCGCCGGTGATCCCCGCGACGTCCGCCATCGCGCAGTAGAGGTACATCGCGCGCACCGCGTGGCCGACGACTTCGCGTTGCTCGCGGATCGGCTCGTGATCCTGCGCGTACTCACCGAACGGCGTGCGCCCCTCGGAGCTCCCGCGTTGATCGAGGAAGAACTGCGCGAGCGAGAGATAACGCCGCTCATCGGTCTCGTGGAACAACTTCACCAGCGCGAGCTCGAGCTCCTCGTGCCCCGTCGCGTCGAGTTTCTTCCCCGGCCCGAACGTCGCGTCGATGTGGTCGGCGAAACGGATCGCGCAGTCGAGCCACTTGCGCTTCCCGGTCGCGTGGAAGTACGCGATCGCGCCTTCGATCATGTGGCCGGCGCAGTAGAGCTCGTGGCCATGACGGATGTTCGTCCAACGCTTCCCGGGCTCGACCAGCGTCCAGTACGTGTTCAAGTAACCGTCGGGCTGCTGCGCGGCGACGATCTGGTCGATGATCGCGTCGGCGCGCGCTTCGAGCGCCGATTCGGGCCGCGACGCGAGCGTGTACGCGACCCCTTCGAGCACCTTGTAGACGTCGGAGTCGTTGTACAGGTAGCCCTGGTGCTCGCCCGGACAGAGCGTCGCGCACACGGCGAAGTTCCTGATGCGTCCGGTCTCGTCGCACTTGTCGAGACACGCCTTCACCGTCGCGGTGCGGTTCGTCTCGATGCGCTCCGCCCAGAACGGGTCGGTGATCGTCACGCGCTCGAACGGCACCGCGGTGAGCGGTCCGCCGCTCGCTTCGTGCACCGAGAACACCGCACGCTCCGGCGGATCGACGACGTACGAGCCCGAAGGCCCGAACTGGCAACCCGCCAGCGCCACGAGACCGAGCGCAAGTCGTAGGTGCATGATCAATACTCCCGTTTCGAGAGCTCCTCGGCTGCGTTGCTCGCGTCGAACAACCGATCCGGCACGAGCGTGCGCTTCGGCACGCTTTCGCCGCGCAGCACTTTCTCGACCGCGTCGAACGCGAGCGGTCCGAGCAGCGGACTGCACTCGACGAGCGCGTTGAGCTTGCCTGCGACGAGCTCCGTGAACGCCGGCTTCGCCGCGTCGATGCCGAGCACGAGCACGTCGACGCCCGGCTTCTTCCCGGCCTCCTCGAGCGCCTGCAGTGCGCCGAGCGCCATGTCGTCGTTGTGCGCGTAGACCGCTTGGATCGCGTCGCCCTCGGCCTTGAGGAACGCTTCCATCACTTCCTTGCCCTTCGCGCGCGTGAACTCCGCGGGCTGGCTCTTCAGCACGCGGATCCCAGGGAACGCCGCGATCGCTTCGGCGAAGCCCTTCGCGCGTTCGATCGCCGGATCGGAGCCGACGGTGCCGGCGAGCTCGACGACGTTGCACGTGCCGCCCGTCTTCTCGGCCAGCCACCGGCCGATCACCCGGCCCTCTTCGACGAAGTCGGACGCGATCAGCGTCGCGTAGAGCGACTCGTCCTTCGTCTCGATGCCCCGATCGACCAACACCACCGGGATGCCGGCGCGCTGCACCTCGAGCAGCGCGTTGTCCCACCCGAGCTTCGTCTGCGGCGCGAGCAGGATCGCGTCGACTCCCTGCGCGACGAAGCTCTTCAGTGCCTTGATCTGGTTCTCCTGGCGCCCCTGTGCGTCGGCGAACTTGAGCTCGATGCCGCGTTTCGCCGCTTCCTTCTGGATCGATTCGGTCTCTCGCGCGCGCCACTCGCTTTCGGCGCCGATCTGCGAGAAACCGACGACGAGCTGCGGCGCTCCGGCCGGCGCGGCGGGTTCCTTGGAACAGCTCGCGAGCGCGAGGCCGAGCGTGAAGACGGGCACGAACCGACGGAGAGCGTAGAGGATCTTCATTCGCCGATGCGCTTCCTGCGCACGAAGTTGGTGAGGAAACGGAACGCGAAGAGATCGGGGATCTCCTTCGCGGCTTGGACGTTGGAGCCCCAGAACTTCGCGTCGCGCGTCTCGCGCCAGCGCGCGTAATCGAGGCCGAGGTGGTCGAACGCGTACGCGACGCGTTCGTCCGGCGTCTTGAGGCCCGTCGCCGCTTCGAAACCCTGCAAGTCGAAGTGGTTGACCGAGTCGAGGACGAGCCCGTGTCCGGCGCGGAACCAGACCGCGAGTTCGCCCGAGCCCCAACGCTCCGCGCAGATCGGACTGTCGACGAGCACTTCGCAACGCTCGGGATCGAGCACTTCGATCAAGTGCGCGCCTTCGAGCTTGAAGATCGGCGTCGTGTCGGGCGGGAAGACGCCTTGCACGTAAGGACTGTCGGGCGCGACGCACGTGCCCGGCACGTCGTCGAGCACTTCGCTCTTCGTCTCCGCCTTGCGCACGACACCGGGGTAGACGCGCTCGACGGTCTCGTGCAGCGCCCAGCACGACGCGAAGAGGTAACCGCCGGTGCGCACGAACCACTGCAGGCGCTCGACGTCCTTCGGTTCGATCTCGCCCGGGCAATTCGCGACGTACACGGCGTCCGGATGCACCGCGTCGCCTTCGAGCCGGTTCGCTTCGGTCATGCGGTGCTTGACCGACAATCTCGCGAGCAGGTTCTGGATGTTGTCGCCGCCCGGCCGGCCCGCGAACACGATCACGTCGAGGTCCTGATACGCCGTCGTGTAGTCGGGCGAACCGTAGCCGTACTTCTCGAGCCGTTCGCGCATCTCGGCGGTCGGTCGGAACGTGACCTTCGACTGGTTCTCGGCCCACCACTTCGTCCACGCGGCGGGCGTCGGATCCACGTTGCCGCCGGTCGCGCGGCGCAGGAAGTCGTGCGCGAGCCGCGCGATCGCCGTGTCGGCGTCGCCGACCGCCGCGATCATCGGCTCGACGCACGCGGCGCGGGCCCAGTGCGTGAATCCAGCGATCGCGGCGCCGCGCAGGCGCCAATCGGCGTGGTGCGCGAGCTTCTCGAGCGGCGCGAACGCCGTGTCCTCGCGCGTCTTGCCGAGCGAGACCGCCGCGCACGCGGCCACGGTCCACGCAGGATCGGCGAGCGCGTCGCCGAGCGGTCCGACCGCCTTCGTCAAACTCTCGACGCCCAGCGCGACCGCTGCTTCCTCGCGGATCAGCGGGTCGTCGTCGTTGCGCAGACGCCCGACGAGCAACGTCAGCGTCTCCGGATCGCGCGCGCCGAACGTCGCGACGGCGACGCGCAACGCGACGTGCCGCACGCGCGCCTCCCGATCCGACTCGGCGAGCGCGCGCACGCGTTTCGCGAGCTCGGGATCGCCCGACTCGCCGACCGCGAACGCACCCGCCGCGCGCACGGCGACCGAGCCGTGGTCGAGCGCCGTGCCGAGCGCCGCGCGAGCCGCAGTCTTGGCGGAGTCCCCGATCTCCTTCGAACGCAAGAACGCACTCGCGAGCCGCACGCAGCGCACTTGCACGCGTTTGTCGACGTCGCGACCGAGCGCGTCGAACGTCCGCTCCCAGCCAAACGCGCCGTCGCCGCTTCGACCGCCGCCCGGGCCGCCACCACCCGGGCCGCCACCGCCGCGGCCGTCGCGCGCGAGTCCTTCCGGTGCGCGTTCCGCGAGCGCGACGAGCGCGCGGATCACCCGCCTCTCGATCACTGGGTTCAACGCCTGCTCCGCGAACGTCGTGTAGAGCGCGAAACCCGCCGCGGGGCTCGGCGCGCGAGCACACGCTTCGAGCGCCGCGGCGCGCACGGCGAGGCTCGGGCTCGCGAGCGCCTCCGCGATCGAATCGCCGCGCGTCTTCGGATCGCTCGCACCGAGCGCGCCCGCCGCATCGACGCCTTCCGCGGGCTCCTTCGCCTTCTTCGCTTTCAGCCACGCCTTGGTGACGGCGTCGTGCGCGCGTGGATCGACGTCGCCCGCGGAGAGCACCGCGAGCGCGCGCAACGCACGCTCGGGGTGTTTCCCGTTCAACGCTTTCGCGAGCTCCGCGGAAGCACGGGTCGCGTCGATCGAGAGCAACGCGCGAGCCGCGGCGAGGCGCAGACGTTCGATCGGTGCGTCGAGCGCGAGATCGACGAGCTTCGGCAAGGCCTCCTTCGCGCCGTGGCGGCCGAGCGCGGCCGCCGCGCGTTCGACGACTTCGAGATCGCGGTCCGCGAGCGCGCCGACCAAGAGTTTGTCCGCCTTCTCCGGCAGTTCTGCGGCGAGCGCTTCGACCGCCGCGAGCCGCGCCGCGACGTCCTTCGACTTCAGGTCTTTCGCGGCGTCCGCTTGCAGCGCGAGCGGCACACAGAGGATCCAGAGGAGCAGCATGGGAGCACGATCGAGAGGGACGGACGCGAACGGACGCCAGCCCACTGCCCGGTGTGCCGCGCGGTGTGCCGCGCCCAGTACCGGACAAGGGGCCGGACGAGGGGCCGGCGATCTTGCGGCTCGTCGGGCCGGCTTTCCATGCCCACTTCGGCGTCAGCGCTTTTCCTTCGGCGCGACGGCCCACGACGCGAACTCCGGCCCCGGTGTCACGCCGCCCGGCCGGGCGACCCTCGCGCCGAACGCTGCGGCGCCCCACTGGTCCTCGAGCACCACCGTGAGCACGTGCTCGCCGGGCGCGAGTTCGAGCGGCACTCGCACCGACTCCTCGATCGGCGCGGCGACGCGGCGGTCGAACGAGACTCGCCGGCCGTCGAACCAGACGCTCCAACCGTCCTCGAGGACGAGCCAGAGCTCGACGTCGAACGGCGCCGCCGTCGTGTTGACGAGCGTCGTCGTGCAGAGCCACAGCGCCTGGTCCGCCGCACGGCCGGTCGCTTGGTCGAGATCGGTCCATCCGTCAGGCTTCAACGCGATCCGCTCGAAGACGCGGTTCGCGAGCTTCGCCTTCTCTCGACCTCTCGCCTTCGCGGGCTCGAACGGCGGCGACTCGAGGTCGACGCCCTTGTCGGCGAACGGACCCGCGACCCACCAGTCGACGAGCCACGGCGTGCCGGGTTTCGGCCGCTTCGGCGGCACCACCGGCTCTCCGGCGAACAGCGGATCCGCGGGTGCGAGCGGCGCGTCGCTCTCGGTCAACGTCGCCTTGCGCAGGAAGAGCAGCGCGAAGCACGTGTCCTCGATCCAGTTCCCCCACGAACCGTCGGACTTCTGCTGCTCGACGAGCCACGTCGCGCCCTCCGTGTACCAATCGTGAGTGCCGAGCTCGGTCTTGCCGGTCAGTCCGCCGAAGCGTTCGACGGCCCACAGGTACGCGAACTGGAACGACGGGGTCCACGACCGTTCGCCGCTCGGGTTCTGATCGGCGCGGAAGCGGCGCACGAGCCACGCTTCGCTCGCGGCGATCGTCTTCGCGTGTTTGCGCAGCAGCGCATGCACTTCGCTCGACGGAGGCGCGTGCTCCCGGATCACCGACAGCCCCGCCAACGTCGCCGCCGTCATGCCACCGGTCGCTTCGCGGTGCGTCCAGTACTTGAAGCCGCCGCTTTCGCTCGCCCAACCGCGCCCTTCCGCGTCGCGAAAGCGCAAGAGCCCGTTCGCCGCGCGCACCCAGGTCTCCTCCGGCACGTCGACGCCGATGCGCCGCGCGGAGCGCAGGCCGAGCAACGCGAACTGCGTGTTGCTCATGTCGACGCCGCCTTCGGGATACGCCCAACCGCCGGTCGGTCCGTCTTGCTTCGACGCCAGGAAGCGCACGCTGTCCTCGGCGGTCGCCCGCCACTTCGCGGGCTCGCGCAGCGCGTCGCAGAGCATCAAGCGCACCGCGTGCGAGTACGTCGACTTGAACGTCGTCCCCGACAACGCGCCGAGCGCGCGCACGACGGCCTCGTCGTTCTTCTTGACGCCCGACTTCACCAACGTGAAGCACGCGAGCGCGGTCATGCCGCCGGGATGCGGGCCTTCTTGTCCCGGCCAATTGCCATCGGGCAATTGCAGGCGCTTCAGGTTGGCGACACCGGCGGCGATCGCACGGTTGACGGCAAGAGCCAGTTCACCTGCATCGACCGCCTCGTCCGGCCCGCCTTGGACCTCGGGCGCACCGCGCGCGCGCGCGTCTGCCCTGGCGAAGGCTCCGGCCTCCGCGCTGGCGTCCGCCCTGGAATCTGCGCTGAAATCTGCGCTGGAATCTGCGCTCGCGCCGGGTGCGCCCGCATGCGCCGCGCTCGAGCCAGCGACTCGAGCCGCAGCGCCTTGCGGCGTCGCGCCGAGAGCGCTCGACCCGACGACAGAACACCAAGCGACGAGAGCGGCGGTCTCGATCGCGACGCCGCGCGTGAACCACGAGCGACGAGACCGCCCCGAGTTCCCGTCCGCTCGCGAACTCGGCGCTCCGCGCACGATCCCCGTCGTCGACACGCACCACACGCGCGTCGCGAACGCGCGCAACTCGTCGCGAAGCGCCTGCAAGCCTCGACCCTCGATGCCGTGCGTCGTCGGAGCGAAAGCCGCGCGCTCGTGAGGCTCGTCCGCCGGTGTGGTCACTCGCCCAAGCATGCCGCGCGGCCGAGTCTATCCGCGCGTTGCGCGGAGCGACCGATCCTCTTGGCGGAGTCGCTCGACGCGGCCTAACCTGCACCTGCATGAGCAAGTCCTCGCGCTCCGGATCGCGAGCCGCGTCGGGCAAAGTCGCGTCCACTTCGCCTGGCGACTCGGGCGACTCGGGCGGCTCTGGGGACTCTGGCCGCTCCGGCGGACGGGCCGGCGCGGGTGAAGCGCGAGGTCAGGGCGTTCAGGACGCGGCAACGTTCGCGCGCGCCGCAGGACTTTCGCGAGGCGCCTGGCTCGCGGTCGGCCTCGCCGCGCTGGTGCACGCGATCGTGGTCGCTTGGGCCGCGTCGGCCTGGATCGACGGACCGTTCGCGGGCGACGGCATCGTCGACGGCGCGGAATTCCTGGCGTGGGCGCGCACCGGCGCGCCGGATGCCTTCGGCACGAAGAGCCCGCTCTACCCGCTCTCGTTGCGGTTCGCGTTCGCGCTCGCGGGCGACTCACCGTGGACCGTCGCCGCGTTCGGCCTCGTGCTTTCGCTCGCGACGCTCGCGGCGCTCGTCGCGGCGAGCCGTGAACTCCGCGCGCCGCGTGCCGCCCCGCTCGCCGCCTGGGGCTTCGCGATCTCGGGCTCGACGATCGCCTTCGCCGTGCAGCCGCTCGAGGCCGGCCTCGCCGCGTGCACGGTCGCGTGGTCGCTGGTCTTCGCGTTGCGTGCGGCACGGACGCGAACCACGTCCGCCACGATCGCCTGCGTCGTCTTCGCCGCGTGCGCCGTGCTCACCCGCGCGCCGCTCTGCGTGCCAGCACTGGCGGTGCTCGTTTGGCTCGCACTCGAGGTGCGCGAGCGACGCGTCGTGCTCGCGACGAGCGTCGTCGCGTCGCTCGGTCTCGCCGCGCTCCTCTTCGGCGAACGAGCGTGGCCCTCCGGCGGAGCGTTGAACCTGCGCCTCGCGAATGGCGGCGCGCGCAGCGGCACGTGCGAGCTCCGTCCAGGCCCGAGCTACGACGCGCTGCGCTACGACGAGACGTTCGACGAACGCCGCGCGCTCGAACCCGATCGTTCGGGCGAGTCGCTCCAGCTCGCGCTGCTCGGCGACGAACTCGCGGCGGAGCCCGTCGGCGCGCTCGCGACGCTCGGAGCGAAGGCGCTGCTCTTCTGGCACCGCGCGGAGCTCGTCTCCGACGTCGATTTCCACCACGGGCTCGCTGCGTTCGCGCCATGGCCTTTGCTCTCGCAGAGTTTCGCGTTGGTCGCGCCGTTCGCGTGCCTCGCGCTCCTCTGCGCTCGACGTTCCCGCGCCGCGCCGCTCGTGTGGTTCGTGGTCGCCTTCTTCGCCGTCAGCGTCGCCTTCGCAGCGGCGGCGCGTTATCGCTTCCCGGCGTTGCCGGCGCTCGTGCTGCTCGCCGCGTGGTTCGTGACGTCCGACGAAGCGCGGGTCTCGCGCTCGCGGCGTGCGACGTGGATCCTCGCGCTCGGCTCCGCCGTGCTGCTCGCGATCGACTGGACCGGCCGTGCACGCCCCATCGCCGGCGACGGGCTCGTCCAGGAAGCCCACCGGCTCTTCGAGCACGATCGACTCTCGCCGCGCGCGCGCGAGCTCTGCGAACGCGCGCTCGCGATCGGCCGCGATCCGCGGGCTCGCTACGACCTCGCCTTGTCGTACGAGTACGAACACCAGGCCGCCGCGCGATCCCATTCGCCGAACGACGAGCCGCGTCGGCACGCGGCCCTCGCCGGCGGCGCTTCGGCGCCCGGAACTTTGGCGCCAGGCACTTCGGTGAGCGGTGTACGTGACGCCGCGCCTGCAGTGAACGCGCTCGAGCGCGCCGCGGAGCTCTACCGTCAAGCGCTGCAGCTCGAGCCTCGCTACGCGGAAGCGTCGGGCAACTGGCTGCGCGTGTTGCTCGCGCGCGGCGAGGTCATCGAAGCCGTGCGCGTCGGACGCGAACTCGCCGAGCGCGATCCACGCGCCGGCACACTGCGCGGCAACTTGGCGCTCGCGCTGCGACAGCTCGAAGCTCTGGACGAACCGGCCCGAGTCGCGCAGGGCGAAATCGTGCCTGGCGAAATCGCAGGCGAAGCGCGCCGGCTGGAGGCCGAGGCGCATCGCATCGAGGCACTGCGCGCGTGGGCCCAACGCGCCGACGAGCTCGCCCGCGAGCACGCTCGCGCGGCGCGAGCCCTGGGCGCCGACGACGCGCGCCTCGAGTGGTTGCTGCGTTGATCGCTCCAGGCCGGAGCCGATTGGACGACTGCGGAGCCGGGCTGGCGCGCGACGAGTGCGGCGCACCGTCGGGCCCGCGCCTTGCCAGAATGCCGCGTGCTTGTTTGCTCCGGCCGCGCCGATCGCACCGGTCACGCAGACCGCAACGCGTCAACGCGCCACGCGCGAGCGTGAGCTCGCAGCGCCGCCGCTCGCGAGCGAATCGACGCCGCCCTGCGGGCCGCCCTAGCTCGATCGGCCGACGCTGCGCTGCTGGCCGGCGCTGCGCTGTTGGACGACGGCGAGCTACTGGCCGCCGCCCTCCGCGGGCGGAGTCGCCGGCGGAGTCGCCGGAGTCTCCGTCGCAGCGCCCGCGGGAGCTTGCGAACCTTCGAGCACGCCCGCCGTGTACGTGCCCGTCAGCGCGGCGTCGACCGTCCCATCCGGGTTCCAGAAGGTCCACGGTCCGGTCTCGAGGTCGTCGGCAAACTCCCCTTCGCCTCGCTTCGAACCATCTTCGTGGAAGAGCAGCCACTTGCCGACGCGCTTGCCGAGGTGCATCCCGCCCTCGGCCGACTTCTGGCCTGACTCGTGGTACATGACGGTCGGCCCGTCGGGTTGACCCGCGACGAACGTCGTCTCGACCTGGATCTTCTCGCCGGGCCCGTAGAACTTGGTCGGGCCGACGCGCTCGCCGCGCTCGAACGAGCCGCGCACGCGCAGCGAACCGTCGCCCCAGTACTCGAGCCACTCGCCCGATTGTTGTCCGTCGACCATCTGGCCGCGCTCGGCGAGCACGCCGCTCGGCCACCAACCGACCCACTCGCCGATCTTCTTCCCTGCGTCGAACGTGCCTTCCTGCCGGCGCTCCCCGTTGTCGTGGTAGTAGACCCACACACCGACGAAGAGATCGTTCGCGAACTCGCCCTCCCCGGACACCTTTCCGTTCGGGTGCCAGAACGTCCAACGGCCGGTCTTGAGCCCGTCCTTGTACGAGCCTTCGCTTTGCTTCTGGCCGTTCGCGTACCACTCGGTCCATGGACCGTGCTGCACGTTGTTGACGAACTCGCCTTCGCCGCCCTTCTGACCGTTGTCGAAGAACTTGACCCACTTGCCGACGCGCAGACCCGACTCGAACTTGCCGACGAACTCTTGCCTGCCGTTCGGGTGCCAGCCCTGCCATTCGCCGTCCTTGACGCCCGCCCGGTACGAGCCCGCTTCCTGCTTCGCGCCGTCCTTGTGATAGCTCGTCCAGGGACCTTCCCGCTTGTCGTTGACGAGCGTGCCTTCCTCGCGCTTCTTCGTCATCTCCTTGTCGTAGTAGAGGACGACCGGCAAGGTCTTCGGCGCGGTCTGCGTCGCGCCGGACGCGGTGGGCACGGGCAACGGAGCCTTCGGGTCGTCCCCACACGAGGCGAGGAGCAGCGGAAGCGCGGCGGTCAGGACGAACACGGAACGGAGGGAGCGCATGGAGCGCATCCTATCGTCTCCCCGCACACCGACACGAGAGGCGAGTCGGCCGCGCGAGCGCGCTGCCGTGCACACACAGGTCGCGCCCGGGCCGCACCCGAGTCTCGCACGGACCGCGCCGCGGCGAGGGCCCGCGCACGGACGGACGGCACGCCGCAGGTGGTGCGAAATCGTCGCCGGGTCATCGCGCGACCCGTACCCGCCGGTCGCCTCGCCGTCGCCTCGCCGTCGCGAGGCGGTCGCTGGCGGTCGCCGTCGGTGAACCGGCAGTCGCTGTCAGTCGCTGGCGAGCGCCAGCGGTCGGGCGCAGACGAACGAGGTCGATCGGCCGGCCCTCGGACTTCGCCCGGACTTGAACCGGAGTTCGTGCGCGTCCGTCGCGCGTGCTACGGACAGCTCGTGTTCGCGGCTCCCGGCGTGCCTTTGTCCGAGCTGCCCGCGATCGTCGCGGTCGCCGCGCACCACGAGGCCGGAAGGTCGTTCAGGAAGCCGTCGAACACTCCGGGGTTCAGGTTCATCGCGGCTCCGGGCGTCAGGGGCCAACCGCCGGTCGCAGCGTAGACCACTCGATCGACTTCGAGACCGCCCGGTGCGACGAGCACGACTTCGTCGTCGCCATCGTCGAGTTGGAAGCCCGTCCACGCGTGGTTCACCGGCACGTTGCCGTTGACCTGAGTGTCGGTGCTCGCGCCGAGGACGAGGAAATCGCCCGGACCCAGCACGATGCCCGCGCCACCGTTCGACAAGACGTACACCTCGCCACCGTCGTCTCGCAACGTCCAACCTTCGAGGTCGTAGGACTGCGCCGAGTTGTTGTAGAGCTCGAGCCATTCGCCCGTCGTGTCGGCGACGAACGCCGGATCCTTCATCACTTCGGTGAAGATCACGTCGCCCGCGGCGAGGCCCGACGGCGCGAGCGGACAGAACGTCACCGCAAGCGCGTTCGAGAGCCCGACGCCCGTTCCATCGGGATGCGCGGGGTCGCGCATCCAGAACTGGTAGTAACGCGTCGCACCAAGCATCGTTCCGTCGATCGGAATCGAGTAGCTCGCGTCGCCGACGGAGTCGATCGTCGTCACGCCGAAGCGCACGATCGGCGGCTTGACGTACAGCGTGCCGTTGTAGAACGGCAACGCCGTGGACTGCGTTCCCCAGAACGCGATGCACGACTTGTTCGGCACACCGTCGTTCAGCACGATGCGGAAGTCGTTCGTGACGATGCTCGGCGTGCCGCTCCAGAGGATCACCGGTTGGCCGAACTGCGACGTGATCTTCCCCGTGCCGTAGACAACGGGCGTCGGACACGCGGGCACCTCGGCGTCGTTGACGGCGCCCGGAGTCCCGAGGTCGCCGCCGGACCACGCGCTCGACGCGGCGGCGAAGTTCGCGGCGCTCGGAGCTTGCGTGAGCACCTTGCGTTCGGCGGAGACGCCGCTCGAAACCGCGAAGCCACCGCTGCCCCAGGCGACGGTCTCGATCGTCGTGTTGCTCACGGTCTTGAGCTGGATCGAACTCGCCGTGTCCGCGAGCCCGAAGTTCTCCCACGGCGCGCCCAAGTGCTCGAACACGTTGCCGTTGCGCGCGCGGTTGCCGTCGACGCCGACCACGATGCGCTCCGCCGGGGCGAGCAAGAGCTCCGACGCGATCGTGAACGTCTTCGGGCCCGAAGTCACTTTGAGGCCCCGCAAACTGCGTTCGGCCGCGTCGACGTTGACGAGCTCGAACCACTCGCCGTACACGTCCGACGTCGCCGCGGGATTCACGAGCACTTCGCTGACCGCCACGTCGCCGACGCCCGCGGCAGCACCCGGTTGCTCGAACGTGGCGAACCGCAGCGTCTCCGAGCCGTTCGAACGCGTGACCGTGAAGCGATTGCCGTCGCTCTTGATCACGATGTGGCCTTCGATCGCGTTGAAGCCGCCCGACCCGTTGTTGACGTCCCCCACGGTCGTCGACCACTGCACGCGCGTCGCCGCCAGCGTGTTCCAGGCGTTGATCGTCTGCTTCGCCGGATGCTGGTACGGATTCGCGACGCCGCACGAGTGCACGACGAAGCTCGGGTTCAACGCCGCGACCACCGCCGCGCTCGAACTGGTCGGCGATCCGTGGTGCGCCGAGATCGCTACTTCGCATTGGCCGATCGCGACCGCCGAGGGCCCTTCGACGTTCGCGGTCGAGCCGTCGGCGTCGGCGGTGACGTCGCCGCCGACGTAACAATCGAAATCCCCGTAGCGCACCACGAGTGACAGCGAACGCGAGTTCTCTTCCTGGCTCGAAGCCGTCGGGTCCACGGAGCCCGTCAGGTACTGGCCGTTGACCGTCGTGATCTGCGCCGTCGCGCCGCCACCCAGCGTGATCGTCTGGCCGATCGTCGCGATCTGGCGCACGCCGCTCGCCGCGTTCATGTAGCCGGTGACTTCGGGGTTCGACGGCTTGTTGGTGTCGCCGCGGTCGTACGCCGCGACGTTCGGCTTGTGGCCGCCGTTGAACACTTCGTCGAGTCCGCCCATGTGGTCGGTGTGCCAGTGCGTGCACACCGCGTAATCCAAATCGGTGACGCCCTTCGAGAGCAGGTACGGACGCACGATCGCACTGCCGTCGCCCGGGTTCCCACCGTCGATCAGGAGGCGCGTCCCGGTCGGACTCTTCACGAACACGGAAAGACCTTGGTCGACGTTGATGACGTGGATTTCGAGCTCTTGCGCCAGCGCGGATCCGGTCCACGCGCACAGCGCGAAGACGCATGCGACGAGTTGCTTCATGGGGCGACGTCCGAAAGGGGGCGGCACGTTCTATCACGCGCCGCTGCGGACCGCTCGCGCCCGAGCACGAGTCCGAATTCGCGCCCGGCTTCGCGCCGGCATCGCTCCGGCATTGCACCGGCATTGCACTGGGCGGGTCGCGAACCCGCCGAATCGCGAACCAGGCGAATCGCGAACCAGGCGGCTCACGAATCCGGCGGACCACGAACCAAGCGGATCACGAACCCGGCCGAGCGGTCGGCGTCTTCGACACCGACCGCTCGGCACCTGGTCACGGACAGACGTCGTTCGGCGCCGTGGGCGTGCCGAAGTCGCCGCCCGAGCCGAGCGGCGAACTCGCGTCGCACCAGAAGCCACCGTCGTCGGCAAGGCTCGGCTCGAGGCACGTCGGCCGCAGCGTGAGCGTCTTGCCAGGCGCGTCCGGCCAGAAGATGCCGTCGTCGTACGCGACCCAGTCGACGAGCGCACCGCTCGGCGCATAGAGCGCGATCACGTCGCTCGTGTTGTTGAGCGAGAAGCTCGAGTACTTGTAGTCGACGGTGATCCCGCCGTTCGTCGCGGGATCCGCGTTGATGCCGAGCACGAACGGCACCTGCGGCTGCAGCCACACGCTCGCGCCGGCGCTGCCGCCGATCACGTGGTGGTTCGAGCCACCGTCGTCGAGCGTCCACCCTTGGAGGTCGAGCGGCTTGTTCGTCAGGTTGACGATTTCGATCCACTCGCCTTTCGAGTCGCTGACGGCGACCGGGTCCTTCATCACTTCGCGCACGAGCACCGCTCGCCGCTGCAACGGCGATGGCGACTGGGTCGCGAGCTTCTGCACTTTGACCTTGTTCGACACCGCGACTCCACCGGTCACGCTTGCCGCGAACGTCGCGCGCACGGCTCCGTCGAGCGGGACGTCGCGCCACACGCGCTCCCACGCGCCCTCGCCGTCCAGTTGGATCGGAAGCCGCATCGGGTGCGCGACGCCTTGGCCTTCGAGCGCCAGAACGCCCCGCGCGAACGGTTCTCCGCCCGCGACGAGCAGCTTGAACCCGAAACGCTCGGGGTGCGCCCCGTACTCGACGTCGGCGACGAGTGCGCGTTCCGCCGAGAGCGAACTGCTCCGTTCGCCCCGTTCGCCCAGTTCGCCCAGTTCGCCCAGTTCGCCCAGTTCGCCCAGTTCGCCCAGTTCACCGGGTTCACCGGGTTCACCGGGTTCACCCGGTCGAGCCAGCCGGGCCTGCCCATCCGGCCCATCCGACGTGGCGAGCGACACTCGCGGCGCCTGCGCGAAGCCCGCTCCGGCAAGCCACGTCGCGGCGAGCCACGCGCCCGCCGCCGTCGGCCACCCAGCGCCGGCGAGTCCGGCGAGGGTCCACTTCGAATGCGCCGCCCTACGGCGCCGAACGATCCCATCACGCTTCTCCAACATGCTCTTCCTCCTAGGTATCCGCTCCGCCGCGAACCGATTTCGCGGCCGGCAGGAGGTAAGACGTCCGAGCTCCGTTCGGTTGCGGGCGAACTCGGAATCGATGGCGACGCGCCGGCTTCGAGCCGCGTCTGGCTGCGAAACACGCACGACGCGCGAGCGCAGCCCTCGCGAGCCCACGCGGTTGCGTCCGCGCCGCGCGCCGCGTCGACTGCACGCCCCGCGGCCGCGACGAGTCGCTCCGCGAGGCCCAGAGCACGCCCGCACGCCGCTCCGCCCTTGAACACCGGGCCGGCGCGCCGTGCAATCCTCGGCCATGCGCAAGCTGCTCCGGTTCGTCGTCCTGCTCTTCTTGCTCGCCGCGGTCGCGGCGGCGCTCCTCGTGATCTTCATCGACCGCGCGGCCAAGACCGCGATCGAAGAAGGCGGCACCTACGCCCTCGGCGTGCCGACGCACCTCGAGAAGGCGGACATCGGACTGACCAGTGGTCGCTTCGCGCTCACCGGCCTCGCGATCGACAATCCTCAAGGCTTCGACGCGCCGCGGTTCCTTTCGATCGGACGCGGCGAGCTCGCCTTGACGCTGGGTTCGCTCACCGAGGACACGATCGAAGCGCCGACGCTCGAGCTCTCCGGCATCGAACTCGCGCTCGAACGCAAGGACGGCAAGGCGAACTACGACACGATCCTGGCGAGTCTCGAACGCTTCTCGTCCAAGGACGACGGGAAGTCGGCGCCGCAGCCGAAAGGCGACGAGCCCCAGAGCACCAAGCGTTTCGTCATCCGCGAAGTGATCGTGCGCGACGTCAAGGCGACGATCCAACTGCTCCCGATCGGCGGCGAGCTCACGAAGACCACCGTCACGGTGCCTTCGATCCGTTTGACGAACGTCGGCGAGGACGGCCGCTCGATGAGCCAACTCTTCGCGGAGGTCCTGGACGGCATCCTGCGCGCCGTCATCGACGTCGGCGGCAAGGACTTGCCGAAGGAGCTGCTGAAGGACCTGAAGCAGAAACTGCCGGACGTCGAGGCTCTCAAGCGCTCGCTCGAGAACGAAGTGAAAGGCGCGCTCGACGACCTCCAAGAGAAGAGCAAGGAGCTCGGCGGCGAGCTCGGCAAGGAGGCCGAGAAGGCGCTCGACGGCGCGAAGAAGGAACTCGAGGGTCTCTTCGAGAAGAAGTGAGCGGCTAACGCCCGGTGTAGCCGAGCTCCTTCAGCCGCCGCTCGACCTCTTCGACCTGCGAACGATCGAACGTCGACGAAAGCGGCCGCGCCGCGTCGCGCCACGCGTCGAGTCGCCGCGCGAGTTCGTCGCGTACCGCAAGCGTCGCCGGATCGGTCGCGTCGACGAGGTTTTCGTGCTGCTCGGGATCCGCGACGAGATCGTAGAGCTCCGCCGCGCGCAGGTACGGCGTCTCGATCCACTGGTGCCGCTCCATGATCACGCTCGCCGCCTTTGCGCGGCCGAGCCAGGGACCGACGCCACGTTCGACCGTCGGCGGCTGCGTCGCCGTCGAGAACACCGGGCCTCGCGCGAGAGGCGCGCCTTCGAGCAGAGGCACCAGGTTCACGCCGTCGACCGGCGAGCCCGCGGGCAAGTCGAGCAGCGCGAGCACCGTCGGCAACACGTCGACGTTCGACACCGGCATCGCGACGCGCGTGCCCGCGCCGGCACCGTCTGGCAAACGGACGAGCAGCGGCACGTGGATCGTGCTCTGGTAGAGCGCGAGTCCGTGGTTCCACACGTCGCAGTGATCGACCAACGTCTCGCCGTGGTCCGCAGTGACGATCACGAGCGCGTGCTCGAGCAGTCCTCTCTCTCGCAATCCATCCAGCAACCGCCCGACCTCACGATCGAGATACGCGATCTCTGCGGCGTAGCGGGCCACCAACGCGCGGTCGAGCGCATCGGGCACCGGCCGCGCGCCGAGCCACGCCGCGTCGAGGCCGTTCAAGATCGTGGCGTCGAGCCCACGCGCGCCGCCGAACTCGGATTGATGCCGCGCCGCCGCAGCGCGCAAGTCGTCGAGCGAACCGGTGACGGCGCGCCGCGGCTCGCCCGGGGCAGCGCGTTCGGCCGGCACGAGTTGGGTCGGCGCGAGTTCCGGCGGCGAGTACGCCGCGTGCGCGTCGAAGTAGTGCGCGAACACGAACCGCGGAGCGCGTTCTTCGCGTGTCGCATCGCACCAACGGAGCACCGCGTCGGTCACGCTCGCCGCACGGCGTTCGTTCTGCTCGTGCGTGCGACCGTCGACCAACAGGTCGAACTCCTGGTCCCAGTGGGCAAATCCCTGCGCGATCCCGAAACGACGGTCGAGCGCGAAACTCCCGATGAATCCAGCGGTCAGGAAACCGCGCGCAGCGCAGCGTTCGGCCAAGAGCTCGAGCTCCTCGCGCACGCCGAAGCCGTTGCGCGCGACGCCGTGAGCGGTCGGGTAAAGCCCGGTGAGCAGTGACGTGTGACTTGCGAGCGTCGACGGCGCCGCGGCGATCGCACGTTCGAAGAGGACACTTTCGCTGGCGAGCCGATCGAGGCGCGGCGCACGTTCGACCGCCGGTGGCGCGCCCCATTCCGCGAGCCTGTCGCGTCCGGAACCGACGTACGCGCCGAGCGCGTCCGCGCGCAAGGTGTCGAGACTGATCAGGATCACGTGCTCGATGCCGTGACGTTCCGCGCTCGGCGCGCAGGCGGCGAGCACGACGCCGGGCAGTAGGGCGGGCAGGAGGGCGCGCGCGCACGTCTTCGCGAGCGTCCCGAGCCCGCGACACGCCGCGCCCTCCCGTCGCTCCGCGACACGACCGGAGACCTGGCCCATGCGTGTGGTGCCACGCCGTTCGATCGTCAGGTTCACGCTCGAGCCCACGGTTCGGGCACCCGGACGCGCCGACTTCCAGGCCAACATGGAAGGCACGGTACTCGACCTCCCCAAGGCAGCCAACGGATACTGCCCCGCGTCGTTGCGCCAAAAATTCGGGCGCGGCTGAAACCAAAACGGGTTGTGGCGGTCTTTGTCTGGCGTGCGGAGTTTTTCTGGAGACCGCCGATGCACTTTCACCCGAAGTTTTGCCCCCGTCCCGACTGCCCCTCTCACGCCGGTTCGCCCTTCCTTTTTCGCCGCCGCGGCTACTTCCGTCGGCGCTGCGACACCCGCAAGGTTCCGCGCTTCCTCTGCCTCACTTGCTCGCGCGGCTTCTCGTCGCAGACCTTCCGCGTCGACTACCGTTTGAAGCGCCCCGACCTGCTCGTGCCCTTCTTCTACGACCGCGTCTCGAAGGTCACGCACCGCCAGTCCGCTCGCAACCACCG
>JAKLKU010000026.1 GCA_023150475.1 Planctomycetota bacterium
TAGCCGCGGCGGCGGAAGAGGAAGGGCGAGCCTGCGTGAGAGGGGCAGTCGGGACGGGGGCAAAACTTCGGGTGAAACTGCATCGGGGGTCTCCAGAAAAACTCCGTACGCCAGACAAAGACCGCCACAACCCGTTTTGGTTTCAGCCGCGCTCAGATTTTCGGCGCAACGACGCGGGGCAGTATCAGTCGGGCGCGTTGCTAAGCTCCCCCGCCCTTTCTCCACCGCATGCGCTTCGAACACGTCGCTCTCGCCTCGCTCGCCCACGTCGTCGCGGACGAAGTGGTGACTTCGCTCGAGATCGAGGAGCGCCTCGCGCCGGTGTACGCACGGTTCGGGCTCTCCGCGGGGCGGCTCGAGCTGATGACCGGCATCCGCGAGCGACGGTTCTTCGCGCGCGGCGTGCGTCCCTCGGATGCGGCGGCGCGTGCCGGTGAGCAGGCGCTCGCGCGAGTGCCTGCGTTGCGAGAGGAGCTCGGATTGGTCGTCCACGCCGCGGTGTGTCGCGACTTCCTCGAGCCGGCGACGGCGTCGCTCGTGCACGCGAAGCTCGAGCTCTCCGAACGGACGCTGGCGTTCGATTTGTCGAACGCGTGCCTCGGCTTCGCGAACGCACTGACGCTCGCCGCGTCCCAGATCGCAAGAGGCGACGTGCGCGCCGCGCTGATCGTCTCGGCCGAGGACGGACGCGCGCTCGTCGAGAGCACGCTCGCGGGACTCGCTGCGCGCACCGACCTCGATCGACGCACGTTGAAGGCCGCGTTCGCGTCGTTGACGATCGGTTCAGGCGCCGCCGCCGCCGTGTTGACGCACGCCGAGCTCGCGCCCGACGCGCCGCGACTCGTCGCGAGCGTCTCGCGCACGGCGAGCCAGCACCACGGTCTCTGCCACGGCGATCACGACGACGCGCTCCGAGGCCCGTGGATGGAGACCGACTCCGAAGCGTTGCTCGTCGCGGGCAATGCGCTCGCCGCGAAGACGTTCGGTCCGTTCCTCGACGATGTCGGCTGGGAGCGTGCGGCGATCGACCGGGTCGTCACGCACCAAGTCGGCGTCGCGCACCGCAAAGCGCTCTTCGAGACGCTCGGGCTCGACCGTTCGCGTGATTTCCCCACCGTCGAGACGTTCGGGAACATGGGCTCGGCGTCCCTGCCCTTCTCGCTCTCACTCGCCGCGACGACCGGCGCGATTCGCGCGGGCGATCGCGTTGCCGCGCTCGGCATCGGCAGCGGTTTGCAGTGCCAGATGCTCGCGCTGCGTTGGTAGGACGCGCACCGCTCGAACGGCATCGACCCGATCCGAGCGCCGCGTCGAGTCCATCGCGTCAGGGCCGACATCGGCGTGTGAGCCGCCCAACGATCGGCACAGCAATCGAGCCACACACCGGTGCCAGCTTGCGCTGCCGGCCCTCGGCGTCGGCTCTCGCTGCCGGCTCTCGCTGCCGGCTCTCGGTACCGGATCTCGGCGCAAGCGCTCGGCGCAAGAGCTCGGCGGAAGCCCCCGGGGCCAGCTCTTGGGGCAAGCTCCCGGGGCCGGCGCATGCTCGAGCGACTCCCGGCCGACACTCCGGCCGGGGTCCGGGCCACGGCGCCGGCCGAGGACTCGAAGCGGGGCGTTGTGGGGCCGCCAAAAGCCCTGGCCGGGGTCTTTACTTTCGCGGGGCGGTCGGTTTGACTACGCGGCCGCGGATATCTGAAAAATCTGAAATCCGCGCGCTCCCCACCCCATGTCCGGCCTGCCGCATCCTGCCTCAGACCGTCGCGCGCCTGCCTTCGCGCCCGCACCGGCCGTGTCGCGCGCGCCCGCGAGCGCGGTGGCGTCCCCCGCGAAAGCGACTGCGTCCGAGAGCGATCTCGCGCCGGTTTCCGAGCCCGCCTCCGAAGCGACCGCGGATGCCGCGGCGGGTCAGAAGAGCGTGCTCGAGGGACTCGACGCCGAGCTCGCCGCGCAACTCCCGACGTTCGAGCAGTTCTTCAAGACGTTCGGGTTCAAGCGCGTGCACGGCCGCATCTGGGGACTGCTCGTGCTGATCGGGCGACCGCTCTCGGCGAAGGAGATCCAAGTCGGCCTGTCGCTGTCGCAAGGCGCGACGAGTCAGGCATTGAAGGAGCTCGAGGAGTGGGGCGCGATCACCACCGAGTTCGACAGCCTGCGTCGGTGCCACTTGCACGCGCCGGTGTCGAACACGCTGTCGATCGCCGCGACCGTGATCCGTCGGCGAGAACAGGTCGCGTTCCAACAGTTCAAGGCCGCGTCGACGCGCACGCTCGCCTACGTCACCGAACGGTACGGCGACAAGGATCCGCGCGTGATGACGCTGCGTTCGATCATCTCGACCTGCGAGATCGCCGAAGCCGTGATCCAACTGGTCGTCGGCTCCGTCGCGAACGCCCTCGACGACAGCCAAAGTCTGCTCCACCGCGCCGTGTCGACCGCGCTGAAAGTCGGCTTCGCGATGCCTTCGAAGCTGCTCCTGCCGACGCCGACGGCCCCGAGTCCGGCGCGCAGTTCGGCCCCGAGCCCGGCCCTGAGTCCGGCCCCGAACCCGGCGTCGAAAGTGACGTCGCTCTCGACGGCATCGAAGGCGCCGACGAGCCGCGGCGAACCGGTCTCGACGCGCGCGACGCGCCGCGCGAGCATCGCCGCCAAACGTGCGCTCGCGCCGAAGGCGGTCCCCGCGCCGAAGTCGGCCGAACGCAAGCCCGCGCCGTCGCCCAAGGAGCGTCGTGGTTAGCCTGCCGCGCGTCGTGATCACCGGCGTCGGGCTCGCGAGCCCGAACGGCGCGAACCTCGCGGAGTTCCGCGGGAACTTGCTCGCCGGCAAGTCCGGCGTCCGCAAGTACTCGATCCGCCACGTCGGCGAGACGCTCGCCGGCGTCGCGGACTTCGACGCGTTGCGTTACCAGACGCGCAAGGAAGTGCGCCGCGGCACGCGCGCGGGCTCGATCGCGATCTTCTGCGCCCACGAAGCGTTGGTCGATTCCGGACTCGCGACGGGCCGCTTCGACATCGCGCGCGACAAGCGCTATGCGCCCGAGCGCATCGGCGTGTTCCCCGGCATCACCGAACACGGCAACGTCGAGACGGAGAACCAGATCCACGAAGTCGCGCAGTACGGCTTCGACCTCGCGTTCTGGTCGCACCACCACAACCCGCGCACGGTGGCGAACAATCCGGCGGGCGAAGTGACGCTGAACCTCGGGATCACCGGGCCGGCGTACTGCCTCGGCGGCGCGTGTGCGGCCGGCAACCTCGGTCTCATCCACGGCATGCAGCTCCTGCAGCTCGGCCAGATCGATCTCGCACTCGGCGGCGGTGTGTCGGAGTCGATCCACACGTTCGGGATCTTCGCGAGCTTCAAGAGCCAAGGCGCCCTCGCCGCCCACGCGGACCCGAGCAAGGCGTCGCGGCCGTTCGACAAGGCACGCAACGGCATCGTCGTCAGCGAAGGCGGTTGTCTCTTCGCGCTCGAGCGACTCGACGATGCACGCGCGCGTGGCGCGAAGATCTACGCCGAAGTGCTCGGCTACGCCGTGAACTCCGATGCGGCCGACTTCGTGCTGCCGCAGTCCGCCGGTCAAGCGGCGTGCATGCGCGCCGCGCTGCGCCATGCCGGCGTCGCCGCGCGCGAGGTCGACGTGATCAACACGCACGCGACCTCGACGCCGCAGGGCGACGAAGTCGAAGCGGCGGCGATCCGCGACGTCTTCGCCGACTGCCCGACCACCTTCGTCAACAACACGAAGAGCTTCATCGGCCACGCGATGGGCGCCGCCGGCGCGCTCGAACTCGCGGGCAACCTGCCGTCGCTCACCGATCGAGTCGTGCATCCGACGATCAACGTCGACGACCTCGATCCGGCGTGCGCCGTGCCCAATCTCGTGCTCGGCGAGCCCGTGACCGCCGGGCGCGTCGACACCGTCTTGAACATGTCCTTCGGCATGCTCGGCATCAACTCCGCCGTGGTCGTCGGACGCCTCCGCTAGCCCCCATCAGGAACACCATGACGAACGACGAAATCGTCCTCGCCATCAAGGACATCATCGCGACGATCGCGCCCGACGAAGATCTCGCGCACCTCAAGATGGACGTCCGTCTGCGCGAGCAGATCGAGCTCGACTCGATGGACTTCCTCGACATCGTGATGGAGCTGCGCAAGCGTTACGGCGTGCAGGTGCCCGAGGCGGACTACATGGAGCTCGCCACGCTCGCGGGCTGCGTGAAGTACCTCGGGCCGAAACTCGCCGACAAGCCGCTCAAGCTCGCGTCGCGCGCCTGAGCGCGGCTCGGTCGAACCTTTCGGCGCCGCAGATGCGCTACGACGCGTTGGTGATCGGCGCGGGGCTCGGCGGCCTCGGCGCGGGCATTCGGCTCGCGCAGTTCGGCAAGCGTGTCGCGATCCTCGAACGGCACACGGTCTTCGGCGGGCTCAACTCGTTCTACAAACTCGGCGGACGCCTGTTCGACAGCGGACTGCACGCGTTGACGAACTACGCGCCGAAAGGCGAGCGCAAGACGCCGCTCGGCAAGATCGTGCGGCAACTGCGGCTCGACTACGACGCGCTCGAGCTCGGCGAGCAGTCGCACTCGGCGATCCGCTTCCCCGGCGTCGAGCTCCGGTTCTCGAATCACTTCGACCTGCTGCGCGCGGAAGTCGCCCGTGCCTTCCCGAGCGAGGTGGTCGCGTTCGAACGACTGGTCGCCGAACTGCCGAGCTACGAAGCACTCGAACTCGCCGGGGAGCCGCGTTCGGCCCGCGCCGAGCTCGCACGGCGCCTGCGCGAGCCGCTGCTCGTCGAGATGTTGCTCTGCCCGCTCTGCTTCTACGGCGGCGCGAAGGAACACGACCTCGACTGGAGCGAGTTCGCGATCCTCTTCCGCTCGATCTTCCTCGAAGGCCTGGCCCGGCCCGCGCACGGCATGCGGGGCTTCCTGAAGTTGCTCGTCGAACGGTTCGAAGCCGAAGGCGGCGAGCTCCGGCTGCGCACCGCGGTCGCGCGCATCGTGATCGCGGACGGCGTCGCGCGCGGCGTCGAGCTCGCGAACGGCGAGATCCTCGAGGCGGACCACGTCTTTTCGTCCGCCGGCGCGGTCGAGACCCGGCGGTTGTGTGGCGGCGAAGCAGCGAACGCCTCGCACGAGGCCGCGGTCGGCCGCTTGAGCTTCTTCGAGACCCTCGAAGTGCTCGCGGCGGAGCCCCGCGAGCTCGGCGTCCCCGAGACCACGGTGTTCTTCAACTCGAGCGAACGTTTCGACTATCGCCGGCCCGACGATCTCGTCGACGACGAGAGCGGCGTGATCTGCACGCCGAACAATTACGCGCGCCACGAGCCGCTCGCCGAGGGCCTGGTGCGCGTGACGCTGCTCGCGAACCACGCGCGGTGGGTCGAGCTCGACGACGCGCGCTACGCCGCCGAGAAACAAGCCGCCGCGGAACGCGCTCTCGCCGCCGCGGCGCGATTCGGAGTCGACGTGCGCGGCAAAGGCGTGTTCCGTGACACGTTCACGCCGCGAACGATCGAGCGCTTCACCGGCAAACTCGGCGGCGCCGTGTACGGCTCGCCGGTCAAACGGCGCGACGGGGAGACCGGCGTGCGCGGCCTCTCGCTCGTCGGCACCGACCAAGGCCTGGTCGGCATCGTCGGCGCGTTGCTCTCGGGCATCACGATCGTCAATCGTCGCGCACTCGCTGCGAGCGGGAGCTCCGCGTGACCGAAGCGAAGAAGTACTTCCGCGGCAGCCGCGACGGCAAACGGCCGCTCAAGTCGGATCCGCTCGCGCAGGCGAAGTCGCGCTACGACGTGATCGTGATCGGCAGCGGGCTCGCCGGCCTGACGGCGGCGAACGTGTGCGCGAAGTTCGGCCACAAGGTGGCCGTGCTCGAACAGCACTACAACTTCGGCGGTCTCGCGACGTGGTTCAAACGCCGCGGAGGACACGTGTTCGACGTGTCGCTGCACGGTTTTCCCGTCGGCATGGTCAAGACTTGCCGGCGGCACTGGTCGAGCGCGATCGCCGACTCGATCGTGCGGCTCGACTCGATCCGCTTCGACAATCCGCAGTTCTCGCTCGAGACGATCTTCACGCGCGAGGACTTCACGCGGGCGTTGGTCGAACGCTTCGGCGTGCCACTGGAGCGCGTCGAGCGCTTCTTCGAGCGGCTGCGCGCGATGAACTTCTACGACGACGACCGCGCGACGGTCGCGGACGTGTTCGAGGAGTTCTTCCCCGGCCGCAACGACGTGCACCGACTCCTGCTCGAGCCGATCGCGTACGCCAACGGCTCGACGCTCGAGGATCCGGCGATCGCCTACGGCATCGTGTTCTCGAACTTCATGTCGAAGGGCGTGTACACGTTCGTCGGCGGCACCGATCGTCTGCTGCGCGCGATGCGCGAGGAGCTCGCGAAGAACTCGGTCGAGCTCTTCGGCGACGTGCAAGTCGATCGCATCGTCGTCGAAGACGGTCGCGTGCGCGGCATCGAAGCGTGCGGTCGGTTCCTCGAGGCCCGAGTCGTGATCTCGAACGCCAACTTGAAGACGACGGTCGAACGACTGGTCGGCAGGGAACGCTTCCGGCCCGAGTTCGCGGCGGGAGTCGAAGCGGTGCGGCTCAACAACTCGAGCACGCAGGTCTACCTCGGCCTGCGCGAGGGCGAGTCGATTCCGTTCGTGACCGACCTCTTGTTCACTTCGACGCGCCCGACGTTCCATTCGCAGGCGCTCTGCGACTTCCACGGCGAGAGCCGCACGTTCAGCTTCTACTACCCGAAGTCCCGGCCCGGCTCGAACCGCTACACGATCGTCAGCTCGACCAACGCGAATTGGAGCGACTGGGCGAGCCTCGACGACGCGGCCTACGAACGCGCGAAGGCGCGCTTGATCGAGGACACGCTCCAGGCGCTCGAACGCTACTTGCCCGGAATCCGGGACAAACTCGACCACGTCGAGGCCGCGACGCCGCGGACGTTCGAGTTCTACACTCAGCACGTCGCCGGAGCGTCGTTCGGGACCAAGTTCGAAGGCCTGAAGTACTCGCTCGAACTGCAACGCGAGATCTCGGGGCTGTATCACGCGGGTTCGGTCGGCATCATCATGTCCGGCTGGCTCGGCGCCGCGAACTACGGCGTCATCCAAGCGAGCAAGGTGGACGAGTTCCTGCGACAGGAGAGCGAGGTCGGAAGATGAGCTTCGAAGGCGAGACGGCAGTGGTGACCGGCGGCACGCGCGGGATCGGACGCGCGATCGCGCTCGATCTCGCGGCGCAAGGCGCCCGCGTGATCGCGATCTACAAGTCGGACGAAGCGGCGGCGAAGAGTCTGCTCGAGGAGAACGGACGGCTCGGCGGACGGCTCTCGACGGAGAAGCTCGACGTCGCCGACTACGCGGCCGTCTCCGCGTTCTGGCAGAAGCTCGAAGAACTGCCGCACGGCGTGCAGATCCTCGTCCACGCGTCGGGCATCCGCCGCGACCGCGTGCTCGCGCTGATGTCGCGCGACGAATGGCGCGACGTGCTGTCGACGAACCTGGACGGCTCGTTCCACATGGCGAAGTACGCAACGATCCACATGAGTGGTCGTCGCTACGGTCGCATCGTGTTCGTCACTTCGCCGGCGCGCGAACACGGGTTCGAAGGGCAAGGCAACTACTCCGCGTCGAAAGCGGGCCAGGTCGGCGTCGCGCGCTCGCTCGCGCGCGAAGTCGCGACGCGCGGGATCACCGTCAACTGCGTGTCGCCGGGATTCGTCGAAACCGACCTGCTCGCCGATCTCGACTCCGAAACGCGCAAGCGCCACACCGCCGCGGTGCCGCTCAAACGCTTCGGCCGCCCCGAGGAAATCGCGTTCGCCGTGCGCATGCTGGTCGCGCGCGAAGCGAGCTACGTGAACGGCGCCGTGCTCGACGTCACCGGGGGTCTGTAGCGTGGAGCGCGCCGAGATCGAGGCGCTGATCCCCCATCGGGCGCCGTTCCTGTTCGTCGACCGCGTGATCGAACGCACGCACGATGGATTGGTGACCGAGTGGCGCGTCGACGAACAAGCGTTCTTCTTCCGTGGGCACTATCCCGGGTTCCCGTTGTTGCCTGGAGTGTTGATCTGCGAAGCCGCGGTGCAGGCCGGCGCCGTGCTCGCCGCGCTCGAGCCGCGCGACGCGACCGCACCGGGCCAAGTGCCGGTGCTCGTCAAACTCGGCGAAGCGCGCTTCCGCCGCATGGTGCGGCCGGGTGAGACGCTGCGTTTCGCCGTGACGCTCGACGAACGCATCGGCCCCGCGCGACTGATGACCGCACGCGTGACGAGCGCCGGCAAGAACGTCGCACGAGTGGGCTTCACGGTCGCGGTGACTTCGACCGCGGACGCGAGCGGCGGAGAACTCGGATGAGCGACTTCCTCGCGCTCGAAGGCCGCACGATCCTCGTCACCGGAGTCGCGAACAAGAAGAGCGTCGCGTGGGCGGTCTCCCGCGCGCTCGTCGAACTGGGCGCCAATGTCGTGCACGTCGTGCAGAATCAAACCGTCCGCGCGTCGGCGGCGAAGCTCGTCGGCGAAGCGCTGTGCTGCGACGTCGAGCGCCAGTCGGAGATCGATGCGCTCGCGCGCACGCTCGGCGAACGCGGCATCAAGCTCGACGGGCTCGTCCACTCGATCGCGTTCGCGAACTACGCGCCGGGCGCGGAACGTTTCCACGACACGGCGCGCCAGGACTTCCTGCAGGCGCTCGACGTCTCGTGCTTCTCCTTGGTCGCGCTCTCGCGCGCGCTCGAGCCGCATTTCGCGCCCGGAGCGTCCGTCGTCGCCGTGTCGATCTCGACCACGACGATGGCGGCGGAGAGTTACGGGTACATGGCGCCGATCAAGGCCGCGCTCGACTCGACGGTCGTGTTCCTCGCAAAGAGCTTCGCGGCGCGCGAGGTGCGCTTCAACGCGGTCAAGGCGGGACCGCTCAAGACCTCGGCGTCGGCGGGCATCCCTGGCTATCTCGACAACTACCTCTTCGCCGAGGCCGCAACGCTGCGCCACCGCGCGCTCGAGACCGACGAAGTCGCAGCGACGATCGCGTTCCTGCTCTCGCCGCGGAGCTCGGGCATCAACGCTCAAGGCCTCGTCGTCGACGCCGGCATGGGCAACAACTTCTTCGATCGCGAGATCGTGCGCCGCTTCCATCGCGGAGAGGAGCCCAGGCCCTGATGCCGCGCGTGTTCGTCGCTTGTGAATCGGTTGCGCTCGCCGCGGACGGTCCCGCGCGGGTCGCCGAGCAGAGCGCCGCGGCGCGCCGCGCGCTAGCTCGCGCCGCCGAACACGCCGGCCTCGACGCCTACACGCTGTCGAAGACCGCCCGGGGCGCGCCGCGACTCGACGTCGCCGGCTGGCACGTGTCGTTGGCGCACACTCGCTCGCTCGCGCTCGCCGCGCTCGCGGAACGGCCGGTCGGCATCGACGTCGAGGACCTGCGCGAAGGTCGGCTCGCGAAACTGCAGCGCTACTTCGAGCCCGACGAGCTCGCGCGGCTCGGCTCGCTCGCGCCGCGCGAACTCGCCGCGTTGTGGAGCGCCAAGGAATCGGTGCTGAAACTCGCCGGCGTCGGCATCGAGGAATTGCGGCTCGTCGTGCTCACCGGGCGCGACGGCGCAACGTTCCGACTCCTTCATCGCACCGCGCCGCGCACCGTGGTCCACCGCGAGTTCGACTCGCACCTGGTCGCGTTGTGCGTCGACGCCGCGGAGTACGAGCTCGGCTGGCTCGCCGAACCCGCGCGCGCCGGAGGCCCGCGATGAACGCACTCGGCGCAGTCCACGAGCGCATCCTCGACGGGCTCGAGCGCGAGTACCCGTTCGCGCCTCGGAGCTTCGCGGTCGAAGGCGCGCACCTCTCCTACGTCGACGTCGGACCGCGTGACGCCCCGAGCGTGCTCTTCGTGCACGGCAACCCGAGCTGGTCCTTCTTGTGGCGCAAGGCGCTCGCACGGTGTGCGGCGACGCGCCGCTGCGTCGCGCCCGATCACGTCGGCATGGGGCTCTCGTCGAAGCCGCAGCGGTACGAATATCGGCTCGCGCGCCACGTCGCGAACTTGGTCGGATTGATCCGTGAACTCGACCTCGAACGCATCACGTTGGTCGTGCACGACTGGGGCGGGCCGATCGGTCTCGGCGCGCTGTTCGCCGAATCCGAACGTTTCGAACGCGTCGTGATCACCAACACCGCGTGTTTCACCGGGCTCGCCGCGCCGTGGCGCATCCGGCTGTGCCGCACGCCGCTCGTCGGCGCGCTCGCCGTTCGCGGGCTGAACGCGTTCGCGGGCGCCGCGACGCGCATGGCGGTCGAACGGCCGCTGTCGCGCGACGCGAGACGCGGCTTCCTCGCGCCGTATCACGACTGGCAGAGCCGGGTCGCGATCCAAAGATTCGTCGAGGACATCCCGCTGTCGGGGCGTGACCCCTCCTGGTCGACGTTGGTCGACCTCGAGCGACGGCTCCCGGAGCTCGCGCGACTGCCGGTCACGATCCTCTGGGGCGAGCGCGACTTCTGTTTCACGCCGCGCTTCCGCCAAGAATGGCAGACCCGCCTCCCCCACGCGCGCGTGCGTCGCTTCGAACACGCCGGTCACTACCTGCTCGAAGACGCTGGCGAGCCCGCGCTCGACGCGCTCGAGCGCTGCAGCGCCGGAGGCGAACCATGAACGTCGCAGCGTTCCTCGACGCGCGAGCCGACGAGACGCCGGACGCGTTCGGCCTCGGCGTCGAACGCGACGGCGCGATCGCACGCAACACGTGGCGCGAACTGCGCGACCGCGCGCGCCGCTTCGCCCGCGTGCTGGCGGATCGCGGCGTACGGCGCGGCGATCGCGCCTTGGTGCTCGCACCACCGTCGCGGGATTGGTGGTGCACGATCCACGGGCTCTGGTATCTCGGCGCGGCGCCCGTGTTGATCGATCCGGGCATGCCGCGCGCGAGCTTCCTCGCTGCGTGCAAGCGCATTGCGCCACGCGTGTTCGTAGGCTCGTCGAAAGCGCAGCTCGCACGCTACGTCCATCGCTCGTCCTTCCGCACGGTCGAACTCTCGTTCGGGCTCGAGGCCTTCGCCGGGATCGACGTCGCGCGCCACGCCGAACGCGCGACGCCGTTCGACGACCGCGCCGACCTGCGCGACGACGAACTCGCGGCGGTGCTCTTCACGTCCGGCGCGACGGGCCCCGCGAAAGGCGCGGAGTACACGCACCCGAACTTCGCGGCGCAAGTCGCCGCGTTGCGCGAGCTCTACGGCATCCGCCCCGGCGACGTCGATCTCGCGTGTTTCCCGCTCTTCGCGTTGTTCGCCGCGGCGCTCGGCATCGAGAGCGTGCTGCCCGAACTCGACTTCACCCGGCCCGCGGCTTGCGATCCGGCGCGGATCGCCCGCGCGCTCGAGCTCACCGGCGCGACGCAGAGCTTCGGCTCGCCGGCGATCTGGTCGCGCGTGGTCGCGTGGGCGGAAGAGGCGCACGTCCGTTTCCCGAAACTCGCGCGGCTGATGATCGCCGGCGCGCCGGTGCCGCCGCGGCTCGTGCTGCGAGCGAAGCAGCTCTTGCCGCACGGCGAAGTGCACACGCCCTACGGCGCGACCGAGGCTCTGCCGGTCTCGAACGCGAGCGGCGCCGACCTCGAGCGTCTGCGCGCGAAAGCAGAAGGCGGTTCCGGCGCGTATCTCGGCAAGGTCGCGCCCGAAATCGAGCTCGCGTTGATCCGCATCACCGACGAGCCGCTGCTGACGTGGAGCGATGCGCTCCGCGTGAAGCCCGGCGAACCCGGCGAGATCTGCGTGCGCGGCCCGGTCGTGACGCGCGCCTATGCGTTCGAGGCGGAGGCGACGGCGCGCGCGAAGATCTACGAGCGCGACCACGTGTGGCACCGCATGGGCGACTTGGGTCGACTCGACGACGCGGGCGAACTGTGGTTGCTCGGTCGCAAGTCGCATCGCGTGACGACGCCGAAAGGGCTCGTCTTCCCGGTGCCGATCGAGAGCGTCTTCGATCTGCACGAGTACGTCGATCAGAGCGCGCTCGTCGGCGTCGGAGAGCCCGGCGCCCAACGACCGATCCTGGTCGTCGTGCCGAAACGCGAACGTTTCCCGAGCGATCGACGCCTGCAGCACAAGCTCGCGATGGACATCCAACGCACCGGCATGTGGTTCCCCTGCTGCAACGTCGTCGAGGCCGTGCTCTTCAAGGACTCGTTGCCCGTCGATCCGCGGCACAACGCGAAGATCGATCGCACGGCGCTCGCGGCGTGGGCCGAACGCGAGCTGCGATGAGCACCGCGAACGCCGGCAAGGCGTTGGTCACCGGCGGCGGAGGTTTCCTCGGGCGCGCGATCGTCGCGGAGCTGCTTGCGCGCGGCTGGCAGGTGACCGTCCTCGGCCGCAGCGCGCAGCCGGACCTCGAAACGCGCGGCGTGCGCGTCGTCCAGGCGGAGATCACCGACAAGGACGCGCTGCGCGCGGGCGCGAAAGGCGCGGATGCCGTATTCCACTGCGCGGCGAAGGCCGGCGTCTGGGGCGTGCGAGCCGAGTACGAGCGCATCAACGTCGAAGGCACGCGCGCCGTGATCGCCGCGGCGCAAGCCGAACGTGTGCCGCGGCTCGTGCACACGAGTTCGCCGAGCGTGTGCTTCGACGGCCGCGACCACGTGCGCGCGGAGAACGACGTCCCCTATCCCAAACGCTATCTCGCCGACTATCCGCGCACGAAATCCATCGCCGAGCGCGACGTGCTGTTCGCGAACGCGCGTTTCGGTCTCTGGACCGTCGCCTTGCGGCCGCACTTGATCTACGGGCCGGGCGATCCGCACCTCCTGCCTCGGCTCGTCGAGCGCGCGAAGGCGCGGAAGCTCGTGCGCGTCGGCGACGGACGCAACGAAGTGACGCTGACCTTCGTCGAGAACGCCGCGCTCGCGCACGTGCTCGCGGCCGAAACGCTCGGTCCCGCGGCGCCACACGCGGGCCGCGCGTACTTCGTCGGCGACGCCGAGCCGGTCGAGCTGTGGCCGTGGATCGAGCGCCTGCTCGCGAGCCTCGACCTGCCGCGGATCGAGCGCTCGCTCTCGCGGAGCTCGGCGTTCGTGCTCGGTGGCATGTGCGAAGCGGCGTGGCGCCTGCTACGCCGAACCGGCGAACCGCCGCTGACGCGCTTCGTCGCCGCACAGCTCGCGACTTCGCATTCCTACTCGATGGAACCCGCGCGACGGGACTTCGGGTACGTCCCGAACGTGGGGCCCGACGCGGCGCTCGAACGCACCCGCGCATGGCTCGCCGGACGCTCGTGAAACGAATGCGTCACGACTCGGGCAGCGGCGCACGTTTCGCTCGGCATGCCGGTAGACTTCCGCGCCACGGGTGGTCCCCCTGACCCTTCCACCAAGGATCCGACATGCACTTCAAACGACTCTTCCTGCTCGCTTCCGCTTCCGTCGCGCTGATCACGGCGACCGCGTTCGCCGTCCGCCAAGACGATGCGCCGCAGATGCCCGAACCCACCGCCGAACACAAGCTGCTCATGGAGCGCGTCGGCACCTGGGACGCGAAGATGAAGATGTGGGCGCCCGACGCGCCTCCGATGGAGGCGACCGGAGTCGAGAAGAACCGCGCCGTCGGTGAGTTCCACGTCGTCAGCGAGTTCACCTCGAACATGATGGGGATGAACTTCGAAGGCCACGGGGTCTCGAGCTGGGATCCCTCCAAGAAGAAGTTCTTCAGCATCTGGACCGACAGCACCGAGCCGTCGCCGCTCTTGATGGAAGGCTCGTACGACGCGAAGACGCGGACGCTCACGCTCGTCGGCGAGAACATGATGATGGGCCAGCGCATCAAGATGCGCGAAGTGGTGACGTTCAAGGACGCCGACCACGCCACGTTCGAGATGTTCGTCCCGGGCCCGGACGGCAAGGAGATGAAGTCGATGCAGATCGACTACACGCGCAAGAAGTGACTCGCGAACGTCGGCCACGTTGACCAGGGGAGGAGCCGCGCTCCTCCCCTTTTTCGTCGGCGCGGGCCTCGGCGAAGCGCCGGAACGCGGTCGCCGCGACGTTCGTACGCCGCGAGATTTCATCGGAACCGAGCTGCGCCGCTCCGCGCTTCACCGTTGCGCCGCCGAGCGGTGGACGAGAGAGACGCCTCGGCGGAGCCCGGCACGGGACCTATCCTGTGCGCGTGCCTCGACGGCTCCGCACCCCTGCGTTCGCAGTCGTTTGCCTGCTCGGCGTCTCGCTCGCGAACGCTGCGCCGCGCGCGCAAGCGACGCCGTCGCCGGAGGCCGTACACACCGCGATCGACCGTGGCGTCGCGTACCTGCTCGCACGCCAGAATCGCGACGGCTCGTGGGACGCCGAGATGCACGAGCGCAACGTGCCGCACCACGACTATCGAAGCGGGCCGACGGCGCTCGTGCTCTACACGCTCGTGAAGTGCAAGGTCGAGCGCGAGCATCCGGCGATCGAACGAGCCCTCGTCTACTTGCAACAGACGCTTCCCGATCGGACCTACGCGCTCTCCGTCGAGATCCAAGCGTTGGTCGCGCTCGACGACGAGGCGCTGCAGCCGCGGATCACCGAGCTCACCAAACGTCTGCTCGACGCGCGCACGGAACGCAAAGGCGGTTGGGAATACCCGGGGTTCACGCCCGGCCAAGTCGATCTCTCGAACACGCAGTACGCGGCGCTCGGTCTGCGCGCCGCGGCGTCCGCAGGCGTGAAGATCCCTCTCAAGGTGTGGAGCGATCTCGCCGCGTGCGCGCTCGACTTCCAGGAGAAGCCCTACTCGATCGACGTCGCGCTTCCGGCAGGCGAGACCGGCACCGGCACACGCGAGATCGCCGGCTTCTGCTACAAGACCGACAAGAGCCACGCGCCGAGCGCGTCGATGACGGCCGCCGGCATCGCCACCAGCGCGATCGCGACGCAAGCGCTCGGCAAACAGCTCGACAAAGACCTCGCTCGCCGGTCGGAACGAGCGCGAGCGCAGGCGCTCGGCTGGCTCGACGCGAAGTGGTCGGTCGACGAGAACGTCGGCGGCGACAGCGTCTGGCTCTACTACTACTTGTACGGGCTCGAGCGCATCGCGGCGCTGCTCGAGTTCGAGTCGCTCGGCTCGCATCCGTGGTATGCGGAAGGCGCGACGAAGCTGCTGAAGCTGCAGAAGCCGAACGGCGCGTGGGCGCGGGACTTCGACACGGCGTGGCCGCCGCAACCGTTCTCGAACGGCAACACGTGTTTCGCGTTGCTGTTCCTGACGCGTGCGACCGCGCCGCGCACCGGCGAGCAAGCGCTCGTCCCTTCGGCGATCTTCACAGCGGAGGATCCACGTTTCGACGTCTCGATTCGCGCGGCCGGAGCGAGCAAGTCGAGGTTCGTGCTCACCGGGTTCGGCGCGCACGCGATCGAACGCCTGGGCACGGCCGGTGAACGCGGCAACACCCTCGAAGTGCGCGCCGTGCGCTGGTCGGTCGACGGCCAAGTGGTGAAGGAACTGACGTTCGAACCGCCGCGGGCATGGAAGGACGAACGCTTCGCGCACGAACACGCGTTCGCCAAGAACGGCCCCCACACGATCGAGTGCGCGGTCGACGTGCTTCCGCCCGCATCACCTTCGGTCGACGGTGAGCCGGCGGCACGCGCGGTCGAGACGCTCGTCTCGCAACCCTTGGTCGTGATCGCGCGCGACGTGCTCGAGCCGTGGATGCTCGACTACGCCGCCGCGGCGGCGAAGAACCTGCTCGCGAACGTGAAACGCACCGCCAAGGCGTCGTCGCAGCGCTCCGACCGACATATCGCGATCGACGCGTGCGACGGCTTGCAGTTCACGGCGTGGGTGGCCGCGGACGACGATCGAGCCGCGACGTGGACGCTCGAGCTCGACAAACCGCTGCGCGCGAAGAGCGTCTGGCTCTCGCAGGCTGCCGCGCACGCGGGCCAACTCGCCGAGTTCGGTCGGATCGCGCGCGTCGCGATCTCGTGCGACGACGGGAAGCCGATCGAGTTCGCGCTGGACGCCGATCCGTTGCGCAAGACGGAGTGCACCTTCGCGAAACCGAGTTCGTTCAAGCGCCTGACGATCCGAGTGCTCGAACTCGCTCCGTCCAGTCCAGCCCGCGGCGGCGGTTTCGCCGAAATCGAGCTGCGTTAGGGCGGCAACGTTGCAAGGAAACGCGCGAGCTCGCGTTCGAAGCCTTGCGAGTCGTCGAGCATCAGGAAGTGCGAGACGTCGCTGAACTCCCGCCACTCGAGCCGCGGAAAGCGCTCGGCCACGTACGCTCGATACGCGTCGTCCCAAGCCGGCTGACGCGCCATCGCCATCAACGTGCGGAGGGGCACGGGCCGATCCTCCAACGTGCGCGGGTCCTGCACCGCGCGGAAGGCTTCGATCAGCGTGCGCTGCGGCGTCGCCAACATGCTCGCGCGCAAGCGCTCGCGCTCGGCCTCGTCGTGCACGGCCGAGAGCATCGGGCCGAGGAACGCCTGATCGACCCGCTCGCGATAGTCGGTCCCTTCCATCATCGCGACGAAATCGTCGAGTGCCGCAGCGTCGTCGAGGAACGGTCGCACCGCGCCGTCGACCATCACGAGCCCGCGCAGCCGCAACGGACAGCGCAGCGCGACTTCGCGGATCACGGGCACGCCGTTGGAATGGCCGACGAGCACCACGCGTTCGACCTTCGCGTCCGTCAACACCGCTTCGACGGCGTGCGCGAACGACTCTAGCGAGAGCGGCTCACTCGGTGCGCCCGAGGTGCCGTGTCCAGGCAGATCGACCAAGAGGTACCGACGCCCCGCGGGCGGCGGCAGTTGGTCGTGCCACACGCTCCGATCGCACGCCCAACCGTGCACGAAGAGGAGCACGTCCGCGCCCGCGCCCACGTCGGTGTACGCAACAGGCACGCCACCGACGGACACGCTGCGAGTGTGCGCCTCGGCCGGGCGACGCGCGACGCAGCCCGACACGCAGCCGAAGACGAATGCCGCCCCACAGACGACGGTGAAGAGGCTCGACCGACGCATGCGGCGAGCGTTCCGTACCGGACGAGGACCGTCAAGCTTCGAGCTTCGGGACGCAGTTGGTTCCCGAGGATCCGGGAGTCGCCGCGTGCCTGGACGACGTCTTGCGGGGCGGGTGGACCGGCGCGGGGCGAGCCGGCTTGGCTCGAACCAGAGGCGCCGGTGGCCACCCCGGCGCGGCCGGTCGCGCGTGCGGGGCCGCCTGCTCACGCCGGGAAGGGCTTCGCCGAGAATCCTCGACCGCCCGGGCTTGACTGCCACGATATTCCGATATAGTGATATCTTCACTATGAAGCACCACGCCTTGGCGGTGATCGCCGCCGCGTTCGTCGGGCTCCCCTCGTTTGGCCAGGACGCGGAACGCGCCGCGCACGTCGACTCCGCGGCCGTGCCGCAGCTCTCCTACGAAGTCCGCGACGGCGACTTCGTCCTGCGCCAGTACCAGTTGGGCTGTCTCTCCCAGCTCACGTACCTCGTCGGCTCCGCCGGCAGGGCCGCCGTGATCGATCCCCAGCGCGACGTCGAGCACTACCTCGTCGACGCACGGGCGCTCGGGCTCACGATCGAGAAAGTCGTGCTGACGCACACCAACGCCGACTTCGTCGCGGGCCACACCGAGCTCGCGCGGCGCGTGGGCGCCGAGATCCTGATCAGCGAGCGCTCGGGCTCGTCGTTCCCCCATCACGGGCTCGTCGACGGCGAGCGGGTGAGCCTCGGGAACGCGGACCTCGAGTTCTGGGCGACGCCCGGCCACACGCTCGACTCGATGAGCGTGCTGATCCGGCCTCGCGCCGACGGTCCGACGCGCTTCGTCGCCACGGGCGACACGCTGTTCGTCGGCGGCATCGGCCGGCCGGACCTCGTCGGCGGCGAGACCACGCCGGTGGTGCTCGCCGGACTCGCGTACGACTCGATCGCGCGTTTGAAGACGCTCGCCGACGACGTTGTCGTGCTGCCTGCGCACGGCGCGGGCTCGCTCTGCGGCGCGCACCTCTCGCCCGAGACGACCTCGACGATCGGCCGAGAACGGACGGAGAATCCCTACCTCGCCGAGCTCAGCCGCTCGCGTTTCGTCGCCCGCGTCGTGACGGGTTTGCCGCTCGCGCCGCGTTACTTCGCGCACAACGTCGCGATCAATCGCCGCGGGCCGCCGGTGGTCGACTGGAGCGCGGAACTGCCGGCGCCGCTCGCGCCGGACGCCGTCGAACGTGAGCTCGCGAACGGCGGGTGGCTCGTCGACGTGCGCGAAGCGCCCGCGTACATGGCGGAACACGTGCGCGGGGCCGTCAACGTCTCGGTGCGCGGCAGGCTCGACACGTGGACCGGCAGCATCGTGCCGTTCGACGCGCCGATCGTGCTCTGCGGCACGGACGACGAAGTTCGCGAAGCGACGTTCCGCTTCCGGCGCATCGGCCTCGACGTCGTCAAGGGCTACCTTGCCGGCGGCATCGAAGCCTGGCGCACGGGCGGTCGGCCGACGGCGCACGCGAAACGCACGAGCCCGCGCGAGCTCGCGAAGGCGATCGAGCTCGGCCGCGAGCCGATGATCGTCGACGTGCGCACGCCGGCGGAGTACGGAGAACTGCGCGTCGGCGACTTCGCGAACGTGCCGCTCCACGAGTACGAACACTTCGCGACGTTGCTCGATCGCCACGCCCCGGTGGTCTTCGTCTGCAACTCCGCGTACCGCAGCTCGATGGCGATCGGTCTCGCCGAACGGCTGGGTTTCGAAGACGTCGCGAGCCTCGACGGCGGCCTCGACGCGTGGCTCGCCGAGGGCCTGGCGACTGTCGGCGACGCGCCGGTCTGCGCGAAGCCGGCCGCGACGGGCACCGGCGACCGCGTGTTGCTGCCCGAACCGCTGGAGCCCAAGGCGCTCGCCGCTCTGCTCGCCGATCAACCGCAGTCCTACGCGGTGCTCGACGTCCGACCGCGCGCCGCGTTCGACGAATATCACGTTCCAGGCGCGCTCCACACTCCGATCGACGAGCTCGACGTGCGCATCGCCGAGCTCGAGCGCGGTGACGCACGGCGCATCGTGCTCGTCGATCGCGACGGCACGTTGGCGTGGGCGCTCGCCGGCCGCTTGCTCGCCGCCGACGGGACGCGCGACCTGCGCGTGCTCACGGGAGGCACCGCGCGTTTCTGGCTCGAAGTCGAAGCGAAGGGCGGCGCTCCGCAGCTCGCGGATCGCGCCCCGACGCTGCATGCGCCGCGGGCAGACGAAGCGCCCGCCGCGGAAGCGAGCGCGCCGAAGCCGCGCGACGCGCAGAAACCCAAGTCGAAGCCGCGGCCGGCCGGCTGCTAGGAGCGCACGATGGAACGCAGAGCTGCACCCTACTGGAATCCCTACCTCGCCGGCGCCGGACTCGGGCTCGTGCTCGTGTTCGCGTACGTCGTGCTCGGCACCGGACTCGGCGCGTCGGGCGCCGTCGCGCGCACGGCCGCGGTGCTCGCCGACCGAGTCGCACCCGCGGCGACCGAGCAGAACGCGTACTTCGGTCCCTGGTTCGCCGAAGGCTCGCCGCTTGCCCACTACCTCGTGTTCATGGCGCTCGGCGTGTTCCTCGGCGGCTTCGGGTCGGCGCTCGCCGCCGGACGCATCGCGCCGGGGATCGAACGAGGAGTCGGAACGAGTCCGATGCTGCGGCTCGCGCTCGCGCTCGGGGGCGGCGTGCTCGCTGGGTTCGCGAGCCGACTCGCGCAAGGCTGCACGTCGGGCCAAGCGCTCTCCGGAGGCGCGCTGCTGCTCTCCGGTTCGTGGGCCTTCATGTTCGCGGTGTTCGCCGGCGGCTTCGGAGCCGCATGGTTCGTCCGGAAGGAGTGGCAAGCGTGAACTTCTTCGAACAAGGTGCGTTGGCGACGCCGCAAGCGTTCGCGTGGGCTCTTGCGATCGGCGCAGCGTTCGGGTTCTGGCTCGAGCGCGCGGGCTTCGGCTCGAGCCGCAAGCTGACCTCGATCTTCTACTTGAAGGACTTCGCGGTCCTGCAAGTCATGTTCACCGGGATCGTCACGGCGCTCGTCGTGCTGCACGGGCTCGGACTCGCCGGACTCGTCGACGTCACGCACCTCTACCGCCTCGAAACCGTGCTCGCGCCGCAGATCGTCGGCGGTTTGGTCTTCGGCGTCGGCTTCGTCGCCGGCGGTTGGTGCCCGGGGACCGCGCTCGTCGGCGTCGCGTCGGGGAAACTCGATGCGCTGGTCTTCCTCGGCGGCGCCGTCGCGGGCAGCGCGGGTTACGCCTTCCTGCTGCCCCGCTTCTCGAGCTTCACGGAACTCGGCAGTTGCGGCGTCAGCACGCTGCCCGAAGCGCTCGGCATCGCGCCCACGTGGATCGTGCTCGCGGTCGTCGTGATGGCGGTTGCGGTCTTCCTCTTCGTCGAACGTTGGCAACGCACGCGCGCGGCGTGAATCCGCGCTACCCACCATGACTCAACTCACTGCACAGATCGTCGCGGTCGGCACGATGGCGTTCGCCGTCGCGGCCGCGGTCGTGGGCCGAAACGGCGCGGAAGTCTCCGCGGCGGAAGCGAGCCCCGTGGACCTCGCGTGGATGGAGACGGTCGAGAGCGGCGGCGACCACTGCACCACGGCGGAGCTCGCCGAACGGCTGCTCGCGCGACCGGAGTCGCTCTTCTTGGTCGACGTGCGGCCGCCGGAGGAATTCGCGGAGCTGCATCTGCCGGGCGCCGTCAACTTGTCGATCCCGGAGTTGCTCGGCGAACGTGGCCGCGGCTTACTCGAAGGCGCGCGCGAGCGGCTCGTGGTCGTCTACTCGAACGGCATGACGCACCCTGGCCAGGCGTGGGTCGAGCTCGCGCGCGCGGGCTTCGACAACGTGCGGCTGCTCGAGGACGGACTCGACGGATTCCTCGCGAACGAACTCTCGCCGGCGTCGCTCGCGCTGGGCGCGGGCTCGGGCTCGCCCGCGGCGCGCGCCGCGCTGCGCGCGCTCGTGTTCGGCGAAGCGTCGCCGCAAGCGCCGGCCGCGACTCCCACCGCGGAACCCGCGAAGCCCAAACACGCCGTGCTCGCGAGCGATCCGGAGGAACTCGCGCGACCCACGATCGTCTCGACCAAGTGGGTCGCGACGCACGCGGCGAGACTCGTGCTGCTCGACACGCGCGAAAAGCCGGAGAGCTTCGCGGAAGGGCATCTGCCTGGCGCGCGCCACGCGCCGGTCGCGAGCCTGCGCACGACGCGCGACGGCGTGCCGGACGAGCTGCTGCTCGCACCGGAACTCGCTCGACGTTTCGGCGAGCTCGGCATCGGCGCCGAGACGCCGGTGATCGTGTACGCCGACGAGAAGCTGCAAGACGCGACGCAAGTGCTGCTCGCGCTCGTCGCTCTCGGCCACGAACGGATCGCCGTGATGGAGGGCGGCTTGTCCGCGTGGAAAGCGGAAGGTCGACCGCTCACGACGGACGTCGCGGCCGTGACGACGGCGAAGTACGTGCCGCGTCTCGAACGTTCGCCGTTCGCCGTGGAACTCGCGCACGTCGCCGACGCGAGCCGCACCGGTTCCGCGACGATCCTCGACGTGCGGCCCGCCGACGCGTTCCGCGGCGAGAAAGTCACCGAAGCGCGAGGCGGGCACATCCCGGGCTCGTGCAACCGGCCCTACACCGAGGACGTGGTCACCGACGCCGGCACGTGGTGGAAGCCGCGCGACGAACTCGAACGCGAGTACGCGAAACTCGGCCTCTCCAAAGACGCCGAGATCATCCTGACGTGCCGCACCGGCCACCAAGCGAGCCTCAATTGGTTCACGCTGCGCTACGTGCTCGGGTACACGAACGTGCGCTGGTACGACGGCTCGTTCAAGGAATGGGCGGCGCGCTCGGAGCTCGCCGTCGAGTCCGACGAAGGCGCGGAAACGAAGGAGCACTGAGGTCGTTCCATGGCGAAGACGATGAACTCGGCGTTGATCGACGCCGTCGCGGAGCAGTTCAAGGCGCTTGCGGAGCCGGCGAGGTTGCGGCTGCTCAACCGACTGATGGAAGGCCAAGCGACCGTCAACGAGCTCGCCGCCGCCGGCGAGATGAGCCAAGCGAACGCGAGCAAACACCTCGCGCTGCTCGCGCAGGCCGGCCTCGTCGAACGCACGCGCGTCGGCACCAACACGATCTACTCGCTCGGCGACGAGCGGCTCCGTGAGCTCTGCGATTTGATGTGCGCCCGTGCGTTGGAGCGGGCGCAGACGAATCTCGCCGCGATGAAACGCCGCGCGCGCTGACGGGGGCACCGTCCGCGCGCGCGGATCTCGCGGCAGCGAGGTTCAGGCGAGCTCGAGCGAACGCGTCGAGCGCAGGCGCGCGAGCAGCTCGCGGAACGCGTCGAACGACATCACTTCTTGCTCGCGCGTGCCGCGCCGGCGCACGGCGACCGCGCGTTCGGCGACTTCGCGATCGCCGGCGATCAACATGAACGGGATCTGGAGCTTCTGGGCCTCCTTGATCTTGTTGTTCATGTGGCCGGGATCGTCCATGCACGTCACGCGGAAGAGTTCGCCCTGGAGCGACTTCGCGAGTTCACGCACGTAGTCGGCGTGCTCCTCGCGGATCGGGATCAGCGCGACTTGTTTCGGCGCGCACCAGACCGGGAACTTGCCGCCGAAGTGCTCGATCAAGCCGCCGATGAAGCGCTCGAGCGAGCCCAGGATCGCGCGGTGCACCATGATCGGGCGTTTCTGGTGCCCGTCGGAGTCCGTGAACACGATGTCGAAGCGCTCCGGCAGGTTGAAGTCGCACTGCACCGTCGACATCTGCCATTCGCGGCCGAGAGAGTCCTTGATCTTGAAGTCGATCTTGGGCCCGTAGAACGCGCCGCCGCCTTCGTCGAGCTCGAGCGGCAAGTTGCGTCTCGCCGCGCCCTTCTTCAGGGCCTCGGTCGCCTTGGCCCAGATCTCCTCCGAGCCGATCGCCTTTTCCGGCCGAGTCGCGAGGTACGCGGTGTAGCTGTACCCGAACGTCTTGAGCACGGTGTCGACGAGGTCGATCACGTCCGCGATCTCCGCGTCGAGCTGCTCGGGCGTGCAGAAGATGTGCGCGTCGTCTTGCGTGAAGCCGCGCACGCGCATCATCCCGTGCAACACGCCGGAGCGTTCGTAACGGTAGACGGTGCCGAGCTCGGCGAAACGCAGCGGCAAGTCGCGGTAGCTGTGCGCCCGCGTCTTGAAGATCATCACGTGGCCGGGGCAGTTCATCGGCTTGACGCGATACGGCATCTCGTCGATCTGCATCGGCGCGTACATCATGTCCGCGTAGTTCTGCAGGTGGCCCGACACTTGGAACACTTGCTCGCGCAGGACGTGCGGCGTGTACACGAAGTCGTAGCCGCGCCGCTGGTGTTCGACGGCGAGGAACTCCTCGAGCGCGCGACGGACCGCACCGAGGTGCGGGTGCCAGAAGACGAAACCGCCGCCGGCTTCCTGGTGCGTGCTGAAGAGGTCGAGATCGGTGCCGAGCTTGCGGTGATCGCGCAGCTTGACTTCCTCGAGCCACTTCAAGTGCGCGTCGAGCTCCTCCTGCGTCCAGAACGCGGTGCCGTAGATGCGTTGCAGCATCGGCCGCTTCTCGTCGCCGCGCCAGTACGAGCCAGCGATCGAGAGCAGCTTGAACGCGAACGCACGGTTGAGGCGATCGACGTGCGGACCTTCGCAGAGGTCCATCCAGTCTCCGTGGCGATAGAACGTGATCTTCTCGCCCTCGGGGATCAAATCGACGGCTTCGACTTTGAAAGTCTGGCCGAGCTTCGTGAGCCGAGTCTTGGCTTCTTCGCGCGACACGGACTCGCACACGAGTTCCGGGCTCTTCTGCGCGATCCGGCGCATCTCCTTCTCGATCTTCGCGAGGTCCTTCTCCTCGAGCGGCGTCGGCAACTCGAAGTCGTAGTAGAACCCGTTCTCGATCGCCGGGCCGAAGCCGAAGCGCACGCCGGGGTAGAGCTTCTCGACCGCGGAAGCCATCAAGTGCGACACCGAGTGCCGCAGGGTCGAGAGCGGAAACGGTTCCCCCACCTGGGGAGCCGACGGTTCCTTCTGCATGGTGAAGTCAAAGGGCTGGGCGTGTCCCGTCGCGCCCACCTGGTGCGACGAGCCCTCGGGACGTTCGACCCCGCCCGCCGACCTGGCGAACCGAGGCCTCGTCCGGCCCGAGGCACGGACGAGCAAGGCGAAAAGAATAAGGCCGCCAATCCCTGAGACCAGCCTCGTCTCACCCGGGCCTACCGATGGGGGTTATCGGTGGAAGGAAGGTGTGGGGGGAGCAGGGGGCCCGGAGGCCAAGGCTGGCCGACAGGGACGGCGGCCGCGCGAGGTATCGGTGCGGCCCGCGAGCCACATGAGCGCGAAGTCATCGTACGGAAACGCTTTCCGGGGCCCGGTCGCGCGGATGGGCCGGACCGAGACGGCGCTCCGCGGGGCGCCATGGGCGCAGCACGGCGAGCGACGCCCCTCCGAGTCGAGCCCTGCGAGGCGCCTGGCAGTCGAACTCGGCGCCACGGCGTGTCGCCGGTCGACGCGCGCCGCGGACTCTAGCGCCAGACCTTCACTTCGGTCTCGAGCGCGATCCCGAAGTGTTGCGCGACGCGGTCGCGGACGTCCTCGATCAGCGTGAGCACGTCGGCAGCCGTCGCCGCGCCTCGGTTGACGATGAAGTTCGCGTGGAGCTCGCTGACGACGGCGTCGCCGCGCGCGAGTCCCTTGCAGCCGGCGTCTTGGATCAACTTGCCCGCGGAGCGTCCGTCGGAGCGCTCCTTCGGCGGGTTCTTGAAGATGCAGCCCGCCGACCACTCGGTCACCGGTTGGATGCGGCGCTTCTCGAGCAGGTACTCGCGCACTCGCTCCTTCACGCGCACCGGCTCGTCGACGCGGAATGCGAGCACGGCGCCGAGCACCACCGAACGTTCGAGTCCCCCATTGCGATAACTCGGTCGGCACTCGGCGCGCGGCAGATCGCGCACGCCTCCATCGGGATCGAGCACGCGCACGAGCTCGACGACGTCCCACATGTCGCCCCACCGACCGCCGGCGTTCATCGCGACGCCGCCGCCGAGGTTGCCCGGCACGCCTGCGAGACCTTCGAGGCCGCTCCACCCGAGATCACTCGCCGCGCGCACGATCGCCGGCATCGTCGCGCCGGCCCACGCGACGAAGCGCGGGTTCTCTTCGCGCGACGGCGGCGCGACGCGGCGGTAATCACTTTCGTCGGCGGCGAGCGCATCGCTCGCACTCGCCGTGACCGGCGCGCGGAAGAGCCGATTCAGCCGCGACGTCGTGATCACGGCGCCTTGGAGCTCGCCGTCGTCGATCAGGAGGTTCGCGCCGCCGCCGAGGATGCGCGGCACGATGCCGCGTTCGCGGCACGCCTCGTACGCGGCCGCGACTTCGGTCGGCGTCGCGGGCTCGAGCAGCCACTCGACGCGGCCGCCGACGCGCATCGTCGTCCTATCGGCGAGATCCGCGTGCGCCAGCGCGGCGCACGGCCAGTTCGGCTTGGAGCTCATCCTTGCACTCCTCGACGTCGCCCGCGCCCATCACCAACGCCGCGCAGTCGTCGGGCAACGCTTCGACGAACCGTTTCACGCTTCCCGAGAGCCCGCCGCCCCACACGGCGTTGACTTTCGCGGCGACCAGCGCATGCGCGAGCTCGTTCGAGCCCGCCGTGTGCTCGCCGTCGATGTGGTTGCGCGCGCCGTAGACGTCGGCGATCACGACGCGGTCCGCGAAGCGCAGCGCCTCGACGAACTCGTCGAAGAAACGCGCGGTGCGGCTGTGCTGGTGCGGCTGGAAGAGCACGTGCAGCGGCCGGCCGGGCAGCGCGCGGCGAGCGGCTTCGAGCGTCACGCGCACTTCGGTCGGGTGGTGCGCGTAGTCGTGCACGACCGTCGTCCCGCCGAGCGTGAACCAAGTCTCGAAGCGTCGCTTCGCGCCGGCGTAACCGGCGATGCCGTCCGCCGCGGCGCGTGCAGCGCGCGCAAGGTCGAGCGCCGCGCGTCCCGTTGGCGCCGCCGCGGCCGTGCCGATCGCGAGCGCGAGCGCGAGGCTCGCGTTCTCGACGTTGAACGCGCCCGGGATCGACAACTCGACGCCTTCGACGGCGAAGCCCGGACCGGCGACGTCGAACGTGAACCGACCTTGGCGTTCGGCGCGCCACGTCGCGTGCACGTCGCGACCGAAACGCCACACGCGGCAACGCGCGGCGGTTTCGACCGAACGAGGCACGTCCTTGCCGACGACGAGCAGACCTTCGGGCAGGAGCTTGTCCGCGAACTGCGCGAACGCTGCTTGGATCGCTTCGAGCGAACCGTAGTAGTCGAGGTGGTCCGCTTCGACGTTGGTGATCGCCGCGCCGAAGGGCGAGAGTTGGTGGAACGAGCGGTCGTACTCGCACGCTTCGACGGCGAACCACCCGTCGACGCCGGCGCTGGTCGCGTTCTGGTTCAGCCGCCGACAGATGCCGCCGACGAGGGCGCCGGGCCGCGCGAGCGCGGGCTCGGCGCGCGTCAACGCGGCGAGCGCGTGGAACAGGAGCCAAGTCGTCGTGGTCTTGCCGTGCGTGCCCGCGACGGCGAGCGTGCGCTTCTCGGGAGCGATGCGGCCGAGCAGCTCCGCGTACTTCAGCACTTGCACGCCGCGCGACGCGACGGCGACGAGCCGCGGATCGTCGACCGGGATCGCGGCGGAGCGCACGACGAGTTCCGCGTCGAGCGGCACGGCGCGCGCGTTCGTCGGATCGACTTCGACGTCGACGCCGAGCGTGCGGAGCAAGTCGACGTGATCGGAGTGCGCGCGGTCGTGGCCGCTGACCGCGTGTCCGTGTTCGACGAGCAACCGCGCGGCCCCGGAGACGCCGGCACCGCCGGCACCGAGCAAATGCACGCGGCGCGGCACGCGCGGGAAGAGTTGCAAGTTCCCGAGCGGCGGCAGCTCGAGGCCCGCCACTCGCGGGATTTCGACGTGGGTTTGGGGACGCGGCACGGTGACGGGGTTCATTCGAGCTCCAAACGGGCGAACTTCAAGTCGCGCGCGCGGCGAGCGCCTCGATCTCGGACCACAGCCGAGCGACGCCGTCGCGCGGCAACGCGGCGCCGAGCGCGGCGGCCATGCGCGCGCGCTCGCCAGCGCCTGCGGGGCCGATCAAGCGAACGATCTCGCGCGCGACTTTGGAGTCCAGCGCGGACTCTTGGACGATGCGCACGCCGGCGCCGAGCTCGCGCGCGTTGAGCTCTTGGTGGTGATCCGGGCTGTGCGGGTACGGCACGACGAGCGCCGGGCGCGAGAGCGCGCCGACTTCGGCGAGCGTCGACGCGCCGCCGCGGCAGAGCACCAACGTCGCGGCCGACAGTGCGCAGTGCACGTCGTCGACGTACTCGACGGCGCGATAGCCCGCGGGCGCGCTTTGCGCCGCTTCCGCGAGCCGGCCCGGTCCGACTTGGTGCAGCACTTGGATCTCGTTCGCCGCGAAGAACGGCGCGTGCGCCGAGACGAACTTGTTCAGGCCCAGGGCGCCTTGGCTGCCGCCGAGCACGACGAGCAGCGGCTGCGCGGGCTCGAAGCCGAGCTCGTACGCGGCGACTCGCGCGTCGAACTCGCTCGGCGCGCCGCGTTGGAAGCGCGCCGCGAGCGGCGGGCCGATCCACCGGTGCTTCGCGTTCTCGCCCTTCTCGAGCGTCGCTTTCCACGCGTGGACGACCCGCGTCGAGAACGGCGCGAGCCAGCGCGTCGCACGCCCCGCGGCCGCGTTGATCTCGACGAGCACGATCGGGATACCGAGCGAACGCGCCGCGAGCGCCGCGGGCAACGTGGTGAAGCCGCCGAGCCCGACCAACACGTCCGCGTCGTGACGGCGCAATGCAGCACGCGCTTTGCGCGCCGCGGGCAACGTCAACACGCCGAGGCGCGAGAGCGAAGGTGCCCCGCCACCGTCGGGCTCGAGCGGCAACGCCACGCGCTCGAGCGCGACGGGAGCGAGACGTTCGGCGAGGCCCGCCATCGCGCGCTCTTCGACGGGCCGGCCGGTCTGGAACCACACGACGTCGGCGACACGAGCGTTCGAGTGCGCGTGCTCGAGCAAGTAGCGTCCCGGCAGGATGTGTCCGCCGGTGCCGCCGCCCGCGAGCGCGATGCGCAGCGCGCGCGCCGTCGGCACGGGGCCGGCGGCGGGCGCACGCTCGAGACTCGATGTCGCCGGACTCAACGCGAGTTGCCTCCGGCGGTCGCGCCACCGTTCTGATCGACGAGGACGCTCGAGTTCAGGAGGGCCGGAGCCGTCTTGTTCGACGGCGCCGGCGCCGGTCCGCCCCGACGCGCGGCACGCGCATCGCCAGGCGCCGCAGGTTCGACCGCTGCCGCGGGTTCCAGTGGCGCCGACAACGGCCGAACGCGAGCGCTCTCTTCGTAGGGACCCGCGAGTCCCTCGCTGAAGAGGCGCGTCGCTCGCGGCGCGTCGAGCACCGCGATCAGCACGCAGCCGAGCACCAGGATCAAGTGGATCTTGCGGTTCATCGCACGCGGTTCTTGCGATCGGCCTTGGCGACGGTCGGCGAACCCGTGGCGACGCCCTTCGGCAGCCGCAGGCGCGAACCGACGATCAGACGGTTCGGATCGATCGACGGGTTGAGCGCGGCGATCTCGCTCCAACGGCCGCCCTTGCCGAGCACCTTCTGCGCGATACCCGAAAGCGTGTCGCCCTTTTGCACGACGTACTCGCCGCCCGGAGCGACCGCGCCCGTGCCGTTGACCTTCGGTTTCGACGCGGTCTTCGCGCCGGCGGGCAACACGATCTTCTGGCCCTTCTTGAGCTTCTTCGGATCGAGGTTGCCGTTCAGCGCGGCGATCTCGGTCCACTTGTCGAAGCTGCCGAGCTCGCGCGCCGCGATCTCACCGAGCGTGTCGCCGGACTGCACGACGTAGGTCGGGCCCGCGGCCGGCGTCGACTTCCTCGCGACCGGCTTCGCCGACGACTTCGGTTGCGCGCTCGGCGTGCTCGTGCCCGTCGGCTCGGTCACGACCGGCTGCTCGGCGCCGACGAACCCGGAGCCCGTGGGCAGCGCGTTCGTGGGCTGAGCCGGATCCTGCACTTGCTGCTGTTGCGCCGCGACGCGGCCGCGGTTGACCCACGGTTGGCCGGGCTTCCAGTCGGCGGGCAGCGTCGGGTCGTTCACGTTCGCCGGCGCGGCGTTGCCCTGCGCGTCGAGGCCCGCTTGCGGCGCGCCTTGGGTGCCGTACGGCGCGAGTCCGGTCGTCGGCGCGTTGCCGACCGTCGTGACGTCGAAACCGGTCGCGTTCGGCCCGCCCGAGGCCGGGTTCTGCGCGAGCTCGGTCGACTCCGTGGACTCCGACGACTTCTTGAAGAACGAGAACGGGCTCTTGCCCTTCTTCTGGCTCCAGAGCGAGACCGCGAGGATCGTGACGAGCAGGAGGACGAGAGCGATGACGGCGTACTTTTCGATGCGTTGCATGGTTGGCTCCGCTTAGTGGGGTGACGCGCGCCGCGCGGAAGGGCCGCGCGCGTGGGTGGAGGGACGATGGAAGTCGGCGAGCGCTCGAAGCGCGTCGAGCGCGGCCGTGAACGAGACGTGGCGGCGGCGAGTGGCGCTCACGAGCGCACCTCTTCCGTGGCCGAGTTGCGAGCAGCGCCGATCGCCAGACCGACGCCGATGCACGAGACGATCAACGAAGTGCCGCCGTGCGAGATGAACGGCAGCGTCATGCCCTTCGGCGGCACGACGTCGGCGACGACCTGGATGTGCAGGAGCGCCTGGAACACGGTCGAGATCAGGAGACCGAAGGTCGCGATCGCTTCGTAGCGGTCGCGGATCGAGTAGACGAGACGGAGGCTCTGCCACATGAACGCGACGAAGAGCCCGATCACGAGCAACACGCCGAGCCAGCCGAACTCCTCGCCGACCTGCGCGAACGCGAAGTCCGACTCGAGGTACGGGACGCCGAGGTTGCGCGCGTCGCCTTGCGCGATGCCGGTGCCGAAGAAGCCACCGTTGGTCATCGCTTGCACGGCGCCGGTGACTTGGTCGCTCGTGCGGTGGCCGAGGAACATCTCGATGCGCCGATGGACGTGCGGCACGAAGAACCAGCCGAGCACCAGCGCGACGGCGCCGACCGAGCCGAGGAACGCACTGACGTGGTTCAGGCGTGCGCCGCCGACCCACATCGTCGCGAGCAAGCAGACGAAGAGCAGCAGAGAGCCGCCGAAGTCGGGCTCGACCGCGACCAGCACGAAGAACCACATGCCGACGCCGAGCATCGGCAGGACGCCGCGCTTGAAATCGCTGACCAGCGGCCCGAGCGTGACGCACTTGTGCGCTGCCCAGACCACGACGACGATGCGCGCGAGCTCGGACGGCTGGAAACGGAAGAAGCCGAGGTTCAACCAGCGCCGCGAGCCGTTGATCGCGCCGCCGATGCCGGGCAGCAGCGCCGCGACGAGCAGGATCGTCATCACGACGCACAACGCCGGGATGTAGCGGCGCACGCCCGCCGGCCCGATGCGCGAGAAGACGATCAACGCGACCAAGCCGCCCGCGCGGAACCACATCTGCGACGCGAGCTGACCGTGGAAGTCCTCCGGCGCCATGATCGTCGCGGCGTGGCTCGCTTGGACCGCGAGCCCGATGCCCATCAACGCGAGCACGATGCAGAAGAGCGCCGTCGCCGGCGCACGCGGGTCGTGCACGCGCGCGAGCCGCGCGAGTCCGTCGAGGTGATCGGACAGCGTCAACTGACGCGGCTTGACGCTGGCCGAAGAGGATTGGAGCGCGCCGGACATGTCAACGCACCTTCAGGAGCGCGAGGCTCGCCATCGCGCAAACCGCGGCCATGATCCAAAGACGCGTCACGACCGTGACTTCGTGCCACGGCGCCGCGCGCCCCTTGTTCTTGAACAGCACCACGCCAGTCTGTTGCAGCCCGTGGTGGATCGGCGCCATCGAGAAGAAGCGCTGCCCACCGCTGCGGCGGAAGTAGAAGCGCTGGAACCAGCTCGTGCCGAGCTCGAAGACGAGCACCGCGGCGATCAGCGGCAGCACGAGCTCCTGCTTCGCGACGAGCGCCATCCAGCCGAGCAAGCCGCCGAGCGGCAGCGAGCCCGAGTCGCCCATGAAGACCTTCGCCGGGAACGCGTTGTACCAGAGGAAGCCCATGCACGCGCCGCACAGCGCGCCGCCGACGACCGCCATCTCGCTCGCCGCAGCGACGTGCGGCAGGTTGAGGTACGACGTCCAGTCCGGACGGCCGGTGACGTAGCAGAAGATCGAAAGCGCGAGTCCGGCGATCAACATCACGCCGGCGAGCAGCCCGTCCATGCCGTCGGTGATGTTCGCGGCATTCGACGATCCGACGACGACGAACCACTCGAAGACCACGAACAGCGCGACGCCGACGAAGCCGTAGGTCGCGAGCGGAATGCTCGCGTCCTTGAAGAACGGCGGATAGAGCGTCAGCAGCGTGTGCCGGCCGCTCGACACGGCGTAGAACGCGAACGCCGCGAGCGCACCGAGCGCGACCACCGAGAGCCCGACCATCTTCGAGGTCGCCGAGAGGCCCTTGCACTTCGGGATCGTCAGCTTCTTGTAGTCGTCGACGAAGCCGACCGACGCGAAGCCCGCGGTCACGAGCACCGCGAGCACGACGTGGATGTTGGTCAGACTGCCCCAGAGCAGCACCGACGCGAGCAACGCGCCGATCAAGAAGCTGCCGCCCATCGTCGGCGTGTTCTTCTTGCCGATCTTCTCGCTGTACTCCGCGAGTTCCTTCGAGTCGGTCTTGGTGACGTCCTCGCCGACTTTGTGCTTCTTGAGCCACGCGATCACCGGCTTGCCCCACCACAGCGCGAACGCGAACGCGGTGAGCCCCGCGAGCGCGACGCGGAACGTGATGTAGCCGAAGAGATCGACGCCGAAGAGCCGGTTGAGGACTACCGGGAGCATCTCACGCGGCCCTCGTCGGGTGGAGTTCTTCCAGGCGGCGCGTCAGACGCTCGAGGCTCATGCGCCGGCTGCCCTTGATCAACGCGACGTCGCCGCCCGAGAGCAGCGCCGGGAACTCGCGTTCCGCTTCTTCGACGTTCGCGAAGTGCACGACTCGCGCGCGGGGCATGCCGGCGACCAACGCACCGGAGGCGGCGCACTCGGCGAGCTCCCCCACGACGACGAACAAGTCGACGTTCGCCCGAGCGACTTCCTCGCCGAGCTTGTGGTGGAGCTCCGGGGCCATCGCCCCGAGCTCGAGCATGTCGCCGAGCACGAACACGCGCCGTGCGTGGCCGTGCAGGCCGGAAAGAACCCTCACCGCGGCGCGCGCGGAATCGGGGTTGGCGTTGTAGCTGTCGTCGATGACCGTCAGGTCGCCGATCACATGGCGCTCCATGCGTTGGCGACCGCCGGTCAAGCGGGCGATCGACGGCAGGACCGTCTCGAGCTCGAGTCCGATGCCCCGGCACGCGGCCAGGGCGGCGAGCAAGTTCGAGACGTTGTGCTTGCCGAGCAGCGGCATCGCGATCTCCCGGCCGTTCAGGCGGAAGGTCGTGTAACCGCTCTCGAAGTGCAGGTCGGTGGCGTTGAGTTCTCCCTCGCCGTCGACGCTGATCGTGATGACCCGCGCGACGGTCGCGTCGCGCTGGAGCTCGTGGTAGCGGCTGTCGAGGTTCAACACCGCGAACCCGTCGCGCGACAGCGCAGCGAAGAGGTCACTCTTCTCGCGGGCGACGCCTTCGACCGTGCCGAGGCCCTGCAGGTGCGCCGGGCCGATGTTGGTGATGATCGCGCCGGTCGGACGGGCGATGCGCGCGAGCTGCGCGATCTCGCCCGGACCGTTGGTGCCCATCTCGACCACCAACGCGCCGGTCGTCTCGTCGGCGAGGAGCAGCGTGTGCGGGACTCCGACGTCGTTGTTGAACGAAGCGGGCGACGCGACGACCTGGAACACGTCGCGCAGGAGCTCGTTCAGGATGTTCTTCGTCGTCGTCTTGCCGCAGGAGCCCGTGATGCCGATCACGTGGGCCGAGAGCTTCGCACGGTGCGCCGCGGCGAGATCGCCGAGCGCGCGCCGCGGATCGCGGTGCCACGCGAGGCCGACGTCGCCGGGCAGGTCGGGCAACGCGTCGCCGGGCGCGCCGCGCAAGAGCAGCATGCTCGCGCCCTTCTGCGCCGCCTGGGCCGCGAAACGATTGCCGTCGAAGTTCTCGCCGGACAACGCGACGAAGAGCTCGCCCGCGCGCAGCGTGCGCGTGTCGGTGCTGACGCCGGTCACTTTGCGACGCAGGTCCCCGCGCGCGAGCACGGCACCGGTCGAATCGAGGATTTCTTGGACTCGGAACGAAGTCACGGCAACGCTGCGACCGCGACTTTGCGGTCGTCGAATGGCATCACGTCGCGCCCGATCGTTTGCGTCGTCTCGTGCCCTTTGCCCGCGATCAGCACGACGTCCCCGGCCTCGGCCGAGAGCACGGCTTTCTCGATGGCAACGCGGCGATCAGCCTCGACCAAGATCCTCGCGCGCGCCGGCCGCATGCCGGAGAGGATCGAGTCGATGATGACCGCAGGGTCTTCGTTGCGAGGGTTGTCGCTCGTCACGACGGCGACGTCGGCGAGTTCGTTCACCACGCGCCCCATCGGAGCGCGTTTGCCCGAATCTCGATCGCCCCCACAACCGAAGACGCAGATCAAGCGACCGCGTCTCTTGTCTGCTTTCGAAGGGTCGGAGTCAAGGCTCTCCCGCAACGTCGTGAGAACCTTTCGCAGAGCGTCTTCGGTGTGCGCGTAGTCGACGAAGACGCGGAAGCCACGTTTGCCGGTCGGCACCGACTCGAGCCGGCCCGGCGCAGGAGAGACGGTTGCGAGTCCCTCCACGCATTGGGAGGGACTCGCACCCGACACGAGTACCGCGGCGAGAGCCGCAAGCGAGTTCTCGACGTTGAAGCGACCTGACAAAGGCAAACACACCCGTGTCCGCGAAATCCCCATCCCGTGGACAGAAAACTGGGTGCCTTCGAGGTCGATGACGACGTCGGAAGCGCATAGGTCGGCGCGCGACCTGGTACTGAACGTGAAGACCGTCGCTCCGGCGGAACGCGCGGCCGCGGCCATGCGCTCGGATGCCGGATCGTCGGCGTTGACCACGGCGGTCGTCCGCTTGGCGCGCGAGGCGAGGGCGGAGAAGAGCTTCTCCTTCGCCGCGGCGTAGCGTTCGAAGTCGCCGTGGTAGTCGAGGTGATCGCGCGTCAGGTTCGTGAACACGGCGACATCGAGTTCGAGGCCGGCGTGGCGATCCTGGTCGAGCGCGTGGGAGCTGATCTCGAGCGCGACGGAGTCTCCGCCGGCACGGCGATGCGCCGCGAGCAGCCGCTGCAGGCTCGGCGCGTCGAGCGTGGTGTGCGTCGCAGGCTCGAAACGGCCGCCGGCGATCTTGTTGCCGGCGGTGCCGAGCACCGCGGGCGTGCGTCCGAACCCGGCGAGCAGTTGGCCGACGAGGTGCGCGACCGTCGTCTTGCCGTTGGTGCCCGTGACGCCGGCGACGAAGAGCGCGCCCGACGGCCGGCCGTGAACTTCTGCCGCCGCGGCACCGACGATGCGGCGCGCGTCGGGGTGGATCCACTGCGCGACGTGCGGCGCGAGCCCTGAGGGTCCTTCGAGCCGAGTCGGGGTGAGCACCGCGGTCGCGCCGCGGGCGATCGCTTCCCGTGAGTAGGCCGATCCATCGGCCTTCGCGCCGGGCAGCGCCGCGAACAAGGCGCCCTGCATCACGCGCCGGCTGTCGAGCTCGACGTCGACGACTTCGACGCTCGGCCCTTCGACGACGCCGCCGCAGCGCGCCGCGAGTTCGTGGATGCGGACCATCAGTGCACCCCCTCCGCCCACGGGCGATCGGGAGCCTCGCTCGGAAGCAGCGACGACGGAGCGAAACCGGGCAACACGGCGTCGACCGGCTTCTCTCCGAGCCGCGTGACGCCGAGCGCTTCCTTGAGGATCGCGATCGTCGTCGGACCCGCGACGCGGGAGCCGTACTTGCCCTTGCGCGGTTCGTCGGCGACCACGAGCACCAGCACTTCGCGGTCCGTGCCCGGCACGCGGCCGAACGCGCACATCGAAGAGGTGTAGCAGTGCGCGTGATCGCGCTTCGCCGAACGGAGGGCTTCGCGGCACGCCTTCGAGCACGTCGAACGCTCGTTCGCATGCCTCTCCTGGTGCGCGAGGTCGACGTGGGCGCAGACTTCGCCCGGCACTTTCTGGGCGGTGCCGGTCTTGGTGCCGACTTCGAGCTCGGGCAGCACGTCGGGACCGGCGACCGGTTTGCCGGTGCCTTCACGCGCGCCGAGGAACATCATCGCGCGGACCTTCTCGCTGGTCTCCGGCGCGAACACGCGCTCGGGCGTGGCGCGCGGCAACAAGTAGCGCACGCCATGTTGTTCGACGGCGTCCACGAGGCGCAGCGGCAAGTACTCGCCGCCGCGCAGGACGGTGGCGAGACCCGCGGCGTGCTGCCACGTGGTGACGAGCAGCTCGTGACCGAACGAGATCGACGCATGCGTCCAGTTCGGCTTCCAAGGCAGCGACGGGACGATGCCGGAGCTCTCCGGGCCGAGCGCGGCGTGCGGCGACGCGCCGTAGTGCAGCCGTTCGAGGTAGCCGCGGAACACCGCCGGGTCGACCCGCGGGCCGATCTGGACCATGCCGGCATTGAGCGAGTGCGCGAGGATCTCCGCGGCGGTGACCCGCCCCATCTTCCCGGGGTTGTCCGCCTCGTGGATGATCCGGCCCGGCAGCGCGAACGCGCCGTGGCCGACGTCGAAGACTTCGTCGGGCTCGACGCGGCCGTCGTCGAGCGCGATCGCCATCGCGATCACCTTGAACGTCGAGCCCGGCGTGAACTGGTGCTTGAGTGGGGCGAACGCGCCGAAGCGATACGCCTCGCGCGCATCGGCCGCGAGCACGTCGCCGGTCGCAAGGTCGATCACGAGCGCCATGCACAGCGCCGGACGATTGCGCTCCATCAACACGTCGAGCTCTTCGCCGACACGCTTCTGCAAGTAGGCGTCGAGCGTGCTGACGACCCGAGGCGTCTCCGAAGCTTCGTTCGAGTCGATGTAGTAGCTGCGCGGACCGACTTCGGGGTCCCGGCGCCGGATCGGAGTGTGACGCTCGAACGTGTAGCTCGCGCTGCGCCGCTCGAGGAGCGACCAATCGGGGCGCTCGAGCTCGCGCGCGGCCGCGAGTTCGAGGCCGCTGACCGGCCGCAGCGACGCGAGCACGTCGTACGTGCGCTCGAGCAGCGCGTCGACTTGGTCCGCCGTCACCGTCGGCAGACCGTCGGGACGTCGCAGCGGCACTCGGTCGAAGCCGGCTTCGCGCAACGCGATCGCTCGCGCGGCGGCGAACTCGACGTAGCCCCACGCGCCGAGCACGCGCTGCACCCCCATCGGGTACACGCGATTGCGGTCGCGCGCGATGTGCATCTGCACGTGCAGCACACCTTCGTCGCTGAGCAGTTGGAAGAGCGCCGGCGCCGCCGCGGGGTCGAAGCCTCGCACCGCGACGTGGTAGGTCGTCGGCATCAGGAACTTCCACGTCTCGGCGCGCTGCGTCTCGATCTCGCGCTCCGAGCTCGCGTCACCGGCCGCGCGCTCGCCGCGCAGCGCGCGCGCGATGCCGTCGGCGATGCGGCGCGTCCAACGCAGCGGATTGTCGGTGTCGCGCAGCACGTGCGCCGCGCGCGTCTCCTTGGACAACACGATCGCCGGTCGCCACCACAGCGCGAACGTGCCGTCGCCGTTCGGCACGACGGCCATGCCATCGACGCGCGCGGGCCGATCCTTCGGATCGACGACGCCGGACTCGATCCACTGTTGGACCGCCAGTGCTTGCGTGCGATCGAGCGCCGGAGAGCACTTGACGACGCCACCCTCCGCATCGGGCAGGAGCTGCGCGAGCAGCGTCTCGGCGTCGTAGCCAGGCCCGAGCACGCGCACGAGCCGATCGACGAGTTGCTCCGGCGTGTGCGCCTGCCACAGCGCGTTCGGCGAGCACACGAGGTCGAGCCGCTGCACGAAATCCGCGAGCGGCCGCTCGTTGCGATCGACGATCGCGAACTCCGGCGCGGGATCGCGTTCGACGCGTTGACGCGCTTCGCGCTCCTCGGCGAACACCAGCCGGCCGAGCCAGAGCGCCAACGCGACGAACACTCCGCCGAGCAACAGGAATGCCCCGGCCGGACGCACGCCCGACGCGGAATCCCCGAGCCACAGCGAAGGCTTCATTACTCCACCGCCTTGTGGTCCGTCGCGCCGGCGCCCGAGGCCGCCGGGCCGCGCTTCCCGCGCTGCGCGAGCGGACGATTCGGCTCGCCCCAGACGTGCGCGCGGACCGAGGCCTGCGCCTGCACGTTCGCCGCTTCGATCATCTCGCAGCGCCGCTGGATGTCGGCGAGGCGCTTCGCGCGAGCGTGGTTCTCCGACTGCACCGCCGCCGTCACCAGCACGACGAGCAACGCGCAACCGCCGAAGACCCAAGCGAACATCGGGGCCTTCATCCGCGCACCTCCGCGGCGCTCCCGCGCAGGCGCGGACGCACGCGCACGGCCGCGCGCAGCGACGCGGACCGGGAACGCGGATTGGCGCGCGCTTCGAGAGCGCTCGGCCGCAGAGGCTTCTTGGTGAGGATCCGGAACGCGCCGCCGGCGTCCGCCTCGGAGAGGAAGCGCTTGACGACGCCGTCTTCGCCCGAATGGAAGGAGATCACCACCAGTCGACCGCCGTCGACGAGCCAGCGTTGCGCAGCTTCGAGTCCGCGCACGAGCTCTTCGCCTTCTTCGTTGACCGCGCGTCGGAGAGCTTGGAACACGCGCGTCGCAGGATGGATGTCGCCTGCCGCGCCGCGCCCGACCGCGCGAGAGACGACGTCGGCGAGCGCGAGCGTCCGCCGGAACGGCGCGCGTCGACGCAACTCGACGATCGCGTGAGCGACCTTGCGCGAGCGCGTCTCGCCCCCCTCGTGATAGAAGAGGTCGGCGAGGTCGTTCTCGTCCCACGTGTTGACGATGTCGGCCGCGGTGCGCTCGCGGTCCGGATCCATGCGCATGTCGAGCGGCCCGTCGGACGCGAACGAGAAGCCGCGCTCGCGCCGATCGAGTTGCAGCGACGATGCACCGAGGTCGAGCAGCCAACCGACGACACGCTCGATGCCCTCGTCGTCGAGCAGCTCGTCGAGCATCGACACACGTCCGCGGCGCACACGCGCGCGCTCGCCGAAACGCGCGAGATTCGCCTGCGCGAGCGGCAACACTTCAGGATCCTGATCGACGCCGAGTACGCGCAACGACGGGCATGCGTCGAGCACTCGCGCGGCGTGTCCGCCGACCCCGACGGTGCCGTCGACGATCCATCCGTCGCGAGGAGCATCCGGCGACGCGAACACGGCGACGACTTCGTCGGCGAGCACGGAAACGTGCACGCGCGCCGAATCGCCGTCGCTCCGTTCGCGCCCGATCAAGATCACCTCCACTCGCTCCTTCGTCCGCACGCGAACGCCTCGTCAGGTCCCGTTGAGGCGTTCGGACGCACGCGGCTTGTCGCCGCAGATCACTCGGTCCAATCGATCGAAGTCGTTGCCATGTTTCGCCTCGAGCGCTCGCCACGTTTCCGCGGGCCAGATCTCGATGCGATCGATGACACCGACCATCACCACTTCCTTGTCGATCCCAACGAGCGTCTTCAACTTCTCGGGCACGAGCAAGCGTCCGGCCGAGTCGAGCTCGAGCGCGTTGGAGCTCGAGAAGAAGAGCCGCTGCATCAAGCGCGCGTCGGCGCCTTCGAACGCTTGCGTGTTCAACCGCTCGAGCACGGCCTGGAAGCCGCGCGACGAGAAGAGGAACAGGCAGCCTTCGAAGCCACGCGTCAGGATCGCCGTGAGGTTGCCCTCGGCGCTGCGCTCCAGTCCGTCCTGGAAGCGCTTCGGCAAGAACACGCGGTTCTTGTTGTCGAGCGTGTGCGACGACTCACCGAGCCACATCGCGCACCCCCACTCCGAAACTTGCCGAGCGGCTCGCCGCCTCGAGCGGCGAGTCCGGGCGTGTCGCCCTGGCCGAGTTGGAGGCGATGACCCGGGCGGTGTACGCGCGGAACAACCCGCACCTCACGCCCTGGAGACTCGAGACGCGCCCGAGTCCGTGCTTCCCCCACCGACCACCACTCTCCACCACGCGGGTAGTTTGCTGCCCCACCGTGCGACCCGCAAGCTGTTCCCAGACTTTTTTTCGTCGGAAGTCGTGAGTCCGACGACACTTGGGACGACGGCTGCCGACCAAGGAACCCGAGGGCTTGACTACCCATCCAGTGGTAGCCGAGGCGGCTTTTTGGGCCGCCTACCACAACTAATTGTGGTGGCTTCCGCAGCCCACCGGCCCAGCGAGCCATTTCGGCATCGACCGCTGGCGCTTGGCGGGGCTGCAACACCCTTTCGGGGGATCGGCGAACCGAGGTGGGAAAGAGCGAGGTCGGGCCGGGCGCGGCCCGACGGAGTCAATCGGCGAGGGTCGTCGCTCCCCCCGCGGCGGAGTACGAGAGCGGGTCGGACTCGGCGGCGGTTGGCCCGTCGCCGGTCACCGTCTCGTCGTCGCCGGAAGCGGTGTCCGTCGACGACGTTCCGAACGCACCGTCGCCAAAGGCGGCTTCGGGTTCGGCGCCGTCGAAGATGTGCTGCAACTCGGCGCGCAACTCGTCGATGCGCTGCGCGGTGAAGTCGAAGACGTACACCGACAACGACTCGGCGTGCTTCGGCCGGTAGACGACGAACGACTCACCGTGCGCGTCGCGCACGATCTGTCGCACCTTGAGTCGTCGCTTGCGCAGCAGGATGAGACAGAGCACGTAACGGAGTTCCCGGAGCTTTTGCTCGGGCTTGCCTTCGAGGTGCAAGAAGAGTTGCTCGAGCGCCTCGAGGTTCAACTGCACGCCGCGGCGCTTGTCCGCAAAGTGCCGAGTTCGCCACCAAAACAGGCAATCCGAGGCCGAACTCGATTTCCAACAACCGACGCACCGATCCTCGCGCAACAGCGCGTCGCCGCGCACGGCGAGTGCGGAGAAGTGCCGCTCACCTTCGTCGAAGGCGCGTTCGCAGCCCACGCAACTCGCGTGGCGTCGTTCGATCTTCCAGTCGTTCATCGGACTCGTGTCTCGCGTGTCGCAGCGCGCATTGCGAGTCCCTGGAGTGTAGCTTCGCCGCGCCGAAAGCCACGCGTGGAGCAGAGAACTCCGCCGGTCCCCAAGTCGCGCACGAACGCCGCGCAGGCAGCGATGGAGCCCCCCCGAACGGGTCGTGAGAGTCAGCGACGCTCGCGTTTCGACCTGCGTTCACGCCAGAAGTCGAGCCACTGCTGCGGCGTCCGGGAGCGACGGTCGCCGGCGAGCGTCGAGAGCGAACGTTCTACGGTGGTGACGAGCTTGACGTCGCCGTCCGAGACCGCCCGGGAGAGCGCGTTCGCCAGCGCCGGAATCGCCTCGGGATCGCCCAGCGCCGCGAGCCCCTCCGCTGCGGAGCGCCGGACCGCGGGGTCGTCGTCGACGATCGCCCGTTCCAGGACGAGCCGCGTCGCGCGAGTCTCGGTGTCCCGTGCGCCGCGCAGGCCCAAGGCTCGCGCCGACTCGGCCCGGACGATCCATTCGTCGTCGCCGAGGATCCGCTGGCGCAGGGCCTCCCGCACCTCGGTTTCGCCGTCGCCCCCGTGCGGCAACCGGCCGAGCAGCTCCGCCATGCGCCGCCGCACGCGTGGATCGGGCCGCTCGAGGGCGCCGACCGTCGGTGCGAGCGCGTCGCGGCCGATGCGCACGAGCGTCCGCGTCGCGAGGTCCGCCACGATGCCGTCGCCGACGGCGCCGAGTTCCACGAGCTCCGGCGCCGCCGCGGCGCCGAGCCGAGCCAGTTCCTCCTCGGCGCGCACGAACGCGGCGTGCGCGCGAGGATCGGTGCGCGCCGCGAACGCGTCGTACGACCGCATCATCTCGAGCATCAGGTTCTCGACGAGGAAGCGCGTCGCCGCGGGGTCCGCGAGCGCGGCCGCGCGCGCCGCCTCCCACGCATCGCCGCCCGAACCGTACGCGACGAGCAGCGCGCGGCGCTCTTCGGGCAGACGCTCGACCCCGACGAGATCGCCCGCGCCCTCACGCGGCCCGCCGCACGCCGCGACGAGGAACAGCAACGGAACGAAGACGCGCTTCACGCGGGACCTCCGCGTCGGACCCCATCGTCCCACGCGTCGAGGAACGCTTGGGCGACCCGCGCTTCGAACCACTCTTCCGCGCGGACCTCGGGCACGGCGCTCTCGCGCGCCAGCTCGAGACCGCTCTGCAGCGCGGCGCGCCACGCGCCCGCCGTCTGCGCGCCGCGCCCGAGCTCTGCGGCGCGCGTCGCGAGGCCGGCCCACGGGCCGTTTGCGCGCGCGAGTTCGGTGAGCGCCCGGGCGAGATCCGCGGCGTCGCCGGGCACGAACCTCGACGCGCCGCCTTCGCGCGCGCGCTCGCCCAACGCACCGTGGTCCGCGACGACGCACGGCAGGCCGAGCGCACGCGCCTCGTCGAGGACGAGGCCGTACGATTCGCGCGCGCGGCTCGCGAGCACCCACGCGTGCACGTCGCTCACGGGATGCGAGGCGAGTGCGGTGCGGGTGTAGCCACCGAAGAACCGCGTGCGAGCCGGGTCCGCTCGTTCACGCAAGCGCTGCGCAAAGTTCGGCTCCGCGTCGGCGCCCGCGAAACGCAGTTCGACGTCGACTTCTCCGCCAAGCCGCGCGCAGGCGTCGAGCACCAGGTCCTGGCCCTTGTGCGGCATCAAGTGACCGGGCACACCGAGCACCAGCCGGCCCTCCTCCGCCGGTGCGCGGCGGGGCGAGCCGCGCGGCCCGCCAGGTGCGCCGCCCGACTCGCCGCCTCGTTCGTGGCCGGCCCCGCCGCCGAGCTCCGCGAGCGTCGGGGCGGGCCGCGGCGCGAGCACGCGCACGCGTGCGTCGCCGCGCGTCAACGCGCCGTGCCGCTCGAGCAGCCCACGATGCGCGAGCGTCGGGACGAAGATGCAGCGCGCGAGCGCGAGCTCGCGGGCGAGCGCCGATTGCCGTTCGGCGAGCAGGATGAACTCCTGCTCGCGCTTCACCCACCGCGTGCGCGGACCGATGCGCGCGGCACACGCGAGACACGGATGCGGTCCGACCGGCGCGTCGCACGCCGTCGCGTGTTCGGTCTCGACTCGGAACGCGAGCGGACACGTCGTCCAAGCGTCGTGCAGCGACACGACCGCGGGAACGCGCTCGCGCGCCGCCGCGAGCACGAGGTCGCGGCTCAGCCGGATCCAATGGTGCACGTGGACGACGTGCGGGCGGAACTCGCGCACGAGCCTCACGAAGCTGCGCGTCACCGCCGGAGCGAGCGTCTTGTGCCAGTGATCCGCGAAGAGGTCCGCACGCGCCACGCGCACGACACGCGCGCGCCGCCCGGTCGTCGGTTCGACGAGCTCGCTTTCGCCCCCTTCCGCGAAGGTGCCCGCGAAGACGCAGACGTCGTCGCCGGCGGCGAGCAGTTCGAGCGCTTCGCGCTGCACGCTGTCCTCGGTCCCACCGACGAGCTCCGGCGGGAACCCGTGCACGACCAAGAGGACCTTCAAGCGTCCCTCGCGAGCCGTGCGGCGCGCAGCGCGTCGATCGCGTCGAAGTAGAGCTCTTCGATCTGCTCCGCGTCGCGCGCGACGCTCTTGATCGGTTCGGGTTCGCGATAGAGCTCGTCGAGCTTCGAGCGGTCGCCGATCAACGCGGCGAGCTGCCGCGCGAGGTCCTCGACGTCACCGACCTTGAAGTGATAGCCCGAATGTCCCGGCACGACGAGTTCGGCCATCCCGCCGAGGTCGCTGACGAGCATCGGCGTGCGCGTCGCGATGCCTTCGACGATCACGAGCGGCGAATTCTCCCACCACACGCTCGGCACGACGAGCAGATCGGTGTTGCACAGCGCCTGCGGCACTTCGGCGCGCGCGAGCGGCCCGGCGAGTTTCGCGCCGACTTCGCGAGCGAGGCGCTCGAGTTCCGCGACGTACTCGTGATTGTGTTGGAAGGGTCCGTACAAGGAGAGTTCGGCGCGCGCGCTGAGCTCGGGCGCGAGCCGTGCCCACGCCTGCAACAGGAGGTGCGGCGCCTTGTGCGGCGCGAGCGTGCCGAGGAACGCGACGCGCAGCTTCTCGCCGCGCGTGCGCTCGACGCGCCCGAAACGCGAGAGGTCGATCCCGGTGCGCAGGAACTGGATGCGCTCCGGAGGAATGCCCCACTCGACGAAGCGCTCGCGCAGGAAATGGCTCGGCGAGAGGAAGCGGTGGACGTTCGGCACCAACCGTTCGCGGAACGCGCGGTCGCGTTCGGCGACGGCGCGCGCGAGCTCGTCGGCGAGCTCGAGATCGACCGCCCGCGGTTCTGCTCGGCCATCCTTGAGTCCACGCGCGAACTTCGCCGCGCCGCGCGCCGCGGGACCGAGGTCGACGCCGGTCGCGCCGCGCACCCGCGCGATCCACGTCGCGAGTCGCCGTTCGGTCGACGACTGCGCGAACTTGAAGCTCGCGAGGCACTCCCCGCAGCGACGGAACTCGATCGTGTGGCAGATCGAAGTGTCGGCGTGCACGCGCTGGCCGTAACGAGCGCACTGCAACCAGTAGTCGTGCAGCGTGAAGAGCGTCGGCACGTAACGCTCCGCGCACGCTTCGACGCAGCCGATCGAGAGGTACCAGAGGTGCTGGAAGTGCACGACGTCCGGCGCGAGCTTCTCGAGCCACTCGACGAACACGGCGTCGACGCGCGGGTCGTCCCACGTCTCGCCGAGCGCGCGATAGTGCAAGTTGTTGATCAGCTCGACGACTCGGAGCCCGCCGTACTCGCGTTCGCGCACCGAGAAGTCGACGAGCGAGATGTCCTTCTCCGCCGTGAAGACCACGACTTCGTGGCCGCGCCGCGCGAGCTCCTGTCCGAGCTGCAACGTGTAGACCTCGGTCCCGGCCGCGTGCTTCGGCAGGAAGTTGTGGACGACGAGCAGGACCTTCATCGCGGGCGGAGGATTCTATGCGCCCCCGCGCCGCGACGCACTCAACCGGCGAGCGGCCGTGCGAGCTTCCACCAGAACTGCAACGCCCGATCGAGCACGCGCAGGAACGCGGCCGCGGCGCCGCGCTCGGAGAGCTGCGGCGCGATGGTGAGCGGTCCGCCGACCAGCAGCTCGCGATCCTTCACGCGCCGCACCGAGCGAGCGCGTTCGCGCGCCGCACGACGCCCGGCGGAATCGTGGAGGAACGCGAGCTTCCCGGCCCACCAACCGCCGAGCGTCCGCTCCTTCGCGCAGAACGCGAGCCAGACGGCCTCGTAGAGCACGAGCGCCGGCGCCGTGACGAACAACGTGCGCCGCGCGAGGTTCGCGTCGAGGAAGTACCAACGATTGCGCGAGTGGTAGAAGGCGCGCGAGCGCGGGTAGTTCGCCTTCGCGCGAAAACTGATGCCCGGCGTGCCGCCGCGGTGGAGACACAACGCGTCTTCGACCGAGAGGATCGTGTGCCCCGCCGCGCGCACGCGGAACGACAGATCGAGGTCCTCGAACAGGATGAAGTAACGTTCGTCGAAGCCGCCGAGCGCGAGCACGAGCTCGCGGCGCACGAGCAACGCCACCGACACGGCGCCGCCGACCGTCAACGTGCCCGAACCACGCGCCCGATCGAGCGGGACGTAGAAGTTGCGCAGCGCGAAGAGTCCGACGTAGTGGAGCTCGCCTCCGTCGTAGTGCACGCGCGTCGTTTCGGTCGCGAAGACGCTGCGCGGCTGCACGAGCGCGACGTCGGGGCGCGAACGCGCGGCGACGACCAGTTTCTCGAGCACGCCGGCGGTCAACACGGCGTCGTTGTCGACGAGCAGCACCCACGGCGTCGTCGCGGCGCGCAAGCCGGCGTTGCGCGCCGGGCACGGTCCGTGGTTCTCCGCGAGCGCGAGCACCTCGGCCGTCGGCGAAAGCTCGCGCACGAGCTCGCGCGAGCCGTCGGTCGACGCGTTGTCGACGACGATCGTGCGCTCGATGCGCGCGCCTTGCGCGGCGAGGCCTTCGAGGCACGGCGGCAGGTGCTCCGCGCCGTTGTAGTTGACGACCACCGCCGTGATGCGCGCGAACTCGTCGGCGCGCTCGCTGGCGAACGCGGCGGCGGACTCGCGGCCCGCGGCCTCGCGCTCCGAGCCCTCTCGGTCCTCGGCGGTTGCGCGCGCGGGCGTGCGATCGGCGGAGCTCACTTGAGCGGCAGTTCGAAGTCGGGCGCGTGGCACGGCGCGCGGTGCTTCAAGCAGTACGGCACCTGCGCGAGCACGCCGAACGCGGCCTTGACGAGCACCCACCACGCGCCGGGCGTCTCGCGCAAGCTCTTGCCGATGCCGATCGTGCCGGTCGCGTCGGCGACCTTGCCCGCCTGCTCGCGCTCGGAGCCGCGCAGGATGACGCGCGTCAGCACGAGCCACGGCAACCGCACGAGATCACCGGCCGGCGCATACTTCAGCATCGAGAGCCACGCGTTCCGCGCGTGGTAGTAGAGGCTGCGCTTGCCCATCTTGATGCCGAACGGCGTCTTGTGGAACGCACGCACGTCGGGGTACTGCAACACGCGATAGCCGAGGTTCAACAAGCGACACGTCAAGTCGCGCTCGTTGCCGTAGATGAAGAGCCGCGCGTCGTAATAACCCGCCTTGCGCAACGCGTCGAGCCGCGCGAGCGACGCACAACCGCGGAACGTGCTCATGTAGCGCTCGCGCTTCAAGTGTTCCTGCTCGAGGTACCCGGGCGGCATGCCGGGCTCTTCGACTTCGCACGACACGATCGCGGTGGTCAGAGGCTCGCGCTCGAGCCGCGCGGTCATCCGCTCGACCCAATCGGGCGGCAGCACGACGTCGTCGTCGAGGATCGCCACGAGCTCGGTGGTCGCCGTCGCGAAGCCGATGTTGAACGTCTCGCACGCGCCGTAGCCCGAGTGCGGCATGCGCACGACCGTCAGACCTTCGAACTCCGCTTCGAGCGCTTCGACGGTACCGTCGGACGAGCAGTTGTCGACGACGACGATCGCGGCGAAGGGCACGGTCTGGGCGCGCAGCGCGCGCACGTTCTCCAGCACGTCCTTCTTCTTGTTGAAGGACGTCATCACGGCGGTCACTTGCGGCCGACGTTCACCGCCTGCGCTCGTCGCACCCGCAACGGCCGTCGCGCTCGCCGCAGCAGCGAGTCGCGCGTGCACGCGCGCCGCGCGGCGGGCGTCGGCGCGCACGAAGCCTTCGAGAGCCTCGACGCCCGGCACGTCGCAGTTGACGGTGCGCGCACGGTCGGCCGCCTCGGCGCGAGCGACGAGCTCGATCCGCTCGGCTTGGCTCGCGAAACGCGCGAGCGCGGCGCGTTTCCGAGCGCGGACCGCAGTGATGTCGACGAGCACGCCGTGCGCGAGCGGCACGTTGACCCCGTAGAAGAGCACTTCGGCGGCCGAACTCGCGCCGAGCGCGCTCGCGCCGACGGCGGAGAGCGCGCGATGGTCGGCGTGGTACTCGAACGGCGACGGCAGGTAGACCGCGTCCGGCGCGAACTCGGCGATCACGGCGGCGAGCTTCGCGGCGAGCGCAGGTTCCTTGTCGAGCCCGCCGTCGGGGCACTCGAGGAACCGCACGTCGTCGAGCCCGAGCTCACGCGCCGCCGCGCGCGACTCCGCGGCGCGAAGTTCGGCCACGCGCTGGCGGTCCGCGCCTTCGAGGCCCGCGGCGCCGTCGGTGGCGATCACGATGCGCACGGCGTCGCCGCGGGCGGCGTGCAACGCGAGGGTGCCGCCGAGGCCGAGCACTTCGTCGTCGGGGTGCGGCGCGAACACGAGCACGCGGCGCGGGAAGCTCGCGAACGGCGCGAGCGGCGGGAACCCGTCGCTCATCGCCGACGCGCTCCGGCGATCGAGACGTAGAGCGCCTCGAGCTCCGCGGCGGCATCCGCCGCGCGGCGCGGCTGCGGCGGGATGCGTCTCTGTTCTTCGTCGAGCATCGAAGGCAGAGAGCGTAATGCCTCGAACGCCGCCGTCCAGGCCGCGACGTCGCCCGCCGGCAACACCCGCCCTGCACCGTGGAGCCGCTCGCCGAGCGCGCCGCGGTCGGAGACCCAGGACGGGAGCCCGAGGGCGAGGCTTTCGTCGACGACGAGGCCGTAGCTCTCGGCGAGCCGCGACGGAAAGGCGCCGAGCGCCGCGCCGACGGCCGCCGCTTCGAGTTCGCGCTCGCCGTACGCTCCTTGACGCCGGACCGCGAGCGCGCCGCGGTCGCGCTCGATGCGCGCGCCGAGGTCCGGCTCGAGCGCGGGGCCGAGCAACCGGAGTTCGAACGCGCCCGGCGGGAACGGCGCGAGCGCGCGGACGAGGTCGAGCGTGCCTTTGGCTTCGCTCAAGTTGCCGAAGTGCAGCACGACGAGCGGCGCGGTCGCAGCGCCGTCGGGTCTCGCGACGCGCGCGAGCTCGCGGCAGAGCCCGGGCTCGATCACCTGGATCCGGTCGAACGCGCGAACACTGGCCCGTTGCACGTACGGTGCGAGCGCGGCGGCGTGCGCCCGGCTCGGCGCCAGCACGGCGCGTGCGACGGTGAGTTCGGCGGCGAACGAGCGCGCGCGAGCCGCGAGCCGCCGTTCGAGCTCGCCCGCTGGGATTCCGGGCGCGTCCGGAGCGACGCACCGCGCGCACGCCGCGAACTCGTCGGGCGGCGGACACGCGAGCGCGGGATCGGGCGAGCGCCGGAAGAAGCGCGGGCACGTCGCGAACGCGTCGTGCAGCGTGATCACCACGGGAGCTTCCTCGGACAGCGTGCGCGCGAGGTTCGACGACAGCGTGAACCAGTGGTGCACGTGCACGATGTCGACGCCGCGCACCGCTTCGAGCACCGCGTGCGCGAGCCGCGGCCTGAGGATCTCGAGGTCGTACACTTCGTGCGCGAGGCGCGGCACGCGGACGACCGGGATCCCGTCGAGCGTCGCAGTGACGAGCTCCGGCCGGACGCTCGGCCGCTGCGTGCCGACGACGAGCCGCACGTCGTGCCCACGCGCGGCGAGCGCTCGCAACGTCGCGCGCACGACGAGTTCGGTCCCGCCCTGGAACTCCTGCGGATCGAGCTGGCTGACGAACGCGACCTTCATCGTTGCGCGCTCCCCGCCTCGTCGAGGAGAGTCCGCCAGGCGACGAACGCCTCGCCGAACCGCCCGGGGCCGAGCCGCGCACCGGCGCGACGCGCGTTCTCTTCGGCGAGCGCGACGAGCTTGCCCTCCGCGAGCTGCGAAACGTGCCTGCCGAGCGCGGCGAGCTTCACGTCCCACACGGCCGTGACGTCGAGCACGTACTGCGCGGCGCACGCGCTCCACACTTCGTAACCGAACGTGCGGTCCGCGAGCGCCGCGCCGCCGCGGGGCAACGCCGCGAGCGCCCGATCGAAGGCTCGCGCGAGAGCACGGTGGTCGACGTGCGCTTCGCCCGGCCACGGCGCGTAGACCAAGTCGGGCGCGGTGCTTTCGAAGTGCCGAGCGAGCCGCTCGCCGGCGGCCGCGAGCTCCGGCGCCGTCGGCTCGTGCCCTTCCGGGTAGTCCCAGAACTCGTAGTGCGCGATGCCGAGCTCGCGGCCGGCCGCGCGCGCTTCGTCACGACGCACCTCGGGATCGACGCCCGCCGCGAGCCCGAGTCGACCGTCGAACGCGACGAGCACCCGCACGTCGGCGCCGCGCCGCGCGTGCAACGCAAGCGCGCCGCCGAGCCCCAACACGTCGTCGTCGGCGTGCGGCGCGAGCACGACGACACGGCTCGCCCGCGGCAACTCGAACGGCGCGGTGAGCGCGGCTCTGGGCGACGGACTCGGCATGCGTGGAGACGCTCACCAACCGCCGCGATCACGCGCGGTCTCGTCGAGCGTCAACGGATCTTGCCGCGCCGGAGTCGTCTTGTCGAAGGACCACGCGCCGCCGACTTCGAACGAGTCGCGGTCGAGCGCGCGCACGAAGTAGCGGCCCGGGAAGAGCCACTCCCACGCGCGCGGCCCGAGCCGCCACGAGCGGCCGTCGACGAGCACGCCTGCGGCGAGCGGGAAATGCGGCGTCAGCGCGAGTTCGACGAGCCAGCGCGCCGCGCGCGGGAACACGAGCTCGGGCGCGCCCGCGACTTCACCGAGCGCCTGGACGGGATGGATCGGCGGACAGCGTCCGGCGCTCGGCAGTCGCTCGGCGCGCTCCGCGGCGAGTTCGATCTCGCGCGCCGCCTCCGCGCCGTGCCAACGCTCGAAGTACGCGCGCAGACTGATCCGGAAACGCGCCCGAGGATCGGCTTCGAACTCCGCGCCGACGCCGCTCGAGCGCGCCCAGTGGTGCACGAGGCGTGCGCGTGGCTCGAAGACGCACGCGAGGCCGCTCGCGCGGACGCGGCGCGCGAGGTCCGTGTCCTCGTAGTAGAGCGGATAACGCGGATCGAAGAGGCCTTTGAGCCGCGCGAGGTTCGTGGCCGGCAGGAACAACGCGGCGCCAGACAGCATCGAGAGCTCGAGCGGAGCGGTCGCGGCCCACACGCGCTCGGCGCGCACCGCGCGCCGGCGTGCGAGGCGCCGCGCGGCGCCAACGTCGTGTTCCGCGACGAGCTCCGCGCGCAGGCTCGCGACGCTCGGCGTGCGGTGCGGCGGCAACGCGAGCTCGCACGTCGGGTCGACGTAGGTCGCCGGTGCGAGCACGCCGAGGTTCTCCGGCCACGGTCCGCGGAACAACGCGGCGAGCGAGCCCGGCAAGAATCCGACGTCGGGGTTGAGCACCGCGAGCCAGTCGCCAGCGGCGCGATGGCGCGCATGCTCGAGCGCGAGATTCGCGCCGCGCGCGTAGCCGAGGTTCTCGCTCGCGACGACGACGCGCGCGCCCGCGGCTTCGAGCGCCGCGTGCTCCGCGCGCGTCGTGACTCCCGGCGCGTTGTCGACGACGACGACGTCGAGCGCGTCGCGTGCGCCGCCCGCGGCGAGCCACTCGCGGACCAGCGACTGCACGGCGTGGCGCGCGAAGCGTGCCGCGCGGTAGTCGACGATCGACGCCGAGAGTCGGCGCGGCAGCGTCATGCCGAGCGCTCCGGCGCGCGCGGCGCCGGGGAGACCGCGGAAGCCGGGGGCGCCTCGAGCGGCGCGAACCGCCAACGGTGCGGAAGCCGCACGAGCCCGAGCTCCTTCGTCCGCGCGCGCACGACGAGCGGCTCCGGCAACGCGAACTCGTGGTGACGATGCACGCCGTCGCCGTCGAAGAGCACCACCAACACGGTGAACGAGCCCGCGAGCAGCGGCAGCGCGTCGAACTCGAGCACGGCGCCGCCCGAACGCGGATCGACCGACACGCCGTCGACGTGCGTCGCGGCGGCGGCGACCAACGTCTTGTCCTGGCGCAGGAATCCGAGCCCGAGCTGCAGCGGGAAACGCGCGGGCTCGGGATTCTCCCACCACACGCGCACGGCGAGCGTTTCTCCGGCGGCGAGCTCGCGCACGGGCTCGCCGCCGGGCCGCACGCACTGCGCGGCTAGCACGCGCGGCAGACCGGCGGGCGGCGCCGTCGCGCTGGTCGAGCGCTCGCCGGGCGACGCCTCGCCGAGCTCGCGCTCGAACGTCGCGTAGTCGTTGGTCACGCCCACGGCGTCGCCGAGCGCGCGCACCCGGCCGCGATCGAGCCACGCGGCGCGCGCACACAGGTTGCGCACGTCGTAGAGGCTGTGGCTGCAGAAGACGATCGTCTTGCCGCGGCGTTGGAAGTCGAGCACGCGGTCGACGCACTTCTTCTGGAAGTAGAGATCCCCCACCGCGAGCACTTCGTCGATGATCAGCACGTCGGGATCGATCGTGGTCGCGAGCGCGAACGAGAGCCTGACCGCCATGCCGGTCGAGTAGGTGCGCACCGGAGCGTCGACGAACTCGCCGAGTTCCGCGAAGTCGAGGATCGCGCCTTCCTTCTCGCGCAGCTCGCGGCGCGAGAGCCCGAGCAGCGCGCCGGCGAGCGCGAGGTTCTCCCGGCCCGAGAGCTCGAGGTGGAAGCCCGCGCCGAGCTCGAGCAACGCTCCGAGCCGGCCGTGCACGCGAAAGCGCCCCTTGCTCGGGAACGTCGTGCCCGCGAGCAGCTTCAGCAGCGTCGACTTGCCCGCGCCGTTCGCGCCGACGAGCCCGAACGATTCGCCGCGTGCGATCGTCGCCGTGACGTCGGCGAGCGCCCAGAACTCGGCGTGCCGGCGCACGAGGCCGAGGCTCGCCGCTTCGAGCACGCGATCCGCGCCGCTCGCATAACGCCGATAGGCCTTGCCGAGCCCTTCGATCTCGATCGCGGCCGCCACGTCACACCTCGTCGGCGAAGCGCCGCTTCGTGCACGCGAACAGCGTCGCACCGAAGAAATAGCTCGCGAGCGCCCACGGCGCGAAGTGCGCGAGCTCTCGAGCGATCGAGCTCTGGAAGACCAGCGCCGGCTCGTTCGACATCCACACGGCGCGCCACGCGTAGGCGAGCGAGTGGAGCGGGTTGAGCTCGAGCCAAGGGAGCCACTCGTCGATGCCGGGCAGCATCTCGCGCGCCGGGATCCAGAAGATCGGCGTCGCGAGCATCCAGAGCGTCAGCACGAGCCCGAGCCCGGCGGCGACGTCGCGCACGAAGACCGTCGCGGCGGAAAGCGCCAACGCGAGGCCGTACGCGAAGACGAGCTGCAACCCGAGGATCACCGGGCACCAGGCGAGCGCGATCCCCGGCGGCGGCCAAAGGCCCGCGAACGACGCGACGAGCGCGAACACGCCGAAACCGAGGCACTGCACGAGCGCGCTCGCGAGCACGCATTCGAGCGGCAGGAGCTCGGCGGGGAACGCGAGCTTCTTGATCAACGTGCCGTTCTCGACGAGCACCGTGCTCGCGCGCGCGACGCCTTCCGCGAAGCCAGTCCACGCGACGAGGCCGAGGAACATCCACACGCCGAGCGCGGCGCGCTGCGAGTCCGGCAAGTCACCGAGGCGGAACCCGAAGATGCGCGTGAAGAGGAAGTAGTAGACGCAGAAGAGCACGAGCGGCGTCGCGAGCGTCCACGCGCGGCCGAGCCACGTGCCCGAGTACCGCGCGGCGAGTTCGCGGCGCACGCCGGCGACGAGGAGCTCGCGGCGGGCGAGCACCGTGCGCGGCAGGACGAAGGCTTGCACGAAGCCCGCGCCGAGCTTGCGCGCGAGCGACGACGGACCCGCATCGACCCACCGTGCGTCTTCGATGTCGGGCGTCGCTCGCATGCGCCGTGCTCGGCGCCAGAGGTTGGCTCTCGGTGAGGCGAGAGCCAAGCGTTTTCCGGCGCCGCCGAGCGCCGGTTCAGGAACCGAAGCGCTTCTTCCGCGGGTCGGCGACTTCGATCTCGCCGCCGAGGTACGAACGAATGCGCTGGAGGAGCACCTGGGCCCGCTCGGCGTCGTCGGCGGTCGGTTCCCACTGCGCGTAGCTCGGATCGAGCGGCCGCGCGAGGTCCTGATTGAGCTCTTTCTCGACCCGCACGTCGACGCGGTAACGACCCGGAGCGGTGCGTTCGTACTTGACGTGGGCGCGCGCCCGCCAGCCCTTGCCCTTGAACGGCGCGAGCGAGCTCTTCCAGCCCGAGAGCGCGACGCCGGTCGACGGATCGAGGCCCGCGCCGACCGGATAGCCCTCCTTCTCGAGCGCGAGCACCGTGACTTCCCACAGCACGTTCTCGCTCGCCGCGGTCACCTCGCCGTCGCGCCATTCGGGAGCGGGAAGGTCCGACTTGCAGCTCGCGCCGCACACGGCGAGCACCACGACGACGACGAGGACGCAGGCGTGCTTCAGGCGATTCATCGGCGCGAGTCCTCCTCGCTGCGCTCGCGGTCGCGCAGCACGAGATGCAAGGGCACGCGCTTGAACGGCAACTCGTCGCGCAAGCGGTGCGTCAGGTAGCGGATGTAGTCCTTGTTGATCAGCTTCTTGTCGTTGACGAAGACGACGAACGTCGGCGGCGTGCCTTCGATCTGCGTAGCGTAGTAGATGCGCACGCGGTGGCCCTGCGACGACGGCGAGCGCGATTCGGCGGCTCGCGCGAGCACTCGATTGAGCTCGGCGGTCGGCACGCGGATCTGGCTCTCCTCCCACATTTCCTCGGCGAGCCGCAGGACCTCGCCGATGCCGCGGCTCTCCTTCGCCGTCATGAAGACGAGCGGCGCGTGCGCCATGCCGGAGAGCTCCTTGCGCACGTACTCGACGAACTCCTCGCGGGTGTTCTGGCCTTCGACCAGGTCCCACTTGTTCGCGGCGAGGATCACCGGCTTGTAGTGGTCGACGCAGTAGCGCGCGAGCTTCTTGTCGAGCTGCGAGAGCGGTTGGAAGACGTCGAACAAGAGCACGACGACGTCCGCGCGGCGGATCGCCTTCAAGCTGCGCGCGTCCGAGAAGAACTCGATCGCGTCCTGCATCTTCGACTTCTTGCGCACGCCGGCAGTGTCGATGGCGACGAAGGTCCGGCCGTCGCGCTCGAAACGCACGTCGACCGAATCGCGGGTCGTGCCCGGGATCTCCGACACGATCATCCGCTCTTCGCCCGCGAACGCGTTGATCAACGTCGACTTGCCGGCGTTGCGGCAACCGACGACCGCGAGCTTCATCACCGGCGGCGGCGGCGTGAGGTCGCTCGTCTCGCCGGGCAGGAGCTCGCTGATGCGCAGACACAGGTCCGTGACGCCTTCGCCGCCTTGCGCGCTGATCGCGAACGGCCCTTCGCCGACGCCGAGGCGACGGAAACTCTCGATCTCCCACTCGACGCCCTTCGCGTCGACTTTGTTGACGACGAGCAGCACCGGCTTCGCGAGCCCGCGCAGTCGATCGGCGACCGCCTTGTCGAGCGGCATCAGCCCCTCGCGCGCGTCGACGACGAACAGCACGACGTCGGCGAGCTCGACCGCGAACGCGACTTGGCGCTCGACGTCGGCGCCGAGGTCGTCACGGTCGACGATGCCGATGCCGCCGGTGTCGGTGACTTCGACCCAGCGCTCGCCCCAGTGCGTCGGAATGCGCGACGGGACGCTGACGCGGTCGCGCGTGACGCCGGCCGTCGGCTCGACGATCGACACGCGGCTGCCGCACAAGCGATTCAAGAGCGTCGACTTGCCGACGTTCGGCCGGCCGACGATCGCGAGGCGCGGCAAACGCGCAGGGTTCGGAGCGGAGTTTTCGGTCATGACGGGCGACGCAGGGCCGCACAGAGTAGGTCCAAGCCTCACGGATCACAAATCGACGGCGTTGCGCACGCCTTCAGGGCACACGCAACGCGCGATGCACTTGCGGCAGCACGCGCACCGTGAGTTCTCGTTCGTACGCGAGATCGATCAGGCACTCGAGCAACTCGCGCGAGGGCGCGATCGCGCCGCCGAGCGGCGTCACGGGCTGCAGCACGACGAGCAACGCCGGGTTCACGCGCTCGACTTCGTCGAAGAGCCCGACGAAATCGGCGGCGCTGCGCTCGCCGTTGACGACGATCTTGCCGCACGCGTCGCGGTCGCGGACGAGCTCGAGACATGCTTCGCGCGCGGCGCGCCACTCGTCGCGCGTGCGCGGAGCTCGCTCGAGCACTTCGCCGCCAAGGGACTGTTGCGCGTCGAGTTCTTCCGGCGCGTCGAGTTCTTCCGGCGCGTCGAGTTCTTCTGGCGCGTCGAGATCGAGGTCGGGCTTCAGGTCGAGACTGACGTGGTCGCAGAGCTCGAGCACACGCGCGAGCGTCCGCGGATGCGCCCCGGCGGTCTCGAGGTGCATGCGCCGCGCGCCGAGCAACGGCCGCAAGCCGAGCAGGAATTCCGGCCAGAGCAGCGGCTCGCCTCCCGTGACGCTGACCGTGCGCGCGACGCCGCCGGCTTCGGCTTCCTTGATCCAACACGCTGCGACGAGCGGCGTCGCGAAATTCGTCGGCGCGTCGTTCGCGGCCACGTCACGGCCGCCGAGTTCACGCCCGGCAACGCGCACGCGCGCGTCGGGCTTCACGCGCCACGACGATGGCGTGTCGCACCAACGGCAGCGCAGCGGACAACCCGCGAGCCGGAGGAACGTCTGCGGCTCGCCGACATAGGCGCCTTCGCCTTGGATCGACGCGAAGACTTCCATCACCGGCGCGAGCGCGGAGGAAGAGCGCATGGCGTTCGGCGAGTCGGCGGCGCAGACGAAACCGGGAGGCTCGCGCCTCCCGGAGAACGAGCTGGCGCGCGCGAACTACTTCTTCGCCGGCTTGGCCGGCGCGGCGGCTTCCTTCTTGGCGGCCGGCGCGGCGGCAGCGGCGCCCGCGGCCGGGGCGGCAGCGCCTTCGGCCTTCGGCTTCTCGGCCTTCTTCGCGCCCGCGATGCGGAACTTGGTGCGCACCTTCGGCAGACCGAGCGCCGAACGCTTGGACGCGTCGAACTTGCCGGCCTTCTCGAGTTGGAGGATGCGCTCTTGGCGCGTGAGGACGCTGCGCTCGCCGACGAGGGAGCTCGAGCCGCGGAGACTGGAGTGGATCGACATGGCTTGGGATCTGGTGGCTGGCGAGCGACGCTCGCGACGGGTTCTTTGGTTTCGCTTGGACGGTCGGAAGCGCGCGGGCTCGCGAACGAGCGCTCAGGGCTTCCGTTGGACGATGGTGTCGATCGGCGTGATGTAGGCCGACGCGAACTCGCCCTTCTGGCCGTTGGGCGAGTCCATGTTGTTGACGGCGCGCTTCAGGTCTTCGAGCTGCGTCGTGTTCGGCGCGGCGCCGACGACGACGAAGAGCTTCTTGTCGCGCTGGTACGGCGTGCACACCGGCAACGAGCGCTTCGCGAAGTGCGCGGCGACCGCCTTCGCGAGCGCGAGGTTGCGTTCGTTCGCGTCGTACGAGATCGCCGTGATCGTGTAGCGGTTCGCCGGGTCGAGCAGCGCGGCATCGGCGGCGGAGAGCGTCTGCGGACGTTCGAGCAACGCGGCGTTCGCCGCGCCGCCATCCTTCGGCGTCGGAGCGGCGCGTGCCGACACCTCGCGCGACGCCCCGGGCGAGTCCTCGGGCGACTCTGCGGCCGGCGACGCAGCGCCTGCGCCGAGCGCGGATTCGAGCGACGGACGCTCGTCGCGGGCGCCCGCGTTGACGCTCGAGAACGCGCCGACGCTCCAGCGGCCGAGGAAGAAGACGCCGACCAAGAGCAGCACGAGAGCGCCGGCGAGCAACGCGAGCGGTTGCAGGCTCTGCGGACCGAGCTTCGCGCGGCGCGCAGCGGGCGCGGGAGTCGCGGCGGACGTGGACGAGGCGGCGGGTTTCGCGCTCTCGGGATGCGTGGCCGCCGCGGCGGACGCCGGACCCGGTTGGACGACTGGAGTGGCGCGCGGCGCGACCGGCGTGTTCGCGGTCGGAGTGGGCGCAGCCGGCGGCGCCGGCGCGCGCGGCGCCGACGGAGCGGCCTGCGGCGCGGGAGCGCCGCGCTCGGCCGGCTTGGCGGCTTGGCTCGCGTGCTTGAAAGCCTCGAGCAGGTTCTTGCTGCGCTGCGTAATGGCGATCGACTCACGGCGCCTCGACGAAACCCACGACGAGCTCGCGACCCGAAGAGATCGAGCTCGAACGACCGACCCGCCGTGCGCCGAACACGGAGGCGCCCGCCGGCTCGCGCCGCGGGGCTTCGAAGGGCGAGGAGGGTAAGGCCTCGGCGCCGAGCGGTCAATCCGCCGTCCTTGCCGCGCTTGCCGCCCGTGCCGCCCGGTGCCGCCCCCGCCGCGCTCATCGCCGTCGCCTGCGTCGGCGGCACGGGCCGGAAGCACGCCCCGCCGGCCGCAGCGGGACCGGCGAGCGCCCGGGGCTCGCGCACCGGCGCTCGGCGACCCCGAATTCCGCCGAGGTCGGCGCGCGGCCCCACCTTAGAGTGGTTCGCCGCGTGCGCGCCTCGACTTTGATCCACACGGCCCAGATCCAGCCGTCACCGATCCCTCCGACGATGAGCCAGCGGACCACGAACCGCCGAAACCGAAGCGACCGGTCGTTCCGGCAACACCTCGCGCTCGCGCCGCGCGGGCTCGCTGTCGCCGCGCTGGCGACGGTCTGCGCACTCGCTGGGTGCGGCGACTCCGCCACGCCCGAGCCCTCGAACGCGCGCGTCGCGCCGCACGGTCCGAGTTCGCCGAACTCAGGCGCGGCGGACGCGAACACGTCGCGCGCGTCGGGCGCCGCGCCGGTCGCCGGCACCGCGCAGGCCGACGCCGCGGGCGATCTCGTCGACGAAGCGCGCGAGCGCGGGCTCGATTACTTCAATCGCTCGGGCGAGCCCGAGAAACGCACGATCCTCGAAGCGAACGGCGCCGGCGTCGCGGCGCTCGACCTCGGCCGCGACGGCGACCTCGACCTCGTCTTCACGCAGGGGCTCGCGACGCTCGCGCAAGCGGTCACCGGCCCCGGCGCCGACGTCGAAGTCTTCGTCAACGACGGCAACGGGCGCTTCACGCGCGCGCAGGGCCCGGGGCTCTCCGGTTGGTGGACCGGCATCGCCGCGGGCGACGTCGACTCGGACGGCGACGAAGACGTCGTCGTCGGCGGCTTCGGCGGCTTGCGCGTGCTCTTGCAGGACGAACACGGCGAGCTCGAGCTCGGTGCCGACCTGCTCGCGGACGCGCCGCTCGAACGGCTCGAGCCCGGAGCGCCGCGCGAGAAGGGACATCCGCCGCGTTGGACGAGCTCGCTCGCGCTCTACGACGGCGATCGCGACGGCAAGCTCGACCTCTACGTCGGCAACTACCTCGAGCTCGATCCCGTCGCGCCGACGATCGGCAAGGTCGGCGAAGGCGCGGTCGCGTTGCCGTGCCGTTGGAAGGGCTACGACGTGTACTGCGGACCGCACGGACTCGTGCCGCAGAAGGACCGCCTCTACCGCGGCGTCGGCGACGGACGCTTCGAGGAGATCACCGACCGCGCGTATCCGACGCAAGTGCCGGGCTACACGCTCGGCGTGATCGCGTTCGACGCCGATCAAGACGGCGACGACGATCTCTACGTCGCGAACGACAGCGTGCCGAACAACCTGCTCGTCAACGACGGCACGGGCAAGTTCAGCGACATGGCGCTCGCCGCGGGCGTCGCGTTGAGCCAAGACGGTGCTCCGCAAGCCGGCATGGGCCTCGCGTTCGGCGACGTCGATCGAAACGGCGAGTTCGATCTCGCGGTCACGAACTTCTCGGGCGAGCCGACCGAGCTCTACCTCGCCGCCGAACGCGGCTTCGCGCGCATCACGTACAAGATCGGCCTCGCGAAAGCGACCAAGCCGCTGCTCTCGTGGGGCACGCACTTGGTCGACTTCGACGGCGACGGCAGGCTCGAGCTCTTCACGGCGAACGGCCACGTGTATCCGCAGGCCGACCTCGAAGGCACCGGCACGAGCTACGGCCAAGCCGCGACGGCGTGGCGGCTCGAGCTCGGCACGAAACTCGTCGCGCTCGAGCCCAAGAGCGAACGTTCGCTCTTCGCGCCGAAACTCGGCGCGCGCGGCAGCGCGATCGGCGACTTCGACGGCGACCTCGCGCCCGACCTCGTGCTCGTGCGCATCGACGGCCCGGTCGCGCTCGGCATGAACCGCTTCGCGCCCGCGGCGAATCGGCTCGCGCTCCGTTGTCTCGGACCCGACGCGCGCGAGACGAATCCCGGCGGCGGCCGCGAGCGCACGCCGGTCGACGGCCACGGCACACGCGTGATCGTCGTGCCGAAGACCGCGGCGGGCGGCGAGCACGCGTTGATCGCCGAACAAGTGACCGCGCAGAGTTATCAATCCGCGTCGGCGCCGTGGCTCTACTTCGGCCTCGGCACGAGCACGGAGTACGAGTCGATCCGCGTGCTCTGGCCGTCGGGGCGCGTCGAGACGCTGCCCGCGGGCCAGGCGAATCGCGCGCTGACGATCCGCGAAGGCCGCGGCGTCGTCGCGGAGGTCGCGAGGCGATGAAGCGCTGCAAGCTGCTCGCGCTCGCCGTCGGGGCGCTCGCGCCGCTCGATGTCGCCGCGGCTCGTGCGCCGGGCAGCGAGCCCGTGAGTCGCACGGTGCAAGAGCACGGCGGCGCGCCTCGAGCCTCGAGCGAAAGCCCCACCGACGCCACACCGACGCGCGAACGTGCGGTCGAGCTCCTGCGCGAGGATCTCGAGCTCGATCGACCGCGCGACGCCCTCGCTCGCGGCGCGGCCTGGGTCGCTTCCGGCGGCGCGTTCGCGGGCGATGGCGCGTTCGCGGGCGGTGGCGCGTTCGCGAACGACGGGGAAATCGTCGCGCTGGTCGCCCGCGCGCTCACGGCGACCGGCGAAGACGCTCGAGCGCGCAAGCTCGTCGACGGTGCGCAGGCCAGCGAAGCGACCCGCGGCTGGCTCGACGTCGAACGCGCTCGCCAAGCGCTCGAACGCGACGAGCTCGAGGAAGCCGCGAACGCGCTCGCCGGCAATCCCGTCAAGCATCCTGCGCTCGCGGAGTGTTGGCTCGTGCGCGCGCGAGCGCTCGCGCGACTTGGCAAAGCGGTCGAAGCCGCGCCGCTCTTCCAGAAGTTCCTCGAGCTCGCGCCGCTCTCGCCCGACGGGCCCGCGGCGTGCCACCAACTCGCACAAGCGGCGCTCGCGAGCGGCAAACAGGACGACGCGGCGCGCTGGTTCGCGCGCGCGAACGAGCTTGGCACGTGGCACGGTTTCTACCGCGCACGCCGCATCCAGATCCGCGAAGCGCCCGATGATCCGCTGCCGCGCCTCGGCCTCGCACAGCTCCTGCTCGAAGCGCGTGAGTACGCGCGCGCCGAACGCGTGCTCGACGAGCTCGTCGCGCGCCACGCCGACTTCGCGAACGGTTGGTTCCACTTGGGCGAAGCGCGCCGCAAGCAACGCGACCTCGCCGGCGCGCGCGCGGCGTACGACCGGGCGCTCTCCGTCGATGCGACGCTCGCCTTCGCGCGCTTCAACCGCGGCGTGATCGCGCGCATGGAAGGCCGCGACGCCGATGCGCGCAGCGACTTCGAGCGGATCGTCGCGAGCGACGCGGGCAACGATTCGAGGCTCGTCAACGCGCACCTCGAGCTCGCGCGCCTGCTCGCGCGCGCCGGCGATGCGGCGGCGGCCACGGCGCGATATGCGCGCTACACGGAGCTCGGCGGCAAGGAACCGCTCGCGGAACCGCGCCGCTGATGCGGCGCGCCTGGCTCGAGCGCGAGTACGATCGGCCGACTGATCCGTATCTCGAGCTCGGCTCGAAGTCAGCGCGACGCCGGCGCGCCGAGGCGCGACAGCATCTCGCGCGCTTCGGCGGCCGCGGGGCCGTCGGGGCGCGCGGCGAGTTCCGTCTCGAGCAACTGCCGCAGCTCTTCAACTCGCTGCAGTCGATGCAACGCGCGCGCGAGGTCGAGCACCAACGGCTCGGCGAGTTCGATGCCGCGAGCGCGCGCCGTCTCGAGCACGAGCTTCCACTGCGTCGCCGCGCCGTCGGCGTCGCCCGACGAATACAGCGCGGCACCGAGCGCGCGCCGCGCGTCGAGCGACGCGGGATCGAAACGCAACGCGTCCTTGAAGTGCGACGTCGCTGCAGGAAAGTCCTGCGCGTCGAACGCCGTCCAACCGCGCTCGAGCTCCGCCTTGGCTTCGTCGGCGAGCATCGTCGCGCCCGAACCGAGCGCGTCCGCGGAAAGCCCGAGTTCGCGCGCGCGCAAGAAGCGCTTCAACGCGAGCGGACGATCCTGCGCGAGCAGCGCGGCGATCGCCGCGGTCTTCGAGCTCTGCGCGAGCGTCGCACCGACGTCGCGTCCGGCGGCGTGCAGTTTCTCGTACGTCGCGAGCGCCGCGTCGAAGTTGGCGAGCATCATCTGCGCGTCGGCGCCGAGCAGCTCGAGGTCCGGTTGATCGGGCAACTCCGCGAGCGCGGCGGCGACGTGGCGCAACGCGAGCTCGGGATCCTTCTTCGTCAGCGCGGCCGTCGCGGCGAGCCGATGCGCTTCGGCGAGCGGCCGGCGCGCGTACGGAACCTTGGGATCGGCGGCGCGCGCGGCGAGCAAGTGATCGAGGCCGGCTTGTGCGCCGCCGGGCTTGCTGATCAAGAGCACGCCGCGGGCGCGGCGCAGCTCCGCCGACTCCGGCGCGAGCGCGAGCCCCGCGCGGATGTCGTCTTCCGCCGCGCCGAGCCGGCCGCCGATCGCGTGGAGCTCGGCGGACGTCGCGAGCACGCGCACGTCGCGCGGCGCGGCCCGTTTCGCCGCTTCGAGCGTGCGCAGCGCGCTGATCTCGTCGCCGCGCGCGGAGGCGAGGCGCGCGCGCAGGAGCTCACCTTCGATGCCGCCGCCGTCGGAGAGCGCGAGCAAGCCGCTCTCGACTTCGGCGATGCGGCCTGACTCGAACGCGTCGGCGAGCTCGAACACACGCGGGTCGTGCGCCGGCGCGGCGCTTTGGCCGCCCGCGGCCCCCGTGACGGACGAACCGGACGCCGAGGACGAGTTCGAGGCCGAAGCGCCCGAATTCGGCGAACTCGTCGGCGCGCCGGCGGTCGGCGTGTGGCTGTCGCCGCACGCGCCGAGTGCCAACGCGCCGAGTGCCGACGCGATGCAGAGACCGAGTCGAGGTCCGGGGAAACGAACGGGAACGCGGAACGAGTGGAGCACGGTGCGCGGCATTTCGAGGGCGGAGAAGTCTACTGCGCGGAGCGCGGACGCTCGACGGCACGGCGCGACGAGCCCGCTCGCGCGTGTCCGCCGAGCGCGACTCGCGTTAGCATGCGCGCCGCCTCCCTATCCATGAGCGAGCCGCGAGTGACCGACGCCCAAGCGAACGACGACGATCCGAGGAGCGAGCTCGCCGCGCTCGCCGCCGCGGTCGCGAGCGAGGCGCGTCGGCGCCGTTGGTATGGAGCGCGCAGCGAGGCGCGGCCCCGTCCGCCGGCGGCTGCCGCGTTCGCCGCGCCGGGGACGACTCCTCGAACCGCGAGCCCAGCCGCGAGCGCCCCCGGCGGCGCGCCGCTGCGT
>JAKLKU010000027.1 GCA_023150475.1 Planctomycetota bacterium
TCGAGAGGCTGCTGCGCTGGCGCGTTTTTCGGCCCGTTTCCAAGCCGGTTTTGGCGCAGTGATGCGGGGCAGTATCGGCCAAGCGCCACTCGAGCGCACGATCAGTCGGCCGTCCTTCGCCGTGATCGTCAGCGTGCGCTCGCCATCGAGCCAGTAACGGCCGACGCAGCGCGCGAGTTCGGCTTCCGCGAGCTCGACGTCCGCAGGTGCTGCGCGCGCGACCCCGGAAAGCGTCGAACACCGCGTGAAGACGCGCCGAGAGGGAGCGCTCGGGTCGAGGTCGTCGCGACGCCACGCGCACGTCGATCGGAAGTCACGCCGCGCGCCGACTCCATCTGGCGGAGCGAGTACGGTGTGCGTAGGGCTAACGCGCCGCTTCGGCTGCGAGCAACTCGACCAAGCCGAGCACGCGCGGCTCGAGCGTCTGGGCGTCGCCGCGCAGTTCGAGGTGCTTCTCGGCGCGTGACCAACGCAACGCGTACGTCTTGACCGGAGCCCACGACTCGGGCTCGGCTCGTTCGGGCAGAGCACGGTACGCCGCTTCGAACCGCTCGCGTTCGGCTTGGTCGAGCACGCGCACGTTGCGTTCGCCGTTGGCTCGCGCGAACACGATCGTGCCGCTCGGATAGACGCGCACCGTGCGTCCACCGACGAGCTCGAGCTCGACCCACGGCCGCGCCGGTTGCACTTCGAGTTCGAGCGCGGGCAGCGGCTCACGCCCTTCGACGTCGCGACCGACGACGCGGATCGCGTAGCGGCCGGGCGCGAGTCCGGCGAGCATCGCCGCGCACTCGAAGTCGCGCAGCACCTGCGCTTGCGCCCGGTCGTTCGGCGGCGCGAGCGACAGTGGCGTCAGCACGATCAGCGTCTCGCCTTCCACAGGCTCGGCGCGCACGTCGAAGCCCGCGAAGTGCCAGCCGGGCGTCGGATGCGAACCGCGGATCTCGACTTCGAGCTCTTCGCCGAAGTACGCGCGGCGCGGCGCGGCGGCCGAGAGCACGTAGCCGACGTCGGCGTGCTTGCGCAGCTCGTCCGCGATCTGCGGACCGCACACGAGTTGGCTCTGCCATTCGCGACTCGTGTAGACCGCGCCGCTCGCGAGGTCGACCCGCCGCACGGCGCCGGAGGCGAGCACGAGCTCGAGCTGCTGCACCGGCCCGAGCGGCGACTCGAACCACGCCGTCGTCACGGCGCGTGACGTGTCGAGCCAGGGACCCGATTCGCGTTCGACGCCGGGCTCGCTCCCGTCGAGCGCGGGCTCGCTCCCCTCGGGCGCGAGCTCGTTCGCTTCGAGCGCGAGCTCGTCCGCATCCAGCGTGTACGGCTCGCGCGCCGCGTGCCACACACGCACGAGCTCGCGCGCCCCCGACGCGTGCACCCCCGACGCCCGAACGTCGACTTCGACGAAACCGAGTCCGTCGTCGGCGACGACGTGCACTCGCGCCCCGGCTCGGTGTTGGATCAGCGCCGACCAGTACGGCGTCGTGCGTCCTTCGCGGTCGCGCGCTTCGACGGTCAGCTTCCACCGCGCGAGCACGTCGTCGACGTGCTCCTGCCCCTCGGCCTTTCGCACGCGCGCGACGAAACGGCCGTCCGCGGACGCGCATTCGACGGTCTCGAAGCGCTCCGCTTGCACGAACGACGTGGCGAGCGCGAAGCAGAACGCGGCGACGAACGGCATCGTGGGCTTTCGGTCTCGGAGGGGCTCGCGGCGAGGAGGAGGATCGTCGAGCGGGGAACGGCTCACTTGGGCGGGAAGATGCGCGTCGGATCGCGCGGCGTCGCGGCGGTCGTGCGCGCGAGGAACGCGAGCCCGTCGTAATCGGCGCGCGGCGTCGTCGGCAGCAGTCGATTCACGTCGCTCGCGGCCTCCGCGTAGTCGGGAGCGACGTTGTAGCCGCCGAACCAACGCTGGCCGTGACCGGTCTCGAGCCACTGCGCGACCGCGCCGGACTTCGGCGCGCCACGCAAGTCGACGACGCAGTCGCCGCGATCCGCTTCGACGAACGGCGCTTCGAGCGCGCCGGAGGGCGGCGGGCCGATTCGATATCGACGGAAGCCCCAGGCACCTGCTTCGTCGCGATCGTTCGCTTGGAACTCGCCTTCACCGAAGAGGAACCCGAGCGCGTAGTAGCCCTCGCCGAGCGCCGCGCCGAGGTGCCCGCCCATCGCGAGCTCGTCGCTCGCGAGGTACGAGAGCGGCGCGCGCGTGACGTGGCCGTTGTGAGCCCACACGACGGCGCGCGTGCCCGGCCCCGCAGCGTCGAGCTCCGCGAGCAACATCTTCGCGAGCGCGAGGTCGCGTCCGCCCGGCGAACGGAACATCTCGACGCCGAGGCGGAACTCAGTGAGCCGCACGCGCGCTTCGGACGGCAGATCCGCGCGCGCGCCGAGCCGGTCGACGAGCGCGCCGGTTCGAGTCGCGAGGCTCTCGTAGTCCTCGATCTCGCCCGACCAGAGCTTCGACACGGCCGCGCCGAGCTCCGCGGCGATCGATCGCGCCTCGGCGAGCGCTTCGGCCTCGTCGGGCACGAGTTCGGCGAGTCGTTCCACTGCGGCGCTCGGATCCTGCACGTCGATGCCGACGAAGTGCGCACGCTCGGCGGGCTCGACGTCGAGGTTCCACTCGCGCAGTTCGCGCAGGAACGTCGCGTTCTCCTCGATCGCCCAGATCAACATGCCGAGCCCCTTCACGGCGGCGTCGAGATCGTCGCTTTCGCCTTGCACGTAGGCTTCGGTCGCGCGTGCGCGCGTCGCCGTCGCTTCGTACGCGATCAACCGGACGCCGTGCTCGCGCACGAAGTGCAACGTGAGCTCGCGCTTCAGCTCGAACGACTCGCGTTGACCGTGCGTCGCTTCGCCGAGCCCGATCACGCGCACGCCGTCGAGCGTCGCGCAGAAGCGTTCGAACTTGGAGCTCTTGGGCTTCGCCGGCACCGCCGCTTCCGCGATCCAGCGCGCGACCGGACTGCGCGACTCGACGGCGGGCGCCGCGCACGCAGAGACCAAGACGAGCAACGCCAACGACCGACCGAACTCTCGCGGGAACGCCATGGCGCGAAGGTAACTCGCTCGCGGCGCTTTCAAAGCGTTCCGACGAAGACGGCCGGCCGCCCCCCAAGGAACGGCCGGCCGCGACATCTTGCTCGACGCAGCGAGCGAGAGACTTACGGAGCGATCGTGAACGTCAGTGCATCCGAGAGCTGCACACCGAGGAACGCAGCCGTGTCACGCGCCCAACCTTGGACCCAGACCTGCGCGCCGGCGACCAACGCGGGATCGACGCCCGACGCGATGCGAGCGTTGAAGTCCTGCGTGATGCTCGAGTCGCACAACGTCGTCGAACCGACCGTGCCGCCGGTGTTGACGAGCGGCGGGATGCGCTTGATCGGCCCCTTGACGCACAACGTGCCGCCGAGGAACGGCACCGCTGCCGGGCCAGTGGTGCTGTAGAAGAGCTGGCCGATGTGCGACACCGCGGCCGGTCGCGGCGAGAGGTTCGTGACCATGATGTTCGCGGCGTTGCCGGCGGCAGCGCACGCGATGCTGACCATGTCGGGACCGGCGAACGAGATCGCGGGCACGCAACCGTTGCTGTTCACCTTGCCGGTGCAGTAGTTCGTCGTGCCGGACCACTCGCATTTGTCGAGCAGACCGTTGTTGTTGCAGTCGGGCGCGCCCATCGCGATCTCGACGGCGTCGTCGATGCCGTTCGCGTTGCAGTCGACGAGCGGCTGGCGAATGATGTCGAGCGCGTCGAGTTCGGCGCCGAACGCGACGGCGAACGATCGCGCGGTGAGCAGTCCGAGGCTCTCCGCCGAGAACAGGATGCCGGGGAACGGCGAGACGCCGCCGGCGACCGGCGGGATCAGGATGTCACCCGGCTCGATCGGCGCGCCGAAGATCGAATCGGGCATGCCGATCACCGCCGAACCACGACGCACGGAGAAGAGCACCATGTCCGCGGCTCCGCCCCAACCCATGTACGGGCCCGGCGACGGTTGGAACCCGGCGGCGCCGTTCTCGAAGATCGCGAGCGCATCGAGGTCGTCGGTGCCGGGACCGACGAAGTCCAGCCCGAGCATCGGCGGCATCGCGTAGACCCCGAGCAGGCCGGCCGCGGGCTTCGCGAGGATCATGCCCGGCAAGAAACCGTTCGCCGCGGCCGAACCGCTGTACGGGATCCCGCACAGCGGATCGACGAACGCCGCGTCGAGCGAGAAGAACGCGATCGCCGAACCGAGCGGCCCGTCGACGTCGACCGCATCGACGTTGTCGCCGGGATCGACCATGCCGCAGCCGGGAGGGAGCGGCTCGATCAACCCGAGACCCGGGTACGCGAACGCACTCGGGCCCATCAGGCCGTTGCCGTCCACCAGACCTGTGTGGCCGATGCCGAGCACCGCGGGCGGAATCGGGCCGGCGGGCAAACCGAGATCGACGAACACGTCCGCCGAGGCTTCACGCGCGCCGAACGCGCCTTCCGAGCCGACGTTGGGCGGCATCGGCGTCGCCGGCGGCGCCGACGCGAAGCGATCGACCGAGAACGCGACGCGACCCGGCGGCATGCCCGCGAGCAACGGTCCGTCGGTGCCGAACGACAGCGCGTCGACTTCGACGCCGCAGGGCAGACCCGGCGGGTGCCCGACGCACCCCGCGTGCATCGGCAACCCGAGACCGCCCGCGCCGCCCGTGATGAAGATGCACGGCGGAGGCAGCGGCCCGAGCGCGGGCACACCGCCCGGCGTCGCGGCGACGAGCAGGTCGCCTTCGGTGATCGGTACGCCCGTGCACGTGTTGGGCACCGCGATCGTCGGGCTGCGGTACTCGATCGAGAACACGGTCTGGGCTTGTGCGGCGCCTGCGGTCGCGGCCACCGCCGCGAACGAGAGCGCGCGCCGAACGTGGCGCATGGAACGTGATGAACGCATGGACGACTCCTTGGACGAGGACCCGGGATCAGGTCGGACCATGTGCCCAAGTGACGCCGGCTGAGCGCGCGGGACAGAAATCGACATCGAAATCTGACTGCACGAACTCGCGAAGGTTGCACGTGCCCGCGGATTTCCTGCGCAACGAAAGGTGGCAGTAGGGCGCGAGATGGCCGCGGCTCGCGCGCGAGACGCTCGAGCCAGCCACGCCGACTCCGCGTCACCCCCCCGCCTGAGCCCGCGCCTCCGCCTGCTCGTCCGCCTGCGCCACCGCTTCGCCGCGGCTCCGCCCTGGCTCCGGCCCGGCTGCGGCCCGGCTCGGCCTTGGCCTCGCCGGAGCGCGAGCGCCAAGTCATTTCGGCTGCGAATCGCGTGCGTAGAGCCCGACGCCCAGGCCGCCGGACACCGGCAGCACCGCGCCGGTCACGTACGAGGCCCGAGGCGAGCAGAGGAACGCGACCACTTCGGCGACTTCCTCCGGCGTGCCCGCGCGGCCCATCGCCGTGTTCGCCAGGATGCGCCGCTGGTACTCCTCGGCGACTTGTTCGCGGATGCGCTCGGTCAGGATGAGCCCGGGCTCGACCAGGTTGACCGTGACACCGTACGGCGCGGCTTCGGCGGCGAGGCTCTTCGTCAGACCGAGCAATCCGGACTTCGCCGTCGAGTACGCGACTTGGCCTTCCGCGCCGACCTCGCCGGCGACGGTGCCGATGTTGACGATGCGACCGAAGCCGCGTTGTTTCATGCCGACGACGACGTGGCGTGCCAACGCGAGCGAGGCGCCGAGCACGGTGTCGAGCACGCGCTCGATCTCGTCCTCGGGCACACGTTCGACGTGGGCGTAGCGCGCGAAAGTCGCCGCGTTGTTGACCAAGACGTCGATCGGCTTGCCCGCCTGCGCGAGCCGGTCGAGCGCGGCGAGCGTCGCCGGCTCGGTCACGTCGGCGACGAGCGCTTCCGCCGAGCCCTTGGTCGCCGTGATCGCCGTGACGGTCTCGGTCAACCGCGCCGCGTGTCGGCCGACGCACACGACGTGCGCTCCGTCGCGCGCCAGAGCGGCAGCGATCGCGCGGCCGATGCCGCGACCTGCGCCGGTCACGAGCGCAACGCGGCCCTTCAGCAGAGGATCGCTCGCTTTCGCCATGCGGCCGGGCAGCGTGCGCCGCCGTGCCCCGCCGGTCAAGGCCGCGCACGCTCTCCGCGCGCCGAGAGGCACCGCGCCAACGGCGCTCAACACGCTCTACACGCTCTACACGCTCTACACGCCCAACGCCCAACGCCCAACGCCCAACGCCCAGCGCCCAGCGCCCGACACGCGACCTGCCGCCGTGCGCCTTCCCGTGCAACCGACGCAGCGGTAGCTTGCGAGTTCACATGAACGCCCGTCGTCTCGTACTCGGCGCCGTGGCAGTCGCTCTCATCGCGCTCGGCGTCTGGTTCGCGGCCACGCGAAGCGGCGAGTCGATCGACGTCGCCACTGCGGACCGCGACGCACGCATGGCGCCGACGCCCACCGCGCCGGCGGTGCCGCTCGAGACTCCCGACGCAGCCGCCGGCGACGCAGGCATCACCCGCGAGGAGCGCCGCGTCGATGAAACGCCGAGCGCGGGCGACGAACGGCACTTCGTCGTGCGCGGCAAGGTCTTCGACGCGGCGAGCGGCGAGCCTTGGTTCGGCGCGACGATCGAGGCACGCTACGCCGGCGGCGACACGCTCCTCGACACCGAGAGCGACGAAGACGGTCGTTACGAGCTCGTGCTCGAAGGCGGCGTGCCGGCGCGGCTCGACTTCGTCGCGTTCGTCGAGGAACGCGCGGCGCTGATGCACGCGGGCCTCGCGACCGCGGGCAAGCACGAGTTGACCGTCGACTTCGCGGTGCCGGGCGCGTTCGTCGTCGCGGGTCGCGTGCTCGACGCGAAGACGAGTGCGCCGATCCCCGGCGCGGAGATCCGCGTGTTCGCCGACGGCGCTGCCTTCGCCGAAGGTTGGAACGACGGATTCTCGGACAAGGAAGGTCGCTTCACGATCGACGAGCTCTCCGAGCTTCCCCGCACCGGTCTGCACGTCGTCGCACTCGCCGAAGAGCGTCAACCGCTGCACCTCGTGGGTCTCGAAGTGCCGGCGAACTCCGACACGCTGCGCGTCGAGCTCGCGCTCGAACCGCTGCGCGTCCTGCGCGGCCGTGTGGTCGACGCGACGAACGGCGCGCCGATCGCCGACGCGCGCGTTGAAACGTCCGCGACGTCGGACGCGTTCGCGGAAGGCGGCTCCGAGTCGCGCAGCGACGCGAACGGCGACTTCGAAGTCGAACTCGGCGAACTCCCTGCGACCGACGCACTGCTCTACGTCCAAGCGAAGGGCTACGCGACCGTCGCGCGAGACGTGTCGAGCTGGAACGACGGCGACGAGATCCGGCTCGGCGCTCCGACGAAGCTCGCGGGCCGAGTGCTCGACGCCGCGACGAAGACGCCGCTCGCCGACGTCGAGCTCGCGCTCGAACCGTTCGGCTTGCCCGAGTCCGTCGCCGTGGAGTACCAGGACAACGCGACGACCGATGCCGACGGGCGTTTCGAGCTCACGCTCGAAGCGGTGCCGCTCGGACACGCGCGGCTCGTCGCGGCATCGACGGGCTTCGCTCCGACGCGGCTCGAAGTCGCGACGCCGACGAACTCGACGGTCACGGTCGAGCTCGAGCGCGCGATCCACGTGCGCGGCATCGTCCGGCGTGCGGGCGACGGCGCCCCGGTCGACGGCGCACGAGTGCGCGCGCTCTTCGGCGACGACCGCGGCAGCGTGCACGAAGTCGCGGAGACCGAGAAGGACGGCGAGTACGAGCTCGAATTGCCGGTTTCGACGGCGCGCGCGGCTCGCTGGGTCGTCGAGTACCGAGGTCGCCGCCGCGGTTTCGGCGCGCTCGAGTTCGCGCAAGTGCCTCCGGCCGAGGTCGTGCGCGACTTCGAAGTCGACCTGCCGCTGCCGCGCGGCGTGCGGGTCGAGAAACTGCGCAAGCCGCCGAACGACGATCAGGAAGAGTGAGTCAGTCGAGCAATTCGAGCTCGAGTTCGTAGCGGGCTGATTGTTGCGCGGCGAATTCGCCGACGCTGACGCGGAGACCGACGCTCTGGCCGGACTTGGTCGATACGACGACCTCGGCGCCGTTGCCGTCGGCGTCCGGGACGTTCGACAGGACCTGGAACGAGCCGATCATTCCGAAGCTCGGCGATTCGTCGACGTCGACGCCTTCGACGTGAACCCGCAGCGTGACGCCGACCGGCAACCGAAGATCGAACGACTCGATTGCCTGCCCATCCAGTTTCGTCACGACGATCCGCAAGCGAGGCTTCGGCAGCTCGAAGAGCTCGATCGGCGAGAATTGCGTGAGCTCGTCGGAGAGGCCACGTGACGCCACGCTGCCCAAGAGTTCGGCGTAGTCCTGCGGCTCGTCCTCCACGCGTCGGTCGACGAGCGCCCCGAGGCACGCGGCGAACGCTTGCCTGGAGACCGCGTACGCTTCGTTCGCGGACAAACTCGAGAGACCGAGGTCGGCGAGGTCCTTCGGCATGTCCGGTAGCGCGCGGTGGACCAGCCGCACCATCGTCTTCCGACCGAGCACCCGCTCGAAATCGAAGAGCGTCTCGCGCACGACGGCGCTGAGCGCCCGGAACTCCGCGAACGCCGCGAAGCTGCCGCCGGTCGCGGCCAAGTAGGCATCGTCGAAGGTCGTCTCGCCTTCGAGGTCGCGCAGGAAGAGGCCGCCGAACTCCTGCGCGAGCAATTCGCCGAACGCCGTGCGCTTGTGGAGCGTCGTGCCGAGCCAATCGGCGAGGCCCTCCTCGAACGCGGAGAACGGATGGAAGGAGTTGGCGTCGAACGACTGCCCTTCGTGGAAGAGCCAACCGTGCACGTACTCGTGCGCGATCAACGTCGCGTCGCGCGCTTCGGCTCCGTGGTTCGAGAAGCGCAGGAACCCCGTGACACGACCGCCGTCGAACGGCGCCGCGACGAACGCGCCTTGGGGGCTCGGCGAAGGCGCGTTGGTCACCGCCGGCAGCGCGACGTCGCACGCGGGCTTCTCGCCGAGCAGCTTGGCGAGTTCGCCGAACGTGCGCTCGATCTGGAACACCACGTTCGCCTGATCGAAGGCGAGCGCATCTGCCGGCTCGTTCGCCGCCGCGAGGAACTTGCCATCGACCGAGAACACGTCCGCGCCGCCGTGATCGTGCACTTCGGCGCGCGCCGTGAGCAACGCACCTTTCGGCACGTCGCCCGGAGCCGCGACACCGAGAGACCAGTGCTTGAGCGACTGCTTCTTGTCCTTGCCGGAGAGACTCGCCGCGACGTTCTTGAACGCGCGCGCCTTCGCCGTGCCCGTCTTGAACACGACTTGATCGCCGAACGCCGGGTACAGCCCGACTCCGTGACGCACGAGCGAACGCGTGTCGCGCACTTCGCCGGCGGCGGAACGCGCGTCGAGTTCGACTTCGTACGCTTGCCAGCCGTCGCGCGAGACGATCGTCACCAGCGTCACCGGCACGAGTCCGTCGCGCGTCGAGCGCCACGCGGGACGCGGCGCGCCTACCGGTTCGAATTCGCCCGACGGCAACGAAGGCGCGGACGCCTTCGCGGCCGCCGCGAGTGCGGCACCGGGTGCGACACTGGGTGCGACACTGGGTGCGACACCGAGTGCGACACTGGGCGCGGCGCCGTCGTCGAGCTCGCGTTCGCCGAGCCGCGCCGAGCTCGCGAAGCCGCGGGCGTGCGTCGCGACGACGCGTCCGAGCGAGTCGAGCTCGAGCGCGACGCTCGCGCCGAGCACCGGCGCACCATCGAGCGAGAAACGACCGTCGAGCCGAGGCCGCGCTTCGCCGCGGCGCGTGAACGCGAGCTCGAGATCGGTCGGAACGCCGAGCGCGTCGGCGAGCGAGCGGACGTAGACGTCCGCTGCGTGCAGGTCGTCGGCCGCGAGCTCGTGCGGAGCGCCACGCAGACTCCGCAGGCGGCCTGTTTCGCGCGCGTTGCCGCCGTCGAGCGCGTTGCCGCCGTCGCGCGCGTTGCCGCCGTCGAACTCGGTCGCGCCGAGAGTGGCGCCCGCGCTCGATGCGAGTCGCTGCGCGAGCGAGGCGTCGGAACTGAAGACGACGACCTCCGGCAACGTCCGTGCGACCGGATCCGAAACCGACGGGGCCAAGGCGGCAAAGGCTAGGAACAACGACATGTGACCTCCTCTCGCGTTCCAGGAGGTCACGCGCGAAGTGGCTCGACGACCCACGAGGTTTCCGCCGAATGCCGAGGGCGGACGGCTCGTTCAGGGATCGAGCCGCTCGAGCGTGAGGTCGTACCGACCAGGCTCACCCTCCGCCGCGGAGACGTCGATCTTCAAGATCGGCCCGACCGGATCGACCAGCATCGAGATCTTGGTGCCGTCCGCGGAGATCACGAGGTCCTCGAGGATCACGTTCGTGAGCACCACGCTGGGTCGAAATCCTTCGCGACCTCGCACGACGACGCGCATCGAATCGTCCTCGTCGACCGACAACGAGAAGCGATGGTGCAACGCGGGATCGGGATCGACGATGCGCGTGCGCAAGGTGAGCTTCGGCTTCAGCCCAGTGGTGAAGTTCTGCATGATCCCGATCTTGCCCGGAGCGTTGATGACCCCACGCGCCGTCGCGGCCCCGATCACCGCGAGTCGCAGGCGCTGGTCCTCGGCCTTCGACTTGCCGAGATCGCTCGCCGCGAACGAGAGCCCCGTGACGAAGTTCACGGCGACCGAACGCGTGATCGCTTCGGCGGTGGCGACCGAGTAACTCAGGTTCGAGGCTTCCGCAGTCGTGCGCGCGAGCTTCGGCAGCACGGCGAACGCCAGACGTTCGGCCGTCTTGGTGCCTTCGAGTTCGCGCACGTCCTGTAGGACCGCGGCGAAGACCTCGCCGAGCCGATGGTCGTCGGGCAAGTCGCTCGGCGAGCTCGCGCTCGCTTCGTCGAACGCGCGATCGAGGTGCTCGCCATCGGCGAAGTCGCGCGCAGGCACGCCGTAGGCCTGCTCGACGCAACGACCGACGACCGTGTCCTTCTGCTTCGCCGCGGCGAAGAAGTCGGCGATGCCCTCGCGGACGGCGGTGATCGGATGGAAGGAGGTCTCGAGCGACGAAACGCTCTCGAAGTGCATCACGGCGTGCATCCACTCGTGGCCGATGATCGCCGGATCGCGCGACATGTCGACGTCGTCCGGCCCGTTGAACAGCTCGGTGAGCACGATTCCCGCGGTCGTGGTCTGACCGACGACGTTGGTCGGCGTGAAGAACGAAATGGGCTTGGCGGCGAGTGCGTTGACGATCACCGGCATCGCGAAGTCCGGACCGGGCTGGACGCCGAGCGCCTGCTTCAGGTGTTTGCCGAACGATTCGAGTTGGAACGCCGTGTTCGCGACGTCGAAGTGATCCGCCGCGACGCCGAGAGGCGGGAAGAGGAAATTGCCGCTCTGCACGACGATGTCGGTGCCGCTCGCCCCGACAACGTCCGCGCGAGCGAACACCGGACTGCCTTCGGGGCGCGCCGGGAAGAGCGGTACCCCGTCGACAGCCCACGTCTTGAGCTTCTGCGTCTTCGCTTTGCCGACGAGCGCGGCAGCGACGTTCTTGAAACCACTCGCCTTGGCCGCGCCGGTCTTGAACGGCACCACGTCGACGCCGGTCGGATAGAGGCCCGTGCCGCGTTCGATCTCGTCACGGACGCGCAGCCACCGGGATTCGCTCGCGAGCCGAGCGTCGACGTCGATCGTCCAAGCTTCGAAACAGCCGTCGTCGCCTTCGGTGGTCGGGTACACGAAGCGCCACGTCGGCACGAGGCCACCGTCGACTGCCGTCCAGATGCGCGTCGCGTTCGGCGCCGGCGGTTCGTCGCCGTCGGGCCGAGCGAGCGCGAGGCGTTGCTCGGACACAGCCGCTCGAGCCGCGGCACGCGCGGTCGTCGAGTCGAGCTCGAACTCGCCGAGCTCCGTCGCGCCGCGCCCACCGCGCACACGGGCGCCGACGATGCGGCCGAGCTCGTCGAACATCACGTGTGCTTCGACGCCGAACACTTCGAGCCCGTCGTGGCGAAACGTCGCGTGCACGCGCGGACGCGGGCCGGCGCGCAGCTCGAGGACCGGCGCGAGGTCCGGCGCGAGGCCGAACACGGCGCCGAAGCGAGTCACGAGCTCGCGCGCGGCCGCGACCGGCTCGTCGGCGAGCGCGAGCCGGCCGCCGTGAAGCTGCCCCACCGCGCCGTTCTCGGGCGAGACGATCCATTCGAATGGCCGCTCGGCCAGCGCCTGCAGCTCGGCGAACCCGGCAGCGGCTTGCGTGGCGAGCGACGGCCGCTCGGACTCGAAGAAGACGAGTCCCGTCGTATCGCGCGACTCGGCAGGTCGAGCGGATGCGGAGCCGACGAATACGGCCCCGGGCGACACGACCCCGGGCGACGCGGCGCCGATCGACACGGCGCCGATCGACACGGCGCCGAGCGACACGGCGCCGAGCGACACAGCGCTGAGAGACACGACGCCGGCGGACGACAAGATCAAGGTGTTGGTCGACATGGCTGCTCCTCGGATTCCCCTGACCGAGAGCCACGCGCGGAGCACGCGGATGAACCACCGGGAATCTCGCGAATCCGCCGTTTCGACCCCGCCAGCGGAGTCTGACCCACTCGACCGTCGATCGGCGACGCCGAAATCACGGCGACCGCGAGCGGCCGTGCGCACGCCTCGGCAGTGGCCGCGACGGGCGACGCCGGTACCTCCGACTCGACGCTGCGGCGAGTTCAGTTCGTGCTGGCGAGCTCGGTCCGTGCGGCCGTGCGGCGCCAGTCGCGTGTCGCCGAGTCCGGGGCTCGGCCGAAACTCGGCCGAAGCTCGGCCGGGGCTCGGCCGGCTGGCGAGCCGCGCACCCGTCGAGGCGGCCCGCGACTCGCCGTCTCCCGCCGATCAGATGTCGAGAGTCAACGTGTACGCGCCCAGGGCACCCACCGTGCCCAGCGTGAACGCGTACGTTTCGTTGGCATCCGTGCAGGTCGCGTGGATGGTCAGCTTCTCGCCGTTCGCCGAGACGTCGAGGTCGAAGTCGGTGAGCGTTCCGAGGATCAGGTCGAACTCCGGCTGGACGCCGCCCTTCGCCTTGACCGACAGCGTCAACTTCGAGTTGAGCGGCGCGGTGAACGCGTACACGTGATCGGTGCCGGCGACCACGAACTCCGACGGGATCTTGAGCTTGCCCTTCGGAAGCGACGCGAGATCGATGATGTTCGCGGCGCCCGCGGCCTCGGAATCGCCGATGCCGCGCGCCGCCGCCGCGCCGTGGATCGCGCCCAAGTTCTTGCCGCCTGCTTGTTCGTCCGCCGCGAGCATGCCGGTGAAGAACTCGTTGCAGAACGCCTGGGTCGCGTCGAAGGCGTTGTTCGCATCGACGTTCGCGAACCCGATGCTCGCCATGTCGTTCGCGATGAACGGCAGAGCGTCGTAGACGAGCCGCATCGACTTCTTCGTGCCGAGCTCGAAACGCAGGTCGGTCATGAAGCAGCCGAAGACTTCGCCGAGCCGGTGTTCCTCGGGCAGGCCCGACTGCGTCAGCGCGACGGCGTCCGCGAACGTCGTCAGCAAGTGATCGTCGTCGGCGAGATCGCGCGCGATGCCGATGCCTTGGTAGATGTGCTCGATGTAACGCGCGAGCACCGTGTCCTTCTGTTTCGCGAGCGCGAAGAAGTCGGCGATCGCTTCGTTCGCGGCGCGTGTCGGGTAATCGACCGGATCCTCGAAGCTCTCGCCTTCGAAGTGCGTCCACGCGTGCGTGTACTCGTGGTCGACGACGCTGGGATCGCGCGAGAAGTCGGCTTCGACGGACCCGAGTTGTTCGTTGTCGAAGAACACCATGAACCCATCGGTGTGCCCGTCGGGGAACGTCGAGGGCGTGAAGAACGCGTTCAGCGTCGTGTCCTTGACGTTGACGACGAGCGGCATGGCGAAGTTGCTGCCGAGCTCGTGCCCGAGGTTCTTCTTCAAGTGCAGGTACGCCGCATTGATCTCGAAACCGGTGTTGGCGACGTCGAACGCGTCCGCTTGCAGTAGCGGGTCGAACACGAACTTGCCGTTCGCCACGAAGGGGTCGTTGCCCGTGTCGTCGAAGACGTCGAACCGCGCACCGGTCATGAAACCCTTCGCGAGGTTCACCGGCGCGCCGATGCCGAGCGACCAGTCCTTCAGCTTCTGCGACTTCGCTTTGCCGGCGATCGCGGCGTCCATCGACTTGTAGGTCGAGCACTTCGCGGAGCCGGTCGAGAACGGGACCGTCTGACCGAAGAACGGGTATTGCCCGGTGCCCGAGTACGCGCGATCGACGGTGCGCAAGAGCTCGCCGGAACGCGCATCGACGTAGAACGAATACGCTTCGCCTTGGCGCGCCGAGACGAACTCGACGCGTTGCGCGGGCACGAGCCCACCGTCGCGCGCGAGCCACACGCGCCACACCCGCGGCGGGTCGCCGGCGAACGTCGCGAGTTTGCCGAGTCGGGCGCGATGCGCGCCGAGCGCCTTGCTCGCCGCGAGTTCTGCGCTCGACGCGTCGCGTTCGAAACCGCCGAGCTCGGTCGCCGATCCGCCGAGCTCGGTCGCCGATCCGCCGCGCACTTCCGCCGCGACGATGCGGCTCTGCGCGTCGAAGGACACGATCGCGGAGAACCCTTCGATCGGCACGCCGCCCTTCGCGAAGCTCACGTACACCCGGAGCGGCGTTTCGCCTCGCACGCGCGTCGTCGTCTCGAGACCACGCGCGAATCCGAAGACCTCCGCGTACGCGTCGAGGAACTCGAGCGCGGCGAGCTCCGGACTCGCGGCGCCCGTGCGCAGCGCGCCGCCGTGGATGCCGCGCGCGACGGAGCCGTCCGCGGCGCGGCGCGCGCGGAACGCGGCGTCGGCGCACGCGTTCAGCCGTTCGAACGCCGCGCGCGCGTCCCCGGCGAGCGACGCTTCGGCACCGACGACGCGCAACCCGTCCGCGAGCGGGGCCCGAGCGGCGGCGGACGGAGCGACGGCGGAGAGAAAGATGGCGATCGGCAATCCGTTCAGCGTGTGGAGCATGGCGTGAGTCGTGTTCGTCTCGAGGAGCGTCGTGCGAGTCGCGCGGATTCCCCGCGGTCGTTCGAGGGCTCGTGTTGAAGCCCGTCGATGGATGGCGAGAGCTCGCGTCGGAGCCCTCTAGTGTAATCGGAGTCGTGCTCGGCGATCGGCGCCGGCCGGTCGTCGCTCGCCGCCAGGCCAGACGGCGTGATGCCAGACGGCGTGACGGCGGACGGCGCGCCGCGTGGACGCAGTGCAACGCGCGAATCCGGCGCGGCGACCACCGGGAATCGCAGTATTCGCGCGGCGCGCTCGGATCACGATTCGGCCGCGGCGCGCCGGAAGCGCTGCCCGGCGGAAGGCTCGGCGCGGGTGGTAGCATGCGTGCATGCCTTCCCCCCGACTGGCAGTGACGTGGCTCGCGCTCGCCGCCGCTGCGACGCCGGTGCGCGCCCATGCGGCGCCAGTGCACGCCCAAGCGACGCCGAACGGGCACGAACGGATGGTCGCGCGGCTCGCCGAGATCGCGAAACGCGCCGCGGTCGACGACATCTACGTCGGCACCGGCGCGTTGGAGAAGGCGCAGGCCGAGCTCGCCGCGCTCGGCGACGAGAAGAAGCCGTTCAAGCGCTGGAAGCTGCTGCGCGAGATCGCGCTCGAGGAACTGAAACTCGGCCGCAACCGCGAAGCGGTCGAACACGCGCGCGCGGCGGTCGCGCTCGACGGCGAAATCGCGAGCTTCGTCGATCCGAAACAACGCGAGCTCGCGTCGCTCGAACTCGGCATCGCCTGGATGCGTTTCGGCGAATCGCAGAACTGCGTCGCACGCCACACGGCCGAGAGTTGCCTCTTGCCGATCCAAGGCGGCGGCGTGCACGTCGATCAGGAAGGCTCTCGGAGCGCGATCGAAGTGTTCGAACGCATCCTGCGCGCGAACGCCGAGCAGATGACCGCGCGTTGGCTCCTGAACCTCGCGTACATGACCGTCGGCGAGTACCCAGCGAAAGTGCCGGAAGCATGGCGCATCCCGCCGGAAGCGTTCCGCTCCGACGCAGCGTTCCCGCGCTTCCGAGAAGTCGGTCCGGACGTCGAGCTCAACGCGATGACGCTCGCGGGCGCCTCGGTGATCGACGACTTCGACGGCGACGGACGGCTCGACATCGTGACGTCGAGTTGGGAGCCCGACGGGCTGCTGCAGCTGTGGAAACGCGCCGAAGACGGCTCGTGGGTCGATCGTTCGAGCGAAGCGGGCTTCGCCGGCATCACGGGCGGCCTCAACGCACTGCAGGCCGACTACGACGACGACGGCGACCTCGACCTGCTCGTGTTGCGCGGCGCGTGGATGATGGCGGGCGGGCGAGTGCCGAACTCGCTGTTGCAGAACGACGGGCACGGCCGCTTCCGCGACGTGACGTACGACGCGGGGCTCGCCGATCCCGCGCTGCCGACGCAAGCAGCCGACTGGGCCGACTTCGACCTCGACGGCGATCTCGACCTCTACGTCGGCAACGAATCGACGGCGGCGATCGACGCACCGTCGCAGCTCTTCCTGAACCGCGGCGACGGCACGTTCGTCGACGTCGCCGAAAAGGCCGGCGTGCGCAACGAACGCTTCGCCAAAGGCGTGTCGTTCGGCGACTTCGACGGCGATCGCGATCCGGACCTCTACGTGTCGAATCTCGGGCAAGCGAATCGGCTCTACGAGAACCGCGGCGACGGCACGTTCGTCGACGTCGCGGAGAAACTCGGCGTCATCGGGCCGCGCGACAGTTTCCCGTGCTGGTTCTTCGACTACGACGACGACGGACGGCTCGACGTCTTCGTCGGCACGTTCTACCGCACGGTCGAGCCCGTGATCCGCAGCTACCTCGGGCTCGAGACCGGCGCCGAAACGTTGGCGCTCTACCACAACGAGTCCGAGCCGGGCCGGCCCGCGTTCCGCGAAGTCGGCTACGCGAGCGGCTTGAAGCGTGCGACCGCCGTGATGGGCGCGAACTACGGCGACCTCGACGACGACGGTCGACTCGACGTCTACCTTTCGACCGGCTATCCCGCCTACGAAGGGCTGATGCCCAATCTGCTCTATCGGAACCTCGGCACGTCGTTCGTCGACGTGACGACCGCGGCCGGTGTCGGTCACTTGCAGAAGGGTCACGCCGTGTCGTTCGCGGACGTCGACGGCGACGGCGACACCGACCTCTTCGTGGAGATGGGCGGCGCGTTCACGGGCGACGCGTTCGGCAACGCGCTCTTCGAGAACCCTGGGTTCGGACACCACTGGATCGAAGTGCGTTTGGTCGGCGTGCGCTCCAATCGTTTCGGCGTCGGAGCGCGCTTGCGGCTCGTCGTCGAGCAAGGCGGCGTGCGGCGCACGCTCTTCCGCACGGTGAAATCGGGCGGCAGTTTCGGCGCGAGCCCGCTCACGCTGCACGTCGGGCTCGGCAAGGCGGAGAAACTCGTCGAGCTCGAGGTCTCCTGGCCGACGACGAACTCGACGCAGGTCTTCCGCGACGTCGCGTTCGATCGGCGCGTCGTCGTCGTCGAAGGCGAAGAGACGCTGCGCACGGCGGTGCCGTCGCCGCTGCCGGCCCGCACGCGCTGACCGCTGGGCCGCGCTGACGGCCAGTCTGGGGCGACGGCGGCCGCGGCGCGTCAACCGTCGATGCGCGCGCGGTAGCGACCGCTCGCACCGCTCGTCGAACGCACGCGGAGCTCGTACGTCGTGTCGACGTCGCCTTCGAGCACGAGTCCGGACTGAACGACGCGCAAGCCACCCGACGTGAACTTCTTCGGCGCGAGCTCGGCGTGCGGCCCGACGAGTTCGAAATCGGGCCGCACGTCGGAACCGGCGCTCGCTTGCACCGTGATCGTGAGCTCGCGCCCCGGCGCGGCGCGGAACGAGTAGACGTGGACCTCGTCACCGTGCGCGAAGCCTGAGGGCAACGTGATCGCGCGTTTGGGCAGAGCTTCGAGGTGCACGACGGCGTCGTAGGCGGACGCGGACGCGCCGAAGATGCCGCGACCGGTCGCCGAACCGATCACGGCCGCGGCGTCGGCGTGCGAGTCGGCGGTCGCGAGCAGCGAGAGCGCGACCGACGCGAAGCCGATGCTCGCCGCACCGACCGGATCGGCGGAAGCGTTCTGCGCGACGCCGAGTTCGGCGAACGAGTGCGGCATCAACTCGATCGCACGATCGAGCCAACGCTCGGTGCGTTTCGTCCCACGCTCGCGCCGCACGTCGACGAAGAACGCGCCGAGCACTTCGCTCGCGCGGTGTTCGTCGAGCGCGCCGCCGCCGAGCGCCTGGGCCTCGAGCAACGTCTCGAGCAGGTGCTGGCCGTCGTCGAGGTCGCGCGGCCAACCGGGCACGCCCCACGGCTCGAAGAGCCCACCGACGACGTGTCCGCCGTGCTTCGCCGTCGCGAAGAAGTCGGCGAGCGCTTCTTCGATCGCTCGTGTCGGGTCGCCTGCGGCGCCGTCGAAGGACCGACCGTCGCGCGCGAGCCACGCGTGCACGTACTCGTGCGCGACCAACGTCGCATCACGCGCGGAGTCGGCGCCGGGCCCGAGGAAGGCCTCGAGGTCGTTCAGGACGACGTAACCCGACACGTGCCCGTCGGGCAACGCCGCGGGCGAGTAGTAACCGCCGGGCACCGAGTCCGGCACGTTGACGATCACGGGCAACGCGTAATCGGTCACGAGCTCGCGCCCGAGCGCCTTGCGCAAGTGCCGATGGATCCCATCGACGTGCCAGTACGCATTCGCTTGGTCGAAGAACTGCGGGAAGAAGTCCGGCGCGTAGTCGAAGTGGCCGAGCCAGTGGATCGCCCACTCGCCCCACGCGTCGTACACGTCGACGCGTGCGCCGACGAGGTAGCCGCGCGACAGGCCGACGGGGTCCGGCACCCCGAGCGACCAACCGTGGAGCTTGCGCTGCGTGATCCGTCCGGCGAGCGCGTCGTCCGCGTCGACGAAGACGTTCGCACGCGCCTTGCCGGTCGGGAACTCGACCGTTTCGCCGTACCACGGATACGAGCCACCGCCGGAGCGCACGAGCTCGCGTTCGTCGAGCACCGCGGCGTCGCGCGCGTCGACCACGAGCTCGACCTGCGAACGTGCGCCACGCGAGAGCTCGATGACGAAACTCGGCACGAGTCCGGCGTCCGTCGCGCGCCAGACGCGGCGCGCCTCACCGAGCTCGAGATCCGGTCCGACCTCGAAGGCGCCGACGCGCGGCTCTGGGCGTGCGGTCTCGCCGGAGAAGCGCGCAGCAAGCGCCTCGCGCACGGCGCACTCGTCGAGTTCGAACTCTCCGACGACGGACGCGCGGAGCTCGCGCGGAGCGATCGCCGCGCCGCGTACACGCCCGTGACGATCGAACGCGATCCGTGCGCTCGCACCGTCGACCGCGAGCCCGCCGTACTCGACGCGCAACACGCGCGGATCGTCCGTCGCGGCGAACGTGAACGCGTCGGTCCACCCGGCGTCGCGCCGAGCCGTGTCGAGATCGCTCGCGACGACGAGCGGCAACGCGCGACTCGCGCGAGCGGACGCGCTCCAACCCGTGGCGGGTTCGCACGGCGCGGCGATCGTGGTCGAGCCGCCGGGCTCGTGCGCCGCGCCTGCCGCGTGCACCGGCGCGGTCGGACCGAGGATGCAGGCCAGCAGTCCGGCGAGGATCGACGAGCTCACGGTTTGGGGACTCGAAGGGGCGAAACGCGTTCGCACGCTGCATGCCGAAGGGAACGGCCGGGGTTCAGCGGAACGCGCGAGCTCTTTCGCGAGCGCCCGGCCGCGACCTGGAGGCCACCTGGAAAAAAGCTCGCGCGCGGTGCGCGGAGTCGGCGGGGAGCCTGCGCGGAGGCCTGCGCCCCGCGCCTCGACGCGGCCGCCGTCGCCGCGAAGCTCACCTCGCGAGCGGCGCGAAGCGCGGCGGCCGCATAGAATCGAAACGCCCATGCACCGCCCCCTCACGACGTGGCTCGTCGCGGTCCTCTGCGCCGCGCTCGCGACCGCGCAGGACCCCGCCGCGCCGCCGGCGAAGGGCGGCTCCGGGCCGCAGAAACCGGCGCCCGCGAAGCAGGGCCCGCAGCAACCCGGCAAGCCCGCCGGCAAACAGGGCGACAACGCGCCCGGACAACCCGGCGGCGCCGGCGGCAAACAGGCACCCGGTGGCAAACAGGGCGGCGCCGGCGGCAAACAGGCCCCTGGCGGCAAAAAAGGTCCGCAGCAACCGGGCGCGGGCGGCCAAGGCCCCGGTGCGCGTGGCGGCCGAGGCGCGCGTCCGGGGCAACCCGGCCAGCCGGGCCGAGCCGGCGGAGCGCGCGCCGGTCAACGCGCTCGCGCCGCGAAGAAGCCTGTGCGACCGGAGTCGTTGCCGCCGGAGCTCGCGGCGACGTCCGGCAGCGGAGATCCGATCGCGCTCGCGCTCGCCGACGACGGCGCGCGACTCTACTCGCTCGAAGGCACGACGCTGGTGACACTCGATGCGTCGAAGCCGAATCTGCCCGAGCTCGCGCGCGTACCGCTCGACGCGACCGTGTTCGGCGCGCAAGCGGTCGGCAAGGAGCTCTACCTCGCCGCGGGCAGCGCCGGACTCGGCGTGTTGAGCCTCGATCCGCCGCCCGCGGCCGCGCCGCACGCCGAAGGCCAACCTCCGCCGCCACCGCCGCCGCCGCCCGCCGTGCTGTGGATCGACACGACCGCCGGCAAGCCGTGCACGTCGGTCGCGGTGTCGCAGCAGTTGATCGTTGCAACGTTCGCGTCGGAGCGCGACTCGGAGCTGCGGGTCTACCTGCGCGGCACGCGGGCGCTCGCGGGCAAGACGTTGCTGCCGGGACGAGCGCTCGACGTCGCGTTGCGCGACACGTTCGTGTATCTCGCGATGGGTCCGCTCGGCGTCGTGCGCGCCGACCTCAAGTTCCTGAAACAACCGAAGCTCGACCGCGGCCCCGACCTCACCACCGTCGAGGCGCCCGAGCACTTCCGCTTGAAACGCGGCTTCGCGCGCGAAGTCGCGCTCGGCGGCACGCACCTCTACGTCGCGGCGGACGTCACGGGGCTCGTCGAGATCGACCTCGAGAAGCCCTGGGGCACCACCGAGTCGTTCACGGCTCGGCCGCTCTCGTTCCTCGGCCGACCGGCGTACGCGGTGCGCGTCGACGCACGCGGAGACCAAGTCGCCGTCGGCACGGCCCGTGTGCCGGCGCTCGTCGGCGACGGCGCGCCGTTCGGCTTGCTCGGCGGACTCGGTTGGGACCTCGCGGGCGGCAGCGTGCCGCTCGGTGAGTGGCAACCCGGCGCGAGCGAGGCCGTCTGGGTCTTCCAACACCCGAAAGGCGGCGAACTCGAACTCGCCGCGGTCGAAGCGCTCGAGGACTCGACGTGGCGCGGGCTCGCGCTGCGCGGCCGGCGCGTCTACGAACAACACGTCAAACTCGGCGTCGTCGTGCGCGAGCTCGCGCTCGAACCGCGCACCGCGCAAGCAGGCGATGCGAGGGTGCCGCTGCAAGGCTCGGTGACGACCGTCGGGCGGCGCAAGCCGCGCGGTCTCGCGTGCCTCGACGGCAAACCGAGCCTGCAGGACCCGCGGCTCTTGTTCTTCGGCGTCGATCCGCAAGCGACCGACGGCAAGGGCATCCTGCGCATGGGCCAAGGCGAGAAGCTGCAGCCGGTGCCCGAGCTCGCGCAGCAACCGCCGCTCGGCACCGCGATCGGCGCGCAGTGGCTCGACCAGCTCACGTCGCGCGAGTGGATGCTCGCGAGCGGTCCGCGTGGCTGGCGCATCCATCGGTTCACGCACCGACCGAAGCTCAAAGTCGACAGTTGGGACCTCGTGCCGCCCGAACCGCCCGACGCCTCGCTCGGCGGCTCGCGCGGACGTTCGGTGTTCCACTCGGTCGCCGACGGCGATTTGCTGGTCGCGACACGCGACGGCACTCGGTTCGGACTCGTCGGTTACTCGATCAAACAGCTCGACAAGGTGCTGACCGGCGCTAAACCCGGCACGCGCGTGATGCCGAAGCCGCTGTGGCAATTGCCGACGCACTTCGAAGGCGAGCGGCCGACGTGTTCGACGTGGCGGCCCGACGTCTTCGCGCTCGAGGACGGCCGGCGCATCCTCGCGATCGCGGCCGGCGCGAACACCGATCCCGAGAGCGAGCACTTCGAAGCACCGCAGCTCGTGCTCTACGACGTCAGCGCGCTCGGCACGACCACGCCGAAGAAGCTCGCGGTCGCGTGGGGCGACGAAAAGCAGGGCCTCGCGGTCTCCGTCGACACGTGTCAGATCCGCCGCCGCAGCTACGCGGTCGTCGCGACGACCGGTGGGCAGTTGCTCGTCTTCGACGTCAACGATCCGGCAAAGCCGCGGCTCGTGCGTTCGTTCAAGGCGCCGATCAACCCGTACGACGGCAAACGCGAGAGTCTGATGGATGTCGAGATCGCGAGCGACACGGCGTCGGGCCGCGTCTTCGCCTACGTCGCGGCGGGCCGCGGCGGCTTGATCCGCGTCGAACTCTCCGCGACCGGCGACGACCTCGCGCCGGACGCCGTGCTGGACACCCCGGGCTTCGCGTCGGGCGTGACCTCGACCGTCGTCGACGGCGAACGCTACTGGCTCGTCGGCGACCAACGCGCGGGCCTGCGGCTCTACCGCTGAGCGCGGACCGACGCGCGCGCGCGGCAACGCGGCATTCCGGCGTTACGCTGCTCGTGATGGACCGACCGCTCGTCGTCTTCGACACGGAGACCGCCACGTGGCGGGGTGCGCCGCATCTGCTCGAGATCGGCGCTGTGCGCGTGTTGGGCGGCGAGGTGGTCGATCACTTCGAGGCGCTCGCGCGGCCCGAAGTCCCGATCGATCCGGAAGTGACGACGATCCACGGCATCGACGACGCGATGGTGATCGACGCGGCGCCGACCGCCGAAGTGCTCGCGCGTTTCCTCGCGTGGCTCGGAGACGATTGGATGGCGGCGCACAACGCCGAATTCGACGCGCGCGTGCTCGGCTTCGAGTGCGTACGTTGGCGGCTCGACGTGCCGAGTGGGCTCGTGATCGACACGTTGAAGCTCGCGCGCAAGTTCATCCGCGAAGCACCGGACCACAAGCTCCAGACGCTCTGCGAACACCTCGAACTCGAAGAGGGCGTGCACCACCGTGCGCTCGCCGACGCGACGTGGGCGTGGCAAGTGCTCGAGGAGTGCGCGCACCGAGCCAAGGGCGGCGAGCCGGTCGGCGTCGCGGAGCTCGCGTCGCTCGCCGGCGCGCCGCTCACGATCGAACGCTGCAAGCCGCGAGTCGCCAAGTCGCTCAAGCCGCGTCTGCGCCCGCTCGCCGACGCTTGCGAAGCGCGTGAACGGATCACGCTCTACTACGGCGAGCCGCCGGACCCGCCGACGCCGCTCGCCGTGCTCCCCCACTTCCTCTACGACCTGGGCGAAAAGAGCTATCTCGAGGCCGAATGCCTGCGTTCGGGCACGCTGAAGACCTATCGCCTGGATCGAGTGCAGCGCGTGCTGGCGTGAGAGCCGCGCCGGATTCGCGGCTCGACCGCGGACGGGTCCGCGCCTAGAATCTTCGCCCCTCTGAACGCGCCCGAGCCCCCTCCATGGCACCCAAGAAGAATCCCGCGGTTCGCAACATTGCGATCATCGCCCACGTCGACCACGGCAAGACCACGCTGGTCGATGCGATGTTCAAGTTCGCGGGCACGTTCCGCGCCAACCAGGAGATGCAGGAGTGCGTGATGGACTCCGATCCCCAGGAGCGCGAGCGCGGCATCACGATCCTCGCGAAGAACACGGCGATCCAATACGCCGGCACGCGCATCAACGTCGTCGACACGCCGGGCCACGCCGACTTCGGCGGCCAAGTCGAGCGCACGCTCAAGATGGCGGACGCGGTGCTCCTGCTCGTCGACTCGCACGAAGGGCCGATGCCGCAGACACGTTTCGTGTTGCGCAAGGCGTTCGAGAACGGGCTCAAGGCGATGGTGCTGATCAACAAGATCGACCGGCCCGACCAACGCGCGCACCAAGTGCTCGACGAGATCTTCGATCTGTTCGTCGACCTCGGAGCGAGCGACGAACAGCTCGACTTCCCGGTGCTCTACGGCTCGGGCCGCGGCGGCTTCGTCGTCAAGGAGCCCGAGGACTACACCAAGCCGGGCGCGAAGCTCGACATGCAGCCGCTCTTCGACTTGATCCTCTCGTGGGTGCCCGTGCCCGAGCAGGACGACGAAGCGCCGCTGCAGTTCCAAGCCGCGACGATCGACTTCGACGACTACGTGGGTCGCATCGGCATCGGTCGCGTCACGCGCGGCACCGTGCGCGTCGGCATGCGTGTCGCGGTCTGCCATCCCGATCGCCGCACGCCGGAGTTCGCGCCGATCAAGCAGCTCTTCCGCTACGAAGGTCTGCAGCGCGTCCAAGTCGACGAAGTCCACGCTGGTGACATCGCGATCGTCGGCGGCGTCGAGGAGCTCTCGATCGGTGACACGCTCTGCCCGCCCGACGTGCAGGAAGCGCTGCCCGCGATCAAACTCGAGGAACCGACGATCTCGATGGTGTTCTGCGTCAACACCTCGCCGTTCGCGGGTCGCGAAGGGCAGTACGTGACGAGCCGCCAGATCTCGGCACGCCTCGACCTCGCCGCGTTGCGCGACGTCGCGCTCCAAGTGGCGCCGACGGCGACGCCCGATGCCTTCGAAGTGAAGGGCCGCGGCGTGATGCACCTCGGCGTGCTCGCCGAGAACATGCGGCGCGAAGGCTACGAGCTCGCGGCCGCGAAGCCGCACGTGATCCTGAAACGCGTCGACGGCGTGCTCTGCGAGCCGATCGAACGTGCGTCGATCGAAGTGCCGAACGAATCGGCCGGCAAGATCATCGAGTACCTCGGCAAGCGCCGCGGCGAAATGGTGCACATGGAGCCGTTCGGCGAACACACGCGCCTCGAGTTCCTGGTGCCCTCGCGCGGCCTGATCGGCGCGCGGACGGCGATGATGACCTTGTCGCGCGGCGAAGCGATCCTCTCCCACGTCTTCGAGAAGTGGGCGCCGGACGGCGGTGCGATCCCGCGGCGCGTCAACGGCGCGTTGGTCGCCGACCGCGCGGGCAAGGCGGTGCCCTACGCGCTCTTCCGCTTGCTCGACCGCGGCGAGTTCTTCATCGAGCCCGGTGAAGAGGTCTACGAAGGCATGATCGTCGGCGAGAACAACAAGGACAACGATCTCGAGCTCGACGTCACGCGCGAGAAGAAGCTGACGAACATCCGCTCGGCCGGCGCCGACGAGAACGTCAAGCTCCCGCCGCCGCATCGGATGTCGCTCGAAGAAGCGCTCGAGTACATCGAGGACGACGAGCTCGTCGAGATCACGCCGAAGAACCTGCGCCTGCGGAAGAAGTACCTCTCCGAAGTCGACCGCCGCAAACAAGAACGTCGCGAGCGCCAGCCGCAGTAGCGCTGGACATCGGCTCGCCCGAGTCTTCGGAGCGACGCCCGCCACGCTGCGGGCGCTGCGACGCGACGGACTCGCGCGAGTGCGCTTCGCGAAGCTCGTGTCGCCCGTCGCGCTCGGGCGAGCTCAGCCCACGCCGCGCGCGAGTGGCAGCAACACGTCGAAACGGCTGCCGCGGCCGAGTTCGCTGTCGACGCGGATCGTGCCGCCGTGTTGGCGGACGAGGCCGAACGCGGTCGCGAGGCCGAGGCCGTGGCCTTCACGGCTCGACTTGGTGCTGAAGAACGGTTCGAAGAGGCGCCGCTGCGTCTCCGGCGACATGCCGACGCCTTCGTCGAGCACCGAGAGCGACGCGTACGCACCCGGCGGCGGATCGCCGGCCGCGTCGTGCACGCTGCGCGTGCCGAGCAGCACCGTGATCGCGCCGTGATCGCGCGAGGCTTCCGCCGCGTTGCGGATCAAGTTGAGCAACACGCGGCCCAACGCCTCTTCGTCGGCTTCGACCCACACGTCCACCCGTCCGGCGTCGATGACGACGCCGGCGCCGGCGCTCGCGGCTCGCATCAGTGGCTCCTGACGCGCCAACCAGCCGCGCAGTTCGAGCGGCCGGCGGACCAGCGGATTGCGCCGTCCGACCGCGAGCAAGTCGTTGGTGAGCCACCGGATCGCGAGCGCGGCGTCACGGGCCTGCGAAACGTGCGAACGAGTCACTGCACCGGACGCGCCCTCGGCCTGCGCGAGCTCCAGATTGCCGAGCAGGACCGTCAACAAGTTGTTGAGGTCGTGCGCGACGCCTCCGGCGAGCGTGCCGATCACCTCGAAGCGCTCCAAGCGCGCCGCCCGCGCTTCCAGAGCACGTCGATCCCGCACTTCGAGCGCGCGGGCGACCAGGCTCGCGATCGTCGACGCGGCGCACTGTTCGAGGACGGTCCAGCGCCGCAACGCCTCGCCGACGTGTTCGTGGCAGACGACGCCGACTACGCGGCCGTGGCGGCGGATCGGCGCGTCGAGCATCGCCGTGATGCCGAGGGGCACGAGGTACGCATCGCGGAACTCGGAGGTGCGCGGATCGTTCTGCGCGTCGTGCGCGGCGACGATCAACGAGCTCTTCAGCGACGCGAGGTAGTTCGGGAACGAACCGAGATCGGGCGGCCGGCTGTGGTTCTCGCCGCGCGTGTCGAAGAGGTCGAGACAGTGGAGCTTCGACTCGTCGATCGTGAGTTCCCACACGCTGACACGCGCGACCTCGAGCACGCGCGCCACCGTCGTCGTGATGCGCCGCAACGCCGCGTCGAAGTCGTCGAGATCGATCTTGGTGAGCTCGAGGAACGCCTGACGATGCCGCACCACTTGCCGCATCAGTTGCTCGCGCTCGAGCGAACCTTGCGGGCGATCTGGACGCAACTCGAGCGCGTGGCGCACGGAACGGCCGAGCTGCTCGCCGGGCGCTTCCGTCACCCATTCGCCGCCGACGCCCCACCGGAAGACGATCGCCAGCGCGGGGTGCTCGTTCGAAAGTTCGTCGAGGATCCGAGGGTCGACGGCCGCAGGCAGCGGCAAGTCGACGATCAGGAGGTCGAACGGGCGCGCGGCGAGTTCGGCGCGGAGCGACTCCGTCGTGAAGACGCGGTCGATGCGGCTCGGCAGAGCTTCTTCGACGAGCTCCTCGCGGAGCAGGAACGACTCGTTCGGGTCGTCGGAGAGGTGGAGCACGGCGAGTTCGCGCTGATGCTCGTCGGTGTGCAGTCGCTCGGTCACGGCGATCTCCTCCGCGCGGCGGCCGTCGGTGAGCAAGCTCGACCGCTGCGCGCCGGCGATCGTACGCCTGGCGATGAAACCCTGCCGAACGCGAACTCGCGGATCCCCGACGGATACGGATCGAGTACGCTCGGGCCATGACGTCGGCGGAAGACTGGGTGTACTTCGCGGAGGGCGAACGATCGTCGCTGGACGAGCTCTGCGCGATGCTCGCGCGCGGCGGCGTCGAAGGGCGCATCGTCGCGCCCGCCGAGTGCAACACGTCGACGTGACGGCGCACGTGGTGGCTCGTGGTCACGAGCCGAGAGCATTCGCGAGCCGTCGAGCTCCTGCGCGAGCACTGGGCGCGCTCGTGACCGGCCACGGCGCATTCCGCGTGTCGATTCGGCACAACTGAGCCGGGTTCGACGCGAGCCCACGAATCACGCCGCGCTCTCCCCAGCGCCGCCCGGGGCACGCAAAATGCTCCCACCGAGCCTCCGCAGCGCGCCCGTCCCCCGGCCTGTCCCCGAGAAGAGGATCCCGATGTCTGCCCTGAGTCGAACTTCGTTCGCCGCTCTCGCTCTGTCCGCATTCGCGTCCGCGCAAGCGGACTTCGTCAACTTCGAGACGCCGCACGTGCATCCGCTCGAGCTCGCGAGCGACGGGCGTTGGCTCTTCGCCGTCAACACGCCCGACGGACGGCTCGAAGCGTTCGATCTGTCGGGCTCCGGCGTCGCGCGCGCCTTCGACGTGCCGGTCGGCGTCGATCCGGTCAGCGTCCGCGCCAAGAGCGCGAACGAGATCTGGGTCGTCAACCACGTCTCCGATTCGATCAGCGTGATCGACCTCGCGCGCCGACGCGTGCGGGCGACGCTCGCGACCGACGACGAGCCGACCGACGTCGTGTTCGCGGGCTCGCCGCTGCGCGCGTTCGTCTCGTGCTCGCAGGCGAACACGGTGCTCGTCTTCGATCCCGCGGACCTCGCGGCGCCGCCGCAGAAGCTCGCGATCGACGGCGAGGATCCGCGCGCGCTCGCGGTGTCGCTCGACGGCACGAAGGTCTACGCCGCGATCTTCGAGTCGCAGAACGACACGACCGTGCTCGGCGGCGGCATCGATCCGAGCCTCGGCACGATCGCGTTCCCGCCGAACGTCGTCAGCGATCCCGCGGGTCCGTACGGCGGTCAGAATCCGCCGCCGAACTTCGGCTCGAGCTTCCAACCGCCGGTCGCGAGCGGCCTGCCCACGCCGCTTCCGGTCTCGTTGATCGTGCGCAAGGACGCGCAGGGCAAGTGGCTGGACGACAACGGCGGCGATTGGACGAGCTTCGTCACGGGACCGAACGCGCCGCTCTCCGGCCGACCGGTCGGTTGGGACATGGTCGACCACGACGTCGCCGTGATCGACGTCGCGACGCTCGGCGTCAGCTACGTGCGCGGGCTGATGAACACGTGCATGAGCCTCGGCGTGCACCCGACGAGCGGCGAGCTCTTCGTGCTCGGCACCGATGCGACCAATGAGATCCGCTTCGAGCCCAATCTCCAGGGCCGCTTCCTGCGGGTGCTCGCCGCGCGTGTGACCAACGACGGCTCGTCCGGAGGCGCGCAGGCCGCGACGCTCGTCGACCTGAACCCGCACCTCGACTACTCGGTGCCGACGGTCCCGCAGTCGCAGCGGGATCTCTCGCTCGGCGATCCGCGCGCGATCGCGTGGACCCAGGACGGCTCGCGCGGTTTCGTCGCGGGCATGGGCTCGAACACGCTGATCGTGGTCGATCCGACCGGCCAACGCACGAGCACCAGCGCGCCGATCGAAGTCGGCGAAGGCCCGACCGGCGTCGTCGTCGACGATGCGCGCGGCGTCGCGTACGTGCTCGCGAAGTTCGAGAGCGCGATCTCGGTGATCTCGCTGCGCAGCGAGCGCGAAGTGCAGCGCGTGCCTTTCCACGACGCGTCGCCCGCGGCGATCAAACTCGGCCGCAAGCACCTCTACGACACGCGCAAGAACTCCGGCCTCGGCCAGATCTCGTGCGCGTCGTGCCACGTCGACTCGCGCACCGATCACCTCGTGTGGGACCTCGGCGATCCGTCGGGCGCGATGAAGCCGCTCACTGGGCAGAACGTCGGCGCGGGCATCCCGGGCATCGGCGTCGGCGCGGTGCCGCACCATCCGATGAAGGGCCCGATGAGCACGCAGACGCTGCAGGACATCATCGGGCACGAGCCGCTGCACTGGCGCGGCGACCGCGACGGGCTCGAGGAGTTCAACGGCGCGTTCATCGGACTCCAAGGCGACGACACGAACCTCACGCCGAGCGAGATGCAGGAGTTCGAGGACTTCCTCGCGGGAATCGCGATCCCGCCGAACCCGTTCCGCAACCTCGACAACACGCTGCCGGCGAACTTGCCGCTGCCCGGGCACTTCACCACCGGTCGGTTCGCGCCCGCGGGACAGCCGCTGCCGGCCGGCAATCCTCAGCGCGGTCTCGTGCTCTATCGTCCGCCGACGCTGCTCGACGGCGGCAACCTCGCGTGCGCGACGTGCCACACGCTGCCGACCGGCATGGGCACCGACATGAAGAAGTCGAGCCTCTTCGGACCGTTCCAACCGATCCCGCCGGGTCCGAACGGCGAGCACCATTCGATGCTCGTCACCGTCGACGGCACGACCAACGTCGTGATGAAGACGCCGCAACTGCGCACGGCGTACGAGAAGGTCGGCTGCGACATGACGCAGACGAAGAACCGTTTCGGTTCGGGTTTCCTGCACGACGGTTCGGTCGACTCGCTCGCGCGTTTCGTATCCGAGCCCGCGTTCAACGTCACGAGCGACCAGGACGTCGCGGACCTCGTGGCCTTCATGTTGTGCCTCTCGGGCTCCGAGCTGCCGATGGGCGCGACGAACAAGACGCTCGAGCCGCCGGGCATGCTCTCGAAGGATGCGCACGCGGCGGTCGGACGCCAAGCGACGATCCTCGACGCGGCGAGTGCGACGCCCGCCGAGCTCGCGGCGGTCAACGCATTGCTCGCACTCGCGCAGAGCGGCAAAGTCGGACTCGTCGCGCACGTGCGCGTCGGCGGGATCGGTCGCGGCTTCGCGTTCGATACGGGCGCGCAGCGCTTCCAAGCCGATCGTGCGAACGAGACCAAGACGCCGACCGAGCTCCTGGCGCTCGCGAGCGCGCCGAACACGCTGGTCTACACGGTCGTGCCCAAGGGCAGCGAGCTGCGGCTCGGCGTCGATCGCGACCGCGACGGCACGTTCGATCGCGACGAGCTCGACCTCGCGACCGATCCGGCCGACCCGCTGAGCGTGCCGGGCGGTTGCACGTCGTCGGCACCGACCACGCCGGCGAAACTCGTCGCGGCGCAGACGCTGACCGGCCGCGTCGAACTCGGCTGGTTCGACCTCGCGACGAACGAGACCGGCTACCGCGTCGAGCGCCGCGCTGGCGGCGCCGGCGGATTCCAACTGCTCGCGCTGCTCGGCGCCGACCAGAACACGTTCGTCGACGTCGGCGCGGGCTGCGACCAGGACCTCGAGTACCGAGTGTCGGCCTTCAACTGCGCGAGCGGTTCGGGCTTCGCCGCGGTGACGGTGAAGGCGACGTGCGCGCCGCTCGTGAAGAGCGCGGCAGCCGAACCGCCGCTGGTGATCCCGCCGCGGCCGCGTGCGTCGCACTGAACGGCCGCTCGAACGATACGCGCGCAGCTCGTCGCCTCGCGGCGGGCCACGCGTGCTCGCGCGCAGCCCGCTCGAGATCCGCGCCTCTTAGCGAGGCGGCGTTCAGGGGCACAACGTTACGCGCAGCCCCGGGGTCGCGATGAAGTCGTCCGGCGGCGCGAAGCCAGGATCGCGCGCGACCACTTGCAGGTAGAACGTCGAGCCGGCGCCGAGACCGAGATCGGCGAGGCGCCCGGCAGGCAGGGAGAACCGCGCCTTGCCGGAACAGGGGCGACCCGGGTGCCCGGCGGCGTCGCTCGCGCGCAAGCGCAAGACCGGCGCGCCGACGCAGAGTGTGCCGCCGTGCCAGGGTGTCGACTGTGCGCGCGCACCGAGCAGCAGGAACGCGTCCTGGTGGCCGATCAGGTTCCAGCCGCGGACTTCGAACGCGTCGGTGCCAGAGAGCGCCGTGCTGCCCGCCCAATCGATGCGCGGGAGACAACTTTCGGAGTTGAGCTTCGCCGTGCAGTACTCGAACGGTGGGAGCGGGCAGGGCGAGTAGACGTACGCCGCGCCGTCGAAAAAGGCTCCGACCTGCGCTTGCGGCGAACCGACGACGATGTCGTCGAAACCGTCGCCGTTCATGTCGCCGCCGCCGCTGACGGCGATGCCGAAAGCGGAGCCGACGTAGTCGCCGAACACCTTGAACAGCAACGTGCCATCTCGTCCCGAGTACACGTGTGCGGCTCCGATGACGGTGTGGTCGGGCTCGTTGTACGCACCGACCACGATGTCTGCATAGCCGTCTGCGTTGGCGTCGCCGACGCCGGAAACCGCGCGACCGAGGAAGTCGTCGGGATCCGTTCCGTAGAACGAATACAGCAGGATCGCGTCCGCTCCCGAATAGACGTACGCACTGCCGGACCGAAACGCAGTCACCGATTCGTCCGGTGCGCCGATCACGAAGTCAAGAGTTCCGTCGCCGTTGACGTCGCCCGCACCCGACACCGAGAAGCCGAAACCTCCGCCGATCCAGCTTCCGTGCAGAATGAAGAGCGGCGTCGCCGTTCGTCCCGAGAACACGGTCACACTGCCCAGCAACGGTCCCGCGCTCGAATCTTGATACGCGCCGATCACGAAGTCGGCGTGCCCGTCGTGGTCCAAGTCGCCGACGTGTGCCGCTGCGCTTCCGAAAATTGCATGTGGCGCAGGGCCCGTCAGCGTGTGAATCAGCGTTCCGTCTTTGCCCGAGTACACGTACGCGGAACCAGCGTTGGTCCCCCCCTTGCCATCCAGGGGCGCGCCGATGATGACGTCGGATGTACCGTCCCCGTCGACATCACCTGCGCCTGCCACCGCGTAGCCGAAAAGATCATTCGCGGAGTCCCCGCGCCAGGCAAACCTCAAAGCTCCCCCGGCGCCGGAGTAGAGGTATGCGCTTCCTGCTTCCGGGCCGGAGTCATCGTTAAGGGCCGCACCTACCAAGAAATCTCCGTGGCCATCACCGTCGGCGTCGCCGGCGTTTCCGACGGCCCAACCGAATCGATCACCCAACGCCGCGCCGTCCAGATCCAGCAACACGGCGCCATTCTTGCCCGAGCACACACGAACGCTGCCAACATACGCCCCGGGCGCAGGGCCATCATCCGGACAGCCGGCGATGAAGTCATCGAATCCGTCGCCATCGACATCGCCGAGCCCGCACACTGCTCTGCCGCACAAGTCGCTCTGAGAATCGCCGTGGGTCATCGCTACGAGCGATTGAGCGCACGCGTCCGCGCAGACGCAGGCGATGGTCAGGGTCCAAGCCCCACACGTCGCGAGCCAATGGTTCAACTGAGTTGCGGTCATGAAGTCTCTCACGGGCGTTAGTTGACGTTGTGGATCGCGACAAACGCGTCGCTGTCGCCGCCTACGAAGTTGGGGTCCTCGACTGCATTTGGACCGGACTTCGGATAGGTGGGGAAGTCTGTCGAATCCGTGTCGCCGCAGCACAGGACCTTTCCGTTCGGCATCAGCATCAGGCTGCGAACTCGGTCGCCCTCGTAACCGGGGCAGACCTTTGGATCGGTCGGATTCGTGGTGCAGTTGGTCGGACAACTGGTCCAGCCGTTCAGGTCATTCAGCACGCCTCCTCCGAAGTAGGTGGAGTAGTTCAACGTGGCGTTCGGACCCGCGAAGTTGACGTTGAGCTTTGCGATGAACGCATCGCCGTTGCCGTCCCCGCCGTAGGTCGGGTCGTACGCGTTGCCGGTCAATGGAAACGGAATCGCGCCGGATTGGGACGAACATGTGTTTCCGCCAAAGTAGATGTTGCCGACGTCGTCGGTCGCAAGGCCGCTCGGTTCCTCAGGTCCATCTCCGCCGAAGAAGGTGTGGAACTGAAGCGACGCCAGGTCGTCCGAAAGGATCGCGAGGTATGCGTCGGTCGCGCCGTTGTAGGACGGGTCCAGCGTCAGTGTGCCGACAGGGATCGCCGGCCACGAAGCGGACTTCGTGTTGCCGGCGACGACGACCTGGTTCGTGCCCGGGACGAGTTCGAGACCGTCATTACCGGTCACTGTGTCATCGTCCGTGCCACCGAGATAGGTCCAGGCCATCAACGCGCCATTCGTATCGAAGCGCGCGACGAATCCATCGCCACTCGTGCAACCGACGATGGTGGAGCCGCACGGGGTGCAGTTCTGCGTTTGGCCGTTGTGTTGTTTGTTGAACCCCGGGAGCCCCGGGTATTGCGTGTTGAGGTCGCCGGAACGCGTGAAGCCGCCGACGTAGATCGATCCGTCACCAGGGTGAACCCGGATGTTGGCGTAGGCGTCTTCATGGTCCGTTCCTCCGAAGAGGCGCGACCACACCAGCCCACCGCTGGAGTTGATCTTCACGATGAACGCGTCCCACACGCACCCGTCTGGGTCCGGCGATCCGGTCGTGATCGGAAAGTTCGTCGACGCCGTGTGCCCGCTGACGTACGCGACCGGGCTCGAGCCCTCGTCGACGACAACCATCGACGCGCGTGGATTGTCCTCGCCGCTGCCGCCGATGCGCACAGCCCAGAGCTTCGTGTTAAGCGTGCTGTCGAACTTCGCCACGTACACGTCCCAGCCGCCGCCTGGTCCGCCGCCTAGCAACGTGTTGCCGAACGTGAAGCCGCTACCCGAACTCGTGAATCCAGTGACCCAGATGTTGCCCTGGTTGTCTTCGACCGCGAGGTAGGCGCGTTCGTTGCCTGTGCCAGGCAGGTACGTCCACCGATCCACGAGCTTCAGGTCGGCCGAGAGGATGGCAACGAACGCATCGCTCCCGCCGCCAAGGCCCTGAAAGAAGCCGCCCTTGCCGAAGTACCGAGTTGGCTGGTTGTAGTCGTCGCAGACCGTGTTGCCGGCGATCAACACGCGTCCGTCAGCGAGCATCGACACCCTTGTGCGCGATCGTGCGCGTCGCCGCCACAATTCGATGGCCCGTACGGTGCTGCGCCACCGAAGTACGTGGTTGCGGTGTTGCGCAGCAGGACAGGCGGAATCGGCGGAAGTCCTCCTTGCGGCGCAGCCTCGACGCGAAAGTTCATGGTGAGGAGGATCGCGGCAGCGCTGATCCCTAGGACGACGGCGAGACGGCGAGACAGCGAGACAGCGAGACGGCGAGACGGCGAGACGGCGAGACGGCGAACTTCATGACCACGATCTCCGGGCGACTGACTTGGGAAGAACCTCCGCCGTCACGCATCACCGACGCGACGATCGGGGCGATGCTCGTTTGCGAACCCCGCAATTCGCGCTCGCACCGCAAGTCGAGTCTCCACCGTGTCGGGGTTTCCCGCAAGACCACCTCTGAGTCCCGTAGTGCTGATTCACAAGGCCCGCGCGTACGACTCGGCGGAGACCCGGACGCTACGTCCGCGCAGAGCCGCAGCGGGCGCGCCGAGTGCAGCGCCATGGCGTGCGACTACGCCCTAGTTCGGCATTCACGCGGCGGATCGCGCCACGCTTCAAGCGTGCGATCGGGCATGCGCGCCACGCGCCCCGGATCGTTCGTGTTGAACGAATCGAGGAACTCGCCGCTCGGTGCGATCGCCGCGCGCCATTCGGCGAGCGAACGCGCGTGCACGGACGGCCCCTGGAACGACGACACGCACGTGAGCAGCAGAGCAGCGAACATGCGCCGCATGCTACCGCACGCGCAGCGTCTTCGAATTGGGGTCCCCCTCCGGCAGGACGAACCACTCGAGACGTGGCGGACGGCGACCCTGATCGACGTACAAGGCCGCGCAAAGCATGCCGTCGAGCTCGAAGCGCACGCGGTCGGGCAAGCGTGTGTCGAACTCGACCTCGCCCTTGCGGAACGGCGACGTCAGCGCGACGGAAGCATATGCGCCGCGCTTCAACTTGCGGGCGGCGAGGGCCATCGGTACGCGCGCGGTCGACGCATCGCACTCGAGTTCGAGCGCTCGCGCGGGCTTGCGATCGACCTCCAGGACGCCGACGTCGAGCGACTGCGTTTCCGACGGCTCGATCGTGATCGGTTGCGACCACGCGTGCGCGAAGCCGTGCGTTCCGCCGCCCCGCGGCTCGACGGCGAACAGCGAAAGCGGCGCCGCGGGTAGACCATGGAACTCGAAGAAGCCGTCGCGCGTCGCTCGGGCGATCGCGACCAGGTTCTCCGGCGTGACCGGCTTGCCGGTCGGCGCGCCGCGCAAGGCGGCGACGGCCCACACTTCGAGCGTTTCGGGTCGCGGCGACTTGCTCGCGACTCGCCCGGCGACGAAGGTCGTGGTCGGACCGAAGAACAACGTGACGTCCTCACGCTTGCCGCCTTCGAGCATCACGAGCTTCGGCACCGGTGCGATCGCGCCGCCGAGCGCGAGCTCCGGCGTGAGCAACGGCTCGACTCGATACGCGCCCGGATACACGTCGCGGAACTCGAACGAGCCGTCCTCCGACGAACGCGTCTCCCACGCGAGGAGCTCGAGACCCGCCGTCACGCACTGCAGACGCAGCGGGACGCCGCCTCGTCCGCGCCACGTCGTGTCGCCGACGAAGCCGACGACACGAGCCTTGCGGAAGGCGAAGAGCTCGACCGTGCGCGCATCGCGTTCGCTCACGAGCACCACTTCGGTCGCGAAGTGCCGCGGATCGGTCGATCCGCCGTCGGGCACGCTCCACGCGTCCTGCGCGAACGGTGCAAGGTAGCCGGCGGGCGGCGCCTCGACGCCCAGGTCGTACGTGCCGGGCGGCAGCACGCCGAACGAGAACGTGCCGTCCGCCTGCACGTCGGCGCGCGCGAACACGGTCGACTCGCTCTTGCCGCGCACGCACGCGGCGATCCGTCCGTAGCCGAGCGGCTCGCGGCGTTCGTCGAGCAACTTGCCGCGCACGCCGAGCGGTGCGCTCGGCGCCGGACGTGCGCGTTCCGCCGCGATCGCTGGCTCACCGGCGGGCGGCGTGCGTTCCGGTTCGGCTTCGGGGAGCGGCGCGACCAACGCCTCGTCGCGCGCGAGCGGCTGCGTCGCCGGAGTCGCGGCCGCCGCGAGGTCGAACCGCGGCCCATCCGCCGCCGCGCCGTCGGTCGGCCACGCGCGCCACGCGAGCCAACACGTCACGGCGAGCAGGCTGCCGACGAGCAGCTTCGCTTGCGGCGTCGCGAGCGGCGTCGCGAGCGGGCCCAAGCCGAGCGGTTCGCGCGCGAGCTCTCGGAGCGCGCCGAGCCACGCACCTGCGCCGTACGTGACGTCGAGTCGCCGGCGCAGCTTCGCGAGTCCACGCTGCACGCGCGCGTGGACCGTCGAGACGGGCTCGCCGTGTTTGCGCGCGATCTCGGAGAGCGACAGTTCCTTGAAGTAGTGCAGGAGCAACGCGCTGCGCTCCGGCTCGTCGAGCGCGAGCACGAGCTTCACCAACCGCTCGTGCAACGAAGCTTCGGCGACGAGCTCCGCCGTCGAGGGCAACGCGTCCGCGCGGCGTACGAGATCCTCACGCGCCGCGCGGCGAGCTTCGGCGCGGCGTCGCGCGAGCCGGGCGTTGTGCAACACGCGTCCGAACCAGCCACGGACGTTGGTGTCGCGCCGTGGACCGTGCCGCAGCGCCGCGAGCCACGCTTCCTGCTCGAGATCCGCCGCTTCGTGCGGATCACGCGCCAACGACCGCGCGAGCCCACGAATCCAGTCGCCGTGGTGCAGGAGCTCGCGCACGTCGATCGTGCCAGTGGTGCTCATGCCGTCGCAATGCCGCCGACCTCCAGCATTCCACCGCGAAGCGAAGATTCCGTGAAGCGACTTCGCGGCGTAGGCTCTCGCGCATGCTCGGAACGCTGCTGTGCGTGTGCGGCGGGCTCGGGACGGCCGCGGAGCCGCGAGCGACTCCGTCGATCGCTGCCATGACGCTGGAGGAACCGCTGGTGGTCGGCGCGGACACCGTGCTCGACCCTGCGAAGGTCTACTCGGGCCTCGTGATCCGGGCTTCGGGCGTGACGGTCGATGGCCGAGGCGCCGTGATCGAGCACCGCCCCGGCGTCGAGTCGCGCGCGTTCGCCGGCGTCGGCATCGCGGCGAGCGGCGTGTCGAACGTGACGTTGAAGAACGTGCGGGTGCGCGGCTTCGAGATCGGTCTCGCGGTCGAACGCGGTGCTGGTTGGACGGTCGAGGACTGCGACTTCTCCGACAACTTCACCGACCCGAACTTCGGTTGGGGCGAGATGCCGCCGCGCGGCGGGATCGTGTGGACCGCCGTCGAGCGCTCGTCGATCCGGCGCACGAAGAGCCAACGCAACTGGGACGCGTGCAACTTGATCCGGTGCAGCGACCTCGTGCTCGAGGGGAACGACTTCTCGCACGCGTCGAACACGTGTCTGAAGCTCTGGACGTCGTCGCGCAACGAGATCCGCAAGAACGACCTGTCGTGGGGCCTGCGCATCCAGCCGGGCGAGACGCATGCGCGCGACTCGACGTGCGTCCTGATCGAGAGCGGCTCCGACGACAATCGCTTCTTCGACAACGACTGCACGCACGGCGGCGACGGGATCTTCATCCGCGTGCTCAACGGTTGGACGAGCCGGCGCAACTACTTCGAAGGCAACGACACGAGCTACGCGAACAACAACGGCTTCGAAGCGTGGTCGCCGGAGAACACCTATGTTCGCAACAAGGCGAACCATTGCTCCTACGGCTTCTGGCTCGGCGCGTCGGACAAAACGCGGCTCGTCGGCAACGAGGCGGGCTACAACGGCTCACCCGACGGCTTCCACAATGCTCCGGAGAGCTTCGGCCACGGCGGCATCGTCTTCGTCAACGGTCCGTCGAGCCACACGTTCCTCGACGGCAACTGGTGCCACCACAATCAGGGTGGCGGGATCGTGTTGCGCGGCGACGAAGCGAGTCGCGGCCAAGCCTGGAAAGCGTTCCACTGGGTGATCCAGCGCAACAAGCTCGAAGCGAACCGCTGGGGCATCTACGCGCGCCACGCGGATTGGATCACGCTCGGCTCGAACGAGTTCGTCGACAACCGCGAGGGCGATTTCTTCGACGCAGGGAACGTGACCAACGTCTTGAAGCTCGCTGGCCAGCCCACGGGTGAAGCGCCGAAGCTGCAGCTCTATCACCCCGGAAGCGAAGCCTTCGCTCTCGGCTCGACCATCGTGTTCGGCTATGCCGAGCCTCGTGCGACGGCCGCGCGCCTGCTGCGCACGCGTTGGGACCTCGGCGACGGCACGCTTTCGAACGAGGCGGCGACGCGGCATCGGTACACGACTGCGGGGCCCTATTCCGTCGGCGTCACGGTCGACGACGGCGCGCTCGCCGATCTCGGCTGGCGCGAGTTGTGCGTCCACGACGTCGTCGACGAGGAGTTCGAGGACGTCCAGCGCTGGTCCGTGCGCGATTCGCTCGGCAACAGCCAAGCGACGTTCACCTTGCCCGAGAGTCCGCTCGTTCCGAACCCGTGGGATCCGCTCGGGCGGTACGAGTCCTTGAACGGTCGAGCGGTGCACGCACGTGTCGATCCGTACGCGGGCGGACGCGTCGAGCTCGTGCACAGCGGCGTGCACGTCGACGTTCGGTGGCGCAAGGAGCTGGTCTTCTGGCTGCGCGTGCGGAACGAGAACATCCCCGCGTGGCAGGACGCGAATCCGATCGTGACGCTGAAGCAGGACGACGCGCACGTCGTGCGCTACGTGCCCGAGCGCGACCTGCTCTCGCAGCCGAGCCACAGCGAAGGCCGCGACGGCTGGAATCGCTTCGTCGTGCCGCTCGCGGGCGGGAACGGTTGGAAGCGTGAAGCGTCGGTGCCCGATGGCCAACTCGAAACGGTGACCGAGCTCGCGCTCGGCTTCGACTCCTGGGGCGCGCCGCCGCTCGACGTGTGGATCGACCTGCTCGGGTTCCGCTGAGATCCCCGGTGTTAGGCTCTGGCGATGGCTCGCCGCTCGATCTGGCTCGCGTGCGCATTGCTCGCGGTACTCGTCACCGTGTGGTTCACGCGACGCAGCGCCGATCCGGAGCTCGCGACGGCGGCCCGCGCGAGCGACGCGGCACAGATCGAATCGGCGCGCACGCCGGAGCTCGCTGACGACAGTCTCGCTCCTTCCGCCGCCGCCGAAACCTCACGCGTCGACGTCACGCCGGCGCCCGTCGCGCAACCGAGCGTGCCGGCGACGATGGTGATCGGTCGCGTGCTGGCGCCCGACGGCAAGCCGATCGTCGGCGCGCGCGTGCGGCGCGGCACCGCCGACGAGCTCGAGCGCGCGCGCCTCGACCCTCGTGCGTCGTTCGAGCTCGGCGAACGCGAGCTCGCGACGCCGAGCGACATCGAAGGCCGGTTCGTGTTCGCCAGCGTGCCGCGCGACGGCGAAGTGCTGATCGTCGGGCCCACTCACGAGGATTTCGCGGCGGATCTCGGCTGGACGATCGCACGTCCGGGCGCCGAATGCGTGTTGACGATGTCGCCGCTCGCGAGCGGCGAGCTCGTGATCGAAGCGCTGCGCCTGCCGGCCTACGAGCCGCTCCCGTACTTCACCGCGCACGTCACGCAGCTCGATCGCAACGGCTCGCGCGGTCTCCGTGGCGTCAACGCACAAGGCTCCGACGGCGAAGCTCGCGCCACGCTGCGCTTCTTGCCCGGCGCGGCGGTGGAGGTCGAGCTCGGCATCCCGACGATGGCGATCGGCCGCGGCCCGTCGACGGTGCGCATCGTGACGCCGATCGCAGGCGAGGCGGTGACTGCGCGCTTCGAGATCGATCCGCTCGCGGAGCCGACGGACGCTGGGATGTTCGTGGCGACCGGCGTGGTGCTCGACCGCGCGACGCGCGAGCCGCTCGCAGGCGCGTCGGTTTCCTCCGGCATCACGCCCGGCAAGGGCAACGACGCTGACTACCGCGCCGGGCTCCGGAACTTCAGCACGCGCTCGGACTCGCAAGGCCGATTCCGCGTGCGCCTCGCTGGCTCGAGCGCGACGCTCGTCGTCAGTGCGCCGCGTCACCGCACGACCGAAGTCGCGGTCGTCGATCGAGGCGACGTCGTCGTCGAGCTCGACCGCGGAGCGCAGTTGACGATCCGCGTGCAGCGCGCGGACGGTCGCCCCGCGAAGCAGCGCGTCGTGACGTTGCAGCAGTTCGCTCCGGGAGCCACGAGGGCGTCGTTCGCCGGGATCGCGACGAACGACGAAGGCGTCGGCGAACGATCCGACCTGGCACCGGGGACGTGGGAAGTCCGCGTCGCACGCGCCGCGCCGTCCCCGTCCACGGGCGCAGGACAGAACGAGTTGCTCGGACCACCCGGGACGTCCACGTCCCGCGGCGAAGACGCGTGGCTCGTCCGCACCGTCGAACTGTCGCTCGGAGAAGCGACCGAAGTGCTCTTCGAAGTCGACGACTGACGGACGACTCGGACGCCGGCGCCACGCACGCCGGCCGCCCGCTCAGAGCTTCTCGCGCACGAAGCGCAGCATCATCTCGTAGAGGTGTTTGCGCTGTTCGGGCTGCGAGACGCCGTGGCGATTGCCCGGGTAGATCATCAACGCGAACTGCTTGCCCGCGCGTTGCAGCGCTTCGGCGAAGAGCAAGGTGTTCTGCATGTGCACGTTCTCGTCGATCGCGCCGTGGATGACGAGCAGCTCGCCCGAGAGGTCCTTCGCCGCACGGATCACCGAGCTCGCGTCGTAACCCTTGGTGTTGACCGCCGGCAGATCCATGTACCGCTCGGTGTAGATCGAGTCGTAGAGACGCCAATCGGTCACCGGCGCGCCCGCGATGCCCAGCTTGAAGCGCTTCGAGTGCGTCAGCGCGAACGCCGTCATGTAGCCGCCGTAGCTCCAGCCCCAGATGCCGATGCGCTCGGGATCGACGAAACCCTGCGCGACGAGCCAGTCGAGCCCGTCCTCGAGGTCGGCGAGTTCGCCGGAGCCGAGGTTCTTCCACGCGGTCGCCGCCGACGCGAGACCTCGGCCGCTCGCCGAACGGTTGTCGCAGATCCAGATCACGTAGCCTTCGCGCGCGAGCAACTGGTGGAAGAGGAAGTTGAAGCCGCCCCAGCCATCGCGCACCTGCGGCGAGTGCGGACCGGAGTAGGTGTGGCAGAGCACCGGGTACTTGCGCTGCGGATCGAAGTTCGCCGGCTTGATCAGCACTGCTTCGAGCGGGAAACCGTCGCGCGTCTTCACTTGCACGAACTCGCGCTGGGTCAGCTCGGCGCTCGCGAGCAGCTTCTCGTCGACTTGCCACAGCGTCGCGAGCTCCTTGCCGTCGATCGAGCGCAGCTTCACCGAACCGGGCGTCGAACCGGACGACCACGTGTCCGCATAGACGCGGAAGTTCGGCGACAGCGAGATCGCGTGTTGGCCGCCGGGCTCGCCGATGCGCTGCGCGACGGTGTCGTTCATCCCGATCGAGAAGAGCCCGTCGCCTTTGACGTCGTCGCGGTCGCCGAGGAAGTACGCGCGTCGCGTCGCCGGATCGAAGCCGAGGAGCTCGTCGACTTCCCACGAGCCCGACGTCAGCCGCCGCTCGAGCGTGCCGTCGCCGGCGTACAGATAGAGATGCTTGAAGCCGTCGCGTTCCGAGCACCACAGGAACTTCGCGCCTTCTTCGATCCACTCGAAGCCGTCGACGGGTTCGATCCACGCCATCGTCGTGTCGCGCAGCAGTCGCTTCGGCGCGCCGCCGCTCGGCGGAACCGAGAGCAGGTCGAGCCACGTCTGCACGCGGTTCTGCACTTGGAAGATCACGGCGCTCGAGTCGGGCTTCCAACCGACGCGCACGATCAGCCGATCGTCCTCGGGATACGCGGAAAGGTCGACCTCGCGGCGCTCGCCGCTCGCTGCGTCGATCGCGAAGAGCCGCGCGATCGGGTTCGGGTCGCCCGCTTTCGGATAACGCCAGTGTTCGTTGCTCCAGTGCGGCATCCCGCGGTGATCGTTGATGACGATCTCCGGCACCGGCCGCTCGTCGAGATCGAGCACCGCGAGCGACTTCGAGTCCGGCGACCACCAGAGCCCGTTGAAGTTGCCGCGGCCGTAGACTTCCTCCTGGTACACCCAATCGAGGCGGCCGATGTAGCGCTCTTCACCGCCTTCGGTGGTGAGCTGACGCGGCGGCGCGCCGTCGAGCCCGACGACGAAGACGTTGTAGTCGCGCACGAACGCGAGCGACTGCCCGTCCGGCGAGAAGCGCGGATCCTGCTCCTCGGCCGCGTCGTTGGTGGCGCGCACCGCGCGTTCGGCGCCGAGCGGCCAGACCCAGAGGTCGTTCGCTTCTTCGAGCAGGATCGCGTCTTGGTTCGGCGAGAACGAGTAGCTCGTGCGCGAGCTCCACTCCTTCGCCTGTTCGGCGCTCGCGCCCGCGGCGACCAGAGCGCTCTCGAAGCGCGCGGAATCGAAGAGCGGCTGTGCGTCGCCGGTCGCCGGGTCGCAGGCGACGAGTCGTTTCGCACCGCCGACTTCCTTGACCGTCAGGTAGCGCGAGCCGTCCTTCGTCCAGCCTTGCACGAGCCCGAACGGCGCGCGCAGCTTGGCGGAGAGCGCCATGATCGCTTCGATCGAACTCGCCGGGCCCCCCGCGCTGTGCGCGCCGGCCGGGCTCTGCGCGCCGCCCGAACCTTGGTTCGCGCGCCGCGCGCCGCCGGGATCCGCCGCTCCGGTCTGACAGGCGGCCAAGACGAGCAACAGGAACGGCGTGAGTCGCGTGGATCGCATCGGTGGTTCGGGGGGGCTGATCCGACCGGTTGGGCCGGCGGCTACGAGGCTCGCTCACGGTAGTCGCGCTCGCTCCGCCTGCACAGACTCTCGCCCACGGGGCCCCGCGACCGAACGCGACCCGTACAGAGCTCGAGGGCACTCGAGCACGTCAACCGGCGAGCCAGATCCACCGCGCGGCGAAGAACAGCGCGAAGCCGTGCACCAACGGCGAGACCGCTCGCGCTCGCCCGGTCGCGACCGCGAGCAACGAACACGCGACGAAACCGATCGCGACGCCTTCGGTGATCGAGACCGAGAGCTGCATCACGATCGCGCACAGGAACGCCGGGAAGCTCTCGACCGGATCGTCCCACTTCACGTGCCGGAGCTCGGCGAACATCAACGCGCCGACGACGATCAGCACGGGCGCGATCACCGGATAACGCAACACGCCGCCGCCGACGTCGACGCCCGCACCGATCGAATGCACGAGCGGCGCGAACACCAACGTCGCGAGGAAACAGAGCCCGACGACGATCGCCGTGAGCCCGGTCCGTCCGCCCGCGGAAACGCCGGCCGCGCTTTCGACGTAGCTCGTCACGGTGCTCGTGCCGAGCAACGCGCCGAGCGTCGTGCCGGCCGCGTCCGCGGCGAGCGCTCGCTCCGCGCGCGGCAGTTTGCCGCCGACCATCAGTCCGGCCTTGCCCGCGACGCCGACGAGCGTGCCGATCGTGTCGAAGAGCACGAGCGTCAGGAAGATCAGCACGATCGGCAGCCAATCGGTCCACGCTCGCGCGAAGAGACTCGAGAAGTCGAGTTGGAACGCCGTGCCGCGCGGGTCGGGCGGCGCGCCGATCACGCCGGTGAACTCGACGAGCGGCGCGGAGAGCCCAAAGGCTCGACTCGCAGCCCAACCGCCGAGCGCGGAGAGCGCGATCGCGACGAGCAGCGCGCCTCGCACGCCGCGCGCGAGCAACACGATCGCGAGCGCGAGGCCGGCGAGCGTGTGCAGCGCGACCGGGTGCGAGAGCTCGCCGAGCTGCACCAACGTCGCCGGGTGCGCGCGCACGAGACCGCCCCACTGCAAGCCGATGAACGCGATCAGGAGCCCGATCCCCGCCGCGATGCCGTGCGCGAGTCCGCCGGGCAACGCGTTCATCACGCGTTCGCGCAACCCGAAGCTCGCGAGCGCGAGGAACGCGAGCCCGGCGATCAGGTTCGCGGCGAGCGCTTCGCGCCAGCTCCAACCGAGCGTCGCGCAAATCGTGAACGCGAAGAAGAAGTTGTGCCCCATCCCCGGCGCCAGGGCGATCGGATAGTCGGCCCACCACGCCATCAGGAAACACGCGAGCGCCGACGCGACGCACGTCGCGAACAGCACGCCGCCGGCGTCCATGCCGCAACCCGGGCTCGACAGCACCGCCGGTTGCACGAACAGGATGTACGAGAGCGTCGCGAACGTCGTCAGGCCGGCGACGACCTCGATGCCGACGCTCGTCCCGCGTTCGCGCAGTCGGAAGCGGCGTTCGAGGAAGTGCGACATCGCGTCGTGCCCTCACGCGTAATGATGGAAGAACTGCTGCAGCGCGCGCAGGAACACGACGATCGTCAGCGTCGCCGTGACGAGCTTGATCCAGCGTGAAATCTTGCGCTGGTCCTTGAGCCACGCGATCGCGATCAGACCCGCGGCGAGCGCGATGCCGACGAGCCAACCATGCTCGAGCCTCGTGCGCGGCGCGCCGAACGTCCAACCGTTCAAGAGCAGCACGGCGCCGCCGACGGTCCACACGACGCTCAACCCGACGAGGTAGAGCATTCCGCGGCGCTTCAAGAGTGCCATCACCCCGAGGAACGGAAAGACGAGCAGGCTCGCGAAATCGATCAGCGCGGGCAGGAAACGGTCCACGCGCGCCATGCAAGCAGGCGTACGCGTTTCGAGCAAGCACAGCGGGGCAAGTGCATCGGGGCAAGCGCCTCGCGCGAACGCGAATGCGTGCGCCGGCTCGCGTGCGAGTTCGAGCGCGTGGGCGCGTGCGAGGACCTGTACCTTGGGCGCACGTCGACGCGTTCGCGACGCGCGGCGCCGGCCGTCGAACGCGCGGAGAGAATCGCGCGCTACGGCGCCGTCGCTTCGAACGGGGCCCAGGCGAGATCGGGCTCGCCGTCCTTGCCGACGCGATAGAAGTACGGCGGGTCTTCTTCGCCGACGTACCAGCCGAGCCGCTCGAGCTCCCGTTCGACACGGCGCAGCTCGTTCAGATGCGTGCTCCGTTCGCCCGCTCCGGTCGAGCCGGCGTCCGCGCGCTGCAACGCGACGACGCGGTGGCGGCGGTCGACGATCTCCTGCGCGTACGAACGCAAGAGCGGGAGCATGCGTTTCGCTTCTTCGAAGCGTCGGAGTTCGCGTGATTCGGGCATCGAGTGATCGTGAGCGATTTGGATCATGCGGAGCGCCCGTGTTCGCTCGCCGTGGAGACGAACGGCGCTGGCTCGTCCGTGAGCCAGCGCCGGTTCGATCTCAAGTCACTCCGTCGTTATCCGACGTGAGGCTGCGCCGAAATCCGCAGGCGCTCAGGGACAGATCGTCGCCGCGATCGCGTCGCTCAAGCTGTCCGTGAACGGATCGCCAGGATCGCGCGACCAGTTCTGGATCCACACGTCGATGCCCGGGCCGAGCACCGGGTCGAAGCCGCCGGCGATGTACGCATTGAAATCCTCCGAGAACGCGCCGTCGCACGCACCGCTCGTGCCTCCAGAGCTCTGCACCGTGTGCCGTTGGATCGGCAACGTCATGCACAGCAGTCCGCCGTGGAACGGCGTCGCCGCCGCTGCGCTCGTCGCGTGGAAGAAGAGCCCGAACTTGTTGCCGATCACGTTCGACACCGACACCGTGCAGCCCGATCCCGCGCTCGCGCTCAGCGGCCCGGAGATCGCGATCGCCGGCGTGCAGCCGAGCGAGTTCACCTTCGCCGTGCAGTACACGACGGGCGTCAGGCACGAATCGAGCGGCGCCTGCGTCGCGACGGTGAAGACGCTGCCGCCGGTGCCGGCGTAGAACGGGTTGATCGACGCGGCGGACGCTTGCGGGCCCGCGTCGCAATCGAACGAGAAGTTGAACACCGTGTTCCACTCGAGCGGGTTCAACGCCGTCGAGAACACGAGCTCGCCGCCCGCTTGCGCGAAGAGCCAATCGTTGCCGACGTTGGTGTCGATGTCGCGGAACGTGACGTTCGACACCGTCGCGCCGATCGCGAGCGGGATCCGGAACGCACCGACCGCGCGCTTGTTGTCGCGGTTGTGCACGGCGTACTCGTAGTGCCACACGCCGGCCACCGGCCCGGTGACGCGCACGCCGACGTACACGCGCCCGTCGTCGACGCCGTTGGTGTTCGAGCCGACCGTCGCACCGGTCCAGCGATCGAGGATCGAGCCGTTGAACTGCGCGCCGGTCGCCGAGAACGACCACGCCGCGCCGTTCCAGCTCACGTTCATCTTGCGGATCGTCGCGTTGTTGGTGCGGTTCGCTTCCGCTTCGCCGCGCACGGTGTAGAAGCCCTGGTACCAGAAGTTGGCGGCCGGGTGATCGAGATCCGCGTCGGTCAGGTTCACGCGGTGCGCGAGCACGTTCATGTTGTTGACCATCGTCTGCGTCAGGCTGCGCGAACCGTCGCAGTCGAACGGCGGCGACACCGCGGGCTCGCCTTTGTCGAACTGCGAGCACTTCGCGGTCCAATCACCGAGCCACGGATCGATCTCGCTCGGCGCGCCGAGGTAGTACCGATCGCCGTTGTTGTCGGTGCCGTACGTGTCGGAGCAACCGACGAACAGCGTGTTCGGATTGCCGCTCGGGTTCGAGCAGCTCGCGCAGCCGCCTTGGTTGGTCGCGAAGAACCCGTGCTTCACCCACGAACGATCGGAGATCTGCTCGAATCGCCCGTTCTCCTCGCGGCAGACGAGGAACGAGATCATCGGGTGGTTGGTGCTCATCGGCGGATTCCAGCCGACGTTGACGGTGCCGACGTTGCACGCGGTGGTCGACATCGACATCGCGCTCGTGCCGTTCGGGAACGCGCCGACGCGGCCCCAGTTCTTGAGCGAGCCGAGCGTCGAAAGCGACACGTCGAGACCGGGGACCGTGTTCGACTGGGCGGATGCAGGAACGACGAACGAACACACGAGCGCGGCGACGACGCCGAGCAGCGACGAACGAACCATGGGCGGATCCTGGGGGGACGGGGACGAGACGCGGCCGGGACGAGCGGCCGCGGAGGACGAGCAGGTTAGCGCGAGCTACTCGCCTGCGCGCACCCGGTTTCGCCGAGTCAGCAGACGCGCGCAGCGGCAGTGGTGTTCCGCGGAGGAAGTGGAAGAGACCTCTCGTCGACGGAAGAAATCACGCCCTCGTCGTCGCCGATGCACGCTGCGCGGGTCCGGTGTCGCTGCCGCTCATCGGGTGTCGCCGCCGCTGATGCGGCGCCGGAGTGCGAGCTGTTCCGCAGCAACGCCGCGGGGCGGCCGAAGCCGCCCCGCAAGTTCTGCTCGGACCGTGCGCGCCTCATGACGACGCGCCCACGACAATTACGGACAGATCACCGCGGTCACCGCATCGCTCAACGAGTCGGTGAACGGGTCACCCGGATCGCGCGACCAGTTCTGTAGCCAGACTTGGACGCCCGCGCCGAGCGCCGGATCGGCGCCGCTCGCGAGATACGCGTCGAAGTCCTCGGTGAACACGCCGTCGCACACTCCGCCGGTGCCGCCGGATGCGAGCACCGAGTGGCGCTTGAGCGGCGGCTTCGCGCACAACGTGCCGCCGTGGAACGATCCAGCGTTCGCGCCCACCACCGAGTGGAAGTAGAGCCCGAACTTCACGCCGATCACGTTGACGGTCGTCAGCGTCGCGCCGGAACCCGCGCTCATGCTCGGCGCCGCCGAAAGAGCGATCGCCGGCGTGCAGCCGAGCGAGTTGACCTTCGCCGTGCAGTACACGACCGGCGGCGTGCAGAGATCGAGCGGGACGCTCGCCGACACGTTGATCACGCTGCCGCCCGCGCCGGGGTGGAACGGATTCAAGCCGACCGCGGACGCGACCGGTCCGGCGTTCGAGTCGAAGCCGAAGTTGTAGAGCGTGCCCCACTCGAGCGGATTCAACGCGGTCGAGAACACGAGCTCGTTCCCCGCGACGGTGAAGAGCCAGTCGTTGCCGACGTTGGCGTCGATGTCGCGGAACGTGACGTTGCTGACCGACGTGCCCGCGGCGAGCGGGATGCGCAACGCGCCGGCGGCGCGATCGTTGTCGCGGTTGTAGACGACGTACTCGTAGTGCCACACGCCCGCGACGGGCCCGGTGACCTTGCAGCCGACGTAGAGCCGGCCGTCGTCGATGCCGTTGGTGTTCGAGCCGACGCTCGCGCCCGTCCAACGATCGAGGATCGTGCCGCTGAACTGCGCGCCGGTCGGCGTCACGGTCCACGCCGTGCCGTTCCACGTCGGCGTGAACTGCTTCACCGCCGTGTTGTTGCCGCGCGCGGCCTCCGCCTCACCGCGCACCGTGTACATGCCCTGGTACCAGTACGTCGCGGCCGGATGGTTGAGGTCCGCGTCGGTCAAGTTGATGCGGTGCGCCGTGACGGGCAACGCGTTCGCCATCGTCATCGTCAGGCTGCGCGAGTTGTCGCAATCGGCCGGCGGCGCGACGGCGGGATCGCCTTGGTCGAAGTACGAGCACTGCGACGTCCAATCGCCGAGCCACGGATCGATCTCGTTCGCCGGTCCGAGGTAGTAGCGGTTGCCGTTGTTGCCGGTCGAATAGGTGTCGGAGCAACCGACCTTCAAGAGCGACGGACTGCCGCCGGGGCTCGGGCACGTTCCGCACGAGTTCTGGTTGGTCGAGAGGAACCCGTGCTTCACCCACGAGCGATCGGAGATCTGCTCGAAACGGCCGTTCTCCTCGCGGCAGACGACGAACGAGATCATCGGGTGGTTCGTGTTCATCGGCGCGTTCCAGCCGACGGTGACCGAACCGTCGTTGCAGACGGTGGTCGCCATCGAGATCCCGGACACGCCGTTCGGGAACGTGCCGCTGCGACCCCAGTTCTGGAGGCCGCCGAGCGTCGACAGGCGGATGTCGAGGCCCGGAATCGTGTTGGACTGCGCCGGCGAAAGCGCGGCGAACGCGGCGACGAAGACGCCGCAGAGCGTCGTGAATCGGAACATGCTGAGGATCCTGAGAAGAGAGCGCGGGAGAGAAGATCGAAAGGGGGGGGACGAACGAAGCTTGGACTGTACGCGAGAGCGTCGAATCGCGGCACTCCTTACAGTGAAGGGACGCTTTCCATGGCTTGCGGCGATCCCCAGAGCTCGGTCCAGACGCGTCCGGATCCCGGATCGTGGCCGCGGGTCGACGGCCTGAAACCGCGCGGGACGCCGCGAACCTCGCGGATGTCGAAACGGCGCACGTGGGTCCTCGTGCTCGTGCACGTGCTGGTCCTCGGACACGTCGTTCACTGGCTCGTCGCCGGCCGCACGCTGACGCCGGTCGAGCCGTCGGAAGCGATGCAGACGCTGGAGCTCGGTTTCGTCAACGCCGGCTTCGTCCTGTTCGCCGTCGCGATCCTCGCCACGTTGATCGTCGGACGTTTCTTCTGCGGTTGGGTCTGTCACCTCGTCGCGTACCAGGATCTCTGCGCGTGGCTGCTCGCGCGTTTCGGTTGGAAACCGCGGCCGGTGCGTTCACGGCTGCTCGTCTGGGTGCCGCTCGGCGCGGCGCTCTACATGTTCGTGTGGCCGAGCGTGTCGCGCGCGCTCGCCGGAGGCGCGAGCCCGAGCTTCGTCCCCCACTTCACGACCGACGATCTGTGGGCGACGTTCCCTGGGCCCGGCATCGCGGTGATCACGTTGCTCGTCGACGGGTTCCTGATCGTGTGGTGGCTCGGCGCGAAGGGTTTCTGCACGTACGGCTGTCCGTACGGCGCGCTCTTCGGCGCCGCCGAGCGCGTCGCGCCCGGTCGCATCCGCGTGACCGACGCGTGCTCCGGGTGCGGCCAGTGCACCGCGCACTGCACGAGCAACGTGCGCGTGCACGAAGAAGTCGCGCGGCATCGCAAAGTGGTCGACCCGGGCTGCATGAAGTGCCTCGACTGCGTCAGCGTGTGCCCCGAGGACGCGCTCTACTTCGGATTTCGCGCGCAAGGCGAGTCGCGCGCGACCCAGACGACGAGCAGGAAGGCCAAACGCGCGTACGACTTCACGTGGAGCGAAGAGCTCTTCGGCGCGGCGGTCTTCGGTGTGACGCTCGCGGCGGTGCGCGGGCTCTACGAGCTCGTGCCCTTCCTGCTCGCGATCGGTCTCGGCGTGATCGCCGCGGCGAGCGCGGTCGCCGCGTGGCGTTTCGTGCGCGCCCGCGACTTCACGTTCCAGGAGCTCGTGTTGCGCCGCGACGGCCGGATCACCGGCGCGGGCTTCGCCGCGAGCGCGGGTGCGCTGCTCGGGCTCGGCTTCGTCGGTCAGAGCGGCTTCGTGCAGTGGCACGAACGCGCCGGCGAACGCGAGCTCGTCGCGGCGGGCCCGCTCGCCGGCCCCGAGCGCGTTGAGCGGATCACCAACGCACGCGAGCACCTCGAGCTCGCCGCGCGCGTCGGGTTGACGACGTCGCCGGGCCTCGAGCTGCAGTTGGCGTCGATCCTGCGCGAGCAGAACGACCTCGACGGCGCAGCGCGGCACTTCGAGCGCGCGCACGAGCTCGCGCCGAAGCGCACGGCGCCGCTGCTCGGCCTCGCGAGCCTGGCGATCGCTCGCCGCGACCTCGCACGCGCAGAGCAACTGCTCGTCGAAACGCTCGCGCTCGATCCAACGGAACCGACGGCCACCGCATGGCTCGACCGCGTCCGCACCGAGCTCGCCCGCTGACTTTCGATCGCGGCTAAGCTGGCGCGCGCCATGCTCAGCGCGCTTCTTGCGGTGGCGGCGTTGGTGTTCGCGCAGCCCGGGCCCGCCGAGCCCGCGCCCGCCGAGCCCGCGCCTGCCGAGCTCGCGCCCGCCAAGTTCGGGCCGGCCGAGCTCGGGCCCGTGCAGTTCGGGCGCGCGCGGCTCGCAGCGGAGCTCGCGGCGCGTGGGCTCGCCGCGGAGCTTGCGCGGATCGACGTCACGATCGGAGGCGGCGGCTCCGGGGACGAGCCGCGCGAGAGCTTCACGATCGAGACGCGCGGCGAGCGCATCGTCATCGCCGCGCCGGACGCGACCGGCGCGATGTACGGCGAGCTCGAGCTCGCCGAGCGCGTCGCGGAGAACGGCGCGGCGGCGCTGATGGAGCTCGACGTGCGCGCGAAGCCCGATCTCGAGGTCCGCGCGATCAATCCGTTCCTGACGTTGCCGTGGGATTCGGAGAAGAACGAGCCGATCCACGACGCGGCGGCGCTCGGCGATCCGACGCGCTGGTGGTTCCACGACGAGGACTACTGGACGACGCTCTTCGATCTGATGGCGGAGGCGCGGCTGAACCAGCTCGACCTCCACGGCACCTACGACATCGACACGACGCGCTTCCCGAACCTCTACGCGTACTTCGTCGACAGTCCGTCGTTCCCCGAAGTCGGCATCTCGAAGGAGCTCAAGGCGACGAACCTGGCGCAGCTCGCGCACGTGATCGAGCTAGCCCATGCGCGCGGCGTCAAGGTCAGCGTGATGAGCTACGAAGCGCAGTTCTACACGCCGCACAACCCGAAGCCCCCGTACGAGTCGAGCGAAGCAAATCTCGCGAAGTACACGCGCGAAGTGGTCGAAGCGATGATCCGCGCGCTGCCGGAGCTCGACGCGATCGGCTTCCGCATCGGCGAGAGCGGCCACGGCGCGGAGTTCTTCAACTGCTATCTCGAAGCCGTGAAGGCGAGCGGCCGCGACATCCCGCTCTACACGCGCTCGTGGATCACGCGCAAGCAAGTGGTCGTGCCGCTCGCGTGCGCGTCGAAGGACTTCACCGTCGAGATCAAGTTCAACGGCGAGCAGTGGGGTCCGCACTACCCGATCGCTGGCGGCCGCGTGCCCGGTTGGCATTCGTATTCGTTCGAGGATTACCTCAGCGACTCGAACGTGAGCTCCGCGGCGCGATTGTGGCCGGGCAACGTCACTGCGAACGGCGAGCGCTGGCCCGACGAGCCGTACAAGATCGTCTGGCAAGTCCGCGCCAACGGCACGCACCGCATCTTCCCGTTCTACGAGCCCGATTGGGTGCGCCGCACGGTTGAGTCGATGCCGCTCGGCACCGCGCGCGGCTTCAGCGTCGAGTGCTTCGACTCCTACTTCCCGCCGACGCCCCGCTACTACCTCGCGGATCCGAAGGACCAGTGGTGCAAGTGGATCCACCAGCGCGATGCATTGTGGCTGATCCAGTGGGGTCGGCTCGGTTACGACCCGAAGACGCCGGAAAGCGTGTTCGAGCGCGCGATCGAACGCCATCTCGGCCGTGAGATACGCGCGCTCGCAGCGGCATGGAAGAGCGCGAGCCGCATTGTCCCGACGTTTTTCAGCGCGTACTCGTTCGGGCCGGATCACCGCGACCACGCGCCGGAGCTCGAATGGGGCGGCGACATCGAGAGCTTCATTCAAACCGAGCCCTTCGACAGCCACGTCTTCCGCTCGGTCAAGGAGACGCTCGCATACGCCGCGACCGGTGGCCTCGACGGTCGCCTCGACGCGTGGGACGTGAGCAAGTCACTCGAGCAGCTCGCGCAGAACAGCGAGACAGCGCTATTGCAGAGGAGTTCGCCAGCCGCCCACGAGATCTTTCATGCGATCGAGCAAGAGCGAGCACTGGCCCGCTACTCGGTCGGCCGGCTCCGCGGAGCACTGAGCGTCGCGGCGTTCGAGGCGGGCGCGGAGCGCGGCGTGTTGGCGCTCGGCGCGACGGACATGGAGCGCGCATGCGGGGCGTGGGCAGCGCTCTCCGATCCTCGAATTGGCCGATTCGACTGCCGCTGCACCGGGCCCGACGATTCGCCCCGACTCGAGCACGGGTTCTACCGCCCGTTCCCCGACACCCTGCGCATGCGCACGCGCACCTTCCATTGGAAGGACTCGCTCGAGCTCATCGAGCGAGAGGCGGAACGCATCGCTGCTCTGGCGGGCGATGTCGTGCCTGCGGGCACTTCGCATTCCCTCCTGCGCACGGCGCTCCGCGAACCGAACCCGCGCTGGTCGAGCGATGTTGCGGGCAAGCTGACGTGCTTCCTGCAACCCACCATCGGTGAGTTCCACGTCCGCCGCGCGTGGTTGCTGCACAAGCCGCTGCCGAGCTCCACGTTCTTCCACAAGGTGCCGATGGCGCTGGATGGAGAGTCGAAGACATTCACCACGTCGCTGCAACGCGAGCCGGGCGGCCATCTTCTCGCGGCTGAAGTCGAGATCGGGCGGAATGTCGTGCGTGTTCCGTTCGGCGACGACGGACCTCCGTACCTAGTCGTGCCGGCGCAGAGCGGCCCGACGCCGCAGTACTACTCGAGTCAGGAGGCGCTGACGTACTTGCGGCCCGAGTCGCTCGATCCCGCCAAGCACGGAATGTTGCTCATCGCGACGCGTGCTTGGGATTTCCACCGTGGGTTCGATGTCGGCCAGCAACGCAAGCTGCTCGACGCCGTCGCGCGCGGGATGAAGCTCGTCGTCCTCCAGCAGGACTACGCCAGCGGCCGCTACCCGCTCGATTGGTTCCCCAAGCGTCCGAAGATCGAAAGCGCCGCGACCAACGTCTTCGATCCGGCCGGCGCGCTCGGGCTCGAGAAAGTCGAGACCGACGGCGTGCTCTGGCAACCGATCCGCGCGAGCGACGGTTGGGAGGTCTTCGGCAACGGCGGGATCGCGCGCTGCAAGCTCGGCGAGGGCGAGATCTGGCTCTGCCAAGCGCGCTTGATCCAGCGCATGCACATCCCGGGTTGCGCGCGCAACTTGAAGAAGCTGCTGGAGCTCGGCGGTCGCGAGAAGCCGGTCGTCGTCATCGACGCGGGCTCCGAGGGCAATCGCTTCGCGACCAGCGTCTTCTGCGACTTCATGAACGCGCACGACATCCCGTTCCTGACGCTCGGCGAAGTGATCGTCGCGGAGCAAGGCATGGACTCGTTCACGCGGGTGCCCGGAGTCGCGTCACTCGAGCGCGTGCTCGAAGGCCGCGGCGGCGCGATGGTCGCCGACTGGCTCGCTCGGAAGATGCGCGCGGCCTGCGATCGGCCCGTGCCGCCGACGCGCGAAGCCTTCGAGGTCGAGCGCGCACGCCGCAAGCGCGAGTTCCTGCGCTCGATCGGCCTCGATCCCCTGCCACCGCGCACTCCTCTGAACGCGCGCATCACCGGAACGCTGCAGCGCGACGGCTACCGCATCGAGAAGCTCGTCTTCGAGAGCCGGCCGGGAATGCCCGTCACCGCGCACCTCTACGTGCCCGACGGACTCGTCGCGGGCGGCGGCGCGAAGCTCCCGGTGATCGTCAACCCGAACGGCCACTGGCAACACAAGAAGAGCGAGCCGACGGTGCAAGCCCGCTTGATCCACCAAGTGAAGCACGGCTACCTCGCGCTCGCCGTCGACTCGCCCGGTCACAGCTTCGAAGGCGACGCCAAGATCGAGCGGCGCGGCGCGGGCACGCACTTCGATCCGCGGTTGATCGCGGGCTCGACCACCGCCGACACGATCTTCGTGTGGGATCTGATGCGCGCGCTCGACTACCTCGAGACGCGGCCGGAAGCGGACATGACCCGCGTCGGCATCACCGGCACCTCCGGCGGCGGCCACGCGACGATGTTCGCGTTCGCGGCGGACGAGCGCTTCGCGTGCGCGGTGCCGTGCTGTTATCCGTCGAGCTTCCTCGACGGCTGGGACAACGGTTGCGACTGCAATCACGTGCCCGGATACGTTCAGGTCGGTGATCGCGCCGACGTGCTCGGCATCCGCGCGCCCGCGCCGGTGTTCGTGATCGGCGCGACCGACGACGACGAGTTCCCTGCGCGCGGCACGCAACGCACCGGCGAGAAGCTCGCGGCGCAATGGAAGCTCTTCGGCGCCGAGGAGCGCGCGTGGTGCCGACTCTTCGAAGGCGGCCACGACTCCTCGCAGCCGATGCGCGAGGCGGCGCTCGGCTTCTTCGATCTCCACTTGAAAGGCGTTGGCGACGGCTCGCCGGTGCCCGAAGCGCCGGCGGAGACCGCAGAGCCCGAGGATCCCGCGCTCGTCTGCCTCGTCGATCCGCCGGCCGAGCAGACGACGATGCGCGACGTCGCGCGCGCGAACGCAGCGCGCGCGGGTGACGTGAGCTTCGAGGACGTCGTCGCGCTGAACGGCGGTCTTCCCGAGCGCACGCCGGTCGAGCTGCACTTCCTGCCGCCGATCCCCGGCGAGTCGGGGCGCGCCGTGACGTTCGAGTCGGAGCCCGGACTTACGATCCCCGGCATCTACTGGGGGCCGGAGCAGCCCAAGGTCGCGATCGTGCTCGTCAGCGAGCACGGCAAGCACGCCGCGCGCGAGGAGTTCGGCGTCGACGAGCTCGTCGCAGCAGGCTACGGCTGCCTCGCGATCGACGTGCGCGGATTCGGCGAGCTTCCAGGCCTCGATCCGAAGCTGATGAGCTACCTCGGCATCGCCGACAGCTTCGCGATGGGTTTCGACGCGGCGCGCGCGGCGCAAGCGCTGCTGCCGCGCGCAGAGCTCGTCGCGATCTGGGGCAAGGGCCCGTGCGGGTCGCTCGTCGCGCTCTACGGCGGTCTGATCGAACCACGCGCGTTCATCGCCGGCGAGGACGCGCTCGCGAGTTGGTCCGAGCTCTTCGACGACTCGATCCCGACCTACACGCTCCAACCGCGAGTCGGCTACGGCGCGTCGCTCGAGCGCTTGCGCGAGCTCGCCGGCGCACGCGTGCTCCTCTGGAAACGGCGCGGCGAGCGCGTCGACGGGCTGGCGACGATCGATGCGCTCGCCGGCTCGCGCTGACGCGCCGTCAGCGCACGCGTCGGACGTCGAACACGGCGTCGCCGACGGGCTTGCCTTCCGACATGCCGCTCCAGATCGCCTCGATGTGATCGGCGTCGACGAAGCGGATGACGCCCGAGTGCATGTGCATCTCGTCCTTCGACTTCATGTTGGTCGCACGCGAGAACGTGAACTTGACCACGTCCATGTTCGGGTCCGTGCGCGCGACCATGCTCGGCTGATTCCCCGCGGAGCAGTAGTGCGTCAGCATCAGCTGCTCGCCGTCCATGTGGTACATCGTCACCATCTCGTGCGCGGTGCCGACGAAGAGCTTCTCCTCGAGCGCCGAGCCCGCCGCCGTGACGTGGTAGGTCACTTCGACCGGGAACGGATCGCCGCCGTGGCGCGCTTGGCCGGTCCAGCGTCCTTCGAGCGTCTTGAGCCGCGCGAACGCCGCCTGCGCTTGCTCCGGCGGCATGGTCTTGCACGCGCCGGACATCGATTGGCAGGCGCCAACGAGCACGAGCGACGACGCGAGAGCGAGAACGAGCTTCATGGACGACCTCCTGTTGAGGCCGGCCATGCTAGCGAGTCGCGCGCCGCCGGTCGCTCCGTGAGCTACGGCTGGATCGTGAACGTCAGGCCCGCCGAGAGGCTCGTCGTGAACGGGTCGGCGGGATCGCGCGCCCACCACTGCGAGTGCACGTTCGCGCCCGCGACGAGGTTCGGATCGGAACCCGCCTGGATCAGCGCGTTGAAGTCGAACTCGTAATTGCCCGAGCAATCGTTCGGCGGCGGGTTGCCGCCGGAGTTCTGCACGTTGGTGCGCTTGATCGGCGACTTGACGCACAACGTGCCGCCTTGGAACGGCGTATTCGCCGCGCCGGCGGTGCCGTAGAAGAGCAAGCCGTTCTTGTTGTTGAGCACCGAATGCTCGCGCAGCGTGAACGGTTGGCTCGAGCTCGCGCTCGCCGCGCCCGTGTACGTGATGCCCGGCGTGCAGCCGAGGCTGTTCACCTTCGCGACGCAGTAGGAGCTCGCCGTCGGCGTGCGGTACGCGCGCACGCCGGCGAGGTCGGCGACGATCAACGTGCCGTCGACGCCGAGCGACGGCCCGCCTTGGTTCGGGTTCGAGAGGTTGAGCGTGAAGAGGTTGGTCGAGAGGTCCGCGCTGAACGCCCACACTCGCCCGTTGGTCGACGGCGTGTTCGCCCAACCGTTCGACACGTAGACGACGCCGTTCGCGGCGACGGCGGTCTTCGGGCTCAGGTTGCCGGTGCCGATCGGCGAGAGCACGCCGGCGCTCGAGAGCACGCTGCCGGTCGTCGGATCGAGCCGCACGAACTCGTTGTTCGCGAGGAACGTGTAGATCGAGCCGTCGGCGCCGATGCCGTGCTCGTGCGACGTCGTCCAACGCACGGGCGCTTGCCACTTCAACGTCAGCGCGGAGCCCGTGTCGTCGAACGCGAAGAGGAAATCGGTGCTCGGATTGTTCTGCGTGCGCGGGAAGTACACCGTCGCGCCGTCCGCAGAGAGGAACGGCGTGTTCTGCTCGCTGCCGCCCGGGACGTGCGGGCTCTCGTAGAGGTACGCCCCCGTCGCGAGGTCGATCTTCGTCACCCACTGCGAGGATCCGAAGAAGCCGTTGTCGACGAACGCCGCCGTGTCGGTGACCGCGACGCCGCAGTTGCCGCTGATCGGCCGCGTGCGGTTGAACGTCCACACCGTGGCGCCGGTCGCTGCGTCGAGGCGCACGACCTTGGTGTGATCGGCGAGCAACGGGTCGCCGTTCGGCGCGAAGACGACGCCGTCGTAGGCGAAGGCCTCGCTGGTCGCCGTCGAGGTCCACAGATGCGCGCCAGTCGCCGCGTCGAAGGCCTCGAGGCCTTTCGGTTTGCCGTTCGAGGCGCGTGACGCGAACACGCGGCCGTGGCTCGCGCCGCCGATCCACGCGATCCAATCGGTCGCGGTGCTTCCGGTGTACGGCACCACCGTGCTCCAGAGGATCGCACCGGTGTCGACGTCGTAGCAGACGAGCTTGTCGTTCGCGGCGCCGCCGTTCTGCGGGAACCCGGCTTCGCGGATCGCGAACACACGCTGGCCGAGCGTCACCGGGTGCCACGCGATCACCGCGGGATCGAGCGTGTTGCTCCAGAGCAGAGCGGCCGCCGTCGGTCCGTGTTCGTCCGAGCGACCGTTGCGCGCGCCGTTGCCGCCGAGGTTGGACCAATCGGAAGCGATCGCGGGAGTGACGAGGAGCGAGACGAAGACGGCGTGGCGAAGCATGGTGGATCCTGCGGCGTACCGGAGTGGCGAGCTCGCGCCCGACTCTACTCGCACGCGCCGAATCCGGCGACGTGGCGCCGACGCTCGTTCACGGCAAGTCGGAACCGAGTACGTCCTCTGCGTCGCCGGTTCCGTTGGGCGAGCCGTCCGAACCGTATCTCGCGAAACGCTTCACGCCGGTGGTCGGGTCGGTGACCAGTTGGTACGGGTGCCCCCACGGGTCGTTGCGCGGCGCGAGCGTCGCGCGCAGCGCCGGCCACGTCGGCGTCGTCGTCAAGAGATCCGCCATCGTCGGCGGAGGATGTCCGTGGGCTGCCGTGAATTGCTTCGCGAGCGCCGTCAGCAACGCGAGGTCCGAGCGGGCCGTCGTGATCGGCGAACTCGGCGTCGGCGTCGGCGTGCGGGCTGCACGGAGCAGGAAGAGCGAGCCGACACCGAGCACGAAGAGCAGCGCGACGCCGGCGACGACCCACGTGTCGAGCCCGAACTCGTCGTCCTCCCCACCCTGCTTCGGCTCCGAGCCGCGCATGCGTCGGTCCACGTTCAGTTGCGCGGGGGATCGACGCGACCCGACCACTCGAGCATCTGTTGCTCGAGCGACAGCGGGTACTCGATCTTGACGTCGGCGAGCGCGCCGGTCGGTGCATAGACCGGCACGAGTCGCGGGAAGACGAATCCGACGTAGGCGGGTACGTCGAGTTCGGCGTAGCGTGCGAGCACTTCGTCGCGCAACGCCGGGTCGAAGCGCACGCCGTACTGGTCGAACAGCGCCTTCGTGCCGTCGTAGTCGCCGGTCGACTTGAGCCGCTGCACGAGCGCGAGCAGCTTGCCCGCCGCTTCGCGGAACGCGTCGGCATCGACGACGCGCAGGTAGTGTTTGCCGTCGCGCACGCGCTCTTCGATCGCCTTCGAGTTCGCTTGGATCCAGCGCACCACCAGTTGGCGGTTGCGCATGTGATCTTCCTCGAGCTGGTCGGTGCCTTGCATCCGGCGCAACTGCTGCAGGCCGCCGTTGCGGACGTAGTTCTCGTACGCCGCGAGCGACGACTCCTCGACGTCGTCGACGAGGCCGAGCTCCTTCAACTTCGGATCGCGCAGGAACCACAACGCGACGAGGTCCGAGCGCGCTTCTTCGAGAGCGGAGTAGTGCTCCTTGACGTAGAGGGCAGGCTCGCCCGGCTTGTCGGCGGCTTGCCGGCCAGAAGCGTGACCGATCACTTCGTGCATGTTGACGAGCAAGTCGCTCGTCAGCGCCGCCCACTTCTCGGCGCGTGCGACTTCGTCGTCGTCCCAGCAGAACTCCGCGCGCGCCTTCGGGCTCGCCGAGTTCGTGTTCGCTTCGATGATGTTGGCGAGACTGACGCTCTTCGAGCCGTGGAGCTCGCGGATCCGCGCGTCGTTGGGGAGGTTGATGCCGATCGCGCACACCGGTCCGGCGTCGCCGGTCGCGACGATCACGTCGATCGAACGCGCAAAGATGCCTTTGACGCCGGGCCTCTTGAACTCGTCCTCGTACGGCATGTGGTCCTCGAACCACTGCGCGTTCGCCGCGATCGACTTGATCAACCGCGCCTTCTTCGGGTCCTCGTAACTGACGAGCCCTTGCCACGCGCCTTTGATGCCGCGCGGATCGACGTAGACCTCGACGAACGAAGTCACGGTGTCGATCGGCGAGTCGTTGTCCGCGAGCCAAGCGATGTCGTACGCCTCGCGGTCGGCGCGTTCACCGGTGCGGTAGAAACGGATCTGCGCTTCGAGCGCGCGGCGCGTCGGCTCGGGCGCGAACGGCAGCGCCTCGGCCATGTGCCGCGCGACTTCGGAGAGCTCGGCGGCGTACATGCCGGGGCGAATGCGTTGTTCGGGATCGCCGATGCGCCAGACGAGCTCCTCGAGCTTGCCGTTCGGGCCTTCGACGATCGTCGAGTTGAGTCCGTAGCGCTCTTCGAACTTCTCGACGTCGGCGAGCGTCACGCCTTCGCCGTAGAACGTGCAGCCCGACGCTTCGAGCGGGTCTTCACCGACGCGCGGCGTCTTGACCGTGACCATCGGGACGAAGTCCGGATCGAAGAGCCACGGCCCGAGCCGCCGCACCAACCCGCCGACGCTCTCGCCTTCCTCCTTCGGGAAGACCGCGCCGTTGGCTTCCGCGACCTCGCACGCGACGGCGAGTTCCTCGACGCTGCCGCGCATCACGTTCTTCTTCGCGGTGACGTAGTTGTACGGCCCGTTGTTGACCCAGAAGAGCTTCGTGTAGTGGCGCACGTTCTCGAGCGTGATCGGGTCGACGCCCTTCGCATGCGTGAGGAGCTCCTCGACGAGGTCGCGGATCTCGACACCCACGAGACAACGCTGCTGCAAGTAGATGTCGCGTCCGGCGAGCGCCGCGTTGTAGAGGTGCCACGCGAGCGTCTTCTGCTCGCGCGTCAGGTTCGCGAAGCCATCGGCGTAGACCTGGACGATGCCGACGTCGTCGACGCGCTCGAGCAGGTACTTGCGCGGCGCGCCGCCGCCGTGCGAGCCCGCGCCACTCGTGCTGCAACTCGCCAACGCCAGGGCGGCGAACGATCCGATCCAGGAGCTCTTCATCGTGGTCTGGGCTGGGAGGGACTCGGCCCGGCCGAGTCGAGGTCGTTCCGCAAGAACGCGTTCCGCCGCGGAGGATACCGTCCGCGGGCCGCCGAGCGCCCGCACGACGGGCCCTCGACGCGAGCTCGTCACGCGACGTCCGTGGCACGTGGAGCCTCCGGCGCAGGACGCCCGGTCATGGCGGATGACGGCCCGGCGGCCGGCGTGGCTCGTGCGCGGCGACGGAATTCGAGGCGACGTTCGCGGTCCGCGGTAAGTCCAGGCCGCGTGAATCCCTACTGCCACCTGTCGTTGCGCAGGAAATCTCGGACGACCCGCAACCGAAGCGACTTGCGTGAGTCCATGCTGGAAGCCCCGCGTCGTCTCCTGCGTTGCGAGCGGCCCGACCTACCGTGTTCGGGAGGCGCGCGAGCTCACGCGCCGCGCGAAGCGAGTGGACCCGGATGCGGCGGCGTCTCGGTCGACGCACGCCGACGTGCTTGCGTGCGCACCGACGACCGATCGTCCCGCGGCGCCCCGCGGCGCCCCGCGGCGTGGCGCGGCGCGGCGCGGCGTGGCG
>JAKLKU010000028.1 GCA_023150475.1 Planctomycetota bacterium
TCGGCCTCGAGACCGCGCCGTGGAGCGTCGAGAGGCTGCTGCGCTGGCGCGTTTTTCGGCCCGTTTCCAAGCCGGTTCTGGCGCAGTGATGCGGGGCAGTATCGTTCAGGGCTTCTGGAACGTGAACGGCGCGCTCTTCGCGAAGTGATCGTGCTCGCGGCCGATGTCCGTCCAGAAGAACCCGTCCCAGGCGAAGCTCGGCCACGCGAAGAGCTCGATCGTCGCGCGCACCGTGCCGTCCTCGAGCCCGACGCCGCCGGACGCCAGGAGGTCGGGGGCGTGCACGCGGACCGTCGGCGACGCGTCGCTCGGGTCGGGCACCCACAGGCGCCACGCGCGGTCGCCGTCGTCGGTCAACGTGACGCAGTAGAGCCCCGGCACGCCTTCCGCGTCGGGGAGGCTGTTCTCGAACTCGACGTCGAAGCCCTCGCCCCCGGTCGCGCCCGAACCGGGCGTCGGGACCAGCAGTTGGGGCGCATTCGGCGCGAGCAACGTCCCGGTCAGGTCGGAGACGCGCGGCCGCCGGCCCGAGCGAGCGCCGAACACGTCGCGCGCCTCGCAGTGGAGCATCAGGTCGGCTTCGATCGTGCCGTCGAGCACGAGCTCGCCCTTCTCGTCGCCCGGATACTTGTTGTCGGTCGGATCCGCGACGCCCGGGTAGGCACTGCGCAGTTTCCACACGCCGCCGGTCTGGTCGAAGGCGACGCCGAAACCGACCGTCGCCGCACGCACCAGCGCCGGGATCGGGCTCGCCACGAGCACGCGCGGCGCGCCGTCGAGGTTGCCGAGGTCGACGCCGGTGACCGCCGACGCGTCGAAGAGCGCCGCCGGCCCGTCGATCGGCACGTCCTCCAACGTCGTGCTCGGATCGTCGAGCAACGTGTCGAGGTCGACGGCGACGTCTTGCGAGCCGCCGGCCGACGCCTGCTTGACCGGCACTTCGATCGCGAAGCCCTTGAGGAAACCCGCGGCCGTGTAGTTGAACTCCGCCGCGGGCGTGTCGAGCACGCCGATCGACACGGCGCCGATTCGGTTGGGCAGGACGTCGTACGGACCGAACGGGCACTCGTAGCTCGCCGAGGTCGGGTCGATCGAGCAGACCTGCACGTCGGAGAGCGGCTCGGCATCGGTCGCTTGGCGCGTGTCGGCGAACACGCGCTCGAAGTCGGCGACGTTGCCGTCGCCGCTCGAGAAGAGCCCGTCGACCGTGCCGCTCGAGAGCCCGGTCTTCGTCAGACCGATCGACACTCGGTCGGTGGTGACGCCGAACAGCGTCACGAGGTCGTAGCCGGGTGCATCGACGGTCACCAGCGTGTCGCCCAGCGTCGCGGCGTCGAGCACGGCGAGCCCGTTCGAGTCGGTCGCGTCGAAGTCGACCGGCGTCACGGTCAGCAGGAAGTCCTCGTGCGTGAACACGTTCGCGTCCGCGATCGCGGCGAGGGTGCTCGCGTCGAAGACTTCGATCGTGACGGTCGCGCCGAGCGGCGTGCCGGTACCGATGGCGCCGAGCTGCGTGAAGCTCGCGTCCGTCGTCGCGGACTCGTTGAGCGCGCGGTCGTAGAGCACGACTTGGAAGTCGAGCGGGTTGTTGCCCGCGAGCGGATCGAGCGCGACTTGGAACGCGGGCTGCGTGAAAGGCTGCGCGACGAAGAGCCCGCTCGAATTGGACGCGACGACCGACGGCAGCGAGCCGTTGTCGCCGAGCGCAGTCGTGATCTCGACCGACTCGATCGGCTCGCTCGCGCGGCCGACCAACGCGAAGTTGCGCAGGTCCGAGCGGAACTTCGACTTGTCGGAGCCCGAGAGACCGAAGCCCGTCAAGGTCGGCGCCTTGGTGTCCTGCGTCGGCACTTGCGTGCCTTGGCGATCGACGTCCGCGTCGAGCAACCGCACGGAGCTCGCGACGGATCCGCGCTGCACGCGGAACGCGAAATAGAGCGGTCCGTCGGCGAAGCGCGTCGTCAGCGGCGACGTGCCGGAAACCAGGTCGAGTTCGGGCTCGCGGATCGTCGCGACGTCGGTGTTCGAGTCGTACGGCACGTCGCCGAGTTCGAACTCGCGGTAGAGCGCGGCGAGCTCCGGCGGCGACGAGTTCTTCGCCGTGCCGAAGACGAACACGCCGATCAAGTCGGTCGCTTGGCCGTCTTCGATCGTCAGCGCCATCTCGAGTTCGCCGACCTTCGCGTTGCCGCCGGTCAGGTGCGCGATGCCGATGCCGTCGAACGGCAACGACACCATTTCCGCCGCGAGCGGCGGCGCGAACGATGCGGTCTCGTAGTCGAAGGCGGTCTCGGCGAGCAACGAGTTGTCCGCCATGCGGATCTTGTGGCCGCTCGGGCTCAGCGTGATCTCGACGGTCGCGTCCTGGCCGAGATCGACCGCCTGCTGCTCGCTGTCGACGGAGCGCCAGCGGAAGACGCGCGTGTCGGTGACCGGCAGACCGTTGGTGACCGTCAACAAGGCCTGCGGCAAGGGATCGAACGCCGGAGCCGCGCCGTCGACTTGGATGTCGAACGAGTCGGTGTCGACGGTGCCCGGATTGACGCGCCGGTCGAACACGGCGACGAACTCGCCGAACGGACTCTGGTCGCTCGCACCGTCGACCGGCCAGGTCGCGACGACTTTCGGCGTCGTCGGCGCCGTGTCGGCGATCTTGAACGTCTGGATCAGTTTGTCGAGCGGCTGGTCGATCGGCGTCCCTTGCAGGTCGGTGACGACTGCGCCGTCGGCGTAAGCCAGCGTGTAGCTCGTTCCCGTCTGCAGCGACACCGCGGGGAAGAGCACGAGCATCCGCCCGTCCCCCACCAACGCGGCGGACGCGAGCGGGACGAGCTGGCCGACGCTGTCGGACACTTCGAGTCGGAAGGCGCTCTGGATCTTCGAGCTCGACATCGACTCGCTGAAGACCAACACGAGCGGCGAGTCGGGGTGCACCGCGCTCCCCGCAGGGAACTTCGCCGTGATCGTCGGCGCACCGGTGCGCAGCCACGTGTGGTTGCCGGGCACGGCGGCCGGTTCGGAACCGATCGCGCCGGTGCCGCCGCCCGACTGGCAGCCGTTCGGACCGAACACGCACGCCGGGTTGTCGCAACCCGGCAGCCAGGCCGCGGCGACGCCCAGAGCGGCAAAACGAACGACGCGAACGAACGAGCGGAGGAACGGGATCACGGGCACGTCCGAGGTGGAAGGGCGGCGGGCTGGCGGTCGCGCCGGGGGCCGGAAGAACGCAGAGGATAACCTGGCGCGGCCCGCGCTCCAGCGAACGAGGTCGGCGCCGAGACTCGACGTGGACGTTTTGGAGCGGCGCTTCTTCCGCGCCGCTTCGTTCGCTCGCCGAGCCGACGTGACCGACCGCGCGACCCTCGCTAGTTCCGCGCGCCGCGCGCGAGTGAAGCGCCGGAACGCGTCCGCTACACTCCCCGCCCCGAGCCTCGCCGTACGCCCTTTTGGGCGCCGTCGGTTCCGGCCCAAGATCCCCGCATGCTTCGTCCCTTCGTCGCGCGCTTCGGCTGGATCGGCCTCGCCGCCGCTGCCTGTCGGACCGCGGCGCCCGAGCCGCAGCCCGAGTCGCGGCCCGGGGCCGAGCCCGTGTCGGCGCCCGCAGCGGCGCCCGCAGCGGCGGCCTCAGCATCGAACGGCGCTGGCGCGGAGCCCCGCGCATCGGGAACCGACGCCCGGGCGGACGACGAATCCGGTGCGAACGGACCGACAGCGGCGCCGAGCTCACCGGGCGGCGACGACGCGTCGGCACGCGACGGCTTCGACCTCCGCGAACCTGAGCCTTCCGAGATCGGCGGCGGCGCGGACGAACCTTCCGCGAGGTCGGCGGAAACCCCAATCGCAGCGCGCCAGTCCACGGCGACGCGCCAGCCCACGGCGACGCGCCCGTCCGCGGCGACGAGCTCGGCCCCCGCAGCCGCGATTTCCGTCGACGACGCGCGCCGTGACGCGATCCGCGCGATCGAGTCCGGCGAGTACGCCCGCGCCCGCGCGCTGCTCGAGGACTTGATCGTCGGCTCGCGACTCGAAGAAGGCCGTGCCTTGCTCGACCGCGGCCAAGCGCTCGACGCGCTCGCGATCCTGGAGGACGTGCGCGACGCTGCGCCGGGACGCCAGGACGTGCTGCTGCCGTTCGCCGAAGCGAGCCTGCGCAGCGGCCGCGAGCTCGGCGAGCCGAGTCTGCTCGAACGTGCGTTCGCGACGTTCAGCCAGATCGACGACGATCCGGCAGCAGCGTTCGGCGCGAGCCGCGCCGCGCGCGCTCTCGGTCGCACCGACGAAGCGCTGCGCGCCGCGCGTGACGGCGTGCGGTTGCTCGACGCTCGGGGCCTACGCACGCCGCTCGAGGAGCCTGCGGAACGCACGTGGGCCCAAGCGGCGCTCGACGCGTTCTACTTGGCGAAGACGAACCAGTCCGCCGAGTCCGACGCGCTGCGCACGGAAAGCGAAGATGCGCTCTCGCGCTACCTCGGCACGAACTCGTCCGATGGTTGGATCTGGCTCGAGCTCGGCAAGCTCGCGGAGAGCGACGGACGGCTCGGCGACGCCGCGACCGCGTTCGAGCGCGGGCTGCACCGCGAGAGCACGCGCACCGAACTCGTCGACGGACTGTTGCGCACGAGCTTCGCCGACCGCGGCGGCGAAGGCGCTCTCGTCGCGATGACCCGCGTGCTCGCCGCGCATCCCGAACTCGCGCTCGCGCGCTTCGACCGCGGCCTCGCGCGCTTCGAGATCGGCGTCGCGCGCCGCGACGGTGGCGCGGATGCGGAGCTCGAGCGTGCGCGCGCCGACTTCGCCGCGGCGCGAGAAGCGGATCCGGCGCTCGCCTCGGCCGCCCTCGGGTGGGAGGCGATCTGCTTCGCGGCCGCGGGTTGGAACGCACTCGCGGCGGAACGCCCCGACGACGCGCGGCGCTCGTTCGAAGCGATGGAACGGCTCTTCGAAGGCGGCTTGCGCTGGCGCCTCGAAGGCCGCGTGCGCTCCGGACTCGACGGGCTCGCGTTCGTCGGCGCCGCGTACCAACGCGCCAACCGACTCGAGGATGCCGCCGCGCTCTACACGCGCCTCGCGGAGTACGAACCGACGAACGTCGACTTCGCGAACAACGCCGGCCTCTTCCACCGCGACCTCGGCGTGACGCTCGAACACGGCGCCGAGGATCTCGAACGCGCGGCGCGCGGAGAGCTCCAGGACCGTGCGCGGCTCGCCGAGGTCCTCGCGAGCGCCGGGATCGCACGCGACGCCGCCGTGACGCCGGCAACGGCGCGCAAGCTCGACGAAGTCGCCGCCGAACGCCGCCGACGAGCGCTCGAACACTTCGAGCAGAGCTTCGCCGCGTACGAAAGAGCGACGGCGCTCGCGCCGCACGACGTGCGCGTGATGAACGACGTCGCACTGATCCTCGTCTACTACTTGAAGCGCGACTGGGAACGTGCGCGGAGCTGGCTGCTGCGCGCCGTGGAGCTCGGCGAAGCTCAGCTCGCCGATCCGGCGCTCACGAAGGAGCAGCGCTTCGAGCTCCAGAACGCGTTCGGCGACGCCCACGAGAACCTAGGCGTGCTCACGCTCGAACACGACCGCGATCCCGCCGCGGCGCGCAAGTGGTTCCAACGCGCGGTCGAGATCGGTCCCGATCCGCGCCCGATCATCACCGACGATTGGTTGAAACGTTGCGACGAGCTCGAAGCTCGCCGTTAGCACGCTCGACCGCACCCCCCTCGACGACACTCCCATGATCGCGTCCTTCTTCGTGTTGCTCTCGGCCCCGCTTTCCGTCTCCGCGACTCCGCCGCCGGCCGCCGTGCATGCGCAAGCACCGGCCGACGCGTCGATCGAGCGCGGACGGAGTCTGCTCGAACAGGGCAAGCCCGACGAAGCGCTGCTCTGCTTCGAAGAGGCCGTGAAACGCGATGACTCGTTCAAGACCCGGATGTGGGTGCTGCGCGCCCGCATGTCGCTCGGCGACGTCGAAGACGCGCTCACCGCCGTCGACGAAGCTCGCGCGGCCGGAGCGAAGGGTCCCGACGTCGACTACCTCGTGGGTTTCGGCCTCGTCGAACTCGCCAAACAAGCCGTCGCGAGCGGGAACCCGGGCGCCTTCGTCGGCCAGCAGTTCTCCGACGCCGTCGTGTTCCTCGAGCGCGCGACTGCGGCGGATCCGCAGCGCTATCGCGACGCGTTCCTCCCGCTCGCGGAGGCTGCGTGGTTCGCGCCCGACTTGCCCAAGGCGCGCAAGGCGATCGAACGCGCCGTCGAAGTGTTCCCGGCGAACGTCGACGCACAGATCCTCCACGGCAAGATCGCGATGTCGCAGTTCGTCGCCGCGCAGCAGGACGAAGCGCAGAAGGCCGGCGCCGACGCTCACTGGAACGCCGCCGTGCAAGCGTTCGAGCGGGCGCTCGCCGCGCTCGGCAGCGCCGACGACCTCGGCACGCGAGCGAAGCGCGCCGAAGCCGCGAAGGAGCTCGGCAACGCGCAGGTCTGGAAACAAGCGAAGGACAAGGCTCGCGCCGCCTACGTGACCGCGATCACCGCCGCGCCGGCGACGATCGACTACGTCGCGGCGTACCAGGCGCTCGGCGGCGACGAGCTCGCGCTCGCGCTCGAAGAGGCGCACCGGAAGTTCGTCGCACACCCCGACGACACGTGGAGCGCGCCGACGCTCGTGTGGTGGCTCGGTTGGATTCGCTACGACCGCAAGCAGTACCCGGAAGCCGAGACGGCGTTCCGCGAGGCGATCGCGAAGAATCCGCAGTTCACCAACTCGTGGTTCTACGTCTACAAGTGCTGCTACTCGCAGCAGAAGTACCCCGAAGCGATCGCTGCACTGAAGAGCTTCGCCGACGTCGACCGCGACGGACTGACCAACGCCGTGCTCTCCGCGAAGGAGCTCACGCAAGCCGAGATCGAGTACTTGGTCGGCTGGTGCGCGAACCCCGACAAGCACGACGGCAAGCCTCTCAATCTCGACGCCGCGATGCTGTGCGAGGTCCTGACTCGTTCGAGCCCGCAGGAAGGCCGCTACTGGAACAACCTCGGCCTGTTCCTCCGCGACCACGCCGACATCCTCGCGCGCACGAAGCGCGACACGCCTCGCGACGAACTCGTGCCGTTCTACGAGCGTGCTCTCGTCGCGTACGAAACTGCGCTTTCGATCGCGCCCGAGAACCCGAACTACCTGAACGACACTGCGGTCATCCTGCACTACAACCTCGAGCGCGAGCTCCCTCGCGCCCTCGAGCTCTACGCAAAGGCGTACGAGTGCGCGAAGAAGGAACTCGAACGCAAGGACCTGTCGCCGGACGATCGCGCTGCGATCCAGATCGCGCTGCGTGACTCGAAGAACAACTTGGAGCTCCTGAAGAAGGAGCTCGAGAAGAAGCAGAACGGCGAAGGTCAGTGAGCGGGCGCTACGAGCTCCGCATCACGGCGGACGCGTGTCCGCAGCCGCCCGCGTCTCGAGAAGCCGTCGCCAACGTCCACGTCATAAGCATCGACGGCGCGTGGGGCGCTCCGGGGCTCAACCTGAGCCACTGGCCGGGGAACCGCACGCCCGAAGCGCTGCGCCATCCACTGTCGACGGGCAGCGTGCTCGCGTTCGCGAAGCTCCCCGAGGCGGAGCGCGCGCGACTCGTCGGCGACGCGCGCATCGTCGTCAACAACCACTACGACACCGACGGAATGCTCGCGCTGTTCGCGTTCCTGCGGCCGGAGGTCGCGCTGCGGCACGAGCGAGCGCTGCTCGCCGGTGCAGCCGCGGGCGACTTCTTCGAAGCGCCGAACGACGACGCCGTCGCGCTCGACGCAGTGATCGGTGCATTCGCCGACACCGAACGTTCGCCGCTCGCGGCGCGCTTCGCGGGCCTCGGTGCGTATCCGCGGTTCGAACTCGCGGCGCACGCGGTGCTCGAGCGACTGCCCGAGTGGCTCGAGCGAGGTCTCGCTCGCGAACGCGAGCTCTGGCAGCCGGCGATCGAAGGTCTGGCGCGGGGCCGCGCCGAGCTCTCGCGCGCGACCCGGGACGAGCTCGTCCACCTCGACTGGACCGTCTGGACGTCGACCGACGCGCTCGGGCCGTTCGATCCAGGCCGGCACGCGCTGTTCGGCTCGACCGGAGCCGACCGGGTGCTCACGCTCGGGCCGCGGCGCGACGGCACGCTCGCCCGGTTCTTGATCGGCACGCGTTCGTGGTTCGACGGCACGCGCGAGACTCGGCTTCCTCGCCCGGACCTCGCGGAGCTCGCGCAGCGACTGAACGAGCTCGAACGGACGTCGGCTGCGGACTCGGGCGCGTGGCGGTGCCACGAAACGTCGAGCCCCTCGCCCGAACTGTGGTTCGGAAACGAGGGGCTCGGACTGTTCGAGGAGCACAACCGCGAGCTCGCTCCGAGTTCGCTCGCGCCGGCGGCGATCCGGCGCGAGGTCGGGAACGCGCTGCGGCGTGCGCTCGCGCTGCCGCAGTGACTACTTCGCGGCCGGCGCGGGCTGCTTGCGCATCTTGTTCATCATCCGGACCGCGATGAAGATCGCGAAGGCCACGATGATGAAGTCGAGCACGTTCTGGAGGAAGGAACCGTACTTGACGACCGACGCGCCCGCCTTCGACGCAGCGTCGATGGCGTCCTGACCGACGATCGTCTGGATCGACTTCGACGCCTTGTCGAACGACAGCGCGTACTTCGTGAAGTCGATGCCGCCGAGGAGCAAGCCGACGAGCGGCATGATGATGTCGTTGACCATCGACGACACGATCTTGCCGAAAGCCGCGCCGATCACGACGCCGACGGCCATGTCGACGACGTTGCCCTTCATGGCGAATTCCTTGAACTCTTGCATCATGCCCATGGCGTGAACTCCTGATTCTTGGGTTCGGAGGGACTCGAGGACTCTGTGTGGGACGAGCGCACGCCGTGACGCGCGCGTGCGCTCCGATTCGGACTCGAGATCAGAAGCTCCAACCGATGGTGAGAGCGTAGAGATCGTTCGTGCGCGACAGGTTGCCGGCCGGCGTGTTGTCGTACGTCCACTTCCACTGGAGCTGGCCGAACATCTTCTCGGTGAGCGCGACCTTGCCGCGCGTGTCGAGCGTGATGAAGAGGTCGCTCGAATCTTCCAACGACGGGAAGATTTCGCACGCCTGGAAGAAGCCCCACTTCGCGCTCGGCGCCCACTCGGCCTTGTACGCCGCGCGGGCCGTGATGTAGTCGTTGTCCTTCGCGACGTCGAAGTCCTCGTCGAACTGCGCGACACCGGCTTCCGCCGACACCTTCCAGGTGCCCGAACCGATCCACGCCTCGTCTTCGAGGAACTGGTGACCGGCGCCGACGCCGATCGTGGTGCGCAGCTTGACGTCCGCGGCCTTGTCGTTCTCCGCGCTCGCTTGGATCAGACCGTACGTGCGCTTCGAGAAGAAGTAGTCGTACTTCGCCTTGAGGCCGGTGCGACGCTGGGTGATCGACGGCGTCGCGTTCTTGTCCTCTTGGTAGTTCCAGTAGAAGCCGACCGTGGTGCGGTCCTTCTCACGACGGTACTCGGCGTCGGCCGTGGCGTTCGCCGTGCGCGTGTCGGTGTCGCCGTCGAAGATCGACGCGCCGAGGCTGACCGCGCCGGTCCACTTCGGTTCCACCGGTTGGGCCGCCGCAGCGGGATCTTGGGCCGCGACGGTCGTCGGCTGACTCGGAGTGGCGTCGGTCGGAAGGCTGAACAGGAAGATCGGAAGGATCAGCATGGCGTGAGCCCTTAGGGAGGTCGGGGAACTTTGGAAGGCGAGGAGGTTATCCGCGGCCGCGCGGGCCGCAAGTCGCCCGAGAGCGGACTATCGCCCGCGTTATCCGCACTCCGCCGAATCCGCGGGGCAGGGGAAACCGAAGTTCGGGAGCTGCGCCCGAGCCTCAGAGGCTCGCCGTTTCCGAGTTGCGAAGTCCCGTGGACTCTTCGTCCCCGTTCCGCCGCGTTGGTCTGAGATTGGGACGCCGCGCCGGCAAGAGCTCCACGGGCGCTCGCCCTCCGACGGCGCGATCGACGCCCGCGAGTGAAAGCACCCGTTCGACGAGCCGCACCCGCTCCTGCATGGCGAGCGACTCGATCGGGATGTACGGCACCGCGAACATCTCGAGCATGAACTTCACCATGCCGTCGATGCGCACGACCTCCTCCCACGCGACGCCGGCGCGCACGCCGTCGTGCGACAGGAGCTCGGCGTGCGGCCGGAGGAAGAACACGATGCCTTCGCGCACCGAGTTCATGTACTCCTCGAGGCGGTGGTCACGCGCGAGATCGGCGAGCACCGTCGAGTGATGCGCGGCGTACGCGAGGTTGCAGAACGCGCGGTCGCTGACGAATGCTCCCTGTTGCTCCGCTTCCGCGGCGATCTGCCGCTGGAAGACCTGGGTCTGATAGCGGTCGACGACGTCCAGGTTCGAACGAATCTGATCGAGCCGCTCCTCCATCTCCGCGAGCACGCCGCGCGCGACTTCGGAGATCATCGGCAGGCCGTAGTGGTCCCGGACCCACCGCGCGAGCGTCGTCTTGCCCGTCGAGTGAGCGCCCACGAAGTAGATTCGAACCGGCTTGCGCATCGCGATCTCCCTTGGGGGATTGGAGTCGCGCGACACACTACCGCGGGTGGATCGGCCGGCAATCCCCCACCATGGATTGTGGATAACTGCCGCCGGCGATGCTGGAGCGTCGTCGACGAGTGCTCGTGTCGCGCGACCGCGAGCCCGGGGCACCGCGCCGTCGCGTTCGGGCCCGTCGCCGAGGTCTCGGCCCCTCTGCGTCGGGGCGACGAACCGCGCCCGACGGAGGGCGCGAGGTTCAGGCCGCGCTCGGCGAACTCGTCGTGCGCTCGAAGCGCTGCGCGACGTCCTCGCGCGAGTCGGCGAGCCTCGCGCGGATCTGGTCCGCGGCGTCGGCCCGCTTCACGAACGCTTCGACGCAGTGCGGATCGAACTGGCGGCCGGCCTTCTCGCGGATCCAGTCGATCGCCGCCGCGTGGGTCCACGCGCCTTTGTACGGGCGCACCGTCGTCAACGCGTCGTACACGTCGGCGAGCGCGAGGATGCGGGCCGAGAGCGGAATCGCTTCGCCGGCGAGTCGGCGCGGGTACCCGCCGCCGTTCCAGTGCTCGTGGTGACACCACGCGATGTCGAAGCTCATCCGCAGGAAGCTCTGCGACTCCTTGCTCTGCATCACGGCGCGCAGCGTGTCGGCGCCGATCTCGGTGTGGGTCTTCATCACATCCCACTCGGCGGGCGTCAACTTGCCGGGCTTGAGCAGGATCGAGTCGGGGATCCCGACTTTGCCGATGTCGTGCAGCGGCGCCGAGCGATACAAGTCGCGCACGAACGTGTCGTCGATCGTGTCGCGGTACCAACCGTCCTCGCGCAAGCCTTCTGCGATCAACGTGCTGTAGAGACTCACGCGCTCGAGGTGCCTGCCGGTCTCGTTGTCGCGTTGTTCGGCCAATTTCGCGAGCGCGAGCATCGTCGCGTGTTGCGCTTCGTCGCGCTCGCGCCGGCGGATCTGATTGTGTGCGGCGGTCGCCATCGACGCGGCGACGGCGGAGAGCCAACTCATCTGGTGCTCGCTCAGGGCCTCACCACGTTCGCCGAGCTCGTCGACGAAGATCGCGCCGATCTCGCCTTCCGCGACGACGGCGGTTTGCCGTCGCAAACCGCCCCGCTGCTGCGGGCCCGACTGCGCGCGGCATTCGCACGCGCCGCCGGGACGCCCGTGGACTTCGACGTGGACGGCGCGTTCTCCGACGAACTCCTGCGTGACTCGAGCGGTGAGCTCGGCGACCTGCTGCAGAGATTCGGCGTCGTTCAGTGCGCCGACGAACCGCTGGAGTCGCAACAAGGCGGCGGTGCGCTCGTCGATCAGACGCTCGAGCGAAGCGTTGAAATGCGCGAGCGCCTCGCTCGAGAACCGCAGCGTCCGCGCGAGCTCGCGGTCGCCGGCGACGCGTTGGTGTTCGGCGACGGCATCTTCGACGGCCGAGAGCAAGTGCGCCTGAGGACACGGCTTCTCGAGGAAGCGGAAGATGCGCCCGTTGTGCAACGCATCGATCGCGACGTCGACGTCGACCACGCCGGTGACCAGGATCGCGACCGTGTCCGGCCACTCCTCGTGGATGCGCATCACGAGCTCGATGCCCTTCATGCCGGGCATCTCGTAGTCCGCGACGACGGCCGCGAACGGTCCTTCGGTGCGGCATTTCTCGAGCGCGACGGCGCCGCTCGGTGCCGTCACCACGTCGAAACGACGGCCGATCAGCCGTTGGAAGCTCGCGAGCACGTCACGAGCGTCGTCGACCATCAGGATGCGCGCGGTCACGGTGCGTGGATGCGTCGGGGTCAGGGGAACGGGTCGGGCGCCTTGGGGGTGGCGCAAGCCTGCGGGCGCGTCCTCCTTCGGTCGCACGGCCGAGCGCGCTTGAGACCTCCCGTTTCCTGCATGAAACGGACGCAATTTCGGAGCGAGCGTCGGCGCGTCGACTGGGCGCCGTCCCGAACGCGGCTCGCCCGCGCGGGAGCCGTCACGCCTTTCCAGGGGCGAACGGTCAGTTCTTGTAGCCCTGCAACGGTGCCGGGATCCGGCCTCCGCGCAGGTACAGACGCTCGCAGGAGTACTTGCCCGGGTCCTGGACGATCGCAGTGCCGAGCAATCCGCCCCACTCGACGGTTTCGCCCGGGCCCTTGCCCGGCACGGGGATGATCCGCACGGCGGTCGTCTTGTTGTTGATCATCCCGATCGCCATCTCGTCGGCGACGATGCCGGCGATCGTCGCCGCCGGCGTGTCGCCGGGCACCGCGACCATGTCGAGCCCGACCGAACACACGGCGGTCATCGCTTCGAGCTTCGCGAGGCTCAACGCGTCGTCGCGCACCGCCGCGATCATGCCGGAGTCCTCGCTGACCGGGATGAAAGCACCGGAGAGACCGCCGACCGAAGAGCTCGCCATCGCGCCGCCCTTCTTCACTGCGTCGGTCAAGAGCGCGAGCGCGGCGGTCGTGCCGGGCGCGCCGGTGCGTTCGGCGCCGATCAGCTCGAGGATGTCGGAGACCGAATCGCCGATCGCCGGCGTCGGCGCGAGCGAGACGTCGACGATGCCGAACGTCGTGCCGAGACGGCGCGCGGCTTCGCGGCCGACGAGCTCGCCCATGCGCGTGATCTTGAACGACGTGCGTTTCACCGTCTCGGCGACGGCGAGCAGATCGGCTTCGGGTCCGAGACGCGCGAGCGCCGAACGCACGACGCCCGGCCCGGAGACGCCGACGTTGAGCACCGTCTCGCCTTCGCCGATGCCGATGTGCGCGCCGGCGACGAACGGGTTGTCCTCGACCGTGTTGCAGAAACACACGAGCTTCGCGCAGCCGAGCCCACCGCGCGACGCCGTGAGTCCGGCCGTCGCGATCACGATGCGGCTGAAGTGCGCGACGGCGTCCATGTTGATGCCCGCCCGCGTCGAAGCGAGCGAGATCGACGAACAGACGTGGTCGGTCTCGGCGAGCGCGCGCGGGATCGATTCGAGCAGCGCGCGGTCGGCGTGCGTGTAGCCCTTGTGGACGTAGGCCGTGAACCCGCCGATGAAGTCGACCCCGACCGTCTTCGCCGCCGCGTCCAGCGCTCGCGCGAACGGCACGAGGTCGTCCGCTTGGCATGCCGCGGCGACCAGCGCGATCGGCGTCACCGCGATGCGCTTGTTGACGATCGGGATGCCGTAGTCGGCCGTGATCGACTGGCCGACGCGCACGAGGTCGCGCGCTTGGTGGACGATCTTCGCGTAGACCTTCTCACACGCCGACTCGATGTCCGGATCGGCGCAGTCGAGCAAGTTGATGCCGAGCGTCGTCGTGCGGATGTCGAGCGTCTCGAGCTCGAACATCCGCACCGTTTCGAGGATCTCTTGGTCGGTGAAGGACATCGTGCGGCGCGCCGGAGGACGTCGGGCTTGGCGACGTGCGGGGCGAAGATGGTGCCAGGCGCGCTCCGCTCGCGCCAGCTCCGCGCGGGATCGGCGCGCCGCGAGAAGCGTCGCCGCGCGTTCCTCGGGAGGTCGTTGGAGCGTGCGGAGCGCCGCGGGTAGTCTCCCGCGCGGAGGCGCCATGCTCACCCGCTGCTCGCTCACCCGGTCCCGGCTCACGCGACGAACGAAACGTGCCCCCCGAGTCGGGACGTGTTTGGCCGGCCTCTGCCTCGCCGCGGTGCTCGCGTGCGCACGGTCGGCGAACGATGCGACCACGGCGTCGCCTCCGAACGCCACCACGTCGCCGGAGGTCGCGCCGGCGAACGAGTCTGCGCAGCCTGGAGAACTCCCGTTCACGTGGCCGCTCCCGCAGGACTGGCGCGCCGAGACGATTCCGTTTCCGCTCGGGTTCGCGCCGAGCCTCTCCTATCGCGGTCTCGAGGAACTGCGCTTTGCGCCCGGCATGTTCGACGCCGCGCGCGAGGACTTCTGGACGTACGCGTTCGTCTGGTGGCTCGAAGGCGACGTCGCGTTCGACGCGAGCACGCTGAACGCAGACCTCGCGACGTACTTCGAAGGTCTGTCCGCGGCGGTCGAGGGACCGAACTTCGATGCGGAGCGTGCGCAGGTGGTCGCCGCGCTCGAACCGGCGACGTCGAGCGGCGCGGAGCGCGCGAAGTGGCGCGGCACCGTGTCGTCGTACGACGCGTTCGTCACCCACGCGCGCATCGATCTGCGAGTCGAGGTCGAAGTGTTCCGCTGCGAGACTCGAGCCCGCACGGTCGCGTTCTTCTTGATCTCACCCCAACCCGCGGAACACGCCGTCTGGAAGCAGCTCGCCGAAGTTCGCGCCGCTTTCGCCTGCTCGCCGCCCTGACACGCGTTCGTCCGCTCGAGCGGCGACACGCCGGGCGACCGAGCCCGTGCGCGCGACGCTAGACGCGGTGCATGAAACGGAACACGCGCTCGTGCATCACGCGCACGGCGTAGTCGTCGGCGCGGCTCAACGCTTCGAGCTTCTCCTTCAAGATGCCGAACGGCATGCCTTGAGGGGTCTCGACGACCAGGATGAGGTGGAAGTAGCCGTCGATCACGCGCTGGCTGATGTCGTGCACGCTCGCGTGGAACTCGGCGAGGGCGCTCGTCAGTTCCGCGAGCACGCCGGGCCGGTTCTTGCCGACCGCCGTGACGATCATCGTCGTCGCTTGCGTGTCGCCGTCGACCGGCTCCGGCAGGTTCGGCAACGTGCGCCGCGCGGCGCCAGCGTCCGGGCCGCGATCGGGCGCGGGCGGCACGTACGGACCTTTGGCGGTGCTGATCACCTTGCCGAGTTCGCGCGCGGTCTCGAGCGCTTGCGGCGTCACGATCGTGCCTTCTTCGACGACGATCGCACCGGAGTGCTCGCGGCGCACGTCGTCGGCGGTCAAGAAGCGGCGGGCCATGGGATGCTCACTCCGAACCGAAGTGGATCGGTCCTTGGTCGGTCAGGCGCGAGACGGTCGCGCGGCCGTTCTTCACTTGGACGACGTACGTGCCTTCGCCTTGGTGCATGCGCTGCCACAGGTTCGTCGCGGGCTGCACGGCGGGCGGCGCGCCGTCGACTGCCTTGTCGAGCCTGACGACGCGGATCTGGCGCTCGAACGCAGCATCGAGAGCGGCGGGCGTGATGATCACGTCCTTGCCGATCACGAGCTCGGAGCCACGCGCGAGCGCGTGCACCTCCGACTCGACGATCAATCGCTTCTGCGCCACTTCGCTTCCCTACACCGAGGTCACAGGTGGGCTGACAGGTGGGCTCACAGGTGGTGGACGAGGTCCGGATGCGGCCGCGCGATCACGACTTCGCGCGCGAGCAAGCCCTTCTCCTGCGCCGAGCGCGCGCCGGCGGCGACCGACGAACGCACGTCGGAGACTTCGCCGGTCAGCGTGAAGAAGCTCTTGCCGCCGAGCCCGTTCGCGATGCGCAGGTCGATCAAGTCGACCGTCGCCGTCTTGAGCGCGATGTCCGCCGCGACGATCGACGACGCGACGGTGGTCGTCTCGATCACGCCGATCGCGTCGAGCTCGCCTTTGATGCGGCCGCCGTTGCGCTTCAGCATCGGGATCACTTGCTCGTGGATCTGCGGGATCACGAGTTGGTCGACGAGGTCCGCGCCGCCGATCTCCGCGCCACGGCGCACGCTCGAACGCACGTCTTCGACCGAGCCGGTGAAGAGCAGCACGTACTTGCCCGGGTGCACCGGCGTCGCGAAGAGCACTTCGACGCGCGCTTGCCAGAGGACCGCGTCGGCGACTTCCACGCCGCGAGCGACCGAGCAGAGCTCGAGCAGGCCGATGCAGTGCGCCGGCTTGACGTCCGCGCGCATCTCCGGGTTGTAGTCGTTGCGTTCCATGGCGTTCCTCGCTTTCGCGCTTGCACGCGTGCACGGGCGTCCCTCAGGGCGCCGTGTCTTGTTCCTTGACCGGGCCGACGCTGCGGCCGTCGGCGAGCTCCATGCGGTCGATGATGCCGGCGACCGCCGTTTGGAAACCGATGTCGTGGCCGCGGCCGATCGCGTGACGCGCGGCGCGGCCGAAGACGACGAGCACGCGCTCGCCGATGCCGGCGCCGAGCGGATCGACGGCGATCAACGTCTCGGCGGAGGGCTGCCCATCGAGCGTGTACGGCTGGATCACGAGCAGCCGAAGCCCCTTGAGCGTCGGGTCCTTGACCGTCGCCCACACGTTGCCGACGACCGTGCCGAGGAGCATCAGCCACGCTCCTTGGCGTCGCGGGCCTTCGACTCGCGCGCCGTCGGGGTCGGGCGCGCGGGCCGCATGGGCAGGCGCCAATCCGCCGGCGCGCTCGGCACGTTGAAATCGTCGACGATGCCGACGACCGCGGCTTCGAACGCGAAGTCGCCGTCGCCGCCGAATGCGACGCGCGCGGCCTTGCCGAACGCGACGACCACGTGTTCGCCGATGCCGGCGCCGAGCGGATCGGCCGCGACCACAGGCGTCACTTTCGGCGCGCCGGGCTCACGGCGTTCGTCGAGCGCTTCGATCACGAGCAAGCGTTTGCCGGCGAGGTCCGCGACCTTCTTCGTGATCCACACTTCGCCGACGACGCGTCCGAGGAACATCAGTCGACGCCCTCGTTCTTGCGACCGCCGACGTTCGCGAGCGCGCGGCGCACCGCTTCGACCGCCGCGTCGATCGCCGCGTCGGTGCCCGCGAGCCGCAAGCGTCCGACCGCGCCGTTGTTGCCGAGGCCGACGATGCGGATCGGGGCCGCTTTCTCCGCTTCGTTCGCGGCGAGCAGCACCCAGATCGCAGGGTTGACCTCGAGCGTGTAGAGCGAGTCCTTCGCGAGCAAGAGCATGCCGCTGCGCGTGCGGTTGATCAGCATCGCGTGGTGGCTGTCGACTTGCCGGATCACTTCGTTGGTCAGCAGGTTCGGCCGGAGCTGGTCCTCTTCGGTGACGTTCGCCGCGGCGAGGATCAGGCGGCCCGCTTCGCGCACTTGGCCCTGATCGGGACCGTGCACTTCGAGCGTGCCGTACTGCCGCTCGGTGACCAGCGCGCCCGGCGTGACGCGGCAGCGCTTGAGCGCCACGTCCATCAGGCGGTTGATCACGATGCCCGGACGCACTTCGAGCCAGAACGCGCTTTCGCCGACCACTGGGAAATAGCCGTCCGAGTTCGCAGCGATCGTCGCCGCGAACTGGGGCTGCATGTGGTCGATCACCAGCGCGCCGCGCAGGTCGATCGTGCTCGAGGAGCGGGTGGCCATCGCGTCGTCGGGCGGGAGCAGCGCTCCAGCGTGGCGCTGGAACTTCGCTCACGCACCGCGCGGCGTCACTTGCCGTCGGTCGGCAGCGGCGGGAGGTACTTGTCGAGATCGACCGCAGGACGCGGGATCACGTGCACGCTGACGAGCTCGCCGACGCGCTTCGCGCCCGCGGCACCCGCTTCGACCGCGGCCTTCACCGCGCCGACTTCGCCGCGCACCATCACGGTGACGAGGCCGCCGCCGGATTGTTCACGACCGAGCAACGTGACCTTGGCCGCCTTGCACATCGCGTCGGCCGCTTCGACCGCGCCGACGAGCCCTTTGGTCTCGATGAGACCGAGAGCGATCATGCTTTCCATGGGGATCTATCTCGCGAAGAGGTTGGGAGAAGTGGAATCGCGACCGTGAGCTTCGGCGTCACGCCTTGCAGGCTCCGGTCTGGACGTCTTGGTGGCCGCAGCCTTTGCACGGGCCGAGCGGACAGCCCGAGCCGGCGTGCGACAGGATCGATTGGATCTCGTTCACCGACAGCGCGGAGCCCGAGTACACGCCGCTCGCTCCGCCGGCGCTCGCCCCGCCTATCGGGGAGACCGAAGTGGTGAACACCGCGGAGCTCGCCGGCGGTTGCGGCGCGGCCGGCGCTTTCGGCGCGGCGTAGGCCTTCGGCGTGTCGACGAACGAACGCGGCACGCCCGTCGTATGGGACGAGCCCGGCGCCGCTTGCGCTTTCGGCGACGACGCCGGCACCGGGTTGCCTTGCCAGTTCGACTGCACGCGCTCGTTCTTCAACGCGCTGCGCACGTCGGGCGAGAACGTGCCGCCGACGATCGCGGGATCGCCGGCGAGCCCCGAGCCACGCGGCGCGAAGTCGCGCGTGAACTTGGCGGCGCGCTCGTGGTCGCGCTTCTCGATCGCCTCCCAGTCCTTGCGCGGGTAGGCCGCGCGTTTGACGTTGAGGAGGTGCTTGTAGGTGATGTTGTCGCTCGTGATGTTGCCGGCGAGCGGACTGCAGCCGAGCGACATCGACGGCATCAACCACGTCGAATAACCGACCGCGCCTTGCGACGACGGGCCGTTGACGATGATGCGGCTCGCGGGCTTCTCGAGGAACCACGCGTCGAGCACGCGCTCGTCCTTCGCGTGCACGGCGCACGTGTGGCCGAGTCCGCCGAACTGCAGCATCTCCATCGAGACCTTGCAGCCTTGCTTCCAGTCGTCGACCACGTGCACGGAGAGCACCGGCGCGAGGATCTCGATCGAGAGCGGCCAATCGGCGCCGACGCCGCCCTGGTGGGCCAGGATCAGCGAGGTCTCGCGCGGCACGCGGAAACCGGCGTTCTCGGCGATGCGCCACGGATCGAGGCCGACGACGTCGGCGTTCATGTGGCCGCGGCGATTGCAGTACTTGGCGAGCTTGTCGGTCTCGTCCGCGTTGCAGAGGTACGCGCCGCGTTTCTGCATCTCGGCGAGGAACCGCTCGGCGATCGGCTTGTCGAGCACGATGCCTTGCTCGGAGCAGCACAGCGTGCCGTTGTCGAAGCTCTGGCTCGCGACGATCGCGCGCGCCGCTTGCACGACGTCCGCCGAACGGTCGACGTACGCGGGCACGTTGCCCGGACCGACGCCGTACGCGGGCTTGCCCGACGAGTACGCGGCCTCGACCAGGCCAGAACCGCCGGTCGCGAGGATGATCGCGACCTTCTTGTGCTTCATCAGCGCCCCGGTCGACTCGATCGTCGGGTTCGAGAGCGAGAGCACGAGGTCGGGCGGCGCGCCGACGCGCTCGATCGCGCGACGCATCACTTCGACGGTCTCGCCGATGCAGCGTTTGGCGCGAGGGTGCGGACTGATGACGATCGAGTTGCGGCCCTTGACGGCGATCAACGCCTTGCCGAGCGCGGTCGACGTCGGGTTCGTCGTCGGGATGATGCCGGCGATCACGCCGCTCGGCGTGCCGACCTCGACGATGCCGGTCTTCTCGTCGCGCGAGAGGATGCCGACCGACTTCTCGTTCTTGATCGACTCCCAGATGCCGAGCGAGCCGAACAGGTTCTTCAGCACCTTGTAGTGGACGCGACCGATGCCGGTCTCCTCCACCGCGAGCCGCCCGAGGTCGTACGCGGCCGCCGCGCCGGCTTCCGCCATCGCGCGGCAGACGTTGTCGATCTCGGCTTGGCTGTAGTGCGAGACCGCTTCGCACGCCTTCTTCGAGCGTTCGACGTAGTCGCGCACCTCCTGCAGGGCGCGCAGGTCGGGATCGAGATTGTGGGCGGAGTTCGACACGGGATTCGACTCGAGCGTCGGCTGCCGAGGTCCGCGCGAGCCGCGCCGGTCTCGGGAGCCTCAGCTCTCGGCGCCGTTCAATCCGGGTTCTTGTCCTTGCCCTTCGCCGCCGGAGCGATGGGCACCAACGTCGGCAGGATGCGCTTCAACTGCTCGTGCGGACGCGGGATCACGTGGACGCTGACGAGCTCGCCGACTCGCCGGGCCGCGGCGGCGCCTGCATCGGTCGCGGCCTTGACCGCGCCGACTTCCCCGACGACGAACATGGTCACGAGACCGGCGGTCACCTTCTCCTTGCCGAAGAGCTGGACCTGCGCCGCCTTGACCATCGCGTCCGCCGCTTCGATCGAGCCCACGAGACCCTTGGTCTCGACCATTCCCAGTGCGTTGTTGTCCATGAGTCCTCTGTTCGTGCGCTGTCGAAGCCGTCGACCGCCCTCGAGCCTTCCTGGCTCGCCGGACGGTGCTGCGAAGCCCTCGCGCGGAGCGCGGGGAGTGTACGAGCGCCGTCCTGCGCGCGCAATCACGTCGACGCGCGGAGGAAGAAGGCTTGGACTCGCATGGAACTTGGCCGTGCTTCGTGATGACGAAGGCGGCCGACCGCCACGGGCACGGTCGGTCTCACTCCCTGAACGCGTCCTCGTCGAGGCTTGGTTCGCGGTGCGCGGCGAGGCCGACCGCGAGCCCGAGCGAGAGGAACGTGACGAGCAGCGACGACCCGCCGGTCGAGAAGAGCGGCAGCGGCACCCCGGTCATCGGCACGAGGCCCAAGTTGACCGAGACGTTGATGAAGAGGTGCGACGCGAAGTAGAGCCCGACGCCGGTGACGACGAGCCTCGAGAAACGCTCGCGTACCTGGCTCGCCGTGTTGAAGAGCAGGATCACGAGCAACACGTAGAGCGCGAGCAGCCCGCTCGTGCCGACGAAACCGGTCTCCTCGGCGATCACGGCGAAGATCGAATCGGTCTCGCGCTCGGGCAAGTGCGCAGCTTCGTTCGCGACGCCTTGGCCGAGCCCGGTGCCGAGCCAGCCGCCGTTGCCGATCGCGACGCGCGCTTGGTACGTGTGGAACGCGGTGCCGTTCTTGTTCTCGATCAACTGTTCGGGCGTCAGTGCGTCGAGCCACGTGTCGACGCGCTGCGCTTGGTACTCGTGGACGACTCCGAAACGGACCGCGCCGGCGCCGAGCAACACGACGAGCAACACGCCGCCGAAGAGCACGCGCATGCGCGCACCGGCCGCGTAGAGCATGCCGAGCGTGATCGGCACGATCGTCATCGCGGTGCCGAGGTCGGGCTGCAAGGCGACGAGCCCCATCGGCAACCCGGCGAGCGCGAGCGGCACGATCCAGTCCTTCGCGCGCTTCAGTCGCGTCGTGTAGAGCGCTCGCGCGAGGATCACGATGACGCCGAGCTTCGCGAGCTCGGAGGGCTGGAGGTCGAAACGTGGCAGTTGGATCCAACGCCGCGCGCCGTTGCGCACTTCGCCGACCAGCGGCACGAGCAAGAGCAGGATCACGGCGACCACGAAGACGAGCCACGAGCTGCGCCGCAGCCAACGAGGCCGCACGAGCAAGCCGACGAGCAGCGCCGGGAACGTCAGGATCACGCGCTCGAGCTGTTTGACGAAGTCGATGTCGCCGCGCAGGTAGTACTCGTCGGCTTCGTCCATCGCGTGCACGAAGACGAGCCCGAGCGCGCACAGCGAGAGCGCGACGGCGAGCACGTGCCAGTCGACCTCGAGCCAGCGCACGTGCCGCAACGACACGGCGCGTTCGAGCGACGAACCACGCTCGCGGGCGAACGGCGACGTGCTCATCGGCGCTCCTCCGCGAGGTTCGCGGCCGTTGCGGCGTCGTCGGCGGACGTGTCCGCGGCAGGCGAGCCGGTCGCCGCGTCCTCGCCGACCTCTGGCGTGGCGGCCGTCTGCGCCGCGAGCCACGCGCGCAGTTCCTCGCGCTGCAAGAGCTCCTGCGCGAGCCACACGGCGCCGTGGCTCGCCGTCGCGACCGTGTCGAATTCGAAGACGACGAACACGAGCTTCGGATCGTTCGCCGGCAGCCAACCGCCGATCCACGTGTGCTTGCGCACCTTGGTCGGCCCGTCGGCGCTCGCGCCTTTCGGCAGCGCCTTGTAGTCCGCGCTGCCGGTCTTGACCGCGACTTCGAAACCGAGATCGCTCTCGGAGAGCGCCGCGTGCGCCGTGCCCTTCGGATCGCTCGCGACGAGCTGCATCGCGCGGATCACGAGCTGCCTCGCGCGCGGCGAGATCTCGAGCGGTGCCGCGGATTTCGGCACGGGTGCGCCGCCGGCTTCCGCAGCGATGCGCATCGCGGGCAGCTCTCCGGTCGCGAGCCCGCAGAGCGCTCGCGTGACCTGCAACGGCGTCGACTGCACGACGGCGAGGCCGTTGCCGAACGACAGTCGCTGGCGCAGGCCCTGGAATTCGAGCGTCGCCGCTTGTGGCCACGAGTCCTCTCGCCAACCGGGACGCGCGCCGAACGGTTTGACGCCGGTCGGCGAACCGAAACCGAAGGTCTGCAGGCACGCGACCGCTTGCGCGGAGTCGAACTGCTCGCCTAGCCACGCGAAGTAGCAGTTGCACGAGACCTTCAGCGCCTGTTCGAGATCGACGACGCCGTGGCCGTACGTGCTCGCGCAGTGGAGACCCTTGTAGTTCGCTCCGTCGCCGGCCACGCCTTGGCAGAGCACCGTGCGCGTCGGATCGAGGCCCAAGTGATCGAGCGCCCACGCAGCGACGAACGGCTTGAACACCGAGCCCGGCGGCTGGTGATCGAAGAGCCTGAGCGTGCGATCGACCGCGAGATCGTGATGGCGCGCGAGCGGCCGTTCGGCGCGATCCTCGAGCGGCACCGATGCCGCGGCGAGCACGTCGCCGTCGACGGTCGCGAGCACGATCGCTCCGACCGGGCGCGCGAGCCAAGCGTCGTCGCGCCGGTCGGGATCCGGGTCGCCGACCGGGTGCTCGAGCACCCACTCGGCCGCTCGCTGCAGATCGAGGTCGAGCGTCAACACGAGATCGTGTCCGTCGCGCGCTTCGAGATCGAGGTCGCGCCGGCCGCCGTCGCGTTCGGCGAGCTCCTGCAAGCCGCGGCTCTCACGGTAGCCGTCGTGGCCGGAGAGCTCGGGATCGAAATAGCCTTCGAGTCCGCTCGTGCCCCGCTTCTCGCCGGGCCGATCGATGCGCGCGAAGAGCTCCGCGAGCCGACGCGTGTCCTGCTCGTCGCGCGAACTCGCGCGCAAGAGCTCGTCGAGCTCCGCGCGGTCGCGGCGTTGACGCTTCAGCGCGAGCATGTCGAGCTCGCCGAGCCCGCCGAGCAGCAGCGCCGCCGGCGTGCGTTCGCCCGCCGCGTCGAATCCCCGCACGCGTTCCTCGCGCGGCCGCACCGAGAAGCCCGCGAACCGCGTGCGGTAGCGCGACAGCGTCTCGACGAGCTCGTATGGCGGCGCTTCTTCGACGACGAACGGGCGGTTGCCGCGGTCCTTCTGCACGTACGCGACTTGTTCGCCGGCGAGCGCGATGCGCGGCGCGCGCCAGAGCAGTTTCCGTGTCGCGCCGAGCTCGTCGGGCGCGGCGCACGCGAACAGCCGGTCGAGCTCGCGCGCGGCTTCGCGCTGCAGGAGCGCGTCGCCCGCGAGGAGCGCACGTTCGACCCGCGGCGCGAGCCACTCGCCCGACCAGTCGTCGACGGCGTGCTTGCGCCACTCGGCGGCGCGCGCAGCGAGCGCCGCGTCGACGGGCCGTGCCTCGCCGTCGAGGTCCGCTTCGAGCGCCGCGACTCGCTCCCACGGATCGAGGCCGGCGCCGAACTCGGGGCGTCGGAAGCCGAAGAGTGCGTCGCGCGCGTCGGCGAAGCCGTCGGCGCACTCCGCTTCGACGAGCGAATCGAGTTCGTCGAGCACGAGCGCGCGTGGCAGGTCCCCCGGCGCGACCGGTCGCTCCTCGCGCAACGCACGCTTGCGCGCGGCGACGACGTCTTCGGCCGGCGCGAACGCCGCGGCGAGCTCGCCGAACCAAGCGTCGGCGCGCCGCTCGTCCGCCGGCGCGAGTTGGAGCTCGGCGAGGATCGCGGGCACGCTCCACTCGGCCACGCTGCGGGTCCACTCCGCGCGCTCGCGCTCGGCCCACGCGGCGAGTCGGTCGGCGTCCCACGCGAGCACTCGCTGCAGCCACTCGAGGTCGAACGCGGCGAGCGCCGTGCGCGGATCGAGTCGGCCGATGCCGAAACCCGCGGCACGAGCGAAGAGCTCGGACGCGACTTCGTCCTCGACGCGCGAGCGCCACGCTTCGAGTTCGCCGAGGAGCCCCGCGAGCGCCGTCGCCGGATCGTTGCGTGCGGCGCGCCGCTCGCCTTCCGCGGACAGCAACGCTGCGAGCCGCGCGAGGTCCTGTACCGCGCCGGTGACCGCCGCGTCGAGTTCTCCGAGCACCTCGTCGCGGGTCTGGCGCCGGCGTTCGGCGACGAAATCGACGTACGACACGATCTCGCGTTCGTTCGCGATCGCCTTGCGCAACTCGCGCCGCTCCGCCGGCGTGAACTGGAGCAACGACTGCACGTAGAACCGCACGTCGGCGGCGCGCGCCGCGCATTGTTCGAGCTCCGGGTCGCTGCTCGGCGCGACGGCGCGGCCTCCACCGAGCGCGAGACCGCCGCCTTTCGCGAACGTCGCGAGTGCGCTCGGCGAAAGCGAAGCGAGCGAACGCGCCGCGGGCACGAGCTCGCCGATCGCCTCGGCGTAACCGACCGGCCGCGCGAAGAGCGCCGACTGCGCGTGCACGACGGCGCCGAGCGGATTGGAGCGGCGGAAATCGCGGTAGCAGAACTCGACTTGGAACGTGCGGCGGTCGTAGGCGAGGTCTCGGCCTCGCGCGTCGACGATCGCGCCGCGGCGGAATGGCACCACGGAGCCCGAACGCACCAGGTCCGCGGCTTCCGCCGCCCAGACGCCGTGCTCGAGCACTTGGATCTGGAAGAGCCGTGCCACGAGCACGACGAGGCCCAGCGCGACGAGCGCGATCAGCGGACCGAAGCGCCCGCGGCCCATGGCGAACTCCGAGTGAGCGGCGTCACGCCGGGAAGGTAGGCGATCGCGGGACCGAGGAGAAGCATCACGACGCCGGTCGAGACGGCGGTCGCGGCGGCGTGCAGCAACGCTCCGTCGGCGAGTGCGACGCCTTGGACGAGCCGCGACTCGCGCACGAGCGCGCTCCACGTCTCGGCGCCGAACACGGCGAGCGCGGTCGCAAGCGCGAGCACCGCCGGCGACGTGACGTCGAACGCGGAACGCACGACGCGCAGGAAGAGCAGCGCGCCGAGGAAGTACGCGAGAGTCGCGGTCACCGGTTCGGTCGCGAGCGCCGCGCGGGCCAGCGTCGCGGCGCACACGAGCCCGTGCGCCTTCCCGGTCGGGAGCCGCGCGGCGAGCCCGAGCACGACCATGAGACCGAACGCCGGAGCGAACACGCCGAGCGCCGCGGCGAGCCGCGCCTCGCACGCCGTCGCGACGAGGATCCAGACCGTGGAGAGGAACCACGCCACGAACCGACTGCGGCTCATCGCCGAGCCTTCCCGTCGCTCGCGACCATCGCGCCGTCGTCGGGCACGAAGACGAAGAGCTCGCCGAGCTCGGAACCGTCGGCGAACTCCTCGAGCGCGAAACTCGCCGCTTCGCCGGGTCGCGCCGGCAGCGCCGTGCGACCGACCAGGAGGCCACGAGGCACACCGCGGTCGCCGGAGCCAGTGAACACGATCGCCGCCGAGCTCTCGCCGGACTCGCCGAAGAGCGGCCGGGGCGCGAGCCAGTCGAAGCGACACGCGCCGGACGCGTCCCGTTCGCCGCGTGAGCGGATCGCGCCGAGCGCGAGCGGCCGCTCGTCGCTCGACACACGCGCGACCGCGCCGAGTTCGAACCCACGCGATCCGAGCAAGTCGACCTTCGCGCTCCACCGCGACACGCTCTGCACCCGGCCGACGAGCCGCGTGCCGAACACGACCGCGGCGCCGAGCTGCACGCCGTCGCTCGCCCCGGCGCCGATCACCACGCCGCCGAACGCCCGCGAGGGATCGCGTGAGGAAAGCACTCGCGCCCGCACCCAGCGGCCGCTCTCGAGCTCGTCGGCGTGTGCGGACTCCGGCGCCCGCACGACGCCTTCCGGGCACACCACGGCGACGTGGAAGAGCCCGTTCTGGTAGTCGAGCGTCGGTCGCACGGCCGCGGCGCCGGTCGGGTCGCGTTCGAGGAAGCCGAGCTCGAAGCCTCTCGCCTCGTTCGCGAAACGCTCGAAGCGCGACCAAGTCTCGTCGACGGTGACGCGGCCCTCGAAGAGCTCGGGATCCTCGGGATGGTGCACCGCGAGGTACGCGCGTGCGGCGTTCGCCGACGAACCGGAGACCCCGCCGACGACCAACGCGCCGCTCCGGCCGGTCGCTTGGACCTCCGCGCGCGCTCCGACGAACGCGCCGCGGGCCGTGACGAGTTCGATCCACACGACGCCGGGCCGATCGGGCTCGAACCGCGCGACGCGGCCGACGTACGCGTCGCCCGCGATCACGGGCATCCCGCGCTCGATGCCGGACGCGTCGCCGCTCTCCAAGTGGACTTCGAGCACGTCGCGCGACGTGGGATCGCGGCCGACGACGTCGCCGCGGACGAAGCGGCGGCCCGACGCGAGCGAGGCGCTCTGCGGCAAGGTGAAACGCCACTCGTCGGCGTGCAGCTCGCGACGCAACGCGGTTTCTTCGTCCGCGCGTGCCGCGAGCGACTGCTCGGCGGCGGCGACGCGGCCCGCGCGCACCCACTCGAACGGCGCGGCGAGCTCCGCGAGCACGCGCACCGGCGAGAGCCACGCATCGAGCGCGCGATCGACCGCCGCGCTCGGCCGCAGCGAGAACACGATCGCCGCGACGAAGATCACCAAGTAGAGGGCGCGTGCATAGGAAAGGCGCACGGCGATCCCCTAGCCCGGCGGCTGGCGCGGCTCAGCCTTCGTCGTCGGTCGCGAGCACCGACGAGAAGTCGTCGAGGCGCTCGAGGAACACTCCGGTGCCGCGCGCGACCGCGGTCAGCGGATCCTCGGCGACACGCGCCGGGATGCCGAGCAGTTCGCCCATCGCGTTCGCGAGTCCGGGCAGCAGCGCGCCGCCGCCGACCAACGTCACGCCGGTCTCGACGATGTCCGCCGAGATTTCGGGCGGCGCTTCTTCGAGGATCGAGCGCGTCGCTTCGCAGATCTGGCGCACCGGACCCGACAACGCTTCGCGGATCTCGATCGACGTCACGGTCGTGCGCCGCGGCAAGCCGTGGACCGTGTCGCGCCCCGCGACCGACATCGAGAGTTCCTGTTCGAGCGGCCACGCCGAGCCGATCGTCAGCTTGATCCGCTCCGCGCTCTGCTCGCCGATCGCCAGATTGTGGTGCCGGCGCAGGTGGTTCATGATCGCTTCGTCGAGCTCGTCACCGGCGATGCGCAGACTGGTCGCGCACACGAGGCCGGCGAGCGCGATCACCGCGATTTCGCTCGTGCCGCCGCCGATGTCGACGATCAGCGAGCCGCGCGGTTCGGTCACCGGCAACTGCACGCCGATGCCCGCGGCCATCGGCTCGTCGATCAGGAACACGCGGCGCGCGCCGGCGCGTTCCGCCGAGTGGATCACCGCGCGGCGTTCGACCGCCGTGATGCCGACCGGCACCGAGATCACGACCTGCGGCTTCACCCACGTGCGGCCTTCGTGGACCTTGGTGATGAAGTACCGGAGCATGCGCTCGGTGACTTCGAAGTCGGCGATCACGCCGTTGCGCAGCGGCCGGATGACTTCGATTCCCGACGGCGCCTTGCCGAGCATGTCCTTCGCGGCCTTGCCGACGGCCATGCCGTCGAGCAGCACTTCGTTCGTGCCCTTCTTCACGGCGACGACGCTCGGCTCGTTCAGGATGATGCCGCGTCCGCGCACCGTGACCAGCGTGTTGGCCGTGCCGAGGTCGATCCCCATGTCGACGGAGAATCGTCCCAGCACCCATTGCCACGGATTGGATTCCAAGGCCCGTATCCTTCTCGCCGAGACTCGCTCGACGACTCACTCGATGTTCCCTCTCGCTCGCGTCCGCCGACGCGCGGCGAACCGGAACGCAGGCTCGCGTCGCGCGCGCCGCTTCGCTCCGTGGAGATCGGCGCGGATTCTAGCGTCGGCGTCGCGAATTGCGCGTCCGTCCTGCGCGGAGCGCGAGCGAGCACGGCGCGGAAAAGCCGCGCGGCCGACGTCCTCGAGGACGTCGGCCGCGCGTGTTCACGAGGCGAGAGCGAACTCTAGCCCTTGAAGAAGATGCCGCTGCCGAGCGGCCCGAGCTCGTGGTCCATCATCAGGCACGCGACGAGGAACACCAGAGCCGCGACGATCGCGACGCCGGTGTAGACGCTCGCGTCGTTCGAGGCGCTCGGTTCGACGACCTGCGCTTCCTGGACGGGCGCCGCGGAAGCCGCGGCGCGCTTGCTCATCCGAGTGCTCTTGGCCATGGTTCGTAGTCCTTTCGGAGGGCGCGTCGGCTCAGAGCAGGTTGGTCGAGGCGCTGTCGCCTTGGCCGATCTTCTGGCCGGCGACCGGGCGGACGACCAGCGCGGAGCACATGTTGTTCAGGACCTTCTGGACGCGGACCTGACCCTTGTACTTGTCGCCGCGGTAGATCTCGAACGTCATGCCCGACTGCACGCCCGCGTCGGAGCCGACGTTGAGCGTGACGAGGCCGTCGCCGAGTTCGTAGGTCGCGCCGAGCACCGCGCCGTCGATCTGCTTCTGGGCAGTGAAGTCGTCGATGCTGACGCCGGTGACCGTCACCAGGTTGGTGAGCTTGGTGTTGAGCGAGTCGATGTCCTTCGCGGCCGACGCGACCTGCATGCGGAGGTCTTCGATGTCGGCGTTCGCCTTGGCGAGCGCTTCTTCGGCGTCACGGCGCGCGGCTTCCGCGGCCATCTTCTCTTCGAGCGCCTGGTCGCGCGCCTTCTCGGCGTCGCGGGCGTCCGACGCGGCCTTGTCCTTCGCCGCGATCAGGTCTTGGTTGGTCGTGTTGAAGCCGCCGAGGCTCTCGCTGATCTTGTCGAGCTGGCTCTTCAGCTTGGACGCGTCGTCCTTCGCCGCGTCGAGCTCGCGCTGGTTGCGCTCGGCGAGGTCCTTGTTGTTCGCGGCGTCGGTGCGCGCGGCGTCCTTCGCGCTGGTCTCGCTGGTGAGACGCGCGGCGAGGTCGGCGATCTGCTTCTCTTGGTCCGAGAGCTTCGCGTCGCGCTCCGCCACCGCCTTCTTGTGGGTCTCGACGACGTCCTTCGACTTGCCGAGCGAGTGCACCGCGTAGCCCAGGAAAGCTGCCGCGAGGAGCGCGTTGAGAATGATGAAGAGCTTGCCGATCGTGCTCATACGTCGATGAGATTGGCGGGGGGTGTCAGAAGCGGATGGGGACCCGTCCGGCGCCGGCCCGTCGCGCCCCAGGGTCCGTGATGCGTCGATCAGGACGCGGACGAAGGCGCGGGAAGAGCCGGGAGGAGTTTGGAGAGGGCGGGGAGTATAGGGAGGCCGTCGTTCGAGGGTCAAGGACGTCGTCCAACCCTCGCGCGACGCTCGCGGCTCTACCTCGTGCGCGCTCCCGGTAACCCGCCGGGTGAACCAGCGGCCAGGCCGGCGTCCGAAGGCGGTGCCGCGGAGCTCGGTGCAAAGGACCTTGCGGCCCATCACCTCGCCGCGGCCCACGCCGTCGCCGCGAGCGAGTGTCGCCGCGTCGCTCGTCGACGCCGCCGGCTCCGTCTACGCCGTCGATGCCGTCTACGTCAGCGGCGCCGGCTCGCGCGACGTCCGGCGCGCGCGGAACACGGTCCAAAGCCACGCCACGAGCGGCAGGACGAGCGCCGCGAGCTTCCACAGGCGCTCGGTGCGTACGAACGCCGTCGCAGGCGCGGCCGCGCCTTCGACGGGCACCGGCACGGTGACGGCGAGCGTGCCGCCGACCTCGCGGTCCTCGCCGTCGACCACCAACCGGGCGAGTTCGCGCCCGTCGGCGCCGAACAGCGCGCTCGCGCCCGAGTTCGTCGCCCGCACGACCGCCCGGCCGGTCTGGGCGGCGACCACACGCGAGAACGCGAGCATCTGGTCGACTTCGTGGCTCTGCTTGTACCAGGCCTCGTTGCTGACGATCAGGTGGAAGTCGAGCGGCCCGGATCGCGCGGGCTCGGTGTAGGGATCGTCGAACGCGTTGTCGAAACAGACGCTCGCACCGAAGCGGTAACGCCGGCCGTCGCGAGCCGCGAACTCGAGCACGCCGGTGCGCTCGTCGGCGAGCAAGTCGGGCACGTAGCCCGCCAACGCGCCGATCGCATGGCGCGCGAAGGCGAAGCGTTCGAGCCCGACCAGGGTCTCCGCGCTCGGCACGAGATGGAGCTTCGACGCGACGCCGGCGCGTTCGCCGTGCGCGTCCCAGAGCACGATCGAATTCTGCCGGCGGACCCGGCCGTCGCGCGCGACGAACGTCTCGGCGCCGGCGAGGAAGCTCGCTCCGTCCGGGAGGAGTCCCGGCGGCCGCGACTTGCCGAAGAGCCCCTGCCCCACGAAGTTGTCCTCGACGTCGAGCCAACCCGCGACCCACTCGGCGTCGACTTCGAATCCCGCCCACGGATCGGTGCGCGCCCCTCGCTCGATCTCGGCGGCGAGCCCGCGATCGAGGATCGGCAGGCCGAGCATCGTCTCGCCCCAACAGACGAGGTCCGGTTCGGGCTCGGCGGCGGCGCGCGCACGCTCGAGCCCTTCACGAGTGCGCGAGAGGCCGTCGACGAAGAGCTCGCGACCACCTTTCGATTCCATCTTGCGCGCTTGCGCGATGCCGGGCTGCACGAGCAGCAGGCGCGGGCCTGCGACGGTCGCCGGCGGCTCGACCAGCGCCGCGCACAGCACGCCGGCGAGCAACGGCACCGCCGCGCACGCCGTGGAACGCGCGAACCGCGCGCCTCGATGCCGCCAGACGTCGGCGAGCCAACCGCCGAGCGCGGCGAGCACGAAGCCGAGCCCGACGAAACCAAAGACACGCGCCGCGCCGAGGATCCAGTCCGCGGCATGGAAGTGCGTGCCGAGGCGCATCCACGGGAAGCCGAACGGCGGCTCGAGGCCCGCCTTCAGCGTCTCGACGCCGATCCACGCGAGCGGGGCCGCGAGCGCGAGCGGGAACTCGCGCGCGAGCCGACGAGCCAGCGCGGCGGCGAGACAGGCGTAGAGACCGTTCGCGGGCCCGATGAAGACGAGCGAGCCCGGCCACACGTGCCACGCCCAACCACAGATCCACGCCCAACCGAGCGAACTCGCGAGCCACTCGACCCAGAACGCGCCGCGGCCGGGCCGCGCGACCGAGAGGCTCCACAGCGCAAGGGCGAGCACCGCGAGCATCCACACGCCGTCGGGCACGAGCACGCCGGGCCCGGCGAGTGCCAACGTGCCCCACGCGGCGAGTTGCCAGCAGAGTCGCTTCGCCGGCGTCAGCTCGGACGCCGCCGCCGTCTCGCCGAGCGGCGCGTTGCGGGGCGCCGACGCGTCGGCTTCGGCCGCGGATCCCAAGGTCGGGTTCAAGGAGTCGAGTCCACCCAAGCGAAGTCAGGGCAACAGGCGGTACTCGACCATTTCGCCGGGCGCGACGCGAGTCTCGATCGGCGCGACGGCGAGCGCCTCGGCGCGCGCGAGCCCGACGACGTCCGCCGAACCGTTCCAGCGCACCGGCGCGAGTTCGACGACGCCCTGCGCGTCTTCGTCGAGCGTGCACGGCACGTACTGCTCGCGCGGATTCGGCGCGAGTTCCGCTCCGCGCCAGCGACCGCGGCGGACGCGTGCCGCGCGCTCGAGCCCAGAGTCCTGCCCCATCCGCGCCAGCGCGGGCCCGACGAAGAGCTCGAACCCGACGAAACACGACACGGGGTTGCCGGGCAACGCGAACACCGGCTTCGCGCCGGCGAGGCCGAACCAGAGCGGCTTGCCGGGCTTCATCGCGATCTTGTGGAAGATCTCGCGCACGCCGAGCTTCGCGAGCGTCGCGTGGACGTAGTCGTACTTGCCGACCGAGACGCCGCCGGTGGTCACCAGCGCATCGCAGCGCTCGAGCGCATCGGCGAGGCGTCGTTCGAGCTCCGCGGGCTCGTCCTTCACGACGCCGAGGTTCTCGACGTGAGCGCCGGCGCGCCGCGCGAGCGCCGCGAGCTCGAGCGTGTTGCTCTCGCGGATCTCGCCGGGCCCGGGGCGCGCGCTCGGTGGCACGAGTTCGTCGCCGGTCGTCAGCAGCGCGACCCTCGGCCGCCGGAAGACCGGCACCGGATCGCAGCCGACCGAAGCGAGCACCGCGAGGTCCGCGGGCCGCAACCGTCGGCCGGCGAGCAGCACCGTGTCGCCGAGATGCAGGTCCTGACCCCGGTGGCAAACGTTTTGCCCGACTCGAACACGTTCGCGAAAGACGATCGCGTCGCCGTCGACACGCACGTCCTCCAGCATGATCACGGCGTCGGCGCCGGCCGGCAGTTCGGCGCCGGTGTAGATCGCGACGCACGCGCGCGAAGCGAGCTCGCGCCCAAACGGCGCTCCCGCGCGGGATTCGCCCAAGATGGGCAACCTTCGCTCCGCACGAGCGTCGCCCGAGACGCTGCTCGCCTCGATGTCCGCGCTGCGCACGGCATACCCGTCCACGGCACTCTTTTCGAACGGCGGGAGATCCAGATCCGACGTCGCGGCGCGAGCGAGCACGCGGCCGTCGGACTCCGCGAGCGGCACGAGCTCCTCGTCGCGCACGCTCGACACGCAACCTAGAATTTCGGCAATGGCCTGCTTGGGGCTGCGCATGCGGGCGGCAGTGTAGCGAGCTTCGTACCCCCATCCGTTTCCCGGCCAGACGGTTCTCCGCTCGACGGTTCCCCATCCGACTCCCTTCGCGCGACGCGCGAACTCCTGTCGCGGTCGCGACTTTCCGTGATGCACCCCCACTCTCGATCGGCCTTGGTGTCGCGTCCGTCCCGCTCGCCCCGTGCGCTCCGTCCAGTCCGTGCACTTCGGGCGCTCCGTGCACTTCGGGCGGCCTGGGCGCCGCGCGCACTCGCCAGACCGTTGCTGCTCGGCGCCGGCGCGTGGCTCGTCGCCTGCCTCTCGGCCGCGGGCTGTCAGCGCACCGACTCCGCCGGCTCGACGGTCGAACCGAGTGGCCTCAAACCGCGCGAGCGTTCGCGGGTGCTCGTCGAGGCCGTCACCGAGCGCGAGCTCGTCAAGGAGCTCGAGACGACGACCAAGATCGAATCGGAGTTCCAACACGAGATCGTTCCCCGCGCGAGCGGGCTCGTGACCGAGGTCCTCGTCGAAGAAGGCGACCGCGTCGTCGCGGGCCAAGTGCTCGCGCGGCTCGACGACCGCGAGTCGAAGATCGCCGTCGGCGAGGCCGAAGTGGCGCTCGCCGACGCGCGGGCCGCCGTGCCGAAGCTCGAACTCGCGATCAAGGAAGCGGAATCGCGCGCGACGAGCGCGCGGCGCACCGCCGAACAGGCCCAGCGCGACTTCGAGCGCAACGAGTCGATCGCCAAGGGCGAAGCGGACCGCCCCGGGCTGCTCTCCACGAAGGAGCTCGAGCAGAGCCGGCTGCAGCGCGACACGGCGCAAGCGGACCACGAAACGGCGATGCTGACGCTCGCACGCTCGAGGGTCGAGCTCGAGACGGCGAAGAACGCCGTGCAGCGCGCCGAGTTGCAGCTCGAACAAGCGCGCCTCTTCCACTCCTACATGGAGATCGTCGCGCCGGCGGAAGGCGTGATCGCGCTGCGCGCGCTCAAGGTCGGCGACAGCGTCGCGGCGACCGCGTCGTTCTCCGCGCGCGCCGGCGTCGCGGGCTTCACGTTGGTCGACACCGGGAACCTGCGCGCCGTGTTCTACCGGCCGCAGCGCGAACTCGCGCTCTTCCGGTCGCGCCAAGGCCACAACGGCGAGGCGCCCGCCGCGGGCGAGCTCGAATTGCGCGCGGAAACCGAAGCGTTGCCCGGAGCGACGTTCACCGGCGTCATCGAACGCGTCTCGCCAACGATCGACGCGCAGTCCGGCGCGTTCCGGGTCACGGCGCGCATGCAAGTGACGGCGAGCAACGACCCGAAGGCCGAGCTCCTGCCCGGCATGCTCGTGCGCCTGCGGATCGTGACCGAACGCCGGCCCAACGCGCTCGCCGTGCCGAAGCGCTCGGTGCTGCGCGAAGGCGAAGTCGCGCACGTCGTCGTCGTCCGCGACGGCCGCGCGCGCAAACTCGCCGTCGAAGAAGGCCTCTCCGACGACGAGTGGGTCGAAGTGCGGCCGCTCGGCGACGACACGCTCGCCGCGGGCGAACAAGTGGTCGTCGTCGGCAACCGCGACCTCGAGGACGGCGCGGAAGTCGAGATCGACACGTCGCGCAAGGCGGCGGAGTAGGCCCGAGCGCTCCTGGCGACAGGCGCCGAAAGAGCTTCGATGAGCTCGTCCAACCAAGCGGACTCCTCCACTTCGCCGAGCCACCCGTCCGCGACGGAACCGCCGTCGAGCTCGGGCGCGCGCGGTCTGATCGACGTCGTCGTCACGCGGCCGGTCGCGGTCACCATGTTCATGGTGTCGCTCGCCGTGTTCGGCTTCGTGTCGTTCGGCAAGCTGCCGATGGACCTCCTGCCGGAGATCAGCTACCCGACGCTGACCGTGCGCACGACGTTCCCCGGCGCGGCGCCCGAGGACGTCGAGGACCGCATCTCGGAGCGCATCCAGGAACAGCTCTCGACGTTGCCGAAGCTCGTGCGCTTGGTGTCGATCAGCCGCGCGGAGACGAGCGACATCGTGCTCGACTTCGACTGGGGCACGAACATGACGTTCGCGGTCCAGGACGTGCGCGACAAGCTCGACGGCGTGTTCCTGCCGCAAGGCGCGGAACGGCCGCTGATCCTGCGCTACGACCCGAACCGCGATCCGATCCTGCGCATCGGGCTCTCGACGTCGCGGGAGCTCGATCCGGATCGCGCGCTGATGCAGCTCCGTTGGATCGCGGAGAACCGCGTCAAGCGCGAGCTCGAGTCGATCGCCGGGGTCGCGGCGGTCCAAGTGCGCGGTGGCCTCGAAGAGGAGATCCGCGTCCGCGTCGACCCGTTCAAGATGGCGGCGCAGAACCTCGACCCGCAGGCGCTCGCGCAGCGCCTCGCCGCCGAGAACATCAACGCGAGCGGTGGTTCGGTCCGCGAAGGCTCGACCGAGTACCTCGTCCGCACGCTGAACGAGTTCCAGGACATCGCCGAGATCGAGAACCTCGCGATCGTGCGCCGCGGCGACGCGGTGATCCGCGTGCGCGACGTCGCGACGGTCGAACGGACGCACGCCGAGCGCGAAGTGATCTCGCGCCTCTCCGGCAAGGAGATGGTCGAAGTCGCGATCTACCGCGAAGCCGGCGCGAACATCGTCGAGCTCGCCGACGCCGTGAAGAAGAAGGTCTTCGGCGACGAGGATCAGCAGCGCGTCGCGAAGGAGGTCGAGAAGCGCGGCAAGAACCCGACGCTGAACTTCGACGAGCGCGAGAAGACCGCGTTCCTCGCCCACCGTTATCGCGACGACGCCCACTTCGACGTGTTGTCGGACCAGTCGACGTTCATCCGTTCGTCGATCGACGGGGTCAAGGAAGCGGGCTGGGTCGGCGGCGTGCTCGCGATCGCGATCATCTGGCTCGCGCTGCGCCGGCTCGCGCCGACGCTGATCATCGGCGTGTCGTTGCCGCTCTCGGTGATCGTCACGTTCGCGCCGATGTACCTCTGGGACGTGTCGCTCAACATCATGTCGCTCGGCGGCCTCGCGCTCGGCGTCGGCATGGTCGTCGACAACGCGATCGTCGTGCTCGAGTCGATCACCCGTTGTCGCGACGAGGGCGACCCACTCGGGCGCGCGGCGGTCCGTGGCACGCGCGAGGTCTTCGGCGCGATCACCGCGTCGACGCTGACGTCGATCTGCGTCTTCGCGCCGATCGTGTTCGTCCACGGCATCGCGGGCCGCATTTTCGGCGACCAGGCGACCACGGTCGTCGTCTCGCTGTCGGCGTCGCTCTTGGTCGCCGCGATCTTCATCCCGATGCTCGCCGCGCGGCGGTTCCTCGCCGGCGGGGCCTCGTGGTCCGCGCAGGATGGCGGAGTGCCCAATGTGCCGCCCACCGTTCCGTGGTACGCGCACGTCCGCGAAGGAACGGCCGCCGGGGCCTATCGCTCGGGAGTCGCGTTGCCGCTCGCGACGTTCGCGGGCGGCGCGCGCGTGGTCGCCGTGTTCCTGTGGGCGCTCTACTGGCTCTTCCGCGTCCTGACGTGGCCGTTCGGTTGGCTGCACGATCGCATGTGGCACGCGATCGAGCGCGCGTATCCGCGGTTCCTGCGCGGCGCGCTCGCGGCGCCGTGGCTCGTCGTGCTCGCGGTCCTCGGCCTCGCCGCGTTCTCCGTGCAACGCGCGTCGACGCTCGGCATCGAGCTCTTGCCCGAGATCCACCAAGGCGAGTTCACGATCCACGTCGGCCTCGCGGTCGGCAGTCCGCTCGAGAACACCGACGGCGTGCTCGCGCGGCTCGAAACGGGCGTGCGCGCGCTCGACGGCGTCGCGCTGACCGCGCTGACCGTCGGCGTCGAGAAGGACACGCTGACGCGCGAGATCGAAGGCAAACACACCGCGCGGCTCACCGTGCGCATGAAGCCCGACGCGTTCACGCCGCAGACGGAGGAAGCCTTGCTCGCGCGCGTGCGTGAGCTCGTCGGCGCCGATCCCGCGGTGCGTTCGCTCGAAGTCTCGCGGCCGACGCCGTTCGCACTCGAGGCGCCGGTGCAGATCGAAGTGCTCGGCCACGACCTTTCGAAGCTCCAGCGCGTCGCGGCCGACGTCGTCGCGTCCTTGGCGGGGATCGAGGGCCTCGCCGACGTGCGTTCGAGCGTGAGGCCGGGCCACCCCGAGGCGCTCGTGGTCTTCGACCGCGACAAGACGCTCGAATACGGGCTCGACCTCCAGCAAGTGTCCAACTTGGTGCGCGACCAAGTGCTCGGCAACGTCTCGACGCGCTTCAACGAAGGCGACGATCGCATCGACGTGCGTGTGATGGGCGACGAGATCATGCTCGGCAACGTCGAGCGCGTGCTCGAGCTCGTCGTCAACCCTGCGAGCGCGACGCCGGTCCCGTTGCACGCCGTCGCGAAGGTCGTGCGCGCCGACGGCCCGGCGGAGATCCGCCGCATCGGCAACACGCGCGCCGTGGTCGTCAGTGCCGCGACCACCGGCTTGGATCTCGGCGGCGTCAACCGACGCATCGAGAACGCTCTGTCGAAGGTCGAAGTGCCGAACGACGTCGTCGTGCAACTCGGCGGCAAGAAGCGCGAGCTCGACGACGCGCGCTCCAACATGATCTTCGCGCTCGCGCTGGCCATGTTCCTCGTCTACGTGGTGATGGCGGTGCAGTTCGAGTCGATCGTGCAGCCGCTGATCATCCTGGTGTCGGTGCCGCTCGCCGCGGTCGGCGTGATCTTCACGCTCGACGTGCTCGGCCTGCCGCTCTCGGTCGTCGTGTTCCTCGGCCTGATCCTGCTCGCGGGCATCGTCGTCAACAACGCGATCGTGTTGCTCGACCGCGTCAACCAGCAGCGCGCGCGCGGCGTGTCGGTGTACGACGCGCTCGTCGAAGCGGGCCAGACGCGTCTGCGCCCGATCTACATGACGGCGATGACCACCGTCGTCGGCCTCTTGCCGATGACGGGTTGGCTGAGCTGGATCCCCGGGCTCTCGAGCCTGGGCGCCGGCGAAGGCGCGGAGCTCAACCGACCGCTCTCGATCACCGTCATCTCCGGTCTCTCGGTGTCGACGCTGCTCACGCTCGTCGTGATCCCGGTCGTCTACCACTTGGTCTATCGCCGCGCTCGCGCGGAGGTCGCCGCATGAGTTCCACGACCGACGCCCGTCTCGCCCGTGGTTTCTTCGGCGCGCTCGTGCGCCGCCCGGTGACGCTGCTCGTGCTCTTCGCGTCGATGGTGGTGATCGGACTGATCTCCTACCAACGCATCCCGGTGCAGATGATGCCCGACGGCTTCACCGAGCCCGGGCTCTGGATCACCGCGGCGAACCCCGGCGCGAGCGCGAAGGAGAACGAAGAGAAAGTCGCGCGCATCCTCGAAGAGGAGCTCCGCACGCTCGCCGGCGTCGAGCGCATGGAGAGCGACTCGCGCGACGACTTCGTCAGTCTGCAGATCGAGTTCAACGCCGAGCTCTCGATGGACCTCCTGAAGGCGGAGGTCCGCGACCGGCTCGAGCGCGCGCGCGCGAAACTCCCGAGCACGGTGCGCGAGATCCAGCTCTTCTCGTGGAGCCAGTCCGACTTGCCGGTGATGTTCTTCGCGATCCTCCACCCCGGGGATTCCGCGGAGACCGACGCGCTGATCGACAACGTGATCCAGCGCAAGCTCGAGGCGGTCGACGGCGTCGCCCAGCTCGAGATCTGGGGCGTGCTCGACGACTCGATCCGCATCCTGCTCGACGAGGACCGCGTGCGCGCGGCGAACCTCGACCTCGGGAACTTGATCGAGCGTCTGTCCTCCGACAACTTCGCCTTGCCGCTCGGCGAAGTCACCGACGGCGGTCGGCGCGTGCTGCTGCGCTCCGACATGCGCTTCAAGTCGCGCGAGGAGATCGAGCGCTACCCGATCGGCAAGGGGCTCGCGATCCGCGACGTCGGCCGCGTGATCGACGCGAAGAGCGTGCGCAACCGGCTCTTCCGCATCGACGGGAGCTACTCCTACTACGGCGAGATCCGCAAGGACAGCCAAGCGAACGCCGTCGCGACGTGCGAACGGCTGCGCGCGGCGTTCACCGAACTCGAAGCCGATCCGCGGCTCGCGGGCAAGTTCCGTTTCCTGCCGCTCTTCGACCAAGGCGAGTTCATCCAGTCGTCGATCGCACAGCTCGTCGAAGCGGCGTACTACGGCGGCCTCTTCTCGGTGATCGTGCTGTTCGTGTTCTTGAAGCGCGTGCGGATGACGATCGCCGTGGCGCTCGCGATCCCGATCTCGGTGCTCTTCGCGATCGCGTGGCAGTTCCTCGGCGGCGGCACGTTCAACGTGCTGACGATGACCGGCATCACGCTCGCGCTCGGGATGCTCGTCGACAACGCGATCGTCGTGATCGAGAACATCGTGCGCTGGAAGCAGCTCGGCCATTCCGACCACGACGCCGCGGCTGGCGGCACGCGCGAGGTCGGTCTCGCCGTGTTGCTCTCGACGCTGACGACCGTCGTCGTCTTCATGCCGCTGATCTTCATGACGAGCCAACCGCAGCTCGCGCTGATCTTCGGCGAGATCGGTCTGCCGCTCTGCACGTCGCTGCTCTTCTCGTTGCTCGTCGCGCTGATCTTCCTGCCGGTGGTCGCCGCGCGCATCCTCGGCCCGCGCGCGCCAGCGGTGCAGCGCAGCGCGGATCGGCTGCGTTTCGTCGGCGAGGTGCCGGCGCGCGCGGCGTACGTTCTGACCGACGCCATCGGCGCGACCTTCGCGTGGGGCGTCCGAGGTCTCTACTGGCTCGTGCGCTGCGCACTCGCGGTGCTCGCGCCCGCGCGCTGGCTGCTCGCGGCGGCGGTCGCAGGCCTGGCGGCCTGGCGACTCGTCGAGGCTTGGCCGGCGCTCGCCACGGCGCAGCGACTCGGAGCGGCGACGGGCGGCGGTTCGAACCTCGTCGCGATCCAGACCGCGGCGGCGGTCGCATTCGCGGCGACGGCGATCACGATCCTGCTCGTCGGCGTGCCGCGCTGGCGCAGGCGCCCGAGGCTCGCGCCAGAGCGAGTGCGCGTGGTCGGCGAGCGATCGGGCTCGTTCCTGGACCTCTTCGTCCTCTCGAACCACAAGTTGGTCGAGTGGACGCTCGAACACCGCAAGACCGCCGTCGCGCTCTCGGCGCTCGCATTCGCTTCGATCGTCATCCCGAAGTCGAAAATGTCGGTCGCGGCGTTCGGCGAAGACGAAGACAACTCGCGTCTGAGCCTGAACATCGACCTCGAGGACAACTTCAGTCTCGCCGAGGCCGAGGACGAGCTCATCGCGTACGAGCACTTCTTCGAAGCGAAGAAGGCGGAGTACGGCTACGAGCACCTCGCGAACCGCTTCGACCGCCGCAGCGCCCGCTTCACGCTCTACTGGGAAAGTTCGGTGCCGCCGGAGCAGATGGAATCCCTGCGCCGGCGCGTGCTGGACGAAGTGCCGAAGTTCGCCGGCCACAAGGTGCGCATGCGCGGCGACGACGGCGCGCAGAGCAAGAACAAGAACCAAGTCGTGTTCCGGTTGAAGGGCCCCGACGCGGACGAGCTCGAAGACCTCGGCACGCGCGCGATCGCCGTGCTCGAACGCGTGCCGGGCATCCACAGCGTCGGCACCGAACGCGAGGAAGCGACGCGCGAAGTCCGCGTGCGGTTCGACTCCGACCTGACCCAAGGCTTCGACTTGACGCCGAACACGGCGTTCCAGTCGATCGCGTGGGCCCTGCGCGGTTGGCAACTGCCGCGCTTCCAGGAGCCCGGCCGCGAAGTGCCGCTGATCATCGAGTACGACGACGCCGAAGTCGAAGGCCTGTCGACGTTGCAGGACATGGAGGTCTTCTCGCAGGCCTCCGCGATCCCGCTGTCGTCGATCAGTTCGCTCGAGTTCGCCAAGGCGAGTCCGACGATCGAACGCGTCGACGGCGAGATCACGTACACGATCCTCGCGCGCGTCGACGACCCGCTCGACCAAGAGCGTCTCTCGCGCGCAGGCTACGCGGCGCTGCGGACCGAGCTCGATTTGCCGCGCGGCTTCTCGCTCGCGGAGCACGACTCGGTCGGCGCACGAGCGGAAGAGGAGATGGCCGAGCTTCGAAGCGCGTTCTTGCTCTCGCTCGTGCTCGTGTTCCTCTTGATGGGCGTGCTCTTCGAGTCGGCGCTGCTGCCGATCTCGGTGATGTTCACGATTCCGTTCGCCGTCGTCGGCGCCTACTGGGCGCTCTTCGTCACCGGCATCACGATGGATTCGGTCGGCTGGATCGGGATCATCGTGCTCGTCGGCGTCGTCGTGAACAACGGCATCGTGCTGGTCGACCGCATCCACCAACTGCGCGGAGAAGGCTGGGAGCGCTCGAAAGCGGTGCTCGAAGGTTGCTCGAACCGCGTGCGGCCCGTGTTGATGACGGCGTTGACGACCGTGTTCGGCCTGGTGCCGACGATCGTCAGCGCTCCGCCGTCGCAAGGGATCGACTACCGCGCGCTCGCGACGTGCGTCGCGGGCGGACTGACGATCTCGACCTTCTTCACGCTGTGGGTCGTGCCGCTCGCCTACACGTACGTCGACGACCTGTCGATCGCGCTGCGGCGGCGGACGAGCTGGGCGTTCTCCGTGTGGGGCGGCCGCCGCGACCGACGTGCGGACGCCGCCGAGGCGACCGCACCGCTCGCGGAGAGCTGAACCCCGCGTGCCCTGCGGCGCCGCTCGGCTCGGCCCGGCTCGGCTCGGCCCGGCTCGGCTCGGCTCGGCCCGGCGCGGCCCGCACGGATGCACCGGATCTCAGGCCGCGTTATGCTCTGCGGCCCTTTCGCCGCCCAGGCTCCTTCGCAACTGCGCCCTGCTCTCGATCGGATCCCGTCCACGATGGCCCGCGACGCTCACGAATCCTCCACTGCGCTCCGCCTCGAACGCGGGACCCGGATCGCCGCGGTCGTGTCGAACTACCATCGCGAGCTCACCGACGCGATGCTCGCGTCCGCGCGCCGCGAGCTGCTCGCCTCCGGTCTCGCCGAATCGGACTGGCTCGTGATCGAAGCGCCCGGCGCGTTCGAGCTGCCGGTGCTGGCGCGCCGGCTCGCGTTGCGCGACGACGTCGACGCGGTGCTGTGTTTCGGCGTGATCCTGAAAGGCGAGACGCGCCACGACGAGTTCATCGCGCACGCCGTCGCGTACGGACTGCAGGACGTCGCACTGTCGACCGGCCGCCCGGTGCTGTTCGGCGTGTTGACGTGCGAGACCCTCGAGCAGGCGCGCTCGCGGGCTCTGCCGCCCGATCTAGGCGGCAAGCAGGACAAGGGCCGCGAGGTCGCGCGCGCCGCGGTCTCGGTGCTCCTCGGCCTCGATCGCGCGGAACGGGTCGGCAAACCCGAACCCGGCATCGGCTTCGGTGCGCGTGCACCGGAGGCGCAGCGGTGAAGAAGCGCACCCGCGGCCGGGAGCTCGCGCTCCAATTGCTCTATCAGATCGACCTGCGCGGCGAGGAGGTCCTCGCGGAGCTCGACGAGTTCCTGCGCGACGAGGAACCCGACCGCGAAGCGCGCGAGTTCGCGAAGAAGATCCTGACCGGCGTCGCCGAATGCCGCGCCGAACTCGACCAGACGATCCAAGCGGTCGCGCAGAACTGGGACATCGCGCGCATGGCGGTGATCGACCGCAACGTGCTGCGGCTCGCGAGTTGGGAGCTCCTCCACTGCCGGGACATCCCGCCGAAGGTCGCGATCAACGAAGCGATCGAACTCGGCAAACGCTACTCGACGCAGAACTCCGGCGCGTTCATCAACGGCATCCTCGACAAGATCAAGACGCGCCACGTCAAGGACGCCGCGGCGCGCGGCGAGCCCGCGGAGAGCTGACGATGGGCCTCTTCGATCGACTGAAGGAGCGCCTCAAGAAGACGCGCGAGGCGATCTCGGACGGCATCAGCGGCCTCTTCCGAGGCGGCCGGCCGATCGATCAAGCGCTCTTCGACGAACTCGAGGAACTGCTCTACACGTCGGACCTCGGTGCCGTCGCGGGCGAAGTCTGCGCGGAGCTCGCGCGTGCGCACAAACGCGGCGAAGTGAAAGGCGAAGACGACGTGCGCCGGCTGTTGCGCGAGCTCCTGCTCCAACGCCTCGGCCCCGCGCGCGGCGAACCGACGTTCGACGCGAAACCGACCGTGATCCTGGTCGTCGGCGTCAACGGTTCCGGCAAGACCACGTCGATCGCGAAGCTCGCGCACCGGTTCCAGAAACAAGGCAAGAGCGTGCTGCTCGGCGCGTGCGACACGTTCCGCGCGGCCGCGGCGGAGCAACTCGAGATCTGGGCGTCGCGCAACCGCGCGGCGATCGTGCGCGGGCCCGAAGGCGCCGATCCGGCTTCGGTCGCGTTCGACGCGGTCGACCAAGCGGCGACTCGCGGCGTCGACGTCGTGTTGCTCGACACGGCGGGCCGGTTGCACACCGCGAAGAACCTGATGGCCGAGATCACCAAGGTGCAGCGCGTGATCGCGAAGCGCTTGCCCGGCGCGCCGCACGAAGTGTGGCTCGTGCTCGACGGCACCAACGGCCAGAACGCGATCCAACAGGCGAAGGAGTTCACTGCGGCGCTCGCGGTGACCGGCCTCGTCGTGGCGAAGCTCGACGGCACGGCGCGAGGTGGCGCGCTCTTCGGCATCCAGAAGGCGTTGAACCTGCCGGTGCGTTACCTCGGCACGGGCGAGCAGCTCGAGTTGCTCGAACCCTTCGAACCCGAAGCCTTCGTCGACGCGATCGTCAAACCGACGCTCGAAGCGGCGCGCTGACGCCCGTCCGGCGCGCGCGAGCAGCTCTCGAACGACCGCCGGAGCCTCTGGACGCCCACGCGCGGTCCGACTAACGTCGGCGACGTCCGGCGCACTCGCCGCGCGAGTCGCCGCCCAACGCCATGCACTTCTGCGTCTGAATCCATCGTCGGCCCGGCGTGCCCGGGCCTCTGCCACGCTGGCGCTAGCTCGCTCGCGGCGGGCGGCGCGGCGTGATCCTCGGCCCCGCGCCGAACTCCCTGCCCCCCACCGCCATGAGCTACGACTACCTAGCCGCCGCGGCCGCCGTCGCCGCGGTCGCTCGCACCCACGCAGCGTCGGTCGACGCCGAATCACGATTCCCCACGGCCGCCATCGAGCTCGCGCGCGAACGCGGACTCTTCGGACTGCTCTCTTCGCCCGAGGTCGGCGGTCACGGCCTCGGTCTCGACGCCGCGTCGCAGACGATCGAACGCCTCGCGCGCGAGTGCGGTTCGACGGCGATGGTGCTGACGATGCACTACAGCGGCACCGTCGTGATCGAGAAGCACGGACCGCTCGACGTGCGGCGCGCGATCGCGCGCGGGGAACACTTGTCGACGCTCGCGTTCAGCGAAAACGGTTCGCGCTCGCACTTCTGGGTGCCGGTCGGCACGGCGCGCGTCGAAGGCGACAGTGCCGTGCTCGATTCCGCGAAGAGTTGGGTGACGTCGGCGAGCCACGCGAACGCCTACGTGTGGTCGAGCAAGCCCTCCGGCGCCGACGGCGCGAGCACGCTGTGGCTCGTCGACCGCACGACCGCCGGGCTCGCGATCACGGGCCGCTTCGACGGCATCGGACTGCGCGGCAACGACTCCGCTCCGGTGAAAGCGACGAGCGCCCGCGTGCCGCTCGCGCGCCGGCTCGGCGGCGACGGCGACGGTTTCGGCATCATGATGCAGACCGTGCTGCCGACGTTCGCCGTGCTGATCGCGTCCGGTTCCGTCGGCATGATGGAAGCCGCGGTCGAGAAGACCGCCGAGCACGCCGCCGGGATGAAGTACGAGCACCTCGGCCAGAGCCCGCTCTGCGAACTGCCGACGATCCGCGCCTACGTCGCGAAGATGCGCATCCAGTGCGATCAGGCGCGAGCGCTGCTCGAGAACACGCTCGCCGCGCTCGAGCACGGCCGCCCCGACGCGCCGCTGCGCGTGCTCGAAGTCAAAGCCGCGACGGCGGAAGCCGCGCGAGAAGTGCTCGACACGGCGATGCGCGTCTGCGCGGGCCAAGCGTTCCGCAAGGAAGTCGGCGTCGAACGCCGGTTCCGCGACTCGCGTGCGGCGCTGATCATGGCGCCGACGAGCGACCAGCTCTACGACTTCATCGGCAAGGCCGTGTGCGGTCTGCCCCTCTTCTGAGCGCCGCCATGCCTGCGACGAACTCGACTCTCGTGCTCGGCGCCGTCGCCTACGACGCCAAGGTCGTGCCGATCTGGGACGGCTTCCAACGTTGGTTCGCGAGCCAAGGGCTCGACTTCGACTACGTGCTCTACACGAACTACGAGCGCCAAGTCGAGCAGCACTTCGCCGGCGCGTTCCACGTCGCGTGGAACTCGCCGCTCGCCTGGTTGCAGGCGCGCCGCACCGCCGAGCGCACCGGGCGGATCGCGAAGGCCATCGCGATGCGCGACACCGACTGCGACTTGACCTCGCTGATCGTCGTGCGTGCCGATTCGCCGGTTCGCTCGCTCGCGGAGCTTCGTGGGCGAACGATCGGCTGCGGAGCGGGCGATTCGCCGCAAGCGACGCTGATCCCGCTCGAGCACTGCGCTCGCGCGGGCCTGGTCGCCGAGCGCGACTTCGCGGTGCGCCGCTTCGACGTGTTGGTCGGCAAACACGGCGACCACGTCGGCGGCGAACGCGATGCGGCGCTCGCGCTGCTCTCGGGCGAAGTCGACGCCGCGTGCATGCTCGACGGCAACCACTTGCTCTTCGCGAACGAAGGCATCTTCACTCGCGGCGCGACGCGGGTGCTCGCGCGGACGGAGCCGTTCGACCACTGCAACTTCACGGTGCTCGACGGGGCGCCGGAGGAACTCGTCCAGCGCTTCGAGCGTTTGCTCCTCTCGATGCGCTACGACGATCCGCGCGTGCGGGCGTTGATGGACCTGGAGGGCCTGAAGCGTTGGTGCCCGGGTCGCACGTCGGGTTACGCGCTGCTCGAAAGCGCGTGCGAGCGCTTCCGCGTGCTCGAGCCGTTCCTCGCGCGCATGAGCGTCGCGTGAGCGCGGCTCGAAACGTCCCCCGCGACGGCGCGGAGCGAGTCCTCGACCTCGGCCGGTGCGGACTCGACCAAGGCGGACACGTGCTGCTCGCGCGTGCGCTCGCCGGGTGCGCGCCGGGGGAGCGGCTCGTCGTGCTCGGCGACGCGCCGGAGCTCTCGATCCACCTCGCGGCATGGGCGCGCGCCGCGGGGCACGGCGTCGAGTCCGCGGACTCGCGCGCACGCTGCGCCGGACGCTTGGTCGCGGGCTCCGCCCACCTCGCACGCTTCGCCGATGCGGAACGCGCAGGCGCGACCGACGCCCGCGACGGCGTGCACGAGCAGGCACCGGCGCACTGGGGCCTCGCCGCGCGCGGCGCGCGAGTCGAAGTGGGCTCGCCCGCGTTCGACTTCGCGCTCGCCGAGAAACGGACGTTGTGGGCCGACGACGTCGGCGCGCTCTACGCCCAAGCGCTCGCGGCGCAATGGGATCCCGCGACGGCGATTCCATGGGACGCGCCGCGCCCGCACGCCGCGGAGGTCGAGGACGCGCTCGTGCAGGTGCTGACCTACCTGATCGAGAACGAGACCGCCGCGTTGATCGTCCCGGCGCGTTTCGCGGCGCGCATCCACCCGCACTACCGCGAAGTGCAGCAACTGCTCGCGATCCAAGCCGCGGACGAAGCGCGCCACGTCGAGGTCTTCACGCGCCGCGCGACGCTCGCGCGCCGCGAGCTCGGACTCTCGACCGCGGGCGGCCAAGCGTCGCTCAAGACGTTGGTCGACGAGCCCGACTTCGCGGCGGCGAGCCTCCTGCTCTCGGTCCTCGGCGAAGGTTCGTTCGTGAACTTGCTCTGGTTCCTCCACGAGCACGCGCCCGACGAGTGCACGCGGACGATCATGAAGCTCACGGCGCAAGACGAAGCGCGGCACGTCGCGTTCGGCGTCGCGCACCTCGCTCGCGAGGCGCGCGAGGAGCCGACGTTGGTCGCGCGGCTCGCGGCGGCGATCGAACGACGCCACGACGTGTTGCGGCACACCGCGGGCCTCAACGCCGAGGTGTTCGACGCACTGATCGTGCTCGCCGCCGGCGGCTTCGAGCCCGAGCGGATCGCCGCGGGCCACGCCGCCGTCTTCGAACTGACGCGCCAGATGCACGCGGGCCGACGCAATCGGCTGCGGCTCGTCGGTTTCGACGCGGAGCACGCCGAACGCCTCGCCGGGCTGCACACGCGCAACTTCATGTGACGGCCCCGGCGCGCGGCCGGAGCCTCGGCGTCTCGCCGGCCTGGAGTCCTGGAGTCCTGGAGTCCTGGAGTCCCGGAGTCGCCGAGTCGCGCCCACACGCGCCGAGGCATCGCATCGCTCGGGTCCCGCGCGTAGGCTGCCGCGATGCAACGGATCACGGCGGACACGCCCCACCGAGAACGGCCCGCCCGCGACGAACACGCAGCGCTCGGTTGGCTCGCCCTCCTGCCGCTCGTCTGGCTCGCGTGGCCGTTCGCCGGTTCGCCGGTGCGCACCGCGCTCGAGCCCGCGCTCGGCGGCGCGGCGGCGTGGTTCCTCGCGACGTTGCCGGCGCTCGGGTTCGCCGCGTTGACGCGTCACGCGCCGCGCGCGTTCGCGCTCCTGCCGCTCGCGGCGTACGCGTTGGTCGGTTTCGTCGCGCTGCGGCTCGCGCCGCCGAGCGACACGCTCGAAGCCGACCGTGCGTTGCTCGTCGTGCTCGCCGGGCTTGGGCTCGGCGTCGTCGGCGCGAGCACGGGCGCGCGCGGCCGCGCGGTATTCGTCGGTGCGCTGCCGTGGCTCGCGCTCGTCTTCGTCGGCGCGGCGTTCGCCGATCGCGAGCACGCGTTCGCCGGCACGCTGCAGAACACCGGCGCGACCTCCGAAGCGGCGCTCGCCGGCGCGCTCGCCGGCGCGTGGGCGCTCGCGACGGCGCGCGGGCTCGCGCGGACCGTCGGTGCGCTCGCGCTCGGCGCGTACGCGGTCTACGTCGGGCTCGCGCCGGTGCTCGCGGGCGTGCTGTCGCTCGCGCTCGCACTCGGCGCGGCGCTGCTCTGCGCGCGCGCGTCCGCCGGCGGCGCCGCGTCGAAGAAACCGCTCGCGCTCGGTCTCTTCGCCGCGCTGCTGCTCTTTGGCGCGACACGTTCGTTCGCGAGCTTCCGGGCGGAAGCGCCGCCGACGACCGTCGCCGAAAGGCCCGGCGCGGACGCCGAAGACGACGTGCTCGGCGACATGGGCGACACTGGGGGCGTCACGGTGCGCTTCGCGATCTGGCGCGCCGTGCCGAGCTTCGTGCGCGACCACGGCGCGCTCGGCGCCGGACTCGGACAGTTCCGCGCGACGTTCGGGCCTTATCGCGATCCAGCGGAGATCGCGCTCGAACGCCGCGCGCTCGGCGCCGAGAGCGAAGTCGAGCACGCGCACAACGACTGGCTGCAAGGTTGGTGCGACGGCGGCTTGGTCGGCGGCCTCGCGTGGTGTTTCTTCCTCGCGTGGACCGCGTGGAACGCGATGCGAGCGCTGCGCGGCGCCAACGCCGTCGACGGAGCGCTCGGGCTCGTCGCGCTCGGGCTGCTCGCGAACGCGTGTCTGCGCGCGCCTCTTTCGTGGAACGCCGCTTCCGCGGCGAGCTTCTTCTTCGCGGCCGGCGCGTTGGCGACGCGTGTAGGCGCAGCCACCGGAAAGGCGCACGCTGCGCCCGGCGGGCGCGTCGCGCGGCTTGGGCCGTGGATCGTGCTCGGCGCGTTCCTCGCGCTCGGCACGACGGCGGTCTCCGTCCTGAGGCTCACGCGCACGCTCGACCACTCGAAGGCCGCGCTCGATCCGACCGCGGCGCTCGCCGTGCGCGACGACTCGGTGCTCGCGTGGTCGCTCTCCGCGCGCGAACTCGAGCGCCAAGGCGCGCACGCGACCGCCAAACGCGCGTGGCAGCGGGTGCTCGACCATCGGCCCTTCCGCGTCGAAGCCTGGGTCCAACTCGGCCTCGACGCGCTGCGCCAGGGCGAGCGCGCGGAAGCCGAACGTGCGTGGCGGCGCGCGCTCGCGCTCGACCCGACGCAACCCGCCGCCGCGAGGAACCTCTACGTGCTCGCGTTGCGTGGCAGCGAACGGAGCGCGCTCGACGAGTCGCTCGCGACGGCGCGCGGCAGCGTCGCCAGCGAAGAACTGGTCGCGCTCGCCGCGAACGCGACGCTCGGGGGACGCGAGCTCGGCTTCGCCGCGCTGCAGGCGCTGATCCCCGACCTCGCCGGTCGCGACGGCGGCGCGCTCGAAGCGCCGGCGAGGAGCCTCGCCGCATCGGGGCAGACCAAACTCGCCGACGCGCTCGACGCGCGGCTCGCGTTGGTCGCCGCGCGCGAATTCGCCGCCGCCGGTGCTTGGCACGACGCCGTGCGGCTCTATCGCCAGGCGCTGCGGCTCGCGAAGACCCACGCCGAGGACTCCGGCGCGCCGCTGCGGCTCGAGTTCGCCGCGGCGCTCGCGCGCGACGGCAAACTCGCCGACGCGAAGGCCGAGCTCGCGGACTCACGTTGGAGTCCCGACGAACTCACGCTCGTCCCGGAGTGGGCCGGCACCGCGTTGATCGAGTTCGGTTTGCTCGCGCGCTGAATCAACTCGGTCGGACCCGCGGGCACGCCGCGGGCCCGCGACGGCGCGCTCACGCGCGCAGCCAGAACCACAGCGCGGCGAGTGCGAGCGTGACGAGCGTGACGGGTACGCCGACCTTCGCGTGCTCTCGCCAAGTGATGCGCACGCCGAGCCGCGCGGCTTGGTCGATCACGATCAGGTTCGCGATCGAGCCGACGACCAGGAGGTTGCCGGCGAGCGTGCTCGCGACGGCGAGCACCGGTCCCGCGTCGGGATGCGTCGCGGCGGGAAGCACCAGCATGATCGCGGGCACGTTGCTGATGACGTTGGAGGCGAGCACGATCACGACGAACAGCGTCGCGGGCTCGTGGAGGTCGACGCCGTGCGCGACGAGCCAATCGAGGCCGTGCGCGCTCGCGCCCGACCGTTCGAGCGCGTGGTTGACGACGAAGAGGCCCATGAAGAGCACGAGCAGCTCCCAGTCGACGAAACCGAGGAAGCGCGTCGTCGCGCGCGTGCGCGAGAGCAACACGATGCCGGCCGCGGCGAGCGCGAGTGCTTCGCGCGGGAGCTCCGAGAAGAGGAAGAGCACGATCAACGCGGCCGAGAGACTCCACGCCTTCGCGGCTTGCCAACGGTCGAACGGTTCGGCGGCGACCGGAGATAGCGGAGATAGCGGAGCGCCCGGGGCGCCCGAGAGGACCGGGCCGAGCGGCGTGCGCGCGTGCCACTTGCCGCGCCACAGGAACGCGATCACTCCCCACGTCGCGACGAGCCCCACGGCCGCGGGCACGCCGCCCTCGACGAGGTACGCCGCGAAATCGACGTCGAGCTTCTGACCGATCAGGATGTTCTGCGGGTTGCCGATCAGCGTCGCGGCGGAACCGACGTTCGCGCTCGCGGCGAGTCCGAACAGGAACGGTTTCGGGTCGAGCGAGCGCCTCACGCAGCCTTCGACCAGGAGCGGCGCCATCGCGAGGCACACCACGTCGTTCGTCAGCACCGCGGACAAGCCGCCGGCGACGAGACAGAGGTAGAGGAGCAAACGTGGCGGGCTCACGGCGGCGCTCGCGAGCTTGCGCGTCAGCACGGCGTACGTGCCGCTGGTCTCGAACTGCGCGGACACGACCATCAACCCGAAGAGCAGCGCGATCGTCGCGACGTCGATCGCGTTCCACGCGTCGTGCGGCGTGACCCGGCCCGCCGCGATCAGCGCGATCGCGCCGAGCAGCGCGACGCCGGTGCGATCGAGCTTCAGGCCCGGCAGACCGCCGAGGATCATGCCGAGGTAGACGAGCGCGAAGACGACGAGGACGAGCGTGTCCAAGCTCGGCGGAGCGTAGCGTTCGCGAAACGCGTGTCGACGAGCCGTGCACCGGCGTCGAGTGCGGCTCGACCGAGCGCGCTATGGTGACCGCATGCTCTCGTTCGTCCTGCAAGCCGCGCTCGAGTCCCCGCTCTCGCCCGCCGACGAAGCCGCGAGCTTCCGACTGCCGCCGGGCTTCTCCGTGGAGCTCGTGGTCGCCGAGCCGGTCGCGAAGAAGATCGTCGACGTCGCCTTCGACGATTCGGGCCGCATGTGGGCGCTCACGGCGAGCGAGTACCCACTCGACGGCAACGAGGATTCGCGCGCGGCGGAGCTCTACGCGCGCGGCGGCCGCGACCAGGTGCTCGTGTTCGACACGCCGTGGGCGGAAGGGCCGCAGACGCCGCGGGTCTTCGCCGACGGACTCGCGATGCCGATGGCGATCCTGCCGTGGAAGTCCGGCGCGCTGGTCGGGCACGGGCCCGAGATCCTCTTCCTCGACGACAGCGACGGCGACGGGCGCGCGGACCGGCGCGAAGTCGTGCTCTCGGGTTTCGGCATCCAGGACTCGCACTTGATGCCGCACCGTTTCGTGCGTGCGCCCGGCGGTTGGATCCTGGTCGCGCAAGGCGCGTTCAACTCCTCGCGCGTCGTGACGCAGAGTGGCGCGATCGTCCCCTTCGATCAATGCAAGCTCGCGCGCTTCAAACCCGACGGCAGCGCGTTCGAAGTGCTCGGGCACGGGCTCAACAACATCTGGGGCATCGTGCTCGATCGTTCGGGCGAGACTTGGATCCAAGAAGCGAACGACCTCGGATTTCCCGTCGTGCCGTTCTTCGAGCACGCGAGCTACCCGGGCATCGGCGACCACAAGCATCGCCCCTATTCGCCGTGGCAACCCGCGCTCGCGAGCTTCCAGATGGGCGGCACGGGCCTTTCCGGGCTCGCATGCGCCGAGGATCGCGACGGTTTCCCCGAGCCGTGGCGCGGGCGGTTCTTCGTCGCGAACCCGATCACGAACAAGGTGCAGACGATCGCCGTGTCGCGCGCGGCGGATCTCGATCGGCTCGAGCTCGTCGAGCCATTGATCGAAACCGCCGACACGTGGTTCCGGCCGGTCGCGGCGCACTTCGGTCCGGACGGCTGTCTCTACGTCGTCGATTGGTACAACGAGATCATCTCGCACAACGAAGTACCGCGCGGCGATCCGCGCCGCGACAAGGAGCGCACGCGCGTCTGGCGCGTGCGGCACGAGTCGCAGGCGCGGCGCGCGCCGGTCGACGTCGCGAAGCTCGCGACGGGCGAGCTCGTGCAGGCGCTCGACGCCGATTCGACTTGGGGCGCGCGGGCCGCATGGCACCAACTCGTCGAACGCAACGCGCGCGAGCTCGTGCCGGCATTGCGCGAGCTGCTGCGCGACGATGGCGCGCGCACCGAGACGCGGATCCTCGCGTCCTGGGTGCTCGACGAGTTCGGAGAAAGCGACGAAGCGACGCTCGCGGCCTTCGCGAACGTCCGTGACTCGGCGAAGGTCACCGAAGTGCTGCGCGTGCTCGGTCGAACGAGCGAACGCTCGCCGCTGCTCGCGCCGCTGATACGCGCTCACGATCTCTTGCCGCTGCGCGCGCGCCTCGCGCTGGTCCAGGCGCTCGCGGCGCGGCTCGACGGCTCGCTGGACGTCGGCTTCAAGGGATTGCTCGGCTGCGCACCGCCGCCGCCGCCGCCGACCCGGACGGGGCCGCGCGCCGCCTACGCCGAATTCGAGCGCAGCCTGATCCGCGCGGCGTTCGAGGACGCCCGTGCGCCGCGTTTCGTCGAAGCCGCGACGCGTGACGGCGGTTCGTGGTCGAGCGAGCTCGACGAAGGCCGCGCGCTCTACGCGCTGGCGCTCGGCGGCGCGGACGGCGCACGGCTCCTCGCGCGCGTGCTCGCTCGCAGCGCGCGCGAGCCGGAATCCGAGGAGCTCGCGCGGCTCTCCGCGCACCTCGACGTCGCCGAGGCTCGTGCGACGTTCGAGACGTTGCTCGCGGATCCCACTCGGCGCGAGCGCGTGATCGACGAGCTCCTCGCGCGCGGCGCGAACGCGACGCCGCCGCCCGAACTCGTCGCGCGCGTGGTCGGCGCGCTCGCGAGCGTCGACACGACGTCCGCCGAAGCGACGAAGGACCGCGCCGTGCGCGCGGCGAGCGTGTGGCGCGCGGCGGAACTCGCGCCGGCGCTCGCGCGGCTCGCGAGCG
>JAKLKU010000029.1 GCA_023150475.1 Planctomycetota bacterium
CCGGCGATGAAGCTCGGGCTCGAGACCGCGCCGTGGAGCGTCGAGAGGCTGCTGCGCTGGCGCGTTTTTCGGCCCGTCTCCAAGCCGGTTTTGGCGCAGTGATGCGGGGCAGTATCCGATTGTGCGGGCCGTGCATGGACGGGCGAGGCACCGAATTCCGAGGATCCGGCGAAGTTTCCGCGGGCCGGCTGCCTCCAATGCTCCCGCCATGACCGACTCCGCCCGCATCGAAGCTCTCGACGACGACCTGCGTTGGCTCGGAAGGCGCCTGTCGCGCGCCGGATTCGACCCGACGCGCACGCTCCGCCGGCGGCGGCTCGAGGAGTACAGGTACCTCGCCTGGGCCGTGTTCCTCCTGCTCGTGCTCGTCGGGGCGATCTACGCGGGGGCGTGGCGCGGCATCGCGCTCTTCGCGCTCGCCGTCGTGCCCAACGCTTTCGGGCGCTGGAGGGCCGCGCGGGCGGAGCGCTCCGCGCTGACGCACGCCGAGGGCTTCCTCGAGCTGGAGCTCGAGCACGTCCAGAAACGGCTGTCGAGCGAGCGCGGTTCCGCGGTGTTCAACGTGCTGTTCGCCGTCGTGCTCGCGTTCGCGTCCACCACCGAGATGCGGGGAGCTCCGGTGTTCCCGTGGTTCGCCGCGTTCTCCGCGCTCCACGGCGCGTGGCGACTCGTGTGGCGCGTCCCGGCGCTGAAGCGCGAGCTCGAAGAGCTCGGCGGCAAGGACGAACTCGGCTGGTTCGGACCGTTGTTCACCGTGGCGTTCCTCCTCATGCTGCCGCTGCTCGTACCGCTGCGGCTCGCGTGGCGCGGGATCCAGAGACTGCGCGGAGTCGAGGGGCTCGACGACGAGGACGACGACGCTGACGCTGCCGACGCTGAGGAGCCTGAGACTTCGAGCGCTCGCCGCTCGGTGCGCGGCAAGCGAGGCGACCGGAAGTGATCGATCCGCAAGTCGAAGCTGCGCTCGTCGCGCGCCTCAAGTCCGACGACGGCCGCGTGCGCGCCGCCGCGAGGACCGAGGCATTCAGTCGGCTCGGCGAGCCGGTGTTCCAGCTCTGCCTGCGAGTGACGTGCGATCCCGCCGACGCCGAGGACGCTCGGCAAGAGGCGTTCGTCGACATCCTGCGTGCTCTGTCGAGCTTCCGCGGCGAAGCGCGCTTCTCGACGTGGGTCTTCCGTATCGCGCTCCGTTCCGCGACGCGCGTGCGCAGTCGCCGCCGGCGCCACGACGAGTCGCGCGTCGATTGGACCGAGCTTCCCGACGAGCCGAGCAGCGGCGTCGCGGGTCACGAGAGCCGCGGACCGGAGGATCCGAGTCGGGAGCTCGAGCGTCGCGAGGGCGCGCTGCGGTTGCTCGCCGCGATCTCGCGCCTGCCGTTCGCGCAGAGAGCGGTCCTCGCGCTCGCCGCGCTCGAGGACGTGCCGCGCGCGGAGATCGCCGAGATCCTCGGGATCCCGCTCGGCACCGTCGATTCGCGCCTCGATGCCGCACGCGGGAGCTTGCGCCGCCAACTCGATTCCGCGCGCTCGTGAGCGCCGGCGCCCGCCCGAGTCGTGAGGTCGCCCAAGCCGTGCGGTCGCCAGGCGCGAGCTTCGCGCGCGCAAGTCCGTGCGAGCGCCCGTGCGCGGCCGCGACGCGCCGCTACCGCTCGCCGCCGACGAATTCGCGCGCGACGACGGTCCAGTCGGAATGCGCGTGGCCGTCGGCGAGCGCGCGCTCCATGCGAGTCACGAAGGCCGGCAGCAGCGAGAGCGCGACGTGCGCTGCGTCCGCCTCCGCCTGCATCAGCCGCGCGTCCTTGCGCGCCATCGCGAGCTCCCACGACGGATGCGCGAAGTCCGCGTCGAGGATGCGCTTGAAACGTGCGGGCACGGCTGCGCCTGGATTGAAGTGATCGAACAGCGTCGCGACGTCCGCGTTCGAGACGCCCATCGCCTTCGCCAGCGCGAGCACGTCGGTGAAGCCCGCCGTCAACGCCATGAGGAACAGGTTGCCGAGCAACTTGTGCGCGGCGGCGGCGTCGACGCGCGGCCCGAGGTCGACGAGCTTGCCGGTCAGCGGCGCGAGCAGCGGCGACACGCGCGCGACGATCTCGCGTTCGCCCGAGATCAACATCACGCCCGTCGATTCCGCGGCGTTCTGCGGTCCCATGAACACCGGCGCATGCTGGTAGACCACGCGTCGTGCGCGCCAACGCGCCGTGCGCTCGCGCGCGCCGGCGGTCGACGTCGTCGAGTGGTCGATCACGAGCGCTCCGGGGGCGAGACCCGGTGACGCCGCGTCGAGAACGGCGTCGACGGCCGCATCGTCGGAGACCACGACGTGCGTGCGTTCGGCGCCGCGCACCGCGTCGGCGGGGCTGGCGAACGGCGTCGCGCCGATCGCGGCGAGCGCACGCGCCTTTTCCGGTGAGCGATTCCAGACGTGGACGGCCGCGCCTTGCTTGCGCAGCGCTCGCGCGAAGCCGGCGCCCAAGAGGCCCGTGCCGAGGATCGTGATCATGCGGCCCAGCGTAGCGTCGTGCGTCGTCGATCGACGCCGCGCCGCGCCGGCGGACGCCTCGGTCGCTCCGGGAGCCGATTCGCGAGATTCGTGATCGACGGCGAGCCGGGTTTGCGTGGGTGGGGCGACACCCACAACCCGGAGCACCAACATGCCGACCGTTCGTCGACTCGTGATCGTCCAGTTCCTCGCCGCGTGCGCGATCGCCGCGGCGCCGGCCACCGCGGCCGCTCAGTGGACCGCGGTGAGCCTGCATCCCGCCGGATACTCGAACTCGCTCGGCGCAGGCGGGACCGCGACGCAACAAGCCGGCTCGGTCGACGTCGGCGGAGGGACGCTGCACGCGGCGCTGTGGAACGGCACGTCGAGTTGGACGGACCTCCATCCGGCGGGCGCGACGTTTTCGCAGTGCTTCGCCGCGGCGGGCTCGATGCAAGCCGGCAGCATCGGCGTCGCGGGAGCCGAGCACGCCGCCGTGTGGTCCGGCACGGCGGCGTCCTGCGTCGACTTGAATCCGACCGGAGCTTCGTTCTCCCGCGTGTGGGGGATGTCGAGCGACACGCAGGTCGGCTTCGTCGCCAACTCGACTGGTTTGGCGAAGGCGTGCATGTGGCAAGGCAGCGCCAGTTCGTTCGTGGACCTCCATCCCGCCGGCGGCACGTCGTTCTCGATCGCACTCGGCGCGGGTGGCGGCCAACAGTGCGGTGCCGTGGACTTCGCCGGCAACCTCACCATGGCGAGTGTCTGGACGGGCACGGCGAGCTCCTGGGTGCCGCTCAATCCGCCCGGGATTCCGCGTGCTCAAGCGTGGGCGACCGACGGATCGACGCAGGTCGGTCGCATCTGGACCACCGGACTCAAGGAGCAGGCGGCGCTTTGGAAAGGGACGGCTGCGTCGTACGTCGACCTCGATCCGCCGAACACCTCGAGTTCGGCCGCGTTCGCGGTCGACGGCGGCGAGCAAGTCGGGCGCGTGAACTTCCCGTTCCAGTTGTACCGCGCGTCCCACTGGAGCGGCACGGCGTCGTCGTGGACCGATCTTCACCTTGCGTTGTCGAACGACTACTCGTCGTCGGAAGCGTTCTCGATCTGGCACGCCGGCGGACGGACGTACGTGTTCGGCACGGCGACGAACGCCACGCTCGGGCGCACGGAACCGATCCTGTGGTGGAAGCTCGCGTCGACGACGTACTGCACCGCGAAGGTCAACTCGCTCGGGTGCACTCCGACGTTCACGATGCTCGGCACTCCGACCGCCACGCAGTCGATTCCGTGCTTCCTGTACGCGACGAATCTCTACAACCTCAAGAACGGCACGTGGATCTACGGCGCGGGCGGTCGCGCGAACTTGCCGTTCTTCGGCGGGACGTTGTGCGTCGCGAGCCCGCTCCACTACGCGACCGTCCAAAGCACCAACGGCTCGAATCCGCCGAAGAAGGACTGCACCGGCTCGCTCGGGCTCGACTTCCCGCAGTTCCGCGACGGATTGCTCGGCGGGCATCCGGCGGCGTTCCTGAAGGTGCCGGGAACGATCGTCAACTGTCAGTTCTGGGCGCGTGATCCGGGCTTCGCGCCGGGCACGAACGCACAGCTCACCACCGGACTCGAGTTCGAGCTCGGACCGTGAGCCGTCGCTCGGCACGAACCCATCCAGCGTCCTCGACTGAACCTCCACGAGATCGAGCCATGTCCAAGTTTGCTCACGCGTTCACGCATCTCTGTTCGGCGAGCGTCCTTGCGTCCGCCGCGTCCGCCCAAGTCACGCCGGGCACCTACGACGTGCGCTTGCTCGCCAAGACCGGCGACGCGACGACGTCCGGCGTGCTCACCAGCATCGACCCCTACGTGTCGATCAACGACGCCGGTTGGCTCGCGTTCTCCGGGAGCGATTCGGCGAGCTCCCGGTGTTTCGTCTGGAAGTCCGGCGCCGTGCAAGGCGTGACGTTCGCGAACCCGAATCGACTCTTCGAAGGTGCCGCGATCAACAACCAGGTGCCGCCGCAGGTGGCGAGTCGGGATCGGATCACCAGCGGCTCCACGCTGTACTTCGAGCGCACGTGGCCGAGCGACGGCTCTCAGGCCTACACGTTGGTCGGCGCCTCGCCGACGGATTTCGATTCGGGGCAACTCAACGTCGATCTCAACGACTCCGGTGTCATGTGCTTCGTCGCCAACGTCAACGGTGGCACGTCGACCGCGCTCTTCGCGGGCGCCGCACAGCCGCCGAAGCAGTTGCGCGTCTATGCCGGCTTTCCGCCGCTGCGACCCGCGATCTCGAACACCAACGTGATCGTGATCCGCGACGGGAACGGCGACATCTCGGGCGTGCAGTACCCGTCGGGCGCGGCGCTCGCGTACTCGGCGGGCGGCGGTTTCATCGTGACCGGCCGCAAGCCAGGCATCTCGTCCGACGGTCGCGCGGTCGCGTTCGTCGGAGCCCAGGGCGGCCCGGAAGGCATCTTCGTCAGTCTGCAGGCGAGCGCCGGTCAGTCGTTGCACCGGATCGCCGGCGGGGGCGCGGACACTTTCACCGACTTCCTCGATCTCGAGCGTGTCGGCGTCGTGTCGACCGGCGACACGCTGTCCGGCCAGATCTTCACCGTCGCCTTCCTCGGCACTCAAGCGGGCGAAACGGGGCTCTACACGGTCGAGTCGACGGCGCTCGAGATCGCGGGCGTGGTGACGGTGACGTCGAAGGTGCCGCGGCGGGTCGTGAAGCTCGGCTCGAGCGTCGGCGGCAAGACGATCGCTTCGCTCGGCCTCCACGATTCGCCCAATGCGGGCGGCGTGATCGGGTTCTTCGCGAGCTTCAGCGACGGTTCACAAGGCGTGTTGCGCGCGAGCCCCGAGGTCGACACCGACGGGGACGGCCTCTTCGACTCGTGGGAACTCCAAGGCATCGACTTCGACGACAACGGCGTCGTCGACCTCGATCTGCCCGCGCTCAAGGCGAAGAAGGACCACAAGGACCTCTTCGTCGAGATCGACGCGATGCTCGGCAGGCAGCCGACCGCGGCGACGCTCGACCAAGTCGTCGCCGCGTTCGCCACCGCACCCAACGCGGCGGTGAAGAACCCCGACGGCGTCGACGGCGTCTCCCTGCACTACCAGAACGACGAAGGCGACATCGCGCTCGCGCCGTTCCAGAACTCGTTCCAGGAGTTCGATGCGCTCAAGGCAGTGAAGTTCGGCACGCCCGCGGAGCGCGCGAGCCCGAACTGGAGCGCGATCCGCGAAGCGAAGCGCATGGCGTTCCGCTACTGCATCTTCGCCGACCAGCACAGCGGCGGCAGCTCCTCCGGAAGAGGAGAGCTCCCGGGCAACGATTTCATGGTCACTCTCGGGCACCCGAGTTGGGGCGCGAACGGCGGAACGATCGGCGGCACACCCGATCAGCAGGCCGGCACGTTCATGCACGAGCTCGGGCACACGCTCGGTCTCCTCCACGGCGGCTCGGACTCGATCCACCGCAAGCCCAACTTCCGGAGCGTGATGAACTACACGTGGCAGAACCCGTGGCCGTACAACCAGGCGTTCTGGCAACTCGACTACTCGCGTGCTGCGTTCCAGACGCTCGGCGAGTCCGCGCTCAACGAGCTCACGGGCATCGGAGGCGATCCGGCGGTCGTCGTGCTCGCCGGTCCGAAGCCCGAGCGACTCGTGCCCGAAGCGGGGCCTGTCGACTGGGATGCGGACGGCACGGCGAACGGCGCCGCCGTCGCGGCCGACGTCAACTTCGTGCTCGACAATCCGGCGCAGCCCGCCGAGCAGCTCGTGTCGCGCGAGGAGTGGTCGACGCTCGTCTACGACTTCCGCGAGGGCAGTGACTTCGCCGATGGTGTTCACCTGACCGACACGGGGCTGATCGAGCTCACGGCGGCGGACAGTCTTGCCGCCTTCGCGGTGTGCCTCACACCGACGGTCTACTGCTCGGCCAAGGTCAATTCGCTGGGATGCACGCCGCGAGTCACGATCACGGGGTCGACGTCGCTCTCCGGTCCCGACGACCTCGTGATCACCGTCGACCAAGTGTTGAATCGCCGCCGCGGCGTCATCCTGTGGAGCCGCAAGAGCGGATTGCAGCCTTTCGGCGGCGGCACGCTGTGCATCGTCGGAGCGCAGCTACGGGCGCTGCCGATCGGCAGCTCGGGCGGTTCGGCGTTGCCCACGGTCGATTGCTCCGGCGTCTACTCGGCGGCGTTCACTCACGCTTACTTGGCCGCGCAAGGAGTCGTCGCGGGCGACATGCTCTTCGCGCAATGCTGGAGCCGCGATCCCGGTTTCGCCGAGCCCGACAACATCGGGTTGAGCGCGGCGGCTGCGTTCCTGGTCTGCCCGTGACCACGTTCGAGCGACTCGTGCGCGCGCTGCGGAGTCCGCCACCGAGCGGAAAGCTCTCAGCGCGCGCCGTCGTTCGCCGCGAGCTCGCGCACGAGCCACATGCGAGCGACGCGCCAGCCGCGGGTGACCGTCGCCGTCGAGCAGCGCAACGTCGTCGCCGTTTCCTCGACCGAGAGCCCCGCGAAGAACCGGAGCTCGACGATGCGCGCGAGCTCGGGATCGACCTGCGCCAGACGTTCGAGCGCCGCGTCGAGCGCGAGCATGTCCGGCGCGCTGGTCGCGAAGACGTCGGCGACCGCGTCGAGCGGCACGCGCTCGAGCGCGCCGCCGCGCTTCTCGGATTGCTTGCGCCGCGCGTGGTCGACGAGCACGCTGCGCATCGCTTTCGCGGCGACGGCCGCGAAGTGCTCTCGATTCTCGAACGTCCCGCCGGAGAAGCGCAGCCACGCTTCGTGGATCAGCGCGGTCGGCTGCAGCGTGTGTTGGGCTCCGCGGTTGCGCATCAAGCCGGATGCGAGGTCGTGCAGCTCCGTGTAGACGACCGGCAACAGCTCGTCCGCCGCCGCCGAATCGCCGGAAGCCATGCGCTGCAGGAGCACCGTGACGGTTCGCGCGTCGCTGGGAGGCATGGGGCGGCGTTGGGGCGGCGTGGTGCCGGCGTGATGCCGGCGAAGCGGTCAACGTCCGCTCCGACTAGCATACTCCGATGAGCGACTCCGAAGCCGCGACCTCCGGCTGGAAGCAGCAGCGCGCGCTCCTCGAAGAAGCCAGCGCGTTGGAAGGTGCCGCTCGCGAGGCGTACCTGGAGCACGCGTGCGGCGCGAACGCGGCGTTGCGCCGTGAGCTCGACGAGTGGCTCGCCGCCGACTCCGACTCGGAGCTCCTGAAGCCACCGGGTGCCGAGGCGGTCGTCAACGCGCTCGGTGCTCGCGTCGCGGAGCCCATGCGCGTCGGGCCGTGGCTGCTCGAGCGCGAGATCGGCAGCGGCGGCATCGGCCGCGTGTGGCTCGCACGCCGAGTCGAAGGCGGTTTCGCGCAACGCGCGGCGATCAAGTTGATCAAGCGCGGCATGGACACCGACGACATCCTCCGACGCTTCGAGCGCGAGCGAGCGTTGCTCGCCGGCCTCGAGCATCCGGGCATCGCGCGGCTCTACGACGGCGGCGCGACCGAAGACGGTCGTCCCTACCTCGCGATGGAGTTCGTCGACGGAGTTGCGCTGGACGAGCACTGCGCGCGCGGCTCGTTGTCGACGTCAGCCAAGCTCGAGCTCTTCACGCTCGTCTGCGATGCCGTGCAGCACGCGCACGAGCATCTCGTCGTGCACCGCGACCTCAAGCCGTCGAACGTGCTGGTCGGACCCGATGGGCGACCGAAGCTCCTCGACTTCGGCATCGCGAAAGTGGTCACGCCGGATCCGTCGTCGCCGACGACGCGGACCGTCACCGAGCACCGCGTCCTGACGCCGCTCTACGCGAGCCCGGAACAGTTGCGCGGCGAGCCCGTCACGACGAAGAGCGACGTGTACGCGCTCGGGTTGCTGCTGCACGAGATGCTCACGGGGCGGCGCGCGTTCGACGCCGAGCGCAAGCCCGACTCGGCGCCGAAGCGAGTCAGCGCGACCGAGGGGCTGCGCGCCCGCGAGCTCGATCTGATCGTCGCGAAGGCGACGCATCGCGACCTGGAGCAACGTTACGCGTCGGCCGCGGCGCTGGCGGACGACGTGCGGCGGTACCTCGCGAACGAGCCGGTGCTCGCGCGCCCCGATTCGTGGACGTATCGCGCGGCGAAGTTCGTCCGCCGCAACGTGTTGCTCGTGTCGGCGACGGCGCTCGTCGTGCTCGCGCTCGCGGTCGGTCTGGCGGTCGCGTGGTCGCAGTACCGAGCGGCGGACGAAGCGCGCCGTGCCGCGGACGTCCGGCTCGCGAGCGTGTTGCGCGTCGCCGCGTCGCTGAGCACGAAGCTCGGCGCGCGACTCGCGCGCATCGAAGGCATCTTGCCCGAGCGCGAAGGACTGCTGCGCGAGATCGTCGAGGAACTCGAAGCGCTCTCGCGCGAAGTGCCGGAGCACCGCGCCGTGGCGCTCGAACTCGCGTGGTCCCGGCACGCGCTGGCCTGCGTCCTCGGTGATCCCGGGCAGCCCAACGCGGGACGATTCGACGAAACGGCCGCACTCGTGAGGCGCGCGCTCGAAGACGCCGAACCGTGGCGCACGCGTGCGCCGACGGGCGGCGACTTCGCCGTCGTCGCTGCGGCGCTCCGCTGCTTGCAGGGCCGCGTGGCTCACTACGACAAGGACTACGACCGCGCGTTCGAAGTGCTGAGCCGCGCGTTCGAGGACGCTCGTGCCGCGGAGAGCGTGACCAGCGATTCGGAGCTGCGTGCGCTGCTCGGGCGCGAGGTCGAGGCGTTGAAAGCGTTGATCTCGCTCTCGACGGACATGGAACGTCACGACGACCGCGCGCGCTTCATCGACGAGAACCTGCGCTTGCTCGAACGCGCGCTGAAGCGCTTCCCCGACCACGAACCGTATCGCTACGGGCTCGCCGCGGCGTTGATCGATCGAGGCTCGCTCGCGAACGCGACCGGCGAGTTTCAGAGCGGCTGCGCGGACATCGAGCGGGGGATCGCCGAGCTCGAAGCCCTGCGGTCCGCGTACGGAAGCGACGCGATCTATCGACGGGCGTTGGGCGTCGCGCTCTATCGACTGTCCGACGCGTTGCGGAACTCCGGTCGGCTGCAAGACGGCGCGCGAGCCGCGGAGCGCGCGCTCGCGATCCACGAGGAGACGCTGCGCGTCGAGCCCGACGATCGAGCCGCGCAGGATCAGCTCGTCAACTACGCGTACACCGCGGGCACGCTCGCCCGCGAGGCCGGCAACGTCGCGTTCGCCGTCGTCGCGCTCGGACGCGCGCTCGAAGGCGTGGACGCCCGCATGGCGCGGCACCCGGAGCAGCACGAGCTGCGCATGACGCGCGCCGCGGTCCGCACGGAGCTCGCGGCCGCGCGCGCGGCGGCTGGCGTGTGGGACGGCGTGTTCGAACTCGCCCGCTCGGGCGTCGACGACGCGCTTGCGTGCGAGCACGAGCCCGGGTTCGAGACCGAGTGGAACTACGACATGGCGCTCACCAGCTCGAACGTCGCGGAAGTGTGGTCGGCCGCGGGTCACAAGGCGGGCGCCTCGCGAGCAGAACGACGGGCGGCGCTCGAGACCGCCGCCGCCGAGCTCGCACGCGCGCGGGAGTTCATGCGCGCCGCCGAGGCGAACGGAGAGCTCGGTCCCGCGGAACGCACGTTGAACGACACGCTGGACCGGATCGAACTGGCCGTGACGCGCGAGCTCGCCGTGCTGCCGGTCGAGTGACCGCGGCTTCGCGACCTGCTCTCGGTTAGGCTCGCGCGCATGGCACCTCCCGGACTGTATCCCGAGCTCGAACCGTTCCACGTCGAACACCTCGCGGTCACGGCGCGTCACACGCTCTACTTCGAACAATCCGGCAACCCGGACGGTGCGCCGGTGCTCTTCGTGCACGGCGGGCCGGGCGCCGGTTGTTCGTCGACCGATCGGCGCTTCTTCGATCCGCGTGCGTTTCGCGTCGTGCTCGTCGATCAACGCGGATCGGGAAGGAGCACGCCGCTCGGCGAGCTCGCGGAGAACACGATCGACGACCTCGTCGCCGACTTCGAGCTCATTCGTGCGCGACTCGGCATCGAGAAGTGGCACGTCTTCGGCGGATCGTGGGGCAGCACGCTCGGCCTCTACTACGCCGAGCGCCATTCCGAGCGCGTTTCGTCGCTCTGTCTGCGCGGCATCTGGCTCTTGCGCCAGCTCGAAATCGACTGGTGGCTGTACGGGGTGCGCGCACTCGCCCCGGCTCTGTGGCGCGACTTCGCCGAACACGTGCCCGCGGAGCGCCGCGCCGATCTGCTCGAAGCGTATTGGGAGCTCTTCCACTGCTCCGACGAACGCGTCGCGCGAGCCGCGGCGAAGGCGTGGGCCACGTACGAAGGCTCGTCGTGCACGCTCCTGCCGAACCCCGAGTTCCTGTCGCTCTTGACGAACGACGCGACGAGCTGGGCTCTCGCGCGCCTCGAAGCGCACTACATGCGCAACCAACGTTTCACGCCGGACGATCGTCTGCTGCGCGACTTGCATCGCGTGCGTCACATCCCGGCGTTCATCGTGCACGGACGTTACGACCTCGTCTGTCCGCTCGTCGGAGCCGACGACTTGCACCGTGCGTGGCCCGAAGCGAGCTATGTCATCGTCGACGACGCGGGCCACAGCTCGCACGAGCCCGGGATCGCGAAACAACTCGTCGCCGCGATGGACCGCGTCGCACGCACGACGAGCCCGCGGCTCTAGCGCGCGACGCGGTCGGAGTCGTGTCGTGCCTCAGAGGAAGTGCACCGCGCAGGGGAAGTTCGGATCCTGCAGCCAGCCGGGCTCGCAACCGCCCACGGGGATGATGTCGAACAGTCCCCAGTAGAGGATGTCGCAGTCTTCCTTCGGCTGGATGTGCTCGACCCACGGCACTCCGGTCTTCGGATCGATCGGCATCGAGAAGTGCTCGTTCATCGAATCGACGACGCCGTCGCCATCGCAGTCGAGGAACGTGCGGAAGTAGAGCACGCACTTCGTCCAGTTCACGAGCACCAGGTCGTTGGGGCACTCGGTCCGGAAGAAATAGATGGGCTCGAGATCCGTCGGCGCTCCGGGCGGCGGCCAATCGGAGCCGTCGCCGGGATCCTGCATGGAGATCGTGCCGGCCGGCGGAAGTGGCAGCGCGAATGGCGTCGTGTCGCCGACCGCGAGCTGCGACGCCGCCGGCAGCGGCTCCGTCCGCGCCACGTGGTCGAAGTCGGTGGTGCTCGCGAGACCGGCAAGCGTGAGAGCGATCAGACCAGGAATCGGTAGAGGGTTCACGATCGAGGTGTTTCCGGGCTGTCGCGCGCAACGCGAGGGGTCGAAGCACCCGAAGCCGAGCGCGCGGGAACGAAGTGGCTGCCGTCGAAGCCGCACCTCGAAACGACGCGCGGAGCGTTGGAGCCGAACCGTATGCGCGTCGGACGCTCCGCGAGTTGCAGCGATCTCCCGAATGCCGTGCGCGTCGAGTCGGCGTCCGTGGCGTCGTGGGGCGCCGCGGGTCGCGTCAACGTTCGCGCGCGGGCCGGCGCCCGAGCCCGGGCTAGGCGCGGAGGGAAGCCGAACCTCGCGAACGTGGGAAGCGCCGGATTCCAAGCCGCTCACTCGCCGACGTCGTGCGGCGCACGGCCGTCAGGGTCGGACTTCGAAGATCGCGTTGAACGGAGTCTCCGCCGCGCGCCGAAAGTGCCCGAAGCCGGCCTTGCGGAACACGTCCGCGAGTCGCGTCGGACCGGCCTGCGCGCCGAGCACGAGTTTGCCGCCCTCGGAGAGCGCGTGCGAGCAGCAGATCATCGTCGAGCCGCCGTAGTAGAGCTGGCCGACCAACGAGAGGTTCTGCTCGACGCGATCGTGCGCGAACGGCTCGACGAGCAGCACGGAGCCACCGGGTGCGAGCACTTCACGGGCTCGCCGCGCCGCGGCGATCGGATCACCGAGGTCGTGCAGCGTGTCGAAGAAGCAGACGAGCCCGTATTGCCGATCGGGAACCTCGGTCGCGCGCGCGACGGCGAATTCGATCCGCTGCGCTGCGCTCGAGGCCTCCACGTTGCGGAGCGCGGCCTCGATCGAGTCTGCATGCGCGTCGAAACCGAAGAAACGCGAGCGCGGGAACGCCTCGGCCATGAGCCGTGTCGAATGTCCGTGTCCGCAGCCGACGTCGGCGACCGCGATGCCTCGTTCGAGCGCCGCGACGACGCCGTCGAGCGCGGGCAGCCACTGCGAGACGAGGTGCGCGCGATACCCGTTGCGGTAGAACGCCGCGACTCCGCACGCGAGCCGCGGATCGTGTTCGCCCCACGCGACGCCACGGCCGGTGCGAAACGCTTCGAGCGTCTTCGCTTCGCCGGCCCACAACGCAGCGGGCAAGTCCCACGCCGGCGCGATGAAGTACGGGCTCTCTTCGTCCGCGAGCACCTGCGCGTGCTCGGGCGAGAGTTCGTACGTGTCGCTCGCGGCGTGATAGTCGAGGTAACCGGCCGCGGCTTGCGCGTTCAGCCACTCGCGCACGTAGCGTTCGGCGCAGTCCGTGCGCCGCGCGAGCTCGGCCGCGCTGGTCGGCCCGGCGCCGTCGAGCGCTCGGTAGAGACCGAGTTTGCTGCCGAGACCGACCATCAGGCCGGAGTACGCGGACGCGATGTCGCCGATCGCGCGCGTCGCGAAGGCTTCGAGTTGGTTTCGATCGATCGTGGGAGTGTGCATGGGCATGTCCTGGCTCGGATGGACGAGCGGTTCGAGTGAGGCGTCAGCATCGGCGCTTGCCCCGTCGTCGCGACAGAGGCGGTTCGACCCACGATCGGTCCGTTCGTGCCAACCGGCGCGACGCTCGACGCTTGCTCACGCCACCTGCGCCACCTGCACTAGATGCGCTAGTGTCTGCGCGTCGTCCTCCCGTCATGTCTCGTCGCGCCGCCCACGCCGGCACCCCGCCGGTGCACGTCAGTCTCGTCGCCGTTCCCGACGTCGTCGTGTCGACGCTCGCGGGGCTCTTCGACGTGCTGAACTCCGTCGCGGCTTTCGGGTTGGCGAGCCCGTCGAATCGTGTGCCTTTCCGCGTCGAAGTCGTCGGCGAGCGGACCGGGCCGCTCGGGCTCGCGAGCGGCGTGCCGTTCGAAGTGCAACGGAGCATCGCGCGCATCGCCGAAACGGACGTGATCATCGTGCCGTCGGTGCTGCTCGGCGCGCACGGTTGGCGGACGGGGCGTTACGCCGCGCTGGTCGCGTGGGTGAAGCGCATGCACGCGCGCGGCGCGCTCGTGTGCTCCGCGTGTTCCGGAGTCTTCTTGCTCGCCGAGACGGGTCTCTTCGATCGCCGCGACGCGACCGTGCACTTCGCGTACGCCGCGGCGTTCGCCGAGCTCTATCCAGCAGTGACGATCCACCCCGAACGCGCGCTCGTGATCTCCGGCGAGCGCGAGGAACTCGTGTCGTCGGGCGCGTCGGCGACGTGGCACGACCTCGCGTTGCACCTGATCGCGCGTCACGCCGGCGCGACCACGGCGCAGTCGGTCGCGCGGCTCTTCGCGCTGCAGTGGCACCAAGACGGGCTCGCGCCGTTCATCGTGTTCGAAGGCAAGCTCGACCACGGCGACGCGGAGATCGCGGCCGCGCAACGCTGGCTCGCGACCCACTTCGCCGTCGCGCACCCCGTGGAAGCGATGATCGAGCGCTCGCGACTCGCCGCGCGCACGTTCAAACGACGTTTCGCCGCCGCGACGGGCCTCGCGCCGCTCGAGTACGTCCAACGTCTGCGCATCGAAGACGCGAAACGCCGGCTCGAACGCACGGACGCGCCGGTCGACGAGATCGCTTGGCGCGTCGGCTACGAGGACCCCGCGTTCTTCCGTCGTTTGTTCAAACGCACGACCGCGCTCGCGCCCGGCGCGTACCGCAAACGCTTCCGCATCCCCGACTTCGCGCGGCCGTAGTCGCGCCGCGCCGAGACCGCTCGTCGCGGGCGCGCTCGACCGATCACGCTCTCAGATCGTGAAGTACTTGGCGTTCGGGTGGTGGACGACGAGAGCGCTCGTCGACTGCTCCGGATGCAGTTGGAAGCCTTCGGACATCGTGATGCCGAGCTTCTCGGCGCCGAGCAACGCCAGCAGTTGCTCTTGGTCCTCGAGGTTCGGGCACGCCGGGTAGCCGAACGAGAAACGCGAGCCGCGATAACCCTGCTTGAAGAGCTCGCGGATCTCGCGCGCGTCGTCGCCGGCGATGCCGAGCTCGCCGCGGATCTGCTTGTGCACGAACTCGGCGAGCGCTTCGGCCGCTTCGACCGAGAGGCCGTGCAGGTGCAAGTAGTCCTGGTACCGATCGGCGGCGAACCACTCGCGCGCGACGTCGCTCGAACGCTGGCCGACGGTGACCACCTGCAGCGCGACGACGTCCGGCACGCCATCGCGACGGAAGAAGTCGGTGATGCAGAGGTTCTTCTTGCCGTTCTGTCGCGGGAACGTGAACCGAGCAGCGGTCTTGCCCTCGTCCTTCGGGTCGAGCAGCACGAGCGTGTCGCCTTCCGGCACGCACTTCCAGTAACCGTACGCCGCCTTCGGCTCGAGGATCTTCTCCTTCGCGCACTGGCGGCCGAGCTCGAAGAAGATCGGCCGCACGTGCTCCTCGACGAACTTCTTGTGCTCCGCGACGTCCTTGCCCTTGCGGCGGTAGCCCCACTGGAACTGGAAGAGCGTCGTCTCGTTGATGTACGGGTAGATCGACTGGAGGTGGATCGCTTCGACGAGCCGCGGTCCGAGGAACGGTGCCGTCGGATAGTGGATGTCGCGCGGCAGTTCACGCGCGGAGAGCGCCGGCGCGTCGACTTCCGGCGCGGGACGCTCGCCGGCGGTCGCCGGCGCCGCTTTCGCGACCGAGCGCGCAGCTCGTGCCGCGGCGTTCGCGACCGTCGCGGTGGCAGGGGTCGCTCGAGCGGCGCCGTCGCTCTCGCTCGCCGCCTTCGTGAAGTCGCGCGGCGCGGGTTTCGGCGCGCCCGCGACGATCTTTTCCATCACTTCGAGCCCTTCGAACGCGTCCTTCGCGTAGTAGAGCGCGCCGCCGTAGATGCGCCGCAGATCGTCCTCGACGTACTTCCGCGTCAGCGCGGCACCACCGAGGATCACCGGCGTCGCGAGCTTGCGGTGATTCATCTCCTCGAGGTTCTCCTTCATGATCACGGTGCTCTTGACGAGCAAACCGCTCATGCCGATCGCGTCCGGCGCGTGTTCGTGCGCGACGTCGAGGATGTGCTGGATCGGTTGTTTGATGCCGAGGTTGAAGACCGTGTAGCCGTTGTTGGTCAGGATGATGTCGACCAAGTTCTTGCCGATGTCGTGCACGTCACCGCGCACGGTCGCGAGCACGAGCTTGCCGCGCGTCTGCCCGTCGACCTTCTCCATCAGCGGTTCGAGGTAACGCACCGCGGCCTTCATCGTCTCCGCGGACTGCAGCACGAACGGCAACTGCATCTCGCCGCGACCGAAGAGGTCGCCGACGGTCGCCATGCCGGCGAGCAAGTCGACGTTGATCACTTCGAGCGGCTTCTTCGTCTGTAGCGCGAGCGCGAGGTCGTCCTCGAGCCCTTTGCGTTCGCCTTCGACGATGCGCCAGCGCAGGCGCTCGAACACGTCGTCCGGCAGCTTGCGTTCCTTCTTCGCGGCGACCGTCGCGCCTTCGAAGAGCTTCAGGAACTCCTGCAGCGGGTCGTACCCTGGCCGGCGGCGATCGAAGATCAAGTCCTCGGCGACTTGGCGCGCCTTCGGGTCGATGTGGTGCAACGGCTCGATGCGCGCCGAGTGCAGGATCGCCGCGGTGAGCCCGGCGTCCTGCGCGTGGTGCAGGAACACCGAGTTGAGCACGTGCCGCGCGGCCGGATTCAAACCGAACGAGACGTTCGAGACGCCGAGCAGGAGGCCGACGCCCGGCAGCTCCTGGCGCACGCGTCGAATGCCCTCGATCGTCTCGAGCGCGAGCTTGCGATCGTCCTCGTTGCCGGTGCAGATCGTGAACGTCAGCACGTCGAAGAGCAGGTCCTCCGGCCGTAGGCCGTGGTCCTTGACGCAGACGTCGTAGAGGCGCTTCGCGATGCGGACCTTGTCGTCCGCGGTCTTCGCCATGCCCTGTTCGTCGATCGTGAGGCACACGACCGCGGCGCCGAACTCCTTCGCGAGCGGCAACACGCGTTCGCAACGCTCGAGGCCGTCCTCGAGGTTGACCGAGTTGATGATGCAGCGGCCGCCGCAGAGCTTGAGCGCCGCTTCGAGCACGTTCGCTTCGGTCGAGTCGATCATCAGCGGCACCGGGACTTCGGTCCGATAGCGCAGCACCGCCTTCGTCATGTCGCTGACCTCGTCGCGGCCGACGTACGCGCAACAGAGGTCGAGCACGTGGCTGCCGTCGCGCACTTGCTCGCGGCCCATGTCGACCATCGCGTCGAGGTTCTGCGCGAGCAAGTGCTCGCGGAACGCCTTCGAGCCGTTCGCGTTCGAGCGCTCACCGACGAAGAGCACCGAGTTGTCCTGCACGAGCGGCACCACGCCGTAGAGGCTCGTCACCTGCGCGATGCGTTGCACGTCGCGCGCTTTCGGCTTGCGCACGCCGATGCGCCGCGCGACGGCGGCGATGTGCTCCGGCGTCGTGCCGCAGCAACCGCCGACGATCGACACGCCGTCTTCCTCGACGAACCGCAAGAGCCAGTCCGCGAGCTCCTCCGGCGTCAACGGATAGAACGGCTTGCCGTCGACGACCTGCGGCAGGCCCGCGTTCGGATAGACCGCGATCGCGCGCGGCGAACTCTGACCGAGCAAGCGCACGTGTTCGCCCATCTCGCGCGGCCCGGTCGCGCAGTTGATGCCCATCACGTCGATCGGGTACGGCTCGAGCAGCGCGATCGCCGCCGCCATCTCGGTGCCGACGAGCATCGTGCCGGTGACTTCCATCGTCACGCTGACGATCACGGGCACGTCGCGGCCGAGATCCTTCCTCGCCGAGTCGACCGCGTTGATCACCGCCTTGACGTGCAGCGGATCCTGGCACGTTTCGATGATCAGTCCGTCGACGCCGCCTTCGATGAGCCCGAGCGCCTGTTCCTTGTACGAACGTTTGAGCGAGTCGTAGTCGATGTGCCCGAGCGTCGCGAGCTTGGTGCCCGGACCGAGCGAACCGAGCGCGAAACGCGGCCGCTCCTTCGTCGAGTACTTCGCGCACGCAGCTCGCGCGAGACCGGCGGCGATGCGATTGATCTCGCGCGTGCGCGCTTCGAGCCCGAACTCGGCGAGCACGTGCGCCATGCCGCCGAACGTGTTGGTCTCGACCATGTCGGCGCCAGCGGCGAGGTAACGCTCGTGGATCGCCTGGATCACTTCCGGGCGCGACACGTTGATGATCTCGACGCAGTTCTCGAGCCCGAGATAGTCCTTCTCGAGGTCGAGGTTGGCGGCGTGGATCTGCGTGCCCATCGCGCCGTCGAGGATCAACACGCGTTCTTGCAGTGCTTCGCGGAGGTTGGAGTAGGTCATGGTGGGGGATTCAAGGCTTGCGCGTGGCCGTCGCGACCAGCGTCATGAAGTGCGGCGGTTCAGGATCACGCGCCGCACGTTGGATCGAAACGCGCTCGAAGCCGGCGTCGGCGACGAGCTGCGAAAGGTCTTGTTCGGTGAAGCCGAGGTGGACGTGCTCGAGCTTCTCGCGCACCCACTCTTCGTGGTGTGCGAGCAGATCGATGACGAGCAGCCGTCCGCCGGACACGAGCACGCGCCGCGCTTCACGGAGCGCACGCAGCGGCTCGTGAGCGTGGTGCAACGCTTGGGAGAGCACCACGACGTCGTGCGAGCGGTCGTCGAGCGGGAGCTCCTCGATGTCCGCTTCGACGGTGACGATGTTCTCGAAGCCCTTCGCCCGCGCGCGTTGGCGCAGTTGATCGAGCATGCTCGCCGAGATGTCGACGGCGGTGACGCGCTCGGCGACTTCCGCGAGCATCAGCGTGAGCAAACCGTCGCCGATCCCGAGATCGGCGTAACGCGCCCGCGGCGCGAGTTGGAGCAACGAACGTGCGAGCCCTTCCCACGTGCGGCCGGGGAGCAGTTGCTCGCCGAAGCTCGCCGCGACGCGATCGAAGTACGCGCGCTTCTTCGCGAGCCGCGCTTCGCGCACGATCGCGAGGCCGGCGAGGTCGGCGGCGAACTCCGGACTCGACCGCGCCTCCTCGAGCACCGACTGCAGGAGCTTCGAGCCCGGCCCCGGCGCGATCGTGTAGAAGCTGTGCCGTCCCGCGCGCCGGTCGAGCACCAATCCGACTTCCTTGAGCAGCGCGAGGTGGGTGGACACCCGGCTCTGCCCCATGTTGAGGATCTCCATCAGGTCCGACCCGGTGAGCTCCTCCTGCGTCAGCAAGTGGAGGATGCGCAGGCGCGACTCGTCGGCGAGCGACTTGAGCAGGCGGCTGGCTCCGGACGGACCGATCATGGAATCAAGATACACGGATCCGTCGATCGGCGTCGGCGCTGCGCTGGATAAATGTGACGTGAAGGAGAGTGTGCCTCGGATACTGCCACCTGCCGCTGTGCACAAAATCGCGCCGGGGGTGCAACCAAAGTCGCCCGCGCCGGTCCATGCAGGAAGCCCCGCGTCGTCGGGACCCTCGAGACCGTCGGGACCGTCGGGCGCGTCGGGCACTCGGGACCGTCAGGCGCCGTCACACGCACCGTTCCGGGAGCGGTGCCGCGCACGACCGTCGCTCACGCCGCGCTCACTTCGGCTGCGGCGTGGACGCGTAGATGCGGGTGCTGCACTCCGTGAGCAGTGCTTGCCGGTCGATCGGTTTCGACAGGTAGCCGGAGCAGCCGGCGGCGAGGCAGCGTTCGCGATCCCCTTCCATCGTGTTCGCCGTCAGCGCGATCACGGGCAGCGTCGACCCCGTCGCTCGCAGGCGCTCCGTGGCCCGGTAGCCGTCGAGCTCAGGCATCTGCATGTCCATCAGGACCAAGTCGAAGCGCGAAGAGACCGGTGAGGCGCCGAGTTCGCCCTGCGCCTCGAGTTCCGCCAGCGCGGCGTAACCGTCGTCGACGACCGTGACGTGCGCTCCGGCGCGGCGCAGCATCAAGGAGATCAGGCGTTGGTTGTCGCGCCCGTCCTCGGCGAGGAGGATGCGTGCGCCGAGCAGCGGCCGGGACACGTCCGCGGCTGCGAGCGCTTCGGATGTCGTCGCGGCATCCACGGAGCCCAAAGGCGGTGCGTCGCCGTCGTCGCGGCGCGCTCGAGGGAGCGCCGCATCGGGCGTGCAGAGCGGTTCGTGCGAGTCGCTTCCCACCGGCACTCGACACGTGAAACTGCTGCCGCGCCCCGGTTCGCTCTTCACGGTGATTTCGCCGCCGAGCAACTCGGCGAGACGACGGCTGATCGTGAGCCCGAGCCCGGTGCCGCCGAACCGACGGGACATCGATCCGTCGGCCTGCGCGAACGGCTTGAACAACTTCGCGAGCTGTTCCGGGGTCATGCCGATGCCGGAATCCTCGATCTCGCAACTCAGCCAGCCCTTCTGGCCGGCGCCGGGTTTCCACTCGACGCGCAACCGCACGCGACCGCGCTCGGTGAATTTGATCGCGTTGCCGAGCAGGTTGATCAGGATCTGGCGCAGCCGCAGCGGATCGGTGCTCACGCGGCGCGGCACCGGACTGGCCCATTCCCGCACGAGATCGATGCCTTTGGCCTTCGCTCGACCGCCGAGCAGCTCGACCACGTCGTGGACGAGTTCGACGAGGTCGACCTCCACGGACTCGACCGTCATCGCGCCGGCCTCGATCTTCGAAACGTCGAGGATGTCGTTGATGATCGCGAGCAAGTGGTCACCGTTGCGGTGAATGGTCTCTGCTGCGATGCGGCGTTCGGTCTCCGCATCGGAGTCGTTCTCGCGCAAGAGGTCCGCGTAGCCGAGGATCGCGGTCAACGGCGTGCGCAGCTCGTGGCTCATGTGCGCGATGAACTGACTCTTCGCGCGATTGGCAGCTTCTTCGGCGTGCCGACGCTCTCGTTCGTGCTCGAGCTCGAGCCGCGCACGCTCGTCACGCGTGGCGCGCGAGAACAGTACCCAAGCGATCGCCGTCACGATGCCGAGTCCCGCCGAGAGTGCTGCGAGCGCAGCGACCCAGCGTTCGACGGACGCGTTGGCTTCGGCGGCCCATTCGATCAGCGCCTGCTGCGCGCGGCGATTCCCCTCCGCATAGAGCTCCTTGTCGCGTGCGTACTCCGCGCCGTCGAGGATCGCTCGCGCGTCGGCGCTGCGGTTGGCGTCGACCAAGTCGAACGCGCGCGATTCCATCGCGACGAGCCGCACGTTCGCAGCGTCGGTGTCTTGACCGACCTCTCGATCGAAGAGCAGCGGCGCGACGGCACGCAGTTCCTTGATGGCACGATCCAAGCGTTCGACGTGCGCGTCGTAGCGCCGCTTCCACCGCGCTTCGCCGGTCGCCGCCGCCATGTTCGCGGACATCGTCAGCACTTCGTCCAGATAGCGGATCTCCGCGGTCGTCGCGTGGACCCGCCGTTCGCGCGCCGCGAGCTCGCCGGTGCGCTCGGACGCGAATTTCATCGTCAGGCCCGCACTGGTGGCGAGCAGCAGCGACGTGCCGACGGCGATGAAGAGCGCGAGCCCAGAGCCGAGTTGACGTTCGGCACGCGCCGTCGGCGGGGATGCGACGGAATCGTGGTCCATGACGAAGCGGAGCGGGCGTATCGGCGCGCGTCCCGACGAAAGTGGACCGGTGCGCGTTCCGACGCGTGAATCCACGCGGAAGCGAATTCGCACGCCGCCCTGGGAGGTGCGAGGTTGGCAAGAGTTGCCGGCTCGACGTCGGACCGGAGCGACGAGTTCGCACGGAACTGGCCGGAGCGAAGTCGCGTGCAGCCGGTGACTCGGGTGGCGGGGATCGTCCCGCGTGCGAGCGGCCGCGTTCGGAGCGTCAGCGTGCCGCCACGCCACATTTGGTGGCGGCGCTCGCTCGAGGGGACCACGTCGCAGCGCGGCGCGCGACGGTTCGACGGGAGCTCGGCATCAGCGGTGGCGCACTGCGTCGCCGCGCTCGCCCGCTACGCGCGCCCCGATCCAATCCGAGCGCAGCAAGCCGTAGACGTAGAAGTCGTGCGGTCGGCCGCGGCAGATCCGGAAGCTGCGCAGGCGACCTTCACGGAGGAAGCCCAGGCGCTCGAGCAAGCGTTGTGAGCGGAAGTTGTCGACTCGGGTGTAGGCCTGGACGCGGTCGACGCGGTCGTGTTCGAAGGCCCACCCGATCGCGGCGGTCGCCGCTCGTCCCATCAGGCCCTTGCCCCAGTGGGCGCGCGACAACTCGAACGCGACCTCCGCCCAACGGTGCGCCGGCGACGAGTCGTTGAAACCGCACGTGCCGATCAAGCGATCGTCGTCCCCGCGAGCGACGGCCCAACGCGACAGATCCCCTTCGTGCCACCGACGAATCGACTTCGCGATCAGGGCCTCGACGAGCGCGGTCGTGACCTCGGGATAACTCGTCAGCTCGGTGACCGCCGGATCCCGCAGATACTCGTAGAGCGCGCCAGCGTCGCCCTCCCGAAGCGGCCGCAAGCGAGCGCCCTCGATCTCGAGGGTCGGCGGTTGGCGTGACTCCTGTGCCATGGGTCGAAGTCGATCGGTCGCTGGTTTCTACCACCTCGGCGCACGAAGCGGCACTCGCACTCGCCCGCACCGCGCACGTCCGCGCGCGTTCACGACGCAGGATCCTCGAGCCGTTGCGTTTGCGGTCGAGCCCATCGGGAGTCAGACCGCGCCGTCGTCGTTCGGCTCCAAGGGAAACATGACTTTGTCCGACACGCGCACTTCGTCGCTCAACTTCCATCACTGCTTGATTGCTGTCCATCGACTCTCCTGCTGCCGGGCTCTGCCCGGGGTTGGGAGACGATGGCCATCCCTCAGCTTGCTACCTCAACTCGGAGACCTTTCCGTTGAGCCGCACAGTGCGCATTGCCGCCTATACCTTCGAGGTCCTTGGCACGTCGCCGTTCCGTCGAAGCGAGGCGTCCTTCATCGTTGTTTTCGCATGATTCTTGACGTCGCGAATCCCGGCCAATCGCCGAGACCCGATCTCCGGGTCCGGCCACGACGGTGCGACGAGGTCGAGCTCGTCCGAGCTCGAGGCACGCACGGCGGCCGTGGGTCCTAGGTACGCGTGCTCGTCGTTGCCAAGGGCCGCGCCGTGAATGGGAGGAGCATGAGCGCGACGGCTCCCGCGGTGGCGCCGAGCCAGAACGGCGTGGCGTGGCCGACTTCGTCCCAGAGGTAGCCGGCGGCGAGGCTCGCCAAGAGCGCGGCGAAGCCGAGGCCCATGCGGTAGGCACCGATCGCGGTCGCCTTGAGCTCGCTCGGCGCGCTGTCGACGATCAACGCATTCGCGACGCCTTGCACGAGCCCCATGTGCACGCCGTAGAGCGCGAAGAGCCACCACAAGTGCGCGCCTCCGAGCGCGGCGAAACCCGAGTACACGCCGACGTACACGAGGAGGCCGAGCGCGATCATCCGCTTGCGACCGAGCCGATCGCTCGCCGCGCCCGCCGGATACGCCGCGAGCGAATAGACGAGGTTGTAGAGCGCGTAGGCGAGCACGACGCTCGTCGCGCTGAATCCTTGGTCCTTCGCGCGCAACAACAAGAACGTGTCGCTCGAATTGCCGAGCGCGAAGAGCCACAGCACTCCGGCCGTGCCCCAGAAACGCCCGGGCAACTCGCGAAAACTCGCGCGTGGCCGAGGCTTCTCCGGACGCGGAGCGGGCTCGCGCAGCGTGAAAGTGATGCCGACCGCGACGAGCGCGGGCACCGCCGCGAGCGCGAAGATCGTTCGGTACTGATTCCCGAGCCACGCGACGAGCGCGAGCGCGCAGAGCACGCCGACGAACGCGCCCGCGGTGTCCATCGAACGGTGGAAGCCGAACGCTCGTCCACGTTGCTCGGGCCCGACGACGTCGGCGATCAGCGCGTCGCGCGGCGCACCGCGGATGCCTTTCCCGATGCGGTCGGCGACGCGCAACACGAGCACCGCCGGCCACGTGAATGCGAGCGCGAGCAGCGGCTTCGACAACGCCGAGAGCCCATAACCCCAACGCACGAACGGCACGCGACGCTTCACGCGGTCGGAGCGTTGCCCCGCGACGCCCGAGGTGAATGCGGCCGTGCCTTCGGCGGCGCCTTCGATCCAGCCGAGCGCCTTGCCCGGCGCGCCGAGCGTCTCGCTGACGAACACCGGGATCAGCGGGTAGAGCATCTCGCTCGCGACGTCGACCAAGAAGCTGATCCAACCGAGCTTCCTGACTTCCGGCGGCAGCGGTGTCGTCTCGCGCTCCGGCGGCTGGTTCCCGTGCTCGCTCACGCGGGCATCGTACGGTCGAGCACGTCCGTTGGCGCACGACGCGCGGCGAGCGCGACCCTAGAATCGCGGCGATCCAAGGAGGTCCGATGTCGCTCTCGATCTTCGCCGCCGGCTGGTTCACCCTCTCGACGCTCGTCGTGTCCGCGACGTCCGAGCCCGCGGCGCGTTCGGCCGCGGCTGCGGCGCTCGCATCGGAGCCCTCACCCGCGGATGCACCGCTCCCGAAGGTGCTCTTCCTCACGCACTCGGCGGGCTTCGTGCACGACGTCGTCAAGCGACCGAGCCCGGACGAGCTCGCGATCGCCGAACGCGGGCTCGCCGACGCCGCGCGAGGTCGCTTCGACGTGCGCTGCACGCAGGACTGCAGCGAGATCACGGCCGAGGCGCTCGCGGGCGTGCAAGCAGTGTGCTTCTACACGACCGGCGAACTGCCGATCAGCGAAGCCGGCAAGAGCGCGTTGATGCGCTGGATGCGCGACGGCGGCGCGTTCGTCGGCATCCACTGCGCGACCGACACCTTCTATCAGTTCCAACCGTACGTTGACATGATCGGCGGGCTCTTCAACGGTCACCCGTGGCACCAGGAAGTGCGCGTCACGATCGACGAGCCGGCGCATCCCGCCGTCGCGCATCTGCCTCGGCCATGGACGGTCACCGACGAGATCTACCAGTTCAAGGAGTGGTCGCGCGATCCGCTCGCCGTGTTGATGGCGCTCGATCCGACGTCGGTCGAGATCGCGAAGGGTGCGCGCGCCGACGGCGACTATGCGGTGACTTGGTGCAAGCCGTTCGGTCGCGGCCGCGTGTTCTACACGTCGCTCGGTCACCGGCCGGAGCTCTGGGCGAGCCCCGCGTACCTGAGTCTCGTGCTCGGCGGCATCGACTGGGCGATCCGCGGGCCGGACTTCGCCGCGAGTGCGCCGAAAGGCGCGCGCGCTCTCTTCGACGGCAAGAGCCTCGACGGTTTCACGACGCGCGACGGCAAGCCGGCGAGTTGGAAGCTCGTCGACGGCGCGATGGAAGTGAACGGCGGCGGCGACGTCGTCTCGAAGACGACGTTCGGCGACGCGTTGATCCACGTCGAGTTCCGCTCGCCCGACATGGGCCCTGACGCGCACGGTCAGGAGCGCGGCAACAGCGGCGTGTACCTGCACGGCCGTTACGAGATCCAAGTGCTCGACTCGTACGGGCTCGAGCCCGCGCTCGGCGATTGCGGCGCGATCTACGGCAAGAAGGTGCCCGACTCGAACGCGTGCCGGCGACCGAACGAGTGGCAGAGCTACGACATTCGCTTCACAGCGCCGCGTGTCGACGGGAGCGGAACGAAGACTGCGAACGCGCGCGTGTCGGTGTGGCAGAACGGCATCCCGATTCACAAGGACGTCGAGATCGACGGCCCGACCGGCGGTGCGCTCGGCCAAGCGGAATCGTCGACCGGCCCGCTGCTCCTGCAGGACCACGGCAATCCGGTGCGCTACCGCAACGTCTGGGTGCTGCCGCTCGGGGGGTGATGCGGCGCGCGCGGCGCAGGCCGAGCGCTCGCGACTAGACGTACTTGTCGCCGCGCACGACGTGCACTTCGTCGACGTAGGCGACGACGGCGAAGTGCTCGAAGTAGTCGCGCGCGAGCGTCGCGAGGATCACGTTCGCGACTTCGGCCGACACCAACGTCTCGAGCTTGACGTTCGCGCCTTCCCAGTCGCTCGCGCGCACGCCGCGCGAGCCTTCGCCGCTGCACGCGAGCCGCGTGAAACCCTTTGCGCCGGCGTCGCGGACCAGCGCGACGAGCCGCTTTTCGAGCACCGCCTCGCCGACGATGGTGACGCGCTTCAACGCGACGGTGCGTACGGGATCAGGCGTGGAGCCAGCGGGCGATTGCATGGTAGACGGGTATCCCGACGGTCAGGTTGAACGGGAACGTGATCGCGAGCGACGAAGTCAGGTAGAGCGCGGGGTTCGCTTCCGGTAACGCGATTCGCACCGCGACGGGCGCCGCGATGTACGACGCGCTCGCGACCATCGTCGCGAAGATCGTCGTGCCGCCGAGCGAGAGCCCCGCGAACTCGCCGAGCATCGCGCCGATCGCGCCGTTGACGAGCGGCATGACCAACGCGAAGCCGGCCAAGAAGCCGCCCGCCGCGCGCAGATCGGAGAGCCGTCTCGCGGCGAGCGCGCCCATGTCGATCAGGAACAGCGTCAACACGCCCTTGAACGGGTCGACGAAGAACGGCTTCACTTGCTCGAGCGACGGACCCGCCAGCGCGCCGATCGCGACGCCGCCGCAGAGCAAGAGGTTGCTCTTGCCGCCGAGGACCTCGCGTAGCGTCTCGCCCCACGGCGCGGCGCTCGTCGACGCGCGACGCGCGAGCAGGATCGCCACGACGATCGCTGGCACTTCGAGGAACGCGACCAGCGCGCTCATGAAGCCTTCGTACCCGACTTGCGCGCCGTCGAGGAACGTGCCGCAGGCGGTGAACGTCACGACCGACACCGAACCGTAGTGCGCCGCGATCGCCGCCGCGTCGACGACGCCGAGCTTGCCGAACGTCCGCAGCGCCGCGAAGCACCAGATCGGACTCGTCACGCCGATCGCGAGCGTCGCGAGCAGCGGGCCGGAGAGCTCGTCGAGCGGCGCTTTCGCGAGCTCGCCGCCGCCCTTCAGCCCGATCGCGAGCAACAAGTAGGACGAGAGCCCGGAGTGCAAAGCCTCCGGCAGCTTGAGCTCGCTCTTCAGGAGCGTCGCGACGATCCCGAGCACGAAGCCCAGGACCATCGGCGACGCGAGGTTCAGACGGACGAGGTCGAGCGAGTCCATCCGTCGAGTTTCAATCGCCGCTGTAGACCGACGCCTCGGTCGACGATGCGCAGCGCGTGGTCGAGCCGTTCCGCGAGCGTGCGCCGATCCGGCGCGCACACCGTGAGGTGGCCGAGCTTGCGACCCGGCGCTTCCGACTTGTCGTACACGTGCAAGTGCGCTCCAGGGATCGCGAGCAGCGCGTCGCGCGGCGGCAAGGTGCCGAGCAGGTTCAGCATCACGCTGGTGCCGTGGGCTCGCGTCGAACCGAGCGGCAGGCCGCACACGGCGCGCACGTGGTTCTCGAACTGGCTCGTTTCCGCGCCTTCGATCGTCCAGTGGCCACTGTTGTGCACTCGAGGAGCGAGTTCGTTGACCAGCAGCTCGTCGCCGCACTCGAAGAGCTCGATCGCGAGCACGCCGACGTAGTCGAGCGCTCCGACGATGCGCCGCGCGTAGTCCTCCGCGAGCCGCTGGATGCGTGGATCGACGTCCGCCGCGGGTGCGAGCGTCGCGCGCAGGATGCCGTCGACGTGTACGTTCTCGACGAGCGGATAGCAGCGGACTTCGCCCACGCGGTCGCGCACGACGACCAACGACAGCTCGCGGTCGAACGAGACGAGCTGCTCCAGCACGAGCGGCCGACCGCCGAGGCGCGACCACGCGAGTGAGACGTCGAAGTCGTCGCGCAGGAGGTGCTGCCCTCGGCCGTCGTAGCCGCCGCGCCGCGTCTTCAGGATGCTCGGGAGCCCGAGCATCGCCACGGCGCATTCGAGCTCCTCGCGCGATTCGACCGGCACGAATGCGGCGACCGGGATGCCGAGCCCGCGCAGGAAGCGCTTCTCGAGCAGCCGATCCTGCGACAGCTCGAGCGCGCGCACCGGCGGCCCGATCGGCTTCGACTCGCACGCCGAGCGCAGGTCGTGCGGGTCGAGGTTCTCGTGTTCGTACGTCACGACGTCCGACTCCGCCGCGAGCGAACGCAGGTCCCGCAGCCGATCGCCGCTCTCGAAGAGCGCCGACGTGACGCGACCCGCCGAGTCCTCCGGCCGCGCGCACAACGCTTGCACGCGCACGCCGAGCGGGTGCGCCGCGAGCGCGAGCATGCGCGCGAGTTGTCCACCACCGACGATGCCGAGCTTCATTGGACGACCTCCCGTGGATCCGTGGCGGCGAGCACGGCGTCCGTCTGCGCGGTCCGCCATCGTTCGAGCGCGGCACGCACGTTCACGTCCGAACGCGCGAGGATCGCCGCCGCGAGGAGCGCTGCATTGATCGCGCCGCTCTTGCCGATCGCGAGCGTGCCGACCGGCACGCCGGCGGGCATCTGCACGATCGAGTAGAGCGAGTCGACTCCGCGCAGAGCCTGGGACTCGACCGGCACGCCGAGCACCGGCAACAGAGTCTTCGCGGCGGCCATGCCCGGCAGGTGCGCGGCGCCGCCCGCGCCGGCGATCAGCACTTGGAGCCCGCGAGCCTCCGCGCTCGCGACGTACTCGAACAACCGGTCGGGCGTGCGGTGCGCGGACACGATCGAGACTTCGTGCGCGATGCCGAGCGCATCGAGCGTGGCGGCAGCGTGCTCCATCGTCGTCCAGTCGGAGCGCGAGCCCATGATCACGCCGACGCGCGGCGGGCGATCGTGTTGGATCACGGCGTCGCTCCTTCCGCCGACCGCGCGGCTTCACGGCGATTGACGACGAGCGAGGCGATCACCGAGAGCCCGAGGATCCCGCCGATCACGCCGAGCGAGACGCCGACCGGCACCTTGTACACGTCCGCGGCGAGCATCTTGGCGCCGACGAAGATCAGCACGAACGAGAGGCCGAGCTTCAAGTAGCGGAACTTGTGGATCACGCCGGCGAGCAGGAAGTAGAGCGAGCGCAGGCCGAGGATCGCGAAGATGTTCGACGTGAAGACGATGAACGGATCCTGCGTGATCGCGAAGATCGCCGGGATCGAATCGACGGCGAAGACGACGTCGGTCGCTTCGACGACGAGCAACGCGAGGAACAGCGGCGTCGCGACGAGCTTCGCGCCTTCGCGAGTGAAGAACTTCTGCCCGTCGAGATGCCCGGAAACCGGGAAGAAGCGTCGGAACAGCTTCACGACGGGGTTCGACGCCGGGTTGTAGTGCACGTTGCTCTGCACGAGCAACTTGATGCCGGTCAGCACGAGGATCGCGCCGAAGACGTAGATCGCCCAGTGGAACTTCGTCAGGAACGCGCCGCCCGCGAGGATGAAGATCGCTCGCATCACGAGCGCGCCGAGGATGCCCCAGAAGAGCACTCGGTGCTGCAGCGCGTTCGGGATCGCGAAGTACGAGAAGATGACGACGAAGACGAAGATGTTGTCGACCGAGAGCGCCTTCTCGATCACGTAGCCCGTCGTGAACTCGAGCGCGCGCTCGGGCCCGTACCACGTGTGCACGCCGAGCGCGAACACGCCGGCGAGCGCGACCCACACGCAGCTCCAGATCGCGGCCTCCTTCAAGGAAACCGCGTGTGCCTTGCGGTGGAACACGCCCAGGTCGAGCGCGAGCATCCCGAGGACGAAGACCAGGAAGCCGCCCCAGAGGAGCGGAGAACCGATCGAGCCAGTGATTTCGGCGATCATGTCGAACGAGGTCCGTTGGCTTCCGGACTAGCGACGGCGCGTCGTGCGCGCGCGTTCGGGAAGCAACTCGCGGTTCACGAGGCCGCGGTCTTGGAGCCGGTCGAGAGCGCGACCGATCGCCCGACCGACGCGGTCCGCCGCGCGGTCGATCGCCGCGCAGAGGTTGGAGTCCGAGTCGGTGACCATCAGGGTCTTGAGCCGCCGGCCGCTGACGCGCAGCGAGACCAGCTTGTCGACACCGCCCTTCGGGCCGTTCAGGTCGGCGAGGCGGGCGTGGACCTGGCGCACTTCGTCGCCGAAGCGGCCGAGCGCGAAAGCGAGTCGCCGTTCGAGGTGTTCGCGCAGCGTCGGAGTGGCGGAAAGACCGTTCCAGTGCACTTGCAGCTTCATCGTTGGGCTGTGGTTGGCGGTTGGCAGGTGGAGGTCCGCCCCGCGGTGGGGCGAACGTGTGCCCACAAGATCGGCCAGAGATGGGCTGTCGACAATTCGATAGTTTCACGGCTATCGTTCGGGAAAACCGACAGAAGGCGTCCGATGGAATGGCTCAACTACCACCACTTGCTGTACTTCTGGACCGTCGCCAAGGAAGGTGGGGTCGCACGCGCGGCCGAGCGCCTGCACCTGACGCACCCGACGATCAGCGGACAGATCCGCGAGCTCGAGCAGGCGCTCGGCGAGAAGCTCTTCGTGCGCGTCGGACGCGGACTCGAGCTCACCGAGATCGGGCGCGTCGTCTATCGCTACTCGGACGAGATCTTCGGGCTCGGCCGCGAGCTGCTCGACGTCGTCAAACGCCGGCCGACCGGTCGGCCCGTCGAACTCGTCGTCGGGGTCGACGACGTGTTGCCGAAGCTGCTCGTGCGGCGTTTGCTGGAGCCGGCGTTGCGCGGGCCCGAACCGGTGCGACTCGTCGTGCACGAAGCGTCGGTGCGAGAGCTCTTCGCGCGGCTCTCGCAGCACTCGCTCGACGTCGTGTTCAGCGATTCGCCTCTGCCGCCGGGCTCGCGCGTCAAGGCGTACGCGCACTTGCTCGGCGAGTGCGGCGTGACGTGGTTCGGCGTCGAGGCGCTCGCGAAACGCGCGAAGCGCGATTTCCCGGCGAGCCTCGGCGTCGAGCCGTTGATCCTGCCGACGGAGGACACCGCGCTGCGGCGCGCGCTCGACCCGTGGTTCGAACGCCAAGGTCTGCGGCCGCAGATCGTCGCGGAAATAGCCGACAGCGCGCTGATCAAGGCGTTCGCGCAGAACGGGCTCGGCCTCTTCCCCGCGCCGACCGCGGTCGAACGCGACGTGCTCGCTCAGTTCGACGTGCGCGTCGTCGGGCGCAGCGACGATTTGCGCGAACGCTTCTGGGCGATCTCGGTCGAACGCCGCGTCAAGAACCCCGCCGTCGCGGCGATCCTCGACGCGGCGCGCGAGCGGCTGTTCGCCGCGGAATGAGCACGGCGCCCGCCGGGGACTCCGACGGGCGCCGCGGCTCGTGCGGTTCGCCGCGCGCGCGGCGAACTTCGCGGACGATCAGTGATCCGCCGGCGCGATGCCTGCCCTGGCGCGATTGGGCGACGCGGGCCGCTTCGGCGCTTCGGTCTTGGTCGCGTCGAGTTCGGCGAGCATCTGCTTCACCGCGGCGAGCAACTGCGGATCTCCGCCGTCGACCATCAGGCTCGGGTCGTCGATGACTTCGATGTCGGGATCGACGCCGTGGCCCTCGACGCCCCACGTGCCGTCCTTCTCGTAGAAGCCGAACGTCGGCACGGTGATCGACGAGCCGTCGACGAAGCCCGGGTTGCCGCTCAAGCCGACGAGCCCGCCCCAGGTGCGCGTGCCGATCAGCTTGCCGAGCCCGGCTTGACGGAAGAAGTAGGGGAAGCAGTCGCCGCCGGACCCGGACGACTCGTTGATCAGCATGCACTTCGGTCCGCGATGTCCGACGGGCGGCCACGACCAGTCCTCGCCGTGGCGCACGGCCCAGTAGTTCGTGATCGGGCGGTTCAAGAGCTCGATGAAGCGCGTCGGGATCTGTCCGCCGCCGTTCCAACGTTCGTCGACGATCAGCGCGGGCTTCGAGAACTCGCCCATGAACTGGCGCACGAGCTCGTTCTGGCCGTGGATGCCGGTGTCGGGGACGTGCACGTAGCCGACGCGCCCTTGCGTGAGCTCCGCGACGCGCGCACGGTTCCTCGCCACCCAATCGCGGTAGCGGAGCTCGCCTTCGGACGCGAGCGGCTCGACGAGCACGCGCCGCTCCTTGCCATCGCGGGTCGGCTCGGCGTTGAGCGTGATCCACGTCGGCCGTCCGACCGTGCCTTCGAACGCAGCGTAGACGTTGCGCGACGCATCGACCGGCACGTCGTTGACGGCGAGCAGGAAGTCGCCGACGCGCGCGTCGACGCCCGGCAGCGTGAGCGGCGAACGCGCGTCGACGTCGTAGTCGCCGCCGCCGACGAACCGCGCGATGCGATAGCCGCCGCGCTCGAGCGTCCAATCGCAGCCGAGCAAGCCGACGCTCGGCGGCGCCGTCTGGCCGTGCATCGCGGGCGGGCTCGCGACGTACGCGTGGCCGACGTTGAGTTCCGCGACGAGTTCGCGGAGCAGGAAGTCGACGTCCGCGCGATTCGTGCAGTCGTCGAGCGCACGCACGTAGCGCGCGACCACCGCCGACCAGTCGACGTAGTGCATCTCGGGCACGTAGAAGTAGTCGCGCATCAGGCGCCCGGCCTCGGTGACGATCTGCCGCCATTCGCGGCGCGGATCGATCGTCGCTTCGAGGTGCTCGAGCGCGATCTTCTCGTCGGCCTTCTGGCCCTCCGCGAGTTCGACGATCGCGTAGCCGCCCGCGTCGACCAGCGCTTTGGCGCCGCCCGGCAGGAGTTCGAATCCGCCGACGCCCGCGAGCACGACGTGCTCCTTCTCGTCTTCCAAGTCGAAGTAGCAGAGCGTCCCGTTCGGACCGGGTGCTTCGTCGTCGTCGCTCGCTTCACCGCTCTCGGCGCCGAGGCGCGGCAAGCGCAGGTACGCGATCTTGCCCTTGGCGCCGCGCACGCTCGCGATGCGGCCGCCGGGCGCGTCGACGAGCAACGCGCGCGCTTCGAAGCCGGCGAGCTCGATATCCACTGGCTTCACGGGCTTTGTGGGCTTCGCACCGTCTTCCTTGCCCGCGGCGTCCTTGGCTTCGGCGGATTCCGGCGCGCCCGACTTCTCGGCGTCGGCCTTCGCGACGGCTTCGCTCTCCTCCTTGGACTCGTCCGACTCTTCGTCGGCGGTTTCCGAATCGTCCTTCGGCGCCCACGGATTCTTCACTTCGGCGCGCAACGGCACGGCGACGAGCTTCTGCGAGTTGCCGTAGATCCACGTCTCGTCGAACTCGGAGTAGACGGGTTCGAAGATGCGGCTCGACGCGTAGAAGAGCCAAGCGCCTTCGGTGTCGAAGCTCGGCGAGCGGTCGTTGAACTTGCCCGACGTGACTTGGTGCAGCTTCCCGTCGCGCGTGTCGCACAACCAGATCGCGGCGTTGCGCGTCTCGGCGGCGCGGCGTGAGTACACGAGCCAACGCGAATCCGGCGACCACTGCACGCCGATCGGTTGGCCGTCGGGGTCGGCGTCGAGCCTGCGGACTTCGCCCTTCTCGACGTCGACGATCGAGAGCGAGCCGTCGTTCGCGGTGAACGCGAGCGACTTCGAGTCGGGCGACCAACTCGGTGCGAAGCGGTAGCCCGGCCCGAGCTTCGTCAGCGTGCGTTCGGCTGCGGTGCCCGTCGCATCGGCCGGTCGGACGCAGATCTCGTTCTCGCCGCTCTGATCGGAGACGTAGGCGATCCACTTGCCGTCCGGGCTCCACGCGGGCTGTCGCTCCGCGACGCCGTCGGTCTGCGTCAGGTTGAGCACCGCGCCTTCCTTCACGGGCACGCTGAAGAGCTCGCCGCGCGCTTCGACCGCGATGCGTTTGCCCTTCGGACCCGGCGCGACGCTCGCGACGAACGGCGCGCAGTCGATCTTCGCGGCGACGAGGTTCGGACGGTCGTTCGGCAGCACGACGTCGACCTGCACGACCTTCTTCGACGCGAACTCGTAGCGGTGGAGTTTGCCCGCCGCCGTGAAGACGAGGTCTTCGGGACCGGCAGAGGGGAAGCGCACGTCGTCGTCGGTGAACTTCGTGACCGCTTCGGTCGTGCCGCTCGCGCTGTCGAAACGCCACACGTTCAAGCGGCCGACGTCGTCGCGATCGGAGAGGAAGTAGATCTCGCGCCCGTGCCACGCCGGCAGGCAATCGGTGCCGGGGAACGACGTCATGCGCTTCGACTCGTTGGTCTTCAGGTTGAAGAGCCAGATGTCCTGCGCCATGCCGCCTTGGTAGCGCTTCCACGTGCGGAACTCCGACTGCGTCACCGGCGTGTACGCGAGCCACGTGCTCGTCGGATCGATCGCGCCGAACGTGCCGTACGGCACCGGCAACGGCGTCGGTTGGCCGCCGTCCTTCGAGACGCGGAAGAGCTTCGGCGCGCGGCGTTGGCCGGAGAGCGCGCTCGAGAAGTAGACGAGCTCCTTGCCGCTCGGATCCCAATCGCAGAGCACTTCGTTGTCGGGGTGGTGCGTGACGCGGCGCGGCACGCCGCCGTCGATCGAGAGCACGTAGACGTCGCTGCCGCCCGCGTAGCTCGCGACGAAGGCGACTTCCTTGCCGTCGGGGCTGAAGCGCGGGAACGACTCGGCACCGTCGGGAGACGCGAGCACGCGCGCGACGCCGCCGCGTTTGTCGACGAGCCAGAGATCGCCGCCGAAGCCGAAGGCGATGTGCTCGCGGCTGACGTCGGGCTGCTTCAGCATCACCGCGTCGGGCGAATACTGCGCGTGCGCGGTCGCGCCGCAGAGGAAGAGAGCGAAGAGGGACGAAAGGGCAGGGATTCGTGACATGGGGATGGAGGTCTTGGGCCTCGAATGACGGACGCGGCCGATTCTGGCGACGTCCACGGTCGCGAACGAGGGGCGCGCCGGGATTGACGCGAGGCTGACGTGCCGCACGCGTGTGTGCGTCGAGTCCGCGCCGTCGCGCGGGCGCCGTGTCGGCAACTGCCGCGCCGACCGTCGGCGCGCACGAGCGACGCCGCGGCGCGCTCGCGCGGCGTGCTCGCGTTGCCGAGCGAGCAAGAGCTGCCGTTCGCGTCGGCCGTGCCACGCGCCGCGAACGGAATCGCGTTTGCGCGAGACGTACAGGCTCGCGATGATGCGCCGCATGCTCCGCGTTCTCGTCCTTGCGTGTCTGTTCGGCGCGTGTCGAAGCGCGTCGAGCGTTTCGCCGTCCTCGCCGGAACGCGATGCACTGCTCGCCGCCGACCGCGAATTCTGTGCGCGGACTGCCGAGCGCGGCGTCGAGGGTTGGCTGACGGCCTTCGACGAACACGGCTCGCAAGTCGGCGACGACTTCGCGCCGATCACCGGCCACGCCGCGATCCGAGCGCACATGGAAGCGTTCTTCGCCGATCCGGCGAACTCGCTCGAGTGGACGCCCGACGACGCGCGCGTCTCCGAGGCGGGGAACCTCGGCTCGACGACGGGCCGCTGGCGCGTGCTGTACCGCGAAGCGGACGGCACCGTGCGCGTCGTCGCGAGCGGCCGTTACTTCGACGTGTGGCGCAAACACGAGGACGGCACGTGGAAGCTGCTCTACGACGTCGGCGACACCGATCTCGACGCGACCGGTTCGGGAGTTCACTGACGCGCGCATGGCGACGAAGCGAGTCTGCGTCTTCTGCGGGTCGAGCGTCGGAGTCCGACCGAGCTACGCCGCGGCCGCGCGCGATTTCGGCGCGAGGCTCGTCGCGCACGGCTTCGGGCTCGTCTACGGCGGTGGCAACATCGGCTTGATGGGCGTGATCGCCGACAGCGTGCTCGCGAGCGGTGGCGAAGTGATCGGCGTGATCCCACGCTCGCTCGTCGTGCGCGAGGTCGGACATCGTGGGCTCACCGAGCTCGTGGTCGTGCGCACGATGCACGAGCGCAAAGCGAAGATGGTCGAGCTCGCCGACGGTTTCGTCGCGTTGCCCGGCGGCTTCGGCACCTTCGACGAGTTCTGCGAGGTGCTGACGTGGGCGCAGCTCGGCATCCACGACAAGCCGTGCGCGCTCTACGACGTCGACGGGTACTTCGAGCCGTTGAACACGCTCTTCGACCGCGCCGTCGTGGAAGGCTTCATCCGGGCCGATTACCGGCGACTCGCGTGGTCCGAACGCGATCCCGAGCGCTTGCTCTCGCGCCTCGCGGAGTGGCGCGCGCCGCCGAACGAGCGCTGGGCCGATCGCAGCGAGCCCTGACGTTCAATCTCGCGAGCCCCGACGGGCGAGCGAAACTTCGAGCGCGCCGTCGCGCGCGACGCGACGCCACTGCCGCACGCCGAGCGCGCGCGCGTCGGGCGTCTCGAGCCAGCGCTCGAGTTTCGTCCGCAGCACCGGTTCTTGGCGGGCGTTGCCCCAGCCGCGGCCGGTGACCAGCACCGCGTTCTCGACGCCCTGGAGGCGCCACGTATGCAGCGCGTGCCGGACCAAACGCTCGGCCTCCGCCCACGTGCGGCGGTGCAAGTCGAGTTCAGGCAAAGAGTTGGGATCGTCCATCGCGGCGCGGTCCGGCGCGGCCCCCCAGGGCCCATCCAAGTTTAACTACCGAGGTGGGGTCGAGTCCGTAGGCTCGTGCCTCCCGCGGGCCGGCCGCAAGCGGACGGTCTGGGGGTGATCACCACCCAAAATCCATCTGGTCCGCTCGTCGGTAGCCCCGGCGGGCATCGAGACACCGAAACAAACACACCATGAAGACGATTGTCCTGGGTCTGGCGCTCTGCCTGGCCGCCGCCTGTGCTTCCGAGAAGAAGGCTTCGATGGGCGACGCGTCGAGCCCGAACGCGCCGAAGTCCGAGTGCTGCGCCGAGAAGGCCGGCTGCGACATGAAGGCGAAGGAAGGCTGCGAAGCCAAGAAGGAATGCGAAACCAAGGTCTGCCCGGTGACGGGTCAGAAGATCGAAGGTTGATTCCTCGCCGAGGGCGGGAACTGCGCGCGCGGTTCCCGAACTTTCGGTAAACGCTGCGAGCGAGTTCCGCACGGAGCTCGCTCGCAGTGCTTTTCCGGCGCGTGTCCGAGCGCGGCGAATTGACAAGTTCGGCCTCCGCCCTTGCAATCGCGTTCCACCGTCGCGCCCTAAGCGCGCCGTCCCATGCCCACGCAGAACCTTCCGTTGCACCGCCGGCCGCGCGTCGTCGCGTGGAGCCTGCTGCTCTTCGTGCTCGGCTGGTTCGCGCACGCGTGGCACGACTCGACGGCGCACCACGAGATCTGCGCCGATCACGGCGAGCTCGTCGAAGCGAGCGCCGCGCCCGAATGCGACGTCGCGAGTCACCAGGGACTGGGCGAGCACGGCGTCGCGCTGACGGCGACTCACCCGAACGACGCGCATCACGAGCACTGCGCGTTCGTCGCATTGACGCAGCCGAGCGTTCCGCTCGATACCCGCGCGTTCGCGGCGATCGAGTGGGAGACGTCGCCGCTGCACGGTGTGCCCGACGCCGCGGTGCCGAGCCGCGACGAGCGTCGTTTCTTGCTCGCTCCGAAGCAGTCGCCGCCTCGAGAAGGACCTCCGAGCGCCTGATCCGGGTCGCCGCGCGGTCTCGCGGCTCGCGACCCGACCGATGGCGAGTGCTCGCTCGAGAGCCCGCGTCGGTCCGCTGCGCGACGGCACGCACGTGCGTCCCGTCGTCCGTCCTCCTCCTCGATCCTCTCTCTGCTTCGGAACTCCATTCTCGGATGAACTCTCTCTCCTTCCGCGCCTGCGTGGCGCTCTCGTTTCCGTCCGCCGTGTTCGCCCAAGGCGCGGCTTTCCAGACGCCTGGCATGCCCACGATGGGCGGCAACCTCGGGCAGGCGACCCGTTTCTCCAACGAATTCAACCCAGCGTTCGGCATCGCCATCGACTCGATCGCCGACTACCTCGACGAAGACGGCGGCGTCGACGGCTGGAACGCGACCATTCGCTCCGGCGAACTCGTCGCCAACGCCTGGGTCGATCCCAAGGCGTGGGCCTACATCGTGTTGACGTCGGAGGGCGAAGCTCCCGACCTCGAAGAAGCCGCGGTCCACTACGTCGGGCTCGGTTCGAACACGACGATTCGCGCGGGGCGTTTCTTCGTCGACTTCGGCAAGCAGATGCAGGCGCACATCCACGATCTGCGCACGCTCGAGCGGCCAGCGGTCCTGCGCACGTACCTCGGCGAGGAAGTGAAAGGCGACGGCGTCGAGCTCGACCACTGGTGGGCGAGCGGCGACGAGACCGCGATCCGCGCTTCGTTCGGCGTATTCCGTTCGTTGTTCCCCGAAGAGGAGGACGCGGCGGTCGCGCGTGAAGTCGCGGAGCGCACGAGCCTCGGCGACTTCAACTTCACGGCGCGCGTCACCGGCTTCACCGACGTCGGCGAGAGCGGCGTGTTCCAGCTCGGCGCTTCGGCGCGGATGATCCCCGACTTCGAGGCCGTCGACACCGGAGGCGGCGGCAGCGTCGCGGGGCTCGACGACACGGTTCTCGGGCTCGACGCGACGTACGGCTGGAGCGACGACACCGGTACGCGCAAGGCGACGTTCGGCGGCGAGTTCCTCGTCGCGACAGGCGATCGCGTCGACTCGACGCTCGCCGCGTTCGACGAGACGACCAGCGGCTTCTACGTCTTCGGCGACTACGCGTGGACCAAGAACGACTCCGCAGGGGTGCAGTTCAGCACGTGCGAACTACCCGAAGCCGGCACTCCCGACCTCGCGGAAGTCGAGCTCTACTACACGCACTGGTTCTCCGAGTACCACCGCCTACGCTTCGCGGCGACGCAGACCGACGTCGACGCCGGTTCCGACGCGACGCGCTTCGCGGTGCAGTACACGGTGTTCCTGGGCTCGCACCAACACGGCCTGAATTGGTGATCGGAGGCTCACGATGAAGACACTCGTCCTCTCTCTGCTCGTCGGCCTGTTCGCGTTCGCCACGGACGCGCAGGCCGCCGACAAACTGAAGGTCGTCGCGACGATCCCCGATCTCGCCGACATCGTGCGCGAGGTCGGCGGCGAACGCGTCGACGTCACGGCGTTGACCAAGGGCCGCGAGAACCTGCACTTGGTCACTGCGCGACCGTCGCACCTCGTCGCGCTTTCGAAGGCCGACGTGTTCGTGCAGGTCGGACTGTCGCTCGAAGTCGCGTTCGTGCCCGGACTGATGGAGACCGCGCGCAACCCGAGGATCCAACCCGGCGCTCCCGGGTTCGTGAACGTGTCGGAGGGCTGGGAGGCGCTCGACAAGCCGGCGAACGTCTCCCGCCAAGCCGGAGACGTGCACCCGCAAGGCAACCCGCACATGAACCTCGATCCGCGAGCGGGTCGTTTCATGGCGGAGCGGGTGCGCGACGGACTCATTCGAGTCGACGCGGGCTCGAAGGAGCTCTACGCGAAGCGCTTCGCCGACTACGAGAAGCGCCTCGACGAGGCCGAAGCGCGTTGGAGCGAGCAGCGCAAGGCTTGGAGCGGCAAGAAGGTCGTCGTGTACCACCAGGAATACGGCTACCTCTGCCGAGCGTGCGGCATCGACATCGTCGGCTCGATCGAAGCCAAACCGGGCATCCCGCCGACGCCAAACCATCTCGCGGAGCTGATCGCGAAGATGAAGGAGACCGGCTGCACGACGGTGTTGACCGCTCCGTGGTCGAACGACGACACCGTCGCGCGCGTCGCCGAAGCGGTCGGTGGCAAGGCCGTCGAGCTGCCGAACCAGTGCGGGGGCATCGCGGGCACGGACACGTGGATCGCGATGATGGACCTCGTGCATCGTCGCCTCGGCGAAGCCTTGAGCCCGGCGAAGGGGCCGTAGGGTTCCGTTGGCGCCGTCGTCGATCGGACCTCGGAAGCGTCCGCGCTTCCCCGTCGCGCACGAACCGTCGTGCTCGGCGACCATCGGTCTGCCCGCGTTGCCGTGCCAGAGCATCCGTGGTCCCGCGGTCGCTCACGAAGCATCGCTGCGCCGGCCGTCGCGACGCGCTCCTCGGCTGCGCCACGAGGAACTCGCATGGCGTTGATCCGCATCCGCGGAGCATCGTTCGGTTACTCGCGTCGTGCCGTCGTGGCCGGCGTGGATCTCGAGATCCGCGCCGGCCGCTTCTTCGGCATCGTCGGACCGAACGGCGCGGGGAAGACGACGCTCTTCCGCGGCATCCTCGGGCTCCTGAAGCCGCTCGGCGGAACCGTCGAGCGCAGCGGCGCGACGATCGGGTACGTACCGCAGCGTGAGTCGCTCGATCCGCTCTATCCACTGACGGTCCAAGAGGTCGTCGAGATGGGCGCGTATCGGCGTCTCTCGGGATGGCGCTCGCTCACGCACGCAGATCGCGAAGCGGCGCGCACGGTGCTCGCGCGCGTCGGGCTCGCGGAGAAGGAGTCCGCGCGTTTCTCGTCGCTTTCGGGCGGGCAACGCCAGCGCGCGCTGATCGCACGTGCGTTGCTGACGAAACCGAACGTGCTCTTGCTCGACGAACCGACGAGCGGCGTCGACCGCGCCGCACAAGCGCGGATCCTCGAGCTCTTGCGCGGACTGCACCGCGAAGGTCTCGCGATCCTGCTCGTCAGCCACCACCTCGCGTTGGTGCGCCAGGCCGTCGACGAAGTCCTCTGGGTGTCCGGCGGCGCCGTGCGACACGGCGATCCGCGCGAGCTCCTGCGACCGGACCAACTCGACGAACTCTTCGACACTCACGGCGCGCCCGAGGACGACTGATGGACATCACGTGGGGCGAACGCATCGATCTCTTCCGGTACGCGCTCACCGCCGCGGCGATCGCCGGCCTCGCGTGTCCGCTGATCGGCGTGTTCCTCTTCCTGCGGCGCACGAGCTTCTACGGCATCGCGTTGCCGCAGTTCGCCGCCGCGGGCGTCGTGTTCGGTTTCGTGTTGATGCCGTGGTGGGCGAGCCACGTCGGGCTCGGCGACGTCACGCTCGAGATGGCGCTCTCCGACACGCACGCCGTGATGAACTACCACCTCGCGTGGGCCGCGACGTTCACGTTCGGCGGGCTCTTCGCGCTCGTGTGGCTCGGACGGCGCGGTGGCAGCGAGATCGGTCGCGTCGCGGCGGCTTTCGCGATCGCGAACGCGGCGACGTACGTGTTCGGCAGGCTCTCGCCCGTCGGCAAGTCGTTCGTCGACGAACTGCTCGCCGGCGAGATCCTCGGCGTCGGCGTCCACGAACTCGAGACGATCTCGGTCCTGCTCGGCATCGTCGTCGCGGCGATCGTGGTCTTCTACCGCGATCTGGTGCTCGTCAGCTTCGACCGCGAATTCGCCGTCGTGCTCGGGAAGCGCGTGGTCGCGTTCGAGTCGCTGCTCAACGTGCTCGTCGGCGTGACCGTCGCGGCGGGCACGATGACGCTCGGTCCGACGATCCTGTTCGGCTTGATCGTCTTGCCGCCGCTCGCGGCGCGGCCGTTCGCGAGCTCGATGAATCGATTCCTCGTCGCGTCGTCGCTCTTCGGCGTGCTCGCCGTCGTCGGTGGTGTGTACGTTTCGTTCGCGTGGGACTTCCCGCTCGGAGCGTCGGTCGTCGCCGTGGCGGCGCTGGAACTCATCCCTGCGCTGTTCGTGCGCCGCTGAACGTGTCTGGGCCGTTAGTCCAGGACACGGACCAAGCTCTCGCCATTGCTCTCCGCGGACGCTGCGTACAATCCGCGGCTCAGGAAACCCCAACAGGAGGAAACAGGATGAAACTGCGATTGGCGATCACCGTACTCGGCGCGCTGCTCTCGACGGCGCTCTTGCTCCCGAACGAAGTCCGTGCGGAAGCGGCGAGTCACGGCCAAGAACGCGCTCAAGAGCAAGGTGGTGAGAAGAAGCGCGAGCGCGAACAAGGCGGCGAGAAAGCGAAGGAAGGCGAAGGCGCGAAACGCGAAGCGCCGAAGGGCCAGGACTCCGACGAGATGCGGATCGCGTACCAGACCGCGCTCTACCCGCTCGACACGTGCGTCGTCAGCGGCGAGAAGCTCGGGCCGGATGCGAAGAGCTTCCTCGTCGAAGGTCGCTTGGTGCGCACGTGCTGTGGCCGGTGCGAAGCGAAAGTGAAGGGTGATCCCAAGGACGCGCTCAAGAAGATCGACGAAGCCGTCGTGCGCGTGCAGAAGGCCGCGTACCCGATGGAGAAGTGCCCGGTCAGCGGCGAGAAGCTCGGCGAAGGCGCCGTCGACGTCGTGCACAACACTCGGCTCGTGCGCTTCTGCTGCGAGAAGTGCGTCGGTGAGTTCAAGAAGGACCCCGAGTCGTCGCTGAAGAAGCTCGACACGGCTTACATGGCGTCGCAGCGCAAGGGCTATCCGCTTTCGACGTGCGTCGTGATGGGCGGCGACACGCTCGGCGACGACGCGATCGAGATCTTGCACGGCAATCGACTGGTGCGTTTCTGCTGCAAGAAGTGCATCAAGGAGTTCCGCGCGAGCCCGGAGAAGTACCTCGCGAAGCTCGACGAAGCCGCGAAGCAGAAGAAGTAGTCGACTGCTTCATTTTGAACGGCGGAGCGTGCGGTGACGCACGCTCCGCTTTTTCGTGCGTTCGATTCGCATTGCACGGTGACGGAGACGCGATCGTCCGTGCGAACTCGCACCGGGCGCGATGGCGGGAGCCTTCGTGATTTCGCGGAACCTTTCGGCGGGCCGACTCGGTCTCAACAGCGAGCGCGTGGCACCCCTCGCGCGCGGTCCCAGCTCCTCGCCTCACGGCGCGGAGCCCAACGACAAGAGAGTTCGATGAATCGACAATCCTTGTTGCTCGCCGCTTTCGCATGTCTCGCCTCGCTCGCGTCCGCTCAAGGCATCGACCTGAGCAAGGTGCATCCCGTGACGAAGACTCCGAAGCACGCGGGCGTGTTCAACATCCGCACGGGACGGTTCCACACGGCGGGTGGCGCAGGCCCGCTGAGCCTCGTGCTGCAGAACGTCTACAACAACACGTGTGTCGCCGGTTTCTACACGGCGGTCGCGGAGTGCGAGGACTTCTACGACGAAGGTCGCGTGCCCTCGCAGGTCGGGCCGACGACGTACCCGAACCACAGCCTCGAGACGATCGAACTCGCGTACTGCACGTCCGCCACGACCGGACTCGTCGACCTCGACTGGGAGCTCTACGACACGCAGGCGGGACTCGCCGGCGGCTCGTGCGGCTTCGGCAGCGCAGGCACTCCGCAGCCGTTCACTGCGGGCGTCGCATTCTTCGACAGCTCCGCGGCCGGATTCCCGTTGCCCGGCGCGACGTCCGCGAGCGGACCGGGGTGTTGGATCATCGGCTTCAGCACCGGCACGATCACGACGTGTCTGACGTCCGGCGCGAACTCCGCGGATCAATTCGTGTTCCGCTTCTCGCAGAACAACACGCCGGCGCAGATGGGCGGCGGCACCGCGGGGCCGATCCTCGCCGGTGCGCCGGGCACCGGTGTTCCGGGTTGCGGCACGTTCAACTTGCCTGCTTGCGCCGGCGGTTGCGGCAGCGGTCTCGACAACCTCGACGCGTTCTGGATCAACCAAGATGCCGGCACGGTGGGTGGCGTGTGCACGACCGGCGGGACCGGAGCGCCGAGCACCGGCTGCTACTGGTTCGGCGGTTATCCGACGAATCCGTTCGGCGGCATCTTCCTGCGGATGGAGGGCGACGGAAGCTGCACGACCACGGGCAACGTGATCGCGTACTGCACCGCCAAGGTGAACAGTCTGGGCTGCACGCCCGCCGTGATGGCCGTCGGCATCCCGCGAGTCAGCACGTGCGCGACGACGGGCTTCAAGCTCCACGCGTCGAACCTGCTCGGCAACAAGAACGGCCTCTGGTTCTACGGCACCAACGGACTCTCCGGGATCGCGTTCCAGGGCGGCCACCTGTGCATCAAGCCGGCGATCAAGCGCTTGAACGTGCAGAACTCCGGCGGCCAAGGCTCCGCGTGCAACGGCGCGATCACCACGGACTTCAACGCGCGGATCTGCAGCGGTTCCGACAGCGCGCTCGTCGCGGGTGCTCTCGTCGGCACGCAATGCTGGTCGCGTGATCCGGCGAGCCCGAGCACGACGAACCTGACCTCCGCGATCTCGTTCGTCATCGCACCCTGATCGCGCAGTCTCGTCTCCACGCGGCGGGCCGTGCGTCCGGATCTCGGTCCGGCGCGCGGTCCGTCGTTCGTCTCGGTTCGGCGGCGGACGCGCAGCGTCTTGCCCAGACCGTCGATCTCGTCGACGCGGAAGAGGCTGTTCCGCGGTCGCGACGCGCCGCGCGCGCCGGGAATCGAGAATGCGGCAACCGAAACCACGTCGCGTCGCGTCAGTAAGAGCGATGGCCGGCGTCCGCGGCGCCCGCGCCAATCGCACTGATCGCACTGATCGCGCTGATCGCGCTGTTCGCATTGGGCGCACGGTACGAATGGCGTCACGGGGATCCCGTTCCAAGGCGGACAGTTGTGCGTCAAGCCGACGATCCGACGTCTCGGAGTGCGATCGAGCGGTGGCCAAGGCTCAGCGCGCGTCGGCCACATCCTCACCGACTTCGATCATCGCATCTGCAGCGGTCTCGACGCGCGGCTTGTCGCTTGTCGCTTGTCACTGGTCGCTGGTCGCTGGTCGCCGGTCGCCGGTCGCCGGCGCGCAAGTCGCGGCGCAGGGCTGGTCGCGTGACCCGGCGAGTCCGAGCACGACGAACCTGAAGGCCGTGACTTCGTTCGTCGTGATGCCGTAATCGCGACGCGTGGAACCTGCTCGGCTCCTCGCTCCGAGATTCGCGACGCGCGGCGTGCCCGGATCCGTCGTGGGGGGCCTCCGCGCGAATCGGCGACGTTCCTGGTAGTGTCAGGCCAGACGAGGGAGGCCTTGCACTACTGGAGATCCAACATGAAGTCTCGCTTGAAGTTCGCTCTCGCGCTCGCAGCGCTCACCACGTCCGCCTTCGCGCAGTCGATCGACCACAGTCGACTGAAACCGATCGGTGCCACAGTCAAACACGCAGGCGTGTTCGAGCTGCGCACCGGCAAGTTCGTCTCCGCGCCGGCGGCCGCGTCTGCGCTGAACACGATCTACAACAACACGTGCAGCGTCCTCGACACCTACACGATGTCGTCGTGCGAGGACTTCTACGACGAAGGCCGAGTGCCCGAAATCGTGTTTGGAGGCTCGCAAGTGTGGTATCCGGACCATCGAGCGACATCGCTCCAGTTCGGTTACTGCACGACCGCGCCGACCGGCATCGTCGACATCGATTGGGAGCTCCACGACACCGAGACTCAAACGGGCGGTTCGTGCGGTTTCGGTCCATCGGCGCCGCCGAAGTTCACGGCGGGAATCGCTTCGTTCGACAGCTCCGCGCTCGGTTTTCCGCTGCCGGGCTCGACGTCGGCGGGCGCGCAGAGTTGCTGGATCGTCGCCTTCACGCTCGGCACCAGCGGCGTTTGCCTGGACGCCGGGCCGAGCAGCGCCGACACGTTCACGTTCCGCTTCTCGCAGAACAACACGCCGACACAACTCGGCTCGGGTTCCGCTGGCCCCTGGATCGCCGGCAACCCCGTCGCGAGCGCGCCGGGCGGAGGCACGTTCCACTATCCCCCGGGCGTCGATCCGAACACTGGAGCTCCGTGCGGACACGGGCTCGACACACTCGATCAGATGTGGCTCAACACCGACGGTTCGAACGGCAGCGGTCAGGAGCTCTGTCCAGGTGGTGGCTTCGGCGTGGCCACCGGCTGTTATTGGTTCGGAGGCTTCCCGCAGAACCCGTTCGCGAGTCTCTATCTCGCGATCGACGGCGACGGATCGTGCTCGCCCACCGGCGGCGTCTCGACCTACTGCACCGCCAAGGTCAACAGCCTCGGCTGCACGCCGCTCGTCGGTTGGATGGGCACGCCGAGCGTGTCGACGTGCTCGACGGATTCCTTCGACTTGGTCGCGACGAACTTGATCGGCAACAAGTTCGGCGTCTGGTTCTACGGCACGAGCGGACAACAAGGCGTCCCGTTCCAGGGCGGCTTCATGTGCGTGAAGGCGCCCACGACGCGGCTCGCGCCGCAGCTCTCGGGCGGATCGGCGGCGTCGTGCTCGGGTTCGATCACGAGCGACTTCAACGCGCAGATCTGCGCGGGGACCGATCCGTCGTTGGTCGCCGGCGCCTCGGTGGACGCGCAGTGCTACTCGCGCGACGTCGCCGACCCGTTCAAGTCGAACTTGACCGCGGGCGTCTCGTTCGTCGTCTTGCCCTGACGCGGTCGCTCAAGGACCGACGACTTCGACCAACTCGACTTCGAACACGAGCTCGGCATTCGGCGGCACGACGCCGGGGATGCCGGGCTCGCCATATCCGAGCTCGGACGGGATCGCGAGTTTGCGTTTGCCGCCGACACGCATCCCGAGGACTCCGTCCTCGAGTCCCTTCATCACTTGGCCCTGGCCGATCGTGAAGTCGACGGGGTTGCCGCGGTCGTAGCTCGAGTCGATGCGCTCTCCGCTCGCGAGCGCGCCGACGTAATGCACGCGCACGAGCGAGCCGTACACGGCAGGCGAGCCGGTGCCCGCGGCCAACTCGGCGTATCGCACGCCCGACAGCGTGACGTGTTCCTCGGGCGGCGGCAGCGCGACCGGTCGATTGAAGCCGGCGAACGAGCACGCACCGAGTGTGAGGCAGGCGAACGCGGCGCCGACCACGACCGTGCGCTTCCGGATCACGACGCGCTTCATCCGCGCACCTCCAGGATCTCCACCGCGTACACCACGTCGCTGCCCGCCGGCACACCGCCGCCCGGATTGCCGGTGTCGCCGAAACCGAGCGGTGCGCCGATCGTCAGCTTGGCCTTCGATCCGCGCTTCAGGCCGACGAGGCCGAGCGCGAGTCCCGCGAGCGGTCGCGGCCCGCTCCCGCCCGACAAGTCGAGCTCGAGCGGGATGCCGCTCTCTCTCGTCGTGTCGAACGGCTTCTCGATGCCGGGGACGTACGCGTTGTAGTGCAACGTCACGCGCGAACTCGCCGTGATCGCCGGCCCCTCGCCCGGTGCGAGCACTTCGACCCGCAGGCCTGCCGCGCGCTCTTCGACGTAGGGCGTGAAGTGTGCTGCGGCGACCTCGGCACGGAGCTCTTCGGCGGTCGGCTCGTGTTCGTTGCGGCCGCACGCGGCCAACGCGCCGACGAGGGCGCTGCCGAGGACGATGCTGGGAGTCGAGATCGCGAAGCGCATGACGCAGAGCTTAGCGCTCCGTTCGAGCGGTGGCTCGCGCGTGCTCGCCGCCTCAGGGGTTCGCCAGGATCGACGCGATCACTGCGACGTTGACGATGTCGTCGGCGCTGCAGCCGCGCGAAAGGTCCATGTACGGTTGCTTCAACCCTTGCACGAGCGGCCCGAGCGCCGCTGCGCCGGCGAGGCGCTGCGCGAGCTTGTAACCGATGTTTCCGGCGTCGAGGTCGGGGAACACGAGCACGTTCGCGCGCCCGCCGACCGGCGAGCCCGGCGCCTTCTTCTCTTGCACGCCCGGCACGAGCGCCGCGTCGAGTTGGAGCTCGCCGTCGGAGCACAGTTCGGGCTTGCGCTTCTTCAGGAGCTCGGCGGCCGTGCGCACCTTGTCGACGTCGGCGTGTTCGGCCGAGCCTTTCGTCGAGAACGAAAGCAACGCGACGCGCGGGGCTTCGCCGACCAAGCGTCGGTGACTTTCCGCCGAGGCGATCGCGATGTCGACCAGTTGATCGCTCGTCGGTTGCGGCACCACGCCGCAGTCGCCGAACGTGAGCACCTTGTCCTTGAACACCATCAAGAAGCAGGACGAGAGCGTCTTCGAACCGGGTGCGAGTCCAACGACCCACAGTCCGGCGCGCAGCACGTCGGCAGTGGGGGAATCGGACCCGCCGACTCCGGCGTGACAGTCGCCCGAGCGCACCAAGAACGCGCCGAACACCAACGGCTCCAGCACGCGCTTCGCGGCCTCGTCGGGCGACATGCCTTTCGACTTGCGCAGCTCGTAGAGTTCCTCGGCGAACTTCTTCGTGCGCGGATCCGTCTTCGGTCGCACCACTTCGACGCCGTGCGGAGGGCTCGCCATGCCGCCGTCGTCCACCAGCACCGGGACCGCGAGCTTCTCGCCCGCCAGTTTCGCCGCGGCTTGCACCACGCGCGGATCACGCGCTTCCGGCAACACGACGCGACGCTGCAGTCGCCGCGACTTCTCTTGCAGTTCGAGCAGGATGTTCATGGCTTCGGAGTGGCGTCGAGCACGCTCTGCGGCACGTCGAGTTCGAGACGGAGCACGGCGAGCCCGTGTGTCTTGCCTTGCGCGTCCGTCTTGAGCGACGCGGAGCCGCCGCCGCCGAGCGAGTCGAGCAGCAGGAAGTTGAGCGCGCGCAAGTTGTCGGCTTCGTAGCGTTTGACGTCGCCGAAGTTGATCGCGTGCATGTGACGCTTGACGACGTCGGCGGTGAGCGCCAGCTTCAAGAACGCATACGCCGCGTCGGAACGCGCCAACACGCCGACGTTCGAACCTTCTCCTTTGTCGCCGGAGCGTGCGCACGCGATGCGTGAGAGTTGGACGTGCGGCATGGGCTAGGAGCTGAAGACGCTGACTCGGGTCTGGATGTGTTCCTTGCGCACCAACGCGGGCCAGTAGCCGATGATCTCGGTCGCTTTAGGCCGTCCGCCGGCGAAGCCGGTGACTCCGGGCGGCCCGCTGGTGACGAGCGGCACGAGCTCGAGCCCGAAACGATCGACCTTGTCTTCGTCCGGTCCCTTGACGCCCATGCGCAGCACGACTTCTGCGGGTTCCGCCGCGCTTGCCGCGTGGATGCCTGCATGACAGACGTTCGCGCCGACGAACTCGACGAGCCGCTCGTCCGGCCCGTAGCGGAACCCGTCCATCTCGAGGCGCTTCCAGACGATTTCGGCGCAGAGCTTCGCTTTCGCGAGTGCGTCGGGGCCGCTGATCGTGAGCTGTCCGAGCGCCTTGAAGCCGTCTTCGTAGGAGAGCGACACTTTGTACGTCGGCGTCGCGGGCTTGCCTTTCGCGCCGGAACAGAACACGCGGTCCTTGCCCCGCTGCTCGAGTTGGATCGACGTGAAGTCCGCGATGCCGTCCGGCGTGACGTAGTTCTTCGGGTCACCCATCTCGTAGACGAGCTGGTGCGAGACGGTGGACACGTTGACGAGCCCACCGGTGCCTTCGTGCTTGGTGACCGTGAACGTGCCGTCGGCGCGGCACTCGACGATCGGATACCCGACTCGCGCGAGATCGGGCACGCTCTTCCAGTCGGTGAAGTTGCCGCCAGTGCACTGCGCGCCGCACTCGACGATGTGCCCTGCGAGCGTGCCCGCGGCGAGCAGGTCCCACTGATCGCGCTGCCACCCGAACTCGTGGATCAACGGCCCGAGGACGAGCCCGGGATCGGTCAGTCGCCCGGCGATCACGATCTGCGCGCCGCGGGCGAGCGCCTCGGCGACGGGGAACGCTCCGATGTACACGTTGGCGCTGGTGACGCGCTCACGCACGTCGGCGAGCGGCGCGCCAGTGTCCATGTTGGCGAGCGTCTCGCCTTTGTCCGCGAGCTCGTCCAGCCGACCGAGCACGTCGTCGCCTTCGATGACGGCGACCTTGACCCCCGTGAGCCCGTGCTTCGCGAGCACCGCGAGCACGGCGTCCTTGCACGCGAGCGGATTGACGCCGCCCGCATTCGCGATCACGCGCACCCCCTTCGCGACGAGCTTCGGCGCGATGCGATCGATCATCGTGACGAAGTCGGTGGCGTACCCCTTGCGCGGATCTCGAGCACGCTGCTTCTGCAGGATGCTCATCGTCACTTCCGCGAGGTAGTCGAGGGTGAGGTAGTCGAGCGGCCCTTCCTCGACGAGTCGGATCGGGCCGAGAATCGAGTCGCCCCAGAAGCCTTGACCGTTGGCGACGCGAACGAACTCCTTGGGCGGCATGAGAGATGACCTCTAAGTTTCGAGCCCCGCCAGGATACTGCCTCTCATCGCTGCGCCAAGTCGCGGTTCATGAAGGCCGGGAAGACGCGCAGTTTGAGGAGGCGCTCGACGGTCCAGGGCGCCTGCTCGAGGCCGAGCTTCATCGCCGGGGTGACGCCCGGCTCGTGGTTCACCCGGTC
>JAKLKU010000002.1 GCA_023150475.1 Planctomycetota bacterium
GTCGAGAGGCTGCTGCGCTGGCGCGTTTTTCGGCCCGTTTCCAAGCCGGTTTTGGCGCAGTGATGCGGGGCAGTATCTCAGACGGGCTCTTTGCCGAGCTTCAGCAGCACGCCAGCCTTCAGCTTGAACCAACCGACCTTGAACCCGTCCCAAACCGTGACGCCCGGAACGGCGAACGGGACGTGGATCGGCACTTCTTTGATGCGCCAGTCCTTGTTCAGCGCGCGCAGCAAGAGCTCGCTCTCGATTTCGTAGCCGCGCGAGACGAGCCGTAGCTCCCACAGGTTCTTCGCCTTGAAGGCACGGAAGCCAGACTCGGTGTCGGTCATCCACTTCCACGTGACCAGGAACGAGATGATCTTCAGTCCGAAGTTCCCGAACTTGTTGATCGTCGAGGTGCGCAACGTGCCGAGCATGCGCGAGCCGACCACCATTTCGGCTTGATCGTCGAGAATCGGCTGCAGCATCACCGGGATCTCCTCCGGTAGGTGCTGACCGTCGGAGTCCATCAGGATCACGATGTCCGCGCCGATCTTCTTCGTCTCCTCGACGCCTTTGATCACGGCGTAGCCCTTGCCGCGAACCATCTCGGGCTCCGGCACGTGAGCTCCCGCCGCGCGCGCCGCGTCGGCGGTCTTGTCCTTCGCGCCGTCGGCGGTCACCAGCACGACGTCGACGAACGGCTTCGTGCGCTTGACGATCTCGCCGATCGTCTTCTCCAAGTTGTAGGCGGGCAGGACGGCGACGATCTTGGGCTTGGGCATGGGGGCTTCCGATCGGGCGGAAGGCGGCGGATTCTAGAGCTCGCTCTCCGCAGCGGAAGCGAGGACAGGACTCCCGCGCGACGATCGCCTCCGCATTGGAACTCCGTTCCAGGCGCGCACGCCGACTTTGCGGTCGCACCGCGCCACGCGTCACCTCGCTACGCCTCGGTCTACGACGCCGCGGACCGCCACGCCACGCCGCGCCACGCCACGCCGCGCCGCGCCTCGCCGTGCCACGCCTCGCCGTGCCACACCTCGCTGTGCCGCAGCTCGCCGTGCCGCAGCTCGCCGTGTGCCGGCGGAGAGGTCGAGGCTCAGCCCGCGCGCACCGTCGCGACGAAGTTGCGCCCCTGACCGTCGAGCGCTCGCGACTGTCGGTCGAGCTCCTGCGACGCGTCGACGAGGCCGCTCAAGCTCTGCTGGATCTTGCGCGCGGAATCGGTGACCTCCGCGATGCTGGTCGAGACCTCCCGCGTGCGTTCGACCGTGCGGTGCAGGCTCTGGCTGATCTCGTTGGTGGCGAGCGTCTGCTGGTTCATCTGATCGGCGATCGCCGCGGAGATCGCGTTCATGCGGTCGATGGTCCCACCGATCCGCTCGATCGCGCCGACGACTTCGCACGTGCAGCTCTGGATCGCGTTGACTTGCTCGGTGATCTCTTCGGTGGCGCTCGCCGTCTCCTGCGCGAGTTTCTTCACTTCCTGTGCGACCACGGCGAAGCCCCGACCCGCCTCGCCGGCACGCGCGGCTTCGATGTTCGCGTTCAGCGCGAGCAGATTGGTCTGCCGCGCGACGCCGTGGATCAACCGGAGCACGTCACCGATCTTCTTGGTCGTGTCGGAGAGCTCCGCGACGCGAGTCCGCGTCGAACCCGACTCGCTCACCGCCATCGCCGCGATCTCGCTCGACTCGCCGACCTTGCGAGTGATCTCACCGGTCGTCGCCGTGAGCTCTTCGGTCGCTGCGGCGATCGCTTCGACGTCGCCGGACATCTGGCGCGCAGAATCGTCGACGGTCGCGGCTTGCGCCGTGGTGCGCGCGACGGTCTCGGCGACTTCGCACGACGTGTCCTTCAAGCGCGCCGCCGAGGTCCCGACCGACGCGACCACGTCGCCGATGAACGTCTCGAAGTCGCCGGCGAGTGTCGCGCGGTTCTCCTTCGCTTTCGCGAGCTGCGCCGTCTTGCGCGCCATCTCTTCGTTCGCCGCGTTGATCGTCCGGGCGGCTTGGAGGTAACTGCCCTTGAGCCCGCGCAGCACCAGTCGCCGGTAGAACCGTTCCTTGCTCGCGCAGTCGAGTGCGACTCGCGCCTCGCGAACGAACGCATCGATCACGTCGAGCGCGTCGTTGACGTTCGTGCACATGCGCAGCAACTCGGGGTCGTCGGGCAGCTCGAGCAGGCGCTCCTCGAGATCCCCGCGCGCCGCCGCCGCGCACACACCCGCCGTACGCGCGATCCACTCGCGATAGAGCGCGTTCTCGGCCTGCAAACGCCGGATTTCGGCCGCGAGCGCGCCGTTCGGATCGGTTGCGAGGAGTTCGGTGAGCGTGGTGTTCATGGCGAATTCCTCAGAGCGTGAAGACGAACTCTTCGTAGGCGAGGCCGAGCTTCTCGAGCTCCGCGACCAGCACGCCGGTCGAACGCTCGAGCGCGACCTTCGCGTTGGGCGACTTGGCCTCGACGTCGAGCAGCACGCGGTACACGGGCTCGATCTTCTCGAGCGCGGTGCGCTCGGGTGCGCGACGATTCGAGTGGTATCCGAGCGTGCGTCCGTGTTCGTCGAAGCTCGGCGTGACGTGCGCGAACACCCAGTAGTGGTCGCCGTTCTTCGCCATGTTCTTCACGTACGCGAAGATCTCGCGCCCGTCGGAGATCGTGTCCCAGAGCAGTTTGAACACGCATTTCGGCATGTCCGGGTGGCGCACGATGCTGTGCGGCGCTCCCAACACTTCGCGTTCGGTGTACCCGGCAATCCTCAGGAACACCGAGTTCGCATAGGTGATGCGCCCTTGCAGGTCGGTCTTGCTGACGATCAGTTCGTCGTCACGCAGGAAGCGTTCGACGCCGGTCGGAGTCGGTCGGGCCATGGTGCAGAGTGGGCTGGAGAGCGGGGAACGCACCCGCATCGCCGCGCAGTCCGATCGATCTTGATACCGAAGTCGCCGCAGCTCTTGGTGGAGCGAGCACTCACCGGGGCGAGCTCGCGTCGCTCGCGGCTCGCAGCATGCGTGCACGCAGGCCCGCCGCCACCTTCGTCGCGTCCGAGACGGGGAGTCCGCGCGGCAAGCCCGGTCGCGTGTGTCCCGTCTCCGAGAGCCACGCGTCACGCCGCACGCGCACCAACTCGAGCGCCGTTTCGCCGGCGTCCGCCGCCGCGGTGAGCGTGAGCTCCGCCGTGAGCGTGAGCTGCGTGGTGAGCGGTGGCTCCGCGAGATGCCCACCACGGCGCCGCGACAACGCGGCGATCAGCTCGCACGCGAATAGCCGCTGGCCGCGTTCGTCGAGATGCACGCCGTCGGGAGAAAGAGTGGATGCCGGATCGACGAGTCGTTCGCTCGCTAGCCGCCGCACGAGCGCACCATGGAGGTCGAGCGTCGCGCCACGCTCGAAGCGCTGTGCGACGAGCCACGCCGAGTAGGTGCCGAGCACGTCGTCGTAGCGCGCCCCGGGGGCGAGCTCCGTGCGCGTCTCGTCGAACGGCGGAGGCGTGAGCAACACGAACTCGATCTGCCGCCGAGCGAGTTCGCGTGCGAGACGCTCGACGCCCGCGCGGAACGGCGCGAACCGGGCCTCGTCGAACGGTTGATACAGCGCGTCGTTCATGCCGTAGCACACGAGCACGAAGTCCGGTCGCACGGCGTCGAGCACGCGCGCGAGACGCTCGAAGAGACACGGACGCGGGAACCCGTGTCGCAGGTGCTCCGGCTCGGAAAGGCAGGAAAGCGTCTCGCTCGGCAACGCGCAGTCGATGACGTCGGCGGCCGCCTCGCCGTCCACGCACGCGAGCCACGTCTGCAAGTGCGCCGCCCAACGACCATCCCACGCGATGCTGTCGCCGAGGACGAGCCAGCGCTCGGGCTCGCGAGGCAGCTCGGTGCGAGGAGCGTCGCGCTCCGGCGACGACCGTGGCGCGTTCGTCCGGCACGCACTCGCGAACAGCGCGGTGAACGCGAGCAGCGTGACGACCCACGCCGAGACCCGCGGCCCGCCCGACGAACGAGTCGATTCCGCGGCGAGACGCATGCTCGCCGAAGGATATCAGCCGCCCATGTGGGCGATCGTGTCCTCTTCCATCTGCAGCGCGAGCCGCCGCTTCGAGAAGCGGCGGCCGAACACCGCTTCGCGCACCTTGAGCGTGGTCTTCGACGACACGCGGCGCAGCAAGTCGAGCGGCGGGAACGTGCCGAACGTCGCCGTCTTGGTGGCTTGCGCGACGGTCTGGTTCTGCTCGCAGACGAGGTACTCCGTCCAGAGCAGGTACAAGGCGAGGTAGAGCTTCGACAACGACTTCAGCTTGATCGCCGGCCTCACGAGCGGCATCAGCGACGGAAATCGCACGATGATCGGAAACAGCTTGTGGAGGTTCTCGATCTCGTGGCGGCGCGCGAAGCCGATCGACGTCGTGCGGTTGAACTTCTCCGGGAACGCGTCGAATGCGTCGACGGCGAAGCCCATGTCGCGCGTGATGTCGTTGATGTCGGTTTCCGGATATGGCTGGAGCAAGCTGCAGAGCGGGTGATCGACCTTGCAGTCGACGTTGAGCTGCAGCGTCGCGAGTTCGTCCTCCAACGTCGCGCCGGGCGCGCCGAGTAGGTTCAGCGTCGTGAGCCGGATCCCGTGCTCCTTGATATACTTCGACGAGTTGCGCAAGTCGTCGAGCGACGTCCCTTTGCGATAGATGGTGTTGCGCACGTGATCGCTCGCGGCCTCGAACGCGAGTCGCGCGGAGATGCAGCCGGCGCCGCGCAGCACCGTCAGGTGCTCGGGCTTGGTCAGGTTGGTCCGCAGGATCACGTCGAACGGCAGCCCGACGGCTTGCGGATAGGCGTCGCAGAACTCCGCGAGCCACGCTTCGTCGACGTTGAAGTTGTCGTCGAGGAAGTGGATGAACTTCAACGGGTAGCGCGAGCGCACTTGATCGATCTCCGCGATCACGTGCTCGACCGAGCGCTTGCGCAGGTACTCCCTGGGCTTCGCGTGGTAGAGCTTGTCGCGCCACGCGTGGTGGAAGCAGAACGAGCAGTTGTAGAGGCAACCTCGCTGCGTCAGGAAGATCTTGCGATCGCAGTCGCGATAGAGCTGACCCGCCGCGTAGATCGGATCGCGGTCCGGGAAGCCGAGGCCGTCGAGGCTCGCCGCGAGAGGCCGCAGCGGATTGTCGACGCGCACGCCGTCGCGCGCGTACGAGAGGTTCTCGACGCCGTACGGATCGTCGCCCTCCTCCAACCGGGTCGCGAGTTCCGGCAACGCGCGTTCACCTTCGCCGCGGCAGATGAAGTCGACGGCGTCTTCGAGCACGACGTCGGGCACGAACGTCGCGTGCGGACCGCCCCAGATCGTCGGCACGCCGGTCAACGCTTTCGCGCGCGCGGCGACCTGCAGATAGAAGCGGTGATCGCCGGTCGTCACGGAGAACGCGACGAGCCCGGGATGCAGCGCTCTGAGTTTCGACTCCCATTCGGGGTCGGGCAGGAAGAGCAACTGCACCTCGTGCCCGGCATCCTTCAAGCTGCGGGAGAGCCACGCGATGCCGAGCATCTCCTGCGGAAGGTACTTCTGGAGGAAAACGACGCGCATGACTCGAGGTGTGGAGCGAGTTGCGAGAGCGGTCGCCGACGCGCGCCCCGGGCACACGCACTGGGCACGCGCACTGGGCACGCGCACTGGCCCGCGAACTCGAAACGCTACACCCGCAAGTGCGCTCGCGGAGCACCGTACGCAACAGAGCGACGCTCCGTCTGGGCCGTCGAACGCAGGCGGAGCGTGCGCACCCACGGCACGCGTGAGCGGCGTACGAACGAGCTCGACCGCGACACGCGACCGCGCCGCGCGGCTCGGCGGGCAGCGGAGGATCTCGCGGTCGATTCGCGCGCGGCTAGTGACAGCTTCCGTGCGCGCCGTGGCAGCAACCGCCGCCGGACGGAGCGCCACGATCGGCCGCGGGCGCGACCCCGTAGCGTGCGGCGAGCGACGTTGCGATCGCCTCCATCTCCTGGTGCACGCCGGCGCCCATGTCGGCGACTTCGAACTTGGCGAACGATTCGAACAGCGCGGCTCGATCCTCGTCGCGCAACATCGCGTCGCCCATCGGGAAGAGCACACCGTCTTCCTTCGCGATGTGGTCGCGGAGGAGCTCGACGTACTCGCTCGCGCGGTCGGCGAACTTCGTGACCGCGTCGGCGTCTCCGCGTTCGCATGCTTCGACGGCTTGGCCCATGTCGCGCACCAGACGGCGGCCGATCTCGTGCTCGTCGAGCATGACGGCGACCGGTCCGACGCCGCGGGGCATGCCGCGCTCGTGGAGCTTCTTGAAGAAGAGCTCCTCTTCCTTGCCGTGGTGGCAACGGTCCGCGAAGTTGCGGATGAACTTCAGCGCCGACTGGGCGGATTCGACGTCGAGCTTGCGGGTCTTGCGCGCGCTCTCGGCGATGCGCTCGACGGCGTCGAGGACGACTTCGATCACGCGGTGTTCGCCGGAAAGTACGTCGATCGGTTTGGTGGCGGGCTTGGTCGTGGATTGCATCGGTCGCTCCTTGGGCGGCGCCCGATTCCGTCGAGCGCACGTACTGAGCATCGGCCATGCGCTTCCGGCCGGCCTTGACCTACGTCAAGCAGCCTACGATTCCGCCGCAACCGGCCGCGACGCAGCGACTTGCGTGCTACTCGTCGCGGTCGGCGATCGCGAGCAAGGTGCGCGTGTCGAGCAGTTCGAGCGTCCGACCCTTCGTGCGGATGAGCGCGCGATCCTGCCAGCGCCGCAGCAGCCTCGACAACGTCTCGGGCGCGATCGCGAGATGGGTGGCAAGGTCCTTCTTGGCGAGCGGCAACTGCACCACGAGATGATGTTGCGTGCCTTGGGCCGGCAGCTTGAGGAGGTAGTGAGCGAGCCGCCGTGGTGCACTCGCGATCGACAGCTCCTCGATGCGTTCGACGAGCCCGAGGAGGCGCATCGAAAGTGAACTGACGATCGCGACCGAGAGCCGCGGCTCGCTCTTCAGGAGCTCGACGAACCGCGTGTCGACCGACACGAGCTCGGTCGGCGACTCGAGCGCGACCGCGTTCACCGGGTAACGTCCGATCGACAGCACCGCGGGCTCCGCGAAGCTCTGGCCCGGCCGCAGGTGGTGGACCACCTGCTCGCGGCCGTCCGCGGTCGCCCGGTACACGCGCACCGCGCCCGAACGGATCGCGTAGAACGCGCGAGCCTTGTCGCCCTGCAGGAACACGGTTTCACCGCGCTCGAACGTGGCGAGCTCCGCGCACGCGGCGACGCGTTCGAAGAGCTCGGCGTCGAGCGCTTGGAAGTGCGCCAAGCCGCGCAGCGTCTCTCGGATCGGCTCTGCCGTCGACTCGCGGTTGGCTGCGGACATCGCGCCGCGATCGTAGAGGCGCGGTCGCGCGCCCGCCACGCTCGCGAACCGGCGCGCGACGGTCCGGGGATTGCCGAGGTGGCGCGTACGTCCGTTCGCGAGCCCCGAAACGCCCGGGAGTCGCGCGCAGCCTGCCGTTCGTGCCAGTGCTGCTCGCCTGCCAAGTCGATTTGGAGCCCGCGACGCCCCCCCGATACCATCCCCAACTCGTCCGTCCCCTGCTCGCCGACCACGCTCGCGTTCCGACGGCATCTCGTCGCGAACGTTCGTTCGAGCGCGTTGCGGCGTTGCTCCCCCACCATGAACGAACCGGTTCTCGTCCTCGATCGTCTTCGCAAGACGTTCGGCGACTTCACTGCGGTGCACGAGATGTCGCTCTCGGTCCCGCGCGGCAGCGTCTACGGCTTCCTCGGCCCCAACGGCGCCGGGAAGACGACGACGATCCGCATGACGCTCGCGATCTACGAGCCGACCGAAGGCTCGATCTCCATCCTCGGCCGGCCGTCCGCGCTCGAAGTGCGCGATCGCATCGGCTACCTGCCCGAGGAAAAGGGCCTCTACAAGAAGATGACCGGCCGCGACATCATCGCGTACTTCGCGTCGCTGAAAGGCATGAAGCGCGACGCGGCCCGGGCGCGCGCGGCCGAACTGCTCGACAAGTACGGCCTGGGCGAGTTCAAGGACCGCAAGTGCGAGGCGCTGTCGAAGGGCATGGGGCAGAAGGTCCAGGTGCTCGCGTCGATCGCGCACCGACCGGAGTTCGTGATCCTCGACGAGCCCTTCTCGGGTCTCGATCCGGTGAACCAGCAGGTGCTCGAGCAAGTCATCCGCGACCTGCGGGACGACGGCACGACGATCATCTTCTCGACGCACATCATGGAGCACGCGGAGCGGCTCTGTGACCGGCTCGTGCTGATCGCGAAGGGCCGCAAGCTCTTCGACGGCACGGTTGCGGAAGCGCGCCGCACGATTCCGCGGCGGCTGATCATCCAGACGCAGGTCGACCCGAGTGCTCTGAGGCACGTCGGCGGCGTCGCCGGGGTGCGCGCGCTCGGCAAGGACGACAAGTACGAAGTCACGCTCTCCGAAGGCGCGGATGCCGATCACGTGCTCGCCGCGTGCTTCCAGAACGGGATCAGCCTCCGTTCGTTCGACCGCAGCGAGCCGACGTTGCGCGACGTGTTCCTGAAGTTCGTCGGCGCGGAAGACGCGGAAGAGGTGGTGTCGTGAGGAACGCGTGGCTCGTCGCGGCCCGTGAGTACGGCGAAAACGTCCGGACCAAGGGCTTCTGGATCGGCATCCTCATCTTCCCGATCCTCATCACGATCGGCATCAAGGCCGAGAGCTGGCTCGAACGCGCGAAATCGACCCGAAACTTCGTCGTCGTCGATCAGTCGGGCAAGTTCGACTCGGCGATCGAGACCGCGCTCGCGCGGCTCCAGGAGAAGGCGATCGCACGCGAGTTCCAGAGCTACATGTCCAGGAACGCCGCGACTCCGCAGGCTCCGACCGCCGAACAGTTGGACCAGATGAAGGCGGGAGAGCCGGCGAAGTCCGACTTCGAACAGATGACCGAAGCCGAGGCGAAGAGCCTCATCGCGCTGAGTCTGCTCTCCGGCGGGCTCAAGCCGAACGCTCCGCCGTTCGAGGTTCCGCGCACTCCGTTCCGCCGGGTTCCCGCGCCCGACGGCGTGGACACCTCCGCGGCGCCCGGGGCGATCGCGGATGCGCTTCGGCCGTTTCTACGCGGCGACCGGAAGATCACGGTCGAGGGCGAGGACGCCGAGCTCTTCGCGACGCTCATCATCCCGAAGGACGTCGACGAACGCGTCGAAAGGCCCGGCGACAAGCGCAAGAAGCGCGCGGACCGCGACGGTGCTCAGTACTGGAGCGCCAACCTGGCCGACAGCGACCTGCGTGAGGAACTCGAACGCGCGATCAACGAAGAGCAGCGCCGGGTCGAGTACGTCGCGAAGGGCCTCGACGGCAAGACCGTCGAGGCCGTGCAGCAGACCAAGGTCCCGCTGGCTCGCTTCGACCCGAAGAAGGCCGCCGGCGCGGAGGAAGTCAGCATCGCGGACCAGATCCGCCAATGGGCGCCCGTCGGGTTCGTGTACTTGCTCTGGATCTCGATCTTCTCGATCTCCCAGATGCTGCTGAACAACACCATCGAGGAGAAGTCGAACCGCTTGATCGAAGTGCTGCTCTCTTCGGTCACCTCGTGGGAGCTGATGGTCGGCAAGCTCGTGGGCATCGCGGCGGTCGGCATGACGATGCTCGGAGCATGGCTCGGCTTCCTGGTGGCGATCCTCGCGATCAACTCGGGCCCCGAAGCCAAGGTCGCGACGAGCCTGCTCGAGGTGCTCAAGACGTCGGGTCTGTTGCCGGCCTTCGCCGTCTACTTCCTGCTCGGTTACCTGCTCTACGGCGCGCTCTTCCTGGCGCTCGGCAGCGTCTGCAACACGCTGAAGGAAGCGCAGAACATGATGCAGCCCGTGGTGCTGATCATGATCGTGCCGCTGATGACCATGATGTTCATCCCGAAGGATCCGAACGGCACGGTCGCGACGGTGTTGTCGTGGATCCCGATCTACACGCCGTTCGTGATGATGAACCGCGCAGCGGCGTCGCCGCCGATGTTCGAGATCGTCGGCACCACGATCCTGCTCGCGATCACGGTCGTGATCACGTTGTGGTTCGCCGGCCGGATCTTCCGCATCGGCGTGCTCCGCACTGGCCAACCGCCGAAGCTGATGGAGCTGGTGCGCTGGCTGCGCCACTGAGCCGCGACCTCCACCAACGCCGAGCGGCGCCCGGGATGAACCCGAGCGCCGCTCGTCTTTTCGTGTGGCCCGCCGTCAGTTCAGGAACGGGTCGATCGCCTTGCGCAACCGCGGCGTGCGCAGCTTGTTGAGCGCGCGCACCTGGATCTGGCGAATGCGCTCCAAGCTGACGCCGAGCTCGCTCGCGACTTCGGCGAGCGTGTGCTCACGCCCACCTTCGCCGAGGCCGAAGCGCTTCTGGATCACCAGCCGTTCGCGATCGCTCAGCGTCGACAAGGCCGTGTTGAGCGACTGGTCGAGCTGCTGTTCTTCGAGCGCCGGCGTGTACGGACCTTCGTCCTGCGACACTTCGAGCACGTCCTTCAGCCGCCCGCCCTCTTCTTGGTCGTCGAACGTGGCGTCCATCGAGCGGATGGAACGCGCCGCCGACATCGACGCGGACACGAGGTTCTCGCCGAGGCCGGTTTCGCGAGCCAACGACTCGACGCTCGCGTTCGGGTCGCCGAGGCGCACCTTGGCGTCGTTGACGTGCTTCAGGGCCTTCTGCAGATAGACCGGCACGCGCACCGTGTGGCTGAAGTTGTAGAGGTGCGCACGGAACGCTTGGTTCAGCCAGTGGACGGCGTAGGTGCGGAAGAGCAAACCGCGCTTCCAGTCGAAGCCGTCGACGGCGCGGAAGAGCGAGGCGCAACCTTCTTGGATGAGGTCGCTCTGGTTCGCGGTCGTGTGCGAGTAGCGCTCGACGTTGATCAGCACGAGATAGAGGTTGCGTTCGACCATCTCCGTGCGCAGCGCGTGGAGTTCCATCCACCGGCGGCAGACCTTCGGCGGCAGTTGGCAACCGAACGGTTGCCCGCTGGCGACCGTGAACGCGCCGCGACCGACGCCGCCCATGCCTCCCGCGCCTTCGACGAGCGCGTCACGCTCGAGTCCGGCGTCGGCGAGTGCGAGGTCGAGGAGCTTGCGCGCGAGTTCGATGCGGCGCGCCAGACGCGCTTCCGCTTCGCGATCCATGATCACGATCGAATCGACTTCCGTGCGGAACTGGCGACGCAACGGGACGCGCGAGCCGACGGCTTCCGCCGGAGGCGAGCGACGCCACGAACTCGGGTCGGTCACTTCCAGCCGGACGTTGCCGGAATGGAGTTCCTTCGCCAGGTCCAGGAGCTCGACATCGAACGTCCCGAGATCCCTGGCGAGATCGTCGAGGTGTTCGTCGAGGTCGTTGTGGGTGATGGTTCGTCCGGCCACGTGAGTTCCTTCCTTGGTGGTGCCGGGTCGGGGTCGCCCGGCGCCGCGTACTTCGCACGAGCCGTGCGAAGCGATGTGAAGAGACGGTTACCGCCCTCGGGAGCAAGCCGGATGCCCGGCCCCCGTTGCCCGCTGCGGCCGCCCACCCACACCCCCTCTCAACCCGCCCAAGGCCTTGTGGTGACGGCACTAACCTCCAGGACGCGGCAGATTTTCGGTTCCGAGCACACCGCTGGCGGGACTTCCATACGCGCAGTAAGGGTCTTGAAAAGTGGCGGAGGCCGACCCGGGCGGACCGAGAAATCTGCCTGAACGGCAGGACAGTACGACAAATCGGCGTGCGCGGACGCGCACTGGACCGCCACGAAACGGGCCCGCACCCCTTGTCGGGGCACGGGCCCTGGATCGGTCACGGGCGCCCGCGGAGCACGTCCGCGCGTCCGGTCAGCGCTGCGCGGGCTCGGCCTTGCGCGACTGGGTGATCTGGCCGCCCGACGTGTAGGTCTGCTGCACTTCCGCCGGGATGTAGGCGGCGAGGTGCTCGAGCTCGTTCGCTTCGCGGATCAGGTGCCGCGCGATCACCATGCGTTGCACTTGGTTCGTGCCTTCGTAGATCTGGAGGATCTTCGCGTCGCGGAAGAACTTCGCGATCGGGTAATCCTCCATGAACCCGTAGCCCCCGAAGATCTGGACCGCATCGGTGGCGACCTCCATCGCGACATCGGTCGCGAAGCACTTCGCCATCGCGGCGGACTTCGAGACCTTGTCGGCCGCACCTTGGTCGACGGCGCCAGCGCACGCGTAGACGAGCCAACGCGCGGCTTCGGTCTTCATCGCCATGTCGGCGAGCATCTTCTGCACCATCTGGAAGCTCGAGATCGGCGCGCCGAACTGTTGGCGGCGGTTGGCGTAGACGAGCGCCAGATCGAGCGCGCCCTGCGCGGCGCCGACCGCCTGCGCCGCGACGCCTGGACGCGCGAGGTCGAGCGTCATCATCGCGTGCTTGAAGCCCATGCCCGGCTTGCCGCCGATCAAGTTCGCTTTCGGCACGCGCACGTTGTCGAAGTGCGTCTCGACGACGGGCACGCAGCGGATGCCCATCTTGTTCTCGACCTTCTTCACCGAGAACCCGGGCGTGCCCTTCTCGACGACGATCGCGCTGATGCGGCGCGACTTCGAAGTCGGATCGGTGACGCAGAAGACCGAGTAGATGTCGGCGACGCCGCCGTTCGTGGTCCACTTCTTCTCGCCGCGGATGATGTAGTGGTCGCCGTCCTCTTCCGCGGTGACCGCGAGCCCGCTCGCGTCGGATCCCGCGAACTTCTCGGACAGGCAGAAGGCGACGAGCTTCTCGCCGCGAGCGACCGCCGGCAGCCAGCGTTGCTTTTGCTCTTCGGTGCCACCGAGGATGATCGGGAACGAACCGAGCGCGTTGACCGCGAACGCCACGCCGAAGCCCGAGTCCGCCTTCGCGAGCTCTTCGGTGACCATGGCGAGCGCGAGGATGCCCGCGCCGTGGCCGCCGTACTCCTTCGGAATGAACGTCCGGAAGAGCCCCGCCTGCGCGACGGCGCGTGCGGCCTCCCAGTTGTACTCCTGCAGCTCGTCGTACTTCTTCGCACCCGGCCGGACGTGCTTGTCGGCGATCTCGCGCGCCTTGACTTGGAGCTCTTTGGCCAGGTCCGTGAAGATGATGTTCTCGCGCATGGACAGACGACTCCGTTGGAGGAAAGGGCGCGGAGTATAGCGCCGCGCCGCGCGCGGCGAACTTCCGGCGATCAAGCGGCCGTCCGCTATCCTCCCGCGCATGGAAGCGGAGTTCGACGAGCTCGTCCGCGCGACGATCGCGGGCGAAGACGGTGCGCGCGAGGCACTCGCGGAGCACCTCCGCACTTCTCCGGATCTGACGCCGGCGTTGCTCGCAAGGCTCGCGCGCGAGTTCGACGCCCGGGTCCGGGCGGCGCTCGCGCTCGTCGCGGCGAGTCGTGTCGAGCCCGAGTTCGTCGAGCTCTGCGAACGCTTCTCCGTCGACCGCGACGCCGACGTGCGCACCGCGCTCGCAGAGGCGCTTTCGGAACGCGACGGCGCACCGAACGAGTCCATCGCGAGGCGGCTGCTCGGCGATCGCGAAGCGGGCGTGCGGCACGCGGTGCTGCGCGCGGCGGCGCGAGTCGACGCGCTGAACGCGGAACTACGGCGCTTGCTGCACGACGACGAATCGACGTTCGTGCGCTGCCACCTCGCGATCGTGTTGCGCGGGCACCACGACTTCGATTTCGCCGTCTCGGCGTGGATCGCCGCGCTCGACGACGAGGACGAACAGGTCGCGCGCACGTGCGGAAAGGAGCTCGAGCATTGGAGCGCACGAGCACCGCGCCACTCCGAGCTCCAGAGACTCGTCGGTTCGGAACGTCTGCTCGAACTGCAGAAGCGCGTCGAAGCGCTCGGCGCACGGTCGTTCCCGAAGTTCCTCGCGACGCTCGCGAAGTGCAACGAACGCCACGTCGACCTCGCCGCGTTGCGCGCGCACGGTCGGGACTTGACGGCGGACGCTCTCGCCGGCGAGTTGCCGCGCGGATTCGGCGTCGACGTCCAAGTCGACACGTTGGTCGGCATCGTCAAGGGCCGGCGTTCGCGCGCGGCCGTGTTGCTCGGCGACTCGGGCGTCGGCAAGACCGCGATCGTGCACGAGCTCGTTCATCGGCTCGCTCACGATCCCGAAGGCGCGTGGCGGGTCGTGCAGATCTCGCCCGCCGAGTTCCTCGCCGGCACGAAGTACCTCGGCGAATGGCAGACGAAGCTGCGCGGATTGGTCGACGCCGCGAAACACCCACGACGCGTGGTGCTCTACGTGCCGAACCTCCAAGAGCTCTCGAGCGTCGGCAAGAGCGAGTCGAGCGACGACAACGTCGCCAGCATGCTCGCGCCGCACCTCGAGGACGGCTCGATCGCGATGGTCGGCGAGTCGACGCCCGCGCAGTTCACGGCGGGGCTCGGCGGCATCGGCCCACTGCGACGACTCTTCCTGCCGATCGAGGTCCGCCCCGCGCGACCGGCGGACGCGCTCGCCGTCCTGCAACGCGTCGCCGAAGAGCGCGGTCGGGTGCTCGAACCTGCGTTGCTCGAGCGCATCTACGAGTTCAGCGAGATGTTCCTCGCGAGCGCCGCGCAACCCGGCCGCGCGATCCGGCTCCTGCGCGACGTGCTCGCGAGCGGTGCGGCACCGCTGTCGACGCGTGACGTGCTCGCGACGATCTCGAGATCGACCGGCGTGCCGATCGATTTGCTCGACGACGAGACGGCGCTCGACCTCGCGGACGTGCGCGGCTTCTTCGAGAAGCGCGTGATGGGCCAGAGCGACGCGCTCGACACCGTCGTCGACTTGGTGACGCTGATCAAGGCGGGCCTGACCGACCCAGCGAAGCCGATGGGCGTGTTCCTCTTCGTCGGCCCGACCGGCGTCGGCAAGACCGAGCTGGCACGCGCCCTCGCGGAGTTCCTGTTCGGCGATCCGGCGCGGCTCATGCGCTTCGACATGAGCGAGTACTCGAGCTCGGATTCGTACGAGCGCTTGATCGGTGCGCGCGGCAGGTCCGGCCTCCTCACGCGAGCCGTGCGCGAACAACCGTTCGCCGTGCTCTTGCTCGACGAGATCGAGAAAGCGCATGCCAACGTCTTCGATCTCTGCTTGCAGCTCTTCGACGCCGGTCGTCTCACCGACGGTTCGGGCGTCACCGCCGACTTCCGCCGCACGGTCGTGATCCTGACGTCGAACATCGGCTCCGCGATCGCGACCGAGCCGCGCGTCGGTTTCGCGAACTCAGCGCAACGCGCGCCGGGCGGCGAGGACGTCGAACGCGCTCTGCGCGAGTTCTTTCGTCCGGAGTTCTTGAACCGCATCGACCGCATCGTGCGTTTTGCACCGCTCGCGCCGGAGACGGCCGACCGCATCGCTCGCCGCGAACTCGAGCGTGTGCTCGAGCGCGGCGGCATCGAACGACGCGACCTCGTGCTCGACGTCGACCCGAACTTGATCGGGCTCTTGGTGCGCCTCGGATACTCGCCTGCGTTCGGCGCGCGGCCGCTCAAGCGCACCGTCGAACGTCTCGTGCTGCTGCCGGTCGCGCGCGTGATCGCCTCCGGATCGGCGCCGGCCCACTCGATCCTCCGACTGACGGCGCGCGACGATTCGGTCGACGTCGAGATCGTCGCACCCGAACCGCTCCGCGCCGGTGAATCGCCGCGCACGCCGCCTGCCAGTCTCGAACGCCTGCGCGCGCGCGGCGCGCAACTTCTCGGCAGCGTCGAAGCCGCGAAGATCGACGTCGAGCGCCTGGTCGCGCGCAAGAGCGAGCTCGTCAACGCGACGGGCTCGCCCGGCTTCTGGGAAGTGCGGCAGAGCGCGCTCGAGACGCTCGACGAACTCCACCGCATCGACGAGCTGCTCGAACGAGCGGAAGAGTTCGAGCGCGTCGCCCGTGGCTTCGTCGAGGCGCTCTTGCGTGCCGAGGATCCGCGGCAGACGCCGAAACTCGACACTCGGCTCGGGGAGCTCGAGGACGAGGCACGCACCCTGCTCCATCTCGTGCGCGCGAGCGATGCGAGGCCGTGGGCCGACGCGTTGCTCGTCCTGACGCGCCTCAAGTCGCGCGGTGCGCCGCTCGGCTCGGTCGATCGGCTCGCACGGATGTACCTCGCGTGGGCCGCGCGTCGCGGGTTCTCGGCGCTCGTCGTCGGCGAAGTCGACGACGCCGAGCGGAACGAAGACGTCGTGTACTGCACGGTGCACGGCGCGGGCGCGTACGGCTTGCTCGCGGCCGAGAGCGGCGTGCACCAGCTCGCGCGTGGCGAGCGCAATCAAGGCGACGACGCGGCGCGAGAGAACGTCCTCGTCGAAGTCTGGCCCGCGGTCGACGACGGCACGGACGACGACGACATCGCGGCGGAAGTGCGCTCGCTCCGGAGCGCGGTCGGCCGACACGTAGCGAAGCCCACGCTCGACGTACGGCTCGTCCAGCGGACGTCGCGCGTCGAACTGCACGCCTGGAGCGAACTCTCGCGCGACGAAGCGGTCTCGGCGCTCGCGCCGTTCCTCGCTGCGCGCGTCGCGCATCCTCGCACCGGACGGCTCGCGATCGTGCGGCGCTATCAACTCGGCCCGTCGACGTGGGTGCGCGACCGCAAGAGCGGCGAACACACCGGCCGGCTCGACCGCGTGATGGGCGGCGGGCTCGATCGGTTCCTGGTCCCGAACGAGCCCGGTTCCTGACCGTCAGACGAATCCGAGCGTCGGCGCCGAGAAGTTCCCGAGGTTCGGGAAGATCGTCGACAGATCGCCTGGCGCGACGCCGAACCACGACGCCAACGTCGCCGCGTACTGTTCGACCGACGTCGTCGGGATCATGCGCCCCCCGCCGACGTCGTCCGGTCCGTCGAGCGTGAGGTCGGGCATCGTCCCGTACAGGTCGCCTCCCGCGACCGCGCCGCCGAGCACGAGGTGGTGCGATCCCCAGCCGTGGTCGGTGCCCTGCGCGTTCGACGACAACGTGCGCCCGAACTCCGACATCGTGAAGAGCGTCACGTTCGGTTCGGCGTCGAGCTCCGCCATCGCCGCTTGGAACGCCGCGAGGCACTGCGCGATGTCCGCGTAGAGGTCGGGCTGCTCCGCGTTCTGGTTGCCGTGCGTGTCGAAACCGCCCTTGCCGACGAAGTAGATCTGACGCTGCTGGCCGACCGCCGACTGCACCGAGATCATGCGCGCGACCATCTCGAGCTGCTGGCCGAGCCAACTCGTCGGGAACGTCGTCGCGAGCGGCGTGGCGGCGGCGAGCGCCGCGCTGATCGTCGCTTCGATCGTCACGGACTCGTTCAGCACGTCGGCGAAGCCTTGGCTCAACTTGCTCGTGTTGGATTTCTGCCGCAACGCATCGAACGCTTGCCGCCGCAGCGTGCCTTGCGAGCCCCAGAAGCCGGTGAGTTCCGTCGGTCCGCTCACGCCGAGGATGTACGGCGCAACGGTCGCTCCCATCTGGAGCGTGTTGGAACCGTCGAGCGAGATGTTCATCGCCATCACCGAGCCCGGGTTCATCGACGCGAGATTCTCGCCGACCTGTCCGCACCAGCCGATCTTCTGCGCAGCGGTGACGGCGCTGCCGAACATCCACTGGTCGGATTGATCGGAGTGCGAGAAGAGCTGCGGCGGTTTCTCGACCGCGCCGGATTCGTACTCCGCCTTGGTGAGCGGCGCGACGAGCGTGCCGACGTTGCCGACGATCGCGAGCTTCTGAGCTCCGAAGAGCGTCGCGAGCTCGGGCACGCTCGGATGCAGGCCCCACGTCACGCCGGTCGACGTCGCCGGAGCGATCGGCACGAGCAGGTTCTGCGCGACCGCCAGGTTCTGTCGCGAGGCGGCGTACGTCGCGTACTCCGGATTGCTCGACGGAACGATCAGGTTGAACGAGTCGTTGCCACCGTAGAGATAGACGCAGACGAGCGCTTTGTAGCCCGCACCGACGTCGGCGCGCGCCGCGCGTTGCATCGAGAAGAGCTGCGCGAGCAGCGCGAGACTCGCCGACGAACCGCCATAGCGCAGGAAATCGCGTCGAGAAGCTCCGCCGCCCAACCGCTTGCCGAATGAGTTCATCTGCCCCCTCCTACTTCTGCACCGCGCCTTCGGGCGACGTGACGATCAGATACACCGCTTCGAGCACGCGTTGACGCCCGCCGTCGGTGTTCGGCGTCGCGTTCAAGTGGTCCACGAGGATCTGCCGCATCTCGGGCGACATCGAGCCCGCCATCAGCAACACGTCGAGCTCGTCGAGCAGCGCGTTCGGATCCGCTGCGAGCGGCTTGAGCGGTTTCAAGTCGATCTTGACCGTGTCCTTGTCCGCACTCGTGTTGTCCGAGTGGCCCCAGAAGACGAGGTAGTAGAACTCGTTGGTGCCTTCGGCGATCAGCGAGTGCGTCGCGATCTGCAGCTCCGGCGCGACGAGCCCCGCGTCGGCGATCGTGCCGGGCGGCGAGAACGTCGGCGAGTAGAAGTTGAAGACCGTCGGCGAGCGCAACGGCGCTTGGCCGAACGCGTACTCGGGCCAGTAGACCTTGTACTTGCCGCTGTCCGCCTTCGCGTCGAGCGCGCGCCAGAGCCCGGTCATGCGCAAGAGCGGCTCTTTCACTTTGCCGAACGTGTCCGGCATCGTCGTGTGCCCGTTGCGCGCTTCGTCGTCCATCAGGATCGCCTTGACGACTTCGAAGAGGTCGCCGCGCTCGCCCGAGCCGTCGTCGTCGAACACTGCGGCGACGCGCCCGACGTACGCAGGCGTCGGATTCGACGTCACCAGACGTTGGATCAACTGCTTCGAGACGAACGGTCCGACGTTCGGATGCGCGAAGATCGTGTCGAGCGCGAGCGCGAGGTCCGCTTCCGGCGTCTGGCCGGCGGGAATGACGACGCCGTCGAGAATCGACTTCGCGGCGGTCTCGTGGTAGTCGGGCCACGCGACCATCGGTTTGGTGTTGCCTTCCCAATCCCACCAGTTGACGGCGTTCTCGAACGTCCAGCCCGTGAACGTCGCGGCGAAGCCCTCGACGACGCTCTGGTCGTACGTCGGGATCGGTTGGTTGAGCCCGTCGAGCGTCGGCTCGCCGTCGGGATCGAGTTGCACGAGCCCGATCGTGAAGAGCTGCAGGATCTCCCGCGCGTAGTTTTCGTCCGGACGGATGTTGTAGGCGGGGTTCGCCTTCTCGTTCCGAAGCATGTTCAGGTACTTGCCCATCGTCGGCGAGAGCGTCACGTGCTCGAGCAACTGCCTGAAGTTGCCGAACGCGTCGGTCGCGAGGATGTCGTAGTACGAGCAGAGCCCTTTGACGTCGCCGTAGAGCGCCGAGTGTTGGTCGGACACGACGAAGATCTGCGAGAGCGCCCACGTCACGCGCTGCCGCAACTGATCCTTGCCGGTCATCGCGTTCTTCCACCAGATCTGCATCCGATGCGTCTGGTTCAGGTCCTTGCCGTCGTCCTCGAGGGCGTCGACGTACGGCTTCTCCTTCGAGATCGGCAGCGTGCGTTGGTCCTCGAACCACGCCGCGTAGCCGATGAAGCGCAGGAAATCGATGTCGTCGCGCGCCGGCCCGAACGTCGCTTGCGTCAAGAAACGCGCTGCGTCGGCGTCGCTCGCAGGGACGTCCGAACCTTGCACGTAGTCGTTGCCACCGTCACTGCCACCACTGCCCCCGCCGCCGCACCCCAAGGTGCCGGCCGCGAGCAACCCGACCGCGAGCAGACGGCTCGTCCGATCGGACCTCGTGTCCTGCATCATCTCGCTTCCTCCCCGCGTCTCCCATCACCCAAGTCGGCCGCCTGAGTCGGCACTCGACCTGGCACTCCGCCGGGCGACGCGGTCCGGCTTTCGTCCGCCGCGCGTCCTCCGATTGAGCGAAACCGGAGCTGCCGTGACGCGCGTGGACGCGGAGTGAATTCGTTCGCGTTCTAACCGGCGACCAGGGTGTCGCTACGTGACGTTTCGTGAATGACTTTCGCCATGCCGGCGCGCGAAAACGAGCATGCGCGGCGAGTGAGCGTCGTGGGCGCGGCCATCGAAGTCGCCGAACGTTTCGAGCCTGGAAAATCCGTGGTCGGCGAGCAACCGATCGAACTCCGCGCAGTCGTACAGTCGAACGTCTTCGCGCCACGCGAGTCGGCGACCGTCGGCGAAGGCGAGGTCGACGTCCTTGACGACGCGCCGGCCGCTCTCGGAGAGCGTGCGACGCTCGTCGAGCACGAAGGCGGCCTCGTTGCGCCGCGAATGCGGCACGAGCTCGCGCCGGACGCGTTCGGCGTTCATCAGATCGAAGACCGCGAGCCCGCCGGGCGCGAGCACGCGCTCGACCTCGCGGAGCACCCGCGCATCGCCCTCGTCGCCGAAGTACCCGAAGGAGGAGAAGAGGTTGACCACCGCATCGAACCGACCGGACCCGAACGGGATCGCCATGGCGTCCGCGCGCACGAGACGACCGCGGAGCCGCTCGCCGTAGCCATCGAGCGTGCGTGCCGCGCGCAGGAGGTCGAACGACAGATCGAGGCCGAATGCACGCACTCCCGCGCCGCGCAGGAGCAGCGTGTGCCGACCGAATCCGCAGCACAGGTCGAGCACACTGCCGCGCACGCCGTGGGCGAGCAGGAACTCGACTTCGCGCACGGCGGCTTCGACGTTGCGGTGCGGGTAGACGCGCAGGTAGTCGGCGCGAAACGCCGCTTCGAACCAACGTTCGCTTCGGCCCTCGGCGTGCGACGACGGCGCGGTCGCTGCACGCTCGGCCGAGCCCGGGGCGTGCGATCCGGAGGCGTGCGATCCGGCAGAACTCGGTCCCGAGGACTCGGACATCGGTGTGCTCGACATCACGGCGCTCGACGCGGGTCCGTCCGACGTTCGCAGAGGTGCGCACGGCGCGCAACGTCACGATCCAAGAGGCCAACCATGCGCCTCAGAGCCTAACGAGTGCGACGCTCCGCCTCGACGCGAGCGCTGGAAGCAGTCTGGTCCGGGGTTATGCTCGCCGCGGGTGGTGGAACGCGCGACGAGCGCGCGCTCCGGCCCGTCCATTTCGAGTGACGAGTGCCATGAGCGAATTCACTTTCTACGACCGGCCCGCGAAAGAGGCGCGCGAACGGCGCGAGCTCGCGCCGTGGGCGCTGAAGAGCGGCGATTCGCGCGGCCGCGCGCACGCCGAACCCGAGGACGACCTGCGCACGGCGTGGGAACGCGACCGCGACCGGCTCGTGCACAGCACCGCGTTCCGCCGCCTGATGTACAAGACCCAGGTCTTCGTCAACTGGGAGGGCGACCACTACCGCACACGGCTCTCCCACAGCCTCGAGGTCTGCCAAGTCGCGCGCTCGATCGCGAACGCGCTGCGCTTGAACGAGCCGTTCACCGAAGCACTCGCGCTCGCGCACGACGTCGGTCACCCGCCGTTCGGTCACCGCGGCGAATGGACGCTCGACGAAGCGATGAAGGACCACGGCGGCTTTCGCCACAACGCGCAGGTGCTGCGCGTCGTCGATCTGCTCGAACGGCGCAGCCCGGCGTATCCGGGGCTCAACCTGACGCGCGAGCTACGCGAGTCGCTCTTGAAGCACGAGAGCGACCTCGACTGGCCGGACGAGTTTCGGCCTCGCCCGCGACAACCGTACCTCGAAGCCCAAGTCGTCGATCTCGCCGACTCCACCGCGTACGTCGTGCACGACCTCGAGGACGGCTCGAACGCCGGCCTGTTCGGCGTCGACCAACTCGAAGCCGAAGTCGCGTTGTGGCGCCGCGGTTCGGCGGCGATCGAAGCGCGTCATCCGGGCTTCGCCGCGCAACACGACGATCCGAAGCTCTACGTCAAGCGCATCACCAACGAGATCCTGAGCATCTGCATCAAGGACCTGATCCGGAGCTCCGCGGAACGCATCACGGCGGCGCGGCTCGATGGACCGCACGCGGCGCGCAGCCTGCGCGATCGACCGGTCGACCACGGACCGGAAGTGGCCGGCGAGGTCTCGGAGCTCACGCGTTTCCTCTACAAGCACTTCTACCGCCACCCCCACGTCGAGGAGCAGCGCCAACAGGCGGCCGCGACGCTGACGGACCTCTTCGCGGCGTATCTGTCGGATCCGCAGGAGATGGCGCCGTGGTACGTGAGCTGGTGCGACCAAGTCGGCGTCCACCGCGCGGTCTGCGACTACATCGCGGGCATGACCGACCGCTTCGCGGAAAAGGAACACGCGCGATTGCTCGGCACCCACGCCTGAACGTCGCGCCCGGCGAACGTGGCGCCCAGCGGGCGTCGCGCCCGGCGAACGTCGGCGGAAAAAAAGTCCGGCTCTAGATCGCGTCGAGCGCGAACCGATGTTCGGGCTGCGTAGCCTCTGTGAACTCGGGGATAACTCTCATGCGATCGACTCTGCGTGCTCGTCGGGCGGGATTCACCATCGTCGAGCTTCTCGTCGTCACGGCGATCATCGCGATCGTCGCAGCGATGGCGATTCCGAAACTCCAGAGCGCGCGCGTCGCGGCCGACGAGTCGGCGGCGATCGGCACGCTGCGCTCGATCTACGCGGCCCAGATCCAGATCCAGGCGAGCCGTCTGATCGACACCAACGCCGACGGGATGCCTGAATACGGCTACCTCGGCGAGATGACCGGCGCCGCGCCGGCGCGCGTCTCCGGCGCGGGCGGCGCGCCCATCGCAGGCGTCGTCGGCGTCGACGAACTGAATCCAAGCGTGCTGGTCAGCGGCCTAGGCGCGGTGCAACAGTCGGTCGTCACACGCTCCGGTTACGTGTTCCAGATCTACCTGCCCGCGGCGACGGTCGCCGGCGCGGTCGGCGCGATCGCCGAGGACGTCAACGGCGGCAAGGCGGCCGCGCCGTTCCCCGATCCGGTCAACTGCTCGCTCTATTGGTGCGCCTACGCTTGGCCGCTGCAGAAGTCGAAGAGCGGCGTGCACGCGTTCTTCGTCAACCAGGACGGGCAAGTCCTGAAGTCCCGCAGCACGGTGATCTCGTACTCCGGGCTCGCCAGCGCTCCGGCGTTCGATGCGGCCTACACGGCGCCGGGCGACATGTCGTCGCCCGCGGCGACGAACGGTGTGGTCGCAGTCGACGGCAACACGTGGGACTTGATCCCGTGACGCTCAGCTCGCGAGCGTGATCCACACGGTCGCGCCCGCGGCACACACGATCGCGAGCCAGAAGAGGACACGCGCGGCGCTCGGCGCTCGACGCGGAACGTCGCCGCTCGTGCGGACGCGCTCGCCGTCGCCGCGATGGTGATCGAGCGCTGCGAACATCGGCTCGACCAAGTGGTCGTTCGGACGGCGCGGGAGCTCTGACATCGGTGGCGATCCTATACTGGCGCGCCCGTCGATGGAGATCCCCCACGCGTTTCGCGACCCTGGGTTGCTCGAGCTCGCGTTGACCCACGCGTCGTGCGCGAACTCGCGCGACAACGAGCGGCTCGAGTACCTCGGCGACGCTGCGCTCGACCTGATCGTCGCGGACGATCTCTATCGGCACGCAGCGACGGCGCCGGAGGGTCTGCTGACGGAGCTCAAGGCGCAAGTCGTCGCGCGCAAGACGCTCGCGCGCGCCGCGCTCGAGCTCGGGCTGCACGAGCGTGCACGCATCGGCGGTGGACTCGCTGGCCGCGCGTTGCCGTCGTCGGTGCTCGCGAACCTCTACGAAGCGGTGCTCGGCGCCGTCTACCTCGACGCGGGTTTCGACGCGGCGCGCGAGTTCGCGGAGCGCACGCTCGCCGAGCCGCTCGCCGACGCACGCGCGGCGAAGTCCGAAAGCAATCCGAAACAGCGGCTGCAGCACCTCGCACAAGGCGAGTACGCGACGCTGCCGCGCTACGAACTCGTCGAAGAACGGGGACAAGCCCACGCGCGAGCGTTCTTGGTCCGTGCGTTCCTCGGCGACCGCTCGTTCCCGACCGCGTGGGGACGGACGCGCAAGGAAGCCGAGAGCTGGGCGGCGGAAGAAGCGCTGCTCGTGCTCGAAGCCGAACGCGAGGAGCCGCGCTCGTGAGCGACGCCCACCGCTCCGCCGGCGACGGCGGAACGGCGCGGAACGACGCGCCGCTGCTCGATCCGAAGACGCTCGTGCGCACGCCGGGCTTCGCGAAGCTGCTCGACGAGCTCGACCGACGTCGCTTCGTCTCCGCGGGCGGCCTGTGGGGTTCCGCGCAGGCCCTCGTCGTCGCGGCGTTGCACGCGGAACGTCAAGGGCCGTGGTGGCTCGTGGTCTCGACCGACGTCGAACTCGAGAGTTTCGCGGAGGACCTCGAAGCGCTCGGTCTGCGTCCCGCGAGGCTCGTTTCGCGCGGCGGCGCCGGCGGGCGTGGCGACGGCGCCGACGCCGAAGCGGTGCGCGCCCGCATCCAACTCGCGCAACGGCTCGCCGGCAAGTCGAGCGATCGTCCGCGCGTCGTCGTCGCGTCGCTCGCCGGCATGTTGGAGCCGCTGCCGAACTCCGAGGAGCTCACGAAGCACTTCGTCGCGTTCGCCAAGGGCCAGACGCTCGACGTCGAGGACTTCCTCGCGCGCGCCGTCGACGCCGGCTACACGCGCACGCCGCTCGTCGAGAAACACGGCGAGGTGAGTCTGCGCGGCGACATCCTCGACGTCTTTCCGTTCGCGGCCGAGCAACCGGTGCGCATCGAGCTCTTCGACCGCGAAATCGACTCGCTGCGCACGTTCGATCCCGCCGAACAGCGCAGCGTCGAAGCGTTCGAGAAGATCGAGATCTGCCTCGCCTCCGACCAGAGCCACGCCGAGCTCGGCGCGGCTCCGATCACGCTCGTGCCGCCGACGGCGACGTGGATCGAGATCGAGCCGCTGCGCATCCAGGACCGCGCCGAAGGTCTGCGCGTGCAGTCGAGCGAGCACCAGAAGGCACTGATCGAGCTGCGCTCGCGAGCCGCGGAACGCGTGCGTCTGGAACTGCAGAGCTTGCCCGGCACGACGTTGACGTTCGACACGCGCTCGATCCAGGCGCTCGGCGGCGCGATCGGTCAAGCGGCGGAACGTCTGCGTCAGACGAGCGACGACGGCTCGCGGATCGTCGTGCTCTGCCGCAACGACGCGGAACGCCACCGTTTCGAGCAAGTGCTCGCCGAGAACGGCGGCGCACCCAACGTCGAGCTCCGTGTCGGTTCGCTCTCGCGCGGCTTCCGCGTCCCCGACGCGAAGCTCGTCGTCGTCAACCACCGCGAGCTCGCCGGCGTTCAAGGCGTGAAGAAGAGCGCCGTGCAGCGTCCGACGTACAAGTCGCGCGCGCTGCAGTCGTTCTTCGACCTGAAGCCCGGCGATTACGTCGTGCACGCCGTGCACGGTCTCGCGATCTACAAGGGACTCGAGCTCCTGCGCCGCGGCGTCGGCGAAGAAGAGCACCTGCACCTCGTCTTCGCCGACGACGTGTCGCTCTACGTGCCGTCGAACCAAGTCGACGTCGTTCAGCGCTACATCGGCAGCGGCAAGAAGGTCCCGCCGCTCGACAAGATCGGCAGCCAGTCGTTCCGCCGGCGGCGCGAACGTGTCGAACGTGCGCTCTACGACCTCGCCGGCGACCTGCTCGAAGTGCAAGCGAAGCGCGAAATGAAGAAGCGCGCGCCGTGGCAGGGCGAACCCGAGCTCGTGCGCGACATGCTCGGCTCGTTCGAGTACGTCGACACGCCCGACCAAGCGACGGCCGACCGCGAGATCACGACGGATCTCGAAAGTGCGCGACCGATGGACCGTTTGCTCTGCGGCGACGTCGGTTTCGGCAAGACCGAGATCGCGATGCGCGCCGCGTTCCGGGTCGCGGCGGCCGGAGGACAGGTCGCGATGCTCGTGCCGACCACCGTGCTCGCGCACCAACACACGGTGACGTTCCGCGAACGGCTCTCCGACTTCCCGGTGCGCATCGAAGGACTGTCTCGCACGGCGATCGGCAAGGAGGAGAAGCGCATCCTCACGCGCGTCGCGAACGGCGAAGTCGACATCGTGATCGGCACGCACCGCTTGCTCTCGAAGGACGTGACGTTCAAGAACCTCGGGCTCTTGATCGTCGACGAGGAACAACGCTTCGGCGTCGTGCAGAAGGAGCACTTCAAGGCGCTGCGCGCCGACGTCGACGTCCTGACGCTCTCCGCGACGCCGATCCCGCGCACGCTGCACATGTCGCTCTCCGGTTTGCGCGACATCTCCGCGCTCGGCACGCCGCCGCCGGGCCGCCAAGCGATCGAGACCAAGGTCGTCGACGCCGAGGATCGCGCGCTGCTGCGCCAAGCGTTGCTCGCCGAGAAGAGCCGCGGCGGGCAGGTCTTCTTCCTCCACAACCGCGTCGGCGACATCCATTCCGTCGCGCGGGTGCTCTCGGAGCTCGTGCCCGAGTGTTCCTTCGCCGTCGGCCACGGCCAGATGGGCGCGAAAGAACTCGAACGCGTCATCGACGCGTTCGCGCGCGGCGAAACGGACGTGCTCGTCGCGACGACGATCGTCGAGAACGGGCTCGACATCCCTGCCGCCGGCACGATCTTCATCGATCAAGCGGATCACTACGGCCTGAGCGAGCTGCACCAACTGCGCGGGCGCGTCGGTCGTGGACAGCAGAAGGCGTACTGCTACTTGCTCGTCGAACGGTACAAGCCGCTGTCGCACGTCTCGCGCGAACGTCTGAAAGCGCTCGAGGAGCTCAACCATCTCGGCGCGGGATTCCAGATCTCGATGAAGGACCTCGAGATCCGCGGCGCGGGCAACATCCTCGGCCCGGAGCAGTCGGGGCACATCGCTGCGGTCGGTTACGACATGTACTGCCGCCTCTTGCGGCAAACCGTCGAACGCATGAAGGCCGGTCTCGGCCGCGACGAGTCCGGCGGCGACGCGGAACTCGGCGCGCCGATCGAGCTCGAACTCGGCTTGCGCGCGTTCTTGCCGAGCGCGTGGATTCCGTCGCACGACGTGCGGCTCGAAGTGCTGCGGTCGCTCGACGCGATCGCGAGCGACGCGGACGCCGAGAAGGCGGAAGCGCTGCTGCGCGACCGTTTCGGACGCATGCCGCCGGAGGCCGAGGCGCTGCTGCGTTCGTTCCGCCTGCGCGCGAAGCTCGCGCCGCTCGCGATCACCCGCGTCGCGTGGCGCGGCGACCACTACCAGGTCGAGTACCGCGACCGGCTGGCGATCGACTTCCTCTTCCGCGACCGCAACGTCGAAACGCGGCCGATCCGCACCGGGCTCGTCCACGTGATGACGCCGAAGAAGGTGCAAGACGCCGAGTCCGCGCTGCGTTGGCTCGAAGCACAGTTGCAGCGCACCTCGGGTGACCCGAGAATCCCGGCCACCCACCGATGAACGCCCTCGCGCTGATGCTCCTCCTCACGCTGCAGGATCCGTCGCAGCAGCAACCGGCTCCCGCTCGGCCCGAGGCCGCGGAGACCGCACCGCAGCGGCCGACGCCCGAAGCGCAGGAACCCGCGAATCCCGCGGGGGCGCCTGCGACGCCCGCGGCTCCGGCTCCCAGTACGGCGCCCAACACGGCTCCTGGCACGGCAAACGAAGGCTGGGTCGTGCTCGACAGCGCCGCGCTGATCGTCAACGAGGACATCATCACGGACGTGGAAGTGATCGCGGAGCTGCGGCGCGCGCTGAAGCCGTCGTCGACCGAAGCGGATCGCAATCGCGCGCGCGCCAGCATCGTCGGCGAGCGCGTGCGCAACTTGCTCCAGCAGCAGGCCGGGCAACTGATGGGCTACGACCAGAAGATGGTCGAGCGCTTCGTCCAGGACCAGATCGATCGCCAGCGCGAAGAAGCCGGTGGCGTCGCGCGGCTCGCGAGCGAACTGAAGGCGCGCAACCTCGATTCGTTCACTCACCGCGACAGCATCCGCACGCACGCTTACGGCATGTTGTGGCAACGCTCGCAGATGGGCATCGATCCGGGACCGAAGGGGCGAGTCGCCGCGGATCGGTACGTGCGGCCTGGCCGCTTGTACTTCGAGTTCGCGCGCCGGCAGGACGACCTCGCGAACGACCCGTTGGTCACCGTGCACACGGTCGGACTCAAGATCGTGCGTTCGGCGGATGACGTGAAGTCCGCCCTCGAGGAGCTGCGCGCCGCCGTCGAAGCGAGCGGAGACTTCGACGGTGAGCTCGCGAAGTTCGACGGCGGACGCCTGCAGCCCGAAGTGCTCGCCGATCGCGGGCTCAGCGCGTTCCGCAGCAACAAGGAGCTGCACGAGTTCCTGAAGGACGCTGCGCCCGGCACCGTGTCGCCGGTGCTCGAGATCCGCGAGCGCGAAGTCCTCACCGGCTATCGCCTGGTGTTCCTCTCCGAACGCAAGGCGCGCCCGAAGCCCGACTTCCAAGACCCGAAGATCCAGAACGGCCTGCGCGACGAAGTGCGCACGGATCTCGACGACCTGCGGGTCGGCGCGGGACTCGAGAAGCTCCACCGCGCGGCGTACGTCTGGCCGCCGGAAGCGCTCGGCCGCGAAGCGACGATCGAGAACTGAGCTCGCGCCGGCTCGCGCTCGAGCGGGGCGCCATGAGCCGCAGGATTCGACGCTCTCCGGCGGCTCTCGGGCGGCACTTCCGCGGCTCACCCGGTGCTCACCCGATCCTCATGCAGAGGTCGGCGAACAGTCGGACAGCCTCCGCAAGCGTGGACGCGCCTCGGCCGCGTCAGCAGACGCGGCGGATGAAGGGCTTCATGAACTCGATGACCACGGCCTTCTCGTTCGAGAGCAGGCCGCCTTGTGCTTCGGCGCGCACGTGGAGCGTCGAGGAGGGCAGACCTTCGGGGCCGTCGACACGCAACGTCACGCGCGTCGTGCCACCGAGCAGTCCGCCCTTGCGTTCGCAATGCAGAGTCGTCGCCGCGTCGTCGGCGTTCAGCAACGACCACTGCCCGAGGTCCGCGACCATCTCGCGGGCGGCTTGGTAGAGCCCTTCACGCCGCAACGCGACGTGCAGAGGACGGAGCTCGGGCTTGTCGTGGCTCGGGTTCGTTTCGAACATCGCGAGCTCGCGACGCGGACTACTTCTTCGCGCCCTTGAGCGCGGCGAGCTTGCGATCGAGCTGACCTTTGCGCCGCGAGGCCGCGTTCTTGTGGATCACGCCTTTGTGCGCCGCCTTGTCGACGAGCTTCATCGCCTTCTTGTAGGCGTCTTCGGCGCCGGCCGCGTCGGTGCGCGCGATGAACTTCTTCATCGCGGTCTTCATGCTGCCTTCGACCTGACGGTTGACCTCGCGGTTCTGGCGAGACTTCTTGATGTCCTTGAGGGCGGATTTGGTGTGAGCCATGTCTACTTCAGTCGTTCCATCTTCGCGGCCACGTCACGGTAGCCGATGTCGATTTCGTACACGCGGGCGTAGTGGCCGCGCGCCGAAGCGAGGTCACCCTCCGCTTCGGCGATCGCGCCGAGATTGTACAGGATCTCCTTGGCGCGCTCGTCGACCCCGGAGCCCTGCTCCAAGGCCTTCGCGTACTCCTTCTTCGCCAGGTCGAGGAAGCCCTTGGCCTGGAAACACTGACCGAGCCAGAAGCGCACGTCGCGCTGGAGGCGCGGCTCGGGCAGGACGCGCTGGAACTCGGCGAGCGCCGTGTCCAGCTCTCCGGTGCGCATCAGGCGCTTGCCGAGCTCGAAACGCAGCGGGAGCTCGTTCGGCCGCATCGCGGTGCGCCGGCGCCAATCGCGGACCTCGTGCTCGGCGAGCTCGCGCTCCAGCCGAGCCGCCTTCTCCGCGTCGCCCGCCTTGTCCGCGCGCGCCATCGACTTCTTGAGCGCCTTCGACTGCAGGTCGCCGGCCTTCGCGGCGAGCTCGTACGACTCCTTCCGGTAGGAGGCGGCGCGATCGACGAACTCCGCGGCGGCTTCGTAGTCGCCGAGTTTCTCGTGGAGCTCGCCGAGTTGGACCATCAGATCGACGTCGTTCGGCGCGTCGGTGAAACGCGCGGTCGCGCGGTCGAGTTCGGCCTTGAGCTCGTCCTCGGTCAAGTGCCGGCGTCGTTCGCGTTCGAGCGACTGCGCGCGGTCCTTGTCCTTGATCAAGTCGCGGCTGTGCTGCACCGACTCGAAACTCGTCTTCGCGAGGGCTGCCTCCGCGGAGAGGTCCTTGCGAGCCTTGAGCGCTTCCTGGTCGCGCGGGTCGGCGCGCAGCGCACGCTCGTAGTACTCGAGCGCCTTCAGCACGTCGCCCGACTTCTGCATCATCGCGCCGGCGCGCTTCAGACCCTCCGAATTCGAGGGCGCGATCTCCGCGACGAACTCGTACACGGCGCGCGCCGACTTGAAGAAGCCCGCGCCTTCGAGCGCCTGACCGAGCAGGAGATTGCCTTCGACGTCGAGCGGGTTCGACGTGAGGTAGCTCTCGAGCTGCTTCGCCGCCGCGTCGTAGCGCTTCGTCTTGAGCAACGTCTTCGCGGCGCCGAGCGGCATCGCGCCCAGCGCGGCGCGGAAGAGCTTGCTCGACTTCTGCTCCTCGAACTTGCGCTTCAACGCGCGGCGCAAGCCGCCGCGAGCATCGGCGAGGTCGGCGTCGAGCGCGAGCAGCTGCTGGTAGACCTCGATCGCGAAGTCCCATTGCCGCCGGCGCATGGCCTCGTCGGCCTTCTGGAGGTGCTTGGAGAAGTCCACGCGGCGGTCGAAAAGAGGCTCGTTCGTCCTCGAACACGGCCAACGGAGCGAAAGCACTCCTCTGGCCCGTTTCGAAGGGCGGAGGATTCTAGGGGCGGCCTTCCGGAGGGTCAAACCGCGCTATCCTGGGCCGCCCAGCGGCCCACGGCGCGACGCCAGCCCGCGCCGCTCGGGCCGCCCGCAGGACCGACCGACGCGCTCCACCCGCGACCCAGACCGCACGACGATGACCGAACCGCTCCGCTACCGCCTGACGCTCTACCCCGAGCCCGTGTTGCGCAAGGTCGCAGCCAACGTGCCCGCGTTCGACGACGACCTGCGCCTCACCGTGCGCGCGATGTTCGACTTGATGTACGCGTCGAACGGCGTCGGCCTCGCGGCGCCGCAGGTCGGGCTCGAGAAGCGCATCTTGGTGCTCAACGCGACTGGGAAGCCGGAGGACGAACTCGCACTCGTCAACGTGACGATCGTCGAGCGCACGGGCGAGAACACGCTCGCGGAAGAAGGTTGTCTGTCGTTCCCGGGCATCTACGCGGAGATCAAGCGGCCCGAGCGCTGTCGAGTGAAGGCGTTCTCGCCCGACGGCACGCCGATCGAGCGCGAGTTCGACGGCTTCGTCGCGCGCATCATCCAGCACGAGTACGACCACCTCGAAGGTGTCCTGCTGGTCGATCGCATGTCCGCGGCCGACAAGCAGCGGCACAAGGCTGCGCTCCAGGACCTCGTCGACCGCTACCGTTCGCGCACGGCGGCCGCCGCGCGTTCGCGTTGATCACGAGCATCGATCGCCACGGGTTGCCCGAGCCGCACGCCGGCGGCGCAGTCGTTTCGATCGGCGTCTTCGACGGTGTCCACCTCGGGCATCGCGCGACGCTCGAAGCGAATCTGGTGCGCGCGAAAGCACTCGGCGCGCGTTCGACGGTCGTCACCTTCGGCCGACACCCGAAACAACTCCTGCTCGGACGCGCGCCGAAGATGCTGACGAGCCTCGAGCACCGCCTCGAGCTCTTCCGACGCCTCGGCATCGAGCACACGGTCGTGCTCGAGTTCGACGAAGCGCTGCGCGCGTTGGAAGCCGACGTGTTCGTGCGCGAGTTCTTGCTGAAGGACCTCGCCGCGCGGGCCTTCGTGCTCGGCTTCGACAGCAAGTTCGGGCGCGACCGCCGCGGTGGCGCGGAGCTCCTGCAGTCGCTCGGTCTCGACGTCCAAGTCGTCGGTCAAGTCGTCGTCGGCGGCCACGCGGTCTCGAGCACGGCGATCCGCGAAGCCGTCGAACTCGGCGATCTCGAAGCCGCGCGGCGCATGCTCGGCCGCCGGGTCAGCGTGCTCGGCACCGTCGTGCCCGGCGACGCGCTCGGCCGCACCCTGGGCTTCCCCACCGCCAATCTGGATCTGCACCACGAGTTGCATCCGCCGCTCGGCGTCTATGCGTGCCGGCTCCGGCCGATCGGCGCCCCGGGGCCGTTGCCGGACCGGGCCCCGGCGGTCGCGAACATCGGCGTCCGCCCGACCGTGGCCGCGGCCGGCGCGGGGCCGCGCGTCGAGGTGCACGTGCTCGATTTCGCGGGCGACCTCTACGGTCGTTCGCTCGAGGTCGAATTCGTCGCGCACCTGCGCGGCGAAACTCGGTTCGGCGGGATCGCCGAGTTGCAGGCGCAAATCGCGCGGGACGTCGCCGCGGCGCGGGCCGCGCTCGGCGCAGCGGGCTGATCCACGTCCTCGTCACGCGGAGAGTTCTCCCCGCAAGGTTCGTGTGGGCGGCGAGGCGTGCCTGGGCCGCGCGGTAGCTCCTCGCGACGAGGTTCGCCGAGCTGGTTGACGGCCCGCCGTCGCGCCGGGATAATCCCCCGCCCTCGTGGACGCGAGCGATCGCGGCCGCGAGGCGGTGGGCAGGTAGCTCAGCTGGTAGAGCACGTGACTGAAAATCACGGGGTCACCGGTTCAATCCCGGTTCTGCCCACCACCTTCCACTGCGTCGTGTGCGTCGTGCGACGCAGCGCCTCCCGAGGTCCGGTCCCGACGCTTTCCGCGCGCTGCTCGCTGTGCCCGCGCGCGCGTCCAGCACGCACCGCGCCGTCACGGAAGCCACAGCCCTGATCTGCCGCGTGTTCCGCCGCATCCCCGCGCGTCCATGAGTTCCACCCAGCCGCGGATCATCGTCAGGAGCGATCCCTCTCGACTGACGATCGAATGGCTCGACGGCCACCGCACCGTCTATCCGGCGGCCCGCCTGCGCGCGATCTGCCCCTGCGCCCGCTGCGTGAACGAGTTCACGGGTGAACGGATGCACGACCCGCGCTCCGTGCCTGACGATCTGACGCACACGAGCGTGCGGCTGGTCGGCAACTACGCGATCTCGCTGACGTTCGCCGACGGCCACGACACGGGGATTTACTCCTACGCGTTCCTCCGCGACAACGATCCCGGCGAGTGACCCCCAGAAGGTGATTCTTGGACAGGCACGACGCGAACGGTCTGCGGATATCGGCGTCGAAACGGATTCCCGAACACGAGCTCCACGTGCAGCGCGTGCGCTCCGGCGGGCCCGGCGGGCAGAACGTCAACAAGACGTCGAGCAAGATCGTGCTGCGTTTCGCCCCGGGGGCGAGCTCCGCCTTCGACGCCGAGGAACGCGCTCGCGTGGTCGCAAAACTCGCCCACAGGCTGAACAAGGAGGGCGAGCTCGTGCTGCACGCCAACGAGGAGCGCAGCGCAGAACGGAATCTGGACGCGGCGCGCACCCGCTTGGCGCGCCTGCTGGCGGAAGCGCTGGTGCGTCCGAAGCTCCGCCGCGCGACGCGCCCCACCCGCGCCGCGGGTGTCCGGCGCCTCGACGCCAAGCGGCGACGCGCGGAGGTCAAGCGCGGGCGTCGCGACGGCGACGCCGATTCGGACGGCTAGAGCGGCCCACCCGTGTGAGCTGGAAGGACCACCCGGGCCTCGCCTACGCCCACGTGCGGATCTCGCCCGTCGGGGTCCAGGTACGACATGATCGGCACACGTCTGCGTAAACTATTCATTTGCAGACACTTGTGTCGTTTTAGATCGCGCCCACGGGCGTTTTTCGGGCCAGAGCGCGCGCGGCTGCACCGATCTCCAACGGTCGAGGGCCTTTCAAAAAAGCCCAGCTCGGGCTTTCCCTCACACCCGCCGAGCGGCATCCTCTGCGCGCTCTAGACCCCATCCCTCTCTCTCTGTGTCTCTCTTTGGAGTGCATTCCAACATGAACAACACGGTTCTTGGCGCGCTCGCGGTGCTGTCCGCTAGCTCGCTCGGTTTCGCCGGCTCCACGGACGGGGAGTACATGTCGCTGGACCGGGAACTCGACAACCTGGCCACCAGCCTCAGCTCCACCGGCCCGGGCGGCGTCGGCGTCTCGGCGTTCATTCGCGTCGCGGTCGACATGGTCGATCAAGACGTCGCGGGTGCCGCGGATGACGAACTCGGCGCGACCGTCGACAACATGCGCGTCGTCTTCGACGCCGACGCGGGCGCCGGCTACGGCTTCCACGTCGCGGTGGACGCGGCGGGCGGCACGGCCGACCTGGTCGACGGCTACGGCACGTTCAACGTCGGCGAGCAAGTGAAGGGCACCATCGGTCTCTTCCGCAAGCCGTTCCTCTGGCAAGGCTGGATCGACGAAAACCGCCTGCTCTTCAACGACCACCTGCTCGGTGGCTACACGCTGAACGGCGCGTTCGCCAACACGCGCGACCTCGGCGCGATGTTCTCGGGCTCGATGGAGCAATTCGGCTGGGCGGTCGCCGTGCAGAACGGCTCCGACGCGCTGCTGGACGAGCACCAAATCTCGGCCCGCGGCACGTTCACCGCGATGGGCAAGGGCGTCGGCTTCCAAGAAGGCGCCTACAACTCGACCGACGAGCAAAACCTCGTCGTCGGCGTCGGCTTCAGCGATGACGGCGCGCTCAACGACGGTCAGGCGATCGGCGGCGACGTGGTCTTCACGCAAGGCCCGCTCTACGCCCACGCCCAGATCGCGGACTACGACGTCGACCTCGGCGACGTCACCCCGTGGGACGTCACGGTCAGCTACATGGTCTCCCCGAACGAGTGGGAACTCGCCGGTCGCATCGAAGACTGGGACGACACCAACGACACGACGCACTTCGCCGTGGGCGCGACCTACTACGCCAACGGCCACAACGCCAAGTGGACGCTCCAGGTCGACTCGTACTCGAGCGATGCGAACCCGGACGGCACGGCGATCGCTCTGTCGCTCGTCCTCGGCGCCTGATCGAAACCTGATCAGGGACGGCCTGCGCGCGACGCAGGTCGGCCCTAACGAACAAGGAGCCCCGCGCGCGTCGCGGGGCTCCTTCGTTTTGGCTCCGCACTGCGCGGCGGCGCGCGAGGAAAACACCGCGCGCGCTTCCACCGACCCGCGCCGCTCGGCATGCTCTTCGACTGGCCGCGCCGTCAGGGCGGGCCAGAAGGAGTCGATCGATGCTGCCGTTCTTGATGGGATCCGTCGCGCTCGGTCTCGCCGCGACATCGGAAGTCGAAGGAACTCGCGCGTGGGGATCGCTGGACAGCGAACTCTCGGCGCTGAGCACGACGCTGCAGGAGCCTGCGACGGGCGTCCGCCTGGAGGGTTTCCTCCGCACACTGATCGCCCAGGACTCCGACTCGCCCGCGTTCGCCGGCTCGCCGAACTCCGACGTTTTCGGCACGGCGCTCGACCGTGCGCGCGTGGGGCTCGAAGCGGACCTGGGCAAGTACTCCGTGCGCATCGAACTCGAGGCAGCGGGCGGCGACGCGCGGCTCCTCGACGGCTACGGCACATGGCACTGCTCGGACTACCTGCGGACGACGCTGGGCCGCTTCCAAGCACCGCTCTATTGGAACGGTCTGGTCAGCCCGCGGAACCAGCTCTTCGTGCTGCGCACGGTGTCCGACGAGTTCTGGATCGGTGGCGATCCGACGCGCTTCGAGGACGACATCGGCGTGATGGTCGACGGCGGCGTCGAGAAGTTCCACTGGTGGTTCGCCGCGCAGAACGGCGCGGACGGAACGGCGGACGAGCTCGCGCTCACCGGGCGCGTCCGTTACGACGTGCTCGGCAAAGGCATCGGCCTGGTCGAAGGCGCGTACGGTGCGCCTGACGAAGCTGCGTTGTCGGTCGGTGTCGGTTGGCACGACGACGGCTCGGCAGTCGACGGCGGCGGCAACTCCGCGGACGGCGACGTGCTCGCCTTCGACGCTCAGTACGCGAACGGTGCGTGGGCGATGAACGCCGAGTTCCTCGACTACAGCGCGGGCTCGGTCAACGTCTACGACACGCCGGACACCCAACCGTGGGCCGTCGCGCTGAGCTACATGCTCCAGCCGAACCAGTGGGAAGTCGCGGCGCGCTACCAAGACGTCGACACGCCGTCGAACCTGACCGACGTCACCGTCGGAGTGAACTACTACGTGTCCGGCCACGACGTGAAGTGGCAGTTCAACGTCGTCAACACGACGTCGGACAACGACGTCGAGGAGACGACCGCACTCGCGCTCGCACTGACGATCGGCGTCTGAACGAGGACCGGCATGTGGCGAGGCTGCGCCGTTTGCGGCGCGGCCTCGCTTCGTTTTCGGCGCGGCGTTCGCGGCTCGGTGCGTCGCGCCCACGAGCTCGCGCGCAGCGACGGGCGATCGTGAAGCTCCGCTAGACTGCGTGCCCTCCGCCCCCCTGTCTCCTCGCGCAACGCCGTTGCCCGGCGGCGCGCCCGCACCGGCACGCGAACATGACGCACGCACCGCGCAATCGCCTCGCGCACGAAACCAGTCCGTATCTGCTGCAGCACGCGGGCAATCCCGTCGACTGGTACCCGTGGGGTCCGGAAGCTCTCGAACGCGCCAAACGCGAGTCGAAGCCGATCTTCCTGTCGATCGGCTACTCCGCGTGCCATTGGTGTCACGTGATGGAGCGCGAGAGCTTCGAGAACGACGCGATCGCGCGCTTGATGAACGAGCACTTCGTCAACGTCAAAGTCGATCGCGAGGAGCGGCCCGACCTCGACGACATCTACATGCGTGCGGTTCAGGCGCTGTCTGGATCCGGCGGTTGGCCGATGAGCGTGTTCCTCACTCCGAGCCTCGAACCGTTCTATGGCGGCACGTACTTCCCGCCGACGCGCATGTACGGCCGTCCGAGTTTCCCGGACGTGCTCGAAAGCGTCGCACGCGCGTGGCAAAGGGACCGCGAAGGCGTCGAACGGACGTCGCGGAAGCTCGTCGAGCACATTCGCCGCGAGAGCACGATGGACTTCGCTGGCGCGCTCGATCCCGGTGTACTCGACCGAGGATTCGAGATGCTCGCGAGCAACTTCGACCCGGTTTGGGGCGGTTTCGGCGACGCGCCGAAGTTCCCGCATGCGACGGATCTCCGCGTCGTGTTGCGTCACTGGCTGCGGACCAAGGACGCGCGCGCACTCGACATGGTGCGGCTGACGCTCGACCGCATGAAGAACGGCGGGATCTACGACCAGTTGGGCGGAGGCTTCCATCGGTACTCGACGGACGAACGCTGGTTGATCCCGCACTTCGAGAAGATGCTCTACGACAACGCGCTGCTCGTGCCGGCCTATCTCGAGGGATTCCTCGCGACCGGTGACGCGGAGTACGCGCGGATCGCTCGCGAGTGCTGCGAGTGGGCGCTGCGCGAGATGACGACGCCCGAAGGCGCGTTCGCGAGTTCGCAAGACGCCGACTCCGAAGGTGAAGAGGGAAAGTTCTTCGTGTGGACGGAGAGCGAGCTCGCTCGCGTGCTCGGCGCGAAACACGGCGCTTGGGCCGCCGCCTGGTACGGCGTGACGCACGAAGGCAACTTCGAACACGGCACCAGCGCTCTGTGGCGCAACGACCCACCGGGCGCCGTCGCGTTGAAGCTCCACGTCGAACTCGGCGAGCTCGAGCACACGCTGCGCGACGCGCGCTCGAAGCTCTCCGCGGCGCGACGCGCGCGAATCGCTCCGGGCACCGACGACAAAGTGCTCGTGTCGTGGAACGGCATGATGATCTCCGCGCTCGCGCTCGCGCATCAGACGCTCGACGAAGCGCGGTTCCTCTCGGCCGCGCGTCGCGCCGCGAACCACGTCCTCGGGAAGATGCGCAAGCCCGACGGCTCGCTCTTCGCGACGTCGCGAGGCGAGCGCGCCCACCTCAACGCGTACCTCGACGACTACGCGTTCTTCGTGCAGGCGCTGATCGACCTCTACGAAGCGGATTTCGATCCGCGGTGGATCCGCGAAGCCCTGGGACTCACCGCGATCGTCACGCAACGATTCGAGGACCGCGAGAAGGGCGGCTTCTTCGCGACCGCGGACGACCACGAGGCGCTCATCGCACGACTCAAGTCGCCGCAAGACGGCGCCGTGCCGTCCGGCAACGGAGTGCACGTGCTCAATCTGCTGCGGCTCGCGGAGCTCACCGGAAGACGCGAACTCGCGACTCAGGCCGAACGCAGCCTCACGGCGCTAGGCGGACTCCTCAATCGGTTCCCGGCGGCGCTCGGCCAGTTGCTGCTCGCCGTCGACTTCCTCGCCGCGGTGCCGCGCGAGATCGTGCTCGGCGGCGAGCCGGGATCCCGTGAACTGGACGACATGCTGCGCACCGTGCGGGGCCGGTTCCTGCCGCAGAAGGTCGTGGCGCTGGTCGACGCGCGGGCCGATCGCGAGCTCCTGCCGCTGCTCGAGAACAAAGACGCCGGGGATCGGCGTGCGCGCGCATGGGTGTGTCGCAACTACACCTGTCGGCAGCCGGTCGACTCGGCGCGCGAGCTCGCGGACCAACTCCGCTAGGGCACTGTTTCCCCGCGATCCGCGCCGCAACGGCTATGCTCTCCGCCCCCCCCCGCGCCGTCTCGGCGTGCCCCCCAAGACCCCCCTCCCACATCGAACATGACCGCTCCGCGCGTGCTCGTCACTGGAGGCGGCCGAGGCATCGGCCGCGCGATCGCTCTTCGTTTCGCCAAGGAAGGCGCGCGCATCGTCGTGGCGGCGAGGTCCTCGCCGGAACTCGACGCCGTGACGGCGGAGATCGAGAAGATGGGCGGCAAGTGCCGCGCTTCGCAGATGAACGTGCGTGAGCACGGCTCCGTCGAAGCGGCCGTGTGGCGGGCGATCGAGTTCCTCGACGGGGCGATCGACGTGCTCGTCAACAACGCCGGCGTCTTCGACGTGAAGCCGTTCGACAAGCTCGACATCGCGACCTGGAAGCGACACATCGAAGTCAACCTCGACGGTCCCTACTACGTGACGCTCGAATCTCTCGACGCGCTGCGCCAAGGCGGCCGAGGCCACATCTTCAACATCGCGTCCCGCGCCGCACGCCAAGGATTCCCCGGCAACGTCGCGTACTGTGCCTCGAAATACGGCCTCAAGGGCTTCAGCGACGCGCTGCGCCTCGACCTCGCGAAGGACGGGATCCGTGTCTCGACCGTGTACCCGGGCCAGACCGACACCACGATCTTCGACAAAGTCCCGGGCAACTGGGACCGCTCGAAGATGAACAAGCCCGAAGACGTCGCCGACGTGATCTGGAAGGCCTGGACGTCGCCGCGCGACTCCGACGTCGCCGATCTCGAAGTGCCGCCGCGCGGCTGAGCTCAGCTCCGCAGATTGCGCACGAGCGACAAGAACTCGGCGCGCGTCTTCGAGTCCGACTGGAACGCCCCGAGCAGACAGGACGTCATCGCGGCGGAATTCTGCTTCTGAACGCCCCGCATCATCATGCAGAGGTGCCGAGCTTCCGCGACGACGCCGACGCCCTTCGGGCCAAGGATGCGCTGGATCGCCTGAGCGATCTCCGACGTCATGCGCTCTTGCACTTGCAGACGCTTCGCGAACACGTCGACGATCCGCGGGATCTTCGAGAGCCCGATGATGCGCCCGTTCGGGATGTAGGCGACGTGGACCTTGCCGTAGAAGGGCAGGAGGTGGTGCTCGCAGACGCTGTAGAACTCGATGTCCTTGACGAGGACCATCTCCGAGCAGTCTTCCGCGAAGACACCCTGTCCGACGACGTCGTCGACGGATTGCCCCATGCCTTCGGTCAGCTCGCGCCACGCGCGCTCGACACGCTCCGGCGTGCGCGCGAGCCCTTCACGATCCGGGTTCTCGCCGAGTTCGGCGAGCATGCCGCGGACGAGGGTCGCTATCCCGCCGGGTCGGGTCCCAGGAAGTCCACGAAGTTGTTCCTGCTCTCGTACACGCGGATCCGGTGCAGTCGACATCCGGCAAAGCCCTTCAGATGGGGATCGATCTGGTGCCAGAACGCGACCGCCAGGTTTTCCGCGGTCGGAATGACGCCTTGGAGGAACGGCACGTCGTGGTTGAGGTGGCGATGATCGACGACGGCGAGCACGTGCTCCTGGATGACGCTCGCCAGGTCCTTGAGGTCCATCACCATGCCGCTCGGCGGAACCGGACCCGCCACGGTGACCTCCAGCGCGTAGTTGTGGCCGTGATCGCGATTGCAGATGCCGTAGAGGCGCCGATTCTCGTCGGCCGACAGCGCCGGGTCGTGCAGTCGGTGCGCGGAGGAGAACTCCTCGCGATGGGTGATTTCGACGATCGGTCGCGACATGGGCTGAGCGGTAGAGTGGGCGGGGCAGTGTACCGGACCGCTCGGCCCGCGTCAGACCTCGCGCTAGGGTAAGATTTTCGCGCTCGAGCGGAGTTCGTCGGCCGTTCGCGCAGACCAAGCGGCCTGCAGTGGAACCAGCGAATCTGGATCGAGCGTCAGCGGGGCGAAACGCCGGCCCGACAGTGATCGGCACTGCCCGCGCGCACGGCATGCGCCGCTCGGCGACCGCTCGCGTCGAACGCCTGCACTGCGTGACTGGGCCTCTGGCGTCACTGGGCCTCTGGCGTCCGCGAGTTCGCGGACAGGCGCGCATCAGCGCGGCGAACGTGGCCTTCGGCGGGTCGCCACGTGCGCGACGCGAGCTTCCAGGATGGTCCGCGAACGTGTGCGGGAATTTTTTTCTTCGCTCGTCGGCCCAGAAGCGGCTCCGTCATCCAACCCTGGATCGGAGGAACCCATGCAAGCCCGCACGTACGCCATGAAAGAGGCCGAGCGCTTGCTGCCGCTCCTGCGCGCCATCCGGCGCGAGCTGCGCGAGCGAACGCACGAGACGGCACGGCTCGAGACGCTGCGCGAAGCCCTGGTACCGAGCGCGCACGCGCATGCAGGCGACCTTGCGCTCGTCGAATCCGAGCTCTCGAACCACCGCCGCGAACTGCGCCGCGCGGAACAGGAGATCGAACGCCTCGGCTGTCGCATCGACCTCGACCGCCCGCTGCGCATCGTCGTGCCTTCCGACCAAGGCGACCTCGCGGTGGACGGCGAACTCGCGAAGACCACGATCCGGCGCCTACCGCTCCGGCAAGGTGTGTGACCGTCGGGTAGATTGAATTCCGACCGAACACGCGAAGGTGAGACGAAAGACTCGCCTTCGCGCCCGCGCTGCGGACCGTGAGCGAAACGCTTGCGGTCCGCAGTGTTTTCGCTGGAGCCACTCAGCGCGAGCCCGGCGGTTCCGGCCGAGGCCGATCCGCCGGCGCCGAACCGCCAATCGCCGAACCGCCAATCGCCGTACCGCCAATCGCCGTACCGCCAATCGCCGTACCGCCAGTCGCCGTACCGCCAGTCGCCGTACCGCCAGTCGCCGATTCGCCGGTCACCGACTCACGCGGCGGCGCGTCGCCTCCCGAGCGTGCCCGCGGCGTCTCGCGAGGTTGCGCCGCGGGTGCCGCACCGCGCGGCCGTTCGGCAGCGCTGCGCGCCGGTTCGTTGCCCGCAGGAGCTTGCGTCCCTTCGGGCGAGGTCGCGGGCGCATCGGACGGCGTATTCGAGCTCCGAATTCGCTCGTCGAGCTTCTGCCGCGCCGCACGCAAGCGCGCCGCCGTCGGAGAGGCGTCGTTGTGTTCGGCCTCTTGAGCTCGGCGACGTTGACCAGACAGGCTGTCGGACGTCGCTTGCGACATGTCGGGGCCCAGAGGCGCGTGTTGCAGTCGCTCGGAGAGCGAGTCGCGCGCGGCCTTCAGGCGAGCCTCTGCTTCCGCGGCCGATGGAGCGGTGCGCAGGCGCGTGACCGCGGGACCGGTCTCGGCGAGCCCGGGCTCACGTTCGCGAGTCGGTTTCGGCGGTTGTACGGGCCCGCGCAAGGCGCTCGCGAGCCGTTCGCGCGCGGCGCTGCCCACTTCGGTCCCGGCGGCCGGCGCAGGCGGAACGGACCCCGTCGCCGTTGGCGGCTGCGTCCCTGGCGGCGTCGTCCGGATGGGCGCGGGAGCGCCGAGCGCACGGAGACGGATCGCTTCCGCTTCGAGCTCCGGACTCGCGCGGCGTCCGGCCCGCGACAGGACGAGCGGCAAACCGCCGAGGTACTCCTCGGACCGCAACGCGCCGTCGCGATCACGGTCGGCAAGTTTGACGTCGTCCGCGGACAGTCCGGCCGCAGCAAGTTCCGCCGCGGCGAGCCGGTTGTCGCGATCGAGGTCGGCGGCGGCGAACGCGCTGCGCGCGTCCGCGAGCGTCACCACCTGCGGCTTCGCCGGGGGCGGCTGCGAGCCACGGGGCTCGGCTTGGCGCCCGGCCGCGCCGGACGCGCACAGCGTGACGGCCGCGAAGGCGCACGCTTGCCGCCACCAGACTCGCTCGGATTCGTCGGACATCGGGGGTTCGATCGTAGCTAGCGACGTGCCACCTGGAGCCGCGCCGTATTACGGGTGTAACCCAGCAAGTCCGTGCGGGTTAGCGCCCGGCTGCGCCTCGCCGTGCCGGCGAGTTCCGTCCTCCTCGAGGGACAGGCCTCGAATCGGGCTGCGATGCGCGACCTCGACCGGACCTCGTCGGCGGCGCTCCGTTGCGCCGGTCGTCGACGCCGCGCGGGACGCATGGAAGCCATGTTCGGCGGGCGCGAGCGCGGCCGCGAGGCGGGCTACGATGCGCCGCTCGAGAGCTCGGGGCCGCAGGATCGCGGCCTCCTGACGCTCCCGCCGGGCATGAAGCGCGACCTCCTCCACCTCGTCACTGGCCTCGTGTGCGGGCTGCTGCTCGCCGGGATCGTGCACGTGCTGTGGCCGGGCGGCGACCGAGACGTCGCGCGCTATCGCGAGGTGCGCGACTTCGTGCGCGCGAACTACGTCCGGCCCGTCGACGACGACACGCTGCTCGAGTCCGCGTTGCATGGCATGGTCGAGGGACTCGACCGCTATTCGCGCTTCCTCGGGCGCGCGCAAGTCGCGGACTTCGAGCGCGAAACCGGAGGTCGCTACCGCGGCATCGGCGTCGTGTTCCGCGATCCTCCGAGCTCCGGCCAAGTGTTGTTCTGCCTGCCCGACGGTCCAGCGGACCGCGCCGGCGTCCGCGTCGGAGACCGTCTCGTCTCCGTCGACGGCGTCGCGCTCGCCGACATGGAGCCCGGCGAGCTGCAACGCCGCGTCGGCGCGGGCGACGACACTTCGCTCAACGTGGTGCTCGCCGCGCGCGAAGGTGGCGAACGCTCGCTGACCATCGAAACGGCCGAGATCGTCGACCCGACGGTCCGCCACGCCCGCATCGTCGAGCCCGGGCACAAGATCGCGTACCTCGCGATCACGGCCTTCAGCCATCAGACGCCCGACGAGTTCGATCGCACGCTCGACGAACTGGTCGGGCACGGCGCGGAAGCGTTGGTGATCGACGTGCGCGGCAACCCGGGTGGCGTCCTTTCGTCCGCCGTGCGCATCGCGAACCGCTTCCTGACGGACGGTGTGGTCGTCACGACCGAAGGCCGCGGCGAGAACACGGCGTACGAAGCGTCGCCGGCGGAAGCGCGACATGCGGGCCTCCCGCTCGTCGTGCTGATCGATGGCGACTCCGCCAGTGCGAGCGAAGTACTCGCCGGAGCGTTGCAGGATCACCGAGCCGCCGTGCTGATCGGCGCGCCGAGCTACGGCAAAGGCATGGTCCAGAAGATCCGCTCGTTCGGCGACCACGAAGCGATCGTGAAGCTGACGAGCTCGTACTACTACACGCCCGCGCATCGCAACCTCGAACGGACGGTCGACAAGGCTTGGGAAGTGGGGCTAGTCCCCGACCTCGCCGTCGAGATCGGCGCGACAGAGCAGAAGCAGGTTCGCGCGTTCCTCACGGCGCATTCTCCGCCGACCGCCGCACGCGGCGAGATCGAACGGTGGGAAGCCGAAGAAGGCGTCGTCGTCGCCCCGCGCGCGCCGGAGGACTCGGCGCTCGCCGCCGCGATCGAGTTGCTCTCGGGCGAACGCCCGACGCGCGTCGCGAAGGCCGCCAACGCTGCAGGAGTCGTGGGGAAATGAGCGAGCTCGTGCTCGGCATCGAATCGTCGTGCGACGAAACCGCGGTCGCCGTCGTGCGCGCGGGACGCGAGATCCTCGCGGCACCGGTCGAGAGCCAAGTGCTCGAGCACGCACGCTACGGCGGTGTGGTGCCCGAGATCGCCGGACGTTCGCACCTGCGCGTGATCCGGCCGTTGGTCGACCGCGCGCTCGTCGATGCGCACGTCACGCTCGACGACATCGGCTGCATCGCGGTCACGAGCCGCCCCGGGCTGATCGGTTCGCTGCTGGTCGGCCTCTCGGCGGCGAAGGGCATCGCGTTCGTGCGGGGGCTGCCGCTCGTGTGCGTGAACCACATCGAAGCGCACGCCTACGCCGCGACGATGGAAAGCGAGGGCGAGCACTATCCGAGCCTCGCCCTCGTCGTCTCGGGCGGCCACACGGCGTTGTACGTCGCACGCTCGCCGTTCGAGCTCGAGCTCGTGACGCGCACGCTCGACGACGCCGCCGGCGAAGCGTTCGACAAAGTCGCGTACCTGCTCGGCTTGCCGTACCCCGGCGGTCCGTCGATCTCGAAGCTCGCGACGACCGGCGATCGCACGGCGTACGACTTCCCGCGCTGCAAACCGAAACGCGGCAAGCCCGCGTTCTCGTTCAGCGGCCTCAAGACCGCGGTGCTCTACCACTTGCGCGGCCAAGACGCGCTCGCCCCGACGCCGCCCCCCGATGCGATCCCGGACCGGGCCGACGTCGCGGCATCGTTCGAGGAGGCCGCCGTGGACTCGCTCGTCGCGCCGACGGTCGCCGCAGCGGTCGAGCTCGGCCTGCCGCGCATCCACGTCGTCGGCGGCGTCGCCTGCAATCGGCGCCTGCGCGAAAAGATGAAGGCGGCCGCGGCCGAACAAGGGCTCACGGCGCTCTTCCCGGCGCCCGCCTACTGCACCGACAACGCCGCGATGATCGCCGGGCTCGGCTGGCACCTCTGGAAGGCCGGCCGCATCGCTGGCCTCGAGGCCGACGCGCTCGCGCAGTGAAGTTCCGCTCGCCGAATCGGGCCCCTTCGTGTGTAATCTTCCCCCCGCGTGAACCGGGAACACCTTGCGGAGCTGTTGAGCGCAGTGAAGAGCGGCACGACCTCGATCGACGAGGGCGTGGCGAAGCTCGCGGCCTTTCCCGTGCTCGATCTCGGCCACTCGAGGCTCGACCTGCACCGTGAGCTGCGCTGCGGCGGGCCCGAAGTCGTCTACGGCGCCGGCAAGACCTCCGCGGAGCTCGTCGAGATCGCCCGCGCGCTGCTCGAGCACCACGAACGCATGCTGGTCACTCGCGCGACGCCCGAAGGTGGCGCTGCGCTCGCGACGGCCTTCCCCCGCGGTCGGTGGCACGAACGCTCGCGGTGTTTCGTGCTCGACGCGCCGCGCGACGCGGAGAGCGACGGTTACGTCCTCGTGATCAGCGCCGGCACCTCCGACCGCCCGGTCGCGGAAGAGGCGGTGCTGACGGCGCGCTTCTTCGGCGCGCGCGTCGAAGAGCTCCAAGACGTCGGCGTCGCCGGCGTGCATCGTGTGCTCGCGCACGTCGAGAAGTTGCGCGCGGCTCGCGCACTCGTCGTCGTCGCGGGCATGGAAGGCGCGTTGCCGAGCGTCGTCGGCGGTCTCGTCGATCGCCCGGTGATCGCCGTGCCGACCTCGATCGGCTACGGCGCATCGTTCGGCGGGCTCGCGGCGTTGCTCGCGATGCTCAATTCCTGTGCGGCCGGCGTCACGGTCGTCAACATCGACAACGGCTTCGGCGCTGGAGTCGCCGCGGCCCGCATCCACCGACTCGCGGAGGTCAAGAAGTGAGTGTCGAAGCCAAGGCTTGGATCGCGCTGGAGAACGGCGTCGTGCTCGAAGGTCGCTCGGTCGGCGCGAGCGGCGAGAAACGCGGCGACGTCGTCTTCAACACGGCGATGACGGGCTACCAGGAGATCCTCACCGATCCGTCCTACTACGGGCAGATCGTGACGATGACCTACCCGCTGATCGGCAACTACGGCGTCGCGCGCGAGGACGACGAGAGCCCGAAGGCGTGGGCCGAAGCGTTCGTCATCAAGGAGATGAGCTCGATCCCGAGCTCGCGCCGCGCCGACCTCTCCTTGCCCGACTGGCTGAAGGAGAAAGGCGTCATCGCGATCGAAGGCATCGACACGCGGATGGTCACGAAGATGCTGCGCGTCGAGGGCTGCTTGCGCGGCGTCGTGTCGACGATCGACTCCGATGCGAAGTCGCTGGTCGCCAAAGCGAAGAGCGCGCCGGCGACCGACGGCCGCGACCTGGCGAGCGAAGTGAGCTGCAAGAAGCCGTACAAGTGGGACGCCGCCTACGATCCGTCCTACCCGACGCTGCTCGAAGGTGCGCCCAAGGACAAGATCCGCTGCGTCGCGTTCGACTTCGGCGCGAAGTCGAACATCATGCGCTCTCTCGTGCACTGCGGTTTCGACGTCACCGTCGTGCCGTCGACGACGAGCGCGAGCGACGTGCTCGGGCTCGACCCGCAAGCGATCTTCCTGTCGAACGGCCCCGGCGATCCGGCCGCCGTGAAGACGGCGATCGCGACGATCTCGAACTTGATCGACAAGAAACCGATCTTCGGCATCTGCCTCGGCCACCAGATCCTGTCGATCGTGCTCGGCGCGAAGACGTTCAAGCTGCCGTTCGGTCACCACGGCGCGAACCATCCGGTGCGCGACCTGACCACCGGTCGCGTGGAGATCACTTCGCAGAACCACTCGTTCGCCGTCGATCCGCAGACGATGGGCAAGGAACTCGAGCTCACGCACATCAACCTGAACGACCAAACGGTCGAAGGCATGCGCCACAAGCGCTTGCCGGTGTTCTGCGTGCAGTACCACCCCGAGGCGGCGCCGGGCCCGCTCGACAGCTCGCACCTCTTCCAGCGCTTCCGCCAACTCGTGCGCAAGTAGCGACGCGGGAGCGCATTCGCACTCGGCGCCACGACGCGGGTCGACGGTTAGACTCCGCGCACGGAGGTCAGCCGATGAGCGAGCTCTACGTCCCCGCCGCGTTCCGCCAGACCGACGAGCGCGTGCTTGCCGATTTCGTGCGCGAGCACGGTTTCGGGCTCCTGATCACCGCGCGCGACGGGCAGCCGCGCGTGTCGCACTTGCCGTTCTTCCTCGAGGACGCCGGCAGTCGCTGGACGCTGCATGCGCACGTCGCGCGAGGCAACGATCACTGGCGCGAGGGCGATGGGCCCGCGCTGGCCGTCTTCCAAGGACCGCATCACTACGTTTCGCCGACGTGGTACGAAGAAGCCGGCACGGTGCCGACCTGGAACTACGTCACGGTGCACGTCCGCGGTCGAGTCACTTGGCTCGACGACTTCGACTCGAAACGCCGGGTGCTCGAGCAGACGATCGACTTCTACGAAAGCGGCCGCCCGACGCCGTGGCGCGCCGACTTCGACGCCGAGTACGTGCGCGACGAAATGCGGCACATCGTGGCCCTGAGGTTCGACGTCGAGTCGCTCGACGGCAAGTGGAAGCTGAATCAACACCACCCCGCGGCGAGGCGCGCACGCACGATCGCGCGCCTGCGCGAGGCCGGCAGCGAAGATGCGCTCGCGATCGCGGAGCTGATGGAACACGCCAGGCGCGAGCGCTGACGCTTCAGCGCGGCGGCACGAACTCGCGTTCGACGCACTCCGCTTCGCCCGCCGCTCGGCCGCGGAGCACGGGCCTCAACTGGCCCGACGCGACGAGCGGGAGTTGATCGAAGCGGTGCGGCGATCCCGACTGCGACGCGTTGCCGTACGCCATCACGGCGAAGGCACGCGGCTCGTCCGCGAACTCGATCGCCGCGACGAACGAATCGCCGCCGACCACGCGCTTCTTGCCGTCGCGCTCCGACGCGAACTCGAACGCGCGGAACACGCCGAGACTCTCCATCGCGCCGTTGCACGGCAAGTCGTGGCCTCCGCCGCGCAAGCGATAGACGTCACCCCAGGCGACATCGAGCGCGAGACCTTGTTTCTCGAGCGTCGCCGCCGCGGCGTCGAGCGCCGCGCAGGCCGCGATCGGGTCCGCGAGGCCGTCGGGCGTCTCGAGCGGCTTCTGCGGGTCCCACGGGTTCGCGAACAGCTGGCCGCTCGCGCCGAGCCTCGACACCCAAGTCGCGAAAAGCACGGCCCCGCGACTCTCGGCGCGCGCCTCACGATCCCAGCGTTCGAGCACCGACGCCGCGCGGCGCACGCGCTCGGTCGCAGACGCACTCGCGAGCGGAAGCAGCTCGTCGAGCACACGATCGGCGAGGCCCATGCGTGACGAGTGCTTGTAAGCAACGAGTTCGTCGAGGGCGATCGATTCGTCCGCCCGCAGGAGTTCGATCGAACGTTGGGCGCGCAAGGAGATCGAGCGCGGCGCCAAGCCGCTCGGAAAGTCGTCTGCGAAGAGCGTCGGAGGCTCCGTCGCCGACCATGGCGGGTCGTTGGCGTTCTGCAACCAACCACTGGGCGGGTCGACGACGCGCGGGAGCTCGGCGGAGGTGAGGTACTCGTGCCACACCACGGCGTCCGAATCGGCGCGCACGGGCCGAGTCCAATCGGTGGTTTGGTCCGAGCGCCGCGGCGTCAAGCCGCCGAAGTCGTACAGCACGTGTCCGACGCCGTCGGCGTAGACGACGCTGAAGAGCGGCAACTGCTGCGCCGAAAGAGCGCGCTCGAACGCGGCTAGATCCTGCGCTCGCGCCATGTCCCACCACTGTTGGAGCGCGCGCGGTCGGTCGAGCCCGACCACGCGCAGCGCGACGAGCTTGCCGGGCGCGACATCGACCAGCGGACCGCACGCCGAACGCCGCACGTCGAACTCTCGGGTCGAGAGCTCGCCGTCGTCTCCACGCACGCGCAGCTCGACGCGTTCGACGTCGAACGCGCGCCGCTCGCCGTTCCACCGGTAGCCATCCGCGTCCGGCACGAGCTCGAAGAGATCGACACCGTCCTGCGGATTGACCGTGTGCGTCCAACCGAGCCGCGTGTTGAACGCGATGCCGAGCGTCGGGAAGCCGACGAGCGCCGCACCCGAGACGTCGAGCTCCCCGCACGCGAGCTCCGCTTCGAAGAACGTGTACGCGTCGCCCCACGGAAGGTGCGGGTTCGCGAGCAGCAGCGCACGGCCGTTCGCCGACCGCGACGGAGCGATCGCCCACGCGTTCGAGCCGCCGGACGGCGCACGTCCGCCGCCGAGCTGGCTCGGATGCGCGAGGAAGAGGAACTGCAATACTCGCTGCGCATGCGCGAGCACGTCGACGCCGTCGACGGGCAGGACGACGCGCACGTCGGGTGCGAGCTCGTCCGTGTGTTCGCGACCGAACGCGTTGATCCCCGCCGCGAACGCGTCGAGGCACGCGCGGAACTCCGGCGATTGCTCGGCGTACCACTCGGCGGCGCGCGCCGGCACGCCGACGGTGTGGATCCAACGATCGGAGTCGACGAACGTCTCGCCCCAGTACTCCGCGGCGCGTCCGCGGGCGGTCCCGTAGAGCCGTAGGAGCAAGTCACCGTGCGCGCGCATCTGCGCCCAGCCGAAGCCGCGGAAGAGCGCGGGCTCGTCGACCGCGTGGATGTGCGGCACGCCCCACCGATCCCAGAGGATCTCGACGTCGGAGCGCTCCGCCGCGCGGTCACGACCGCACGCGAAGAGCGCGCACGCGACGAGCCCGCCGATCAGCCGTCGTGCGAACGTGTCCACAGCTCCCAACGCGAGAAGTAGCCGACACGATCGGCGGCGCGCATGCGTTGCGACTGGCCCGGATCGCTGCGCCACCGCGCGGCGACCGCAGCGGGCAACGCGCGCTCGGCGAGGAACGAACGCAAGAACACTCGCGCGCCGCGGGCCGAGACACGCTCGATCTCGCTCCAGAGCCGCGTGTAGTGCGCGTCGTCGCTCCAGTCGAGGATGTTGCTGAGGTTGAACGCGTGCACGCTGCGCGACGCGAGGCCCGCGAGCACCGTCGCGAAGTCGCCGACGGCCCAGTGGATGCGCTCGGACCGTTCGCGAAGCGGCGCGAAACGAGCGGCTTGCAAGTAGGTCTGCGCGCTTTCCGGACCGAGGTAACGTCCGAGCCACAGGCGTTGGAGGTGCGGGTTGCGCGCCGGATTCAAGTCGACGAACAAGTGCTCGAGCACGCGTTTGTAGTGTCGGTCGAAGCGCGGTTCGGCCATCCGGCCGAAAGCCCACGCCGGGATGAACGCGTCGCCGATCGTGTGTTCGTTCAGCGCCGTGGCGAGCAAGTCGTCGACCGCCGGGGTGTCGAAGCGGCTGCGCCACAGCGCCGCGCGAGCGACGCGCTCGGATTCGACGAAGATGCGTTCGAGCGAGTCGGCGCCGACGATCTTCGTCAGCATCTCGCGCAGCGGCGCGACGAAGAACGCGAGGCGACCCGACGCCGTGAGTCCGTGTTCGAGCGCGGCGGAACGGGCCGCATCGTCGGGTAGCGCGCGTTCGACGAGCCCGCGATCGAACGTGTCGAGCCACGCGCGCCGCTCGGTCACCGTCGCCGAGACCACACCGACGAGCGCGGCGAACGAAGGCCAATCCAACTCGCGGATCGCCGCGTGTTTGAGTTTGCAGAACTCGACTTGTGTCGCGTTGATGTCGATGCCGAGCACCCGCGAGCACGGTTCGAGCGCTGCGCGGAAGACGTTGTCGCCCGCCGAAGCGACGACGATCACGGTTTCTTCCGCGCGGGTCGCGAGCGCGTCGGCGACGACGTCGCCGTCCTCCATGACCTCCGAGTACACGAGCGGCGGCGCGGCGCCCGCGAAGACGTTCGACGTCACGATGCCACCACGCTTTCGTTGACACTCTCGCGGGCACGCGCTGCGGCCCACCTCGCGTGCACGGCGTCGATCACCGCGCCCTGGAGATGGAGCGTGCGCTCGAGCACCTCCAGCGTCCCCGCTTGCGTCTCGGTCGTGGTGCAGTACGTCGCGACGACGTGCTCGACTTCCGTGAAGTGATCGCGGTCGATCTCGGAGTGCGCCACGAAGAACGTCATCTGCGCGTCGCTGAGGCCGAGGTCCCGCCGCATCGCGTCCAAGAGCTCGCGAATGTGCGGATAACAGCTCTCGGCCCAGTAGCTGTAACCGAGCCGCGCCGTCGCATCGTGCGTGCCGGCGACGCGGTAGAGGTACGCGACGAACGCGTCGGTCTCGGGCAGCGGGCGCGATCGCGCGACGCGCTCCGCGTCCACGCCGATGGCTTTCAAGTCGTGCAGCACCATCAGGTCGTGTCCGGCCTCTTCGAGCGCGTGCTGGAGCGCGTAACGCAGTAGACCGACACGATCGGACCCGACGCGCACCGCGGCGAGCGCTTGGTTCTGCGCGTTGTGCCGCGTGGAGTGGAAGAGCTCCGCCATCAAGCCCGCATAGAGCTCGCGGTCGAGCCCGCGCTCACGCAGGTGGCGCCAGAACGGCCCACGGTGGATGCGTCTCCAGCCTTCGGCGGCAGCGTGTTCGCAGCGTTCGAGGAAGTTCTTCATGCGTGTTCACCATCCTGCGATCGAGTGCATCACTCGCCGGTCGCGCGCGCGTGGGCGAGTCCCAGCCGACAACCAGCGAAGTCCCAGTTCCTCGGCTCGCGGTCGAGGTACGCACGGATCGTCGCGGCCGTGTGCGCATGCTCGCCGCGGATCCAGACGTACGAGTTGCCGCGTCGCGCTGGGACCACGAACGGCTCGCGCGTCACCCACTCCGCTCCGAAGTGCTCGTAGAACTGGGCGAGCCGCGGCAAGCACAGAGCGAAGTAGTGCCGAATCGGCGTGTGCTCCGAGAGCCAGCGACAAGCGAGCTGCAGCATCGCTTCGCTGACCTGCCGCTTGCGGACGTCCTCGCGCACGACGACGCGACTGACCTGAAATGTCTCCTCGCGCATTTCCGCGAGCGCGCTCGGCAACCGAGCCAGTTCTTCGGCTTCGAAGCGGCCAGCGAGCGCCGGGCCGAACCGCGCCGCGGCGATCGCTTCGCCGCCGAGTCGACAGAGAAACTGATGCGCAACCGCGTCGTGCGGGTCCTCTGCACTGTGCAAACCCGGGTGCGCGTCGATCAGGTAGTCGCTGCAGCGCTCGAAGACGCGCGCTCGCAAATCGAACGCTTCGCGGCGCTCGTCTTGATCGGCGACGACACGGAATTCGAGGTCACCGAGGACACCAGGGACGACAGCGGACGTCCAACGAGTGCGGAGCATGGGCAGCGGGACGCGACGAAGACGGGGAGTGGAGCGAATTCGGTGGGGACGGAACGTCACGACGCGATCGTCACGGCGAAGAGCCTGGTTGGTGCACCCGACGGGACTCGAACCCGCATCTTCCGGATTTGAAATCCGACACTCTTCGAGCCGTTGGGCGCGAATCGCCTTCACTGGAGGTGAGCCGAGTTCGGCGGCGCCGCACGATTCGCGAACGACCGTCGGTGTCAGTCGAAAGCGAACGAGTGTGCGGTCCCCCTGCGTCGGTTCGTGCGAAGCGGCGGCTCGATCGGCTGCGGCGTGGTTCGTTCGGTCTCCTCACTCGCAAACACGGAGGCCGAGGACGTTCGAGTGAACCGCAGACGATCATGGCAAGCCGTCGCTCCTTGTTCGTGTTGGTGAAAGCGAGGACGCGAGTGGCGGCTCTTCACCATTGAGCTACGGGTGCACGCTGAGTTGTCAGGCTCGCACGACGTGAATCGCGCGGTGAGCCGGACCATAGCGCGGGCGCTCGACGTCGTGCGGACACGAGCTCCGAATCACCTGCTCGGTATCACAACTGAGAAGCTGCGCCCCAAATCCGCAACCTGTCGCTCCACGCGTTTTTCGTCGAATCCTGAAACTCTCGGTCATCGCTAAACAGCATGTCCTTCGACATGGATCCCTCTCACGCGTTGCTTCGTCCGAGCGGTTTCGTGGCGCCCCCGCACCGCGGGTTGTCGTTCCGGCGCTTGGCTCCTTCGCCGATCGACGTGCGCATCTTCTTCGGCGACCGCGCCGTGCTCGCCACCGAGAACGGCACGCGTTGGCTGACTGCGCTCGGTCGCGAGGAGTGCGTCGAACGGGTCGAGCGACAAGGCGCCGGCGTCGGGATCCGATTCGCCGAGGGCTACGTCGCGGCGCTGGCCGATCGGCTCGCGAGCGCGGCGCCGGACGCGCCGCTCGCGGCGGAAGAAGCCGACGGACGCAACGTCGTCGTCAACTTCCTGAACCCGAACGCGACGAAGCCTCTGCACGTCGGGCACCTCCGCAACACGACCATCGGAAGCGCGCTCGCAGCCAGCCTCGCAGCCGCAGGGGCGCGCGTGACGACGCAGTGTTACGTCTGCGACATCGGCCGCAACGTCTGCGAGGCGCTCGCCGGTTGGGAGCAATTCCACCGAGACGCCACGCCGGAGAGCGTCGCGATCACGAGCGATCGTTTCGTCGGCCTGTGTTACGCCGACTACGTGCGTTCGCTCGGCGAACGCCCCGTGACGAGCGCCGGCGATCCGATCGCGGCGGAAACGGAGCTCGCCAACGACCGCGCCGACGAGTTGGTACGCGATTGGCTCGCGGGCGACCCGAGCACCCGTGAACGCTGGGCACGGCTCCGCGACTGGGCGTTGTTCGGCCAGCAGCGCACCCTCGCGCGCATCGGCGTGCGCTTCGATCGAGTCTGGCTCGAGTCCGAGAGCTTCGCTTCCGTGGAGCGCATCGTCGCGCAAGGCACCCGCGAAGGCTGGTTGGTGCGCGAGCCGAACGGCGCGGTGCTCTATCCGGCCGCGCGTAAGGAGTATGCGTCGCTCGCGCTGGTCCGACCGGATGGGTTCCCGACCGAACACGCGCGTGTCCTCGGGTTGTTCGTCGCAGAAGCCGCCGAACGCACGGCGCTCGACGAGTGGATCGTCGTCTGCGGCGACGAATGGAGCACGGCGGGCGATGTCGCGCTCGAGATCGCCGGACGCACCGGAGCGAGCTCACTGCGGGCCAAGGTGAGGGTGATCGCGCACGGCATGGTGACGCTACACGGCTCGAAGATGAAGTCGCGCGACGGCAAGGCGCTGCTGATCGACGAGTTCCTGGATTCACTCGCGGCCGCGGATCGAGTCCGAGAGCTCGCGCGGCGCACGGATGGCGCGGTACGGCCCGAGACGATCGTCGAGATCCTGGTGAAGGGCTACTTCCTGTGCCGCAACGCTGCGAAAGGGATCGAGTTCGACTGGGACTCGTTCCTCGACGCGACTCACAACCCGGCGTGGGCGCTCGCCGAAGCGATCGCAGTCGCGGAGAGCCGGCTGCGGCGCGAGCTCCCGCTCGCGACCGACCGCGAAGCGTTGCGCACGGCCGTGATGCAGTACCACCACTACCGCCAGATCCTGCGCGGCGAGACGGAGGAGTTCCTGCCGACGGCGATGACCAAGTTCGCGATCGGCCTCGCGAAGTGGTACCTGGAGCGGCGCGAGCCATCCGCGGTCGACCGGATCGTGCGCGTCTTGTTGGGCTCGAGCTTGGCGAGCGTCGGGATCCGGACGAGTTCGTCCGACGTCAACGCTCGAGCGTGAGCTCGAAGTAGCCGCCGGCGCGCGCCGGGAAGTACGTGGCCGGCCGCAGTTCGCCGCTGGGATCGGTCGCGCGCACGCGGTGGTCGCGATCGGTGAGCTGCTCGAACACGACCTGGCCGTCGCCGTCGGTGTGTCGGACGAGACTGATGCAGCCGCAGTACTGATTCTCCGGCGGCTCGAGCGCGACTTCGATGCCCGCACGCGGCAGCCCGTCGGGACCGAGCACGAGCCCGATCAACGGCTCGATGCGCCGCGTGTCCCGTTCGAGCCGGATCGCAAGTCGCTCGGTCGACGCGGCGAGATCGTGCGAGGCTTCGTACGCCGTGAACTCGCCGCGGACGTCGACGACTTTGACCGTCCAGCGGCCGGCTTCGGGCACCCGTAGTTTGAACCCACCGCGTCCGTCGGAGAACGTCATCGCGACGGGGCTGGCGTCGAGCGGCACCCATCCGCCCGCAGGCGGCGTGTGGAACGCGCCGATCCATGCCCCTTGGACCGCGCGCGCTTCCGGGTCGACGAGATCGCCCTCGACGACGAGCCCACGGGTCCGGGCGTCGTCCTGCGGCGGAACGACGAGTTCGAGCGGGCCGCTGACGGCGCCGGCCTGCAACTTCAACGTCGCGAGCACGTGCTCCCCGCTCGCGATCTCGTACTCGCCGGAAGCCAGTTGGTCGAAGCGGAAGCGTCCGGCGTCGTCGACGGCCGCGACCTGCGGCCGCCACCAGCGATCGGGACGCCATTCGGCGTCGAGCGAACTTTGATTGACGACGATCGACAGACTCGCGGCGAGTTTCGCGCCTCGCGCGGGCGAACCGTCGGCGAAGCGCGCGACGCCGTACAGACCGGCCGCGTGCTCGAGTCGGATGGTGCCGAAGTCGACCGGCTCTGCCGCCGAACCGCGTGGCACCCAGAGCACTCGCGGTGCGAACGCTTCGGCACAGATCATCAGCACGTGTTGCTCCCCGGCGGCGAGCCGCAGGAGCTCGAACGAACCGTCCGCGCCGGTGATCGCGGCGCGCCGCCAGCGTTCGAACCGCGACGAGATGCTCGCCAGGCCCGACAACAACGCGTCGCGCCCGCGTCCGAACGGCGGCACGGTCTCGGTCCACACGATCGCGCCGGCGATCGGCGTCTCGGTGACACCAGTGACGCCAGTGACGATGCCGCGAACGCGCCGTTCGGCGTCGCCGAGTGTGAGCTCGAACGCACCGCCTTGCGCCGGCACGCGCACCGCGCGCACGACTTCGGCGAAGCCGCGCGCCGAGCCGCGGAGTTCGACCCCTTCGCCGGGCACGAAGAGCGGTTCGGTCTCGAACGCTCCGTCGACGTCGCACGCGGAGTCGACGATCACCGACTGGCCGCGGGTGTAGGCCGTGATCCGCACGCGCGCGTCGAGTGGCGCGGCGCCTTCGGCGCGCACGGTGCCACGCAATGCGACACCCGCGACCAGCGTCATCCCGAGCGACACCGACGTGCTCGCCCCATCGATCGAGACCTCGCGGACGAGCGGTGCGAAACCCGCGTGCTCCGCGAGCAAATACCACGTGCCGGGCGGAACGCCCTCGAGTCGCGCCTCCCCCGCGCCGTCGGAAAGTGCTTCGGCGAACCGCGGCGCGCGGAGGTCGGAGAAGCTCGCGAGCAGTCCGACGCGCACTCCGGGAAGCCCGCGGCCTTCCGAGTCGTGCACGGCGACGAGCAATTGCGTCGCAGGCGCGAGCGTCACGTCGCACACATCGCCGGCGACCAAATGATCACGTTGCCACGTCGCGAAACCCGGAGCGCGGACACGGAGCCGCCAGAACCCAGCGCTCGCCGGCAAGCGGAACTCACCGTCCGCAGCGCTCGTCGTCGACCGCGCGTCGGCAAGCGCCGCGTCGACCGCGAAGCCCCACGTCGAGACACCGGCGAGCAACGTGCATTCGGCGCCGGCCACCGGAGTGCCCTTGGAATCGCGAACCACTCCGGAGACATGCTCGGCGAGGCCTCTCGAGTCGGCTTGCGCCAACGCCGCGACTTGCAGGCTCTGGCTGCTCGCGAGCTCGCGCCGCGCTGCGAGCGCGTCGGCGGTCGGCGCTTCGGCGCGCGGTCGATCGACACGGTCGGCGCCGCGCGCAACCAGCAAATCGGTCTGCGGCACGAGGAAGAGCAGCGCGAGCACGCCGACGGCGATCACGCCGAGCACGATGGCGAGGCGAACGTTCGCGGTGTTCGAGGACGTCATGGAACCTGGATGGATCGACGAAGACGGAGAAGGACCGCACGACGGTTCGGAGCCGTCGGCTCGAAAGAAACTTGGTCGGGCCACCGCACCCGACCAAGTCGGTCGCCTGGCCGAAGGCCTAGGCGCAGTCGACTACTCGCAAGGCACTTCGACGAGCGTCGGAATCTCGCAGTCCAGTCACGACGGTGCGGTGCAACCCTTTTCAGGGTTCACCGGGTCCGTTTCGTACACCTTGCCGAACGTCCACTCCATGTACTGGATTCACGTCGGCACCATCACGAGCTTGTAGCAGGGGCCTCAGCCACCTTGGAAGGGAGCTGCGACGCCGATGCCCGCGGCGAGAACCACGGGAGCGGCGAGCATGCCGACCTTCCAGAAAAGTCCCTTCTTCATGTTTGCTCCTTCAGAGCGAAGAGGACCAAGCACCGACTGGCGAAGATCGGCGCGGAGATGCAACCCCGGTGCGCACACCGCTGCGCGAGCTCCGCGCAAGCGCCGTCGCCAAAGCGACACTTGCAGCGAAGCGAGCCGAGGACGCGCCAAGCTCACCGTCACGCGTGCCGAGCTGTCCAGATGGTGCGTCGGAATCCTTCCATTCGTCCGACCGGAATTCCCGATTGCGAGGCGCACGCATCCATTCGAGCGTTCGAGGTTTTTCGAGATCGGTGCAACTCGAAGTCGATCGGCGACACGTGAGCTGGATCGTGGTCCTCGAGCTGCGCGCCGCCCCGAGCGCGGAGGTCGTGCGCGTCGAGTTGGAGCACTCGTGTGCTGAACGACTCCACCGCTCTCGCGCGAACTGACAACCGGTCGCGGCGTCTACGATTCGGCGTGCGCCCCACCGACTGCCGGACGCTCTGGCGAGCCGTGGTGCGCCGAAATGGCGCGGGGCACGCTTCGCGGCGTGCCCCACGCGTTTCGATCGATCACGCGTCCGTCATCACGGGCCGCGGATCCACATGTTGGTGGAGTTGGTCAGTTGCAGCGCTCCACTGGCGTCGAAGAAGAACGCCTGACCCATGAAGTTCGACCGAGCCCACGACGGATCGATCAGGAACGTGAATCGCGCCACGCCCGCGGCATCCGCGATGGCAGTGAAGCTGATCACTGGGTTGATTTCGACGAGCTGCGTGCCGAGCGGGAACAACGTGTGTTGCAGGTCGAACGCAAGCCCAGCGGGCGCGCCCGCCGGCAGACCGGTGACGAAGTAGTCCACCGTGTCGCCGGGGTTCACGCGGACGCCGCGCCAACTCGACTGCGCCACCGACCCGGTGGTCGACGCACGCAATTGGTTGGCGAGGTTGTTCGGCCGGAACGTGACCGTCACCGTCCCGCCCGCCGCCACGGTCAGAGCCGTGGCGTTGGCGTTGCTGGTTTCGGTCGTCGATTCGACCGTACCGGTCGAGTCGAACCACTCCGCGCCGAATTGCTGCGGCGGATTGGGGACGCAACCCCAGTTCGCCGCCGACTGCACGTAGTTCGGAACGTCGGACTCGAAGAAGTACGCGCCCGGGTTGGTGCCGCTGAACTTGTCGACCGCCTCCATGCGGAGGAAGTACGACCCCGGCGGCAGGCCCTGGATGGCGAACGTACCGCCCGCGTAGCTCAGCGTGCCGACGCGAAGTACGTCGGGCTGAGTTGCGTTGACGGCGACGATCGACATGCCGGGGAACGTCTGGCCGGGTGCTCCGACCACGGTGCCGGTGATGCGTCCGGTCTGCGCCCAGTACGGAGCGTTCGCCGGAAGCGGGTAACCTTCGGCGATCGCGAAGACATCGTCGAGTTCCAGAGTGCGCGCACTCCGGCCCAAGATGCCTTGCACTTGAGTGCTCGCCGCGTTCGTCGCGAACGGCAGGTACGTCCCGCATCCGCTGGCGACGGAAATCGTGGCCGAATAGCTCTCGTTCTGAGCCTCGCCGAACATCGTCGGGAAGTTCGAGGTCGAGAGCACGTTCACGCCGTCGACCAGCGAGTGTCCGAGCCCGGCCACGTGACCGAGTTCGTGCACCAGCAGGCCTTCGAGATCGACGTACCCGAGCAACGGATCGGTGAACGACGGCGTCGTCCAATTCGACCGCGTGCCCAGCGTGACGCCGATCGCCGCGTTGTCCTCGACGTAACACCAGTTCGCACGGGTCACGCCGCCGCCGGTCGTGGTCAAAGGCAACCGCGCCGGAATCGCCATGTCGGCTTCGGTGATGATCCCGCTCGCCGACGCCCAAACGCCGGTGACACCGAGCGAAACCGGGCCGCCCATGCTGGCAGGGAACGTGCTCGGTCCATCCCAGAGTGTGATCTCACTCACACCGTCGAGACCCGCGCCGAGCGGACTCCACCAAGCGTGCGGGACGTAACCGCCCTCGCTCGCCGGAAGGTTCGGGTTGATCGCCAACGGACGCTTGTTCGCCACCACGGGCGAGGCGAACGAGAACGCCGAAGCCGGCGTGCCGACGGTCGGCACCGTCGCGCCGTTCCAAGTGGCGACCGCCCGATAGATGCTCTGCAACGCAGGCTTCTGGTTGTCGGGCAGCGAACCGATGAACGGGCACGAGAGGGACAAACCGATCGGCGGATAACCGGGCGCCGAGTAGAACCCGGTGTTGCCGTTCGCCGGTCCGGTGCACACCGCCCACGGAATCGGTCCGCTGGTCGACCAGCGTTCCGTCACTTGCGCGCCGGGCGTAGCGCAGAAGCGCTCGATGCCGCCGGCGAGCGTCTGACTCGCGACACCAGCGACGGCGAGCGCGGTCAGAGCACCAAGGGAAAGGCGAGAGATGGTGTTCATGGCTCTCACTTTCCTTCCTGGGCTTCGAGCCGCTCTTGGAGGCGCACCCAGGCGGCTCCCGTGCGCGCGAAGAACTGGTTGAGTTCTTCGTGCAACGCGTGATCGCCCGTCACGTGCCGCGACTGATCGGCAGCGACTTCGACGCGATACACGCCGCGCTGCAGACCGAGGACGCCGGTCTCGCCGTCGACGGGCGAGGTCCAAAGGAACAGCACCACTTCCTCGTTCTGGACGAAACGAGGCGCTCCGACCACGTCGACCACGAAGTCGGCGTTCACCACGCCGGCGACGGAGACGTCGATGGTCGACTTCGTCGTGCCTTTCAGCGCTTGCAGCACGCGAACCGTGTACACGGTGTGCGCGATGCCGCGATCCGGGATCACTTCGCGCATGCCTTCGATTCGGCCATGCACGACTTCCGTGGCGATGTACGCCGTCGCGTCGAGCGGAATGCTCGGCGTGTTGACGTAGAAACGCTGGATCCCGTCGCGAGTCGACGGCGTCGGAGCCGGCGTCGCGATCGAGTGGAACGCGTTGGCTGCCGCGGCGGCGGCCGACAACGCGCCAAGCGCGAGGAGCAGGGAAGTTTTGGTTTTCAAAGGTCGAACTCCTGGAAGAGTGTCGTTGCGACGCGTGATCTTCGGACCACGCACATCCAGGTATTCGCCCGGCGCTCGTCTCGAGAGTTTCGTCGAACATTTCGTCCGCGCGTCGCTGCACGCAACTCGGCCTGGCGACGCAGCATTCGACGCTTCGCATTCTCTCGAACGCCGACCACGTCGACTCGAGGCAATTTCGCGAGCGTCTCGCGAGTCTGCACGGCGTGCTCGGAATGCGTTCGGATTCGTTGAATGACGCCCTAGTACGCAATCTTTCGGCGCTTACGCGGGCAGACATGTCGAGCGTTCGAGCCGCTTCGTGAATCGCTGAACTCCGAGCGCTCCGTCTCGCGGAAGCGCAATGCATCGGCCGGCACGGCGACCGGCTTCAGTGAGTCGCGAGGTTCAGCGAGAGTGTCGCGACGAGAGGGCGATGGTCGCTGCCGGCGTCGGGCGCGATTTCGGCCGCGAGCGTCGTGAAGTCCGGCGTGTGCCACACGTGGTCGATGCGCACGCAGCGGGGCCAAGGCATGTGGCGATAGCGCATGAAGATCGGAAACGTCGGGCCGAGTCCGACGCCGCGTCGTTCGAATGCGTTGACGAGCCCGGCGGCGGCCACGAGCTCGTACACGCGCATGTTGCTCGTCGCGTTGAAATCGCCGACCAACAATGCGGGCGCTGCGGCGAACGCGCGGCGCGCGAGCTCCGCCGCGTCGTCTTCCGCGACGCCGAAAGGACCGAGCAGCACCTCCTCGAGCGGCACGTGCACGTCGAACACCGTGATGCGCTCGCCGTGCGCGTCGAGCACGACGCGCAGGTAGGGCCGTTCGGATTGCAGGCGGAACAAGTCGCTCGCGACGATCGGGAACTTCGAGAGCACGCCTTTGCCCGGCACGCCGAGGCCGTGGAGCACACGGTGCGGGTACTCTGGCAAGAGTCGCGTCTCGAGCGCGAGCGCCTCTTCGTCGTCGAGCTCCTGCAGCGCGATGACGTCGGCGCCCGAGGCGCGGCAGAACGGTTCGAGGTCGTCGATGCGCGCGAGACCCGAGGCTGCATTGAGCGTGACGACGGAAAGTCGCGTCCCACCGACCGCCGCCGGCGCCGGTCGCTCGCGCAGCGTGCCGCCGAACAGCGCGAGCCACGTCGCCGCGATCACGGCATGCGCGACGACGGAACGCCAGCGGCGAACGGCGAGTGCGACGACCACGAACCCGATCGATGGCAATGCGAGCCACGGCAAGAGCGGCTCGACCAGCGACAAGGGCCACAGTCTTGGACCGAAGACCGCGCGGAGCACGAGGTACGCAGCGAGTAGGATCGCCATGCGTTCGACGCCGCGAAGCAGCGCGGCAAGTCGCGAGCCGGATCGTTTGGCCTCCATCGCGGACGAGCGGCGCATCGTGCGCTCGGCCCGCGCGCGCCGCAAGTCAGAGCAGTGACACCGGATCGACGTCGAGCGTCGGCCGCGGCGCCGCGGCGCGGTCGACGAGCTCGAGGGCGAGCTCGCGCACGCGTGCGAACGTGTCGCCGGCGAGCGGAGCCTTCAGCAGCAGGTGCTGGCGGAACTTGCCGCGCGCCATCGAGATCGGCGCCGGCGCGGGGCCGAGCACGCCGACGCTCGCCGCGAACGACGCCGGCTCCGCGACGGCGAGCCGCGCGCGCAATGCGTCGGCGAAATCGCGCGCCGCTTGGACGACCTTGGGCTCGCTCGGGTCCTCGAAGAAGACGCGCAAGAGGCGGCCGAACGGCGGATAACCGAGCTCCGCGCGCAGTTCGGCTTCCGCGATCGCGAAGCCCGAGAAGTCGTGCCGCGCCGCGCGGACGATCGAAGCGTGCTCCGGCGAGTGCGTCTGCACGACGATCTTGCCCGCGAGCTCGCCGCGGCCCGCGCGACCGGCGACTTGCGCGATCAGTTGGAACGTGCGCTCGGCGGCGCGGAAGTCGGGCAGGTAGAGCGCGCTGTCCGCGCTGATGATCCCGACCAGCGTGACGCGCGGGAAATCGAGCCCCTTCGCGATCATCTGCGTGCCGACGAGGACGTCGATCTCGCCGTTGCCGAACGCTTCGAGGACCCGTTCGTAGTCCTCGCGCCGCCGCATGGTGTCGGAGTCCATGCGCTGCACGCGTGCGCCTTGGAAGACTTCGCCGAGCTCTTGCTCGATGCGCTCCGCGCCGGCGCTCAGGTAGCGCAGGTTCGGCTTGGTGCAGCTCGGGCAGCTCTGCACCGGCGGCAGCTCGTCGCAGCACATGTGGCAGACGAGCCGCTGGATGCGACGGTGGAAGACCAACGTGACGTCGCAGCGCTTGCAGCGCACGGTCTCCTTGCAACCCGAGCACCACAGGACCGGCGCGAAGCCGCGACGATTGAGGAAGAGGATCGCCTGTTCCTTGCGCGCGAGCACGCCGCGCAACGCGTCGATCAAACGCACGCTGAAGAGTCGCGACGGCGTCGAGGCGAGCCGCTCGCTCTTCAAGTCGAGCACTTCGACCGGCGGCAGCGGCTTGTTGCCGGCGCGCTCGGGGAGCCGCAAGTGCTCGAGCCGCTTCTCGCGGGCCGCGCACCACGTCTCGAGCGACGGAGTCGCCGAGCCGAGCACGCAGACGGCGCCGGAGAGCCGCGCACGTTCGAGCGCGACGTCGCGAGCGTGGTAGCGCGGCGTGCTGCCTTGTTTGAACGACGGCTCGTGTTCCTCGTCGACGACGACCACGCCGAGCCGCGCGACAGGCGCGAAGATCGCCGAACGCGCACCGACGACGACGATCGGGCCGCCGCGTGCGACTTCGAGCCACATGTCGTGCCGCTGGAGGTCGGTCATCCGACTGTGCAGCACCGCGACGCGTTCGAAGCGCGAACGGAACCAACCGACGGTCTGCGGCGTGAGCGCGATCTCCGGCACGAGCACGATCGAGCTCTTGCCCAACGCGAGCGCCCGTTCGATCGCGGCGAGGTAGACCTCGGTCTTGCCCGAACCCGTGACGCCTTCGAGCAGGAACCCGCGATGCTCGCCGCGCTCGAGCGGCGCACAGAGCGCGTCGACCGCGACCTGCTGCGCCGGATGCAGCCTCTCCGGCCGCGTGCGGGCGCTCTTCGCGAACTCGAGCGGATCGCGCGCCGCTTCGACGCGTTCGAGGATCACGAACCCGCGCTTCGCGAGCGTGCGAGCCGGCGCGTCGGACAGATTGAGCTGCCGGCAGAGGTCGCGCAGTTCGATCGCGCCGCCGAGCTCCATCAACGTGCGCAGCAGCCGGTGTTGTTTCGGTTGCGCCGTCTCGAGCTCGGCGAGCTCGCGGGCGCCGACTCCCTCGGCGAGTCGGATCGTCGTCACGCGCTTGTGCCCGCTCTCACTCTTCAGCGCGGCGGGCAGGATCGCGGCGAGCGCTTCGCCCCACGAGCACGCGTACTCGTTCGCGATCCAGCGTGCGAGCGCGATGAGCTCGGCCGAGAGCAACGGCTCGTCATCGAGCAGCCGCGCGAGCGGCTTCAGCTTCGCGAGCGGCACGTCGCTCGTCTCGCCGACGGCGACGACGACGCCGAGCTCGCGCAAGTTGCCGAAGTCGACGGCGACGCGCACGCCGGGGACGACGCGGTCGGCGAGTTCGTCGGGCACGCGATACGAGAACTCGCGTCGCACCGGACGCGGCAGCGCGACGTGCGCGATCCGCGCCGGACCGAGCGCTTGCTCGCGTGCCTGCGCCGAGTCTTCGGGCTCGCCGAGCGGGCCGAACAGCCCCGGACCCGCCGCGCGGGCTCGTTTCGTGCTCGCCATGACGCGCCGGATTCTACGGGCAGGCGCAAGGCGCGGCGTGACACCGCGGGCAGCCCGCCGCGTACTTCTTCGCCGCGACGGCCTCGAGGTCGACCTTCGCGATCGAGGCGAGCGTCGCGAGCCAAGCGAGCACGTCGGCGAACTCGCCTTCGAGCTCCGCGCGGCTTCGCGCGTCGTCGGGCTTCAGCCGGCGCAGCGCGCGCGTCAGCTCGCCGACTTCCTCGCAGAACCACATGTGCGTGCCGGCGAGCCCGCGCCGGTGGTCACGTTCGAAGTAGATCCGTTCGATCAACTTCTGGAATTCGGCGATCTCCATGGGCTCACGCTCTCGCGATCGTGACGAGCGAAGCGTCCTTCGCGAACGGTTGGCCGTCGGCGTGGGCTTCGAGGACGGTCTTGAGGCGTTCGAGGAACGCCTCGCTCGGTTGCGGCGCGTGCTTCTGCACCGCGGCGTAGACCGGCTTTTCGCCGATTTCGGATCCGTCGGCGTCGGCGACGGCGAGCGTGCCGCTGTTGCAGAGCAAGAGCCGATCTCCCGGCTCGAACGGCACGTCCACGACTTCGAGGCGCCGATCGAACACCGGACCCTTGTCGAAGCCGAGGGCGATGCCTTCCGGTTGCACGACGCGCAACTTGCCGTCCTGCTTCGCGACGCGCAGCAACGGCACCTTGTGGCCCGCGCATGCGAGCGTCGCCCGGTGCGTCTTCGGATCGACGAGGACGTAGAGCGCCGTGACGAACATGCCACGGCGGATGTCGCGCGCGATCTCGCGGTTCACGGTGCGCAGCGCTTCGCGCACGTCGCCGCCGCGGGCGAGTTCGGAGCGCAGGTAGGCACGCGCCATCGACCCCACCATCGCGCCGGGCACGCCTTTGCCGCTGACGTCGCAGACGAGCAGGCCGACGCGCCCATCGGCGAACGTGATGAAGTCGTGGAAGTCGCCGCCGAGATCGGCGCTCGCGAGGTGCAACGACGCGAGGTCGTAGCCGGCGAGCTTCGGCGGACGGTCGGGCAGGAGCGACTCGCGCACTTCGCCCGCGAGCTCGACTTCGCGCTCGCGGATCGAGAGAGCGACTTCGGTCTCGCGCGCTTCGGCGAGGTTCTTCGCCATCTTGTTGATCGCGAACGCGAGCTCGCCGACTTCGCCGCCGCCTTCGCCGTGCGCACGGTGGTTCAGCATGCCCTTCGCGATCTGCTGGATGTCGTGCACCAACACGGCGAGCGGCCGCGAAACGGTGCTCGCGACGAACGACGCGACGCCGGCGCCGACGAGGATCACGAGCAGCGTCGCCCACACGATCACGCGCAACAGTCCTTGTTCCGCCTTGTTGACGTCGCGCGGCACGAGCAGCTCGTAGTACGTGTCGTCCTGGCCGCGATACCGGTAGAGCCACCCCTTGGTCTCCGCGGAACCGAAGGTCACCGGGTAGCGGAACGTGTTGCCGCCCGGGTACGCGACTTCGTCGACGCCCTTCTTCCAGGCCGACTCGAGTTCGGTCTCGGCCTTCGTCAGCTCGAGCACGCGTCGTTCACGGAGCTCGCGGATCGCGTCGCGCACGGCGAGCACGCCGGGGTCCATCCGGCCGCCCTTTGCGAACTGCTGCTCGGCGAGTTCGAGTGCATCGCGTTCGGCCTTGAGGCGCGAGATGTCCGCTTGTTGGTGAGCGAATCGGCCGGTGAGCTTGACGCTCTCGACCATCACGTCGTCCTGCGCGCGTTGGGCGACCTGGCTGCCGTTCGAGTAGATCATGTAACCGGCGATCGCCATCACCGCCGCGAGCGACAGCGACATCGCGAGCGCGAACTTGAGCCAGAGCTTCATGCGTGCCGTCTCCTCACGTTCGTTCCGCCGTGTGGCCGTGCGCCGTGCATCCGCTCACCCGATCCAGGTCCACTGCGCGTCGATCAAGAGACGCGCCGGCACCATCACGCAGACGAGCGCCAGCAAACCGGCGACCACGTCGTCGAGCAGGATGCCGTCACCGCCGGGCAGTTCCTCCATGCGCCGCGCCGGCGCCGGCTTCCAGACGTCGAAGAAGCGAAACACGAAGAAGCCGACGATCAACGTCAGGTAGCTCGGCCCGTCGAGCCACGCGACGGTGATGAGGTAGCCGATCACTTCGTCCATGACGAAGATGCCGGGATCCTCCTTGCCTGAGTATTCCTCGGCCCACTTCCCGAGCGGGCGTGTGACGAGATAGAGCACGACGCACACGCCGAGCGTCCACGCCCAGTAGTGATCGAATCCGCGCAGCGCCCACGCGATGGCGACCCCGCCGAGCGTGCCTACGGTTCCGGGCGCGAACGGCGAGCAGCCGAGGAATCCGCACGAGACGAGCGCGAGCTTGAGCACGTTCATCGCGAGCTCTCCGCGAACACCGCGCGCGCCTTGATCACGTACGACAGGCCGGAACCGACCGACGTCACGACCGTCGCCATGACGAAGACTTCGGCCGCGGCCGTCCACACGCCGCGCGCTTCGGGCGTCAACTCGAACGCAGCGAGTCCGAGCACGGTTCCGACCGCGAAGCACTGCGTGAACATCTTCACTTTGCCGAACCAGTCGGCCGGGAACTGACCGCCCAGGCTCTCGACGTAACCGCGGATGCCAGTGACCAGGAATTCACGCGCCAGGATCACGACGACGATCCACGCCGGGAAGTAGTGACGCGACCACGGCAGGACCGCGAGGTAGATCATGCTGCCGAGGATCAGCACCTTGTCGACGAACGGGTCGGCGATGCGCCCGAACGCAGTGATCAAGTTGCCGCGGCGCGCGAGGTAGCCGTCGAGGAAGTCGCTCGCCGCCGTCGCGATGAAGAGCCAGAACGCGACCACCAGCACCGACTTGATGTTCGCGAGCTCTTCGGTCGGACGATCGCACCACGCGCCGAACACGGCGAACAACGCGAGCGCGCCGACGAAGCGCAGCGCCGTGATCCGGTTGGGCCAGTGGGCGAAGACTCCGCGGCTCATGCGTGCACGTCGACGGGAACGCAGCGCAAGTTGTACTCCTCGTCGAGGCCTTCCGCTCGCACGCGGACGACATCGCCGGCCGCGAGCCCGGACCCGGCGCCTTCGCCCGCCACCCGGGCGATCAGGTCGACTTCGGGCGCATCCATCCAGGTGCGGCCGAGCGCTTCGCCGGAGACGTCGGCGGGCTGGTCGACCACGACCTCGAGCTCGCGCCCGATCAGCGCTTGCTGGCCGACCGCGAGCACCTCGTCGCGCGCCGCGAGCACTCGACCGAGCCTGCGGTCGATCTCGTCCTCGTCGACGCGTTCGACGAGCTCGAAGCCGCTGGTGCCTTCCTCGGGCGAATACCCGAATGCACCCAACCGGCCGATGCCGTACGTACGCACGAACTCGACGAGCTCGTCGACGTCGGCTTCGGTCTCGCCGGGGAACCCGACGAGCAACGTCGTGCGCAACGTGAGGTTCGGCACTTCTTCGCGCAGACGGTCGAGGATCTTGCGCACTTGTTCGCCGCTGCCGGCGCGTTTCATCGCGCGCAACACTCGTGTCGCGACGTGCTGCACCGGGATGTCGAGGTACGGCAGGACGCGCGGATGGTCGCGCAGCAATCGCGTGAGCTCCCACGGGAAGCGATTGGGATACGCGTACATGATCCGCAGCCGGTGGTCGCCTTCGAGGTCGGCGAGCGTCTCGACGAGGCGCGGCAACTCGAGGCCGAAGTCGCGGCCCCACGCCGTCGAATCCTCGGCGACGAGCACGAGTTCGCGCACGCCGGCGTCGATCAGCTCGCGAGCCTCGCCGGCGAGGTCCTCGAGCTTCTTCGACCGGTGCGTGCCGCGGATCGCCGGGATCGCGCAGAACGCGCACGTGTGATCGCAACCGTGGCTGATGCGCAAGTACGCGAACGAACGTGGGGTCGAGAGCAACCGCGCGGCGTCGCGCGCGGGCTCGCGCAAGCCCGGACTCTCGAGGTAGCGGTTGATGCGCTTGCCTTCCGAGAGCTCGCGGATCGACTTCGCGAGCGCCGCGCCGTCGGAGATCTCCGCGAAGAGGTCGACGGCGGGGAAACGCTTCATCAGGCCGCGCTTGAAGCGTTGCACGAGGCAACCCGCGACGACGACGTGCTTGAGTTCGCCCTTGCGCTTGCGCTTCAGGAGCTCGCGGATGCGCGCTTCGCTCTCCTCGCGCGCCGGGCCGATGAACGAACACGTGTTGAGCACCACGGTGTCCGCGGCGGCGGGATCGCCGGACACGACGAGTCCTTCGTCCGCGAGGCGGCCGAGGATGAGTTCGGAGTCGATCAGGTTCCTCGCGCAACCGAGGTGGACCAGCGACACGACGGACGGAGTGCTCAAAGCGTTCGAGAGATGATCCGGGCGCGCTCGACCTCGCAGTCGGGCGCGCCCGTGAGGGAGAATCGGACTCTTGGGGCTAGCGCGCGACGGCGCGGCTACGCCATTGATCGAGGGTCAGGAGTATATCCCGGCGCTGACCGCCCAAGTACGGCCCGATCAAGCCAGCGGCCTGCAGCCGGTCGAGCACGTGGGTCGCCTGCTCGAAGTCGAGGCCGAACTCGCGCTGGAGCATCGACACGGCGACGCGCTGGCGCTCGAGGAACAGGACGCCCGCCTTGTAGACGAGTTCGTCCTCTTCGGAGAGCTCCGGTGCGAGCGCAGCGGCCTGCGCGGGCGCCTCGGCTTCGTCGTCCGCATCGCTCTCCGCGTCGGCGCCGAGCTCGGCATCCTCGTCGTCGTCCGCGGAAGCTCGGGTTTCGGGCGCCGGCTCCGGGGCGGGCTGCGGCGTCAGGACGACGTCCCGCTCCGCTGCCGGCGAGAGGCGCTCCTCGGCTTCAACGTCTTCGTCTGCTTCGTCCTCGTCGGCCGCCTCGTCCGAATCTTCGTCCGCATCTTCGTCGAAGAGCGACTCGGCGTCCTCGTCGTCGTTCGGCTCGGCGGCGGAGTCCTCCCCGGCGTCGTCGTCCGCATCGTCGTCCGTGTCGTCCGCCGCCGCGGGGACTGCGATGGGAGCGGGCGTCTCGGCCTTCGCCGGGCGCGCCGCCGCGAACAGCGGTGCCTCGCGACGCAACGCTTCGTCTTCGTCGTCCGACTCGGTGCCCCGTTGCTTGCCCTGATCGTTGTCGGCGCCCGCGGACTCCAAGGCGGCAGCGTCCGACGCTGCGACCACGAGCGAGTCGAGTTCCCTGGTGTCACCAGCGTCCCGATCGTCCCCGGCGGTCTCGTCGTCTTCTTCGTCCGCGTCGTCATCGCCCGCGGGTTCGGCCTCGTCCTCGAGCGCTTCCTCTTCCGCGGCAACCAAGGCAGCCGCGACCGGCGTGCGCTCGGCATCCTCGGCGTTCTCGGCGTTCTCGGCGACTTCGTCGTCCTCGGTGACGTCGTCGTCCTCGGCGACTTCGGTGACTTCGGCGGCCGCGAGCGCCGCGACCTCGTAGCGCGGCGATTCCTCGCCGGCGACCGCCTGGTCCTGTTCCTCGTCGTCGACGCCGGCTTCGCGCGCGGCCTCCTCCAGCGCCTCTTCCTTCGCCGACGCTGCGCGCACCGTCGAGTCGCGGCGCAGTTCCTCGACCAGGGTCAGCGGCGTGCCGTACGCGTCGACGGGAATGTCGTCGCCGGTGTCTTCCTGCTCCCAGCTCGGGCGCACGAGCGGCCGGGGCTCGAGCGGCTTCGCGACCGGGTCGGCGACCGCGCTCGACGGGTCCGCGCGTTCGAGATCGAAGAGCGCGTCGTCGGCCTGCTCCAGGCCCTCGCCGAACGACTCTTCCGTGCCCGGGGCCGCGGGGGCAGCCTGGTGCGCGACCCGTTCCGCGAGCGGCGCCGCGGGAGTGGCCGACGCTTGGGCGCCCGCGCCCGTAACCCCTTGCGGAGGCTGGACTTCAGCCTTCGAAGCCGCCGTCGCGGCGGTCAGCGGGACCGCCGGACCGACTTCCTCGAACTCGTCGACGGGCTGGAGGGCGAGGGGCCGCTTGCCCGCGGGCTCTTGTGCGATTGCGGGGTCAGCCAGATCTTCGCGAGCGGCGACTCCCAGCACCGGGAGACCGCCGGCAAGCCGCTCGGGCACGGCCGAAGCTTCACTCGGATGCGTGCGTTGGAGCGGGTCATGGGTGGTCTCTAGCGGTTGGGCACCGGCGGGCGCCGGCGTTTTCTGGTGCGGATCGATCGGACGAACCGCCGGAGAGCCTGTCGCTGCACCGGCGTCGACCTTCGGAGCCTTGGACGCCACGGGCGTCGCGGGCATCGCTACCGGTCGGCGCGGGATGAGCTCGAGAGCTTCTTCGGCCGTAACGCCCGAGCTCGCTTCCGTAGATCGATCGGTAGTCGGTTGAAGTTCCCGGACTCCTTTTTCGCCTGCTTGGACGTCGCCCGGACGCAACCAGGCGAACCAAACCGGAACGAATACACAGACGAGACCGAGCGGGATACCGACTGCCTTGGAAAGGTTGGCGCTCGCCCACGAGCCGATCAGCGCGCCGAACACGCCGCCGTACTCGGGGTTCAACGCCCCCATCAGGATCGACGTGCCGAGCGCGAGGCACACGCCGCCGACCAGGATCGAGCGGGCGAGTTTCGTCACGGGCCCGGCGAGGAACAGCCTCGCGCCGAGGGCGCACGAGACGACGCCGAGCACGAGACACGCCGGTCGGCCGAGCCAACGGATCAGCTCCTTGTCGAACAGCGTGACGCCCGCGTAGTCGGTGGCGGCGGCGCCTTCCCAGTAGCACTTCACGACGACCACCGTCAGGAACGCGCCTGCGGCGAAGAGCGCGATCCCGAGGAAGTCGCGCCGGATCGGTTGTTTCTCACTCATCGTCTGCTCCATGGGCACCGCCGTGCCCGCCGGGAGCGCCCGAGGCTCCCTGGCCCGTGGGCGCGCCGTGTTGCGCTTCCCACTGTTCCAACGTCATCAGCACCTCGCGGGCCTTCGAGCCCTTGTGGTCGCTGACGATGCCTGCCTCGCCCATCATGTCGAGCAAACGCGAGGCACGCGTGTATCCGATGCCGAGCGCGCGCTGCAGCAAGCTCGCCGAGCCGCGCTTCGACTTGAGGATGATGCGCACCGCTTCGTCCCAGAGCTCGTCCTCGAGCGCGCTTTCGAAGCCGCTCGAGTCACCGCCGGGCTGCGCGCTTCCAGTCGCGACCTGCAGCAGTTCTTGGTTGAAGTTCGGCGCCGATTCCTTGCACACGAACTCGACGAGCTTCCCGATCTCGTGGTCCTCGACCAGCGCGCCTTGCACGCGTTTGATCTTCGAGCTCTGCGGCGGGTTGTAGAGCATGTCGCCACCGCCGAGCAGCTTCTCCGCGCCCATCGAGTCGAGGATCACGCGGCTGTCGACCTTGGACGCGACTTGGAACGCGATGCGCGTCGGCAAGTTGCCCTTGATGACGCCCGTGATGACGTCGGTCGAGGGACGCTGCGTCGCGAGGATCACGTGGATGCCGACGGCGCGCGACTTCTGCGCGAGCCGCGTGATCGCCTGCTCGGCTTCCTTCTTCGACTGCATCATCAAGTCGGCGAACTCGTCGATGACGACGACGATGTACGGGACGTGCCGCGGCGTGCGTTCGTCGCTCCACGCGTCGCCCATGCGCTGCTTGAGCTCGTCCTCGGAGAGCGCGTTGTAGCCCTTGATGTTCTTGACGCCGACCTGGCTGAAGAGCTCGTAGCGGCCCTCCATCTTCTCGACGGCCCACATCAGGACGTTCGTCGCCTGCCGCATGTCCGTGACCACCGGCAGCATCAAGTGCGGGATCGTCGCGAACGCCTGCAACTCGACCATCTTCGGGTCGATCAGGATCGCTTGGACGTCGTGCGGGCTGCGCGTCAGCAGGAAGCTCGCGAGGATCGTGTTGATGCAGACCGATTTGCCCGAGCCCGTGGTGCCCGCGATCAAGAGGTGCGGCATCTTCGCGAGGTCGTCGACGATCGGATTGCCTTCGACGTCGACGCCGAGGAAGAGCGGCAGAGCGATCTGCTTCGTGTCGTAGGCCTTCTGCGACACGAGCTCGCTGATGCGCACCTTGCGCCGCTGGTTGTTCGGCACTTCGATGCCGATCGTCGCTTTGCCCGGGATCGGCGCGATCACGCGCACGCTCTGCGCGCGCAATGCCGCGGCGATCTCCTGCGAGAGCTGCGTGACCTTGTTGAGGCGCGTGCCCTGCGCGACTTCGAGCTCGAACAGGATCACGGTCGGACCGACCTGCGCACTGACGACGTTGGCGTCGACGCGGAAGCTCTTGAGCGCGTTCTCGAGCTTGCGCGCCGCGTCCTGCACCGCACGGTTGTCGGTCGAGAAGTCGCGCTCCGGCGGCTCGAGCAAGTCGAGCGGCGGCAACTTCCACGGTCCCGACGGCGGCCGCGGCTTCTCGCCGCTCGCCTTCTTGACGATCGCTTTCGGCGCGCGCTCCTTCTTCGGCACCGGCGCGGGCACGACTTCGTCGTCGTCCTCGTCCTGCACCGCGGGCGCGTCGTCGTCGTCGAACTCGTCCTCGTCGTCCGCCGCGGAGCCTTTCGACCGCGAGCCGCGCGTCGCGACGGGTGTTTCGTCGTCCTCTTCCTCGTCGTCGGCCGCAGCCGCACGCGCCGCTTCGCGGTCGAGCTCCTCGTCGAGATCGTCCTTCGCACCGACGCCCGGCTTCACGGCCGGCAGCGGCGGCGCGAACTCGTCTTCGTCGTCCCCATCGCCCACAGCATCGACCGGCGCGACCTTCGCGGGCGGCTTGGGCTGCGGCACGAGTTCCTCGACCGTCACGTTCTCGCGCGCCTCGGCGACGTCGTCTTCGTCGGGCACGATCGTCTTGCTGTCGGCGGCGCGAGCTTCCGCGAGCGACTTCGCGCTCTCGCCGATCGGCGCGCCGCGCAGGAAGTCCCAGAGCCCGAGCGCGAGCCCGCGCACCCAGTTCCACGCTGCTCGCCCGAACGACTCACCGCGCTCCTCGCGCCGTTTGTCCGCCCACTCGCGCAGTGCGACGATCGACGGATAGAACGCCATCTCGGTCGCGAGCATGAACGACACGAGCGCGAGCACCGGCATCATCACCCACAGGCCCGGCCCGCCGAACTTCTCCTGCAGCGCCGGCACGAGCGCGTGCGCCATCCACCCGCCGACGCCGTAGGGCAGACGATTGGTCGCACCGACCGAGTCGCCGAACGTCATCTCGAGCAGCATCGCGATCGAGAAGATGAAGCTGACGCCGCCGAACGTGCGCACCCACGGCGACGGCAACGCCTTGCGCGCGACGAGGATCGCGCCCCAACAGCCCGCCAGCCAACAGAAGAGCAGCCCCGAGAGCCCGATCAGCTTGACCGTGACGTTCGCCGCGTAGAAACCGAACTTGCCGCCCCAATTGAGGCCCGCCGCGCCCGGATCGGCGTACGGCTGGTAGTAACTGATCAGCGCGAGGAAGAGCCAGATCGAGAACGCGATGAAGATCAGCCCCTTGATCTCCTGCGCGCGCTCCGACGGCGGTTCGTCGTCGTCGCGGCCGACGATCAGCGTCTTCGCGACGAAGCCGAGGCGCGCGAAGAAGCTCTCCTTCCTCGCGCTCTTGCCTTCACGCTTGCGCGTTCCGGCGTGGGCCATCGATCGTCCGCTTCCTCTCCGTCCGGGGACGTTGCCTGGTGCCGCGCGGCGAAGGCGAGCCCGATCACTTCGTTGAGCTCGCGCGCCACGCGCTCTTTGGTCTGGTTCACGATGCGCCGCCGGCCGCCCGACGCGTCGAGCACGGTCACGGTCGTCGTCCGAGCGTTCAGGGCGCTCTCGTCGTTCAACACGATGAGATCGAGCCCCTTCCGCTCGAGCTTCTTCCGGGCGCGTCGTTCGCCGTCGGCGGTCTCCAACGCGAAGCCGACCGCGATGCGGCGGCCTCGACGTCGTGCGACGGTCGCGAGGATATCGGGATTCCTAGTCAATTCCAGGCGCACGCGCTTCGCTTCGCGATCCTTCGCGCGCCACTTGCCGGCGAGTCGTCGCACCGGCCGAAAATCGGCGACGGCGGCCGCCATCACGAGCACGTCGGCGCGCACGAACGCCTTGCGCGTCGCAGCGAGCATCTCTCTCGCGCTCGTCACGTCGATGCGCTCGACACCGGGCGGCGTCGCGAGGGCCACGGGCCCAGCGATCAGCGTCACGCGCGCACCGGCCGCCGCCGCCGCCGCCGCGATCGCGAAGCCCATCCGCCCGCTCGACTCGTTGGTCAGGAACCGGACCGGATCGACGTACTCCCGCGTCGGCCCGGCCGTGACGACGACGCGGGGCATCGCGCGCTCTCGCTTCTCGTGGACCGCCAAGGTCGGCGGAGGATACTCCCAAAGCCGGCGCTTTCGAACGTGGGTCGGGGTCCGGCCGTCCCGAGGCGTCGGCCGCGCGGGACGTCACGCGCAATCGCGAAGCGAGCGGATTCGGGAGCCCCAGGCCTGCGCAGGCGTGTCGATCCGTCCACGGCGTTGGGTTGCGCGGCCGGCGCCCCGGGGCACCTTGGGGCACCTTGGGGAACTTTGGGGAACTCAGGTAACTCAGTGGACTCGGCCGACTCGGCGGTCGAGCCGCGGGCTAGAAGTGGTCGTCGATCGCGCGCTCGATCTGGTCCAACGCCTGGTCGCGCAACCGCGAGCGGAACTCGTGCAGCGAGCACGGACCCGTCACGGTTCGGGAGAGCTCGCCGTCGAACTCGGCGACCAGGCGCTGGTCCTGGGTCCGCAATTCCGCGGCGAACGAGGCGGTCGCGGACTTCCGGAGCGGAACCCAGCAGAGCCCGTCGATCTCGAACTGCGTCAGCCGCGTCGTGCACTGGAACGGTCCGTCCGGGCCCTCGCCGTTGACGCTGATCACGCCGGTAGCGTGATCCCGCATACGCACGTGGCTCTCGCCGCCACGTTGTTTCGGATCGCTGTCGGCATGCCAATTCGTCCGGCACGTCGCCTGGCACTCCAACTCGTACGCGCTGAGCTCGACCGCGCCGGTTTCGCGCAATACGAGCCCGAGCGCGAGCCCGAGCGCGAGCCCGAACGCGAGCACGAGGCGAGCCGACGCGCCGAGCGACAGGAGCCGTGTGCGTCGTTTCATGGTGCGGCCGGATCTCACGGTACGCGAAACCGCGGCCGAACGAGCGGGCGGCTCGTACGGATCCCCCCCGGGGCGCGAGTGCGCGTCGGCGAGCGCATGTCCGTCCGCGCCGCGCTTCACGGGCCACGAGCGGTGCGTGCGCGGCGCGTGGGAACCGCAGACCGTGAGTCGCAAGCGGACGAGCGTCGGCGCAGTCGAGCGCGGACGACCGGCCTCGACGCTCGTCGCTTCGCCAACGCCGGAGCGCGGCGCGGAGCACGGCGGGCTTGCCACGTCGGCGCTGCGGCGCGTTCGCGCGCTCGCTCGATCACTTCGTCGCCGACGGCGCGAGCGCGGCGCGGAGCTCGCGCTCCAGGCGTTCGTCGCCGCCCGGCGGCGCGCCGAAGTGCGACGACAGTCGCCGACCGTCGCGGCCGAACACGTGCAGCGCGGGCAGCGACGTCACGTCGCCGAACGCACGAGCGACCTCCGGCGTCGCGAGCGCGAAACGCAGGCTCGGATGGCTCGCCGCCACTTCACGCACGTCCGCGTCGTCGGATTCGACCGCGAGCGCGAGCACGACGAGCCGGTCGCCGAGCTCGCGCGCGAGCGGTTCGAGCGCCTTCAGCGTGCGACGACACGGCGGACACCACGTCGCCCAGAATTCGACGACGACGACCTTGCCCGCGAGCTCGTCGCGCGCGATCGGCTGGCCCGCGAGGTCGCGGAGCTCGATCGATGGCAACGCGGGCAACGCGTCGGCTTCGACCGAGCTCGCGCCCGCTCGCGCTTCGCCGGCCAACGCGCTCGCGATCTGCTTGCGCAGGTCCGCTTGGAGCCGCGCGTGGCTCTCGGCCGTCTTGAACGGCGTGTAGCGCCCGTCGCCCGCGCCTTCGCCGCGGCCGTAGAAGCCGAAGTCCTTGGGTTTCGCGACCAGCACCTCGCCGACGAAGAGCGCCGGGTAGCGCGTCACGCCGAAACGCTTCGCGATCTCCGACGCGCCGAAGTCGTCGACGACGAAGCGCACGCGCCCGCCGAACTCGTCCACCACGCTTTGGGCCAGCAGACCTGCTGGGTCGGAGAGGTTTCACGTGAAGGGCCAACGCACGAGCGTGACGTCGAGCTCGGGCGTCGGCCGCGTCACGGGCGCAGCGGGCGCGCGGAAGGTCGCGAGATGCGCCGCCAGCGCGTCGGCGAAGGTCGCCGCGGCCGCGAGGTCACCGTGCTCGACGAGCTCGTCGGCGCGCTGCGCGAAGATGCGACCGATCGAAGCGTCGAACGGGAGCTTCGTGAGCTCGCTCGCGAGCGTCGCGATGCGCTGCTCGAGCGCGTTGCGCTCGGGTGCGTCCGTTCCCGGTGTCGCGCGCAACGCCGCACAACGCTGGACCGCTTGTCCGTGCCGCAGTAGCGCGCCGAAGCGCAAGCCGGCTTGGTCGAGCACGCGCGCTTCCTTCAGCGTGCCCGACGCCGCGATGAACTCCGCGTGCCGGTCGATCGAGAGCGGCGGACGGTAGAGCGCGACGAGCTCGCGCTCCAACGCGTCGAGTTCGGCGGCGAGCGCGCGCACCGGCGGCGCAGCGGCGTCCGTCGGCGAGGCGAGCGCGCCGAGCTGCTCGACGAACTCCGCCTGCGCTTCGGCGAGCCCGAGATAGAAGACACCGGTGGCCGCGTCCGTCGCGCGGCCGTAATCGAGGCTCGCGTCGAGGTTCACGCGCAACTTCGCGAACGCCGCCTCGCCCAGCGCGCGCACACAGGCCGACTGCAGTGCTTCGGCTCGCGCGCGGACCTTCGCGAGCGCCGCTGCGTCGAAGGCGCGATCGCGCTCGTGCCACAACGCCTCGAAACGCTCGAACTCGGCGCGCTCCGCGGCATGCGCGAGCAGGAAGCGTTGGGCCGCCACGTTCTCGACCGCATAGGCGAACGTCAACTGCGCGAGCTCGCGCCGGCCATTGCGCAGCGCGGCTTCGCTGCGCGCCATCAACGCGTCGACGGTCGGCGCGACTTGCTGCCAGAACTCGTCGTCGGCAGGCAGCGCCGCGATGCGCGAACGCGTCTGATCGAGTACGCGTTCGAACGCGTCCGTGGCTTGCGCGCTCCGTGTGCTCGCAGCACTCGAATCGTTCGCGATCGCGCCGAGCCCCAGGGACGAGACGACACAGACCGGCGCGGCGAGGCGCGCGAAGTCGAGGACGAGGAAGCGTTTCATCGCTCTCGACGATAGACGCGACACTGCGCGACGAGCGCGCGCGTCGAGTCAAAGACCGGTCACCCGAACGTGTGCTCGACGTTCGACGTCAGCGCCGCGTTCGAACCGCGTCGACCGCGTGTTCGCGACCCGCTCAGAGGTGTCGCAGCACGTGCTCGACTTCGTCGGGCGAGCCCATGATCACGCTGGTGCGTTCGTGCAGGTCCTGCGGTTGGATCTCGAGGATGCGCTGCTTGTCGGCGAACGCCTTGCCGCCGGCTTGTTCGATGATCATCGCCATCGGATTCGCTTCGTACATGAGACGCAGCTTGCCCTTCGGCGCCTTCGCGGTCGGCGGATACAGGAACACGCCGCCCTTGAGCAGGATACGGTGCACGTCGGCGACCATCGCGCCGGCGTAACGGCTCGAGTAACCGTTCGACTGCGCCCAATCGAGGTAGTTCTGGTACCCGGCGGGGAACGACTTCCGATTGCCTTCGTTGAGCGAGTAGTTCTTCGACTTCGCCGGGATGCGCAGGTGCTCCTCGACCTTGAGGAACGCGCCGATCGCCGGATCGAGCACGAACATGTCGACGCCCGAGCCCGTCGTCAGCACGAACACCACCGACGAGCCGTAGAGGATGTAGCCCGCCGCGACTTGTTGGACGCCCGGTTGGAGCACCGAACGCTCGACCGGAGTGATGCGCCGATCGTGGCGGAGCACGCTGAAGATCGTGCCGACGCCGCCGCACGCGTCGAGGTTCGCCGAACCGTCGAGCGGATCGAAGAGCACGACGTACTTGCGGTCGCCGCCGGTCTCGGTGCGCAGCATGATCGGCTCGGAGTTCTCCTCCGACGCGACGATCGCGACGCCGGCGCGTGAACCGAGGCAGCGCAACAGCGTCTCGTTCGCGATCACGTCGAGCTTCTGCTGGCGCTCGCCTTGCACGTTGTCGGAATCGAGCGAGCCGAGCACGTCGTTCAATCGCGCGCGCCGGATCTTCGACGCGATCATCTTCGCGCTGAACGACATCGCGGAGAGGATCCACGACAACGTGCCCGTCGAGTTCGGGTGCTTCGCTTCCTCGGCCAGGATGTGGCTTTGGAGCGTCATCAAGTTGTCGTGGCGAGTGAGGTGGTGCTGTTCCGGGATCGGCTCGGTCGTTTCCATGAGGGCAAAGACGGTATGCGCAGCCGTCGAAACCGGCAAGACGGCCGAGGACGCAGGCGCTCGAAACGCGCGGCGTAGCGCCCAGCGAGTCGCCTAGCGAGTCGCACGGCCGCACGCGCGCCGCGAACGTGACACGCCGCGGACCGCGAAGAGACTTCCGGTCTCGCCGGACTCAGTGCCGGAGCGCGCGTTCGACTTCGCCGAGGAGTTCCGCGGGCTCGGGCAGACGGCCCTTGCCTTCGTCGCCGCACGCCGTGTGGCCGGTGCCCGGCTCGAGCACGCGCCAACCGTCCTCGCGCAGCACCGCGAGATTGCGCTGCACCGGACGCGCCGCGAGCATCGTCGGGTTCATCGCCGGGGCGAGCAGTCGCGGACGCGCCGCGGGGACCGCGAGCACGAACGTCGACGCGAGATCGTCGGCTTGGCCGTGCGCGAGGCGCGCGATCAGCCCGGCGCTCGCCGGCGCGACGAGCACGAGTTCGGCCCACTTCGCGAGCTCGATGTGGTCCATCGCGCCGCGGCGTTCGGGCGCGAACTCGTCGACCCACGCGGACTCGCCCGTGACGGCTTCGAAGAGCTGAGGCGCGACCAGCCTCGCCCCACGCGGTGTCAGCACCGTGCGCACGGCATGGCCCGCTTGGAAGAGCTTGCTCGCGAGGTCGCAGGCCTTGTAGATCGCGACCGACGCCCCGCAGACGAGAACCAGCTTCGCCATGCGCGGCAGTCTACGGGCCCAGGGAGGCGCTCGCCACGCGCCGGGCCCGCGGTCGCGCACGCTCGTCGTAATCGGGAGCTCCGACTACGATGCGGGTGGTTCCCATGCCGCAAAGCAAGGACTGCACGGAACGGATCGAGCGAGTCGGCGCTGAACGCGCGCTCGAGTTCGCACGCCGACTCCAGAGCCTCGACACGCTCGACGAGTTGATCCACGAAACCGAACGAGAGCTCGCGGAGAGCCTCGGTGGCGGACGCGTCGTCCTCGTCGAGGGCTCCGGATCCGAACGTGCGGCAGAGCCGCGTCGGAACGCACGCTCGCTCGCGACCACTCCCCTCGTCCACGGCGAAGTCGAGTTCGGGCGCATCGAACTCGGCGACGCTCTGGGCACGGGCGAGCGTCGCGTGCACGTCGAGCGCATCGCCGACCAACTCGCGGCGGCGCTCGCGCGCGTCCGTGCGGCTCGAACCTTCGAAGTGCGAGCCGTACGCGCGCGCTGCGAAAGCGCGAGCTTGCTCGTCGGGACGTTCACGCACGAACTCAAGAACCTCTTGACCGTCGTCGCGTGGCGCGCGGAAGCGTTGCGTGGCGCGGCGAATGCGAGGGCTGCGAAGCTCGGCGTCGGAGACGTCGACGTGGAAGCCGTCGATTCGATCGCCGAGGCCGCGCGCCGCGCCGGCGAAGGAGTGCGGCGTTGGCTCGGCTTCGCGCGGCGCGTCGAAGCGACGCCAGAACCGCTCGAGCTCGTCGGCTTCGTCGACGAGCTCGCGCAGCGCATCCAGGATTGGCAACAGGACCGCGAGTCCGTGACGACGGCGCATGCGCTCGGCGCGGCGCGCGTGCTCGTGGACCGCTCGGCGCTCGCGGCACTCGTGGTCGAGCTCGCGCTCCTGGCTCGCGCCTTGGCCGATCGCGACGTTTCGATCGGACTTTGCGTGCGTGAGGCGCGCGACGGAGAATTCGAGCCCCGCGAGGCTTCCGAGCACGGCGCACCGTCCGTCGTGCTCGAGATCGACTGCCCACGCACTGCGCTCTCGCGCGCCGCGCTCGAACGAGCCACGGAACGCTTCTGTCCGCGCCGCACGCGCGAGCAGGACGGGTCGTGCGGGAACGACGCCGCGCCCGCGCGCGGCGGCACGCCGAACACGGCCGAGAACCGCGTCGCGACCAGCGTCGGCCCCGGCGCGTTCGTCGAACTCGCGCGCGAAACCGAGGATCGCACCGTCGTCGCGCTCGTCCTCGTTCGCGCTCCGTGACCGCCGCGATGCGGGTGTTCTACTGCGACCACCACGAGGTCGTCCTGCCGCCGGAACACCGGTTTCCGATGGCCAAGTACGCGACTTTGCGCGCGGAACTCGTCGCACGGGGCGTGCTCGCGCCGGAGGAACTCGCCGCCGCCGAAGCGGTGCCGCTCGCGGCGCTGACTCGCATCCACGATCCCGAGTACGTCGCCGCGTTCCTCTCGGGTGCGCTGCCGCCGAAGGCGATGGCGCAGATCGGTTTTCCGTGGTCGCCGGAGCTCGTGCGGCGCTCGCTCGCCAGCGTCGGCGCGACGCTTGCCGCCGTCGACGCCGCATTCGCGGACGGTTTCTCGGGCTCGCTCGCGGGCGGCACGCATCACGCGCATCGGGAGCGCGGCGCGGGCTTCTGCGTGTTCAACGACCTCGCGGTCGCAGCGGGCGAGCTCTTGGCAACCCAGCGAGCGCGCCGCGTGCTGATCGTCGACCTCGACGTGCACCAAGGCGACGGCACCGCCGAGATCTTCCGCGACGACGCGCGCGTCTTCACGTTCTCGATGCACGGCGCGAAGAACTTCCCCGGGCGCAAGGCTCGAAGCGACTTGGACGTCGAGCTCGACGACGACACCGACGACGAGACGTACCTGCGTCTGCTCGAGCGACACTTGGCGCGCGCGTGCGGCGAACGCGACGTCGACTTCGTGCTCTACCAGGGCGGCGTCGACCCGCTCCAGCAGGACCGGCTCGGCAGGCTCGGACTGTCGCACGACGGACTGGAACGGCGCGATCGCATGGTGTTCGAAGCGACACGCGCGCTCGGCGTGCCGCTCGTCGCGACGCTGGGTGGCGGTTACGCCGAGCCGATCGACCTCTCGATCGACGCGCACGTCAACACGTACCGCGCCGCGCGAGACGTGTTCGGCGCGCGCGCTCGTCGCGGCTGAAGCTCAACTCGACGACTTGCGCGCGAACTGTTCGGCGACGTAGAGCACGAAGGCGCAACCGATCGGGAACAGGAACTCGTTCGCGACGCGCGTGGCGATCGCAACCGGCGCGAGCGCGGGTTCGGTGCGCGTGATGACCAGGTAGAGGATCGCGCCGCCGAAGAGCGCGCCTGCGAACGCGCCAGTCACCAAGTGGCCGCGCAGACCGAGCGGCACGCGCCGGCCGAGCCGCGCGATCGTGATGCCGAGGAACAGGTACTCGGCGCCCTTGATCGCGGAGATCCAGTACGGCGAAGGTGCGCTGGTCGCCGCGTCCGCCGTGATCGAGAGCGCCTGGCTCATGCTCTTGTGCAGCGCTTTCGACACCGTGAACGCGAGTGGCGCCGACACGAGCCCGAGCACGCCCATCACGAGCGGTCTCGCTTTCGCCGCGGTCATGCCGCACGCGACGCCGACGCACACGAGCAGCGACCACGACACGCCGCGCACGGTGTCCGCGACGAATGGCGCGGCTTCCTTCAGCGAGCCGTAACCGGCTGCGATGCCGAGCACGACGGCTTCGAGCACGAGCCCGAGCAAGATCGAGCTCCACGCGACCGTCAAGACGCGCGGCCAGAGCCTGCGTGCCTCCGGCAGCGCCCCGCCGGGCGCGTTCGCACTCGAAGCCACGTCCACGGCGTCAGTCCAACCCCACCAGACGCCGCACTTCGCCGACCGCGCGCTCGAGGTCGTCGTTGACGACGACGTGGTCGTACTTGACGCGCTCGCGGTACTCGTCTTCGGCCTTCTTGAGCCGTCGTTCGATCACTTCCGGAGCATCGGTGCGGCGCGTGACGAGCCGCCGGCGCAGCTCCTCGAAATCAGGCGGCGCGATGAACACGTACACGCCTTCGACGCCGAGCGCTTTCAACTGCAACGCGCCTTGCACGTCGATCTCGAGCAGGTACACGAGCCCTTCGGCGAGCGCCTGCTCCATCGGCTCGCGCGGCGTGCCGTACATGTTGCCGAAGACCTCGGCGTGCTCGATGAACGCGCCGCGAGCGATCATGTCGCGGAACCGTTCCTTCGTGATGAAGTGGTAGTCGCGGCCGTCGACCTCGCCGGTGCGCGGCGCGCGCGTCGTCGCGGACACGCTGAACTTGACGCGCGGGTCTTCGAGCAAGCGTTTGCAGATGGTCGTCTTGCCCGACCCCGAAGGGCCGGAGATCACGAGCATCTTGCCCCGCGGTCCGATTCGTTCGCTCACGGTCTGCTCCGGGAAAGTCGGGAGGGATAAGGGTCGCGTTCGATCCCGGCAAGCGGATTCCGTCGGAAGCCCGGCCTCGAACGCGACTCCGACCGCCGGCGCGCATGAGCTCGGCCACGCGGGCGACTCCAGCCGCAAGTTCGCGGCGGCCCGTGACTTGGCGCCGTCGGGCGCGCGCGTCCACCCGCGGACCGAGAGCGCGCGGCCAACGTAGCGGCCACCCGGCGAAGGGCGCAGTTGGAAAGAGCCGGCGTGCGCATGTCGCAAAATCCGCGCGCCAGCGACGCTGAGTTCTCACACAGCCCGGCCTAACGATGGCCTTTCCGCATGGATCGCGCGCGAGCGCGTGTGCGGTGACTCCGCTCTCAGAGGTTCCCCATGATCCGAAACACTCTCGCACTGACGATTCTCGCGCTCTCGACGCTCTCGCTCACGGCGACGGCGCTGCCGCAAGGCGACGAGCTCCCGCTGCCGCGCTGGCGCGAAGGCGGTACGCCGCCCGACGACCCGAACCAGAGCCTGGTGCCGATCCCGGTGAAGGCCGCGAAGACGTTCGGCGACATGCCGCCGACGTCCGGTCTGATCGCGTCGCCGCCGGAGTACAGCCCGACCGAAGGCGTGCTCTTCCGCTACACGACGAGCTACGGCAACGTCGTCACGCAGCTCGTCGCCGCGCTCACCGGCGATCCGAACCACGACGAGAAGGCCTACGTGCTCGTCTCGAGCGCGGCCCAACAAACGACGGCATCGAACGGGTTCGCCGCGGCCGGCGCCGACCTCTCGAAAGTCGTCTTCTTCATCGAGCCGACCGACTCGGTGTGGGCGCGCGACTACGGTCCGCACTTCGTGTGGCAAGGGAACACGTTGACGCTCGCCGACAGCCACTACTATCCGACGCGGCCGCTCGACAACTTCATCCCGACGCTCGTCGCGGAGAACCACTTCATCGTGCCGCCGTACCCGATGGGCCTCTACTACTCGGGCGGCAACTTCCAGCCGGGTCCGAATCGTTCGGGCTTCGTCACGTCGCTGATCAACACCGACAACCCCGATCTCACCAACCAGCAGATCGCGGATCTGTACCAGGACTACCAGGGCATCGACACGCTGCACATCATGCCGCGGTTGCCCTCGACGGTGGACGGCACCGGACACATCGACATGTGGATGTATCTCGTCGACGAAGACGACGTGATCATCTCGCAGTTCAAGCCCGGCTCGAACCCGACTGCGATCCAAGTCACCGACAACGCCGTGCCGTACATGCAGTCGCTCGGCTTCACGGTGCACCGCACGCCGGCCTGGAACGTCGGCTCGACGCACTACACGTACACCAACGCGTTCCGCGTCAACGACCGCATCTTCGTGATCTCCTACGCGAGCGGTAACCCCGCGTACGCGGCGGACGACGCGGCCTCGATGACGGCGTGGCAAGCCGCGGCCGGTCCGGGCGTCACACTCGTGCCGATCAACTGCTACCAGATCATCCCGGCCGCCGGCGCGATCCACTGCATCGTCATGCAGGTCCCGCGCTACACGGCGCCGACGCCGAGCGTGCACGTGATGAACCCGGACGGCGGCGAAGCGTTCGCGATGGCGCAGACGTACGACCTGCGCTGGTCCGCCACCGACGACGAGCAAGTGAGCTCGGTCGACCTCTTCTACTCGACCGACGGCGGCTCGACGTACCCGAACCTGATCGCCGCGGGCTTGCCCGACACCGGCCACTACTCGTGGAAGATCCCGCTGAAGTCGACGCCGAACGCCAAGGTGCGCGCCGTGGCGTACGACAACCTCGGCAACAGCGCGACCGCCGACAGCACCAACACGTTCGAGATGACGCGCACGCGCCGCAAGATCTACGACTTCTCGAGCGGCGCCGGCGTCAACAAGTGGGCGTGGGGCTCTTCGACGGCGACGTGGAACGACCTGAACGGCGTGCGTTACCCGCCGAGCGTCAACACGGAGATCGAAGCGCTCGCGGTCGGCAACTACGCGCGCATCGCGGCGTCCGACGCGACCGGCGGCGACACCGACCCCAACCGCTACATCTCTCCGGTGCCGGTTTCTGGCGGCGAGTCGACCCACATCTTCGAGTTCACCATCAACGAGCCGTCGAGCTGCATCGTCGCTCTCGACTTGCTCTGGGAAGGCTACGGCGACCAGTGCCTGCAGATGGAGTTGTACGTGTGGGACAACGTCGCCAACAACTGGTGTGACGCGAACGGCGCCTTCGGCGCGAACGCGTACCTCGCCAACTTCGCCGGCAACGTCGACGGCCGTCTCGAAGCGCAGTTGCGCACGAACCTCGCGAACTACATCGACGCGAACGGGCGCCTGACGCTGCTCGTCTACGCCGAACGTTCCGCGCAGGAGTCGTTCTGCGACTACGCGTCGGTCGCCGTGCTCTACAAGAACTGCCCGTGACCGGATTCACGCGCGGCTCGCGCGCCTAGGGCGATCGAGCGGCGTGAGAGACGCTGAGTGGGGCCGACCGCGCACACGGTCGGCCCTCTTCGTTGCCTCAGGGCGCATCGATCCGTGCGAGCAGCCGCAGCGTCTGCCCGTCGTGGATCGTCACCACGCCGACCGCATCCGAGCCGCACGGGCCGCGCACGTTCGAGATCGCGAGTTCTTCGTGGCCGTCGCCGTCGCGATCCGGCAGGAACGTCGCGCCCCAAGCGAAACCGCAATCCGCGCGTGCACCGCCGGTCACGCGCGCCCGCGGTGACTCGACAAGGTGTTCGAACACGGCGACCGAGCCGGGATCGTCGCGAAAGCAGTCGGCGTGCGCGCCCACGAGCCAACGTGGCGCGGGCCCGAGCTTCGACACTGCGAGACACGTACCGTACTCGCACTCGTCCGCTCGACCGTGGAAGCTCGCCATCCGCACCAGCTGCGCGCCCGACACGACGCGGACCCAGCCGGGCACGAGGTCACGGCCGGAAGCGCTTTCTCCGAAGCCGAGGAGCACGTCGTCGACGGCGTCGCCGTCGAGGTCGCCGATCGACGCGATCGAGCGCAGATCGCCGACGAAGTCCGACTCCAACCGAGCGTTCGCCAGCGAACTGCCGTTCGCGCCCGAGAGCAACTCGAGTTCGAGCACAGAGCGCCCATCTCCGTGGACTCGTTCGGTCGCGAGCCACAGGTCGGCGACACCGTCGGCGTCGCGATCCCGGGTCGCGGCGATCTTGCTCCGTCCGGCGAGCTCCTGCGTCGGCAGCGCGGCCCACACCGTCCGCCCGGTCAACCCCGAGTAGCACCGCAACCGCGGATCACCCCCACGCGCGTGTGGACGGACGAGCGCCAGGTCGGCGACTCCATCGTGATCCACGTCGTTCAGCGCCGCCGCTCGCACCCAGAGTGCGGTGCTCTCGCATTCGTCCTCGGCGCTCCAACGCGGGCGCAAGTCGTGCAGCGAGACGACCTTGATTCCCGTGCACGCCGACGTGATCGCGAGCGCGCCGCGCGGCCAGATCGGCGTCGGCGGAAGCGGAGCCAGCGACGTACCGAAGTACCCGGTGCCCTCGATCGTTCCGATGCGCTCGAGCGTCCGCGTCGAGAAGAGGTGCACGACGCCGTGCCCGTCCTCACCGAACCTCGCTTCCGGCGCACTGACGACGAAATCGTCGACGCCGTCACCGTCGAGATCGCTCACGCGACAGAGCGCGTACCCGAAGTGCTTCGGGTCTTGGGTCCAGGCAGTGGTCGGAGGCTTCAGGGAAACGGCCGGTAGAAGCAGGAATGCAAGCGTGGGGTCCATGCCACGTCTTGGCGCCACTCGCGGGAACGCAACGCACCGCCACGCAACCGCCTCCCGTCGAGCGCCGCGCCACGCGCGGCCGCGGGTTGCGCGGTACGCACTCGACGGGTCGTCCGTGCCCACTGCGGCCGGGTTTGCGGATTTGCCAAATGGCCAAGAATGACCGGACGATGAAGACGACGACGTGTTGCGCCTCACCGGCCTCCTTCACTCGCGCGGCGGAGGTCTTCAAGGCGCTCGGGCATCCGACGCGCGCGATGGTCGTCGCGGAGATCGGCGAAGGCGAGCGCTGCGTGTGCGAGCTCACCGAACTCGCCGGCTGCGACATCTCGACGATGTCGAACCACCTCGCGGTGCTCAAAGCCGCAGGCGTGCTGCGTTCCGAGCGGCGCGGCGCCCGCGTCTTCTACAGCGTCGCGCTCGCCTGCGTGCTCGACTTCCTCGGGTGCGTCGCGCGCAAGTGAGGCGACGGCGATGCAGCCCTCGACCGCGACCGGTCCGACGCCGCTGAGCCGCGAAGCACGCCGGCAACTCTTGATCGGCGGCGGCCTGCTTGCGGCGTTCGTGACGGCCTACTTCCTGCCGGTCGGCGAAGCGCGTTTCGATGGCGCGGTGCAGGAAGGTCTGCAGCTCGTGCGTTGGTACACGCGCGAGCACGTCGTGCTCTGCCTCCTGCCCGCGTTCTTCATCGCCGGCGCGATCGGCACGTTCGTGCGTCGCGAGAGCGTGATGCGCTATCTCGGCGCGGACGCGTCGCGGCCGCTCGCGTACGGCGTCGCGTCGGTCGCGGGCACGCTGCTCGCGGTCTGCTCGTGCACCGTCTTGCCGCTGTTCGCCGGGATCTGGCGCATGGGTGCCGGACTCGGACCGGCATCGGCGTTCCTCTACTCGGGGCCCGCGATCAACGTGCTCGCGATCGTCCTGACGGCGCGGGTGCTCGGGTTCGACATCGGCGCGGCACGCGCGGTCGGCGCGATCGGCTTCGCCGTCGTCATCGGACTCGCGATGGCCGCGCTGTTCCGGCGCGAAGAAGCTGCGAGGCCCGGCGTCGCCGCGGCGGCTCGCGTCGCCGAGCCTCGCTCGTTGGCGCGCACGACGATTTGGTTCGCGCTGATGGCCGCGATCCTGATCTTCGCGACGTGGAGCGACGCGGAGCGCGAGGTCGGCTTCTACGCCGCGGTCGGTCGGTTCAAGTGGCTCCTCACGGCGGGCGGCGCAATCGGCTTCGCGTTCGCGCTGCGTGCGTGGTTCGGGGTCGCGTGGTGGAAGCTCGTGGCGTCCGTCGCCGCGGTCGCCGCCGTCGCGTTCTCGGTGCCGGCCGAGCCGAGCTGGGCGTTCGCGACCGGCATCGCAGCGCTCGGCGTCGTCACTGCGACGTCGAAGGGCGAGCTGCGCGACTGGTTCGACTCGACTTGGGAGTTCACCAAGCAGATCGCGCCGCTGCTGCTCGGCGGCGTGTTCGTCGCGGGCCTGTTGCTCGGCCGTCCGGAACACGAAGGCCTGATCCCCGCGACTTGGGTCGGCAACGCCGTCGGCGGCAACTCGCTCGCCGCGAACTTCCTCTCCGCGCTCGTCGGCGCACTGATGTACTTCGCGACGCTGACCGAGATCCCGATCGTCCAAGGTCTGATCGGCAGCGGCATGGGCAAAGGGCCGGCGCTCGCGCTGTTGCTCGCCGGCCCGGCGCTCAGCCTGCCGAGCATACTCGTCCTCCACTCGGTGCTCGGCGCCAAGAAGACGTTCGCGTTCTGCGCGCTCGTCGTCGGCTGCGCGACGCTCACCGGGTGGTGCTTCGGCTTCTTCGCCTGATCCAGTTCGACACACGATTTCCGCGAGGTCACGACGCCATGAAAGCCATCAAAGTCCTCGGCACCGGCTGCGCGAAGTGCCACAAGCTCGCCGACAACGCGACGCAAGCCGCGCAGAAGCTCGGGCTCGAGTACGAGCTCGAGAAGGTCACCGACGTCATGCGCTTCGCCGACTTCGGCGTGATGTTGACGCCCGCGTTGGTCGTCGACGGAAAGGTCGTCGTGCAGGGGCGCGCGCCGAGCGTCGACGAGCTCGAGCGCTTGCTCGCCTGATCGGATCCGTCCGAGGAGCCCAGCGATGAAGGCCGTCCACGTCGTGCGAGTCGTCCTGTTGGTCCTGGTGTCGGCGAGCGTCGGCGCGTGGGGCTGGCGCGTTTGGCGCGCCGCGCGGGCCGCGCCAGAAGCCCCGGCGACGAACGCTGCCGCCGCGACGCCGATCGCCGCAATACCGATCACGGCGGATCCGCTGCTCGCCGAGGGCGTCGCCGTCGTCAACTTCCACGGCGCGCTGCGCTGTCCGACGTGCCACACGATCGGCGCGCTCTCCAAGGCGGTCGTCGAGGAGGAGTTCGCCGACGACGTCTCGGCCGGTCGCGTGCAGTGGAGCTCGATCGACTTCGAGGACGCGGCGTACGCGCACTACACCGACGACTACGAGCTCTCGAGCTCGAACGTCGTCGTGGTGCGACGCTCCGGAGGCAAGGACGTCGGCTATCGACGGCTCGACGACGTCTGGACGCACTACGACGACGAGCCGACCTTCCGCGCGTACGTCGCGGCCGCGGTGCGAGACGCGCTCGCAGGACGCTGAACGTGGACGCGAGCGGCTCGCCGTGGTTGGCGGTCGGCACGGCCGTGTGGCTCGGCGTGCTCACGTCGATCAGCCCGTGCCCGCTCGCGACCAACGTCGCCGCGATCGGTTACGTCGCGCGCTTCGGTCGCTCGCGCGGCAGCCAGATCGCCGCCGGTGTCCTCTACGCGATCGGCCGCGCGCTCGCCTACACCGCGGTCGGCGCGCTGATCACCTGGGGGCTGCTCTCGGCGCCGGCGTTGTCGGGTTTCCTGCAGCGGCACATGAACCAACTGCTCGGGCCGTTCCTGGTGCTCGTCGGCATGACGCTGCTCGGGCTGTTGCCGGGGCTGCCGTCGCTCGGCTCGATCGGGCCGAAGCTCCAAGAGCGCCTGATCTCGTTCGGACTCGCCGGCAGCGGCCTGATCGGTTTCGTGTTCGCGCTCGCGTTCTGTCCGGTCTCCGCGGCGCTCTTCTTCGGCAGCCTGCTGCCGCTCGCGGTGCAGCAAGAATCCGTGTGGTTGCTGCCCGCGCTCTACGGCGTCGGTTCCGCGGCGCCGGTGTTCGTGTTCGCGCTCGCCGTCGCGATCGGCCGCGAGTTCGCGTCGCGCCTCTTCGTGCGCGTCAAGAACGCCGACCGCTGGATTCTGCCGGCGAGCGGTTGGCTCCTGATCGGCGTCGGCGCGTATCTCTGCGTCACTCGCTCGCTGCGGCTCGTGTGACGAGCACGAGCGCTACTCGACGTTCTGGACTTGCTCGCGCAGGCGTTCGATCAGGGTCTTCAACTCGACGACGGCGTGCGCCACCGAAGCGTCCGAGCACTTCGAGCCGATCGTGTTGGTCTCGCGGAAGATCTCCTGGACCAGGAAGTCGAGCTGACGGCCGACCGGGCCGTCCTTCTTGGTGATCGCGGCAAGCTGCGCGAGGTGGCTTTCGAGTCGCGAGAGCTCCTCCGCCACGTCGAGCTTGTCCGCGAGCAACGCGACTTCGCGCGCGAGATCGGCGGGGTCGAGCTTCTGCGCGGGCCCGAGCAACTCGGCGACCCGTTTGGTCAGCGCTTCGCGGTGCGCGAGCACGACCTCGGGCATGCGCTTCTCGATCCGCGCGACGAGCTTCTGGATCTCGCTCGCGTGCTTGGCGAGGTCCTTCGCCAGCGCCTTGCCTTCGACTTCGCGCATCTCGCCGAGCGCGTCGAGCGCCCGTTCGACGAGCGCGAGCACTTCCTTCTCGCGGCGCTTGAGCGCGCTCGCGTCGACGCCGGTGCCGACGACTCCGGGCAGGCCGAGCAGAGTGTCGAGCTTGACGCTTTCGTCGAGCGCGAGTTCCTTCGCGAGCTTCGTGAGCTCCTTGCGATAGCTCGCGAGCCGCGCGTGGTCGATCGCGACCGTCTCGACGCCGCTCGGGCCCGACGCGAAGACGTTGAGTTGCACGGCGCCACGTTCGAGGCGCTTGCGCACGAGCTCTTCGACTTCGCTCTCGAGGAACGAGAGGTCCTGCGGCAGGCGCACCTTGACCTGCAGGAACTTGTGGTTGACCGCGCGCACTTCGACGCGCAGCGTCGCGCCGCCGCGAGCCGCGGCCGTCTGCGCGGCGCCGAACCCGGTCATGGATCTCATTGCGGAAGGCTCATCGCGTGGAGCTCGATTCGTGCGCGCGACGCTGGCGAGCGCGCGCTGCGCCCGCCCGACGCAGGCTCCGTCACGCCGGTTGCGACGCGTTCGGGCGGCTGCCCGGCTTGATCGCGGGCCCGGCGGTCTTCGATGCGCAAAGCGGACAGGCGCTCGCGTCCCACGACTCCGCCTTCACTTCGGCGAGGCACGTGTACGCGATGCCGTCGGCTTCGAACGGGTTCTTCTGGCCCGAGCGGTTGACGATCGAGGCGATGCCGACCGTCACGCCGCCTTGCGCCTTGACCACTTCGAGCACTTCGCGCGCGGAGCCGCCGGTCGTCAGCACGTCCTCGACGATCAACACGCGTTCGCCGGGCTGAATCTTGAAGCCGCGGCGGAGCTCCATCGGCGCTTCCTTGCCCGCTCCGGCGCGCTCGGTGAAGTACGCGCGCTTGCCGAGCGCTCGACCGACTTCGTACGCCCACGTCACGGCGCCCATCGCGGGCCCGATCACGACGTCGACGTTCTGCGGCAACTTCGCGGCGAGGCCGCGCGCGAGCTCTTCGGCGAGCTTCGGATGCGCGAGCAGCAGCGCGCACTGGAAGTACCGATCGCTGTGCCGGCCACTCGAGAGCAGGAAGTGGCCTTCGAGCATCGCGCTCGACTGCTTGAAGAGCTCGAGGACGCGTTCTTGCTTCATGTTCCTCTCCTGGTGGGCGAACTGGTGCGCGGACTGGGGCGCGAAGTGTGCGCGGACCGCGCGCGGTCGCGAACTACTTGTTTTCCGTCGGTGCGCCGCCAGCGGGCGGCGTGCCGCCGTCGGCGGGCGTCTGCGTGTCGAAGACCGAACCCGACTCCGCGGGCGCAGCGTCGGGCACGACGGAGCTCGTCGACATCGAACGGTTGAGCACGTGGATCAGCAGCGCGCTCGAAAGGAAGATCGCCGCGGTGACGCCGGTGAAGGTGTTGATGCCCTTCGCGCCGACGCCGAAGGTCTCGCGGCCGTGCACGCCGAGTGCTTCGCCGAAGCCGCCGCCTTTGCCCTCTTGGAGCAACACGACGACGATCAGCACGATCGCCGCGATGACGAACAGGATGTAGAGGAGGACGACCAGCAGTTCCATGGGAGAGCTCCGCGCGCGGAAGGTTGCGACGACGTGGGGTTTCGGGCGACCCTCGCGGGCCTAGTTGTACTCGGCTATCAGAATTCGACGATGGGCAAGAACGATTCGAGCTTGAGCGAGGCGCCACCGACCAACGCGCCATCGACGTTGGGGGCAGCCATCAGGCTCGCGATATTGTCCGGTTTGACGCTGCCACCGTACTGGATGCGGACCTGGTCAGCGGTCGCGTCGGTGTAGAGCCCGGCGAGCACGCCGCGCAGGTACGTGTGCACTTCGCCAGCTTGTTCCGGAGTGGCGGTGCGGCCGGTGCCGATCGCCCAGACCGGTTCGTAGGCGATCGTGACGCGCGCGAGATCGGGCTCGCCGACGCCCGCGAGGCCCTTGGTGAGCTGGCGCGAGACGACTTGTTCGGTGACGCCGCGGTCGCGTTCTTCGAGCAGTTCGCCGACGCACAGGATGACGTCGAGGCCGGCGACCAGCGCTTGACGGACCTTGCGGTTGACGAGCTCGTCGGACTCGCCGTAGAGGTGGCGGCGCTCGGAGTGGCCGAGGACGACCAGCGTGACGCCGATGTCCTTCAGCATCTTGGCGCTGACCTCGCCGGTGAACGCGCCTTCGACTTCGTCGCAGCAGTTCTGCGCGCCGACCTTGATCTTGGAGCCGGCGAGCGCGCGGACGAGTTCGTCGAGGTAGACGAACGGCGGGCAGATCGCGACGTCGCGGTCGGTGCGCGAGCCGCATTTCTCGCGCAGGCTCTTCGCGAGCGCGAGGCCGCGCGCTCGGTCGAGGTTCATCTTCCAGTTGCCGGCGAGGAAGGGCTTGCGCATCGTGCGGGTCCGTTTCAGCGGCGAGCGCCTTGGGCGCGCGGAGCGACGACTTCGCGGCCGTCGAGCGCGGCGATCGCACGCGCATCGGCCGCGATCTGACGGAACGCTTCGGGGTCGATCGCCTGCTCGCCGTCGGAGTGGGTGGTTTCGGGGTGCGGGTGCACTTCGACGATCAGCCCGTCGGCGCCGGCGGCGAGGCCCGCGCGCGCGAGCGGGCGAACGAGCTCCGCGCGGCCGGACGCGTGCGACGGATCGACCACGATCGGCAGGTGTGTGACGCGCTTCAGGTGCGCGACGGCGCCGACGTCGAGCACGTTGCGTGTCGATGGATCGAAGCCGCGGATGCCGCGCTCGCAGAGCACGACTTGGTCGTTGCCTTGGGAGAGCACGTACTCGGCGGCGAGCAGGAACTCGCGCAGCGTGGCGGCGAAACCGCGCTTCAGCAGCACGGGCTTCTTCGCTTTTCCGACCTCGATGAGGAGGGCGGAGTTCTGCATGTTGCGCGAGCCGATCTGGAACATGTCGGCGACCTCGCCGACGGCTTCGACGTCACGCGGGTCGAGCACTTCGGTGACGACGGCGAGCCCAGTTTCGAGTTTGACGCGAGCGAGCGTCTCGAGGCCACGCGTGCGGGCTCCTTGGAAGGAGTACGGCGACGTCCTCGGCTTGAACGCGCCGCCGCGCAGGCAGGTGGCACCGCGTTCGCGCACGGCGAGAGCGATCTCCAGCGTGTCTTCGTAGCTCTCGATGGCGCAGGGCCCCGCGACGAGCGCGATCTTGCCGCCGCCGAACGCCGCATCGCCGACGCGGACGACGGTGTCGGGCCGTCCGGGGCGCCGCTCGAAGAGCTCGTGTGCGTCGCCCGCGTCGAGGACGCCCGAGACGGCGGCGAGGTCCTCGAACCGCGCGCGATGATCGGGCGCGCCCGGTCCATCGAGCGCGAGCAGCTCCTTCGAGCCTTCCAGGAAGCGGGCGGTGTAACCGAGCTCGCGCGCGAGGCCGAGCACGGCCTCGAGCTCGGCTCGGGAGAGGTTCTTGCGCAGACGAAGCAGCATCGCGGGCGAACGAGGAATGGCGCGGGTGCTCCGAGGCACACGCGCTCCTCGCTCGAAACGCGGGAGTATAGGGATGGGCGGAAGAAGGCGTCAACGCGGGCGCGGCGAGGGGCGGGGCGCGGGCGCGCCGGGGGCCCCGCCCCCCCTCCATCCCTAGCCCCCACCCACCCGGGGAAGACTCCCCAGACCGCCGCGGGTGACACTGGGAGGTCGGATTTCCGTCGCGTGGATGCCGCGGACGGCACCGTCTAATACGCCGACCGTGAAGACGCTCGTCACCTGGCTCCCGGTCGTCGTCGCGATCGCGCTGCTCGTCGGCTTCCTGACACGGTCGGGCTCACGGCCGTGGGTCGACCCGGCGGCGCTCGCCGCGTCCGAGCCGCCCGCCTTCCAGCCGGTCGTCCTGCCCCACGGCAGCGCCACCCTCCGCGGTCGGGTCTTCGACGATCACGGCGAGCCGGTGCGCGAGCTCCCGATCTACACCCGCTCCGCCAACGTCGCACACTGGGCGTACACCGACGCGGACGGGCGTTTCGTCCTCGACCGGCTCTTCGACGAAGAGCACGAAGTCCTCGCACTCGCGTTCGGCCGGCCGACGCAGAGCTTCCGACTCCGCCCCGGCGACGCAGTCCACGAGCTCCGGCTCGCCCCGCCGCGTCCTGCCGCGACGCGTCTACCCGATCTGCCGCGCTCCGATCTGACGGGCTGGGTCGCACGCGCGCTCGAGGGCCCGCTCGCCGGGCTCGAAGTGCTGCTCGAACCCGTCGATCCGCCGAACGTGCTCCAAGGCGCGGTGCCGGTGCGCGCGCTCGTCGCCGACGACGGAGCGTTCGATTTCCGAGCGCTGGCCCACGCGCGCTATCGCGTCCGCATCCTGCCGGCGTGGGCGCGCGGGGGCTCGTGGCCCGATCTCGTCGCGCCGGAGTTCGCGGCGCTCCAACACGATGGCACCCAGGCCACGGTCACGTTCGAACTCGGCGACGGCGCACTCGCCGGACGCGTCGAGCACGAGGACGGTTCGCCGCTCGCCGGCGCGCTCGTGCTCGTCCATCCGTCGGGCGACGAATCACGGCCCTACCCGGCCGGCACGAGCGACGCCCAAGGTGCGTTCCGCATCGCCGATCTGCCCGCGGGTCGCTACGCGCTCGAAGTGCGCGCCGGCGAGGACGTGAAGAGCTTTCCCGACGTCGAAGTGGAACGCCGCGAAGTCGCGGCGCTCCCACCGCTGCGGCTCGTCGTCCGCAATCCGTCGCCGAACGCCGCGTCGAAGCCCTGAGCGCCGCGCCGCTATCCTGGTCGAAATGCCCGAGGCCGGCCGCATCGTCTACCTCGACCACGCGGCCACCACGCCGCTCGATCCGCGCGTGCGCGCCGCGCTCGAGCCGTGGCTCGGCGAGCGCTTCGGCAACCCGTCGTCACGCCATCCATTCGGCGTCGCGGCGGCCGAAGCCGTCGATCGCGCGCGCGCCGAGTTCGCGCGGATCCTCGCCGTGCGTCCGCACGACGTCGTCTTCACTTCTGGGGCCACGGAAGCGAACCACCTCGGCGTGCTCGGTCAGGCGCGGGCGAATAAGCGTCACGGCAAACGCGTGCTGATCGGCTCGACCGAACATCCGAGCGTGCGCGAAGCCGCCCGCTTGCTCGTGCGCGAAGGCTTCGGCGTGGAAACGCTGCCGCTCGATGCGGCGGGCGGACTCGACCTCGATGCCGCGACTCGCCTGCTCTCCGCCGACGTGGTGCTCGTCGCGCACATGCTCGTCTCCAACGAGTTCGGCAGCGTCTACCCGTCGCGTGAGCTCGCGCGACGCGTGCGCGCACGCGCGCCGCACGCGAGGTTGCACGTCGACGCGAGCCAGGCGCTCGGCAAGCTCGACTGCGCGCCGGCGGAGCTCGGCTGCGACTCGCTCGCGTTCTCCGCGCACAAGCTCCACGGCCCGCAAGGCGTCGGCGCGTTCGTGCACGTCGGCGGGACGATCGAACCGCTGTTCGTCGGCGGCGGACAAGAACACGGGCGGCGCTCCGGCACCGAGAACGTCGCCGGCATCGTCGGTTTCGCCGCGGCGGCGAGGCTCGCCGACGCCGAGCGCGAAGACACGCTCCGTGCGACTCACGCCGCGCGCAGCGCGATGCTCGCGCGACTCGCGGAAGTCGGCGCGCGCGAAATCCTGCCCGGCGGCCGCGGCATCGACGCGATCCTCGCCGTGATCGTTCCCGGCATTCCGGCGGAAGTCGTGATGCACCACCTCGAACGGCGCGGTGTCTACGCCAGCGCCGGCGCAGCGTGTCAGAGCAGGAAGAACGAACAGAGCCCTTCGTTCGCCGCGCTCGGAATCGCGCCGGACGACGCGCGTTCGGTGCTGCGTTTCTCGTTCGCGCGCACGACGACGCGCGAGGAGGCCGAGTTCGCCGCGCAGACGTTGGTCGACGTGCGGCGAGAGCTCGCGGCGGTGCGCTCGTGATCTCCCGCGAACCCGATCTGCTGCTCGTCCGCTACGGCGAGCTCGCGCTCAAGGGCAACAACCGCATCGACTTCGAGCGTCGGCTCGCGAACAACATCCGCGTCGCGCTCGAACCGCTCGCGCCTGCGAAGGTGGAACGGCATTGGGGCCGCATGATCGTGCGGATCGAGCGCCGCGCGGAGGTCGCCGCGCGCCGTCTGCAGGACGTGTTCGGCATCAGCTCGATCTCGCCCGCCTGGCGCGCGGAACTCGACGCCGAAGCGATCACCGTGCTCGCGGAGCAAGTGTTCGACGAAGCGCTGGCGGAGCACGCGCGGCCCGGACCCCTGCGTTTCCGCGTGCGCACGTCGCGTTCGGAGAAACACTTCCCGCTGACGTCGGTCGAACTCGATCGCACGGTCGGCGGACGATTGAAGGCGCGGGATCCGCGGCTCGTCGTCGACCTCGACGAGCCCGAGGTCGTGCTCGGCATCGACGTGCGCGCGGAAGGCGCGTTCGTGTTCGCTCGGAGACTCGCGGGCCCCGGCGGACTGCCCGTCGGCACGCTCGGCCGCGCGTTGTCGCTGATCTCCGGCGGCATCGATTCGCCGGTCGCGTCGTGGCTGGCGACGAAACGCGGACTCTCGCTCGCGTACGTCACGTTCCACTCGGCGCCGTTCATCGGCGAGAGCGCGAAGAAGAAGGTGATCGACTTGGTCCGCGCGCTCTCGCGCTTCCAGCCGCGACACAGTCGCCTGTGGGTCGTGCCGTTCGCCGCGGTACAAGTCGCGATCCGCGACGTCGGGACACCGGCGTACCGCACGGTGCTGTATCGCCGCATGATGCAGCGCATCGCGTGTCGGCTCGCGGAGCGCGAGGAAGCGCACGCGTTGATCACCGGTGAGAGCCTCGGACAAGTCGCGAGCCAGACGCTCGAGAACTTGACCTGCATCCAAGCGGCGGCCACGCTGCCCGTGATCCGACCGCTGATCGCCTTCGACAAGGAGGAGACGATCCGCCTCGCGCGTCGGATCGGCACGTTCGATCTCTCGTCGGTCCAAGAACCCGACTGCTGCACGCTCTTCATGCCCGACAAGCCCGTGATCCGCGGCAAGCGCGAGCTCTGCGACGAACTCGAAGCGAAGTTCGACGTCGCGCGCTTGGCCGAAGAAGCTCACGCGAACGCCGAATTGGTGTCGATTCCGCCGGAGGCGTGAGCACGGACGCATGAACCGCACGATCGCGTTGTTCCTCGCGTTGGTGGTGTTGCTCGCGCACACACTGGCGATCTACGCGAGCCCGACGGGCACGCTCGCGCCGCCCTACGACTTCGCGCACGTCGCGTTCCGCATGGCGCGCAACCTGGTGCAGAACGGCGTGTTCGCGTGGAACCCGGATCTGCCGCCCGGAGAGAGCTATCCGTCGCTCGTCTGGATCGGGGTCGCAGCGTTCGCCGAGCGCTGTTATCTCACCGTCACGACGTTCTGCCAGGTCGTGGGCATCGCGACGAGCTTGCTCGCGGTGCTCGTCATCTCGAAGTTCTCGCCGCTGCGGCTGGCTGGCGTGATCGCGCCGCTCTTGCTCGTCGTCAGCGGGCCCATGGCGGCCGCCGCGGGCAGCGGCACGGAGATGACGACCGCAGCGTTGTTCATCGCGATCGCGTTCCTCGCGCAGGAGCACGCGCATCCGCTGATCTTCGCGGCCTCGATGGTGCTCGTCGCGCTGATCCGCGCCGAAGGTGCGCTCCTGATCGGCGTGTTCCTCGCGTTCGAGCTCGTGCGCGGTTGGCGAGGCGGCTTCGTTCGCGAACGATTCCTGCCGTTCCTCGCGCCGGTGATCGCGTTCACCGGCACGGCGCTCGTGCGCAAGCTCTCGATCGGCACGTGGACGTCGCCGGCGGGCGACGAGCTCTTCGAGTACGACACCGAACGCGTCAAGCTCGGCCTCTGGTACTTGCGCGACTTCCTGGTCGCCGGCGGCGGACCGATCCTGATCGTGGTGCCGCTCTGGTACGCGCTGCGCGGCGTGCTCGACGCGGTCGGCGTGCGCGCGCTCGTCTTGTCGCTCGCCTGGTGCGCGATGATCGCGTGGATGGGCGGCGGGCCGTTGCCGTTCTTCGCGCGCATGGTGCCGATCCTGCCGGTGTGGTTCGTCGCCGTGCAGGAAGGCATGACGATCGCGCTCGATTCCAAACGCCGCGGCTGGCCGGAGTTCGCGTGGACGGCGTTCTTGCTCGGCCTCGCGGTGTCGGCGCTCGCGAGCAAGTATCCCGGCGATCTCGGGCCGTTCCGCGTCGAAGCGTTGCATCGACGCTGGATGCAGCCGCACACCGCGGGTCCGTTCGGCTATTCGCGGCCGCTCGGACGACTCGGGCTCGCAGAAGAGCTCGCGGCGACGGAACGGTTGCGCGCGCTCGGCGTGTTCCTGCGCGACCAGGTCGACGCGAACGAAAGTGTGTTGACGGCTTGGCCCGGCGCGGCTGGTTATCTGTCCCGGCTCGAGATCCTCGACGTGCTCGGGCGTGCGACGCCGCCGCCGCCCGACGGCGAACTGCGTTCGTGGAGCTCCTTGCCGCGCGCCGACGTGATCGCCGCGCTCGACCAACGTCCGAGCTACATCGTCCCGTTGCTGCACGCCGGCACGCGCGCACCGACGATGCGCTCGGTCGGCGAAACGTGGATCAAGCGCCTCGACTTCCGCCCCGAGGACGAGAGTCGCTCGCTCGCGATCCTCGAACGACTCGGCGAGTACGAGCTCTTCACGATCTCGTTGCGCCACTCGTCGCGCCTCGCGGGCGCGCCGGTCGACGATCCGATGTACCTCTTGCGACGCAAGGACCTGAACCTCGCGCCGCGGGTGATGCTCTCGAAGCACGGGGAGCGCTGGCGCGTCGAAGTGCAACACCGCGCGCACGAGGAACTCGTCGACCTCCGCGTGCAAGCCGTCGATCGCGAGCAACACGTCTGGGGCCTCGCTCCGCACGGGCATTTCTCGCGCGACTCCGAGGTGCTCGCGCGGCGCTCGATCCTGCTGTTCGCGACCGGCGCGCGGGCGATCCAGTTCGTCGAGTTCGAACTGCCGGACGACGCCGAGTTCACGGAGCTGCGCGCTGCTTTGCGCAATCCGGGCGCCGAAAGCGAAGGACCCTGGGCCTACGCGAGCCGCGAAGTGCGCGCGCAGCTCTGAACGCGAGTCAGTTCGAGCCTTCGCGCGCCGTCGGCGCCACGCCCGCAGCACCCGCGGCACCCGGGACGTGCGCACCGCCCACCGGATGCGCACTCGGCGTCTGGTTCCACTGCCAACCGCGGGCGCGCACCATCCACAGCACGGTCCCCGCGAGGATCGCGAGATCGGTGCGGAACGAGAGACGCTCTCTGTAGAGCTCGTTCCAGCGCAGCTTCTCCGCGTACGCTTCGATCGAACGTCCCGTGTAACCCTGCGTGATCTGCGCGAGCCCGGTGATGCCGGGTTTGAGCACGAGCCGCGTCGAGAAGTCGGGCACGTGCTCCGAGGCCCACGCTTCGATCTCGACCATCTCCGGCCGTGGACCGATCAGGCTCATGTCGCCGCGGAGCACGTTGAGCATCTGCGGCAACTCGTCGAGGTGACTGTTGCGCAGGAACTTCCCGAAGCGCGTCACGCGCTGACGATCGAGTCCGTGACTCCACGAGTCGTACACACTCGTCGGCGCGTCGCGCATCGTGCGGAACTTGAAGATGCGGAAGACGCGTCCGCGCCGGCCGACACGCGACTGAACGAAGAGGATGCGCCGCGGATCACGATGCAGGACGATCTGGACGAGCGCGACGACGACGGCCAGCGCCGCGACGACCGGCAACACGAGCGCGATCACCAAGCCATGGAAGAGCGGTCTGCCGACACGCGCGTAGAAGCCGCGCGGTTCGAGTTGTTCCCACTCCTCCGCGCAACGTCTCGACGCGACGGCGCGCTCACCGGTGGATGCCGGTGCGCGAACGGGTTCGACTCGCAACGAAGCGTGGGGCATGGACGGGGAACGGCCTCGCGCGCCTGGGCAAGGCGCGCCAAAAGCAACTTCTTCGACCACAGGGGAATGGTCGTGGCCTGCATCGGCCGCCGTGCCGGCAGAACTGAAACACGTTGCACGAGCGGGACATCGACGTCGTCCCGACCGCGGAGCCTTGAGCAGGAAGGCCTTTCCGACGATCCAGGGCCTCCCCGTCCTTCCTCAGGCCCGTTCGCCTCCGCAATGCCCGACTCCCGACGCGCTTCGTCCCACCGTTCGAACTCAGGTGACTCCGTCGGAGCCGCCGAGCTCCTTTCGACGCTCGATCGCCACCGCGGCATCGTCTTCGGCATCGCGCTCGCCGTGGTGTCGCTCGGCATGCTGCGCGAGAGCCTGCGTCCGCCGGTCTACCGCGCGGAAGCGATGCTCAAGCTCGAACGCGACGAAGACCACGCAGGCGTGCTCGGCGAGCTCGCCGCGCTGACGTCCGCGCCGGCCGCCGAAGGCGAGATGTCGATCCTCCGTTCGCGCGCGATGGTGCGCGAGACGGTCGCCGAGCCGGTCGCCGATGCACCGGCCGAGCCGAGCGTTTGGCAAGCGCCGACGACCACCTTCACTCCGACGGAACCCGACGAGTTCCGCGCGGACACGACCGTGCGCCTTGGACTGACGACGCTCGTGGAATCCGAAAGTCTGCGGCCCTTCCGCGATTTCGCGCGAATGCTCGGCTTCGCGTCGTCGGGCCCGCATCGGCTCTACGCTCGGCTCGAGCCGACGACACCCGACGCGCCGCGACGTTTGCGCGTGAGCTTCCCGAGCGCCGAGCGCGTCGTGATCGGCTTCCCGACCGACTGGAACCCGAGTTCCGGAGAAACGAGCGAGCAACCGTACGTGCCCGGCGGTGAGTACGAGTTCCTCGGCACCAAACTGAGGCTCAACGCCGTCGGCGCGTACGTCGGCGAAGCATTCGAAGTCGAAGCGCGGACGCTCGACGAAGCCGTCGCGGAGTTCTCGAGCAAACTCGCCATCGAAGAGACGGCGCGCAACAGCGGCGTGATCCGCGTGCAAGTCGCCGACTCCGATCCGTACCGCGCGGCCGAGCTCGCGAACGCGCTCGCGCGCAACTACCTTTCGCGGACGATCAAGCTCGGACGCTCGCGCGCGACGCGCACGCTCGAGTTCATCGACGAACAGCTCGCCACGCAACAAGCCGAGCTCGACGCGGCCGAACGCGAGGTCGTGCGCCTGCAACAGGCCAATCCGGCGGTGATCCTGGTCAGCGCGTCGGCGGAGACGTTGATCGAGCGCGCCGCGGACGTCGAAGCCGAGCGCGCTCGCATCGCCTTGGCGCGCGTCGCCCTGACGGAGGCCGTCGAACGTCTCGAACGCGGCGAAGCGGACGCCCTCGCGCGCCTCTCGCGCGAGCTGCCCGACTTGGTGTCGACGAGCTACATCGAAGCGATCGGTCGATTGGGCGGCGAAGCGGAAGCGCTCGAGCGTTCCGACGTCGGTCCGTCGAAGTCGCTGCTCGAAGAGAAACTCGACCGCCTCGCCGTCGAAGCGCACGAAGCCGATGCGGCGCTCGCCGCCGTCGAGACCGCGATCCAAGCGCTCGAACGCGGCGAGACGAATGCGCTCGCGAAGCTCTACGCCGAAGCGCCGCGGCTCGTCGAAGTCGACCCGGGCATCACGCGGCTCGCCGACGAGTCCTCGCGACTCGACGCGGAGCGTGCGGCGCTGAAAGCGGACGTCACGCCCGCGAACCCGCGCTGGGCCCAGCTCGAACGCAGTCAGACCGAACTCCGCTGCACCATCCGTGAGCGCTTGGTCGGGCTCGCGGAAGGCCTCGAGCTCGCACGGTCCGCGCGTGGCACGCTCGCGGACGCCTACCGCGCATCACTCGACGCGTGGCCGGTCGAAGAACGCGAACGGATCCGTTCGGCAGTCGCCGAACTGACCGAGCGCGTCGCTGCGAACCTCCGCGCGCGGCTCGCGGGCCTCACGAGCGACGATCAGTCGCTCGAGCGCCGCGCGAGCGAACTCGAGCGCGAGCTCTCCGCGTTGCCCGAAGGCGAACGCGCCGTCGCCGAACCTCTGCGTCGGCGCGAAGCGCACGCGTTGGTCGTCAAGCGGCTGATCGAGACCGAACAACAAGCGCGCTTGAGCGAAGCCGCCGCGATGCCGTCGGCGATCCTGATCGATCCGGCGCTGCCGCCGACCGCGCGCCACTCGCCGCGACTCTTGTTCGACTGCGTGCTCTTCTGCGTCGTCGGCCTCGGCCTCGGCGCGCTCGCGGCGTTCGCGCGTCAATCGTTCTCCGGCGCCGTGCACACGCAGGCCGAAGTCGAAGAAGCGACGGCGTCGACGGTGCTCGGTTCCGTGCCGCGTTTCTCGCTGCGCCGAGTGTTCGCCGGCGGACGCCGCCATCACTTGCCGGTGCGCGACGAACCGGACGGCCCCGCGTCGGAGGCGTACCGCTCGATCCGCGAGAACCTGCGCTTCCTCTCCGACGGCGGCGCGCCGCTCGGTTCGCTCGGCGTGACGTCGTGCGCGCCCGGCGAAGGCAAGACCACGAGCACGCTCAACCTCGCGATGGCCTTCGCGGGCGAACGCACGCGCGTGCTCGTCGTCGATGCGGACTTGCGCAAGCCGGCGGCGCACTCGGCGTGTGGACTGTCGCTGTCGCCCGGCCTCGCGGAGATCCTCGAGAGCGACACGCCGTGGCGCGAATGCGTGCAGACCGGCCGCACGTGTGGCGTCGACCTGATCGCTGCAGGCGATGCACAACGTTCGCCGGGCGAGATCCTGCGTTCGCAGCGGTTCCCCGAGCTGCTCGCCGAGTGGAAACAGGCTTACGACTTCGTGATCCTCGACTTACCGCCCGCGCTCGTGGTCGCGGACGTCGAAGTGCTCGCGCATGAGCTCGACGCCGTGCTGCTCGTCTACCGCAGCGGCGGCGCGCACCGCGACGCGCTCGGCACCGTCACGCGCAAGCTCGCGCGCTCGGGCGCCAACGTCGTCGGTGTCGTGTTGAACGCGGTCAGCCCGACGCGTTCGAACGCGGCGGGTTACGGCCAAGCGTACGGCTACACCAAACGCCGCGTCCGCGAACGGAGCGCGTGAACGGCATGCTCCGAGTCGCCCCGCAACGCGCGGCGTCGGAACGAGCGACGTCGGAACGAGCGACCCGCCGCCTGCAAGCGACGGGGCCGCGCGAACACGCACTGCGAGCCTTCGTCGCGGCGCTCGACGCGGCGCACGTCGAGTACGTCGTGCTGCGCGGCCGGCACGCGTTCCCAGCGCTCGCGCCAGGCGGCGATCTCGACTTGCTCGTGCGCCCGAAAGACGCGACGCGCGTCGTCGAGCTCGCGCTCGGCGTCATGCGCGCGCACGGCGTGTCGGTCTGGGAGCACCGGCGCGTCGGCAGCATGGTGACGCTGTGTTGTCATGCGTTCGCCGGGCGCGGCGAGCACCAGTTCTTCGGGCTCGACGTCCACACGGCGGAAACGTGTTACGGCGTGCCGTTCCTCTCGGCGGAGGAAGGCCTCGCGGACGCGCGACGCGACGCCGAACTCCCCGCGCCGGCGCCGGCACGTTCGGCGTGCATCGACGCGTTGGGCGCGTTCCTCTCCTCCGGCACGATCCCCGAGCGCCACGCGGCGTCGTTGCGCCGCGCCGTCGGACTGCACGCAAGCGAGGTCGAGCGCGAGCTCGCGCGTTGGTTCGGACGGTCGCGCGCGGCCGACGTGCTGCGCGCCGTGCGCGCGTCGCCGGACTTCGCGGAGCGACTCGACGCGCGGAGCTTGAGACGTGCGTTGATCGCGCGCGCGCTCCGTCGCGCGCCGCTGCGTGCGAGCGCAGGTTTCCTGCGTTTCGCGTGGGACGTGCGCGTGCAGCCCTGGTTCGCGCCGCGCGGGCGGTTCGTCGCGTTCCTCGGCACCGACGGCACCGGCAAGAGCACCGTGCTCGCGGGCGTGCGCGCCGCGATCGAGCGTGCGTACGGCTCCGCCGGCGTCGCGGCGTTCCACCTGAGGCCAGGACTCTTGCCGCAGCTCAACGCGCTGCTCCACGGCGGCCGCACGAGCTACTCGCTCGCCGACATGGACCGTCCGCACCGCGCCGCGCCGTCGGGGAGGTTCGTCTCGACGCTGCGCGTCGCGTACTACGTCGCCGACTACGTGCTCGGCGGTTGGCTGCGCGTGCGCCCGTTGCGCCGCCGACCGACGCTCGTGACGTTCGATCGCTACGCGTACGACTACCTCGTCGACCCGCTGCGCTCGCGCATCCGTCTCGACGCGCCGTTCGTGCGCGCGTTGTGCGGTCTCTGTCCACGGCCCGATCGTGTGCTCGTGTGCGACGCGCCGTTCGCAGTCGTGCGCGCGCGCAAGCAGGAGCTCTCGGAGTCCGAGACCGCGCGGCAGCTCGCCGGGTACGCGGGACTCGCGCGCTCGCTGCCGAACGCCGTCGTGGTCTCGACCGACGGCGACGTGCAGGATTCGATCGACGCCGCGTTGCGCGCGATCTTCGAGGAGCGAACGCGATGAACGCCGTCCTCGAACTCGCGAACTGGTACCCCGCGTTCACGGCGAGCGCCAAACGTCTGCGTGTCGGGCCCCACGACGACGCGCCTGCCGCCGACGAAGTGCTCGTGTCGGTCGACCGGCGCCGACCGACGGAGCGCCCGGGCCTCGCCGTCAGACGATTCGCGTGTTATCCGGGCACCGGTGGCGGGTTCGTGCTGCTCGACGCCGACTCTGCGCGCGTCTTCCGCGCGGGCGCCGCGCTCTTGCCGGGCGGCCGGGCGCTGACGCGTTGCGCACGCAGCGTCGTCCGCGCGAGTTCCCACGTCGGTCTGCAAGCATGGCTCGCGCCGCGGCGGCTCGCGTTCGCCGAAACCGCGCCGGATCCCGAGCTCGCGCTCGAGCGGCGCTTCTCCGGATTGCCTGCGGGACTCGCTTGGAACGTCGCGTCGAGCGTGCCTGGACGTGATCGGAAGACCATCGTCCAACTCGTTGCACGCACCGGCGCCGTGATCGCGTTCGCGAAACTCGGCGAGCGACCTCACGCGCGGGCGCGCGTCGAACACGAGGCCCGGACGCTCGCGACGCTCGCGCGGCACGGCTGCGCGGCGCCACGTTTGCTCGGCTGCGAGATCCGCGACCGCTCCGCGTTGCTCGTGCAGACCGCCCTCGCCGGCGAACGTGGCGCGCCGCGACTGGGAGCGGAGCACGAACGGTTCCTCTCGGCGCTGCTCCACGCGACAGGCACGCGTTGTCCGCTCTCGGGCCTGCCGAGCCACCGCGCCGCGCTCGCGAGGCTCGACGAGCTCTCCGGTCGCCAGGCGGCGGGCCGCGTCGATCCGCACTGGCTCGCGCTCGCCCGCGAGCTCGCTCTGCGACTCGCCGAAGCCGGAGCGGCTCGCGCACTCGACTGCGGCTTCGCTCACGGCGACTTCACGCCGTGGAACGTGTGCGTCGCGAACGGCACGCTCGCAGCGTTCGACTGGGAGCTCGCGCGCGAGCTCGCGCCGCGCGGTTTCGACGCGTTCCACCACGTGCTGCAACAGTCGGTGCTGGTCGAGCGACTGCCGCCCGACGCATTGCTCGCGCGTCTCGGCGAGGAGACGCCGCGCTTCGTCGGCGCGGGTCCGGCGGACGACGCGTGGTGGCTCGCGTTCGGGGCCTACTTGCTCGACGTGTCGACCGAGAGCGAGCGCATCGAGCTCGACGAACGTTCGCCGTTCGTGCAAGTCGAGTGGTCGCGCCGCGCGCGCATCGAGCTCCTCTGCGCCACTGTCGAGCGTCTCGGCCGTGTGGAGGTACGCGCGGCATGATCTTCGGCCTCGCAGCGTTGATCTGCTCGGCGTTCGCCGCGTGGTGGCTCTCCGGCGCGCGTTCGGTCGCGTACCTCTGCTACTACCTGAGCTTCGCGCCGTTCGTGACGCTGAGCGCGACGGAGGGCGGCTTGGCGGGCGCCGACGGGTTCGGGTCGGAAGTCGTGCTGATCAAGGCGTTGCTGCGCGTCGGCACGGCGGCGCTCATCGTCGGGCTGCTCGTGACGCGGCGTTCCGCGCTCGGCGCGCTCGCGGACGCGCGGTTCCTCGCGATTCCGTTCTTCGTGCTTTGGGCGACGCTCGGTCTCGTGCGCGGACCCGATCCGTCGCTCGGGTTCCTGCGCCTCGGCGAGCTCACGGTCTTCGTGGCGCTCGGACTGTTGCTCTGGTCCGAATCACGCGGCCGGACGTTGCGCACGCTCTTGCGTTGGCACGCGCTCGCGCTCCTGCCGTTGCTGACGATCACGGCGATCTACGCGCGGCTCGACCCCGGGCTCGCGTTGCACGTCGCGGAGAACGGACTCGTGCGCGCCGGCAATCGACTGATCAACGCGGAGAGCCTCGGAACCGCCGGCGCGCTGCTCACGGTGTGGGCGAGCTACGAACTCCAGGCCGGCCGCTCGTTCGAGACCTCGTGGTGGCGCGAACGGCTGCTGCCCACGGTGTGCCTCGTCGCTGGTGCCGCGACGTTGGTGTTGGCGCGCTCGCGCACGGCGATGCTCGCGACGGTGGTCGCCGAAGTCGTGTTGTGGTTCGCGACGATGCGCGCGTCGCGGCGGCAATGGGCGTTCGCCTTGACGTTGCTGCTCGGCGCGCTCGTCTGGGGCGCGTTCCACACGCAAGCGATCGAAGCGTGGGTGTTGCGCGGCGACAGCGTCGCGAGCCTGCGCACCGGCACCGGCCGCACCGAACTCTGGGCCCACCTCTTCGAGGATTCGGTGCGACTGCATCCGTTCGTCGGCAACGGCTACATCCAACTCTCCGAGACCGGCGGGTTCTGGCACGCCGGGTCGTACTGGACGAACGCGCACAACGCCTACCTCGCGGCGCTGCTCTTCGCGGGGATCCCTGGCCTGCTCGCGATGTTGATCGTGCTCGGCCTGCCGCTGCGCACGAGTTGGCTGCGCGCGCGGGCCGCCGGAGCGGAACACGGTGCGTGGCGCGCGGTCTTCGCGCTCGGCATCCTCGCCGCGATCAACAACGCGACCAGCTTCGGCATCTGCGGCTGGCCCAATCCGCTGATGCTCTTCTTCTTCGCGCTCTATCCGCTCGCCGTCTTCGGTCCGCAGGCGGGCCGAGCGGCGCCGCGCGCGGAACGTGTCGACGTGAACGAAGCCGGCGGACCGGCAGGAGCACGCGCATGAGCCCGCCTCGCCGTCGTCGCGTGCTCGTCAGTGCCTACGCGTGCGAACCCGGGGCCGGTTCCGAAGGCGGCATCGGCTGGAACTGGGCGCGTGAAATCGCGGAACGTCACGAAGTGTGGCTCGTCACGCGCGAGAACAACGTCGAACGCGTGCGCAAGGCGGCGCGCGAGCTCGGGCTCGAACGGTTGCACGTCGAAGGCTTCGACTTGCCGCGTTGGGCCCGCTGGTGGAAGCGCGGCGAGCGCGGCGCGATGCTCTATTTCTATCTCTGGCAACTCGCCGTCGGCGTGCGCGCCCGAGCGCTCGACCGGCGCCACGACTTCGACGTCGTGCACCACGTGACGTTCGCGTCGAGCTGGATCCCGTCGGGCCTCTCGTTCGTCGGCAAACCGTTCGTCTGGGGCCCGGTCGGCCGACACGCGCGCGTGCCCGATCGGTTCATCGACCGCTCGAACTGGCGCGCGCGGGCCGCCGAGTTCGCGAAGGCCGCGCTGAAGCGCGTGTGCGAACTCACGGACCCGATGCTGTGGCTGACGCGCAAACGCGCCGACCTGATCTTGTCGATCGGTGAGGACTTCGCGCGCGAGCTCCCGCGGCCGTGGCGCAAGAAGACGCGCGCGTTCCTCGCGTGCGGCACGGAGCTCGAGCGACTGCCGAACTCGCGTTTCGCTCGTTCGCCGGGCTTCCGCGTGCTCTACGCGGGACGGCTCGTCGACCTGAAAGGCGTGCGGCTCGCGCTCGAAGCCTTCGCCCACTTCACGGTGCGCGCGCCCGAAGCGACGTTCACGCTGATCGGCGACGGCCCGTGCCGCGCCGCGCTCGAGGCGCGCGCACGCGAGCTCGGGCTCGACGACCGCATCACGTTCGCGGGCAAAGTGCCGCGCGACGAAGTGCTCGCCGCGATGCGCGCCGCGGACGTGTTCCTGTTCCCGTCCTTCGAAGGCGCGGGCATGGTCGTGGTCGAAGCATTCGCTTGCGGCGCGCCGGTCGTGTGCCTCGACTTCGGCGGGCCGGGCGAAATGGCCGCCGATGGTCGCGGACTCAAAGTGAAAGTCGCCCGCGACGTCGACACGACGATCGCCGGTCTCGCGGACGCGTTGCTGCGGCTGCGTTCCGACGAAGAGCTGCGCGTCGCGCTCGCTCGCCGCGCGCACACGTGGGCGCACGAGCACGCGACTTGGCCGGCCAAGGGCGCGCGGATCGACGAGTTCTACGCGTTCGCCGAGCGCAAGCACGCGCGAGGTGCCGCATGAGGCTCTTCCGCGCGCTGCACGCTCGCGTCGTCGCTCGGGTCCGCGGACGCGAACCGCTCGCCGAGACCGAGCAGCTCGGCGAACGCGAAGCGTTCTGGATCCTCGTGCGCACGGCATGCGCGCTGTTGCGTGGGCTCGGCTGGCGTCCGCGCCTCGGCGCGTGCGGCGGACGGCTCTTCGTCGGACGCAACGTGCGCATCACGAGTCCCGGACGCATTCGCGTCGGGCGCAACGTCAAGCTCGAGGAGCTCGTCGAGCTCCAAGGGCTCGCGCGACGCGGCGTCGTGCTCGGTGACGACGTCACGATCGGTCGCTTCGCCTCGATCCGACCGAGCTCCTACTACGGCGTCGATCTCGGCGAAGGTCTGTCGGTCGGCTCGGGCTCCGCGATCGGCGCGTACGCGTGGATCGGTGCGTCGGGGTTCGTCGAGATCGGCCGCGACGTGTTGCTCGGACCGCGCGTGTCGATCCTGCCGGAGAACCACGTGTTCGCGGACGTCGAGCGCTCGATCAAGGAACAAGGCGTCGTGCGCGAAGGCGTCGTGATCGAAGACGATTGTTGGATCGGTTCGAACGTCGCGATCCTCTCCGGCGTGCGCATCGGTCGCGGTTCCGTCGTCGCGGCGGGCGCGGTCGTCACCAAGGACGTGCCGCCAGGCGCGATCGTCGGCGGAGTGCCGGCGCGCATCCTGCGCATGCGCTCGGCGGAACACGCACGGAGCGTCGGATGACGCTGCGCGTGCTCGCCTTTCACGCGTCGGCGGAGCTCTACGGCTCCGATCGCGCGTTGCTCGAACTCGTGCGCGGGCTCCAGAACGACGCGTGCCGTTTCGTCGTCGGTTTGCCGCGCAACGGACCGTTGGTCGATGCGCTTCGAGCGTGCGGCGCGACCGTGGAGCTCGGGCCGCTCGCCGTGTGTGGCCGTGCGACGCTCGCTCCGCGCGGGCTCTTCGGCGCCGTGCGCGACTTCCCGCGTTCGATCGCCTGGGCGCGCGCGCTCGTGCGGCGGCACGCGCCGCACGTCGTGCACACGAACACGATCGTCGTGCCCGCAGGCGCGTTCGCCGCGCGCGCGGAAGGCGTGCCGCACGTCACGCACGTGCACGAGATCCTCGAACGGCCGCGTTGGCTCGCTCGTGGGCTCGCGCACTTCGTCGGTTCGTTCTCCGACGTCGTCGTGGCGAACTCCGAAGCGACGCGATCCAACCTGCTCGCGTGCGCACCCGAGCTCGCGCGGCACTGCCGCGTGATCCACAACGGGATCCCCGACTTCCCGCCGCGCCCGGAGCTCGCGAACGAGCTCGACGCACGCCGTGCACTCGGGCTCGAGCCCGACGCGCAGTGGATCGTGCTCGTCGGTCGCATCAACGCGCTCAAGGGCCAGGCCCTCTTGTTGGACGCGTTCGAACGCATCGCGGCGTCGCGGCCGCGCGCGAGAGTGCTGTTCGTCGGCGACGCGCCGCCGGGTCAGCCGCGCTTCGTCGAGGCCCTGCGCGCGCGTTGCGCGAGTTCACCGTTCGCCGACCGCATCGTCCACCTCCCCTTCCGCGAGGACGTCGACGTCGCGCTCCGCGCCGCCGAAGTCGTCGCGGTGCCCTCGACGTTGCCCGAGTCGTTCGGACTCGTCGCCGCGGAAGCGATGGAGCTCGAGCGTCCCGTGGTCGGGGCGCGACACGGCGGCCTGCGCGAGATCGTCGCGCACGGCGAGACCGGACTGCTGTTCGCCCCGGGCGACGCGGACGAACTCGCTCGGGCGCTCGCCGGCTTGCTCGACGCGCCGCTCGTCGCCCGCGCGTTCGGTCGCGCGGGCCGGCTGCGTCGCCGCGAACGCTTCACCATCGAACGTTACTGCGCGAGTTTCGCCCGGACGTACGCTGAGCTCGCGAACTCGCGCGCGGAGGTCGCGGCGTGAAGCTCGTCCACGTCGTCATCGGCAAGGCGAACCCCGAGCGCGCGAACGGCGTCAACGGCGCCGTCCATGGGCTCGCGACGGCGCAGATCCGCGCCGGCGCCGAGGTCGAAGTCTGGGGTCTGACGCCGCGACCGGACGCGCCGACTTCGCCGCGCGAGTATCGCTTGCGCCTCTTCCGGTGGTCGCCTTGGCATCGGCTCGATCGGGAAGTCGCGCGTGCACTGCGCAACGAGCCCGTCGACACGGTGTTCCACTTCCACGGCGGATTCCAACCCGAGTTCCGCGCGTGCGCTGGGCTGCTCGCCGAGCGCGGCAGCGCGTGGGTGTTGACGCCGCACGGCGCGTATCGCGAACCGAACGTGCGCCGCGGTCGCGCGAAGAAGCGGCTCTACCTGGCGCTCTTCGACGGCTTCTTGGTGCGCGGCGCGCGCGCCGTGCAGTGCTTCTCCGCGGTCGAGCGCGACGAACTGCTCGCGCTCGAACCGCGCGCCCGGATCGTCGTCGTGCCGAACGGTCAGGCGTTGCTCGATCGCCCCGCCGTCGTCGCACACGGCGCGCGGCCGACGTTCGGTTTCTGCGGTCGCCTCGTCGCGCACGAGAAGGGCCTCGACGGATTGCTCGACGGGTTCGCGAAGTACGTGCGCGGCGGCGGCCCTGGCGAACTCAGACTCGTCGGCGACGGCCCCGATCGAGCGGCGCTGGCCGCGCGCGCGCAGGCGGCCGGGCTCGGCGAGCGCGTGGATTTCGTCGGCCCGCGCTTCGGCGAGGAGAAGCTCGCGCTGCTCGCCGCGTGCGACGCGTTCGTCGCGCCCTCGCGCACCGAAGGGATGCCGCTCGCGGTGCTCGAAGCCGCGGCGCTCGGCTTGCCCTGCGTCGTGACTCGTGCGACGAACCTCGGCGAGCCGATCGAACGTCACGGCGCGGGTTTCGTGATCGAGGAGTGCGCCGCGGACGCCGTGGCGACCGCGCTCTCGGCCTGCGCCGAGCTCCACGCGCGCGACGCGCTCGACGAACTCGGTCGCCGCGCCCGCGCGATGATCACGAGCGAGTTCGAGCCGAGCGTCATCGCACGACGGACACTCGACGAGCTCTACGTCGCACGCTCGGCCACCGCGCTCAAGTGATCCGCGACGCGCCGACCGTCGCTTCGGTCGTCTTGCGCTGCGCGTAGAGCAAGACCAGCAACACGAGCGCTTGTTGCGCGACGATGCCGGTCAGCGCGCCGGCGAGTCCGAAGGCGTCGACCAACGGTCGCGCGACGACGAACGACACCAACGCGCCGAGCACCTGCGCGACGAAGATCGGTCGCGTGCGCTCGTGCGTGCGCAACCGAATCGACGCGACGGCAACGGCGAACACGATCACGTAGTGCACGGCGAACACGCGGATCACGAGCGAGAGTTCCTCGCTCGCGTGGCCGTACACGAGTTCGGAGAGCGGCGCGGCAAACGCCGCGATCGTCGCTGCGGCGACCACCGTCGCGGCGAGTCCGACCCGCGCGAGTCGGGCGAAGTAGTGCTCGAGCTCGCTCCACGCGCCGCGCGCCGCGATCTCCGCCGCGCGCACCGGCACGACGTTCTCCATCGCGAGCAGCAACACGTGCAACACGCCGAGCAGAGTCTGCCCCGCCTTCAGCACGGCGACCGCGGGCGTGCCGAGCACGACGCCGGCCGCCGCCGCGTACGCGTTCGACGTGAACCACTGCGACACGCTGAGCGGCGCGAGCCACCGCGCCATCCCAGAGTGTCTGCGCAAGCACGCTGCCACGGCTCCGGGCGCGACGCGCCACGAGCCGAACGTCGCCAGACCGACGCCGACGCCGAGCCCGGCGCTCGCGGCGATGGCCCACAACGCGGCGGTCGCGCTCCAAGCCTCGACGATTCCGGTGAGTCCGAAGAGGCCGAGCGCGACGAGTTGCCCGCCGTAACCGACGACGTCGAGCACGAAGACCCACCGCGTGCGGCGACGCGCGAAGCCGCTGGCGCGCAGGAAATCGTGCAGGCTGCGCGCACCGGTCGCGGCCGCGAGTGCCACGAGCTCGCCGCCGTTCGGCGAGAGCCCGATCACGCGCGACACCGGCAACCAGAGCAACGCGGCCGCGCACGCGACCACGCCCAGGAACCAGAACTCGAGTCGCAGCGCAGCGGCGTGGTAGTCGGAGTCGGCGCTGCGGCTCTCCTTCGGTCCGATCGAGTAGAGCGGCGTCGTCACGCACGCTTGTTGGAGGCTCTGCACGAAGACCAACGCCATCCACCAGAGCGAGAAACGTCCGAACTCCGCGAGCCCGAGCGCACGCACGAGCAGGACCGTGACGAGCAAGTTCGAGCCGCTGACCAGCGCTTGGTCGGCCGCGACGAGCGCGGATCGTCCGAACGCGGCCTTCCAGCGCGCGACGCCGCGAGCGGGTTCGGGCGACGTGGTGCTCATGCAAGCCACCGCGGCGTCCTGAACCGACTGCGTCGCGCATCACAGACTTCGAAGCGCTCGCTGCGGTCGAAATGGTGCGTGCCGAGGCTCGCGAGCGGACCGTTCGCATCGAACGAGCCGAGCGTGCGTTCGACGTACGTCGTCGGCGTGAGCTCGACGAGCTCTTGGAACACGATGCGCGAGCCGTACTCACCCGTCACGTCCTGCGCCGGTCGCACGAAACGCCCGCCCGAGACGAACGGTCGACCGGCCGGTCGCGCGCCGCACGGATCGTCGACGATCGGATTCGCCGCGTGTGGCCGCCACGGACCGAACGGTCGTTCGCTCCAGAAGGCATGCAACTCTTCCGACTGCGGCGTGTGCTCGCCCGCGACGCACGCGAAGAGCCAATACCGACCGTCGCGTTCGAACCACGTCGCGTCGACGGCCTTGAGCCCGTCGACGAGCACGCGCTCGAACGTCCAGCGCGTCGGGAACTCGTCGGCACGCCACAACTCGATCCGTCGCGACTCGTGCGTCTCCGGGATCATGTACGCGCAGCCCGCGTGCTCGAAGACGAACGGATACGACAAGTGGTGCGGCCGTTCGAGCACGCGGAACACCGGTCCCGGAGCGCCGTCCGAGCCGAGTTCGACCGCGGAGATGCGGCCGAGGCCCGAGCTCGTTTCGTAGTCCTCGAAGAAGAGGCACTCGCGGCCGGCGTGCGCGCCGAGGAACGGGTCCGCGAAGAAGTGACCCCTCGGCGGCGCGAGTTCGTGCTCCGGGCGCCACACGCGCGGATCCGGCAGCGCGTCGTCCGTCCGTGCGCGCCACGCGAGGCGCCATTCGTCTTCGCGCAGCGTCCGCGCGACCGCGCGCGACAACGTCCGCACGAGCCACGGGCTGCGCCGACCCGTCGACGACGCCGCGCGGCTTCCAGCCGAGGACGCCGGCACGTCGCGCGAAGTCGGCGCGAGCGGCGACTCCCCATCCGCGACGTGACGAGCGGCGAAACGTCCACGCAGCGCCCGTTCGAGCAACCGCGCCGCCTTCCAGCCCGCGCGGTTCTGCGCGAGCCGCAGCGAACTCGGCGACTTGGTCTGCGTCCGCGCGATGACGCGCTCGCCAGCCTCGGTGCGCTCGACGATCGTGATCGTCAGCGTCGGCTCGCCACGCGCGAGCTCCGTGCGATACCCGTCGCCGGCGCCGAAGCGCACGCTCCAAGTCGCCGGCGCACGGCTCGTGTCGCACGCCGCGCCGCTCGCCTCGCAAGTCGTGCGATCCGCGAGGTCGAGCTCGAGCGTCGGACTTCCAGACGTGGAGGGCTGGGCGAGCAGGACGGCTCGCCAAGCATCGCGTTCCGCCGGCAACGCGCGTCCCGCGAGCCACGCGTCGCAGCGTTCCGCCCAATCGCGCGGACCCGCGAACGCGTGTGCGGCTGCGGCCGAACGCTCGCCGTCCTCGGCCTCGGCGCCGGTGGCGCACCAGCCGAGCACACGTTCTCGCTCGAGCGCGGCGAGCACCGTCACGAGCCACGCCGGCACGGTGCCGCGACGCGCGCGCACCGCCACCCACGGCGGCGCGGCGACGGCGCACCCGGACGGAGCTTTCGCGACGACTCGCGTCAACCGTGCAGCTCCCGGAACGCCGCGGCATACGCGTCCGCGATGCGCTCCCAATCGTAGTGCTCCCGCACGCGGGCTACGCAACGCTCTGAGAAGCGCGCGCGGACCTTCGGTGGCAGGTTCTCGCTCTCGCGGAAACGCTCGACGAGCTCGGGCTCGTCCTTCCAGAAGAGCGCCGAACCCGCGAGCGTCTCGCGGTTGTACGGATTGTCGTGAGCGAGCACGACGTTGCCTGCGCCCATCGCTTCGAGCAACGAAGGATTCGTGCCGCCGACGCTGTGCCCGTGGACGTAGTCGAACGCGTGTCTGCGCAGCGGAGCGAGCACCTTCGGGTCGTACACGCTGCCGAGCAGTCGCGCGTTCGCGCCCAGCGCCGCGCGAAGCTTCTTGACGTACGCGCCACCGACTTCGACGTTCGCGACGACCACCAAGGGCCGAGCGACGCCGGCCGCCGCGTGCGCGCGCACGATCTCGAGCACGTGGTTCTCGGGCTCGGCGCGGCAGACGACGAGCGAATAGCCGCCCGACTCGAGTTCGAAGCGTCGGAGCGCTTCGACTTCGTCGTCGCGCGCATAGACCGGCGCGCCGTACTCGATCACCGTCGTCGGCACGTCGACGTCGAGACGCCCGATCACTTCGTCACGTAGCGCCGCATTGTCGAAGACCAGACGATTCGCGACGCTCGCCGCGACGCGCTCGCAGGTTCGCAACCACACACGAGCGAACGGATTCCACTTGGAGCGCCGCCACTCGAGGCCGTCCATGTTGATCCACACGCGACGGCGGAAGACTCGCGGCAACGCGCAGAACGGGCTCGAGCCGTACCCGAGCATGTACACGACGTCGAAGCCGCGACACGCGCTCGCAAGGCAGTTCGCGTCGAACTGCAGCGTGCGCAGCGGACCGGGCGCCCAGGCGCGCACGTGACGCAGCTTCACACCGCGAAAGCTCGCGAGCGAACCTTTGCCTTCGCAGAAGACCGTCACGTCGAGTCCACGTTCGACGAGCCTCGGCGCGAGCGCTTCGACGAACGTCTCGAAGCCGCCGTAGCGCGCCGGAATGCCGCGCGAACCGAGGATCGCGACGCGCACGGCGCGCACGCCGAGCTTCGTCGGAGCTTCGATCGCCGGCTCCTCGCGCGGCGGAGGCACCGGCACGTCGCCGGCGGTGCCGAGCGGTCGGCCGATCTTCGGCCGCGAGAGACGAGCGGGTGCGTCGTTCGCGGAGTCGGTGCGCGGGTCGGGCTGCGTCAGGGGATCCATGCGCTGAGTTTTCGGCTCGGGGCACCGCTGACGCTGATCCGCGGTCGGGCTCGCCCCCGACGAGAGGCGCGGACCTCCCACGCACGGGACGCGCGCGCGCGTGGGCTCGGGCGCGCGCGAGGAAGGAGCCGAAAGGACGGCACGAGACGCGACATGGCGACTTGGGTCATCGGCGACATCCACGGTTGCGCGGACGAGCTCGCGGCGTTGATCGCCGCGATCGCGCCCGGACCGGAAGACGAACTCGTCAGCGTCGGCGACCTCTTCCATCGCGGTCCCGATCCACTCGGGACGCTCGCCTTGCTCGAGGAACACCGCGTGCGCTTCGTGCTCGGCAACCACGAGCACGTCGTGCTCTCGCGCCTAGGCCTCGCGCCCCTGCGCGTCGACGCTCGCGACCGCCAGGTCCGTGCTCCTCTGCCGAGCGCCCTCGACGACGAAGCACTCTTCGGCGACGGCGATCAACCTTGCCTCGTCGCTCCAGGCGACCGCGGACGCGTCGTCGAATTCCTCCAGACTCACGCAGGCTTCTTCCTGCGTCGCAGCTCGCTCGCTCACGCCGCGCCGACTCGCGACGGACGCGAATGGTTCTGCGTCCACGCCGGCGTCTTGCCTGGCCTCGAGCTCGAGAAACACACGATCGAGGAATTGACGAGCTTGCGCCGCCTCGACGAGCCATCTCGCCCGTGGTGGTACGAGGTCTACGACGGCCCCGAACTCGCGCTCTTCGGCCACACGCCCTCGCAGTTGCCACGCCGACGCCTCTCGCGAGGCCGCCTCGTCGCGCTGGGGCTCGACACGGGTTGCGTGTACGGCGGCCGCTTGACCGCGTACTCGCCGGAGCTCGATCGGTTCGTCAGCGTGCGCGCGGCACGGACGTGGGCCCGCGCCTGAGCGCGGCGCGCCGAACGTTGGCATCGAACGCAGACGCTCAGTCGAGCTGATCGTTCAGCACGAGCAAGGTCGCCGCCGAGCCGAGCGACGACGAGATGCCCGCGAGGATCGGGAGGACTTCGTCGCTGAACTTGCCGGCGCCGCTGCGGCGCACGAACAGGAAGTCGTCCGGACGCAACGCGATCAGGCCGTCCAAGTGCGGGGCTTCGCCATCGATCGTCTTCACTTCGAGCGCGTCGGGTTTGCCGCGCAGGATCACGATCTGGTCGCGACGGGCGTGAGCAGAGAAGCCGCCGCCCAGGGCGAGCGCTTGGTAGACGTTCAGCGGCCGGTCGAGCACGTAGGCGCCCGGCTTCTGCACTTCGCCGTAGATGTAGACGCGTCGCGCGGCGTACTCGACGACCGAGAAATCGACGCGTGGATCCTGGACGTACGCGGCAATCGCGTCGCGGATCGTCGCACTCGCTTCCTGCACGCTCTTGCCGCCGATCTTGACGCAGCCGACGAGCGGCAGACTGACACAACCGTCGTTGTCGACGCGGCTGCCGGTCGGTCCCGGTCCGATCGGTGTGCCGAGCTCCGGGTGGCCGTAGACCCCGACGCGCACGACGTCGTTCGGCCCGAGCGTCAGCTCGTCCCACACGAGTTCGCGCGCGAAGGTCGATTCCTTCGCCGTGTTCTCGGGCAGAGGCGGTGTCGAGAAACAGGAACTCGCCGCGAGCGCGGCGGCCAGGACGGGCAGCGTCTTCATCGCGCTCGTCATCGGCCGAGACGCCGAGCGGCTTGAAGCCCGCTGCGCCACGGGCGCCGCGACCGGGACGGGCCTCAGAAGTCGAAGCCCAGCGAGAACGCGAGGAACGGCGCGGAGTCGACCTCGGCCTCGGCGACGCCGGCGCCGCCCGAGGCGAGCGTGGAGAGCTCGCGCCAGAGATCGAAACCGGCGAAGAGCTCGAACGAGACGTTCTCCCCGCGGCGTTCCAGACCGAGCCCGGCGCGGATCGTCTCGTCGCGCAACACGCCCTGTGCGAGCGGCGAGTCGTCGTTCAGACGGAACTGGCGCAGCAGGTACTCTGCGCGAGCGAACGTGCGCCACGATTCGTTCCAATCGACGTTGGCCTGCACGCTCGTCCCGCGCGCTTCGAAGGACAGGCGTTCCGTCGCTTGCCATTCGAACCCCAGGAAAGGCCAGAGCCACGCGTCGTCCTCGAGGCGCGACTGAGCCGCGATGCCGAATTCGACCGCCGTGTCCGGCGAACGAGACCAGCGGAAGCCGCCGAGGCCGCCGACGGCGAGCGCTTCGCTCGCGTCCGCTTCGTCTTCGCCGCCGAGCGTCGCGGAGAGTCCCGCGAACCACCCGAGTCCATCGCCCTCTGTCCTGACGAGACCCGAAACGCGGGCTTCGTAGAGATCGTTGAACGGCTGCGACGATCCGGGCACCAACGCCGTGCCCGGACCGAAGTCGTAGAAGTAGCCGTTGGTCTCGATCGAGAACGCCGCGAGACGTTCCTCGCCGAGCTCACGTCCGAACGTGACCGACCAACCGCCGGCTTGCGTCGCGACGTCACCGCCACCTTCGAGCGAACCGGAGCCGGTGACGAGTCCATGGGCGCGCGCTTCGACGAACGTGCGTTCGTCGGGTTCGGCGGCCAGCGCGTCGAGCGACTCGAAGGAGCCGCCCGCTTTGGATTCGAGCCCCGCACCCCAGCGTCCCCAGTCCGAGGGCAGCGGCAACGGCCGGAACGCATTCTGGGCGTGTGCGAGCGCGCCGAAGGCGGGCAAAACGAGGACGAGCGCGATCGTCCGAGCGAAGGGTCGAGCCATGCGTGGTGCGACGAGCCGCGCCGCGGTGAGCCGCCGCCAGCGCTGCGAACGTCGCACTCGAACACTACCCCGACATCGAGCCGCGAGCGGCGCGAACTCTGTGCCGACCTTTAGCGAGATCCGGAATTCCGTTCCGCATCACGTTCTGCTTCCGTCGGCGGCGACGTTCGTTACCGCATCGTGGATGTCGAAGCGGAAGGCGAGGACTGTCCCACGCTACTCACGTACTCCCTCCACATCGACCCCCAAGCGCGCTCGACCGCCGAGTCCAGTGCGTCCTTGATCGGCGACAGGATCATGTCGAGCTGCGTGCTGCGTTTGGCGGTACTCGTCTCCGAGCTCGCGTCCTGAAGGGTTCGAACATACTGGAACCGTTGTTCCTCGGTCAGCACGTGGTTCTTCCGGCCACCACCGGTCGATGCGGCGAGATTCACGCCGCGGCGGACAGCAACGAGTTCGACCTCGCACTCGAAGCTGGCCCCTTTTGCCTGTTGGTCGACGAGTACGCGCATCGCGTAGTCGCCGAAGAAGCCGTCGGTTGCACCGACGATGTCGAGCTTGTTGACCACGACGTCGAAGCGGAGATCGGCCTTCTCTGCCGCCTCGGACTTGTTGTCGAACACGATGAACGCGCGGTCTTTGGTCGCCAAGGAGTAGACGCGCCGAGACACCTGGTCCGAAACGACACGTAGGAACTCGTCCACCTCAGCGGCAGGGACTCCCTTGCTCTCGGCCTGACGACGCAACGTCGCCGCGAGATCCGGAGCAACCGTGACCTCTCGGACGTGGACGATCTGCGCACCACCCAAAATCTCGCCGAGACTGGCCGGTAGCTGGCCAACGGCGTTGGGTTTGTCGAACCCACCGTCTCGACGAACAACGCACGCGGTCGCACCGAGTGACAACGACGCGAAGAGGAACAAACGAGCTGCGCGAGCAAGCGAATTCAAGTGGACTCCCTCCAGTGACAACTCACCAAGAAGACCGAACGAGTAGGCACCCAGATGGACTCAGGGCCCGGGAAGCTGGGGGGAGAGACTCGCGCCGTCGCACAGTCCTGTCAATTCTCGGGCGTGTCGCTTCCCATCGTTAGGATGCGATCGTCAACACGTCGACGCAGTCGACTGGACGTACCCGGCAAAGAGAGCACCGGAGTTCGCCGCGGTCGGTCACGGCATCGGCGGCGAACCCCGCAACCGACGTCGCGACCTCGCAGAATTCCGGCAGTAATTCACGAGCTGACAGGCACGACTGCGAGTCAACGCACCCGGAGGCAGGAACGATGCCGCAATCGACTGTCTGTCGCCGCTACGTGATGCCGAAGCGCTTGAGCTTGCGGTAGAGCGTGCTCTTGCCGACCTTCAGCAGCCTCGCCGCAGCCAGCTTGTCGTCGCCGGTCTGGTTGAGCGCACGCAGCAAACACTTCTTCTCGTAGAGATCCAGGCTGATCTCGTCTTCGTCCCCGATGTCCCAGGGATGCAGGGTCTTGTGCGCCGGCGAAGAGTTGTAGGTCGGCACGCCGGAAGTCGCCGGCAGGATCACGCCGGAGGGCAGCGTGCCGCCGATCGACGGGCGCTCGGCGCGCGGGCGCGGCTCGAGCACCGCGTCCGGGAGCTTGCGGTGCGGATCGCGGAGCAACGCGGGCAAGTGCGCAACTTCGACGATGGCGCCTTGAGCCGCCGCGATCGCGCGCTCCATCGTCGTCTCGAGTTCGCGGACGTTGCCGGGCCAGTGGTGGTTCTCGAGCACCATCAGCGCGTCGTCGGAGACTTCCATGTCGTTGCGCGCGGCGGCGAATCGCTCGAGGAAGTGCTGCGCGAGCGCCGGGATGTCTTCACGACGATCGCGCAACGGCGCGACGAGGATCGTGCGGCGCGCGACGGCTTCGAGCAGCTCGGGCAGGAACTGACCTTGGGTCGCGAGACGGCCAAGATCGACTTCCGTGCCGAGCACGAAGCGCGCATCGCAGCGTTCGATGCGCTCGGAACCGACGCGTTGGACCTCGCCGTCGCGGATCGCGCGCAGGAGCTTCCGTTGGAGCTCGAGCGGTAGGAGATCGATCTCGGACAGGTAGACGGTCCCGTGCACGGCCTGTTGGATCAGGCCGGGCCGATCGTTGAGCGCTTCAGGTGTCGCGCCGCGGACGTGGCCGAAGAGCTCGCTGTCGAGATTGGCCGCGGACAACGCGGCGCAAGAGATCGGCAGGAACGGTCCGGTCAACGAACCGGAGAAGTGCAGCGACCGCGCGAGGTGCTGTTTGCCGACGCCCGGTTCGCCGACGATGAGCACCGGCTCGCTCGAGTGCGAGAACTCGCTGACCGCGGAGCGAGCGGCGCGCATCGAGAAGGAGTTGCCCTTCACGCTCGCGGCGCCGAACGCGCGGCGGCCGGCCTCGATCAGCACGCCGACTTCGGGGCGCGGAATCGTGTACTCGAGCAGCTTCAGGAGCTCGTTGGCGACCCGCCGTTTGCCCGAATCGAGCAGGATCACGACGCGCAGGCCCGGATCGCGCTCGCCGGGATTCGCGACGAGCGGCACGACCGACGCGCTCAGCGAACGACCCGTGCGCGTGCCGGTCGGACGCACGTCGAACCGGTAGCCTTCGCGGCTCTCGGTGTGCGCGTCGCGCACGAACGCCTCGAGTCGCGTGTTCGGCGCGAGGCGGCCGAGGTTCTTGCCCTCGATCGAAGCGCCGAGGAGTTCGCGCGCTCCGCGGTCCGCACAGCGAACGATGCCGTCCGCGTCGACGAGCATCACGCCGTCGGGCTTGCTCGCGGCGAGTTCACGACCGACGAGCGCGTGCTCGCCGGTCTCGGCGCGCGCGACTTCCCGATCGTTCTCGTGTTGGCGCTCCTCCGTGCGGCGGCGCGCTTCGGCTTCGGCGGCGCGCAACTGTCGCGCGAACTCGTCGAATTGGCCCTTGAGCCGCAAGACGGTGCGCAAGACGTCCTCGAAGAGCACCATCTCGGACTTCTGCAGGACGTACTCGGCGCCTGCTTCGAAGGCCTGGTGCGCGTCTTCGCGAGTGGCGCCCGATCGCGCGATCATCACGACCGGCGTCATCACGCACTGCGGGATCTGCTTGATCCGGCGGCACACTTCCACGCCCGAGATTCCGGCGCCGAGTGCGACCTCGACCAAGATCACGTCGAACGCGCTCTCTCGCGCTTCGAGCAGCCCCTTGGCGCCGTTTTCGGCGAGGACGACTTCGTGACCGAGATCCTTGAGACGGTTCTGTAGGACGAGCCGCGCGGCGGCCTCGTCATCGACCAACAGAATTCGGCTCACAGCTCTCCTCCAACGTCGGTTGTGTCGAGCGCGGGGGCTCGAGACCGTCGCTTGCGTAGCGTCCCCTCGCGTTCGCGCACGACCGACGAAGCGCCGTTTCCAGCGCTCCGTCTTCCCAAAGCCTAGTGCGGCGCGCATTCTCCGCAAGGACGTGCTTCGCACCAAAATGAGCGCGGAATGACCGAATCGCGGCCGAACGACGAGCTCCAGCTCTTCGATCCGCGCGTCGAGTCGACGCTCGAACGGCTCGGCGTCGAGCTCGCGAGCCTCGATTCGCTGAAGCGTGTCGAACGCTTGAAGCGCGAGCTCTCGGTCGACCTCGCGCGCGCCGCGACCGGATTGCTGGAGCTCCGCCTCCGGGCGAAGCGCAAGTTCGAGGAGCCCGACCGCGCATGGTTGACGCGCAAAGGGCTCGAACAGGCGACGCCGCTCGCCGTCGCCCGCGATCGAGCCCGCCAGATCGCCGCCTTCGATGACGATTCGGTCGTCCACGACGCGACGTGTGGCCTCGGTGCCGATGCACTTGCACTCGTGCGCGCCGGCGTCGCCGTGATCGCCTCCGACCTCGACGCGACGACCACGCGGTGTGCCGCTCGCAATCTGGCGGGTGGCATGGGTCGCAGCCTCGTCGTGCAAGCCGACGCGCTGCACCCCACTTCGCGCGCACCGTACCTGTTGCTCGATCCCGACCGTCGGCCGGCCGGCGAACGTGTGCGTTCCGCCGAACGGATGATGCCGACGTTCGCTCAGGCGCTCGCGCTTGCGGCCGAACGGCGAGGCGCGTGCATCAAGCTACCGCCGGGGTTCGAGCTCGGCCTCCGAGAGCTCGACGCGCTCGGTTCGAAGTCGTGGCGGGCGAGTTGGTCGAGCTCGCGTGGCGAGGTCGTCGAACTCGCGCTCTGGCTCGGCGAGTGGGCCGACTCGGACGCAGGCACCCACGAAGCGCGGATCGTCGGCGCGTCCGCGGACTCCGCGACGCTCGTGCGCCGTCTCGGTTCGAGCGCGGCGGCTCGACGCGAAGTCGAACCGTGGACCGACGCCGACCTCGCGCTCCAAGCCTGGCTCGTCGAACCCGACGGCGCAGCGATCCGTGCCGGCTTGGTCGGCGAGCTCGCGCGTGACTTCGGCTTGCGGCCGGTCGGCCCGGAGATCGCCTACCTCGCCGGCCCGAGACCACCTGACTCGCCGTGGTACACGGCGTGGCCGATCATCGAGGGCTGCCAGGCCGACCCGCGACGCGTACGAGAGCTGCTCCTTCGCCACGACGTCGGAGCGGTCCATGTGCGCAAGCGCGGCCACCCCGACACCGCAGAGATCCTGGCGCGACGCTTCGCCGGTCGGGGTAGGCGACCGGGCCACTTGGCGGTCGCTCGGACGCTCGCCGGTCACCGCGCGTTCCTATTGGGGGATGCTCCGGAGCGGGTGCGACTGGTGGGCGATGAGGGATTCGAACCCCCGGCTTCCTCCTTGTAAGGGAGGCACTCTAGCCGCTGAGTTAATCGCCCCCGCTGTGCGGCGGTCGCGCCAACGGTATCCTGCTTCGCTCGCTGCCTCCATCCGGGTCCGACTTCTGCCGAAAGAGGACCCCTCCGAAGCCCCGACGGACCCTTCCCAGCGGGCTTCGAGCTGACCCACACCCCCCCCTCAGGATTCCCCAATGCGCATCGCAGTCATCGGAACCGGCTACGTCGGCCTGGTCGCCGGAACCTGCTTCGCCGAGAGCGGCAACAACGTCGTCTGCCTCGACATCGACCAGGAGAAGATCAGGAAGCTCAAGGAGGGGGTCGTTCCGATCTACGAACCCGGCCTCGAGGAGCTCTTGAAGCGCAACGTCCGCGACGGCCGTCTGACCTTCACGACGAGCTATGCGGAAGCGATTCCGAACGCCCAGGTCGCGTTCATCGCCGTCGGCACGCCCCCGGGCGAAGACGGCAGCGCGGACCTGCAGTACGTGCTCGCTGCCGCCCGCGAAGTCGCCCGCAACATGACCGGGTACATGGTGATCGTCGACAAGTCGACGGTCCCGGTCGGCACGGCCCGCAAGGTCACCGCGGCGATGAAGGAAGTCGCCAAACACCCCTTCGACGTCGTGTCGAACCCCGAGTTCCTGAAGGAAGGCGCGGCGATCGACGACTTCATGAAGCCCGATCGCGTCGTGATCGGCGCCAACTCGACGCGCGCCCAAGAAGTGATGGAAGAGCTCTACGGGCCTTTCGTCCGCACCGGCAAGCCGATCCTGACGATGGACATCGAGTCGGCCGAGCTCACCAAGTACGCGGCGAACGCGATGCTCGCAACCCGGATCTCGTTCATGAACGAGATCGCCAACATCTGCAACCGCGTCGGCGCGAACGTCGACATGGTGCGCAAGGGCATCGGTTCGGACGAACGCATCGGCTCGCGCTTCCTCTTCGCGGGCGTCGGCTACGGCGGCTCGTGCTTCCCGAAGGACGTCAAGGCGGTGATCAAGACCGCGGAAGAGCACGACTACGACTTCAAGATCCTGAAGGCGGTCGAAGCGGTCAACGAACGCCAGAAGGGCGTGCTCTTCGAGATGGTGAAGAAGCACTTCAAGGGCGACTTGAAGGGCAAGAAGTTCGCCGTCTGGGGGCTCGCCTTCAAGCCCAACACCGACGACATGCGCGAAGCGCCGGCCGTCGTGATCATCGAAGCGCTGCTCGCGGCCGGCGCGAAAGTCGCCGCGTGCGATCCCGAGGCGATCGAGGAGTGCAAGAAGCGCCACCTCGGCGACCGCATCGAGTACTCGAAGCGCCCGATGGACGTGCTCTCCGGCGCGGACGCGCTCCTCGTCGTCACCGAGTGGAACGAGTTCCGTCGGCCGGACTTCGATCAGATCAAGTCGCAGCTCAAGCACCCGGTGATCTTCGACGGCCGCAACATCTATCCGCGCAAGACCGTCGAGAAGCTCGGCTTCACCTACTACGGCATCGGCTGCTGAGTTCGGCCCCCATTTGGCGCATCCGAGCCCGATCACGGGTCGGAGAGGCGCAACGACGAGCGAGGCGGCTGCGGCCGCCTCGCGGCATTTCGGGCCGGCTCTCTTGGGCCAGCGCTCTCGGGCGCAGCCTTGCGGCGCGCGAGGCTCGACGCGTGGTCACTGCGCACGCAGTCGCGAAAGCCGGCGCGTGCGCGGGGCGTGTTGCGCGGGGCGCACGGCGCGCAGCGCGTTGAGCACGGCGCAGCGCGTTGCGCGGGGCGCGTCGCGAGCGCGCGACGGCGTGCGACTCGCCTCGTCAACGACAAGGCGGTCTCACCTTGCGGTGAAGACCGCCCATGATGTCGTGAACTGAATGGCAACCGATCTGCGAGCGACGACACGTCGCATCGGAACCAGATCACTCGCCGTTCACGAACCTAGAGATAGCGCTCCGACCGGGCCGTGGGAAGCGCTTGCAAGCGCTCGAAAGTTTTTTTCGCGAGCCCCGCGAGCTGCAACATGTCCGTGCGTCGCCGCCGGACGCACGTCGGACACACGTCGTTCGCCGCGCGTGTCGCGACCATGCGCACGGCGCGAGTTGCATCACTTCTTGGTCACCGTGACACCTCTCTGACGCGCTCGGACGGCCTGCTCGAGCCGCCGGATCGAGTGCATGCGCGTGAGTGCACTGCGCACCCGCTCGCCGAGCGGAGTTTCTTCGAGCGCGAGGTCGTTCGACGCCTCCCGACACAGCGCGAGCACGCCGGCCGCTGCTTCCAAGTCACCGACGTCGACGAAGCTCGCGCACCACTCGTCGTAGGCCTCGATCCGATCGAGGACGCTCTCCGCGCTCCGCGCCAGCGATTCGAAGCCGAGACGGGCGACATCGCTGCGCCCGAGTTCGTGCTCCATGCGCGCCGCCCAGAGCTCGGCGTCGTCGCGGTAACGGCGCTCGCAACGCTCGTCCCGCGCGACCGACAAGTACGTGTCGCGCGCGCCTTCGACGTCACCGGCGCGGCGCGCGAGGTGGCCGAGCTCGAGCCCCGCGCGGGCCGCGAACGACGTGTCGCGTCCGACCCGTCTCGCGGTCTCGAACTCCGCACGGGCCTCGGAGTCGCGCTCGAGCGCGCGCAGCACTTCGCCGGCGCGAAACGCCGACTCGGCCGCGACCAACGGCTGGTCGCTCCAGTGGCGAATTGCCGCGCGATAGGCCTCGACGGCCCCCCCGAGCGCCCGCAGCCGTTCGCCGCCGCGCAACGTCCGGGCACGCCGCTTCCAGGCGCCGGCACGCGCGAGCTCCGCGTCCGCGGTGTCGAGCTTCGGGTAGCGCTCGTCCGCCGCCCGCTCGGGATGCACGGGCCGCGTGGCTTCGCCCGCGCCTTCGGTCGGCGGGCGCGAAGGACCTTTGGGAACTTGGCCCGGCGAAGCCCGAAGGGCGGGCTTGCCGGCCGCGAGATCGCCGGCTTGGCTCGAGACCGGAGTCGGACCCGCACTCACGGCGAAAGCGCAGCCCGAGAGCAGCACGACGGCCGCGAGCCGCGCGTCGAGCGCGGGCAGGCACCGCGTGGAAGTCGCGCGCGAACGATGGCAGGCGCTCACGCCACACCTGCCCTGCGTCCGCCGAAGAGGATCGCCGCATCGAGGCACCCGGAGGTCGTCGTCGGTCGGAGGCGTCGCCGCAACGTCCGCATCAGGCGCTGTCGCGCGCGGTAGAGCCGCACCTTGACCAACGGCGACGGGATCCCGCACATGTCCGCCGTTTCGCCGCACGAACGCTCGTCGTGGTAGTAGCTCTCGAGCACTTCACGGTCCGCCGGCTTGAGTTCGAGGAGCGCCGCTTCGAGCTCGCGCAACGCGACGGCGCGCTCCACGACGAGCGGCCCGAACCTCAGGAGATCGTCGTGGTCCTCTTCGCCGGGGATCGGCTCGCGCCCGATGAGTCCATCGAAGAGCTGGTTGCCGCTCTCCATGCGCTCTTGCCGACGCAGCCGGCGCGCTCGATCGCGGACGACGTTCACCGCGATGCTGTGCGTCCAACCGCTCAAGTTGCGCGGATCCGCGAGTGAGTGTCGATAGCGCGCGGCGCGCAGCAGCGTCTCGTGGAGGACGTCCTCGAGTTCGCTCCGGTCCGGGCAGCGCGTGCGCAGGAAGCTGCGCAGCGTCGGGCGCAGGTCGTCGAGACCGAGCCAGCGGGCAGGGGAAACGGCAATGTTCACGGCGGATCTCCTCGCTTTCGTCGCGTCGCGCACCGGACCTTCCGGAACGAGCGGCGGGTTGGAGGAGACACCGCGACGCCGAGCGCATTGCGCGGCGCGCGCCGCGTGGAGGCGCGCGGGCGCTCACGCCGTCGCGCACCTCGCCGAAAGTCGCGCGACGCCGACCCGGTCCCCCGCTCGACCAGCCGTTCGGCCCGGATCGCGCGCCGACCGAACGTTGGACTTCCCCGCTTCGGCCGACGCTTCGAATTCGCGTCGCGCGAACGCCGGGTCAGTCGCCGGCGGCCGCTTCCGGAGCCCGGCGCGCGCGGATCATCTCGGCGATCACGCTGACGGCGATTTCTTCGTGCGTGCGCGCGCCGATCGCGAGCCCCATCGGCGACCGCACGGCGTCCAGGAACGCCGGCGGCAATCCGCGGCGCGCGAGCTCGGCGAAGAGCTGCGCCCGTTTCGCCCGGCTGCCGATCATCGCGAGGTACTTCGGCCGGCACCCGGCGCGGAACAGCGCTTCGAGCACTTCGCCGTCCTGGTCGTGACCGCGCGTCACGATCACCACGTAGAGCCCGTCGGCCGGCGCGAGCGAGCGCGCGAGCTCGTCGAACGCGCCGACCCGCGCCGCATGCGCGTCCGGATGCCGCTCGAGGTTCGCGAACTCCTCACGGTCGTCGGTGACCGTGACGTGGAAGCCGACGAAACGCGCGAGCTTCGCGATCGCGCCCGACACGTGCCCCCCACCGAACAGGACGAGCCTGGGCTCGACGATCGCTTCCACGAACACCTCCACTTGTCCGCCACACAGGAGCCCACCACCCGGGTAGTCGCGTTCGTTCAGCGAGAACGAAAGCGTGCGCGGCAGCTCGTCCTGCATGCATTGGAGCGCCGCCTCGAGCACTTCCGCTTCGAGGCACCCGCCGCCGACCGATCCGAGGAACGAACCGTCGCGGCGCACGAGCATGCGCATCGTCGTCTTGCCCGGCGTCGAACCGCGGGTTTTCACGATGGTCGCGAGAGCGCACGGCTCGCCGAGCGCCCGCAGGCGCACGATCTCCTCGAAGACTCCCATGCGAGGCCGTTCAGGCGTGCGCGATCATCGCGCGGCCGAGTTCCTTCGCCTTTTCGGGTCCGCAAAGCTCGTCGACGAGCGCGAGCGAGAACTCGAGCGCCGTTCCTGGACCGCGGCTCGTGATCACTTTGCCGGAACGGACGACGCGTTCGGTCGACCGCACGACGGCGTCGCCGAGCTTCGACTCGCATCCCGGGTAACACGTGACCGGCGTCTTCGCGATCACCCCCGCCTTGGCGAGCACGGTCGGCGCCGCACAGATCGCTGCGATCCGTTTCCCGGACTTCTGCGTCTGCCGGAGCGCATCGAGCACGCGCTCGTCCTCCGCGAGATTCGACGTGCCCGGCATGCCGCCCGGCAGGACGAGCATGTCGAACGAGCCCACGTCGACTCGATCGAAGGTGGCATCCGCTTTCAACGCGATGCCGTGCGCACCGTCGACGGAGGTCGAGCGCAGGCCCGCCGTGGTCACGGCGACGCCGGCGCGGCGCAGAGTGTCGATGATCGTGACGGCTTCGATCTCTTCGAATCCGTCGGCGAGAGGGACGAGCACACGGGCCGGGGTCTTCATGTCGGAATCCTCCGAAGCGGCGATCTTAGCGCCGATCACGCCTCCGCCCCGCCGGGCGGGAGTGCGCAGCTTCGCCGCACGCGGCCCCGGACGTATCCTGAGCGCTCGTCGCGATGCGTACCGTCGTCTGCGGATCCGTCCTCCTCGTCGCGAGCGCCTGTGCGTCGCGGCCGCGCGGTGAGCCCGAACTCGTGCCGCCGGCGCTGCAAGTCGTTTCCGGGCACCACGTCGGCTCGCTGCTCGCGGGCGCGACGCCAACCGCCGCGATCGAGGCGCTCGACACGCGTCCCGAAGCGGCGCTCGGCTACTCGCTCGTCATCGAGTACGTCGAACGCGATCCGCGAGCGGGCCTGGCACCGGTCGCAGGCGAGGCGGAGCTCTTCGCGACGTTGCGCGGCGGCGAACCGATCGCAGCGACCGGACGCCTCTCGACCGAAGCGCGTCTCGCTCGGGGCGCCGAGGCCCGCGCGCTCGCCGAACGCCTGGCGCGGCGCGAGTTCGGCCGCACGAAGGAACTCGGGCGGCTGGACGGCGCGCTGCCGAGCAACGTGACCGCGACGCTCTCCTGCGCAGCGACACGAGCCGTGTCGACGCCTGCGGACGGACCGCTCCTCAAGTCGTTGCGTTGTGAGCTCGCGCGCGAAGGCGGCGACGGGTCGGGAGCTCCGCGCATCGCGCTCGTGCTCGAAGATCTCGCCCCGCGGCCGTTCGCGGATCCGCGCGAGAAGCCCGAAGAGAGCGCCGCTCATGCGCCAGAGGCTCCGCGCGTGATCGAAGAAGCGTTGCTCTTCGCCGCGCCGGTCGACGGCGGTGCGTCGCCGCTCGCGTTCGCCTTGCCGTCGCCGTTCGTCGACGGCGAGGGCCAAGCGGTGGTCGTGTTCGTCGACGTGCGCGGACCCTCGAACGACGCCGCTGCGGTCGATCGCGCGCTCGCCGACTGCCGCGAGGCCCTCGTCGGGACCAAGAACCGCGTGCAGCGCGTCGCCAGCGCCGAAACTCGCCGCAAGGAGTTCGAAAGCGCGTTGGGCTCGCTCGACGCGAACGCGAACCGCCGTTCGGCGTTGGTGTTCCTCGCGCAAGCGACGGGCGCACGCCTCGCCGGCGATCTCGCGCTGGCGGCGGACGACGCGACTCTCGACGCGTACGTGCAGAGCTTGCCGCGCGCGCCGGAACAGATCGCGCAGAGCGTCGTCGACGGGTCGACGCTCGGCTTCGTGCTCGAACGCGGAGCGTTCGCGTTCTTGGCGGCGCGCGGCGCCGAAACGCCGCTCGCACCGGAGCTTTCAGGAGTCTTGGTGCGCCACGCCGGTGAAGTCGGTCGCTCGAGCGGCGCGCTCGACGACCTCGTCGCGAACGCGAAGACCGTCGCCGACCTCGATCGTCTCGTCGTCGAGCAGAATCTCATCGCGCTCGAGGACACGACGCTCGGAGTGCGCGTGCGAGCGTTCGATTGGCTCGCCGCGCGCGAGCTCGCGCCCAAGGGCTACGACCCGTTCGCCGACGCGAAGGAACGCCGCGCGGCGCTCGAAGCCGCGGCGGCGGAGTCGGCGGAGTCGGCGGATTCGACGGCGGAGCGCTCGCCGTGAACGCGCTCTCGCGGCTCTGGCAGAAGAAGTGGTTCCGCGTCGCGGCGAAGACCGGGCTGGTGCTGGTCGGCGTGCGCGGCTTGGTGTCGCTCGCGGCGCCGTTCGCGATCTCGCGCGCGGTGGCGAGCTTCGAACTCGACGCCGAGTACGACGAGCTGACGCTCTCCGTGTTCGGCGGGCGCGCGCAGATCGAAGGCCTCGTGGTGCGCGCCGCGAAGGAAGGCACGCCGAACGCGGCCGACGCGCCGCCGCTGTTGACACTCGACTACGCGTTGATCGACGTCTCGATGCTCGCGCTGTTGCGTGGCGAGCTCACGATCGAACGCGTCGAGGTCGACGACGTGCTCGCGCGGGTCGAACGCCGCGCGGACGGCAGCGTGCCGTGGCTCGAGCATCTGGCTCCCGACGCTGCAGCGCCGGACGAACCTCCCGTCGCGACCGACGATGACGAGCTCGAGCCCTTCGACTTTTCGCCGCCGCTCGCGCTCGACGCGTTGCGCGCGCTGCGCATCGGCGTGCAGTTCGTCGACGCGGCCGTGTCGCCGCCGATCGACGAGCTGCTCGTCTGCGAGCTGAGGCTCAACGCCGTCGGCGCCGCGGATCGGCCCGCGACGTTCGAAGCGCTCGCGAGCGGTCCGCGCTTGCTCGGCGGCGCGCGCGCGAGCGGTCGCGTGCGCGGCGGACCGCGCGAGCTCTCCTGCGACGTCGATTGGAGCGTCGATCGTCTCCACGCGGTGCCGCTCGCCGGACTCTTGCGTTCGTTCGGGCTCGAACCCGTCGGCGAGTCGCTCTCCGCCCGCGGCGCGGCGTTGCTCGCGGTCACGCCGGCGGCGGCGAACGCGCCCGGCACGACACCTGGCGCGCCGGAGCGCTGCGACGCGACCGCGCGGCTGCATTCGCTCGTCGTCGACGTCGACGGCGCGCGGTCCTTCGAGCTCGGCGAACTGCGCGTCGGTCCGTGTTCGTTCTCACGGCGTGACTTCCGGCTCGACGAGCTCGCGCTGCAAGACGTCGAACTCGCCGCGAGCCGCAGTGCGAACGGGCGACTCGCCGCGTTCGGCTTCGAACTCGTGCCGACGAGCGCGAGCGCCGCGCGCGACGCGACGGGCACTGCAAGTCCGCCGCAACCGCTCGTGTTCCCGGAGTTGCCGGTCGACGTCGCCAAGCTCGGCATCGAGAGAGTCCGCGTGACGCTCGACGACCACGCGTTCACTCCGGCGACGCACTTCGAGCTCTCGCTCGGCGCCTTCGCGCTCGTCCGCGACGAGACCGAGCCTGCGACGCGCAGGCTCAGCGCGCACCTCACAGCGCCCGGGCTCTTCGAGCGCGCGGCGCTCGAAGGTCGCGTCCGCCTCGCGGATCCCGAGCTCGCGTTCGAGCTCGGCGTCGACGTCTTCGGCTTCGCGCCCGAACGCGCGGCGCCGCAACTCGCGGAACTCGGCCTCGCGCCGTGGCCCGAACCCGGCCGTTTCGCGACACGGCTCGTCGCGAACGCGAAGATCGCCGGCGGCAAACTCGCCGATGGCGCGTTGACGCTCGGTCCGACGTCACTCGCGTATCCGAACGCCGTTGCGCCGAATCGCGAGCTCGCGCTCGAACGCGTCGCGCTCTCGGGCGTCGGCTTCGACCCGGTGGCGAAGCGGCTCGACGTCACCCGCGTCGAGACGGCGGGCCTCGTCGCCGGTCTGTTGCGCGACGAACGGGGCGAGCTCGTCCTGCCGGGCTTCCGCGCGGTGCCGCCGGTCTCGCGCCCCACCGTCGCGCTGGACGCGCCTGCGCCGCCGCCGACGCCGAGTTCAGGAGCGGCGGCTGCCGACGCGCCGCTCGTCTGCTCGCTCGGCACGTTCACGACGCGCGACAACCGGCTCGGTTTCGTCGACCGCGCCGTCACGCCGCCGCTCGTGCTCGAAACGGCGCCGCTCGCGGCGTCGCTCGAGGACTTCGTGTTCGGCGCGGCACCGCGAGACGCGGCGCCGGCAAGACTCTCGGCGACGTTGACGATCCCGGGCGTGCTCGCTTCGGCGACGCTCGAAGCGAGTCTCGCGCCGACCGCCGCCACCGACGGAGCGCAACGTGTCGGTCCCGGCGCGAAACTCGTCGGCGCGCTCCGCGTGCAGGGCCTCGCTCCGCAGCCGCTCGCCCCGTATCTCGCCGCGCTCGGCCTCGAGCCCGTCGAAGCCGCACTCGACGCCCACGCGACGTTCGACGGATCCTTCTCGGCGGAGCCGGACGCGTTCACCGGTGGCCTCGAGCTCGCCGACGTCCGGTGCGTCGCCGGCGACCGCGAGCTCGCGAGTCTGCGATCGCTCTCGATCGGCCGCGCGCGGATCGACGCGACGGGCGCCGTGCACGCGAACGACTTCAGCGTGGTCGCGCCACGCATCACCGTCGCCCGCGACGCGGATGGCGCGCTGCACGCGCTCGGCCTGAAGTTCGGCCCAGAGCGTGGCTCCCAGCTTGGCTCGAACTACGGCGACATCCCGCCGACCGAGTCCGCGGCGCACGTCCCGTCGGACGCCGAGTTCGTGTTGCCGCTGGTCACCATCGACCGCGTGTCGGTCACCGAAGCGGCGCTCGCTTGGAGCGACGCGGCGGTCGCGCCCGCGGTCGCCACGACGATCGGCGCCGAACTCGAGATCGAGCCGTTGCGCCTCGGCGTCGACTCCGGCGACGCGACGACGATCGAGCCGTCGCAACGCACCGCGCTGCGCGGAGAGCTCGCGCTCGGGCCCGAACTGCCGCTCGCGCACCTCGAGGCCGACGCGTTGCTCGATCCGCAAGCCCTGATCGTCGACGGCCGGCTCGAAATCGAACGGCTGCGCGCCGGCGTGTTCGCCGCGTACGTTCCGCCTGGGCTCGCGGTCGAACTCGAAAACGGCGTCGCGTCGCTCGGCTGGCATGCGGAGAGCCGTCGCGCGGTGGACGGTGGGCGCACGGCGAAGCTCGAGCTCTCCAACGTCGCGCTGGTCGAGCCCGTGCGTTCCGCCGCGCCGCTCGCGAAGCTCGAACGCTTCTCGCTCGACGCGGCGCGCGTCGATCCCGGCGCCGGCGTGTTCGAGATCACCGCGCTCGAGCTCCGCGGCGCGGAACTCGACGTGCGCCGTGGAGCCGACGGCAGCCTGCACGCCGCCGGTCTCGCCGTGGCGCCGGCCGCCGCGACGCCGAACACCGAGACGCACGCCGACGCGCCGGACACGAAGAAGACCGACACGGCGGATCCGTCGTCGACGAAGCTCGCGTCGTTCGCGCTCGCGCGCGCCGACCTCGAGCTCGCGCGGCTCGGCTTCGTCGACGAGTCGCTCGGCGCCGCGGCCGAGCCGCTCACGCTCGCCGTGCGCGCAAGACTCGCCGACTTGGTGCTCGCCGGCGAACGCGCGGGCGCCGCGCCGCTCGTCGTCGACGTCACGGGCTCGCTCGCGCCGCTCGTAGCCGGCTGGACGAGCCGGCTCACGCTCGCCGAAGTCGAAGGCGAACCGAAATTGACGGCCGAGATCGCGCTCGAAGGACTCGACGGCGGCGCGTTGGCGCGGATCGCGCCGGCGCTCGCCGCGACGCTCGACGGCTCGAATCTCGTCGACGGCCGCGCGCGGGGATCGCTCACGGCGCTGCTCCATGCGCGGCGCAAGGCGAACCGCGCGCTCGACTTCACGCAGCCCTTCGGCGCGGAGCTCGAGCTCGGCGCGCTCGAGTACCGCGCGACGCCCGACGGCGAAGTGCTCGCGGGTCTCGACGGCGGCCGGGTCGAGATCGCGAAGATCGACACGACGCGCGGCAACGTCGCGATCCGTTCGGTCGAGCTCTTCAAGCCTCGCGGCCGCATCGAACGCGACGCGGACGGCGTGCACGCGCTCGGTTTCACGCTGCGCATGCCGGCGCCGAACGAAGCTTCGGCGAACGCAGCTTCGGCGACGGAGCTCGCGAACGAGCCCGGCTCGAACGGCGGCGACTCTCGCGCGGCGGCGGACACGGCGGGCGCGAACGCCGCGCACGCGTCGTCCGCGGGGCCCGGCGCGGCGGCCGATGAAGCGGCCGAAACCGAGCAGCGAGCGGCGAACGCCGGCGGCGGCGAGCTCTCGATCGATCGTCTGGCGATCCAGGGGCTCGACTTCGTCGTCGTCGATCGTTCGGCGGAGCCCGCCGCGATCGTGCCGCTGACCGACCTCGACTTCGAGTTGCGTCGCTTCACGACGCGCGCGTTCGCCGAGGACAAGGCGTTCGCGTTCGATGCGTTCGTCACGGCGGGCAAGGTCGAATTGCCGAAACGCGTCGACTCCGATTCGCTCTTCGAAGGCGTCGCCGAAGCGGTCGGCGGAGTGCTCGCCGGCGACGGTGACGAGCAAGTCGCGCTCGAGGCTCGTCCGCTGTTCGAAGAGGTCGCGCTCACCGGGCGCATCTCGCTCTTCCCGGCGCCGCGCGGCTTCGTCAACGTCGGCGTCGGCTCGTTCGAGCTCACGAACTTCCGAGGCCTCGCCCAATCGTTCGGCGTGACCGTCGGCGACGGCGTGCTCGACGCGACGGTGCGCGCGCGCTTGCAGGGCGAGAACGGCATCTCGATCGAAGCGCGACCGACGTTCAGCTATCTCTCGCTCTCCGAACCCGCCGGCGGCCCCGTGTCGCGCTACCTGACGCTGCCCGCGCCGCTCGACACGGTGCTCTTCCTCACCAAGGACGCCGAGGATCAGCACAAGGTGCCGATCAACGTGCGCATCGGCGCGGAAGGACTGTCGACGTCCGAGCTCGTCTCCGCCGCGCTCGGCGCAGCGACGCAGGTCATCGGTCGGGCGGTCGCCGGCGCGCCGCTGCGGTTGCTCGGCGGCCTCGGCGGACTCTTCGGCGACGAAGAGGTCGCGCCGACCGACGATTCGATCGCGCTCGACTTCGCCACGGGAATCACGTTGCTCGACGAGCGGGCGAGCGAGACGCTCGAGCGGTTCGTCGATCGTTTCGGCGACGACGAGCGGTTCGTCTTCGCGGTGCAACACCGGTTCGCCGCGGCCGACGTCGAACGGGCCGCGCGACTCGCCAACCCGTCGCCGCAAGCGTGCAAGGAGCTCTCCGATCGATTGCGCTTCGACAAGGCCGATCTCGCGCGGCGGCGCGAAGAGCTCGCGGCGCGCGCCCGGGTCGACTACGCGGTCGGCCGTGAGGAAGCCGCCGCCGAAGCGACGCTCGCCCTGCGCGCGCTCGAACGCGAGCTCGGACTCGCCGAGGACGCGCTCGATCGCGTGCACGAGCTCTTGAAGCCCGGCGCCGAGCGCAAACGCGACCAACGCACCAAAGCGGCGCTCAACGCGATCGCGCTCGAACGGCTCGCGCGGTTGAAGCAAGTGCTGGTCGACCGCGGCATCGACGCCGAGCGGATCGAGATCCGCGCCTTGAAGCACGCACCGGCCGCCGACCTCGCGTCGAGCCGCATCGTGCTGATCCCGCGCAAACGCAAGTAGCACTCGGCGCGCCGAGCCGTCAGCGACGTGAAGACGCCCGCGACGTCGCGGGCAGCGCGCTCACGCCTTCGGCTTGCCGACCATCACCACTTGGAAGGCGAAGATGCGCAGGATCCGCGTCGCGCACATCCAACGGTCGAACTTCAGGAAGAACTTCACGAGCCCGACGTTGCCCGGCACGAACCGCAGGATGCCGAGGTGATCGGGGAACCCCGCGAGCACGTAGGCGAACACGCCGTAGCGGCCCGCGAACGTCACTTCGAAGCCGGCCTTCTCGTAGAGCTCGCGCAAGCCTTCCTTGGTGAAGCCTTGGTCGCCCAGATCGAAGTGCGGCGAGAACTTGTAGAGCAGGAAGCGCGCCCAACGGATCAGGAAGTTGTCGTTGCACGGCTCGCTCATGATGAGCACGCCGTCCTTCGCGAGCGCGCGGCGGCAGTTCGAGAGGAAGCCGATGTGATCGCGCGTGTGGTGCAGACTGCCCTTGCAGAAGATCGCGTCGAACGAGCGCTCGCGGAACGGCAGACGCTCGGCGTCGGCGGTGACCAGGCGCGCGCTCGGCACGTATTGCTCGCTGACGCGCAACATCGCGTGGCTGATGTCGAGGCCGATCGCGCCCGGGCGTTTCTCGTCGAGCTCGGCGAGGAAGAAACCGGTGCCGCAGCCGAGGTCGAGCACGCGCTTCGAGTTCGGCGGCAGGTGCGACAGGAGCTCGGCGTGCCAGTCGTCCTGGAAGAGCCGCGAGAACTCGAAGCTGTAGCGGTACGCGTAACGTGGCGCGAGCGCCTTGTGCAGCTCGATCTGGGCTTGTGCGTTGATCGCCATCGACGGTGCGGGACGAGGGGCGCACAAAGATACACGGCGCCCTCGCGCTTCGGCCACGAGCGACTGCCCGGTCGGAAGGAATGTCCGTGCGGCGGGTGTCGCGATCAGGCGCGTGGAGCCTCGCGCTCGCCGCTCGAGCCGAGCAAGCCCATCGCAAGGTGACCGAAGAGACCGAGCGCGACCGTGCTCGCGAGCTGGAAGACGTGCGCGCCGAGCCCGGTCGAAAGCGCGAGCTCACGTTCGACGCCGAGCATGCCGAAGCCGAGCACCCAGCCGCCTTCTTGCGTGCCGAACCCCGCGAACGAGTTGATCGGCAGGAGGTTCGAGAGCACCGCGAAGCCCGAGCCGATCGCGGTGTGCGCCAACCCCAGCGTTTCGGGCAAGCCGAGCGCCTGGGCGAGGATCGCGTAGAAGACGAAGATCCCGAGCCACATCGCGAGCGACTGCAAGCTCGCGACGAGCAAGGCGCCGCCCGCGGCGTCGCGCAGCGCGGTCCCGAGCTCCGCCGAACGGTCGAGCAGCTTCGCGCCGAACCGCGAACGATCCGCGCCGAGCAAACGCACCGTCGACGCGACCGCGAGCACGATCAGATCGCCGCGCGCGGCGAGCGCCGTCAATGCCGCCGCGCCGAGGATGCAGCCCGTGCCGAAGAGCAGGATGCCGCGCGGCGCCGTGTCGGGCTCGAAGAGCGCGAGGTACGTCGATGCGACGCCGAGCGCCAACGCGAGCGTCGACACATCGAGCAGCCGCGAGACGACGAGCGCCGAGAGCCCGACCTTGTTCGGCACGCCGCAGAGCTTCTTCAAGTAGACGATCAACGAGACTTCGCCGGTCTTCGCGGGCAGCACGTAGGCCGCCAGGTTGTGCGAACTCGCCGCCGCGAACGTCGGGAAGTAGCCCGGTCGGTGGGCGACGGGGATCAGCGCGCGGAAACGCTGCGCGCGCACGGCGTGGATCGCGAGGTGCACGCCGAACGCGCTTGCCATCGCGGCGGGCGAGAGGCGCTTGCAGACGCGCACGACGTCGGCCCACGAGACGCCGCTCCACGTCGCGAGCAATCCGATCAGGACCACCGCGACGAGCGCGGACAAGACGAAGCGAACGACGGGTTTCAGCCTGACCTCGAGCTCTCGATCAGTCGAACTTCACGTGCGAGCCGCCCGAGTCCTGGGCGAGCCACTCGAGGACCTGGAACTGACCGCCGACCGCGATCGTGTGGATCGCGATCTTGCGGTGCTCGTTCCACTGTTGGACGCGCCGGCGGATCTCCGCGGGATCGATCACGGTGCCGACCGAGGGTTCGCCGTCCGAGAGCACGTAGATCGTGTCGACGTCGGGGTCCGCGAACGCGCTTTCGAGCGAGCCGTACAGGTTCGTGCCGCCGTTCGCGCCGAGCCGCGAGACGAACGTCTTCGCTTCGCCCCGCTCGCGATCCTTCGACTGTGCGACGCCTTGGTCGAGCCACCGATCGACGCCGCTCGAGAACACGACGATGTTGAAGAGCGCGTCCTTGTCGAGCGCGTCGATGCACTTGATGAGCTCGCGTTTCGCGACTTCCATGCGCGGCTCGCCCGGTTTGCCGAGGTACGGCGAGCGCGTCTCTTCGTTCATCGAGCCCGAGACGTCGATGATGAACACGACGCGGTGCGACACGATGCGCATGCCGTAGAACGTGTTCTTCGTCGCTTGCGTGAGTCGGCGCGTCTCCTCTTCCTGCTGCAAGCGCCAGAGATCGCCGGTGCCGAGCGGCTTGAAGCCGCTCTTCGCTTGGCCCCACCACTTCTCCCACGCCGCCGGGTCCGGCGGGAACGTCTGCCCGGTCAACCGGAAGAGCGCGTCGCAGCACTCACGACGCATGCGGCCCTCCTCCTTGGCGAGGCGCCGGATGATCGCGTCGATCGCGTCCGGTCCGCCGATGATCTCCGTGCCCTTCAACGCCGCGAGCCGCGTCGACCACTCCGCGTTCTCGAGCGCACGGATGAAGAGCGGCAGATAACGCTTCTGCGCGAGCTTCGCGAGCTGCCAGAGCGCGGCGTTGCGCGTTTCTTCGTTCTCGCTCTCCGCTTCGGTCTCGAGCTTGGCGAGCCAATCGGTCTCGCCGTAACGCAGCGAGCCGATCGCGTCCATCGCAGCGCCTTGCACCGTGCGGCGTTTCGACGTCGAGAGCAACTTCTCCAGGTCGGCGACCGCCGTCTTGTCGCCGCGCAACGCCAGTGCGTCGCACGCCGCGATCTGCACTTGTTCGTCGGTGTCGGCGAGCGACTTCGCGAGCGTGCGCGTCATCTTCTCGTCGCCGATCTTCGCGAGTGCGCGCAGCGCGAACGCCTTCTGTCCGGCGTCCGACTTGCCGGTCAAGAGCTTCTCCAGCCGCGGCAACAGCGCCTTCTGCTTCGGATCGGCCGCCCAGGCGCCGACGAGCTCGGCGAGTTTGTCGCGCAGGTCCGACGGAGTGACGTCGGAACCCTTCGAACCGTCTTCGACGAACTTGCCCGCGAGTTTCTCGCCTTCGAGCTTCGCGAGCACTTCGGCGGCGAGCACGCGGTTCTGCGACTTCTCGACCTTGCTCTCGTACATGTCGCGGGCGAGGTCGAGCGCGCGTTTGTCGCCGCGGCGTTCGAGCTCGATCAACGCGAGCCGCCGCACGCCGTCGCGCGGCAGGTCGGTCAAGTCCTTCTCCATCTTGCGAGCCGCTTCGACGAGCTCGTCGCCGTCCAGCTTCGGCGCGATCTTCTCGAGCGCGAGTTCGCGGATCTTCGGCAGCACGAAGATCGCGAGCTGCGGCTCCTTCTCGCGCTGCTTCTTCGGCTTGAGCTTCGGCGCGTCCTCGTCGGCCTGCCGGAAGAGCTTTTGGAAGAACTTCAGGTCCTCTTTCTCTTCGTAACGCAGCGCGTAGGCCTCCATCGCCTTGGAGCGCACGCTGTCCTCCGCCGGCGAGTCGATGATCAGCGCGAGGAAGTGTTTGCCGAGGCTCTGCGCGTCGCCGAGCAACTTGATCGCCGCTTCGCGCAGCTCGCGCGCGTCTTCCTGCGTCGCCGCATCGGAGATCTTCTGCAGCGCCCTCTGCTCGCAGTCGGAGATGCCGTCGTACTTGGCGAGCGCGCGCAACACTTCGCGGCGCATGTACAGCGTGTCCATCGCGTCGTACGCGGCGAGCAACGCTTCCATCGCGGGGCGCGTGCCGATCTCGCCGAGCCGTTGGATCGGTTTCTCGCCGACGCCGTCCTTGTCGGTGTTGATCCGAGCGACGAGGTCTTCGACTTCGTCGAGCCGCGGGCTCGCGAAAGCGCTCGCGAAACAAAGGACGAGGAGCGAGAGGAGCAGGGCGCTGCGCATGTTCGGGCCTCCCAGGGCCGAACGGAGATCACAAGCCGCCGCGCGGGGCGTGTCAACGTCGGCGAGCCGACGAAGCGCCCGGATTCCGTGCGCGACGCGCCGGACCGACGCCGCGCCGCGCCGGCGCAACTACTGCGCGGTGCCCGTCAAACGCACTTTGAACGGCTGCGTCTCGTTCGGCGCGTCGTGGTCGAACTCGAGGTTGGCATTCCGGGCGCCGGTCGAGGTCAACGGACTGAACCGCACCAGGTACTGCACCCAATCGCCGGCGGCGAGCGCGGAGAGCCCGAGGCAACTCGAGTTCACCGAGCCGCGCATCACGTTCGCGCACACCGGGTGGAAGTAGAGGTCGATGTTGTCCATGCCACCGCAGGTGTGGCAGTAGCTCATGATCGTGCCCTGCGTGCAGCTCGTCGTGCCGCTGCAGTTCGAGTAGCACCGATCGAGCTGCGGACAGAACTCGTGCGTGTGGATCGAGCCGAAGTTGTGGCCGAGCTCGTGCGCGACGACGACGAAGTCCCACGTGAACGAGCCTGCCTGGCCGGTCCACGAGCCCCAGTTGACGTTGCCGGCGATGTTGCCGCTGACGCCGAAACCCCACCAGTCGTTGCAGAGCACGTCGAGGTACGCGACGCCGCCGCCGAGGCTCGCACCGCTGATGAAGTGCGCGAGATCGGCCGCGACCGGCCAGTTGTTCGGCGCCCAAGCCGCGACGAACTCGTCGAGCAAGTCGCCCGAGTTGCCGCCGGAATCCTGCGACGACCAACCGTCGTTCGAGGAGCTGTGCACGCCGAGGTAGACGATCGAAAGCGTCGTCTGCACGTCGATGAAGTACTGGTCGCTCACCGCGGCGATCAACGAGGTCACGTAGTTGGTGACGCCGTTCGTCGAACCGAACTTCTGGTAGAGCTGGTAGTCGGTCTCGATCGCGAGCTTGCAGTCCGAAGCGACGAGCGGCGCCGTGTCGGGCACTGCGTCGGAGTCGTAGACGAGGCCAGCCTTGCCCGGCGCGAGACGTTGTGCGCAGAAGTCGGCGGGACGATCGCCGAGGCTCGCGGGCAGCTCGACAGCGCTCGCCACGCGGCTCTTCGAAGCGGTTTCGGGGAAGAGGTGCACCGTGCGGCCCGGCGCGCCCGATCCCGCTTCGTCGGCGAACTGCAGGAAGCCGCGCGAGCCCGCGCTCGACAACGCGAGGAACACGCGCGAACCGGGCGCTTCGAGCGCACTGCCGGTCCAGAGCGTGAGGTCGCCGAGCGCCGCACGCGGTCCACCCGGGATCACTTGGCCGTCGACCATCAACACGGCGTCGTCCGCGATCGGCAGCGCGAGCTTGCGGACGTCGAGCGTCGCGAAACCGCCGTCCGGCAGCGGGAAACCGTGCAAGGTCGCGCGCGGCTGTTTCGCGAGCGCGGCGAGCGCAGGCGCATCCAGCGCCAGCGGTTTGCCCGGACCTGCGTCGGGCGCGAGCGCGAAGAGCGGCGCAGGCGCGTCCGGCGCGAGCGTGAATTCAGGACTGCCCGGCGGCGCGGAGAGCGGCGCGAGCTCGACTTCGATCGTGAAATCGTTCGGGTGGCTGCCGGAGAGGCTCGGCGCCGAAAGGTCCATCGCCGCGCCGCCCGCGTTGGTCACGCGCACTCGGGTTCCGGCGTTCGGACCCGCGGCGACGGTCTGCGAACCGAGATCGACGAGCTCGTCGTACGCGAGCGTGTTCTCGACGCCGGTCGCGCCTTCGGTCGCGACGAACGCGGCGGGACCCGTCGCGTCGTCGTCGGTGATCGTGAGCTCGTGCAACGTCGTCGCACCGAGCACGGCGCCCGCGCTCGGCGCCGAGAGCACGAACGGCACGATCTCGTCGACTTCGATCGTCGCGTCGTCGAGCACGTTGACGGTGACGGTCTGCGTCGCGCCGTCGGTGCTGCCCGACGAGAACGTGACCGTGTGCTGCGCGAACGCCGAGTAGTCGCTGCCTGAAGTCGCGGAACCGCCGGTCGTGTCGTCGACTTTCACCGTCACGTCGACGCCGAGCGAAGCACCGGGTGCGAGCGCGAGCTCGACGGTCACGGTGCGGCCGGCGCTCGACTCGTCGGGCGTCGCGCTCGACGCGGCGGCGAACGTGAGCGTCGCTTCGTCGACGTCGGTCAGCGTCGCCGTCAGTTTCTTCTTCGAACCGAGCGCTCCACCGGAAGCCTGCGAGAGCCCGAGCTTGACCGTCTCGTCCGCGCCTTCGACGAGGAGATCCGCGAGCGGATCGAGCGCCACCGTCTGCACGTCGCCATCCAGCGAGCCGATCGGGAACGTGACCGTGGTCGGCGCGAAGGTCGTGTAGTCGCTGCCGGCCGTCGCCGTGCCGGTGCCGAGGTCGGACACGACGACCGAGAACGGCTTGGTCAACGCCGCGAGCGACGTGTCGAGCACCACGGACACCGACAGCGTCGCATCGTCTTCGTCGAGCGAGACCGCGGAGCTCGCGAAACCGACCGTCGACTTCGGCGCGCTGCCTCCGGATCCGCCACCGCCGCACGCGGCGAGGATTCCGAGCAGGAAAGTCGAGCCGATCCTGTGCGCGACGAGCGCGCGCGAGCCGTGAGTGTCCATCGAGCGTCTTCCGAGCCACCAGCGCGTCCGTGCGACCCAAGTGGGTCAAGCGACGCAGCCCGGCGGACTCTCTCGGCCGCCACGGAGCCCGGTCTGGAGCCCGCGCGCCACGAACTCGGGGCGCGCGGAGCCACGGCAGCTCACCGTGCGCTAGAGCCGCGAACGTTTTTCGATCAGGTCGGCGAGCAGGCCGATCGTCAGGACGTTGAGCATCGCGGCGAAGAGGAACACGCTCTTGTCCGAGAGGTCCGGCGCGCGCGGCGAATAGAACGCGTCGTACACGATCGAGCCGAGCAACATGAGCCCGAAGCCGAACGCGATCGGATAGAAGACCTTCAGCGGGTTGAAATACAGCACCGTGCGGATGATCAACTGCGTGAAGCCGAGCGTGTCGCGGATCGGGTGGATCTTCGACTTGCCCGAGCGCTTCGCGTAATCGACCTTCACGTAGTCGACGCGGTGCCCGTTGGTCAGCGACGCGAGCGTGATCGTCGTCGTGAACGAGAAGCCCTGCGGCAGGATCGGCCGGTAGCGCAACACGAGCTCGCGGCGGAACGCGCGCAACCCTGAGTTGAGGTCCGGGATCGGCGTGCCCGCGAGGAACGACGCGAGGTGCCGCAAGAACGCCTTCGCCGGCCGCCGGATCAACGGAATGTGCACGTTCTCGCCGATGCGCGCGCCGACCGCCATGTCGGCGCCGTCGTCGATGCACGCGAGCAAGTCGACGATGCGATCCTCGGGGTAGGTGCCGTCGGCGTCAGTGATCACGACGACTTCGTGCTTCGCGTGCGCGAAACCGGTCTTGAGCGCCGCGCCGTAGCCCTGGTTCACGTGGTGCGTGACCACGCGCAGCTTCGGGAGCTTCTTCTTGATCGCCGCGAGCTTCGCGGCCGTGCCGTCGATCGAGCCGTCGTTGACGGCGAGCACCTCGACCGGCACGCCGAGATCGATCTTCGAGAGCCGCTCGAGCACGCCTTCGACGCCGTTCTCCTCGTTGTAGACGGGCACGACGATCGTCACGCCGTTCGCGGTCAACTTGGGACGCGGTTCGTCGGTGTCTTCGTGCTCGGTCGAAAGCCGAATCTGCGGTTCGATGGCAGGCTCCTCGAAGCGGCCGGAGCATAGCGGCCGCGACCAAGCGAGTCAGCTCGGTAACACGCGCAAGACTTTCCGAGCGAGCCCGGTGAGCGCAAGGCGGTCGAGTTGGTCCGACGCGTGCCATTCGTACGGAGGCGGAAGCTCCCGGTGCGGCGCGCGGCCGACGAACGCCGTCGCGCGGATGCGGTGGTGCGTGATCGTGTGGCGCACCGAACCGAGCACTTCGCCGACCCGGAACACGATGCCGCCAGCGTGTTCGGTCGGGTGCAAGCGAGCGTGGCCGCCCTGCGCGCGCTCGATCGTCGGCAGCTCGAGCAGACCCGCCATGCGGCCGCCCTGCGCGCGACGCACGCAGAGCACGTCGCGTCCGCGGGCGACGAAGAGCACGTCGAGTTCGACGTCGACCGCGGCGCGCCGCGCCTTGGGGCGCGGCAATTCGCCCTGGCGACTCGTCGCGCGCGCCCGACACCGGCGCGCGAGCGGACACGCGTCGCAGCGCGGGTTCTTCGGCGTGCACACGGTCGCGCCGAGCTCCATCACGGCTTGGTTCCATTCTCCGGCGCCGGATCCGGGGACCAGGCGGCGGGCGAGCGCCCAGAGCTCTCGGTCGAGCTCCTTCGAACCGAGCGGCGCGTCGAGCTCGAAGAGCCGCGCGAACACGCGGGCGACGTTGCCGTCGACCAAGGGCTCGGGCGCGTCGAACGCGATCGAGAGCACGGCGCCCGCGGTGTACGCACCGACGCCGGGCAACTCGCGCACGAGCGTCGGCTCGCGCGGGAACTCGCCGCCGTGGCGTTCGACGAGCGCTTTCGCCGCGGCGTGCAAGTGACGCGCGCGGCGGTAGTACCCGAGGCCGCTCCAGAGTCCGAGGACATCGTCCTCGCGCGCCGTCGCGAGCGTTCGAGCGTCCGGAAAACGCGCGAGGAAGCGCCGCCAGTATTCGATCACCGTCTCGACGCGCGTCTGCTGGAGCATCGCCTCGCTGATCCAGATCGCGTACGGATCGCGCGTGCGCCGCCACGGCAGGTCGCGCTGCGCGACTGCGTACCAGGCGACGAGCTCGCGCCGCAGCGCGCGGATCTCGGCGGCGGAGAGCTCGGCCGGCATCGGCGCAGTGTACGGTCGAGTCCGCTCTCGATCGCCGCGCCGCGGCGTTCTACGCTCGGCGGCCGCATGAACGCCAGGCTCTCGTCGTTCGCGCTCGGCGCCATGGTCGGCGTCGCGGCCTCGCTCGCTCGCGCGCCGCTCGTGGGTTCGCTGTTCGAAGGCCCGGCCGCTGCGTCGCTGCGCTCCGGCGTGTGGCGCGCGACGCCGTTCCTCGCGCTCGCCGTCGGCTTGCTGCTCACCCGGCGCGCCGCGACGCCGCGTCCGATCGCGTTGGTCGGCGGCGGAGCGGTCGGTTTCGCGCTGCACGCGCTCTTCCTCCAACCGGCGTTCGAGATCACGAGCCCGCTCGGGCTCGGCCTCGTCGGCGCGGCCGTGCTGATCGGCGTCGCAGTGTTCGCGCGCGACGCGGTTTCGGCGGCGACGAAGCCCGTCGAGGCAACGGACGCGATCGCCGCGCGAGACCCAGCAGGCGCCTCGAGTCCGCCGAGCGGCCTGCGCATCGCGTGTCTCGTGTTCGCCGGCGCGTGCGCGACGATCGCCCTCGAAGTCGCCTCGCGGCCGCTGCGCCAGTTCGGTTCGAGCGCGGACGAGCAAACGCTCTTCGCACTCGCGTTCGCGGCGTGCCTCGCGGTCGGCGCGAGCGCGTTCGCCGGGCTCTTCGCTGGAGAACGAGCCCGCGGCGCGCTGCCCGCTCTGCTCGTCGCCGCGACGGTCGGTGTCTGGCTCTCGCTCGCGACGCTGTCGGAGATCCGCACGCGCGACGGACTCGACGCGTTCCTGCGGACCGCGCTCTTCGGGCTCGTCAAACTCGATCTCTCGCGGCGCGGCATGCTCGACGCGAACCTCTTGATCGGCGCGCGCGTCTTGGTCGTGCCTGCGTTCGCTTGGGGCGCCGCGCTGGTGTGCGTGCGGCACGCGCACGAACTCGCCGGCGTCGCGCTCGGCATCGCGCTCGGACTCGTCGCGGGACCGTCGCTCGCCGCCAGCGGCGGCCTGATCGACGGCGAAGCCTTGGCCGTCGCGGCGAAGGACGCGCTCGAGCCGCTCGCACTCGTCGCGGCCGCGGCCGCGGCCCTCGCGCTCCTCCTCGAACGCCGCTGGATCGCCGGCGCCGCCGCGGTGCTGCTCGGCGTCGCCGCTTGGTTCCTCCCTGCACGTTCGACGGTGGTGATCACGCCGTGGGATCGCTTCCCCGCTGAACCCCGCGCGTGGGTCGATCATCCGCTCGGCCTCTTCACCGTCGAACCGACGGTCGATCAGGAGTACGTCGTCACCCTCGATCGCCGGCGCATCACTGCGGTCGGCGCCGCCGCGAAGGCGGAAGAAGCGCAAGTGGCGACGATGTGGCGCGCGCTCGCGCTGCCGAACCAAGGCGTGCGCGTGTTGCTCGTCGGTCAACTCTCGCCTCGGCGCGCCCAGATCCTCGGCGCGTTCGGCGCGGCGAGCATCGATCGCACCGGCGCGTGGCACGCAGCCATGGCGCCGCTCGAAGACGCGCTTTTCGAAGGCGCGCCGGAACCCGCCGGCGAAATCCTCTCGCCGACCGCGGCCTCGGCGCGTCCGGCGAAGACCTGGGATCTCGTCTGGATGCCCGCGACCGAAAGTAGCGCGTTCGACGTTCCCGCGTTGCCCGCCGAGGTCGCCCCCACCTTCGTCTGGCAACCGATCGACGCTTGGGTCGCCGATCGTGAGCTCTCCGCCGGCGCGCCGTGGTCGTCCGACGTGGTGCTCGCCGGCTTCGGACTCGATCGACTCGCGTTCGGGTCGTTCGCGAGCGCGACGCAGCCGAATCGCGCGAGCGACGCCCAGCGCGCGGGCGCCGTCGACGCGGGCGCCGTCGACGCGGGCGCCGTCGACGCGGGCGCCGTCGAATGGTTCGCTGCGGCGGAGCGCGTCGCGCCGCCGAACCTGTGGACGCGTTCCCGGACACGCGGATTCCAACGCGAATTCGACGCGCAAACCGCGGCGGCGAAGCGACTCGCCGACAGCGCGCGCGGCGCGAAGTTGCCCGAGGCACTCCTCCGCTACTTCGAACTCCAGGTGCGGAGTTCGCCGTTCGAGACCGAAGCGCAGCGGATCGAACTCGACGCCGAGACGCTCGATCGGTTCCGCGACGCGGCGCTCGAAGCGGAGCCCGGGCTCTTCCTGCGGCGCGTGTGGGACGGACTCGCCCGCGTGCTCGTCGAAAAACGCGAGGTGAACTGGATCCTGAGCCACGTCGAACCCTTGGCGGTCCGCTACCCGGGATGGGCGGCGCTGGAACGCGCGCTCGCCGCCGCCTACGTCGAAGCCCTCGACCCCGCGACCGCCGCGGAGCACTTCGAACGGGCGATCACCGCCGAACCGTTCGACCTGACGCTCTACGCGCCGTGCGCCGAAGCGTGGATCCGCGCCGAGCGGCCGGAGCGGGCCGTCGATCGAATGCGCCAAGCTCTCGAGATCCAACCGCGGCGACGCGAATGGGAGCGTTTGCTCGGCATCGCGCTCGTGCGCGCGGGCGATCGTTCAGGCCGCGAACTGCTCCAGACGCTGCTGCTCGAGGACCCCGACGACGAAATGCTGCTTCCCTACCTCGGCGAGCCGCCGTTCCCCGAGTACCAGCCGCCCGCGCCGTCGGCCGAGCACCACGACGAGCACGACCACTGAGCGGTCACCAGGTTCGGCGGCGTTTCATTCGCAAAAGGACACCGCTGTCATCCACGAAGGAACGGGCCCCGACCCGCCCAACTCCGGAGCTCGGGGTAGGATTCGGCGAACCGCGTGGAACCCAGCCGAGTTCTCGCCCGTCCGCAGTGCCGAGCAGACTCAAGTCCGCGGCCGGCAGACACCCGCGGGGGGATTTTCACTCCCTCCGCGGAGCTTCGTGTGCGGTCCGAAGTGTCCAAGTAGCGTCCAAGAAAGGAAGCAGTGCGATGAAATTCACGTCCTTGAAGCCCTGGCTCGGCGCCGCCGCGTTGATCGCGGTCGCGTCGCTCGCCTGGGCCCAGATCGAGCGGCTGACGCTCGCCGACATGGTCACCAAGACCGACAACGCCGTCGAAGGCACGATCGTCGGCAGCAAGGTCTTCCGCGTCGATCACCCCGTCGACGGCCCCGAGCTCTACTTCACGACGCTGACGATCCAGGGCGACTCCCTGGTCGACGGCAAGCCGGTGACCGTCGACGTGACGTTCCCGGGCGGCTTCATCAACCCGAACGAGGGCGTGCACAACTCCGAAGCGCCGGCGGCGGACGACGTCAAGGTCGGCAACCGCGTCGTGGCGTTCTTCAAGAAGACGAACAACATGGGCGGCGGCGTTTCGGGCAACCAGCTCTACGCCAGCCACGGTGGTCTCTACCGCGTGATCGAAACCAAGAGCGGCACGGTCGTCCAAGGCCGCGGCGACGGGTACGCGATCAACGCCAACACCAAGTCGGTCGACCTGCGCGCGCAAGTCGCCAAGCTGCGCGCGAAGTGAGCGCTGAAGGAGACCCAGAACCATGAAGATCTACCAATTCGCTCTCCCGACGCTCGCGCTCGGCGTCGCCGCGCTGCTCGTGTTCCCGAAGGACTCTTCGGGCTTCTCGACGATCGGCGGCTCGCTCGGCATCAACCAGCGCGACGTCCGCGTCTTCAACAACTTCACGGACGCCACCGCCAACAACAACACGACGGCGGACGCGAACTGGCCGGGTTACACCGGCGCGCCGATGTCGATCTGGAAAGCTTGCTCCGAGTGGGCCAGCGAACTGCACGGCGGCACCGGAGCGGGTGACCCGCTGCAAACCGTCGGCTCCGGCGGTGCGAACTTCGACATCACGTGGCAAGGCATCGCCGCTGGCGTCGGCGGCACGAACGACAACATCCACTCCGAGCTCTCCGGCTCGAGCGGTGGCGTGCTCGCGTTCACCGAAACGCCGATCTCCGACGGCTGGCGCATTCGCTACTACTCGAGCTGGACGTGGCAAGACGGTCCCGGCAGCGTGTCGAGCGGCATCGACATCCAAGGCGTCGCGTGTCACGAGTTCGGCCATGCTCTTGGCCTCGGACACTCGACGGCCGGTGGCAACCCGACGATGATCGCGGCGCTCTCCGGCACGGGCACGGCACAGCGTTCGATCGAATCCGACGACATCGCCGGCGTGCAGTTCATCTACGGCGTGAAGAGCGCTTCCAAGCCGCGCATCACCGCGGTCAACAACTCGAACCCGCTGACGATCACCGGCACGGGCTTCAGCGCGACCGGCAACGAAGTGTGGTTCACCAACGGCACGACGAGCGCCACGGGCGGCGATCCGCGGATCATCGTGTCCGGTGTCTCCTCGACTGGCGGTGGCACCTCGATCACGGTCAACGTTCCGGCGAACGCCGGCAAGGGCGACGTGCTCGTCAAGAACTCCGCGGGCTCGGCGGGCGCGAACCTGTCGAACGCGTTCCCGGTCGACCCGACCGCGCCGCCGGCTTGCACGCCGCCGACCGTCTACTGCACCGGCAAGGTGAACTCGCAGTTCTGCTCGCCGGCGATCGGCTTCACCGGTTCGCCGACGTACGGCGGCACGACGTCGTTCAACATCACCGGCACGCAGTTCCTGAACAACAAGTTCGGCCTGCTCTTCTACGGCACGCAGATCAACGGCGTGGCGTTCCAGGGTGGTCACCTCTGCGTCAAGCTGCCGATCATCCGCACCTCGGTGCAGAACTCGGGCGGCAGCGCGAGCGGCACGGATTGCACGGGCACGTACTCGTTCGACTTCGAGTCGCTGATCCTCGGTGGCACGGACCCGAACCTGCTGCCCGGCGCGCTGATCTACACGCAGTACTGGGCCCGCGACCCGAACGACCTCTCCGGCTTCACCACGAGCCTCTCCGAAGGTCTGTTCTTCGAGATCTGCCCGTGATCTAGCTCGAGCTCGACCGGCGGACGCCCGCCGGCTCGATCTCGGACATCCACGCGGGGTCGATCGCCAAGCGCGATCGGCCCCGCGACCTTTTGTCGGCGGATGATCCGACGCGCGCGGCACGACCTGAGCTGCGCGACGTGCCCGACGCGGCCAGCGTGCCAGACATGGCGAACGTGCCCGACTCGCGCGCTGTGCCCGACGGCTTTCGCGTGGAGCACCCGTGCGGTGTGCGCGACCCGCTCGCTCGGACGGGCGGAGCCGCGCGCCGCGGCGCGGTCGCGGTGAGCCGCTCGGCGCGCGCGACGAACACGGCGCGGGTCGGCGCGCGGCGCGGAAAGTGCGTTGGCGCGAACCGGAGCCGTCGGGTACACCGTCGGCCGCCCTCGCCCGCCGACCGAATGACCGCCGACCGAGCCCCTTCGCGACCGCAGACCTGGCTGTGGCTCGCCGCAGCGATCGCGATTCCGCTCGCCGTGCTCTGGCAGGCGCTGTTCGGCAAGTTCGTCTACGACGACCTTTCGCTCGTCCTGCAGAACCCGAGTTTGCGCTCGTTCGACGCGCTCCTCGACTCGTTCGGCGGACCTTACTGGGACTTCGCGCGGCCGCAGGGCGAAGAGCGCACTGCCTACTGGCGACCGCTCGCGACGGCGTACTTCTTCGTCGCGGCGCGCATCGGAGGCGGCGAACCGTGGGGTTTCCACGCGTTGTCGCTCGGATTGCACGCGGCGTGCATCGCGCTCGTCTTCCGGCTCGCGCGTCAGTTGTGCGGCGGAGTGTTGCCGGCGTTCGCAGCCGCGCTGCTCTTCGGGTTGCATCCGATCCAAGTCGAGTCGACGGCGTGGATCGCGGCGGCCAACGACCCGCTCGCGGCGGTCGGCGTGCTCGCGGCGGCGACGAGCTACGTCGAGTGGCGCAAGCGAGGCTCGCGAGGCGTGCCACTCTGGTCCGCGGTGGCGTTCACGTGCGGCTTGCTCGCGAAGGAGAGCGCCGCGGCGTGGTTGGTGCTCGCGCCGGTGCTCGACCTCGCGCTGTCGGGCCCGAAACCGCGCGTGCGACCGTACGCGACGTTCCTCGTCGCGTTCGCGCTGTACTTCGCAGCGCGTTGCGCGGCGTTCGGTAGCCCGACCGGCGGGCTCGAGCTCGCGAGCGCGCATCTCGAACTCGGTCTGGCGCGCGAGTGGACGCTGCGCGTCGAGATGCTCGGCGGATTCCTCGGTCTCTTCTTCGCGCCGTTCGAGCTGAACCTGTTCCGCGACGTCCGGCCCGTGATCGCACCGTTCGATCGCGAGCTCCTGATCGCGGGCGCTTGGATCGTCGCGTGGCTCGTCGCGACGATCGTCGTGCGACTCAAAGGGCCGCGCACCGCGTTCGTCGGCCTGCTCTGGATGCCGGCCGCGCTCGCGCCGCTCTTCTTCGACGTCGAGAAGCTCGGACGTTGTCCGGTGTCCGAGCGCTTCGGCTACATCGCCGTGGTCGGGCTCGCGCTGGCTTTCGGCGCGTGGCTCGCGAGCGTAAGTCGCCGTTCGATCGCGGCCGCGGTCGTCGTCGTGGTCGCGGCCCTCGCCGGATGGAAGAGTCACTCGCGGGTGCCGTTCTGGCGCGACGAACGCACGCTCTTCGAACTCGCCGCGGAGCAGAGTCCGAAGAGTCCGTACGTGCAGTGGGGCCTCGGACGCGTGCTGCTGTCCGAGTTCCGCACCACGCTCGACGGTGCGCTGCTCGATGGCGCCTTGCAGGCGTTCTCGAAAGCGCAGGAACTCGGCGCACGGACGGAAGAAGGTGAACGCGACGAGTCCGTGCTCGTGACCGTCGACGATCGACTGCAAGCGAACGTCGGCTACGCGTGGTGCATCCTCTTCTGCGAGATCTACCTGTCGGGCGAGTGTTGGGGCGACGAAGCGGAGCCGATCTTCCGCACGATCGTCGAACACTTCCCGCAGAGCGCCGAAGCGCGCACCGGGCTCGGCATCGCGATCGCGCGGCGCGGCGATCTTCCCGGCGGCATCGAAGAACTCGAGCGTGCGACCGCCGCCAACCCGAAGAACCGCGACGCGTGGTTCAACCGCGGGTACTTGCTCGCGCGCGCCGGTCGCGTCGCCGAAGCCGCGGAAGCGTTGACGCACGCGCGAGAGATCGACCCGAACGACCACGAGACCGCGATCGAGCTCTCACGCGCCCTGGCGGATTCGGGGCGCGTCGGCGAGGCGAGCGCGTTGCTCGCCGAGCTCCGCCGAACGATGTCGAACGATGCCTCCGTGTGGCTCGTCTCGAGCGTCGTCGCCGCCTCCGAGCGCAAGCTGGCCGAGGCGCTCGGCTTCGTCGATCGCGCGTTGCAGCTCGATGGCGTCCTCGGCGACGCGCACCTGCAGAAGGCGATGGTGCTCTACGAGCTCGGCCAACTCGATCGCGCGATGAACTCGTTCGGTCGAGCGTGCGAGTTGATGCCGTCGAGTTTCGAAGCGCACTATCAGTGCGGTCGCGTGCTCTTCGCGCTCGGCGCGAAGAAGGAGGCGCTGCCGTACTTCGAGCGAGCGATCCAACTCGCGCCCGACGGCAAGTTCGTCGAGGAACTTCGGCAGAAGATGGCCGAAGCTCGGTCGCTCTGACGGCGCGGGACGCGCGGCGGATGCTCGCTCGCACGGAAACGACTCCGAGCGCCGGCCGGTGAGCTCGAGCCGCGCGGGACTGGCGGCGCTTCGAGGATCGTGCGACTCGCCGCGTCAGAGCGCGATGTCGCGCGTCGAGAACACCGGACCTTCGACGCAGCACTTCGCGTTCGGCCACGCGCCGAGCGGACCGTCCGGACGTGTCGGCACCGGGCAACCGTTGCAGATGCCGACACCGCAGCCCATCAGGGTCTCGAGCGAGAGCCAGCACTCGAGATGCTTCTCCTGCGCGAGGTGTTCGACGGCTTCGAGCATGCGCTCGGGGCCGCACGCGAGCAGTCGGCACTCGCGCGGCAACGTGCCTCGGCTCCAGAGAGTCTCGAGCAACTGCAGCACGTTGCCCTTGAAGCCGTCCGAACCGTCGTCGGTCGCGGTGAACACCTTGACGCCGAATCCCCGGAACGCATCGACGTCGTACAAGAGCCCCTTGCGCGCCGCGCCGAACAAGAACGCGACGTGGTCCTTGCCGCAACGGGCCTTGCCGTCCATGCCCTTCAGCGCCTGCTCGATCGCCAAGTAGAACGGCGCCGAACCGACGCCACCGGCGAGCATCACCCACATGGGTCCATCACCGTCGAGCGCGGGCCAGCCGTTGCCCAGCGGTCCGATCAACCGCAGCTTTTCGCCCGGACGACTCTGGGCCAACGCTTGCGTGCCGCGACCCATCACTTTGATCAGGAACTCGAGCTCCCGCCCTCGTTGGCGATAGAGCGAGAACGGCCGCGGGATCGCCGGAGAGCGTGCGTCCTCGTGGCGCAGCATGAAGAAGCGGCTCGCCCGCACGTCGAGCATCGCGATCTCGGGGCGCACGGACAGGATCACGCCGTCGTCGCCGACGCGCTCGACTTCGAGCACTTCGGCGAGGCATGAACGCGCGTCTTTCGGCGGAGCAGGCATTCCGGGAAGGATAGCGGCGAGGGTTGTGGGCTTCACGCGACGCGGCGCGGCGCCTCCTGCGTGGCCCCCCCCAGGGTTCGCGGGCCCCGAAGCGCACCGGTATGCTCCTCCGCTCCCCGAACTCGGGAGATCGATCATGCTGCAGCGCTTTGCCGACCCGATCCGGGACCTGTTGGCCGCCAAGAGCGGGCTACCGCGGAACGAAATCCGCCTCGAGCAACCGCGCGACGAGAAGCTCGGCGACCTCGCGTTCCCGTGCTTCGTGCTCGCCAAGTCGAAGAAGGCCGCGCCTCCGGCGGTTGCCGCCGAACTGGCTCGTTCGCTCGCGCCGGAACTCAGGGAAGCGACCGTCACGGCGACGGGGCCCTACCTCAACTTCCGCATCGATCGGCTCGCGCTCGCGCAGGAAGTGCTCGCCACGGTCGGGCGCGCGGGCTCGGGCTACGGCGGATCGGACGAAGGCGCGGGCAAGACGATCGTCATCGACTTCAGTTCGCCCAACATCGCGAAGCCGATGCACGTCGGACACATCCGCTCGACGATCATCGGGGCCGCGCTCGTCCGCCTGCACCGAGCGCTCGGGTACCGCACGGTCGGCATCAACCACATCGGTGACTGGGGCGCGCAGTTCGGCGGGCTGGTGGTCGCGATCCGACGTTGGAGGGACGAGGTCGGCCTCGAAGCCGACCCGGTGCGCGGCCTGCTCGAGCTCTACCAGCGCAGCAAACACGCCGTCGACACCGACGAAGCGTTCCGCGCCGAAGCGATCGCGGCGTACCAGGAACTCGAGAGCGGCAAGGAAGGCGAGGTCCGCCGCCTCTGGCGCTGGGTGACCGAGGTCTCGCTGCGTGGATTCGACGCGACCTATCGCCGCCTCGGCATCCAACACGACCTGGTGCGCGGCGAGAGCTTCTACGAGCCCTTCCTCGAGCCGACGGTCGAACGTGTGACCGCCGCGGGCGTCACCGAAGTGTCGCAAGGCGCGTTGGTCGTGATGCTCGGCGGCGTCGACAAGGGGTTGAAGGAGACGCCGTGCCTGTTGCGCCAGACCAACGGCACGACGCTCTACGCGACGCGCGACCTCGCAGGGCTATTTCACCGGTGGGACGAATTCCGCTTCGAGCGCTGCCTGTACGTGGTGGGCGCGGAGCAGAAGCTCCACTTCCGCCAGCTCAAGGCGGTGCTCGCCCGCATGCAGCTCGATTGGGAGCCGCGAGTCGAGCACGTCGACTTCGGCCTGTTGCTCGGAAAGGGCCGCGTGAAGCTCGCGAGCCGCAAGGGCGAAGTGCTCGTGCTGGACGAGCTGATCGACGAGGTCGTCGAGGAAGCCCGCGCCGTGATCGATGCGAAGAACCCCGAGCTCGCCGACAAGGACAAGGTCGCCGAGGCGGTCGGCATCGGCGCGATCGTGTTCAACGACTTGAAGCGCGAACGCATCCGAGACGTCATCTTCGACAAGGACGACATCCTCTCGTTCGAAGGCGACACCGGGCCTTACCTCCAGTACACCCACGCGCGCCTCGGCGCCATCGAGCGCAAGGCCGGCGAGCGTGGCGAAGGCCGCGAAACCCCGGATTGGACCGTGCTCGAGAACTCCGGACCGATCCTGATGCGCATGGCTCGTTTCCCGGACGTCGTTCGGTCCGCCGCGGCGCATTGTGAGCCGTCGGAACTCTCGACGTTCCTGATCGGACTCGCGCGAGAGATCTCGGGCTGGTTGACCGACAACCGCGTCCTCGGCGAAGCGCCCCCGACCACCGCCGCGCGACTTGGCTTGGTGCGCAACGCGCGGATCGTGCTGGCGAACGGAATGGAGCTCCTCGGCTTGGCGCACCCGTCGGAAATGTGAACAATCCGCTCGCGTCGGAACTGCGCTAGCCGAGAACCGGCCCGCAGCGCCGCGCACCCCAACCGCCGCACGCCCGCGGCGCCCCTGCGACGGAGGAGAGCTTGGTCGAACGCTACATCCGCGACGTGCCCGACTTCCCCAAGAAGGGGATCCTGTTCAAGGACATCACGCCGCTCCTGCAGAGCCCCGAAGGTCTGCAGGAGTGCCTCGACACGATGGCGACGTCGGTGGATCCGCGGAGCTACGACATCATCTGCGGCATCGAGTCGCGCGGATTCATCTTCGGGATGGGCCTCGCCGCCAAGCTCAAGAAGGGTTTCATACCCATCCGAAAGCCGGGCAAGTTGCCGTGGAAGACGGCGTCCCAAGCGTACGAACTCGAGTACGGCACCGATCGGATCGAGATCCACTTGGACGCAGTCAAGCCGGGGCAGAAGGTGTTGCTCGTCGACGACTTGCTCGCGACGGGGGGAACGATGGAAGCAGCGCTCAAACTCGTGAAGCAGATCGGCGGCGTCCCCGTCGCGTGCAGCTTCGTGATCGAGCTCGGCTTCTTGAAGGGTCGCGAGAAGTTGCAACCGACGCCGGTTCACGCGCTCCTGAAGTTCTGAGCTCTCCGGCATCACGTCCCATGTCCCCGAAGAAGCAGCGAGTTGGCGTCAAGAAGAAGCCGGCGAAGGCCGCCAAGAAACCGGCGACCGACAAGCGCCTCGAGGCGATCCAACCCGCGCTGCCGCGAAAGCCCGCGGCCGCAAAGCCGGCGGACAAGCCGACGCACGACAAACCGGTCGCGGCGAAAGGCACGGGGATGGTGGCACCGAAAGCGCCCGCGACGAAAGCGTCCGGCAAGGGAGCCAAAGAGCCCACGGAGTCCACGGCCAAGGCGAGTGCTCGCAAGCCCGACGCGAAAGAACCCGCCGCGTCGAAGTCGGCGGTCACGAACGTGGAGAGCGCGACTTCGACGGGCGCCAAGGCGTCCATGCGAACCGTCCAAGGCGTCGCAAGTGCCTCCGAGCCGCTGCTCGACGTGTCGGCCGAACTCGCTTTGCCGCCCGCGCCGCCGCCGCTGACAGCGGCGAAGGTCCAAGCGCTGCTCAAGAAGGGCAAGCGACCGGAGGTCGACGCGCTGAAGGCGATGGCGACCGAGGAGCTTTGGACGCTCTACCGCAAGGCCGTGCGCGTCAAACCGGTCGACGCCGACTGGATCGAGCTGCTGCGCAACGTGTTGATGGAGCTGCACTACCCGCTGGTCAAGCACATCGCGGAGCGGCTGCTGCAGACGTTGCCCAAGTCGATCGAGCTCGACGACCTGGTCAGTGCGGGCCTGTTCGGCCTGATGGATGCGATCCGCGGCTTCGACCCTGACCGCGGGATCAAGTTCAAGACGTACTGCACGACGCGCATCCGCGGCTCGATCCTCGACCAGCTTCGCTCGCAGGACTGGGTGCCGCGTTTGGTGCGCCTCAAGGCATCGAAGATCGAGAAGGCGCTGCACAAGCTCCAAGGCGAATACGGCCGCGAACCGACGCACGCGGAACTCGCCGCGGCGCTCGAGATGGAGCACGGCGAACTCGCGAACGAGATCACCAGCAGCCAAGCGAAGACGATGTTCTCGCTCTCCGAGCGTTGGGACGACCGCGACGACGACAGCTCCGTCGAAAAGGTCGAGGTGCTGGTCGACAAGAACGCGATCGATCCGATCCACGAGCTGAACCGCCGCGACGTGATGAACCACATCACGCGCTCGCTCACCTACAAGGAGCGGTTCATCATCGAGCAGTATTACCACGTCGGTCACACGATGCGGGAGATCGGCGAGATGCTCGCGCTGACCGAGAGCCGCGTCTGCCAGATCCACTCCAACGTGATGGCGCGGCTGCAGGGCCTGCTCAACCAGCGCTCCGAGAGCTTTCACGCCTGATCCAGAGCGCGCCTGATCCAGGGCGCGCTTGATCGCGAGCGCGCCGATTCGACCGCGCGGCGCGGTGGCGCTAGCGTCGGAGCCCATGTCCGCGGACGACTCGCGCGCGTGGTCGGGGCGTATCACTCGCTACGACGTCACCGACTCGACCAACGAACGCGCGCTCGCGGCGATCGCGAACGGCGAGGCGCGACACGGCGACGTTTTCGTCGCACGCGAACAGACCCGCGGCCGCGGACGGCGCGGCGCGACGTGGCACAGCCCGCCGGGTGAGGGGCTCTACTTCTCGATCGCGCTCCTGCCTCGGCGACCGGTCTCCCCGCCCGCGCTGACGATGGCGAGCGGCCTCGCCGTCTGGCGCGCGCTGCGAGCACTCGGGCTGCTCGGGGTCGAGCTCAAGTGGCCGAACGACCTGTTCGTCGGGCGCGCGAAGTTGGTCGGCATCCTGGTCGAAACCCGCGGACTCGACCCACGCGCCCCCCACTACGTCGTCGGCGTCGGCATCAACGTCGCACAGCGCACGTTCGCCCCCGAGTTGCTCGCGGAACGCGCAGTGACGAGCCTCGCGCTCTGCGGCGTCGAACGCTCGACCGACGACGTGCTGCGTGCGGCGCTCGCAGAGCTCGAGCCCGCGCTCGAGCGCGCGGTTCGTGAATCCGAGGCGGCGCCGAGCACGAGTTGGGACACCGCACGGACCGAGACCACGGCGCGCGAGTACGCCGAGGCCGCGGGCCTGCTCGGCGCGCGAGTGTGCGTCGAAGCGCCGCAGGGCGAGGGACCTCGTGGCGAGATTCGCGGCCGCCTGCGTGACCTCGAGACGTGTCGCGGGCTCGAGCTCGAGCTCGAGCTCGAGATGGAGCGCACAGGCTCAGGCTCAGGCACGGGCGCGGGCACGGGCGCGGACACAGGCGCTGCCGTCGCCGGCAACGCTGGCGCCGAGACCTCGAGCGCGAGCCCCGACGCCGGTCGCGCCGTGCTGCGCTGGATCCCGCTCGAACACGTGCGAGCGCTGACGAAACTCTGAGTTGTCAAAGAGCGGAACCCCGCGCCGTCGAGCGCTCGATCGAACGACTTCTCCCCACGGTTCGGCCGAGCTCGATCCGACGGCGTCGCTTCATGCTTCCGATCTGCCCAAGTTCGCGTCTTCGCGATCGCCTCGACGCCGGCGGCCGTCGACGGATCGCGGGGTTCCGCAGATGAAGACGTCCGGCCGGTGAACGGTTGCACCCAAACTCCGAGAACTGCACGCGAGCCCGTATACTCCGCGCCCTCCATGGCACGTAACGACGGGCGCGCCGCCCAAGACCTCCGCAACGTCACCTTTCAACGCCGTTTCACCGACACGGCGCCGGGCTCCGTGCTCGCCTGTTTCGGCCGCACGCGCGTGCTCTGCACCGCGATGTACACCGACGGAGTGCCGCCCTTCCTGCAAGGCCGCGGCCAGGGTTGGTTGACGGCGGAGTACTCGATGCTTCCCTCGGCGTCCTCCGATCGCAAGCAGCGCGATCGCTCCGGCAAGGTCGACGGGCGTTCGATCGAGATCCAACGTTTGATCGGTCGTTCGCTGCGCGCGGTCGTCGAACTGCAGAAGCTCACCGAACGGACGATCTGGCTCGACTGCGACGTGCTCCAAGCGGACGGCGGCACGCGTTGCGCGGCCATCTCGGGCGCGTGGGTCGCGCTGCACGACCTGCTGACTCACATGGACGGCCGGCGCATCCTGCGCGCGTGGCCCCTAAAGACCCAAGTCGCCGCGGTTTCCGTCGGTCGCGTCGCCGGCCAGATCCTGTGCGACCTCGACTACAGCGAGGACAGCAAGGCCGAGACCGACGCCAACATCGTGATGACCGGCACCGGTCAGTTCGTCGAGGTCCAGAGCTCCGCCGAAGGCGCGTTGTTCTCCCGCCAGGACCTCGACGCGATGCTCGAGACGGGATCGGCGGCGATCGCGCGGCTCTTCGAGCTGCAGAAACAGGCGCTGGCGACGAAGTAGACGCCCGCGAGCGTCGAGTCCCCGCATGCAACGTCTGCTGATCGCGAGCGAGAACAAGAAGAAGCTCGCCGAGCTCACGCGTTTGCTCGCGCCCCTCGGCTTCGAAGCGCTCTTGCCGAGTGCGATCGGCGGACTGCCGAAAGTCGACGAAGACCGTCCGACGTTCCGGGAAAACGCGGAGAAGAAGGCGAGTTCGGCGGCGCGCGCGAGCGGACTGTGGTCGCTCGCCGACGACTCGGGCCTCGAAGTCGAAGCTCTGAACGGCGCGCCCGGCGTGCTCTCCGCGCGTTTCGCCGGACGCCACGGCGACGATGCGGCGAACAACGAGCTCCTGCTCGCGAAACTCGCCGACGTTCCGGAGGCCCGTCGCGGCGCGCGCTTCGTCTGCGCGCTGGCGCTCGCGCGACCGGACGGCTCGATCGCGCTGACGATCGAAGGCACCGCCAAGGGCCGGATCCTCTTCGCGCCGCGGGGCGACGGCGACTTCGGCTACGACCCGCTCTTCCTCTTCACCGAGCCGGGGTTCGCACAGACCGGCAAGGGGTTCGCCGAGCTCTCGCTCGACGAGAAGAGCACGATCAGTCACCGCGGGCGCGCGTTGGCGGAGCTGGTGCGCAGGCTGCGGGATCTGCCGGAGCTGCACCCGGCGCAGTGACCGCCGTGGCGCCTCGGGCGGGCTCCATCGCGGGGGTTCGCGGCGGTCCGTATACTCTTCGCCCCTCCGAAGCCCGCGCATGGGCGTCCGAGGGTCGCACCGTGACCAACGCCCACATCCGCAACTTCGCGATCATCGCGCACATCGACCATGGCAAGTCGACGCTGGCGGACCGCTTCCTCGAGCTCACCGGGGCCGTCGAGAAGCGCGACATGAAGGCGCAGCTCCTCGACTCGATGGACCTCGAGCGCGAGCGCGGCATCACGATCAAGGCGAGCGCGGTCACGATCTGGCACGACTACCAGGGCAAGCGCTACGAGCTCAACCTGATCGACACGCCGGGACACGTCGACTTCAACTACGAAGTGCAGAAGGCGCTGCAAGCGTGCGAAGGTGCGCTCTTGCTCGTCGACGCGAGCCAAGGCGTCGAAGCGCAGACGGTCGCGAACGCCTACCTCGCCGTCGAAGGCGGGCTCGAAGTCCTGCCCGTGATCAACAAGATCGACTTGCCGCACGCGCGGCCCGACACCGTGCGCGAGGAGATCGAGAACTCGATCGGCATCGACGCGACCGGTGCGCTCGGTGTGTCGGGCAAGACCGGACTCGGCGTGCCCCAACTGCTCGATCAGATCGTCGAGCGCATCCCGCCGCCGAAGGGCGAGCCCAGCGACCCGCTGCGCGCGCTGATCTTCGACGCGCAGTACGACGAGTACCGCGGCATCATCGTCTACTTGCGCGTCGTCGACGGGACGATCGAAGAGCGCCAGATGATCCACATGCTCGGCACCGACAAGGTGTACGAAGCGATCGAGATCGGCCGCTTCACGCCGAAGATGGCGCGCTGCGGCAAGCTCGGCCCCGGCGAGGTCGGCTACTTCATCTCGAACATCAAACAGCTCGGCGACGTGCGCATCGGCGACACGATGACGGTCCACAAGGGCCCGAAGGTCGAGATGCTCCCGGGCTACCGTCCGCCGATGCACATGGTGTACGCGGACTTCTTCCCGACGAACACCGGCGACTTCGAGAGCCTGCGCGAAGGTCTGACGACGCTTGCGCTCTCCGATTCGTCGTTCGACTTCGAGCCGGTCACCAGCGAAGCGCTCGGTTTCGGCTTCCGCTGCGGCTTCCTCGGCCTGCTGCACATGGAGATCGTGCAGGAGCGCCTCGAGCGCGAGCACGACCTCGACATGATCCAGACCGCGCCGACGGTCACTTACGAGATCATCCACGCCGACGGCTCGAAGAAAGTGATCCACTCGCCGGGGCAGTTGCCGTCGCCGGACAAGTACGAGGAGATCCTCGAGCCCTACGCTCGCGTCGCGATCATGATCCCGACCGAGTACATCGGCAACGTGATGAAGATCGCGTCCGATCACCGCGGGACGTTCGTGCGGCAAGAGCACCTGTCGCCGACGCGCGTGCAGCTCGTCTACGACATCCCGCTCGCCGAGATCATCTACGACTTCTTCGACAAGCTGAAGAGCTCGACGCGCGGCTACGGCACGCTCAACTACGAGATCACCGGCTTCAAGCCGAGCCAGCTCGTCAAGCTACGCATCCTGGTCAACGCGAAGGAAGTCGACGCGTTGACGTGCATCGTGCACAAGGACCAGGCGGAGTACCGCGGCCGCGCGATCATCAAGCGCATGCGCAAGGAGATCCCGCGGCACCAGTTCGAGATCGCGCTGCAAGCCGCGATCGACAGCCGCATCATCGCGCGCGAGACGATCGCCGCCTTCCGCAAGGACGTCACCGCGAAGTGCTACGGCGGCGACGTCAGCCGCAAGCGCAAGCTGCTCGAGAAGCAGAAGGAAGGCAAACGCCGCATGCGCCAGATCGGCAACGTCGACATCCCGCAGAAGGCCTTCCTCGCGGTCCTCGGCGGCGGCGAAGAAGAAGCCGACTGAGCGGCGCTCACGCGACCCGCGCGCACGAGAGCCGGCCCAGGCGCCGCGCGCCGAGCTGGCGGGCTCACTGACACACGACGAACGTCACGGCGTCCGTGAGCCCGGTCGCCGGAGCCGAGCCCGAATCGCGCATCCAGTACTGCGCCCACACGCGTTGCCCCACGACCAGACTGGGATCGATGCCGCTGGCGATCCGCGCGTTGAAATCGAGCGCGTAGGTGCCCACGCACGGCGGCGCGCCACCAGCGCTCGCGAACTGCACGGGCGAACGCTTCAACGGCGCGGCGGCGCAGAGGAAACCGCCCTCGAACGGCGCGCTCGCGAGCCCGTGGTAGCTGTAGAGCAACACGCCCGCTTCCCCGGGCGCCACTTGCTCGGCTGCGATGACGAATCCCGAGACAGCGGAACCGCTCGGGATCCCCGTTGCGACGATCCGCGGTAGACAACCGAGCGAGTTGACCTTCGCCGTGCAGTACGTGGTGATCGAGGGGTCGCACGCAGACAGGACTCGCGCGTACGCACCGAGCGCATGGCTCGCGGGTCCCGGCACGAGGTTGCTGGCGGACGAAGTGAAACCGATGACGAGACCGTCCGCCGAGATGCTGGCGGCGTAGCTCTCGTCGTCCTGTGCGGGCACTCCCCAGGAGTTGCACGATGCCAACTCGGTCACGCCGGTTTGTCGGTCGTGCACGAAGATGTCCATGAACCCGTTGACGTCGCCGGGAACGAGGTTCGAAGCGAAGCTCGCGAACGCGACGCGTCGGCCGTCACCTGAGATCACCGGTCGTTCGCTGTAGGCGTTCGACTGACCGCCGAACGAATCGACGCTGACTCTCGACGTCGTGTGCGCCACGGTGTCGTGGACGAAAATGTCCTCCATCCCGTTCGTGTCGTCAGGCGCGAAATTGGTCGCCCACGACCAGAGCGCCAACGTTCGGCCGTCCGCGGACACGTCCGCGAGCGCCGTCAGTCCGTCCCCCTGCACGCCGTTCGAATCGACGCTGACGCGCACGATCGAACCCGTCGTTCGGTCCAATAGGAAGGCGTCCGCGACTCCGTTCGTGTCGCCTGGAACGAACGTGCTCAGCGCGGAGATGAACGCCAACATTCGACCGTCGGCGGAGATCGAGGGTGAGATGCAGCTCGGACCCGACGGAATGGCCAACTGCGTGATGCCGGTCGCTCGGTCGTGCACGTAGATGTCGTACTCCGCATCGTTGTCGTGCGGATCGAGTTTCGCCAAGCTCTCGAAGACGATGGTGCTCCCGTCCCCGGAGATGCACGGCGGTTCGTTCTTGCCGCTTTGCGCGGCCGTCTTGGGTTGCGTGATCCGCTCGGTCGTGCCCGTGGCTCTGTCCCTGAGAAAGATGTCGGCATCGCCGAATGGATCCCAACCCGGTGTGAGGTCGGTCGCGCGGCTCTGGAAGACGACGAAACGACCGTCGGCGGAGATGTCGCCGGCTGCGGAGTAGTCGTTTCCGGCTCTGCCGTTCAACGCAATGCTGATGAGCTCGGTCGTTGCCGTGGAACGATCCCGGACGAAGGCGTCGATCGTTCCATTGCCGTCGAGTGGCGCCAGGTTCGTCGCGGACGAAGTGAACACGACGTAGCGGCCGTCGGCGGACAACGACGTCAGACCGCTATCGAGGTTCGCCTCATAACCCTTCGAGTCCACGCTTGCCCGAACGGTGAACTGTGCACACAAAGTGGCGCAAGTGGTCGCGACGGCGAGCACCTGCACGGTCGTTCGGTGAATCGACACCTCGTCCCTCCTTGCCGCGCGTCGGTCGCGCCGCGGCGGTGTGCGCCTACGGAATCCCGCGCGAATGTGGCCCACCACGACGAATGCTGGAATACGTCGCGCGGCACGCACTTGGACCCTGCGCACTCCGACTCGGCTCGACTTCGTCGAGAAGAATCCGAAGCAGCTCGTGTCGCGCATCCGTGCCAACGCGTGACCCACACACGTCCGAGCGAATCCACCGCGCCGCGTCCCTCGTTTGCATCCGGTTGAACGCTAGGGCGCCGCGCGTGCAGCACCCGTCCGTGCGAGCGCGACGCTTCGAGCTCGAGCGCCAACCCACGATCGACGGTCGCATCATCGCGCGCGAGACGATCGCCGGCTTCCGCAAGGACGTCACCGCGAAGTGCCACGGCGGCGACGTCAGCCGCAAGCGCGAGCTGCTCGAGCAGCGAAAGGAAGGCGAACGCCGCGTGCGCCGGATCGGCAACGTCGACATCCCGCGGAAGGTCTTCCTGGCGGTCCTCGGCGGCGGCGAAGAAGCAGCCGACGGAGCGGGATCCGCGGGAGGTCCCGCCGACGACCGGCGGCGCGCCTGCAAGCCGGCGCCGACCGCTGCGCCCCGTGTGCACGTTCGCTGCGCATTGCAGCCACGCAACATGACGCGGCAATTTCCTGCACGGACGACGAACGCGTGAGTCGATTCGGCGTCACGCGAAACGAAGGGGGTAGCCTGAACCCTGATCGTCGGGCACGGTGTGATGAGCTTCCGACAGGCGCCGCTTCGGCGGTTGGTTTCGTCGAGCGGCTCTCGCGGCTCGCGTCACGACCCACGCACGCCCCGTCGGCAAACCATCCTCGCGCCCCCGAAGCCGATTCGCTCTCCCGATTCCCACTCGAGGCCCGCCCATGCTGCTGCTCCGCAACGCACTCGCCTGCTTCGTTACTCTCGCCTCGACGACGGCCGCCGTCGCGCAAGTCCAGGTCGATTGGATCGCCACGCACGACGGCGCGCAGGCAGGCCTGTTCGACCGAGGCGCGGCGGCAGGCGTCGATGCGCTCGGGAACGTGTTCCTCGCATCGTCGGTGTGGATCAACTCGAGCGGCGAGAGCCAGGTCGACGTCAACAAGTACTCCCCTACCGGCACACTGTCGTGGACGCGACGGATCGACGTGCCGACCGGCGTCAACGACACACCGCGCGATCTGGTCGTGGCGGCGAACGGCGACGTGTGCGTCGTCGGAGCTCCGTACTTCATCGTGCGCTACGACACGAACGGCAACCTGCTCTGGTCCGATCTCGGCGCCGGCTTGCTCGCGGAACTCTCCTCGATCGAGCTCAGTTCGGTCGGTGACGCCGTCGTCGCGGGTTCGATCACGACGTCGCCGAATCCGAGCAACGTCCTCCTGCGCGGTTACACGCCGTCGGGCGCGCTCTCGTGGACGGTCGAGTTCGACGGCCAGTCCGGCGGCCAGGACGTCGCGACCGACCTCTCCATCGACTCGTTCGGGTATCTGTTGGTGGCCGGCCTGGCGGGTTCGAATGCGTTCGTCGCCCGCCGAGACCCGTCGGGCGCGGCACAATGGACGGTCGAGTTCGGCACGGGGTCGAGCGCGGCCACGCGCGTGATCAGCGACGCGTTCCAAGGCGCGTACGTCACCGGCTACGAGACGTTCTCGAACGGCTTCTCCACGTTCAGGCGCACGTTCGTCGCGCGCTTCGGCGTCGGCGGAACGCAAGTGTGGAAGCAAGCGCTCGGCCTGCCCGACAACACCCCCGGCGATCTGCTGCTCGCCGACGACGTGCTGCACTGCACCGCGACGAACAATCCCTTCTCCACGCCGGAGTTCCAATGGTCTCGCCGCGGCCAGATGGGCCAGGTGCTGTCGGACGACCACTACAAGGGCGCGCAGCAGGCGGGCGCGTCGGGCGGGCGACTCGTCCGTGGCTCGGCGAGCCAGCTCTACGTCGTGGGCAGGGAAGGCAGCACCTTCGGCTCGGCGAACGACCAGACGTTCGTCATGCAGATGGACCGCTCGGGAGCCATCGACTGGATCCGCAGGTTCACGACGCCCGGCGCGGTCCTCGCCGTGTGGAGTCAGGTCTGGGCGCCGAACAACCGCATCGTCGCGTTCGGCAACACGCAGGCGACCGCAGACCAAGATGCCGCAGTCGTGCAGTTCGATCTCAATGACTCGCCGCAGACGTACTGCACGGCGAAGTTGGCGAACTGCAACCTGAGCTTGAGCTTCACGGGGCTCTCGAGCGCGGCCGCGACGTCCGGATTCACCGTGACCGCGAGCCAAGCGCGGAACAACAAGGCGGGCCTGTTCCTGTACGGGATCAACGGCGCCGCGGCGACGCCCTTCGGCGGTGGGCTCCTGTGCGTGGCGCCCCCGATCCAACGTTCGCCCAACCAGAACTCGGGCGGAAATCCGCCGCCGAACCTCGATTGCAGCGGCAGCTACACGCTCGACTTCAACGCGTTCGCGAGCGGCTCGCTTGGCGGGAATCCGCTGCCTGCCCTGCTCGTTCCGGGGACGGCCGTCTACGTGCAGGCTTGGGGGCGCGATCCCGCGTTCGCGCCGCCGAACAACATCGCGCTCTCGAACGGCTTGCGCTACGTGGTCTTGCCGTAGCCGAGAACGCTCGCTGCTCCCGCCTCATCCATCCAGCGCCCGCGACCTAGGCCGTTGGCGAAGCGCCACGATCCGCCCCGGGTCGATCGCGGCGAAACGTGAGCTCTTCGGCATTGGTCGCGCGAGTGTCGAGGACGAAGCCGCACTTCTCGAGCACGCGGATCGACGGCGCGTTGCTGGGCACGACGTGCGCGAAGAGCGGCCGAACGGGCTCGCGCGCGAGGAACGCCGTGAGCGCGCGCGTCGCGATGCCGCGATGCCAGTGCTCGCGCGCGATCCAGTAGCCGACCAGCCGCTCGTCCGCCGGCCCCCACGCGCCGATGTTGCCGACGAGCTCACCGTCGGCAATCACGGCGGCAATCACGGCGGCGAGGCGTTCTCCCGGGTCGCCGAGCAGGCGGCGCCAATGGGCGTCGAAGCTCGCTCGATCTCGCGAGGTGAAGCCCGCGAGCTCGCACGCGATCGGATCCGCCTGGTGCGCGAAGAACGCGTCGAGATCGGCGGCCGCGACCGGCCGCAAGCTCACCTCCCGCGCTGAGTTCGGTCGTTCGCGCCGCATGGATCGGCATCCTAGACGTCGTTCGATGCGCCTAGCGCCGCCCCGTGCGATACGCAGTGCGATACGCAGTGCGACACGCCGCGCGATCCGCCGTGGGCAGCCCGGAGCGCAAGACGGTGCGCCGAACGCCGGCCGAACCCTCGCCGGGCACCGCCTCTCCTAGGGACCGGCGCAGGCGCCACCAAGCGCTCTGCGCACCGTCTCCGCACTCGATCCGACGCGATGACGCTCGCTTGCGGGCTCAAGAGTGCGAGTTCGCCGGCGAGTCGGGCGTGGGTGGTCCATCGTTACCGCCGCCCAATCGCCGCGAACACGGGATGACGAGCGCAGGCTCGAGGAGGTTTCGGTGATGAAGAAATCAGCAACCGAGCGCGCCGCGAGGCGCGCGCACACGGAGCGCCGCATGTGGTGCCTGGCCCGCACGCTCGGCGTCGTCTTCGCCAGCGCGGCGCCCGCGCTCGCCGGCGACTGGTACGTCGACGCGTCGTCGGGCGACGACCTGAACGGCGGCACGCATCCACGCGACGCGTGGAAGACGATCACGCACGCGCTCGCCGCGACGCCGACGCCGCCGGCGGGTGAAACGCAGACGATCCACGTCGCACCGGGCACGTACGATCAGGCGCTCGGCGAAGTGTTCCCGCTGCAACCGCGCGACGCGCTGGTCGTCGTCGGGGATGCCGGACTGACCGAAACCGTCATCGCCGGCCCGGGCAGCGGAACCTTGGTGAGCGCGTTCGTCGGGCACTTCGGCGGCTTCTACACCGGACCGCTGACCGTCTGGCGCGGCTTGCGCTTCGAAGGAGCCGACTACGGCGTCAGCGTGCAATCGAGCTCGAGCGTGCAGTACCTGCGGCTCGAACACTGCCGCATCCTCGGCATGAACGTCGCCGGTTTGACGACGTCGGGCGGTTGTTCCTGGGGCTGCGGAACGACCGACGTCGCCTTGCTCGACGTCGAGATCAAGGACTGCGTCGAGGGCTTGCTCGTCTCGAACGCCGCGGCTTCGGCGCCGGCGAAGCTCGAGCTCGTCGAATCACGCGTCGTCGGCAGCTTCGGTGACGGCATCCGCGTGCTCGACGAAGGCGGCGGCATCGAAGTCACGCTCGTGCGTTCGCAGCTCGCGGCGAACGGAAACGACGCGCTCGCCGTGCTGCACGACGTGCAAGTCACGAGCAACGTGACGCACGTTGCGATCGCCGACTCGTTGATCGCCTTCAACGCGGGCAAAGGCATCCGTGCGGAGCTCGTCCGCGACAACATCACCAACTCGGCGATCCAACTCGACATCGTCCGCACGACGATCGCCGACAACCACGACGGCATCGAAGCGTTCGCGCCGACCGGCTGGTCGCCGGACATCTTCGTCACGCTGCGTGACGGAATCGTCTTCAGCTACTTCGACGACCTGAACGAGAACCCGGCCCACCCGGCGTTCACGACCGTCGCGTACTGCGACATCGCCGACGGTGATTTCGCCGGCACGAACGGCAACTTCGCGGCGAATCCGCTCTTCGTCGATCCGTCGAACTTCGACTACCGACTCCGTTGGGCGAGCCCATGCATCGAGGCCGGCGATCCGGCCGGTGTCGCGGGTGGGCTCGACCTCGCAGGTTCCGTGCGGCCGATCGACGGCGACCTCGACACGCAAGAGCGCTTCGACGTCGGCGCCTTCGAGTTCGCGCCGCTCTTCCTGCAGAGCACCGGTGAGCTCGGTTCGCCGCTCGCTCTCGAGCTCTGGGGTCCGCAAGGCAACGCGACGACGGTCTACTTCGCGCGCAAGCCGCTCGTCGCGCCGCAAACGACGCCGTTCGGCGAGCTCGACCTCGATCCGGCCTTCATGAGCGTCTTCCGCGTCACCACGGTCGGCTCCGGCCCGCCGAAGACGATCAAACGCACGATCCCGAACGACCCGGCCTTCGCCGGCCTCGTGTTCTCGTTCCAAGCGCTGACCACTTGCGCCGCCGCGCCGCTCGGCCAGGCCTACACCAACGCGGTCGAGCTGACGCTGGTTCCGTAGCGTCGGAGCGAGCCGCCGCGCGGACTTCCGCGGCGTGCTCGTGCGGACGCACGCTTCGCCGCCTCGCGGCCGTCCACGGCGCGAGGCGGTTTTCGTAACATGGGCGGCCTTTTCGTGCGCCGCGAAGTCGAAACAGCTTGGCGGGCCGCCCCGGCGGACCCGCGTGTGCTCGTCGTCGCTCGACGCCGCGCCGTCGGGACGTGCGAGCCACGCGCCACCGAGCCGGCTCGCGTCCGCCGAACACACCTGCGAAGAATGCACACATGACGATCGAGCTCGCTGCGAACGCCAACGTCGTCGAGATGGAGTACGCCGTGCGCGGACCGATCCCGAAGCGCGCCGCCGAGCTCCAACGCGCGGGCCGCAACGTGATCTTCTGCAACATCGGCAACCCGCAGGCGCTCGGCCAGCGGCCGATCACGTTCTATCGCGGGGTGCTCGGCTTGCTCGACCGGCCGGAGAGCCTCGCGCGCGAGCGCAAGCTCCGAGAGCTCGCGCCGCAGCTCGGTCTGCCGCAGGACGGCGTCGCGAGCGAGTACATGCTCGACCTCGCCGAGCGCATGTTGCGCGGCTTCGCCGGCGGGCTCGGTGCCTACACACACAGCAAAGGACCGCTGTTCGTCCGTGAGGCGATCGCGCGAGCGATCGACCTCCGTGACCGCGACGGCGGCGCGCCGGCCGTGCTCGCGGATCCCGAGTGCCTCTTCCTCACCAACGGCGCGAGCGAAGCGGTCAAACAAGTGATGGAGATCCTGATCGCCGGTCCTCAGGACGGCGTGATGATCCCGATCCCGCAGTACCCGCTCTACTCGGCGGTGATCCGCCGCTGCGGCGGTCGACAAGTCGACTACTACCTCGACGAAGAGAGCGGTTGGACGCTCGAACGCGCGGCGCTCGACGAAGCGCTCGCGCGAGCGAAACGCGACGGAATCCGCGTCAAGGCGATCGTCGCGATCAACCCCGGCAACCCGACCGGCGCGGTGCTGCCCGAGCGCAGCATCCGCGAGTTGCTCGACTTCGCTGCCGAGCACGAACTCGTCGTGATCGCCGACGAGGTCTATCAAGAGAACGTCTACGGCGCGGAGTTCGTGTCGTTCGCCAAGGTGCTCGGTCGCCGCGACGTGCCGCTCTGCAGCCTGCACAGCGCGTCGAAGGGCTTCTACGGCGAGTGCGGCCGACGCGGCGGCTACCTCGAGGTCCGCAACGCGCCGCGGATCCGCGGCACGAACGTCGGCTTGCTCGAGCTGCTCGAGAAGCAAGCGTCGGTGAGCCTGTGCTCGAACACGAGCGGCCAAGCGCTGATGTACTTGATCGCGAGCCCGCCGCCGAAAGGCAGCGAGCCGCACGAGCTCTTCGTGCGCGAGCGGACCGAAACGCTCGACGAACTCCACGCGAAGGCCGAGCTGGTCCAAGCCGCGTTGCGCCAGATGCGCGGCGTCGAGTGTTTCGGCCGCGTGGGCGCGCTGTATCTCTTCCCGCGGCTCGGGAAGTTGCCCGTGGGCACGACCGACTTCGACTACTGCATGAACTTGCTCGAGCGCACCGGGCTCTGCACGGTGAACGGCGCCGGTTTCGGTCAGGCGCCGGGCACCCAGCATCTGCGCATCGCGTTCTTGCCGCAGCGTTCGTCGCTCGCCGACGTCCTGCCGCGCTGGATCGAGTTCCACGAAGAGTACGTGCGCGGCGTGTGACGGCCGCGCGGGCTCGATGGGCGCTCGATGGGCGCTCGGACGAGCCCATTTCGTCTACGAGCTGCGTGCGCGGCGAGCGCGACACTCCCGCCGACGGCCGAGATCGTCCGCGGCGCGCGTCGCCGCCGCTAGACTGCCCGCACCATGGCCAAGGAACACAAGCTGAAGATCGGCGCTCCGGCGCCTGCGTTCGAACTCGAGTCGACCAACGGCAAGAAGGTCTCGCTCGCGAGCCTCGCGGGCAAGAAAGTCGTGCTGTACTTCTATCCGAAGGACGACACGCCCGGCTGCACGCGCGAAGCGTGCAGCTTCCGCGACGAGAACGCCGCGCTGAAGAAGGCGGGCGCGATCGTGCTCGGCGTGTCGAAGGACTCGCTGCAGAGCCACGCGAAGTTCCGCACGAAGTATCAGTTGCCATTCGACTTGCTCGCCGATCCGAACAACGCCGTCGCGCAGAGCTACGGCGCCTTCGGCAAGAAGCTCATGTACGGCAAGGAAGTCACCGGCACGATCCGTTCGACGTTCTTGATCGACGAACACGGCAAGCTCGCTGCGCTCTGGTCGCCGGTGAAGGTCGACGGGCACACCGAGCAAGTGCTCGCCGCGCTGCGCGGCGACGCGCCGGCGAAGAAGTCGGCCGCGCCTTCGAGCGACACGGTGAAGCAGGCCGCGGGCAAGCGACCGGCCGCGAAGGCGGCGGCCAAGGGCTCCACGAAGCCCGCGAAGAAGTCGAGCTGAACGAGAGCTAGGCGCCGAACTGCTGCAAGTGGTGGTCGAGATGGCGCCACTGCAGCAGCATCCATTCCTCGGTCGTCATCGGTCCGAAGAACGGGTGCGGGTGTCGGGTCAGCACCGCCGGACCGCCGCGACCGAAACGCTCGACGAGAGCGACGAGTGCGTCGCGTTCGCGAGTGAAGTCGCGCTGATCGGTGACGCGGAACTCGGGCGCCGTCGGCAGCCCGCGGCGCCACGGCTTCGGCGAAACGAGCGATCGCTTCGCGAGGCGGCCGAAGAGCAGTCCCATCAGGTTGCGCTTCAACTGCATCTCTCCCATCGCGAGCAACAGGCCGATCTGACAGTGCCGGCACATCTGCGCGACGTCCATCTTGCCCCACTGCCGTTTCGACGTCGGCGTCAGACGTCCGATGCGAGCGAGCATCACCGCTCGATCGGTGGCAGAGAACAGCGATTGAGTGGTCATGAGGCGCGCCATTCGAGCGCGCGGCCCGAGTCGCCGCAACCGGCGCGCAGCCGGCGCGCGACCGGCGAGCAGCCGGGGCGCGACACGGCGCGCGACACGGCGCTCACGCGATCAGCGGCAACGGCTCCCAGCGGGTGCCGAGCACACGTTCGTTCGCGACGCCGAAGCACTGCTCGAGCACGCTCGCGTACACACGACGGAAGTCCGTGGTGAAGACGAGGTTGTCGTCGGCGTCGACTTCGACCAGCGAAGGCGGCCGCCCGTGGAACCCGCCACGCACACGCTCGCCGAGCAAGAAGACCGGCCCGGCGGCTCCGTGATCCGTGCCGTTGGATTCGTTCTCGTGGAAGCGTCGGCCGAACTCGGAGAACGCGAGCACGACGACGTCGCGTCCCCGCGTCGTGCGACGCACGTCCGCCAGGAACGCGCCGAGACACGCGTCCAAGCGCCGATGCAGTTGCTTGTAGAGCCCGACTTGGACATTGCCGTGCGAGTCGTAGTTGCCGTGCGCGAGCGAATACACGCGAGTCTCGAAGCCCGCGTCGATCATCGCGGCGATCGTGCGGAACGATTCGGCGAGCGCCTCGTTCGGATACTCGACGCTCGGTTGGTAGTGCTCGACGGCGGCGAGCACGCGCTCCGAAGCGCGGCTTGCGGCTTCGAACGACGCGCGCAACGCTTCGAGCGCGCGTTCGCTGGGCGTCGCCGGCGGCGCCGGCGTCGTCGGCGGCGCAGCGTCGCGAGAGGCGCGCACGGCGTAGCGCAGCGTGCGCTGCTCGCGGTCGTCGCCGAGGGACTGGAAGTTCCCGGCGGAGCCGAAGACCAGCGGCGGTCGCGAGGCGCAAGCGAGCGACCAAGGCAACTCGCTGCCGACGTGCACGACGAGTTCGTCGCTCGCTCGATCGGCCCACGCCGCCTCTCGCAATCGCCCGATCCAACCTTCGCCCGCGACTTTGCCTTCGTGGAAACCCGTGTGCCACACGTCCATCGAACGGAAGTGCGAGTAGAACGGCTCCGGATAGCCGCAGCCCTCGACGATCGCGACACGGCCTTCGTCGAAGTTCGCGCGCAGCTCGCGCAGCGACGGATGGAGCCCGTGGTCCTCGTCGACGCGCAACAGGTCCTTCTCCGCCAACGCGATGGTCGGTCGCGCTCGGTAGTACGCGTCGTCGCGGAACGGCACGACCGTCGTCAAGCCGTCGACGCCTCCGTAGAGCTGCAGGAGCACCAGGATCGGTTCGGCGGACGCGGCGTGTGCCTCGCGCCGCGAACACGCGCCGAGCGCTGCCGCACCGAGCGCGCCGATTCCGCCTGCGAGCAGTCGGCGGCGGTCGAATTGGATCGGGCTCACGAGAGTTGCGCCTCCGGCAGCGAGAACACGAGGTACGCGAGGTGCCGCGCCGCGAAATCGAACGCTTCGCGCGAGTCGAGGAACGAGCGCTCGCCGATCGCCAAGTCGCGCCGCAGCGTGCCGAGGTACTGGACGAGGATCGTGCGCGTCTCGGCCGAGGGCGGCGTCGAGAGCCAATCCTCGAGCAACGCGTCGACGAGCTCCGCGTCGGTGGAGATCCCGCGTGCGCCGAGGTCGCCGAGCAACGCTTCGAGCGGAGACCAGGCCGCACCTTCGATGTAGCCGCGCATGCGGGAGTACGAAAGCTGTGTGCCGATCGACGACCGCTCGCCGAGCATCATCTCGAGCTCGCCGCGACCGGAGAGCGCCGCTTCGATCTCGGCCGTGACGCACGCGTCCGCTGCGGACTCGAGCTGCGCTGTGTCGGCGGCGCTCAAGGCGGGCGGAGCGTTGTCGAGCTCGCCGACGAGCAGCGCGATGCAGTTGCCACGGCGCAACAACGTGTCGGTCTCCAACCAACCGAGCCCCTCCGGCCAACCCTTGACCGTCGGTGGCGCGTAGAGCGACTGACCGAGCAGATCGGTCATCTCGTGCGCGAATGCGGGCGGCGCCTCGTAGCCGAGCTTGTGACACGTGCTCACGTAGTACTCGATCGGGCTCATGACACGCGCACCCAGCGCCGCGTCGCGATAGAAGCTCGGATCGAGGAAGAGCTTGCGCAGGAAGGGCTCGATCCGCCAATCGTTCGCGACCAGGAACACGGCGTACTCGCCGACTCGGTCGCGCGTGGGTTCCACGCCTTCGAAGTAGCGGATCAGACGCGTCGCGATGTGACGCGCGCAGGCCGGACGAGAGAGCAGGATCTCGACCAACTGCTCGCCGTCGAAGTTCCCGGTACGTCCGAGGATCGTCTTCGTGCCGTCGTCGTGGCGCTCGGCAAGGAACTCGAACGTGCCATCCGACGCGCCGGCGTAGCCGGTGAGCGCGCGCGCCGCTTCGCGCACGTCGTGTTCGGTGTAGTGACCTTCGCCGAGGCTGTAGAGCTCCATCAGCTCGCGCGCGAAGTTCTCGTTCGGGTGCTCCTTGTAGTTCCCGGTGTTGTCGTAGTACTGCAGCATCGCCGGGTCGCGCACGAGGCCGCGCAGGAGCTCCGCGTAGCTCGAGAGCGCGTTCGCGCGCAGCCACTGGAACTGGTTCATGATCTCGAACTTGCGCTTGTTGACCTCGATCGACGTCGTGAAGAGCGAGTGCCAGAAGAGCGTCATGCGATCGCGCACCGGCGCCGCGTTGCGGGCGCACAGTCCGAGCCAACGCGCTTCGAGCTGCGTGAACTGCTCGCGGTCGATGCGGCGGTTGTCCTTGCAGCGATGCACTTGCTCCTTGCTCGGCAGCGTCGCGAAGTCCGAGCCCTTGATCGGCAACTGACGGTGCGTGAACCCGACGTCCTCCCACCGGAAGAGTTGCGGCTCGATCCGTGGCCACTCGACGTCGGCGCGGATCAAACGGTCGACCAACGCTTCGGGGCCGAGCGCGAGGCCTTCCGCGATCTCTTCACGCCGCGCTCCGAACGCCGCGCGGTTGTACAAGTGCTCGACGGTCCTGGCGTTCCAGGGAATCGACGACGATGCGGAATCCGAAGGCTCTGAAGGCCCACCGAACGACACGAGCGCGTACACGAAGAACTGTGCGAGCACTTTCGACGCTCCTCTCCGAAGACGGCGAGCCCCCGCCGAAACGCCGGCCCGGGCCCCTCGGGCGCGTAACGCACCGCCCGCGCCAAGCGGTTCAAGTTCCCGGGCTGGAACGCCGTGGCGGGGCTCGACGGCCGGGCGCGGCCCGTTAGAGTCTCACGCCCTTGAGCTCCAGGACCACGAAGAAGCCCGCCCGGAAGACGCCGTGGCGCGACAACATCGAGGCTTTCACCGTCGCGATCATCATCGCGGTGATGCTCAAGTACTTCATCGTCGAGGCGTACAAGATCCCGACGCCGTCGATGCAGCCCACGTTGATGGGCGACGAAGCGACCGGGCTCTTCGACCGCATCCTGGTCGACAAGTTCTCCTTCCACTATCGCGATCCCGAGCGGTACGAAGTCGTCGTCTTCCGCTACCCGCTCGACCGCTCGAAGAACTTCATCAAGCGCATCGTCGGGATGCCAGGCGAGGACTTCCGCGTCTTCAACGGCGACCTGTGGACGCGCAAGGACGCGACCGAGCCGTGGCGAGTGCTGCGGCGTCCGCGCGGAGTGCAAGGCGAGACGTGGAAGGAGCTCGCGACGATCGAAGACCCGCGGACGGGTTGGTTCGCGAGCGCGTCCGGCTGGAGCTCCGGCGCGAGGGCGCTCGCGGCGCGCGGCGACGGTCGTGCTCAGTTCAAGGTGCGTGGCGCGAGCAACGTCGTGGACGAGTACAACCACGGCTACAACGCCAAGATCGGGCCGTTGCAGCGCTCGCCCGGTGGACTCTCGCGGCACAACGTCGCCGACCTGCGCGTCGTGGGCTCGGTGACGGCGCTCGCGGGCTGCAAGTCGGTCGCGGTCGAGTTCGGCGAAGGACCGCGTAGCTACGTGCTCGAGCTTCCCGGCCCCGCCGCCGACGCGAATGCCGCGCCGCGCATCCGCGTGCGCTACGGCACGCCGGACGTCGCTTCCGCCGCGAATCTGGCGACCGAGGCGCTCGGGGCGGCTTGGCGACTCTCCGCCGGCAAGACGGTCGAATTCGCTGCGCAGAACCTGGACGATCAGCTCTCGCTCGAAGTCGACGGCGAAGTCGTCTGCGAGCTCGAGATCGCGGGCGCATCGGACAACGCGGCGCAGGAGTGGTCGAACTCGACCAACCTCGTCGCCACGGGCGAAGGCGCGGACTTCGCCGAGCTCCGCGTGTGGCGCGACATCTACTACACGTCCGAAGCGAAGACGACCGAGCTCACGATTCCCGCCGGCCACTACTTCATGCTCGGCGACAACACGCAGAACTCGAGCGACGGACGCGAGTGGACGTTCGAGCGACTCTCGTGGGCCGGCGAAGGTTCGAACGGCGAGCTCGTGCGCGGCAACAAACGCATGACCGAGAACCCGGTCCAAGCGATGGTCGGCGACACGATGACCACGTTCTTCCGCGACGAGTGGGGCGAGCTCTGGAACTTCCCCTCCGCGTCGGCGACCAAAGCGATGCCCGAAGCGGCGCCGCTCGTCGCGCGCGAGCTGATTTGCGGCCGCGCCGTGTTCGTGTTCTGGCCGATCTCGCCCACGTACGACGCCTACCGGCTGCGCTGGATCCACTGAGCGAGCCGCGCGAGGCGCGGCCTCCCGGAGTCGTCGACCGCCGCGGCGGCGACGCCGCGAATCGTGCTGCGGCGAGTTCCCGCGTCCTGCCGCACCGTTCGGCGCGGCGGCACCTCGCGGGACGGCGTTCGCGCAACCTGGGAATCGCGCCGACGCGGGCTTCGCGCGAGGGAGTCGACGCCGGTGACGCCGGAAAGCGCCGCACGGCGCCCCGCTTGACCGAAAAATCGCGCGCGCAGCCGCTCACGGCTCGGTTATCCACAGCGCCAAGGGGCGAAATGGTGCGCGCTCGGGCCACGCGCGAAGCCCAGAATCGGGGCGTTTCCCGAGCGCAGGAGCGCGCGCTCCCGCACGGTTCAGTCAACACAACGGGCTTTCTGGCAGCCACTTACGCGATGGGCAACTTCCGCATGCCCATGGGCAACTCGAGATGCGCCATCCATCGCGTGGGCGAGCGAAAGCGAGCGTCAAGGGCCCGCCAGCGTGCGCCTCCACCTCTCCACGAGTTATCCACAGCCGCTTTTTCGACGCGACTTTCTTGCAACCAAGTCGCAAAAGCCTCGTCACGAACTCGCATCGTGCGCGCGGCGCTCGCCGACCGAGAGCGAGTCCGAGCGCGACGCGCGCACGCGACGGGGTGATCGGCTCCTCGACCAGCGGTCGGTCTACCGTCCCCGCGTGCCCGATTCGCGGTGGGAAGTCGCAATCCCGGCCGACGACGGGCGAATGCGGACGGCCCATCTACGCCTCGACTCGCCTCCTGAGTTCGCTCACTACACTGCCGCGCATGAGTGAAGACGCGCGGCGTGGCGAACGCCTGCTCCAGACGCAGAGCTTGGTGAAGTCCTTCAAGGGCCGGCGCGTCGTCGACGGCGTGTCGTTCCACGTCGACGCGGGCGAGATCGTCGGACTGCTCGGTCCGAACGGCGCCGGCAAGACGACGAGCTTCCGCATGACCGTCGGGTTGACCAAACCGGACGCGGGGCAAGTGCTCCTGCGCGGCAAGGACTGCTCGAAGATGCCGATGTACCAACGCGCGCGGATCGGCATGGGCTATCTGCCGCAAGAGCGGAGCATCTTCCGCCGACTCACGGTGCTCGAGAACTTGCTCGCGGTGCTCGAGACGATGCCGTACTCGCGCAAGGAGCGTCACGCGGAAGCAGAACGTCTGCTTGCGGAGCTCGAGCTCTCCCACTTGGTGAAGAGCCTCGCGGAGACGCTCTCGGGCGGTGAGCAGCGGCGCCTCGAACTGGCGCGCTCGCTCGCGACGAAACCCGTGATCCTCTTGCTCGACGAACCGTTCGCGGGCGTCGACCCGATCGCGGTGCAGGAGATCCAAACGCTCGTGCAGCGCATGCGCGCGAAAGGCATCGGCGTGTTGATCACGGACCACAACGTGCGCGAGACGCTGCAGCTCACCGATCGCGCGTACATCATCAGCCACGGTCAGATCCTGCGCGATGGCGCGCCGCGCGACCTGATCGCCGATCCGCGGGTGCGCGAGGTGTATCTGGGTCACTCGTTCGACGCGCCGGTGTTCGGCGTCAGCGCCGCGGAAGCGCGCGAGCTCCAGAAGCCCTGAACTCGCGCTCGCCCGGACGGCTGCGCCGAGGTTCGTAGTCGGCCCGCTTCGCGCGCGGAGTCGCCGGTCGCCTTGACCGTTTTCGACGCGCGCCGATATCATCCTCGCCCCTTATCACGGCCGCAGCGAGGTGCCGCGGCCGTCGATTTTTCGCGAGGATCCCCGATGAACATCGTCGCCTGCGTCAAGCGCGTGCCCGTGACCGAAGCGACGCCGAAGATCGCTGCCGACGGCAAGTCCGTCGACGCGTCCGGCGTGGAGTACATGCTGTCGTTCTACGACGACCTCGCGATCGAAGAAGCGATCCGCACCAAGGAGAAGCTCGGCGGTGAAGTCACCGTGCTGACCCTCGGGCCGTCGGAAGCCTCCAAAGAGCTGCGCGACGCGCTCGCCAAGGGCGCGGACAAGGCGGTGATCCTGAAGGACGCCAACTTCGGTGCTCGTGACGCGCGCGCGACGGCCAAGGCGCTCGCGAAGAAGCTTCAAGAGCTCAACGCTCGAGTCGTCTTCATGGGCCGCGTCGCGACCGACCGCGACAACGCGGCGGTCGGCGCGTACGTCGCGACGTTGCTCGGCTGGTCGTGCGTGACCGACGTCGTGAAGCTCGAGCTCGCCGCCGACACGGGCAAGGCGTGTCGCGAGACCGAAGACGGCGTCGAGACGGTCGAGTTCTCGCTGCCCGCGGTGATCACCTGCGACAAGGGCTTGAACGAGCCGCGTTACTCGAACCTCAAGGGCATCATGGCGGCGAAGAAGAAGTCGGTCGACGAAGTCGCCTTCGAGGACGTCGCCAACCAACAAGCGGTCGCCAAGCTCGAGCCGCCGCCCGCGCGCAAGGAAGGTCGCGTCGTCGGCCAAGGCGCCGCCGCGGTGCCGGCGTTGATCGACGCGCTGCGCAACGAAGCCAAAGTGCTCTGAGCTGCTCTGAGGAACTCGCCATGACCACCATCGTCGTCCTCGTCGAACAATCGAACGGCAACGTCCGGCGCGCGAGCCTCGAAACGCTCGGCGCGGCGAAAGCCTCCGGCGGCACCGTGATCGCCGTCGTCCAAGAGTCCGAAGCGGTCGCGCCCGCGCTCGCCAAACACGGCGCAGATCGTGTGGTCGTGCTGAAGGGCGACGGCCGCTCGAGCCCCGACCGCACTGCGCGCGACGTCGCCGCGTTGGTGCGCGAGACCGGCGCGAAGGCGTGCCTCGCCGCCGCGAGCTCGTCGGGCAAGCAGCTCATGCCGCGCATCGCCGCCGAGCTCGACTCGACGGTCTTCAGCGACTGCACGGGCCTCGATCTCTCGGGCACGCCGAAAGTCGTGCGCCCGTGGCTCGCCGGCAAGTTGATCGCGACGCTCGAATCGAACGCGCCGGTGTTCTGCGCGACGTTGCGCCCGAACACGTTCGGATTGCGCGAAGCGCCGGCGGCCGGCGAAGTCGTCGTGAAGCCTTCGTCGAACGTGCTCAAGGCGATCGTCACTGCGATCGAAGCGAAGGCGGGCGGCAAGCTCGACGTCAAAGAAGCGCCGGTCGTCGTCTCGGGCGGCCGCGGGATGAAGGGCCCCGAGCACTTCGGGTTGCTCGAGGAGCTCGCCGCCGCGTTCGGCAACGCCGCGGTCGGCGCGTCGCGCGCGGTGGTCGACGCCGGTTGGCGTCCGCACTCCGAGCAGGTCGGCCAAACCGGCAAGACGGTGTCGCCGCAGCTCTACGTCGCCGTCGGCATCTCGGGCGCGATCCAGCACCTCGCCGGCATGCGCACGTCGAAGGTCATCGTCGCGATCAACAAGGACGCAGACGCGCCGATCTTCAAGGTCGCCGACTACGGCATCGTCGGCGATGCGTTCGAAGTCGTCCCGGCTCTGACCGCGGCGGTCAAGTCGGTGCGCGCGCAACGCTGAGCGAGACTCTCTTCGGCGGCTTGCGCGCCGACCGGCCGAACCGGCAAGCCAGCGGCTGCTCCGTGCCGCGGCTTCGAGCCGCTTCGTGTCGCCGCTGTGCCGCGTGGATCGGCTGACGCCGGATCCCGGAACGAGTCGCGCGCGTTTCGGGATTTGTCGTGCTTCCGCGCGTGCGAATCGCCTGGCCCCAGGACGGGCCGAACGAGGCGCCGGATCGCCGAGTCGGCGACCCCGGGTCGTTGGCCCACACCCAGGTCCAACACCCGTCACGCACGGAGAGGAGCAGTTCCATGAGCGACCACGAGTTCGCCGCGCTCGCGAAACGCATCGAGTCGATCGAGAAGGCGATCGTCCACCTGAAGGGCCCGCAAGGCGATCCGCCGCCGGACGACCTCGGCCACTGGCGTTGGGACATCGGCCGTCGCTTGCAGGATCTCGAGCGCTGGGTGTTCAAGTTGAAGCACCCGATCGGCGATCCGCCGCCCGACGAGTTCTTCGGACAACGCGCGGACTTCGTGCGCTCGCGCCTCGGCGAGCTGGTCAAGTTCAACCCGGGCTGGTTCACCGACCCGCCGCCCGACGATTTCCTGAACGTCCGCGTGCTCGACCTGATCCGCCGTTATCGCGGCGGCTTCACGGACCCGGTGCCCGAGGACTTCGCCAAGCTGCGTCTGGGCGACCTGCTGCAACGCGTTCCGGGAGGCGGCATCAGCGATCCGAGCCCGGAAGACATCGGCCGACTGACGAAGACCGAGCTCGAGACCCAACTCCACAAGATCGGCGCCGAGCTCGTGCGGTTGAAGTCCATCGAACGCGTGATGCAGGACCGCATCCAGCAACTCGAACCCGGCAAGAAGAAGTAAGCCGACACGCGCCCCGTCCGGCGTCGAAGGAGCAGTTGCGATGCGAGTGGAAGAGTCGAAGGGCAAGCACGTCTTGCTGGTCGGATTCCAAGACCAGGACAACCTCGGTCTGCGCTACCTGGCGTCGTCGATCCGCCGCGCGGGGTTCGTGCCACGCATCGTCACGTACCGTTCCGATCCGTCGGAGCTCGTGTCGCTGGCGCGCGAGCTCGAGCCGCTCGCGATCGGCTTCTCGCTGATCTTCCAGTACATGGCGCCGAACTTCGGCGCCGTGATCGCCGCGCTGCGCGAAGCCGGAGTGGCCGCCCACGTCACGATGGGCGGCCACTACCCGAGCTTCGACTACGCGGAGGTCCTGGAACGCATGCCCGGGCTCGACTCGATCGTGCGCTTCGAGGGCGAGCAGACGCTGGTCGAGTTGCTGCAGACGCTCGCGACCGGCGCGGATTGGCGCGCCGTGCACGGACTCGCGTTCCGTGAGGGCGAAAGCGCTTCGACGAGCGGCGTGCGCCACTCGCTCGACGATCTCGATGCGTTGCCGTGGCCCGAGCGAATGGACGTCGACTACGAAGCGCAAGCGCTGCCGACCGCTTCCGTGCTCGGCAGCCGCGGCTGTCCGTGGGATTGCTCGTTCTGCAGCATTCGCCCGTTCTACGAAGCCCAGCCGGGTCCGCTGCGTCGCTTGCGCAAGCCCGCGGCGATCGCGGACGAGCTGCTGGCTCTGCACCAGATCCGCGGCGTGCGCGTCTTCCTCTTCCAGGACGACGACTTCCTCGGCGGCGGCAAACGTGCTCGTGCGTGGGCCTGCGAAGTCGCGGACGAGATCCTCGCGCGCGGCCTCGGCGGCAAGATCGCCTTCAAGATCAGCGCTCGCTCGGACGAGATCCACCGCGACGACATCGTCCGCCTGAAGGAAGCCGGGCTGACGCACGTGTACATGGGCGTCGAGTCGGGTGACGAAACCGGACTGCTGCACCTCAGCAAGCGCCTGCAGCCGACGGCGCACCTGCACGCGGCCGATGTGTTGCGCGCCGAGGGGCTCTCGTTCGACTTCGGGTTCATGTTGCTCGAGCCGCAGAGCACGTTCGACATCGTGCGGAACAACGTCGACTTCCTCGACGCGTTCGTCGGCGATGGTTGGACCGTCGCGAGCTTCTGCCGCATGCTCCCGTACGCTGGCGCGCCGATCGCGAAGCAGCTCGCCGCGGAAGGCCGCCTGCTCGGCACGCCCTTCGAGCCCGACTATCGTTTCCTCGACCCGCGGCTCGACCTCTTCTACGAGTGGCTGTTGCGCACGTTCCACGAACGCAACTTCACGAACCGAGGTCTGTGCCACTTGCTGAAGTCGCTCAACTTCGAGGCGCGCCTGCGACTCGGTTCACTCAACGTCTGCACCGACTTCGACCGTTCGTGGGCCATGCACCTGACGGCGATCGCGAACGGCAGCGCGACGAACACGTTGAGGCGCGCGATCGAACACGTCTCCTCGCACTCGCTCGAGGAGTTGCGGGCCGAACCGGAGTTCCTCGACTCGCTCACGACCGCCGAGAAGGCCGCGGAGCGCGCCTTGACCGAGCGTGTGGTCGAATTCTACTGGTCGATCCAGACCCGCAGCCGCGAGGCTCTCGCGGCGGCGAAGCTGCCGGGCGCTTTCGAGAACGACTGGACGCATAGTTCGAGCGAAGGCGCCTGATCCCGCGCGGCGCGAATTCGTCTCCGAACGCGCGCCGGACGCGCGCCGGACGACGGGTCGACGCGACGGCGGGAACGCGTCCGACGTCGCAGCACCCGTCGCACTCGTCGCGCACTCGCGCTCTGCCGCTCGAGCTGCGGCAGTCGTGCGTGCCGCGTGCAACTCGAGACGTTCGACGCACGACGCTCGAAGGACGGGCCCCATCGAGCAGGCCACCGTGCGGCATGGCCCGCGGACCGACTCCTCGCGGCGCGCGCCGAAGGGCAAGGCACGCTTGCGACGCGAGGCCGCGCCTGCAACGCTGCCCGCATGGCCGCACGACCGAGCACGAACGTCGCCGCCGCCGGGCTCGTCTGCATCCTCGCGGGCTGCGCCGAGAACCGGTTCACGCGGCACTTCCACGGCGGGCCTTGGCGCGACGGCGCGGCCGCGCAGTTCACGGCGCCCGAGCGCGTGATTCCCGAAGCGGCCGCGGCCGGTGCGACGCTCTTGCTGCTCGCGAGCGACGAGCTCGGGCTCGTCGACGACGAAGCACTCGACCATGAATCGTCGACCGGCGACACGTCGAGCTCGGACGAGTACCGCGACGGCCTGCGTTGGACGGCGCTCGGCTGGAGCGCGGTCAGTCTGCTGCGTGGCGACCAAGCGCGGGCGCTCGAAGTCGGCCTCGAGACGTGGGCGATCAACACGCTCGCGACGCGCGGCTTGAAGGAGCTCGCCGGCCGCGAGCGACCGAACGGCTCCAACGACTCGTCCTTCCCGTCGGGCCACAGTTCGAGCGCGTTCTCCGCCGCGACGTTCCTCGCGCGCAGCGTCGACGACGCGTTCGAGGGCCCGTGGGGCAAACTCGGCTACCTCGCGTTCGTCCCGGCGGTGCACGTCGCCGAACAACGCGTGTCGAGCCACGTGCACTACCCGTCCGACGTCGTCGCAGGTGCGCTGCTCGGCTTCTTCGTCGCGAACACGATCTACGACGCGCACTACGGCGCGGAGGCAGGTGAGGACTCGGGCGACAGCGCGTCGATCTTCTTCGGCCGACGCGGCGACCTCGTTTGGGGCCTGACGCCGTCAGCGGTCGACGACCGGCTCGCGCTCGCGTTCTTCGTCAGTTTCTGACTCAGCGCCGGTCGGCGTAGATCTCGCCGCACGCGAGCTTCGCGCCGGAGTTGCCGTTCGGTTGGGTCGTGAAGTCGTCCGCGCGTTCGGCGATGACGAGCACCTTGCCGATCACGCTGGTCTCCGGATCGTTGACCGAAAGGTCATCGACGACGAGCTCGAACGAGCCGACGCCGTTCGCGTCGACGATCAGGTTGCCGAGGTCGCCTGCGTGATGGGCGCCGCTCGCGCGCGAGCCGTGCGGAGCGCGGGTCGGATTGAAATGCTCGCGCGCGTCGGCACACGTCGCGCCTTGGCACACGAAGACGCCGTGCGCACCGGGAGGCGCGTTCTGCACGCTGACCGACACGCGCGTGCCGCCCGAGACTTCGAGGAAGACCGCGACACCGGTGAGGTCCTCGAGCGCGCGGCCTTGGATCAACGCCGCCGCCCGGCGGGCGTTCGGCTTCTCGACGAGCGCGCAGCTCGCCGCGAGGAACGCTGCACACACCGCCGCGAACATGCACGAGCTCGCGAAGGCGGCCAGGTGCGCCGGTTTCTGGGGCACGAGCCGCCTGGCCCGTCGCTCGTGGCTCGATAGAGGCGTCGTCACGCGGCCGAGCAGCTTCTCGCGCAGGGTCCGCCCGGGCAAGTCACCGCGAGAGATCGGCTGTCCGCATCGGGTGAGTCGTCGGCGAGCCCGGCGCCCGGCGCCCGGCGCCCGTCCCTCGGCGCCCGTCCCTCGGCGCCCGGACGGCGGTCGATGCGCGCGACTCGAGTCCGTCCGCGCGGCCCCGTGAGCGATGGGATGGCGGCGCTACGGCAGCCGCGCGAGCGCGCGGCGGACACACTCGTCCGCGGAAACACGACCAGCGGACGTCGAGCGTGGTGGGCCATGCTGGATTCGAACCAGCAACTTCCACGCTGTGAACATGGCACTCTAACCAGTTGAGTTAATGGCCCGTGAAAGGGCGGGGACTCTATCGCCGGCGCGCCGCCCTGGCAAGGGGCCGCGGAGGGCCCGCGAGAGGCGTGGGCTCGGCCGTCCCGGCCGCGTCGTGACGTCGGCTCCGCGCGCGTGCGAGGCGACGATTCGCCTGCGCTGCGGCGCCGCGGAAGCTCGCGTGGCTCTCCGGCTCGGAGCAGCTCACGCCACGGCCCGTTCGGGCCGACGAGCTCGCGGGCGCACGCCTGGGCCGGTGCGCGGGCGACGGCGCACCGTGCAGCTCCCGCGCAATCGCGCTCGACCTCGAACGTGTGGCGGCAGCGCGGTCGTCTCATCGCGAGCGCGCCGCGACGAACGCGCAACCTGGCGCGCTCCTGCGGCGTGGCTCGAGCGTGCGGCTCAGCTCGCGCGCGCCGCGACCACGCTCACGATTCCGGGTCCTTGCCGAGCTTGCGCTTCAGGACCTCGTTCAGTTTGCCCTCGGCTCGGCGCAGCATCATCCGCACGGCGTCCTCGGTCTTGCCGCCCATCACTTGGCCGGCGTCGCGCAACTGCATGCCTTGGAAGAAGACGAGCGTGATCGCTTGGCGATGCTCGGGCGAAAGTTGTTCGACCGCTTGGCGCAGGAGCTCGAAGCTCTCGTCGCGCTGCACTTGCCGCGTCACCGAGAGATCGTGGCTCGGCGGCTCGATCGTCGTCGGCGTGTCGCGCTCCGGATCGATCGGCCCTTCGAGCGCGACTTCGTGGCTCGCGTCGCGCTTCGAGGCCGAATAGAACTCCGCTTTGTCGCGGATCTTGTTCTGCAGGATCTGGATCAACCAGCGCAGCAGCGAGTCCTCGCCGCGGTACTCGTAGTTCTTGAAGTCGCGCGTCGCTTCGCGAAACGTCGTCTGCGCGAGGTCGTCGGGCTCTTCCTTGCGGCGCAACTTCGCGCCGAGTTTGCGGCGCGCGACCTCGAGCATGATGCTGTGGTAGCGCGCGAAGAGATCGTTGAGCGCCTGCGCGTCGCCGGCTTGCGCTCGGCGCACGAGCTCCTCGGTCTCGTTCGAGCGGAAGCCCGCCGGCAGTGCGAAATCGGGCTTCGGGGCGTTCGGATCCGGTTTGTCGGTGGCGTCGCTCATCGAGCTCGCGCCGCGGCACGCGGCGGGCGCTCAAGTTAGCTCGCGCGGTCGCGCGGCGCCAGGCGAGTGCACGACGACGCGCGTTCGAGCCACGTCTCGAGCGCGCCCGGCGTCGCGTCCTCGGCGTCCTCGGCGTCGTGTGCTCGGCGTGGCGCGCTCGTCACGTCGCCTCGCCGCGAGCGAGTGCGAGGAAACGCGCTTCGTCGAGCACCTGCGTGCCGAGTTCGGCCGCTTTCTTCGCCTTGGAGCCCGCGTCGGCACCCGCGACCAGATAGTCCGTCTTCGCGCTGACCGCCGACGCGACTTTCGCTCCGGCGGTCTCGGCGAGGCGCTTCGCTTCGGCGCGCGTCAGCCCCGTCAACGTGCCCGTGAACACGATCGTCTTGCCGGCGAGCGGTCCGGTCGCCGCCGTCGGATCGGGGTACACGATCTCGACGCCGCCGGCGAAGAGCCGCTCGAGCAGCGCGCGGCTCTTCGGTTCCTCGAACCAGGCGCGCACGGACGCGGCGAGCTCCGGCCCGACGCCGTGCACGAGCTGTAGCTCGTCCACGGTCGCCGCTTCGAGCGCCGCGAGGCTCGCGAAGTGCTGCGCGAAGAGCCGCGCGGTCGCAGGGCCGACGTCGGGGATCGAAAGCGCCATCAGGAAGCGCTCGAACGGCACGCGTTGCTTCTCGGCGATCTGCGCGAAGAGGTTCGCGACGCTCTTCTCGCCCCAACGTTCGAGCTCGAGCAGCTTCGCGCGATCGAGGTGGAAGATGTCCGCCGGCGTCGCGACGTGTCCGTGATCGACGAGCTGCTCGATCAGCTTCTCGCCGAGCCGATCGATCTCGAAGCCGACGGTGAGCGCGATCGTGCGGCCGACGACCTGCGGTTTGCACGCGTGCAGGTTCGGGCAGCGGTAGTACTTGCCCTCCTGCACGACCGTCGCACCGCAGGCGGGGCACCGTTCGGGCATCACGAAGCTCGCGCGCCACTCCCACGTCACGCCGGGACGGATCGCCCCGTCGTGCTCGGCGTCGTGCAGCTCCTCGGGCACCGCGTCGCGCCAGCCCTTCGGCTCCTTGCCGCTCGCCGCTTCGGCGACGCCTTGGACCTGCGGGATCACGTCGCCGGCGCGATAGAGGAAGACGCGGTCGCCGACGTGCAGCCCCAGGTTCGCGACGTGCTCGGCGTTGTGCAGCGTCGTGTGCCGCACCACCACACCGCCGATCTCGACCGGATCGACGTGCGCGCGCGGCGTCAGGCGGCCGTTCGCGCCGACTTGCACTTCGATCGCGCGCAGGATCGAGCTCGCTTCGCTCGCGGGGAACTTGTACGCGAACTGCCAGCGCGTCGAACGCGCCGTTTCGCCGAGGCGCGCGCGCAGGTCGAGTCGATCGAGCTTCGCGACGACGCCGTCGACTTCGTAGCCGAGCTCCGCCCGGCGCGAGAGCAGTCGATCGCGGTAGCCGAGGCAGCCCGCGATGCCGCGCACGCGTTCGGCGAGGCCCGAATCGGCGAAGCCCCAATCGCCGAGCGCGGCGGAGACCTCGGTCTGCGTCTCGAACTTCGCGCCTTCGCACTGCGGCGCGGCCCACGCGAAGAACTGCAACGGATAACGCGCGACTTCTCCGGGATCGTTGCGGCGCAGCGAGCCCGCCGCCGCGTTGCGCGGGTTCGCGAGCAGCGGTTTGCCTTCGGCCTCGCGTTCGCGGTTGAAGCGCTCGAACGCGGCGCGGCCGATCAACACTTCGCCGCGCACTTCGAGCCGGGACGGCACCGCACGCCGCTCGCCGACGAGCCGCAGCGGCAGGTTGCGCACGGTGCGCAGGTTGCGCGTGATGTCCTCGCCGACTTCGCCGTCGCCGCGCGTCAGCCCGCGGACCAGTTCCCCGTCGACGTAGAGCAACGACGCGCTCGCGCCGTCGAACTTCGGCTCGACGCGCCAGTCGAGCGCGTCGCCGGACTCGAGGCCCAGGAAGCGCACGATCTTCGCTTCGAAGTCACGCACCTCGCTTTCGTCGAACAGGCTGTCGATCGAGAGCATCGGCACGTCGTGGCGGACCTTCTCGAAGCCTTGGCCTTCGGAGAGCGGTTCGCCGACGCGTTGCGTCGGACTCGACGGTGTGACGAGCTCGGGATGCGCCGTCTCCAGCGCGACGAGCTCGCGGAAGAGCTTGTCGTACTCCGCGTCGCTGATGACGGGCTTCGCTTCGACGTAGTAGAGCCGATCGTGCCGCGCGAGCTCCTCGCGCAGCGCCTTCACGCGCTGTACGGCGGACTTGGGTGCGGCCATGACGAGTTCGGCGACAGGTGGAGCGGCAAGTGGAACGGCAATTGGGGCGGCAAGTGAGGCGGCGAGTCGGTCGCGAAGCTCAGCCGAGATCGGACGGGCCGAACGAGCGCGGCAGGAGCTCCGCGAGCGTCGTGTCGACGCGCGGGCCTTGTTTGCCCTGCACGTGGATCACGAGGTCGCTCGCGAACTCGCGCAGCACTTGGCGGCACGCCCCGCACGGCATCAATGGATGCGGCTGGCTGCTCGCGATTGCGATCGCGCGGAAGCTCGTGACGCCGGCGGAGACCGCCTTTGCCACGGCGGCTCGCTCGGCGCAGATCGTGAGCCCGAAGCTCGCGTTCTCGACGTTGCAGCCCGTGAAGATCTCTCCGCTCGTCGACACCAGCGCGGCACCGACTTGGATCTTCGAATACGGACTGTGCGCGAGCACCGCCGCGGCGTGCGCGACGCGCAGCAGGTCTTGGATGTCGTCTTCCGCGCCCGGGCGAGGGGATTGAGCCATGCGCCCACGATCCCAGCGGCGGCGGCGCGCGTCAACGTTCCGGCGGCCGCTCGCGCGCGCGGCCGTTCGCGGAACCGTCGGCCGCGGGACGCAGCCGGGTTCGATCGAATGAGCGGCCGAGTGAGTGGTCGAGTGAGCGATCGGGCGCGCACTCGGGCGAGTGTTCGGGCGAACACTCGGACGGGCGCTCGTGCACACGCTCGCCGCCGAGGTCGCCTGCGGCGCCGACACCCGACGTGGTCGCGCCGTCGCCCGACGCCCGTTCCGGTGCGTAGCCGGCGTACGGCACGCGCAGGCGGACCTGGCGGCGACCGGTCACGGGATCCTCGCGCTCCTCGGGCTCGAGCGTCGCGAACGCGCGCAGGCCGACCAAGTCGGCGGCCTCGATCTCGACGGGGCCGCTCGTGTCGACCCCCAAGGCGGAAAGCACGCGCTTGACGCGGTGGATGCCGCGGTCGCTCCACGTGATCGCGTCCCACGCGGCGGTGCGGCCGGCGTACTCGCCCTCCGCGACCTCCAAGCGAAAGCCCCACCTTGCGCTGCCGTCGCGCGCGAGGCCCTCGCGGACCTCGGCCACGCGGCACAGGTAGGTGCCTTCGGGGATGGAAATGAAGGACTCGCCGTCCTCCAACTGGCTGAAATCGAACTGCATGTCTGCTCCTTTCGCTCCGCATTCGTTCGCGGCAACGGAACAGACTGCATCGACTCGCGGCGGTTGCAGGGAATCACGTTTCGAGCGCGACGATCCGCCCGCCAGTGCGCGGGAGTTCGATCGAGAGCTCGCGCTCGCCCACCCGGATGCGCGCGGTCACCGCCGCGCCGACACGACAGACGACGAGCTTGCGCCCGCGTTTCGCGACGTGCACGCCGGGGGTGATCGACCAAGCGGGCGGCAACGCGCCGAAGCGCGTGAGCACCGCGAGCACCGCTTCACGCGTCGGTTCGCAACCGACGACGACGATTCGACCCGCGCCGCGACGCTCGACGAACCCGGTGAGGTATTCGCGGCCGAGCGCGAGCGCCTGGTGCAATCGCTGGTTCGGATCGTCGGTCCAAGCGCGTTGGACCGCGACGATCGGCTCGCCCGGAACCCGGCGGTACGCGAAGACCGGCCGGCGCGTGACGAAGCCGAGCGAGCTCTCGAGCGCATCCGGCGCGTGGTGGCTCGTGCCGTCGGGCCACGGCACGCCCGGGACGAGCGTCTGGAACATCACCAGCGTGCCGCCGCGCTCGACGTACGCGAAGAGTGCTGCCGGGTCCTCGACGACACCGGCGACGAACACGAGCGGCACGGCGGGAAGCTTTCGCGCGGCGCCGGCACCCACGAAGTTGGCGCCGGCATCGCCGAAGGCGGCGTCGACATCGACGAAGTCGTACTCCGCTCCACACGCCGCGAGCGCGCCGAAGAGCGGGTCGCGCGGCCGCTCTCGGCGTGTGGCCGCGGTCTGCTGCCAGCGCCACGACCAAGTCACTGCGAAGCTCGTCTCGGGCGGCGGTGCGTCCTCGAGCTCGACGAACGCGCGCGCCGCGTCGCGGAACACCGGCGCGAGCCGCGGATCGAGCTCACCGCGGTCGTCGATCGGCGCACCTTGCCAGTTGTCGCGCCCGACCAGCATGTACCAGTTCCAACCGCGCACTCCGCCGGCGAGCGCCGCGTGCGCGAGGAACCCGTAGTGCTCGGGCGTGTAGTCGCACTTCGCGCCGTGCCAGACTCCGGCGCCGAACTCGGCGAGGAACGGCGAGCGCGTCACCATTCGCAGCGCGCGCAGTTGCTCGAAGAACTCGGTGGGATCGCCGCCGCACTCCGCGTCCGGATACGGATCGATGCCGTAGACGTCCACGAGCTCGGCGAGGTCGCGCCAGTTCTGCGCGTTGACGTAGGGCCACGTGTTGAGCACGAGCGGTGTCGCCCCGACGTGCTTGCGATACTCCGCGACGACCCAGCGCGCGTAATCGGTCGCCAAGTCGTAGCGATACGCTTGTGAATCGCGGTAGCGCGAGTCCTCGCGGAACGGATGGAGCGTCGGCAGCGCGTCGGCGAAACAGCGGTAGTCGCTCCCCCACGCCGCGTTGAGCTCTTGGACGTTCGCGTAGCGCCGCGCGAGCCACTCCGCGAAGCCCTGATCCTCGCCGTAGAAGTGCGGCATCGGATCGATCTCGTTGTCCGCTTGCACGGCGATCACCAGCCGACCGAGATGCGGACGGAGCTCGGCGCACGCCGCGGCGATCCACGTCGCGGCGGCGGCGCGGAACTCGGGCGAGCGCTTCTCGAAACGCACCACTCGATCGGGCACGCCGAGGTTCTTCCACTCCGCGTAGATGTACGGCCCCGGCCGCGCGAAGAACGTGAAGCCTCGCGCTTCGACGAGCGCGAGGAACTCGCGCAGCTCCGTGAAGTCGTGGTCGCCCGGCGCGCGCTCGTGGTGTTGCCACGGCACGTAGCTCGAGATCGTGCGCACGCCGAGCGAGCGCGCCGCGTCGAGCGCGGCCCCCCAAGACTCCCGCGAGATCCGCCAGTAGTGGATCTCGCCGGCGAGCATGCCGCTCATCTCGTGACCGATCGCGTCAGAAGCAGAATTGCACTTCGACGGCATCCGAGAGGCCGATCCCGGTGCCGTCGGGATGCGTGGGATCGCGGAACCAGAACTGGAAGTCGCGTTTCGCGCCGATCATCGACGAGTCCATCGGGATCGGCACGCTGACCGAGCCGTTCGCATCGAGCGTGACCACGGGCAAGCGCACGATCGGGAGCTTGACGCACAACGTGCCGCCCATGAACGGCGCCGCGTTGCGCTGCGTGCCCCAGAAGATCACGCCGGTCTTGCCGGGCACTCCGTTGGCGACGCGCAACTCGAATTGGCCGGCGGAGACGTTCGCGAAGCCGTGCGCGCTGAGCGCCGGCGTCGAACCGATCGACGTCGTCTTCGCAGTGCAATATACGACCGGCGTCTCGCAGCGCAGTTCCCAGGCGACAGCGACGTCCCAGGCGCCGAACGCATCGCTGGTGCGGCGCGCTTCGAGCAGGTATTCGCCCGCCGCGAGGTTCGTGAGGTAGAGGTGTTCGACGTTGTCGACGGTGCTCGTGCTCTGCACGTTGCCGCTCGCGAAGTACGGCAACCCTGCATCCCCCACCAACGTCGTCTGTCCGTTGACCGGATCGACGCGCCAGAGCTCGAGCTCGACGTTCGGCAGCGACCACGCAGCGAAACCGACCGGCACGTCGCGGTTCCACGCGGCGAGGATCGAGACGAGCGGCTTCGGGCTCTCGACGTCGAAACGCCACCACGTGCTCGCGCCCGAGCTCGTGCTCGCGAGCGCCCATGCCGCGTGCGGCGCGTCGGTCGCGGCGCCGGCGCTCGACGCACCGGCCTGCTCCGCTCCGGTCAGGATCCAGTGCGAATGGTCTACGTCGAGCTCGTCCGCGCCGTACACGGCGTCGAACGGCGTCGTCGTGACGCCGCGCGTCGGTCCACTGGTGGCCGGGTTGTTGGTCCAGCCGGCGCGGTGCTCTGCGCCCGCTAACAGGACCGCACGCACGACGTCGGGGCGCTCGGCGTCGGGATTCGACGCCAGCGCGGGGTGCGTGCGCGCCGTCTCGACCATCAACGCGGCGCCGCCCGCGACGAGCGGAGTCGAGAAGCTCGTCGCTCCTTCGGGCGCGACGATCTCTGGCTTCATGCGTCCGGGGCCGTCGATCGACGCGAGCGTCGGTCCCGCGCGGTGCTGACCGTCGCTGCGACCGACTGCGATGCCGTTGAACATGTGCGAGAGCAACGGCACGTCGAGCGCGCCGGCTCCGTTGTTGACGCCGTTGCAGTAGATCAGGCCTTGCGTGAGCACCGAATAGTCGCACTTGCGCAGGAGCGAGTTCGGGCCCGCGCCCGAGCCGATCCAACTGTTGTTGAAGATCTTGACGTTGACGGTGTCCGGCGGAGTCGTGCCGCCTCCGTTGAGGAAACCGTTCGCCATCCACGCCGTCGCGTTCCAACAGTCGATCTCCGTCACGCCGGGCGCGAGGCTCGACGAAAGGCCGTACCAGCGTTGGCCGACGTAGGTCGCGTGACCGCTCGGGAGCGGGCTCGCGCTCTTGAACGTGAACGTCTTGCCGACGAACTCGGGATGCGTCGTGTCGGGCGCCCACCCGCCGGCGCTCGCTTCGACTTGGCCGAGCCGCACGCCCGCGCCGGTCGGTGCACTCGCGCCGAGCCGGTCTTGGAGCGCCGTCAGACCGGTCTGGTCCTGCACGCTCTGCGCGAAGAGCGGCGAGGCGAAGAGCGACGTGGAGACGACGACAACGACGAGCGAACGCGGCATGGGGCCTCCTGGATGCTCGCGCGATTCTCGCTGGCGTCGCGGGAACACGCCAGACCTCGGCGCAAGCGTCGGCGCAGGCACGTCGGACCACGACGCGTCGGTCTCGCGCGAACGCCGGCGAGCAACCGGGTTCGGGCACGCGGGCTCGGGCACGCGAGCTCGCGGCCGACGGCGTGGCGCGAAGTCGATCGCAGGGCGCCGCCGCCGACGTCAGCGCACGTAGCCGAGCTTGCCGATTTCCTTCAGCGTTTCGTCCGACACTTCCGCCTGTGTGCCGACGAAACGCGCGGAGAGCTCCTGACACGCCGCTTCGTGCTTCGCGTCGATGTCGCGCAGACGCTTCAAGACGTCCGCGAAGTCCTTGCGGCGTCCCCAGAGGTTCGTCTGCTCGCCGGGATCGGTCGAACGGTCGTAGAGCTCCTCGTTCTTCATGTTGAAGAACTCGCGCTTCACGTACGTCCATTCGCCGACGCGGATCGAGCGGACGAGCCGCTGAGGAGCCTTGTGGACGCCGTCGTACTTCCAGCGCGTGACGATCTCGCTGATCGTCGGTTCGTCGGGCAACGTTCCTTCGAGCAGGGGCAAGAGCGAGCGCCCTTGCAACTCGGCCGGCGGCGCGACGTCGACCAGCTCGAGCAACGTCGGCATGACGTCGATCAGCCGCACGCGCGCGTCGAAACGGCGCGCTTCGCGCGACGGCAGCCGGATGATCAACGGCACGTGGACGAGATACGTCCAGAGCTCTCCCGGATGACCGAACGCGCCGTGCTCGAGGAACTGCTCGCCGTGGTCGGACACGACGACGACGATCGTGTCGTCGAGTACGCCTGCAGTCTCGAACACGCCGAGCAAGTCGCCGAGCGCTTCGTCGGCGTAGCGCACGTCGCCGTCGTAGAGCGCTCGCACGTGGTTCGTCGCCGCGGGATCGTTGCGATCGACGCCGCGCAGCGGAGTGTCGGGCACGACCGCATCGCCGACGTTCCCTCCGAGCGCGTCGAACGCCGCGCGGCTCGACACGATCGGCCCCGAGTAGTCGGGATCGAACGCCGAATCCCACGGAGGCTTCGGCAGGTACGGCATGTGCGGGATCCACGTGTGCACGAAGACGAAGAACGGCTGCGTCCGCGGCTTCGCGAGCCAGTCGGCGACGGCGCTCGGATCGAACCACGGCCCGGCGTTGCCGTTGACGCCCGCGGTCGGTGCGTCGCCGTACTCGTGGAAGCCTTGCGCGAAGCCGAGCTCGCTCGAGAGGTTCCCGCCGCTCGTGAAGCCCGCGGTGCGCCAGCCATGCTCCGCAAGCACTGCGGCGAGCGTCTTCACTTTCGGATCCAGGCGGATCGCCTGCGCGTGCTCGTCGTCCTTCTCCGCGCGCTCCTTGCCCGACACGCTCAGGTTCGAGATGCCGTGCACCGTCGGGTAGAGCGACGTCAGGAGCGACATGTGCGACGGCGCCGTGACGCCGGCCTGCGCGTAGGCGTTCTCGAACACCCAACTTTCGCTCGCGAGCCGCGCGATCGTCGGCGACGTCGGTCGCGTCGCGCCCCACGGTTCGAGCGCGTCGGCGCGCAGTGTGTCGATCGAGACGAGCAGGATGTTCGGCTTCTTCGGTGCTGCCGTCGCGCCGTCGTGCGGCGCGCCCGAGCTCGCGCCCGAGCTCGCGCCCGAGCTCCCAGGCGCCGCGGGGGCCGACGCATTCTTCGCGGACGATGCGCCGGAGCTCGTCGGGTCCGAGTCGCTGCAAGCCGCGAGCACGACGAGTGCGCAGAACGCCGCGGGCACGCCACGCGCGAGACGCGCGAGCGCCGGCGCCGGACGGACGAGTCGCTGCGAACGCATGCCCAGACTCTAACCTCGAACCGCGACGGCTCGTGGAACGCGAGCGGGCGGCACCTCCGACGTTGGGTCGGGGTCCGCCCGCGCAGAAACCAGCGCGCTCGCACGCCGCGGTCGGCGCACGAGGCTCGCGTTCGCACTCAGCCGAGGTTCGCGGCCGCGAACTCCCAGTTGAGGAGCTTCTCGATCACGGCCGTGACGTAGTCGGGGCGCTTGTTCTGGAAGTCGAGATAGTAGGCGTGCTCCCAGACGTCGATCGTCAGCAGGCACTTCTTGCCTTGCGTCAGCGGCGTCTCGGCGTTCGGCGTCTTGACGACCTCGAGCTTGTCGCCGTTCGCGACGAGCCAGGCCCAACCCGAGCCGAACTGCGTCTTCGCCGCGTTGGCGAACGCTTCCTTGAACTTGTCGTAGTCGCCGAACGACGCGTTGATCTTGTCGGCGAGCTTGCCGGTCGGCTTGCCGCCGCCCTTCGGATGGAGGCTCTTCCAGTAGAAGGTGTGGTTCCAGATCTGCGCGGCGTTGTTGAAGACGCCGGCCTTCGACGAGTCGCCCGCGACTTTCTTGATCAGGTCCTCGAGCGACAAGCCGGCGAGGTCCGGCAGATCCTTCAAGAGCCCGTTCAGGTTGTCCACGTAGGCCTTGTGGTGCTTGCCGTAGTGGAAGGAGATCGTCTTCGCGCTGATGATCGGATCGAGCGCGGTGTCGGCGTACGGGAGCGGAGGGAGTTCGTGTGCCATGGGGGGACGGAGGATAGCGGTGGATTCCGTGACGGTCGAGTTGCCCGCGGTGCGCGAAGCAGCGTGCGAGACGGCGGCGAGCGCTCCCGTCGCGAGCGCGGCCTGGACGATTTGACGACGCGACGGTTCGTGAACGGGGTTCATGCGACGCCTCCTTGGCTTTTTGAAGTGTCGAGCGGCGTCCACGGCGCGTCGTGCGCCGCGCTGCCGAGGCCGGTGACCACGGAGAACACGCGCTCCATGTTGCCGCCGAGGACCTTGCGTACGGCGTCCGGCGCGAAGCCGCGAGCGAGCATGTGCTCGGCGATGCGGCCGTAACAGCCGGCGTGCTCGAGCCCCTGCGGCGTGCGTTGGATCCCGTCGTAGTCGGAGCCGAGCCCGACGTGGTCGATGCCCGCGACGTCGATCGCGTGGTAGACGTGCTGCATCACGCGCTCGAACGCGAGCGGCGGCGTCTCGCGCTGCATGAAGTCGGACTGGCGCAGGAAGACGTCGGTCTCGTTCGCGCCACCGATCGCCTTGAAGTCGGCGCGTTCGCGAGTCGCACCGTCGTGCTTTTGCGCCTCGGCGTCGAGGAACGCCGTGCAGAACACGATGCCGACCACGCCGCCGTTCTGGGCGAGCGCGCGCAGTTGATCGTCGGTCAGGTTCCGCTGGTGGCCGTGCAGCGCCTTGCAGCCGGAGTGGCTCGCGATCACCGGTTTCGCCGTCGCGTCGAGCGTGTCGTAGAACGAACGTTCGCCGGCGTGCGACAGGTCGACCACCATGCCGAGCTCGTTCATCGTGCGCACGACGAGCCGCCCGAAGTCGCTCAAGCCTTCCGGCACGGTCGAGCCCGCGCCCGGCTGACACGAACGGATCCACGACAAGTGGTTGTTCCAGACGAGCGTCATCACGCGCACGCCGCGTTCGAAGAACCACTCGAGGTGGTCGAGGCTCTCTTCGATCGAATGACCACCTTCGATGCCCGGGATGCCGGCGACGACGCGCTTCTCGCGCGCTTCCGCGAGCGCGCGGCCGTTGCCGGCGAACTGCACGCGGTCGGGTCGACGGCGCACGAGCGCGTGGAACTCGCCGAGCAAGTCGCGCGTGCGCGCGAGCGCGCCGCCCGGACCGCTCTCGTGGAACTTCGGATCGACCCACGAGACGAAGACCAACGCTCCGAGTCCGCCCGCCGCGCCGCGTTCGAGGTCGAGATGCCCCGGCCCGGCGACGGCGAGGTCGTGGCCGAGATCGAGCGCGCGCTGCAACGAGTCCGCGTGTGCGTCGAACACCGGCCGCTCCGCGACCAACGACGCGGCGGCGGATGAGAGTCGGATCACGTCGTCCAAGCGACCGCGCATGATAGCGATGCGTCGCGGGCTTCCGGGCCCCGCGCTACGTTCTTCGGCTCCGATGGCAAAACGCCGCGCGAAGACCGAGATCGCACCGCTCACTCCTGAGCGCTGGGACGATTTCGTCGACTTGCTCGGTCCGCGCGGGGCGTGCGGCGGTTGTTGGTGCATGACCTCGCGGCTCACGAAGCGCGAATTCGCTGCGAAGAAGGGCGAGAAGAACAAGCGGGCGATGCACGAGCTCGTGAAGCGCGGCCGTCCGACCGGATTGCTCGCGTACCGCGAGGGCCGGGCGGTCGGCTGGTGTTCGGTCGCGCCGCGCGGCGAGTTCGCGGGGCTCGCGAAGTCGCGCTTCGCGAAGCCGGTCGACGCGGCCGACGCGTGGGCGATCACTTGTCTCTACGTCGACAAGGAACACCGCGCGAGCGGCGTCGCGAGCGAGCTCGTGCGCGCCGCCGCCGCCCACGCGTTCGCTCGAGGCGCCGAATGCGTCGACGCGTGGCCGCATGAAATCACGCGCGGCAAACGCGCGATCGACCTCTTCGTCTGGATGGGCGTACGCCCGTGCTTCGACCGCGCCGGCTTCACCGAAGTCGCGCGCCAGACTCCGGCGCGGCCGTACTTGCGCGCGCGACGCGGACGCACTTCGCGCAAGTCGGGCTAGGACCGACGCACCCGTAGCGTGGCGGCGCGCCGGCGCGCCGGCGCGATGGCTCGCTGGCGCGATGACGCGATGACGCGGCGGCGTCGCGGCGCGCTGCCACGATGGAGCGTCGAGCTCGCGTGGTGCGCCGTGGCTGTCGGCCGCTCGAAGGCGCGCTATCCTCGCGGCGCATGGAGTTCGCACGCTTCGTCTGCGTTTCGCGCGTCGCGTTCGTCCTCGCAGCGGCGATGTCGTTCTCCGGCGCTGCGCTCGCGCAGGACGGCAAACTGGACGCCGTGCGCGAAGCGGTGCGCGACGGCGCGGACGACGATGACGACGACGGCCACCACGCGGCGTGGGACGACGACGACGGCCATGGCTTCATCGGCGAGTTCCTCGGCGAGCTGATCGAGCTCGCGTGCCACGTGCCGGTCGCCCTGCCGCGTTCGCTGCTCGGCGACGACGGCCGCGCGTCGGCGCGTTTCCGAGCGAGCCCCGGCGACGGCGGCTCGGGCTACTGGATGAGCGTCGGGACGGAAGGCGCGGACGCGCGCTGGTCGTTCCGCCCGCGGTTCGAGCTCGGCACCGATTTCGACGCCATCGAACGGCTCGGTCTCTCGCTCGTCGCGGAACACGCGAGTCGTTTCGGCTTCGACGCGACGTGGAGTCGCTTCGACGAGGAGCTCGCGAACGGCGACACCGACGAGCTCGAGCTCGGCGACGCGAACTTCGTCTATCGCTTCGCACAGTCGCCGCGCTCGGCGTGGCGCGCCGGCCTCGGCGTGAACTGGCTCGACGATGCCGAAAGCACCGATCTCGGCGTCAACTTCACCTACGCAGCGGATTTCCTGCCGAGCGAGCACACGACGCTCGCCATCGAGACCGACTTCGGTTCGCTCGGCGACGCCGGACTCGCCCACGCACGGATCTCCGCGGGTTACGTGCTCGGTCCGGTCGAACTCTGCGCGAGCTGGGATGGCTGGCGCATCGGCGGCGCGGATCTCTCGAGCTTTGCGCTCGGCCTGCGCGGCTGGCTCTGAGCTGCGCGGCGCTCACGCACGCGACGCGGACGTCGCACGTTCGCGCGCGCGCCACTGCGCGGGCGAACGGCCGACGAGTTTCTTGAACGCGCGGCTGAACGCGGCTTCCGACGCATAACCGACTTGCGCCGCGATCGCCGGCAGCTTGTCGTTCGTGTGATCGAGCAACTCCGCCGCGAGCTGCATGCGCCACCGCGCGAGGTACTGCATCGGCGCGAGCCCGAGCAATGCCGTGAACCGCTCGGCGAGCACCGTGCGCGACGTCGCGGCGCGTTCCGCGAGCTCGTGCAGACTCCAATCGTGCGCCGGACGCTCGTGCAACGACGCGAGCACCTTGCCGACGATCGGATCGCGCGACCCGGCGAGCCAGCCCGTGCTCTGCGGCGCGAGCGACTCGACGTGACGCCGCACGACTTCGATGAACATCAACTCCGCGAGCCGCGTGACGACGAGCTCGCCGCCCGCGCGACTCGCCTCGGCTTCCGTGAGCGCTTGGCCTACGAACGCGTTGAGCCAATTCGTCTCTCCGCCGTGCACGAGCAACTGCTTGGGCAAGCTGTCGAGCAACGGGTTGAACGGTCCACGATCGCACCCGAGGAAGCCGCACACGAACCGCGCGGGCGCGCCGCCGCTGCCCATCCGCAGCGAAAACGGCAGGCGCGTCGCCGCGGGCAAGACGATCGGTTCCATCGGGCCGCCGAGGCCGCACGCGCTCGAGAGGTGGTGCGGCGAACCGTGCGGGAAAACCACGACGTCGCCCGCGCGCATCGACGCCTGCTCCGCGCCGCGCAAGCCCGCCCAACACTCGCCTTCGACGAGCACGTGGTACGCGATCAAGTGCTCCGAGCGCGGCAACACGCGCGGTTCCTGTTCCGTCGCGGGCACGGTCTCGACCCACCACGGCGCGCTCGCGTCGACGCGATAGAAGTACGCGCCGTCGAGCCGCACGACGCGCAAGACGTCGGAGAGCAGATCGACGCTCATCTCGAACCCGCGCCCGGAAGGACCGGACTCCGGGCCAGATGGGCCAGACGGGCGGTCGGCAGCGGGTCGTGCGGCGGCCGCGCGAGCATGGGGTGCGGACGCACGGTCATTCCGTCGGAGCGCGTGCCGACCGATCTTGTCGTCGAACGTTCGCACATCCGCGAGCCACGACCACGACCTCCCCCTGACGAACCATGCTGCACACTCGACATCTTACTGGCCGATCCGACTGCTCTCCGACCGCTCCCGTAACGCCGACGATCGACTTCGAGGCGCTGAAGGCCCGTCAGCGCGCGACGTGGGCCTCCGGTGACTTCGCCGTGATCGGCGCGACGCTCCAAGTCGTCTCCGAGGACCTCTGCGAAGCGGCCGAGCTCCGCGCCGGCTCGCGCGTGCTCGACGTCGCGTGCGGCCACGGCAACACGGCGATCGCGGCCGCGCGGCGCTTCACGCACGTCGACGGCGTCGACTACGTCGAGAGTCTGCTCGAGCGCGCTCGCGAACGAGCTCGCGTCGAACGCTTCGAGATCGGCTTCGCGCTCGGCGACGCAGAAGCGTTGCCGTTCGACGATGCGACGTTCGACGCCGTGTTGTCGACCTACGGTGTGATGTTCGCGCCGCAACAGGAGCTCGCCGCGCGTGAGCTCGTGCGCGTGACGAAACCCGGCGGGCGCATCGCGCTCGCCAACTGGACCCCGAACGGCCTGATCGGCGAAGTGTTCCGAGTGATGACGCGCTTCGTGCCGCCGCCCGCGGGCGTCGCGTCGCCGTTCACGTGGGGCGACGAGGAAGAGCTCGCGCGGCTCTGCGTCGGCGCGCGGATCGTGCACGCCGAGCGACGTTCGTTCGTGTTCCGCTATCGCTCGGCCGAACACTGGATCGACGTGTTCCGCACGTGGTACGGCCCGACGAAGCGCGCGTTCGAAGCGCTCGGCGACCTGCGTCGGGCCGAGCTCGAGGCGGCGCTGCTCGACGTCCTGCGCCGCGCCAACGTCGCTCGCGACGGCGCGCTCGCGGCGCCGAGCGAGTACCTCGAAGTGGTGCTCGAACGCACCTAGCCAGCGACTGTCGCCGACGTACCCTTGCCGATCCGCTCGAGCGGCAGCGGCACGGGCGACCACCTGCCGCGGCGCGTACCCGCCGCGTGCGGACCGGTCCGGCTCGAGGAAGCCTGCCGGTGTGAGGCGAGCCACCGATGCAGGAATGCCGCTTCGCGTGTCACGATCGGGGCGTCCAGTCCATCGAGCGTTCGCATGGGTCCGAAACACTGGGGCACGAGGCTCGCGCTCGCCGTCGCGGCCGTCTCGCCGGCCGTGGCGACGCTGACGGTCTGCGCGTGTTCGCGCGTGCCGGACCCGCCCGAGATCGTCGTCGTCCGACCAACCGCGAGCGACCGGTCGACGCGCGTCGCAGAGATTCGCCAGCAGTACGACGACGCGCACGAGCGCTGGCTGGCGACCCACCGCGCGCTGGGCGAGCGCGACGCCACGCGCTTCTCGGTGCTTCACCCGCCGCCGCGGCTGACGCCGTGGCTCGGGCTCCTGTGGGAGATCGTCGACGCTCGGCCGGACGACGACGCCGCGCTCGAAGCGGCGTGTGTCGTCGCCACGCGTCAGCGGCGTGGCGCGGACTGCGAGCGTGCGCTCTCGATCGCAGTCGAGCACCACGTCGAAAATCCGCGCATCGGTGAGTTGCTGCGCTCGCTCGACATTTCCGCCAGCGCATCCGCCGAGCGACTGCTCGAAGCCGTGCTTGCACGGAACCCCGAGCGCGACGTGCGCGGCCTGGCGTGCCTGACGCTCGGCATCGGGCGGCTCGAGTTCGCCGCGTTGATCGAGCGCTCTCCGAAGCCCGACGATCTCGAGAGTTACGTCGCGGATCTCGGTTGGATCACCGACGCCGACGAGCGCTTCGAAGCCGTCGCACGCGCGCGCCGCACCTTCGCGGCCGACGCCGAGACGTTGCGAGCGTCCGCGGTCGCCGTGTTGCGGCGCGCCGTCGACGAGTTCGACGACGTTCCCTACTTCGACGAGACGATCGGCGAGAAGGCGCGCGCGGCGCTGATCACAGCGCTCGAGCTCGGGGTCGGCCAACCGGCGCCGGAGATCGTCGGCGAAGACCTCGATGGCCGGCCGATGAAGCTCTCGGAGTTCCACGGCAAAGTCGTCGTACTCGACTTCTGGGGCGATTGGTGAGCGCCGTGCCGGGCGATGTACCCGCACGAGCGGTCGCTCGTGGAACGCTTCGGCGACGAACGCTTCGCGATCGTCGGCGTGAACAGCGACGAGGACCGAGACGCGCTGCGCCGGCGCATCGCGGACGAACGCATCACGTGGCGCTCGTTCTGGGATGGCGGCAGCACAGACGGATCGATCTCGAAGCGCTACGGCGTGCGCAAGTGGCCGACGCTCTACGTGCTCGATCGCAGCGGCACGATCCGCTTCCGAGAGGTCTACGGCGACGAGCTCGAGCGAGCGATCGAGACGTTGCTCGCCGAGTGAGCGGGCCGGTCCGATAGCAGCCCGACCCTGCGGGGCGCACCCCCGATCCCGCGGAGCGGACCTCCGCCCCGGCGGAGCAAACCGACGGGGTCGACGCCGTGAGTTCCACTGCCGGCGGTTCGCCTCCCCGCTCGTTCGACCGACGCCGGATGAGGCGGTGGGAATGCCGTCCGTGCGTTCGGGCAGGCGTGTCTCGGCGCCGCCCGCCGCGCCTAGCGCGCGCTCGGCTTCCGACGCCGGCCCGGCGCCCGCGCGCCGCGCCAGAGGCTGCTGCCAAGCTGGCAGAAAGGCTGCCGGCAGCCAGGGGCCGCTGCCGGTCTGGCAGAGCTGCTGCCGGCCGGTCGACCACGGAGCCCCAACCGGCGGCCGGTACGCCGGTCGCCACCACTAGATACGGCGGCGAGCGGAACGGTCGGATCGGCCAGGCCCCACCGGCACAGGCTTTGCTTTTTCCGGCGCCCGCTCATCCTCCGGGCCCCTTCCATGTTGCCTACGCGACGGATTCTGATCGCCGACGACGACCTGGAAGTCCGCAGGGGGGTGGTCGACCTGCTCACGCCGCTCGGCCAGGAGATCCTCCAGGCGGAGAGCGGCTTGGAGGCCCTGAACCTCCTCAGCGAGCGGGCCCCGATCCATCTGCTGCTGCTCGACATGCACATGCCGGGCTGCGGCGGGCTCGAAGTGATCGATCGCATCCGCGGTCGCTTCGAGATGCCGTTCATCTGCTACTCGGGCAGCGCGACACGCGAGCTCGAGAGCCAGGTGCGCGCCGCGGGTGCGTTCGCGTTCCTTCACAAGCCCGTGCAACCCGATCGCCTGCGCGCCGAAGTCGTCCGCGCGCTCGGCGGTTGGGATCCGTCGTCCAGGCCGAAGTGACGCCGCCCCGACTCCTCGGCGCGGATCACCGGTCACCCCCTCACCCGAAACCCTCCAGAACGACAAGAAGAAGCCCATGACCACCAAGACGAAGTCGAAGGCCAACATCCGTCCGCTCGGTGACCGCGTGCTCGTCCAGCGCGTCGAAGCCGAAGAGAAGACCGCCGGCGGCATCCTGCTGCCCGACAGCGCGAAGGAGAAGCCGAAAGAAGGCAAGATCGTCGCGATCGGCACCGGCAAGACCCTCGACAACGGTCAGAAGACCACCTTCAGCGTCAAGGTCGGCGATCGCGTGCTCTTCACGTCGTACGCCGGCACCGAAGTCAAGGCGCTCGGCACCGAGTACCTGGTGATGCGCGAAGACGACATCCTCGGCGTGATCGAAGACTGAGCCCGAGAACGCGCCCCAACCAGGAGTCCTACATGACCGCAAAACAGATCAGCTACGACGCCGAGGCACGCGAGCACATCCGCAATGGTGTGCGCCGCCTCGCCCGCGCCGTCAAAGTCACGCTCGGCCCCCGCGGCCGCAACGTGATCATCCAGAAGTCCTTCGGCTCGCCGACCGTCACCAAGGACGGCGTCACCGTTTCGAAGGAGATCGAGCTCGAGCACCCGTACGAGAACATGGGCGCGCAGCTCGTGAAGGAAGTCGCGCAACGCACCAGCGACAACGCCGGTGACGGCACGACGACCGCGACCGTGCTCGCGGAAGCGATCTTCGAGGAAGGCCTCAAGAACGTCACCGCCGGCGCGAACCCGGTCGCGTTGAAGCGCGGCATCGACAAGGCCGTCGACGCCTGCATCGAGCAGCTCAAGAAGATCTCGACGCCGGTGAAGGGCGACAAGGAAGTCGCTCAGGTCGGCTGCATCGCCGCCAACAACGACGAAGAGATCGGCCGCATGATCGCCGACGCGATGAACAAGGTCGGCAAGGACGGCGTGATCACCGTCGAAGAAGGCCGCGGCATCAAGACCGAGGTCGAGTGGGTCGAGGGCATGCAGTTCGACAAGGGCTACCTCTCGCCGCACTTCATCACCGACCCGAAGTCGATGACGGCGACCTACGAGAAGCCGTTCATCCTGATCAACGAGAAGAAGATCTCGTCGATCAAGGAGCTCATCCCGCTGCTCGAGCAAGTCGTGCAGGCCGGCAAGGCGCTCTTGATCATCGCGGAAGACATCGAAGGCGAAGCGCTCGCCACGCTGGTGGTCAACCGCCTGCGCGGCACGCTCAACGTCGTCGCGGTCAAGGCGCCGGGCTTCGGTGATCGTCGCAAGGCGATGCTCGAAGACCTCGCGGTCCTGACCGGCGCGACGCCGATCTTCGAAGCGACCGGCAAGACGCTCGAAGGCGTGACGCTGAAGGACCTCGGCACCGCGCGCAAGGTCATCGTCGGCAAGGACGACACGACCATCATCGAAGGCGCCGGTTCGAAGGACGCGATCAAGGGCCGCATCGCCCAGATCCGTGCCGAGATCGACGTGACGAAGAGCGACTACGACAAGGAGAAGCTCCAAGAACGTCTCGCCAAGCTCTCGGGCGGTGTCGCGCAGATCAACGTCGGCGCGGCGACCGAAGCCGAGATGAAGGAGAAGAAGGCGCGCGTCGAGGACGCGCTGCACGCGACGCGTGCGGCCGTCGAAGAGGGCATCGTGCCCGGCGGCGGTGTCGCGCTGATCTCCTGCATCGACTTGGTCGAGAAGCTCTCGCTCTCCGGCGACGAGAAGGTCGGCGCGATGATCGTGCGCCGCGCCCTCGAAGCGCCCATGCGCCAGATCGCGGCCAACGCGGGCCAAGACGGCGCCGTCGTCGTGCAGAACGTGCGCGGCAAGAAGACGAAGAACTGGGGCTACAACGCGGGCACCGACACGTACGAAGACCTCGTCGCGTCGGGCGTCATCGACCCGACCAAGGTCACGCGCACCGCGCTCCAGAACGCGGCTTCCGTCGCGAGCCTCCTGCTGACGACCGACGCGCTCGTCAGCGACCTCCCCGAGAAGGAAGAGAAGGCCTCGAAGGCCGACTGATCCCTCGATTCGAGTTCTCGGGTCCATCCCGACATCACGGGCCGCTCCGTCGCAGAGACGGGGCGGCCCGTTTCGATTCGACTCGACCGTGCAACTCCCGTGCGGTCGAGGCGCAGCCCGTGCGCCTCGCGAGGCTCAGCGCACGGGCAACGCGCGCTGCACCGAAAGCGTCGCGAAGAGCTCGTCGAAGTCGAACGGCTTCTGCACCAACGGCCGGCGACAACGATCGGCGAAGCGCACCGAATCCGTCGACGCGAGATCGCCCGTGACGAAGACGGCGCGCTCGAGGAGCGCTGGATCCTGCTCCGACAGACGATCGTGTAGCTCGATGCCGCCGATGCCCGGCATGCGCAGGTCGCACAACCACGCGTCGAAGTCGGCGAGCTCGTGCCCGAGCGCGAGCGCCGACTCCGCGGAATCGACTTCGGTGACGAGCCAACCGCGCCGTTCCGCTTGCACGCGCAACGCCGAGCGCACCGCAGCTTCGTCGTCGACGATCAGCAGCCGCTTGCCGAACGCCGCGCTCGACGCGACCTCCACGCGCTTCGTCGGCGCACGCCCCGCGGCGCGCACGCGCGGCAGGCCGACACGCGCGCGCGTGCCTCGACCGTCCGGTCCGTCTTCCAACGTGATGGTGCCTCCGTGGGAGCGCACGATGGCGTGCGCGATCGCGAGCCCGAGCCCGCTGCCGCGCCCCGGTGCCTTGGTCGTGAAGAACGGTTCGAAGACGCGTGCGCGCAGTTCACGCGGGATGCCGGGACCACGGTCGGTGATGGTCAACACGACCTCTCGTTCGGTCGCGTGCGCGTCGAGCTCGACGCTTTCGGTCGCCGGGCTCGCCTGCAACGCGTTGGCGACGAGGTTGGTGAGCACTTGCTCGAGTCCGACGCGGTCCGCACGCACGCGGATGCCGTCGAAATCGGCGACGCGCAGGCGTTGGCTCGCGCCCCAAGGCCCACCGGGTCCCCGTAGGCCGACGGAGAAGCCGCGGACGACTCGTGCGACGAGTTCGCGGACCTCGATCTCCTCCGCCGCTCGCGGCGAGCGCGCTCCGAGCGCGGAGAGGTCGCGCACGATCGCGCGACAGCGTTCCGCCTGCTCGCCGATCACGCGCGCGCTCTGTTCGTCTCCGATGCCGCAGCGCAGGAGATCCGCGTGCCCGAGAATCGCGGTCAACGGGTTGTTCAGTTCGTGCGCGACGCCGGAGACGAGCGTGCCGAGCGCGCGCAGTCGCTCGTCGCGTTCGAGCTCACGCCGCAGTCGCTCGCGCTCTTCTTCGGCGGCGCGCAGACGGTGTTGCGAGTCCTCGAGCACACCGAGCATCCAACCGATCCCCAAAGCGAGTTGGACGCCCGTGTCGAGGAACGAGTTGAGCGAGAGCACGTAGTGCATCCAATCGATCTGCGCGTTCGCGAGCACCGCGGCTGCGTGCACGGACCAGGAGATCGCGAGCGCCAACAGCGCACCGCGCACGACGCGCAGCCCGATGCCCTCGCGGCGCACGTGCGACAGCGAGCGCAAGGCGAGTAGGGCGCAAGCGACCATCACCGGAGCTTGGGCCACGAGGAGACTGTTGACGTTCCCGTCGATCCAGGGCAACACGACGGCGATCGAGACGCCGGGCCAGAGCGCGCGTCGCAACCAACTCGGCTCCGCGCGATCCGCGAGGTAGGCGCTGCCTCGGACCAGGAAGAAGCCGAACGCGATCTTGAGCGAGAGGTACGCCGAGTAGAGCACCGACGGAAACCACGCTCCGTCGCGCCAGAACTCGATGTCTCCGGTGACTTCGTGCGAACGGAAGAAGCGCACGCTCATCACGGTCAATCCGAGCGCGAGCGCGATGAAGGCCGCGAAGTAGTCGTCGAACGCGCGCGACGCGCCCGAACGGCTCTTGAGCGAAGCGGCGACCGCGACGAACACCCACGCGAGGAGCGTCTGAACGAAGAGCCCGATCAACGCGATCAGGTCGATGCTCTCGAGCAGGAACATGGTGCGGCCGCGAGTATATCGGTCCTCGCTCGGACGATCGGACGCGCGGCGATCGCGCGCAGGTTCGGCTCGCTCGTCGCGCGCGGGGATGCCGCAGGAACGTGGGCTCTCGCGTTCGGCGATCTCGCCAACTTGCGTGGCGCGCTCGACGCTCGCGGAGCGCCCGCCGGTCGTCCGCGGACTTCGGCGAGCGGTGCGCAGCGGTGAGGACCGGGCGCGCGGCGAGTGGCCGTTCACCGCGTGGTCCGACCGAGTGCGACCTGAAAGGGCATCGCTCGCCGAATGCACGTGTGTCGTCGCGCCTCGTGTTCGCGGCGACGAGGTCAGCGCAATGGGGAGGGCTCGCGTCGAGCCGCTCACGGGCCGATCGTGATCGCCGCAAGCCAGCGATGCGGTCCGGTCACGCGGCGGGTCCCGGACCACACGCGGAGCACCGAACTCGTCGCGCCGCCGGGGCCCAGGACAGCGTCGAGCTCGACTCGCTCGGCCGCGCCGCGCGTTGCGTGCCGGGCTCGCCCCATCGCCGCCGTCTCACGACAGCGTCGGTCGCCGGGCCGGGTCAGCGCGCCGGGTCAGCGCGCCGGGTCAGCGCGCCGGGTCAGCGCGCCGGGGCATAGGATCGCGGCACCGGCGCGCCCGGACACGCCGGGCTCACGGACGCCCGCGGGTGGCCATCGTGCGCCCGCATGCGGGCTCGAGTTGGCATGTCGACTGGAGCCCCGACGGACACGTGATCGCCAGCGCGGCGCAGAGCGACGGCATCGGGCTGACCGACGATCGTCCGCTCGCCGCGCGACTCGCCGCGCAACGTGCCGCCGTCGAACGCATGGTCGCCGCGCGGCGCTGGGTCGAGCGAGAGCTCGACGTGTCACGCCGGTCACCGAGCGAACTTTCCGACGCGCTCCGGCAGGACCCGGCGCTTTCGCCGGAGGAACGCGAAGCCCGACTGGCCGCACTCACGTCGGCGCTCGCGGGGATTCGGGACCAAGTGCTCGGTTACCTCTAGGCCCGCGCGCGACGCGCCACGCGGCGTCGCGGGCGTCCGCGCGAGTTCGATTTCCGGCGTTCTCCGTCGGCAACGGCGCCCCTCACGCTCGGGGCGCCGCGCGACGCGGCGAATCCTCGCTATCGTCGACATCCGGAGTTAGCCGCCTTGCACGACCCGCACCCGCCCACGCAGTCGCCGGGAGAATCCGGCGGCAGCGAAGAGTTGCTGCGCTGGATCGACGAGTTCCTGCAGTTGCTCGACGAAGGCCTCCAGCCGGACATCGACGAGTTCGTGAAGCGCGCGCCCGCTGCACTCGCAGCGCGACTGCGCGAGAGCTGTCAGGAGCTCGCGTCGCTCAAACGTGCGCTGCCGTTGCGCGAGCAGGACATCGTCACCGGCAAACAACTGGGCGACTTCCGCATCCTGCGTGAGCTCGGCCACGGAGCGATGGGCGTCGTGTACCTCGCGTTGCAGGAGTCACTGCAACGTCTCGTCGCGCTCAAGGTGCTGCCGGTGCACCTGACGCTGCTCGAGAACCGCGTCGAGCGCTTCCGCCGTGAAGCGCTCGCCGCCGCGAAGCTGCGCCATCCTTCGATCGTGCCGATCTTCGCCGTCGGTGAAGAGCGCGGGATGCACTACTTCGCGATGGAGTACGTGCGCGGCAAGAACCTCGCGCAAGAGCTCGAGACCCAACGCGCGAGGAAGCGCGACGAACGTGTCGCCGATTCGAGCGACCGCCTCGGCTCGCGCGCCAATGGCTACATCGGCCACGCGTGCGAAATCGCGGCGCGCATCGCTCGAGCGCTCGACTACGCGCACGGTCAGGGCGTGATCCACCGCGACGTCAAACCGCAGAACATCCTGATCGACGAGAACGGCGAACCGTTCCTCGTCGATTTCGGCCTCGCGAAGGACTTCGAGCTCGAATCGCTCTCCGGCACGGGCGATCGCGCGGGCACGCCGCACTACATGAGCCCGGAACAGGCGCTCGCCCGGCGCGCGAAGATCGACCACCGCACCGACGTCTTCTCGCTCGGCGTCGTGCTCTACGAGATGCTCGCGCTGCGCCGCCCGTTCGAAGGCACGACGTTCGACGAGATCCTGCACGAGATCGGCACCAAGGATCCGCGCCCGGTGCGCACGTTGAACCGAGACGTGCCGCGCGACCTCGCCGTCATCGTCGAGAAGGCGCTCGAGAAGGACCCCGCGCGACGCTACGCGACCGCCGGCGCGTTCGCGGAGGACCTCGAGCGATTCCTGCGCCACGAGTCGATCATCGCGCGGCCGCCTTCGCTTTTCGAAATCGGACGCCGCAAGCTCGCGAGGCACCGCCTCGCGGTGTCGGTCGTGACGACGGCGGTCGCGGCGCTCTCGCTTGGCATCTGGTGGCGAGGCCGCGACGTGCGCGCGGCGTTCGCGACGGTCAGCATCACGACGGACGTGCCGGGCGCGCGCGTGACGGCACGGCCGTTCGTCGCGAGCGACGACGAGCTCGGCCCGGCGCTCGAGCTCGGACGCACGCCGGTGACCGACGCGCAGTTGGAACCGGGGTTCTATCGCTTCGTCGTCGCCACGTCGGACGGTTTCGCGGAGCTTGCGCGCTACGTCGACGAGCCAGGCAAGGCGTACGCGTTCGAGGCTCGCATTCGCCCGACGGCCGGCGTCGTCGCCGACATGGTTCGCATCGACGGCGGCGATTTCGTCTGCGGAGAGCCGACGGACACGACGTCCTCGCTGCGAGGCCGCACGGCTCGAGTCGCGCCGTTCTGGATCGATCCGTACGAAGTGTCGAACGCGGAATACCGCGAGTTCGTGCTCGCGACCGGTCACCGAGTGCCTCCGCTGTGGAAGCCCGACTACCGCCCGGAGTTCGACCGTCTCCCGGTCGCCGGCGTGACTCGTGAGGACGCCGTCGCGTTCGCGGAATGGGCCGGCAAGCGGTTGCCGACGGACCTCGAGCTGCAACGCGTCGGCCGCGGCCGCGACGGACGCCTCTTCCCTTGGGGCGACACGCCGGACCGAAGCGGCACCCGCGCGCGCGTCGGCGCTCCCGGGCTCGATCTCGGCGGTGATTTCGCCGCCAACTTCCTCGCCGGCGTCGTGCCCGTCGATTCGCTCGCCGAAGGTGCGACGCCCGAAGGCGTGTTCCACCTGATCGGCAACGTGGCGGAATGGACGGACTCGCTCGCGTACTCGGTCACGCTCGACGGCAGCACCGTGCCGCCGACCCGAATCGTGAAACCGCATCCGACGTTCCACGACATACTGGGCGCAGCGTGGCCGGACTCACCCGCGGCGACGCTGACGTTCCGCAGGACGCAGTGCCACGTCGACACGCCCGTGCACGTCGCCGGCATTCGCTGCGCGAAGAGCGTCGAACCCTGATCCCATTCGAACCTGCCCGACGAAAACCCGAGGAGAAGACGAGGAGCATCATGGAGAAGCCCGCGAGAGAGCTGAAACCGCCGTACGTCGTCACCGAAGCGTTCTACGAGCTCTGTCACGACGACGATCGCGCGAACATCTACTTCAAGCTGCCGCTCGAAGAACAAGTGCGCGTGATGTCGAACCTGCTGACGGAAGTCGAGAAACGGATCGGCGGCGACAACGCGAAGCTCGGCGCCAAACTGCTCGCCGACTGGGCGACCCCGAAAGAGGTCAAGGGTCTGCCGCAAGTGAACGGGCACGACCACTTGACCGAGGAGTTCGCGGACGAGTTCCTCGACGGCCGAGCGGCAGAAGTCCAGGCGCTCTACGCGCAGACCGCCGTCGTGCGAACGTCGGTGAAGAAACCGTGCCCGAACTGCATTCCGTTCGGCGAGCTCCACCTCTCCGTCCGCGGCACGTATCTGCTGATCGACGGGGAGTACGCCACGGTGCGTTCACCGACCAGCCTGCGCCGCGACATCGTCGCTCGCATCGGAGTTCGCATGCGGCTCACGACGAAGATGCACCCGCTGGCTCCCGGCGCGCACGCGAGTCACGGCGCGCACGACCACAGCACGCACGACCACGGCAACCACGACCACGGCGCGCCGAGCGAGCCACTCTCCGACGCGACGCTGCGCCCGCCGCGGCGCGGCGCGAACCCGAAAGTCGCTCCGCCGAAGAGGTCCGCGCGAAGCCCGCGGAACGACCGCTGACGCGTGCCAAGGAAATCGGCCGCCGCGTCTCGTCTCGCGACGAGGCGGGGCGGCCGGGTCTCGCTGGACCGCTCGGCAGACTCCAGAAGACGAGCGGCCCGACCCGCTCGCGAAACCCCACGCGGTTGCGTGGGTTCCGCGCCGAATCCGCGCGAACCGTGAAACGACTCTCGCCGCCCCGCCGCCGAGTCAGGGCGTCCAGCCGAGCAACTTGTCGATCGTGCCTTGCGACACGGCGTGGTAGCGGGGCCGAGCTTCCGCGTAGATCGCACGCGCCCGCGCCAAGCCGTCCGGCGTCTTGACGAGCTCACCGTACAACGGCTTCAGGAACTTCCTGCGCCCGACTTGGTTCAGGAACTGCGACAGCCGTTCGTCGGCGGCGAGGTAGCGGCGGCGAATCGCGACGACCAACCAGTCGCAGAGGATCTCGCAGTTCTTCGTGGCAGTGAACCCGAAGGCGCGGTCGAGCTCGACGAGCCGCTCGTTCGACACGTCGGCCGGCAACGTGTGGATGAAATGCTGCCACTGTTGCGTCACCCAACCTTCCGTCTGCAACTCCGCGGCCGACGTCCCGGCGAGCCAGCGCTCCCGCTCGCGGTCGACGTCCGCGAGGGCCCGCGACTCGAAACGCGGCGCGTCGGCGGGCAGGCTCGGTTGTTCGAGCCACGCTTCGAGGTCGATCGACTTCGCCTTCGCCGGATCGATCGCGAAGAGCCGCGCGCGCAGCCAGGCGAGGAAGTCCTCGGTCGTGATGCTCTGGAACGCGTGACCGTCGAAATAGCCCTTCAGGAACCGGTCGAACTCGGGGCGCCCCCAAATCTGTTCGAGCCGTCGCAGGAAGAGCGCCCCCTTCTCGTAGGGCACTCCGGAGAAGCCGTCGTCGGGATTCTTGCCGGCGAGGTCGATGTGGAGCACTTGCTGCCACGGTTCGAGATCCTTCATCTCGAGCTCGAGCTCGTGCCGCGCGAGGCTCTTCTCGAGCTCGGAGCGCGCGGGATCGAAGACTTCCTCCATGATCCGTTGCTCGCAGTAGACGGTGAAGCCTTCGTTGAGCCAGAAGTCGCGCCACGTCGCGTTGGTCACGAGGTTTCCGGACCAAGAGTGCGCGAGCTCGTGCGCGACGAGAGCGACGAGCGACTTGTCACCCGCGAGGATCGTCGGAGTCGCGAACGTCAGCCGCGGGTTCTCCATGCCGCCGAACGGGAACGACGGAGGCAACATGATCAAGTCGTAGCGCTCCCAGCGATACGGTCCGAAGAGCCGCTCGGCCGCTTGGATCATCGCTTCGGTGTCGACGAGCTCGTCGCGCGCGCCTTGCACGATCGACGGTTCCGCGTACACGCCGCAGCGCTCGGAGATCTCCGCGAACGCGAGGTCGCCGGCTGCGAGCGCGATCAAGTACGGCGGGATCGCTTGATTCATGCGGAAACGCCACGCGCCGTCCTCGCCGCGGCCGAATTGTTCCGCGCTCATCACGACGGTGAGCTCGCGCGGCGCGCGCACGGCGGCCGAGTACGTGACCCGCACGCCCGGCGAGTCCTGCAGCGGGATCCACGTGCGCGTCAGGATCGACTGACCCTGCGTGAAGAGGAACGGCTGCTTGCGGTCGGCGGTCTGCTCCGGCGTCAGCCACTGCAGCGCGCCCGAACGTTCGGTCGTGTGGTACGCGATGCGCACCTGGTGGTCCTCGGCGGCGAGTTCGACCACCAGAGCCGCGCCGAGGATCGGATCCTCTTCGGTGAGCCGCCAACGCCGCGGACGACCGTCGGGACCGACGATGTCGACGATCGCGATCCCTTGCGTGTCGAGGATCAACGGCGCGGACGCGTCGAAGCGGTCGAAGGAGAGCTCGGCGGCACCGCGCAGTTCCTGGGCCGCGAAATCGAGGGTGAGGTCGAGGTCGACGTGCGTGACACGCACTCGATTGGGCTCGGAACGGCTGTGCAGATCCATCGGAAGCTCGCGCGGCGTGAACGCCGGTTGCCAGACGGGCGCCGGTTCCTCGAACGACGGCACGCTCGCGCATGCGGCGAGCGAGCAGAGGAGCGCGGCGGTCCAAAGGCGACTCATGGGCGAGCCACTTCACCGCGCGCGTCGCTGGAGCGCAACGTGGGCCGTTCCGCGGGGAGAGACGGACGATCGCGAAGGACGCGCCATGCGCGGCGCGCGAGTCGCACCGTGCACACGGCGGCCGTGCGCGTCACGCGATGGAACTGCCTCGTTTCGTTGGACAGGAAATTTCGCTCGGGTCGCAACCCAAAGAGCCCACGTCGGTCTTTGCAGGAAGCCGGTTCGTCGGGACTGCGAGCCGGAGGCACGTCGCGACGGCCAAGTCCGGCATGTCGGGCTCGCGCGGCCCCGCCTCGCCGACGTCCTTGCCTCGCGCGGCCATCCATCCCGCGACGCTCGAAGCGCGCGTCGACCGCGACCCAGGGAGTCGCCGCACGGAACGAACCATGGCATCTGGCGCGCGCGCCAGAAAACCGCGCGCCAGCGCTCACGGAGGCCGAATTCCGAGCGCAACCAAGCGAGGCAGTTCCGTCGTGGTGCGGAAATGTAAGGCCCACGCAACGACCGGCCCGATCGCTCGCGCCGCGGCGTCGACGCGCCGACACGGTGGCCGCCGCCTCGCACGGCACGGACCTGCGAGGAACTCCGCGAGCTCTGCTAGACTCGCTCGGTCTTCATTCCCGACACGAAAGGACGTCCATGAAGCTCAGCCGAATCTGGCTGCCGCTCCTCGCGCTCGCGGCGCTGCACGCGCCCGTCGTCGCGCAAGGGATCGGCGGCACGATGCCGGCGGTCGTCGAACTCGAAGGCTACTCGCAGACCAAAGCGAAGAGCTTCGAAGAGTTCCTCGGTCGCGCGGTGCTCGTCGAGTTCTTCGCCTATTGGTGAGGCCCCTGCGGCTCGTCGGTCCCCCACCTCAACGAACTGCAAGAGCAGTATGGCGGGAAGGGACTGACGGTTCTCGGCGTGACCGATGAACCCCAAAAACTCACCGAAGATTGGGTCGCGAAGAAAGGTGCGAAGTACGCCTACGCGTACGACAAGGGCGGGAAGCTCTCGAACTTCTTCGGCGTCAGCGGCATCCCGCACGCCGTGTTGGTCGACGCGACCGGCAAGATCGTCTGGCGCGGTCACCCCGCCAGTCTCGACGGCAAGGTGATCGAAAAGGCGCTCGACGGTGCACTGCCGCTCCCGATGTGGGAGTGGCCGGCGTCGGCGAAAGCGGTGCGCGCCGCGGTCCAGAAGCAGAACTGGGCAGACGCGATCGCGGCGGCGGCGAAGGTCTCGGAAGCCGACGGCGGTCCGACGATCGCGGACGCGCTGAAGCGGCTCGTCGCGGGACGCGTGGCCAAGATGAAGGCGGACCTCGAGGCCCGCAACTTCTTGGGAGCGCAGGATGCTGCTGCGGCGCTCGCGAAATCGCTGGGCTCGTTGCCGGAGAAGGCCGAAGCGGACGCGGTGCTCGCCGCGATCAAGGCCGACAAGGAAGCTGCGAAGGTCATCAAGGGCCAACAGCAGATCCGCAGCATCCGCGAAGCGAACCCGTCGAAGCGCAAGGAGATCGACGCGGCGATCGAGGACTTGAAGAAGATCGCCAAGGACCTGCCCGACACGTTCGCGGCCACCGAGGCGAACGCGCTGATCGAGGCGCTGATCGACAAGAAGCGCGCGAAGTGACTCATCGCGACTCGCGCCGAGTCGCAGCAGACGGCCCGTCGGACCGATCCGGCGGGCCGTCCCGTTTCCGGAGCGCTCGGTTACACTCCGAAGCTCAGCCCCAACGGACATGGACTCCCGCCGCGGCCGCTGGCTCGCGCTCGCCATTTCGAGCGCCGTCTCTCTGCTGATCCTGTGGTTCGGCGTGAAAGTCGTTCGTGACCGCCAGCAAGGCTCGGTGCTGATGCAGCACGGCGACTTCTCCGAGCCGGTGGATCGCGCAGGCGCGCGGAACGCCGGCGACGCGTTGGCCGGACGGGAGCTCGACCCGGAGGATCCGCAGCGCTGGCGATTCCATCTCTCGGATGCGGAAGTGGAGAAGTTCTTCGCGCTCTCGAGTGATACGCGACTCGTCAACGACCCTTGGACCGCCACGCGCTTCGTGCCGGGACTGAACGATCGATTCGGGTGGCGCGAGCATCCGGACGGTGAGTTCTGGTTCCGGACGAACGGCATCGGCCTTCGTGAAGATGGCGAACTCGCGAGCCCTCCCAACGACATCCGCATCCTGGTCGCAGGCGACTCGCATACGTGCGGCCTTTGCAACAACTCGGAGAACTTCTGCAGCGAACTCGAGCGCAAGCTCGGCGCGCGTCGTCCGGGCAGGTCGATCGAAGCGCTCAACACCGGCATCGGTGGCTACCACTTCCTGAACTACCTCGGCACGCTCTATCGCTTCCGCTCGTTCGAACCGCAGGTGTTCGTGTGCACCATCTTCGGCGGCAACGATTTCACGGAGTTCTACTGGCTCTACTTGCACTTCACTCAGCGGCGACCGCCGGCGGGAACGGGCAAGCAGTACAGGAGAATCCAAGAGGCGGCCAGTATCTCGCCGGACGCCTGTGGCCAAGGACTGGCGGCGCTCGACTTGTTGCGCAACTACCCCGACGAGCGTCGGATCATGGTGTTCGGCGCGCTGCAGATGTGCCTCGAGATGCAACGCGCGGCTGCGGTGCGCGGCACCGACGTCGTCTTCGTGCACATCCCCTCGCCGTTCGAGTTCCAGTGGAAGAAGCCCGAAGCGCGGTACGTCCGTGCGCGCGACGCCCTCGGACTCGAGGACGAGGACTTCGAGATCCTCAGCGACCTCTCGAACGAGTTCTTCGCCGGACTGCGCGCAAAGGGTCTACGCGTGGTCGACATGCGGTCGCGCTTCGCGGCCGAGCCCGAGCCGCCCTACTGGCGCGCCGATTTCCACATCAACATCCGCGGCCACGAGCTGATCGCCGACGAGCTCACGCCCGTGATCGACGAACTGCTCGCGCAGGACTGACGCTGCGGGCGAGCGCTTTCGCGTCCAACGGGCCGGTCGCCGCGACGACGCACGCGTCGGGATGCAAGTGCTTCTGCGCGACGCGGCGCACGTCGTCCGCGGTGATCGCCGCGTACTCGCGCGGCAGCCGCTCGAGGATGTCGGCGGGCAACTTGTGGCGCTCCATCGAGATCAAGTAGCCCGCACGCCGCGACGCGCGTTGGAAGCCGAGCGCGAACGAGCCGATCAAGTAGCTCTTCGCCGTCGCGAGCTCTTCTTCGCCGACCGGTTCCTCGCGGATCCGCCGCATCTCGGCGAGGAAACCACGAATCGCGGTCGCGAGGTGCTTCGGCGACGTGCCGATGTACGCGCAGAACGTGCCCGGCAGGATGCCGGCGCTCGCGTGGATCGCGGCGTTGACGCTGTACGCGAGCCCGAGCTCGTCGCGCAGCTTCATGGAAATGCGATTCGTGAAACCCGGCCCGGTGCCGAGCACGTGATCCATCACGGTGAGCGCGACGTAGTCAGGGTCGCTGCGCGCGACGCCGAGGTGCCCTAGGTACACGTGCACCTGTTGGCGGTCGGCGCGGAACACGTCGGTGCGCACCGCACGCTCGGGGAACTTCGACTCGGTCGCCACGAACGGCGTGCCGGGACTCCACCGCGCGAGGCGCTTCGCGAAGAGCGCACGCACGTCGTCGGGGTCGACGTCGCCGCAGACCGCGACGATCGTGCGGCGGCCGACCCAGTTCGCCCGTTGGAACTCGAGCACGTCGCGCCGCGTGATGCGGCGCACGCTCTCGAGCGTCCCGTACGCGTTGCGTCCGAGCCAGTGCGCACCGTAGACGAGCTTGCGGAACAAGAGCTCACCTTGCGCACGCGGTTCGTCGCGTTCGACGAGCAGACGCTCGAGCAACCGTTCTTTCTGGCGCCGGAACTGCTTCTCGGGATAAGTGGGCTCGACGATCGACTCGCACGCGAGCTCACAGAGCAACCGCCAGTCGCGGCCCGCGATTTGGCCGGACACCCCGCTCGCGTCGCCGGAGAGACTGCCCGCCGCGGGCTCGAGCAACTCGGCGATTTCCTCTTCGCTGCGCCGTCGCGTGCCTTGGTCGGCGAGCGCTCCGGCGAGGTACGCCGTGCCCTCCTTGCCGCGCGGATCGAGCGAATGCCCACCGCGGACGTGCGTGTGCAGCGCGAAGACCGGAGCACCGGCGCGCGGCGACACGAGCAGCGTGACGCCGCAAGGGAGCTCGAAGCGTCGGATCGCGAGTTCGATCGTCGGAACGGTCGGGTTCATCGCGCCTTCGCTTTTCGGCCGCGGCGGGTCGTCGAACGCGACTTGGCGGCGGAGCGCGCCTGCGCCGGCTCCTTCGGCAGGCACCAACCGACGACGCGCCGTTCGTTGCGCAGGAAACGCTGCGCGACGTCGCGCACGCTTTTCGCGTCGACGCGACGCACCCGGTCGATCGCTTCGAACGCGAGCCGCCAGTGCGCGTCGGTCGCGTGTTCGCCGAGGTCTTCGGCGATGTCGGTGACGGTCTCGTGGTCGTACGCTTCGGACGCCTCGAGCATGCGCTTGACGCGCGCGAGCTCCTTCGCCGGCACGGGCTCGTCACGCAGCTTCGCGAGTTCCTCGTCGATCGCGCGCTCGAGCGTTTCGGGCTCGACGTCCTGCGCGCATTCGGCGAAGAGCCAGAAGAGCCCGCCTTCGACGCGCGTGTCGTTCGACGTCGAGATGCTGGTCGCAAGCGCGCGCTCGAGCACCAGTCGCCGGTGCAAGCGCGAGAGACGTCCGCCGGTCAACACGCTCGAGATCACGTCGAGCGCCGCATCGTCGTCGGTCGCGAAACGAGCGCTCGGAAACGCCATGCACACGCGTTTGCCTTGATCGTCCCACGAAAGCGAGAGCCGCTGCTCGCCGCGCGGTTCGGCGTCGGTCGGCCGGAACGTCTCGACCGGCGCCGGCGGATCGCCCGCGGGCAGGCCTTCGAAGTGTCGGCGCACCGTCGCGAGCGCGCGCTCGGCGTCGACGTCGCCGCAGATCACGAGCGTCGCGTTGCCCGGTCGATAGAAACGGCGGTAGTAGTCGCGCATCGCGTCGACCTTCAACGAGGACAACGCGTCGGTGAAGCCGATGATCGGCCGGCGATACGGGTGGCGCGTGATCGCCGCGGCTTGCACGCGCTCGGAGAGCACGCGCCACGGATCGTCCTGCCCCATCGCGAGTTCTTCGAGCACGACCGCGCGCTCGGCGTCGTATTCCGCGGGCTCGAGCGTCAACGTGCGCATCCGATCGGCTTCGATCTCGAGCGCGCGCTCCCAACGATCGGACGCGAGCTCGAACCAATACGCCGTGTGGTCGTAGCTCGTGAACGCATTGTTCGCGCCGCCGAGCTCGGTGGTGATGCGATCGATCTCGCCTTTGCCGAAGCGCGCCGAGCCCTTGAACATCATGTGTTCGAGGAAGTGCGACACGCCGGCCTCGAAGTCGCGCTCGTCCTTCGAGCCGACCTTGTACCAGACCATCACGGCGACGACGGGATCGCCGCGACGCTCGGCGATCAGCACGTTCAGACCGTTCTCGAGCCGGTGTTCGCGGATCGTCGCGGAGAGAGCGCGGCGCGTGGCAGTGCGCGACTTCATCGTTCTCTCCGTTGCGAGCCGCGCCCCGAGCCGCCGCCCGGACGTCGCCCCGAGCCTCGCGCGCCGCCACGGCCCGTGCCGCGGCCGGCATCTCGGCCTGCTCCGCGCCCAGTGCCGAGCGCGGCGCCGCGCTCCGCGCCGCGCTCGCGACGGCCGAAGCCGCCCGAACCGCCGCGACGTTCGCCGAACTCGCGTGCACCGGATTCGGCGCGAGCCGCCGGCGCGTCGCCGCGCCGCTCGAATCGTGCTTCGCCACGCTGGTGACGGCCGAGGCCTCCGGAGCGCCGCCGTTCGCCGCCGTGTTTCGGTCCGCGAGCTCGCGAGAAGCCCTTCTTGTGCTTGGCGCGCGACCGAATCGGGTCGACGGGCGCGTCGCCGACCGCGACCGCCTTCAAGTCCTCGACTTCGGCGCGCGTCAACGGGCGCCAGTCGCCTTCGCGCAGGTAACGATCGGTCAGGTTGCCGATGCGCACACGCCGCAGTTGCAGCACCTTGAAGCCGACCTTCGCGAACATGCGGCGCACTTCGCGGTTCTTGCCTTCGCGCAGCACGATCGTCAACGCGGTGAACTCCGCCGTGCGCTTCTCGACCTTGATCTCGTCGGCGTGCGTGCGACCTTCGGCGAGGAACACGCCTTTCTCGAGCTCGCGCAGCGCTTCGTCGTCGACGCGCCCGCGGATCTTCGCCCAATACGTCTTCGGCACGCCGTGACGTGGGTGCGAGATCACGTTCGCGAACTCGCCGTCGTTGGTGAGCAGGATGAGCCCTTGGCTCTCCTCGTCGAGCCGCCCGACCGTGTAGATGCGCCCCTTCTTCGGATCGGTGATCATGTCGATCGCACGCATCCGCGGTTCGCGCTCCTCGTTGGTGCAGACGACGCCCCTCGGCTTGTTCAGCAGGTAGTAGCGCTTCGACGGACCTTCGGGCTTCAGCACTTCGCCCGCGACTTCGACGGTCTGCGTCGTCGGGTCGACCTTGGTGCCGAGCTCGGTGACGACCTTGCCGTCGATCGACACGGCGCCGGCGGTGATCAGCTCGTCGCACTTGCGCCGCGACGCGATGCCGCGGTCGGCGAGGTACTTGTTGAGGCGGACGAGTTCGCCTTCGCCGGCATCGGCGCCGGCGCCGGCATCGGCGACTTCGTCGTCATCGTCGTCGCCGTCGCCGCCAGCGCCATGAGCAGCATCGGCGCCGTCAGCGGGTTCGAGGGCGGCTTCGTGAAGCTCGTTGGCGGACTCGTCGGCGTGCGCGTCGAGCGGCTCGGAGGAATGGGTCATCGGCATGGTTTCCGGACGCTTTCGGGCCGCAGAGGGTACCCCTCGGGCGCGTTGCCGTCGCCTGCGATCCCCGGCGCGACGCGGCGCGACGCAAATCCGACGAGCGGCGCGCTCCGAAGCTCGAATTCCCGCACCGCCGACCGAACCGGCGGTGACGGCCGCGCGGAAACGGCCGGTTCGCGTCGAGCGCGCGCTCGGGGAGCGACGGGCCTCCCCCGAAACGTCCCACGGCGTGACGGTGCTCGACGCAGCCTGCCGAGCGGTGGGTCGCCCGCCGAGGCACGGCTCGCCTCGCGTCGCGAGTGCCGCCCGCCGCGATCCCGCGGATCCGTGAAGGGCGCCCGGCGCATTCGTCGTGTGAAGGGCGAACCCCAAGCGGTTTCGACGCCATGCCCGACTTCACGCTCACCGCCGCCCCGGTCGCTTGCGCGGGCACCCGTTGTGCCGCGCTCTCGGCAAGCGTTCGGCGGGGCGCGACGAGCGCGCGGTTCTGGATCGCGAGGTACCTCGCCCAGGACCTCGGCTCGAAAGCGGTCGCGCTCGGCGCCGGGGCTTGGGCGTCGGCCGAGGGCGCGTCACACGCGCTGCTCGCGGCAGGCGTCGCGGTGCTCGAGATCGCGAGCTTCTACGCCATCGCGTTCTGGCGCCGGCGAAGGGTCGCAGCGGCGAACGAGTCACGGCGCGCGAGCTTCGCCCGCTTGCTCGGCGAGTACGGTCCGGCCGAGCTCGTCGACCTGCTCGTGCGTCCGCTCGCGCTGCGCGCGGGGCTCGCGGCGTGCGAGCACACGGCGCTCGCGCTCTTCGTCGGCTCGACGCTCGCCGACGTCGCGTTCTACGCTGCGGCGATCGTCGCGGCGCGCCGGCTCGGCGTCAGCGCCCCGGTCGAACGTCGCGCGGCGCGTGGACTCGCCCCGCGTGCACCGGCTCGAGCGCGTCTCGATCTCGCGCGGACGAACCGAACACCGCGGCTCGTGCCGGCGCGAACCGGTCGCTTCGACGCGCGTCAACGCGAACCGATCAGGCGTCGAGCTTCCGCGCGGGCCGTCGCGTGCGCGGCGCCGCCGGCGATCATGTCGGCGACTTCTTCGATCCGCGCGTCGCCGGAGAGCGTCTCGATCCGCGTGTGCGTGCGGCCCTTCTCGACCACCTTCGACACGCGCAGGTGCAAGTCGGCCGCCGCCGCGATCGCGGGCAAGTGCGTGACGCACAACACTTGATGGTGGCGCCCGAGCTTCTTGAGGCGCGCGGCCACTTCCGGTCCGAGCCGGCCGCCGACGCCCGAGTCGATCTCGTCGAACACCAACGTGCGCCCGGCGCCGGCCGCGGCGAGCACGCTACGCAACGCGAGCATGATGCGCGCCGTCTCGCCGCCCGACGCGACGTCGCGCAAGCGCGCGAGCGGCTCGCCGGGGTTCGCCGAAAGCCGGAACTCGATCCGTTCGAGCCCACTCTCGCCGAAGCGCGTGCGATCGGCGTCGACGTCGGAGTGTGTCGCGCCGCGCGGATTCGGCGCGTCGGCCGCAGAGTCGGCCGGCAAGTCGATCGCCGCTACGGCCGGCGCGTGCTCGTCGCGACGGCCACCACCCGTTGAAACGCTCGCATCACGCGCCGCATCGCGCGGTTCGAGCGCGACGGCGAATCGTGCGCGTTCGAGCCCGAGCTCGGCGAGCGCCGCGTGTGCGCTCTTCGCGAGCTTGTCGCACAAGCCAGCGCGTCCGCGCCGCAGCGCGAGCCCACGCTCGAGCACCACCTTGCGGGCCGCGTCGATCTCCGCCCCGAGGCTCGCGACGCTGGTCTCGTCGCCTTCGAGCCGCCGGATCTCCGCTTCGAGCTCGTCCGCCAAACGCGCGAGGCCCGCGCAATCGGTCGAGTACTTGCGCTCGAGCCGCTCGAGCTCCGCGAGGCGCTCTTCGATCGCGTCGAGCCGCGCCGGATCGGTTTCGACGCGCTCGGCGAAGCCCTGCAGCTCGCGCGCGGCGTCCTCGAGGTGCACCAACGCGCCGTCGAGCGCGGTTTCGGCGTTGGCGAGGCTCGCGACGCGCGCGCGCCACGAGCGCACGACCTTCGCGGCGGCTTGCAGGCGCGAGAGCAACGCACGATCGCTGTCGACGAGCTCGTCGACCAAGCCGCCGAACACTTGCCGCAGCTCGGCACCGTGGCGCAGGAGCTCGCGCTCGGCGGTCAACGCAGCGCGCTCCTCCGCATCGGGCCGCGCCGCGCGCAACTCGCCCGCTTGGAAACGCGCGAGGTCGAGACGATCGCGGCGTTCGCGTTCGCCGGCTTCGAGCGCGGCGAGCCGTTCGACGAGCGCCAGCCACGCCGCGCGCGCTTCGCGATAGCTCGCGAGCGCCGGTTCGAGCCCGCCGAACGCGTCGAGCAGCCGCATTTGCTCCGCCGGCTCGAGCAGCCGTTGGTGGTCGTTCTGTCCGTGGATCTCGAACACGCGCGGCGCGAGCTCGGCGAGCTGCTTGACCGTGACCGCACGGCCGTTGACGTGGCTCTTCGTGCGCCCGTCGGCGCCGACCGAACGCGCCAGGATCAGCTCGCGTTCGGCGTCAGGGTCGAGCGCCTCCCAATCCTCGGCGACGACCGGCAGCTCGCGCGCGATCCAGTCGACGAGCGCACGCGCGCCGCCAAAGGCTCCGGAGCCGCGGGCGCTCGTGCCGCCGATCGAGAACCGCGCTTCGACCGACGCACGCGCGGCGCCGGAGCGCACGAGGTTCGGCCGCGGACGATCGCCGCAGAGGAGCTCGAGCGCGCCGACGAGCAAGCTCTTCCCCGCGCCCGTCTCGCCGGTGATCGTGTTGAGGCCCGCGCCAAACGTCAGCTCGGCACGTTCGATCAGTGCGAGGTCGCGGATCTCGAGCTCGGTCAACATGCGCGCAGTTCTAACCGCCGAGCGCGCGCCGCGAAATCGCCGACGCGCACGCAGCGCGGAATCGCCAGCCGCGGGCCGCGACGGAATCGGCTGCGGCGAGCGCCGCTCAGCGCCGGTGCTTCTCGAGCTCGGCCGCGCACGCGTCGCGCAGCTCGAACAACGCCGCGTGCACGTGCGCCGGCAAGTCGCCGACCAACGCGCGGTCGAGGTCCGCGAGCGCGAGGCTCCACTGCGAGCCCGCCATCAACTGCACCGCGCGGCTCGCGTGCAGGATCGCGCCTTCGCCGAGCTCGCCTTCGAGTCGCTCCACGCGCTCGACTTCGATCCACGCTCGGCCGAGGAAACACTCGCGCACTTTTCCGGAGAGCCGCAGGCGCTGGTACGGCTTCGCCGCGGCGAACGCGGTCTCGGCGGGCGTCCCGCGGCGCGCGAAGACGAGCCCGAACGGGTTCTCGAATTCTTCCCGCAACCAAAGCGACTGCTCGTCGGTCCACACCGACAACGCGCGGTAGTCCACGGGCCCGAAACGCGTCAGGTACGGATTCCACGCGGCCGGAGCCTCGCGGACCTGCACCGTGAACTCGATCGTCTTGCCGAAGAAGGACTCCGGGCTCGCCCGGACGAGCCCGAGCTCGGTCGCTTGCGCCGGCTCGTCGCCTTGCCCCTGACCGCGCAGCGGCGACCCGACGACCGCGGCGAGCAAGAGACAGACGATCAGGGCCGTCGTGACCTGGTGGGCCTTCATCCGGGCCCCAGATCGGCGAAAAATCGTCCGGCCTGAAGTGTTCCCTCTCCCGCGGTCGAGCGTTGGAATCGGTCCCGCCCCCGCGGGCCCCGCCCGGCGGTCCTGCCGAACCGGGCCGTTCCCAGTCGGGTCGCCCCCATGCTCGCCGCCTCCAATCCCTGGGTCCTCCTCTACGTCGCCGCGATGTTCGCGTTCGCGGGAGCGATCCTCTGGCGAGTCCGGGTGGTCCAGCAGCGCACCGCGGCGGCTTGGCAGCGTTTCGCGAGTGAGCGCGGCCTGCGTTTCGTCCGACCCCAGACCGCGTGGTGGCAGGGAAGTCGGTTCCACATCGAAGGCGAGGTCCGCGGAGTCGACTTCCGCATCGAGAAGCACGTCGTCCGCCGCGGCAAGAACACGCAGCTCTACACGCTGCTCACCGCGCGCGGCGTCGAGCGCACGTCGTCCGAGCTGAAGGTCGTGCCCAACGATCTCGGGGCGAAGATCACGGGCTTCTTCGGCGTGAAAGGCACGCCGCTCGGCGATGCCGAGTTCGACCAGCGCTTCGTCGTGCGCGGCGGCGGCGCCGAACGGCCCAGCGACGTGCTCCACGAAGCGCTGCGCGCGAAGCTCGGCGAGTTCGAGCCCTTCACGGAGTTAGTGCTGCACCACGATCGGCTGACGCTGCGTTGGTTGAAGCTCGAGCCGAACCCGGAGAAGCTGCAACGCGCGATCGAGCTCGCCGTGCTCGCGTTCCTGCCGCCGCGCGCGCCTTAGGGGCTCGGCGGGCGCGACCGGCGAGACGACTACGCGTCGAGCACGGGCTCGTTGCGATAGCCGTAGCGCAGCGTCACTCGGTAGTGGCCCAAGTTCTTCGAGCGCTCGAACTGCAGGTCGCGGCTGAAGCTCAGCGTGTTGTCGCTCTCGAAGCGCAAGAGGAAATCGATCGGGAGGAAGACTTCGTCGTTGCGTCCCCGCGTCGACGCGGCCTCGAGGTCGCGCGTGAGCGGCAAGATCGTCTTGTAGAACGCCGTGAACGACACGCAGTCGCGCGGGAAGCCCGACTGCGCGAGCTCGAGGCCGCGCGCGTGGAAGTCGTCGAAGAACTTCGCGTCGAGCGCGGCCGCCGCGTCGCGCACTCCGCCGCCGTCCTGCTCGATCAACCAGCCGTACAAGAGCACGTCGAGTCCGTCGTTCTCGAGGTCGACCTGATGCAGCAGCATCGGCAACGGACTCGTCGTGCGCACGTCGCCCGAGCCGTACGAACCGAGGCTTCGATAGCCAGTGGCGAACGGCTGCCCCTTGCGACTGACGCCGTAGCCGATGAAGTTCATCTCGTCCTTGCCCCACTCGCCGACGGCTTCGTTGAGGCACTGGACCCGAGTCATCGAAAGCGTGAAACGGAAGCTCATGGCTGCTGCCTTTCGTGGGGAACCTCGACGCTCAGCGGAGCAGTGACTCGCCACCGACGAACACGTCGCGCAGCTCGAGCGTCCTCGGATCGAGCACCAACACGTCGGCCCGCGCGCCGACCGCGAGCGCGCCGAGCTTTCTCTCGAGCCCGAGCGCTCGCGCCGGCGTGGTCGCCGCCATCGTCAACGCGTCCTCGATCGAACACACGCCGCGCGCGACGAGCCGTTGCACCATTTCGAGCTGCGACATCGCCGAACCGGCGAGCTTGCGTTCGCCGTGCGCAGCGTGACTCGGATAGTACGCCGTGCCGCAGTCGATCACGTGCGAACGCCCGTGGCTCTCGAAGCGCTCGCAGCCGGTGCCGGCGCCTTGCAGCGCGTCGCTGACGAGGCACAACCCCGCCGGCCCGCGCGCGGCGAGCGCGAGCTCGAACGCGTCCGCGCCGACGTGCACGAGATCGCCGATGATCTCGGCAAAGAGCGCGTCTTTCGACAGCGCGAAACCCGCGAGCCCGATCTCGCGGTGGTGCACCGGCCCCATCGCGTTGAAGAGGTGCGTCGCACCGTTCGCGCCGGCGCGCGCGGCGGCGCGAGCTTCCGCGGCGGTCGCTTGGCTGTGGCCGAGCGAGACACGCACGTTCGAGCGGACGAGCTCGCGAACGAGTTCCGGCCCTCCGGCAAGCTCACACGCGAGCGTCATCGTGCGCACGCCGCGCCCCGCACCGCTCGCGGGCCCGAGGATCGCGCGCAGACCTTCGACCGACGGCGTCGCAAGGTCGCCGGGCGGCAACGCGCCGGCGCGCTCTGGGTTCACGAACGGACCTTCGAGGTGCAAGCCGACCACACGGGCGCCGCGCATTACGCCTGCGTTGGCAGAGCTCGCCGCGCTCCACACGCGCTCGCAATCGGCGCCGAGTTTCGTCGGCTCGCCGGGGAAGAGCGTCGGCTGGAACGCCGTCGTGCCCGCGCGCGCGAGCGCTCGCGCCATGCCCGCGAGGTCGTCGAGCGGATCGAATCCGCCGAACCCGTGGATGTGCAGGTCGACGAAACCGGGCGCGACGAGCGGCAGGTCGGGATTCGCGACGCCGAGCTCGCCGAGCTGGATCTCGACGATGCGTCCGTGCGCGAACTCGAGCCGTCCGGAGACGAACCGGCCGCCGACGAAGAGCTTGCCGAGCAGCGCGTTCGTTGCGCCGTGATTCATGCGTCCCTCCGAGTCCGCGCCGCCAGGATCCACACGTCGTTGGTGCCCCACGTGCGGCGTTCGGCGGCGATCGCCGGCGCGAAATCGGTCTCGCGCAGGAGCCCGCGCGGCACGTGCACGACGAGCCGACCGAGCGGCTCGAGGTGCGCACCGACCAACGTGCCGAGCGCCGCGAGCACTTCCGGCCGCGTCCGCGCGTCCTGCATCAACGGATACGGCGGATCGCAGAAGATCAGGTCCCACTTCGCGCTGCCGCCGACGAGCTCGCCGCCTTGCCACGCGCGTGCGGAAAGTGCGTCGGCGTTCGAGAGCTCGACGGAACCGTCGAGCCCGAGCTCGCGCACGTTCTCGGCGAGCAGCGCAAGCGTCGGAGCGTGGCGTTCGACCATCCGCGCGACCTTCGCGCCGCGCGAAAGCGCTTCGAGCCCGAGCGAGCCCGACCCTGCGAACAGGTCGAGCACCTTCGCGTCTTCGATCCAGTCGCGCAGCGTCGAGAACAACGCTTCGCGCACGCGATCGAGCATCGGCCGCGTGCCGAGCCCCTCCGGCGCGCGGATCCGTCTGCCGCGATGCTCTCCGGCGATGATGCGCACGGTTCCAAGGTACGCGAAGCTCGCGGGCCGCTCCATCGGCCAGCGGCGCGCGCGCTCGAGCGGAACTTCGTTCCCGGAGGCGACGTTTCGGAGCTCGAGCGCTGGCGTCGCGACCCGCAGAGCTACAATCCGGCCGCCCCGATGGTCCGCCTGCACGTCAACGTCGATCACGTCGCGACCGTCCGGCAAGCGCGGCGAGGCGAGAACCCCGACCCGGTCGCGTGGGCGCTGCTCGCCGAACAAGCCGGCGCGCACGGCATCACCTGCCACCTGCGCAAGGACCGCCGGCACATCCAGGACGACGATCTGAAGCGCCTGATGAAGAAGGTGCGCACGCTCGTCAACCTCGAGTCGAGCCTCGATCCCGAGATGGTGCGCATCGCGCTCGCGAGCAAGGCGCGGTGCATCTGTCTGGTGCCCGAGAATCGCCAGGAGATCACCACCGAAGGCGGACTCGACGTCGCCGCCGAGCGCAAGGCGCTCGCGAAGGTCCTGCCGCTCTTCGCGCGCAAGAACCAAGTCGTCAGCCTCTTCGTCGATCCGGATCCGAAGCAGCTCGCGATCGCCGCCGACCTCGGCGCGCCGTTCGTCGAGTTGCACACCGGTTCGTACGCGAATGCAAAGGGCAAGGCTCGCGAGCGCGAGCTCGCGCGGCTCCAGAAGGCCTGCGAGTTCGCTTACGACAAGGGTCTGCGCGTCAACGCCGGGCACGGGCTCGACTACGTCAACGTCGCGGCCGTCGCGCAGTTGCCGCACGTCGAGGAACTGAACATCGGACACGCGATCGTGTCCCACGCTCTGACGGTCGGCGTGCATCTCGCCGTGAGGCAGATGCTCGCGCAGATGGGAGTCGCCAAATGAACACGCCGTTCCGAGGCAGCTTCGTCGCTCTCCCGACGCCGTTCCGCGACGGCGAAGTCGACTTCGACGCGCTCGACCGCGTGGTCGAGTTCCATGTCGAGAAGAGCGACGGCGTCGTCGTCTGCGGCACGTCCGGCGAAAGCGCGACGCTCTCCGACTACGAACGTCGCAGCGTCATCGAAGCCGTCATCGAGCGCGTCGACGGGCGTTTCCCGGTGATCGCCGGCGTCGGCACCAACGCGACTCGTTCGACGATCGAGCTCGCCGGCTTCGCGCAAGCCGCCGGCGCCGATGGTCTGCTCGTCGTCACGCCGTACTACAACAAGCCGACGCAGAAGGGCCTCTTCGCGCATTACGCGGAACTCGCCGAGTCGGTCGAGACGCCGATCGTGCTCTACAACGTGCCGAGCCGCACCGGCGTCGACCTGAAGCCCGACACGGTCGCCGAGCTGCGTCGCGAGTACTCGAACATCGTCGCTCTGAAGGAAGCGACGGGTTCGGTCGGCCGCGCGCAAGAGATCCTCGCGAAGACCGACATCGCGTTGCTCGCGGGCGAAGACGCGCTGATCGCGGAGTTCGTCGCGCTGGGCGGCGTCGGCGTGATCGGCGTCGTCAACAACGTGGCGCCGCGCGAGGTCGCAGAGCTCTGCCGCGTCGCGCGCCCCGGCGGCGACGCCGCGCGCACCGCCGAGCTCGTGCATTTCCTCGCGCCGCTCTGCCGCGACCTCTTCATCGAGACCAACCCGGTGCCGCTGAAGACGGCGCTCGCAGCGATGAAGCTCTGCTCGCCCGAAGTCCGCCTGCCTCTCGTCGCACTCGAACCCGAGAACCGCGACCGCCTGCTCGCCACCCTGCGGGAAGCGAGCCTCGTCTAGCCGTCACCGCCGGACGCGGAAGAGGAAGCCGCCGGCGATGCGCCGGGGCGCGCCGAAGCGGACGGCGAGCAGTGGGAAGAGCTGCATGCCGACGCCGTCGAACGACGGCAGCAGGACGTAGTCGAGCGCGTGTTTCGCGACCAGCTCGTCGAGCTTCGACGAATCGCGTTCGCGCGACCACGCGACGTAGAGCGACCACACCGGCCGGTCCAGGTACAGCGACAGGTGCCAGCCGAACGGGGCGCCGAGCCGTGCGTCGACCGCTCCGTCGCGCTCGAGCGCCTCGTCGACGGCCGCGCAGAACCGCGCGTGCCGCTCGTGCTGGGCCTCGATCTGCGCGCGGTGCCCGTACGGATCCGGCCCGGACACGGCGATCGCGGCGAGACCGACGACGAGCAGGCCGCTACGAACGAGCTCCGGCGCACGAGCGAGCCACGCGTACACGGCGTCGCTGGCCCCGACGAGCGCGAGCACCCAGATCGGCAGCACCAAGCGCTCGTGGAAGCCGAAGTAGACCGCGACGATCGCCGCGTACCCGACGAGGTAGATCTCGGCCGCCCGGCGCCGACGGAGGAGCGTCACGCACGCGAGTCCGAGCAACACGCCGCCGAGGACCCTCGCACCGAGCGACGCCGCGTCGCTCGCCATCGCCGTGCCGACGAGCGAGAGTACCTGGTCGACGCGCTCCGGCACCTGCGCGAGCAAGTCGCTCCACGTGGCCAGCGGCGAGTTCGGATCCGACGGATCGACGTGACCTATGCCGATCGCGTACGAAGCGATGCGCGTCTGCTCGACTTGTCCGCGCGGCGCGAAATGCGCGTCGCGCAGGCTCCAAGGCAAGATCACGCACGCCGGCACGAGCACCAACGGCGCGAGGCGTCGCCGTGCGAAGGCGAGCCAAGGCTCGCCGCCGGTGAGCGCTCGCGTCGCGACGCGCTCGAGCACGAGCGCCGGCACGAGCAGCAACGCCGCCGTGCGCAAGTACGCCGAAACGCCGAGGGCGAGGCCGAGCACGAGTTCGCGGCGCGCCGACCCGCGCTCCGTCCAACGCGCGAGCAACAACGCACCGAACATCGTCGCGAGGCCGGGCACGTCGGTCATCGCGCGGTTGCAGAAGTCCTGGAAGAACCCGTTCCAGAAGACGCAGAGCGCCAGAGCAGCGCCGACCCACTCGCCGACGAAACGCACGCTCCACGCGAAGAGCAGCGCGACCGTCGCGACGCCGAAGAGGCTGACGACGAGGTTGATCGCCGCGAAATCGAAACCGCGCGTCGCGACGAGCGGCGCGAGCAGCGCCGACATGCCCGGCGGCCGGATCACGAACGGCTCACCGAGGTAGCTGTAGCCTTCGCCGGCGACCAACGACTTCGCGCAAGCGAGGTACATCGCCGCGTCGCGCGCGCCGGGCATCGCCGGATGCCACGGATTGACGAGCCACGGCAGCGACGCGAGCAGGCCGAGGACCAGGACGACGAGCACGACGCTCGTGCGCCGGGTCCAGAGTCGTGTGCCGGAGCCCGGCGCTTCGCGGAACGACAGCGTCATCGGCTCCCCGCCGCTCGTACGTCGGTCGCGGCAGCGCCCGGGGCTCGCTTTGCGGGCCGGCGCGGAGCTCTGCAAACCGCTCGGACGGCGTCGAGACCGCCGGGGCCACCCTCGGGGCACCCGCGGCGCGCGGCGCGATCGGCGCCGTTCACACCGAGGCGGAGTTCGTGCGGACGCGACATGCGAGCGGCCGAGCTTCCGTGCCGAGCGGTGTTCACGCAAGTCGCAGGCCCGGTTCGGGAATGTCGCGCCGTCACCCGCGTAAGGGGCGGCTCTCGACCGTGGACACCCAAGCTCGAAATCGCGCGGTGCTCGTCATCACGCTCTCGATCCTCGCCGTCGGCGCGCTCGCGCTGCTCGCGGTGAGCTTCGCGTACACGCCCGAGACGATCGTCGACGGCGGGCCGCTCGCGAGCCTGCGTGTCGCGCCGTGCCCGGGTTGCGCGTTGTGCGGCATGTCGCGCGCGTTCTGCGCGGCGAGCCACCTGCGGCTCGACGAAGCGTTCGCCTTCAACCCGCTCGTCGCCGTGATCTACCCGTTGGTGTGGGCGCTGGCGATCGGCGGGCCGTGGCTCGCGTGGTCGCGCTGGAAGAGCCGCCCGCAGCTCGAGCGAGTCGAAGTCGCGCGAACGGCGGAACGGGCGACGCTCGCCGTTGGAGGCGCAGGGAGTTGCCCGACGCTCGCGGGAACGCGAGCAAGGAGTTGAACGATGCTTTCCACCGCTTCGCTGGTGTTGTTCCTCTTCTCCGCGCTCTTCACGCTGCTCGGGTTCCCGTGCTGCCTCGGTTGCCTGAACTGGATCGCGGCGCCGCTGTGCCTCGCGACGGCGATCGTCGGCTTCGTCGGACTGATGTTCGACCGCGATCCGACGACGCGCGAAGGTCGCGCGACGAACACGCACTTGATGGCGTTGGTCGGCGGCCTCGTGCTGCTCTCGATCTCGGTCGGCCGCTGCTTCATGGGCGGCGGCGTGGTCTGAGGGAGCGCGGCGCGCGAAGTCGCGCGAATCAGGCCGGGCGCTAAGGCGCGAAGGTGACGGCGGCGGCGGTCGAGAAATTGAAACCGCTGCCGCCGGGTCCTTGCGGATCGCGCGTCCACGCTTGGAAGTAGCTCGTCGCGCCGGCGACGAACGGCAACGACGAGCCCTGCGCGGCCGCGAAGTCGAGCACGAAGTCGAGCCTGCCGCTCGCGCCGATCACGCCCGACGCCACGCGGCGCACCGGCGAACGCGCGACGAGCAGATACCCGTCGCCGAACGGCTTCTGCGTCGCCGCCGTGCCTTGGAAGAGCAGCGCGGGTTCGCCAGGAGGCGCCGCGTGCAGCTCGAGCGTCAGATCGGCGAGCGCGAGGCTCGACGAACCGCGCGCGACCAACGTCGCGCCGGGACCGAACGAGTTCGGCGCGAGCGGGCCGTACACCGCCGCATCCGGTCGGAACGCGAGGAACGTCGGGAAGTCGCTGCCGCCCGCGCCGGGCGCGACGAAGACGTCGACGAACGCGCCGGTCGCCGCGTCGTAGCGCAGCACGCTGTCGGTGTTGCCACTCGCGACGTAGAGCTTGCCGTCGGGACCGAACGTGAGGCCGGTCGGAGCGTCGAGCCCGCCGGTCTCGTTCGCCGGCGTCAGCGGGTCGTCGATGACGAGCGCCTTGACGAACGCTCCGGTCGTCACGTCGAAGACGAGCACACGATCGTTGCCTTCGCTCGTGACGTAGATCCAACCGTTCGGCCCGAACGCGACCGTGCGCGGCCGGGAAAGCCCGCTGCCCGCGGCGAGCGGGAAGTTGCCGAGGTACGAGCCGTCGACGAGCGAGTAGCGCTTCACTTGGTTCGTCCAGAAGCTCGGCACGTAGAGATTGCCGTCCGGACCGATCGTCATGCCGGCGTCGGGGCCGTTGAGTTGGCCGAGGTTCGGAGTGACGAGCACGCGCACGAACGCACCGGTGCGGCCGTCGTACTCGAAGATCGCGTCGAGCGCGAAGCTCGCGACGAACGCGTGGTCGTCGGGGCCGAACACGATCGCGCTCGGTTCGTCGAGGCCGCCGGTCTCGTCCTGCGGCGTCGCCAGATCGTCGAACACGAAGGCACCGAGGTGCGCGCCGCTGGCGGCATCGAAGCGCTCGATCGAGTCCGTGAGCTCGCTCGCGACGTAGAGCGCGCCGTCGGGGCCGAGCGCGAGGCCGAGCACGCCGTCCTGGCCGGCGGCGGCGAAATTCGCGAGCCACGCGCCGCTCTGCGCGTCGTGGCGCGCGATCGAGTCGGATGCGTACGCCGCGACCAAGAGTTGGTCGCCGAAAGCGAGCGGAGCGAAGCACGACGGGGCGCAGAGAGTCAGGCCGAGCAACATGGGATTCCTCGTGTGGTGGAGCTCTCGAGCTTCGCGCGAGGGCCGGCCGCGCGCTGTCGAAAACTTGCTCGCCGGCACGCCGCGCACGCGCGGCTTGCCAACGGGCGGCGACGGGTCCGGGGCAGTCGTGGTGGAGCTCGACGAGCGCCGACGAGATGCGGCGGCGCGTTCGATGTGTCGTGCCAGGCTCGTCGCGCTCGGGCCGTCACGCACGCGCGCGCCACGCCGACGGCGTCACGCCGTAGCGACGGCGGAACGCAGCCGTGAAGTGGCTGTGGCTCGAGAAACCGACGCGCGCCGCGAGGTCGGTCAAGCCCGCGTCGCGCGGCGCGTACGCGAGCTCGTCGAGCGCCAGCGCGAGCCGGCGGTGCACGAGCTCCGCGTGCAGCGTCGTGCCGAACCGCGCGCGAAAGACCCGTGCGAGGTGGAACGGCGAGACACGGAGCTCGCGCGCGAAGTCGTCGAGGCCGAGCGGGTCACACGCGCGTCGCACGAGCAGTGCGCGCGCCGCGTCGGCGAGCTCGCGGTGCGCGCGCGAGAGCCGTGGTGGGCCTGCGGCGATCTGCGTGCGTGCCGCGACGCGCGCCGCGTGCCGAGAGCACGCCGCGACCAGGCCGAGCACACGCTCTTCGAGCTCGAGCCGTTCGCGGGTCGCCGCGTCGCGCACGAGCGCGAGCGCCGCGAGCTCGAGCTCGGCCGTCACCGGCGCGTGCGACGACACGAACGGACGCTCGGGCCGCTCGGCAGCGCGTGGATCGAGCTCCGCGGCGAGCGTCGCGAGCGCGTCGTGGCGCACAGACAGGTAGTACCCCGCGTCGCCGACGCCGTGCGGATGGCTCGAGCACCAACACTCGCCGCGGTTGAAGAACACGATCGAGCTCGGGTCGACGAGCACCTCGCGGCCCTCGAGGTGCTTCACGTAGACGCCACGCCGCGGGAAGTTGATCGTGTGCGCGGGCTGCAACTCTTCGGCGCCACGCAGCGCGTTCGTGTGGGCGCAGCGATAGAGACCGAGCGTGACGAGCGGCGTGCGCGCGAACGCGCCGAAGCTCTTCTCACCCGGATTCGGCTCGGTGGGTCGCGCGTCGCGTCGGAGCATGACGGAGCGTGTTCTACCGCGACGGCTCGCGCGGATACGTTCGAACGCTGTTCGAGGCTGCCGGAGGCCGGCAATTCCTTCCGTTGCTCAGCGCTCGCCCGCGCCGCCGCAGTAGTCGCACGTCACGCGCTGGCTCGAAACCCAACGCGTGCTCGTCACGTAGTGCGAGACGCCCGCATTGTCGGTGATCCAGCTCGAGTACGACTCGCTGCCGCCGCCTTTGTAGACCATGCCGACGCCTTCGCACATGTAGCACGTCCGCAGCGGCGGTGCCGAGCCATCGTTCCCGCGCAACTCGCGCTCGCCTCGGATCGCCTCCCAATACGCTTTCTGCATCTCGTCGTACGCGATCTGCTCCGCGACGCGTTGCTCGTCGAGCCGCCGTTGCTCCGCGAGACGATCCTCTCGCATCCGATCCATCGAGAGCGCCCAGTCCTCCGGCGACATCCACGGCACGAGGTTCCCGGCGAGGTCCGTGATCGCGTCCATGTCGCTCTTCGTGAGCACGTCGCCGCAGCGCCGCCACGGTCCGGCGACGCCGAGCGAGTAGAAGCCCGCGTACCAATCGTTCGGTCCGTACGTGAGCCGCACGGGGCCGTCGGGCACCAGACGATCGCCATCGACGTAGCCTTCGCCGAGCAGCACGAACTCGTCCGCGGTGCGCACCGCGAAGCTCTGGCGTTCACCGAGACCTTCGACCGGCTTGCCGGGGATCGTCGCGCGCTCGAAGAACTGCCGCACGCGCAGGGAGTCATCCGGGTGTCGCCCGAAGCGGCCCGCGCCGACGTAGGGCTTAACGCCTCGGCGAAGCAGCACGCCGTGGCTCTCGAACCCAGTCGTGCCGATGAACACGCTGCCGTCGTTGAACGTGCGCAAGCAGCGCGGCGGCGCCGGCGGCTTGGACGACCATTGGACGTACATCAGCGTCGGCTTGAGCTCGACGTCCCACGTCGACGTGAAGCGACCGACGCCGTGCTCCGGCTTCGTGCTGTCGACTTCGATCACGTCGTCAGCGACCTGGATGCTCAGCCCGAGCTCCTCGGATGCGAAACGCACGGTCTCGCCGTTGCGCTCGACCACGGTGAGGCCATCGACTGCGGAGAGCGCAGCGCGCAGGTCGAGCGTCGCCAGATCCTCGAGCGAACGTCCGTGGAGGTCGCCCGACTGCACGTGCCGCACGTCGGCGTTGATGCGGTCGCGCACCGACTGATCGACGCGCTTGGCGGCCGCGTGAGGCTCCAACAGCGCGTAGTTCGCGTTGATGTTCTTCATCGCGTCGAGCGCCCACGCCGGTTCGCCCATCTCGTAGAGCAGGTTCTCGATGCGCACGCTGAGCACGGTCGCGACGCTCTTCGCGCCCGGGTCGTCGGGACCGTCGTGCAACGATTCCGCGTACGCCGCCGCCGTGTACTCGGCGAGCGCGGGCTCGAAACGCCCCGCATCGCGCAGCAGGTCGCCGAGGTAGACCTGCGCGAGGATGCGGTGGGGATGCGGCCCGAGTTGCGTGTCGGAATACTCCGTCTCCATGAGAGCGCGCGCCGCGACCCACTCCCCTGCCTCGCAGTGACGCCCCATACGCATGAAGACGTCGATACGCGGGTACCTGGACGCGCCGTTGCGCTCGAGCACCTCGACTCCATAGGTCTTGGCGAAGCGCCACAGCTCGCGCGGAGCGTCGAAGTCATCCAACAACTCGATCAGCAGGACGGCCGCGACGTCGAGCTTCCGTACGAGCTCGCACGCCTCGAACATCTTCCACGCGTTCGTCGCCTCGGAAGGCGTGACGACGGGGTTGTACTTGCGCGTCAGCTCCTCGGCGCGCGCGGCCGCACCGTTCCAACTTCCGGCGGCGTACAGCGCGGCGAACTGAGAGTCGGCGAAGTCCAGGAACTCGCGCTCGTCGTCGACCTTTCCACCCGAATCGTCGGGGCCCGCGGCGTTGGGAGCGGTGGCGCACGATGGAAGCGCAAGAACGAGCGACGCGAACGCGAGGACACGAATGAGGACGGAGAGCATGTCCCAGTATCGCCTGCGTCGCGCGAGTTGTTGAGCCGCACGCAGAGTCGACCGCGAACCGCTGCGCGTCCGATCACGATCTCGCCGCGCCTCGACGCACGGCCGTGGAATTCCTTGCCGCCGTCGCTGCAGCGGCGGAAGTGGCCGCGTCCGAGCTCTTCGCTCGTCGCGCCTACTGTGGCAGGATCACGTCGCGACGCCGCTCCGGCGGGTCGACGACCCAACGCTCGAGCTTGCCGTCGCGCCACGTCGCTTCGACGACGGTGTTCCTCGGCGCGTGCAGGCGGAACGAGACGTTCCAGTGCTTCGGCCAAGCCGGCAAGAGACGGATCGTGTCGCCGTTGCACTGCAGCAACATGAGCTGCGTCAACCCGAGCAGGTTCGAACCGTGGTCCTGGTCGGGCAGCCAATCGAAGTTCGGCCCCCACATGGCCGGGAACCGGTGCGCGGGATTCGAATTGCGCGCTTTCGCGGCGAGGCTGCGTGCCGCTTCTTCGTTGAGCCCGAGCAGCGCGGCGAAATGTCCGTCCTGCGTCCAACCGACGTCGCTCTTGTCCGCGCGGCGCTCGAAGGCCGCGCGCGCTTCCTCGAGAAGCGGCGTGCCGAGCCCGACCAAACGGAACGGGAACACGCCGTAGAGCTCCGGCGTCTCGACGTTCTGGCGGCTCGGATCGAAACGTTCCGCGGCGGCGAGCACGCGCACGCCGTCGCGCTCGGCGACCGGCAACTCCGGTGTCGCGTCGCGCATGCGGCGCCAGAAACTCCGCTCGTTCGCGTCCGCGACGGACTCAGGCAATTCGAGCAGCCGTTCGGTGACGTCGAGCAGCCCCGCGACCGTCGGCGCGTCGTTGACGACGCCATGCCAGTGCGTTTCGAGCGCTTGGGTCGGCGTGATCGAGAGCTTGCCGCGCTCGTCGCGCGCGAAGCGCGAATCGAAGTAGTCGAGCACCGCACGCGCGAGCGGCACGAGCTCCTCGCGCGCGAAACGTTCGTCGCCGGTGTAGTCGTAGTGGTCGAGCATCAGCGCGACGAGCTCGGGCCCTTGGTTCCACGCCCATTGCCACCAAGGACACAGCACTTCGTTCGCCGCGTGACCTGTGCGATCCCAACCGTAGTCGCCGTTCGCGTACGTGCCGAAGCTCGTTATCGTCTCGGGGAAGTACGCGCCGCGCACGCCGTGGTAGAGCTTCGCGCGCGCCGCGCAGAGCGGCAGCACGTCGCGATAGAAGCGGAAGAGCGGCTCCTGCATGTCGAAATCACCCGACGCGAGCATCGGGTGGTACGGCAAGCGCGTGTTCTGCCACCAATAGTCGCCGCCCCACTTGCGCCAATCGGGATCGAAGTCCGGGCCGCCCGTGTACTGCGGGTCGACGGTGAAGATCGAGCCGTTGAACTTGATCGGGAAGTTGCCGCGGCCCGCGCAGGCTTGGATCCACCGTTGGAGCACGTAGCCCTGCGTGATGCGCGATGGCGGCGACGGATCGCGGCGCGCTTCGGTCGACTTGAGCGCTCGGCCGTCGAGCCAGAGCACGAGTTCGTAGCTCGCCGCGTCGTAGCTCGCCGCGACGTGGTGCCAGCCGGGGCGTTCGAGCGCGTGCTCGACCGTCAGGATCTTCTCCCCGACGATCAGCCGCAGCGACTTGCCCGGGTGCGTGTCGAACAGGAAGCCGTCGCTGCGGCCAGCGGTCAGCTTGTCGAAGATGCGGCCGACCGGCTGCGTCGCCGAGAGCTCGAGCCACGCTTCGAGCGTGAAGCTCCCGAAGTCGAACGCGTCGTCGTCGTCGACCGCGAGCGCGCCGCCGGAAAGCGTCGCGCAGCGCACGCCGTCGAGCTCGCTCGTCGCAACGGCGCCCTGCGGGCGCGCGACGAGGCCTGCGCCGACGCCCGCAGCCGCGTCGTTCGAGACGGAGCCGTTCGTGAGCTCGCCGAGCCGCCAGCTCGCGACGCGATCGGCCATCTCCGGCGCGCGCGCATCGGGACGCGTCGCCGCGAGCGCCGCGATCTCGGCGGCGCGCAGCGCGCGCGAGAAGACGCTCGCACGTCCCAACGCGCCGTGGAACAGGTTCTGGCCGTTCGAGTCGGCTCCGATCCGCAGCGGATGCGCGTTCGCCGGCGCGCCGCTCGCCGTGTCGCCTTCGACGAACACCCACGAACGCGACCAGAACGCACGCCACCACTCGGCGGTCTCCGCGCGTGCGACGTCCGCCGAAGGCGCACCGTCCGCGAGCAGTCCGAGCGCGTGCCGCCACTCCGCGACGCTCTCGGTTTGCGCCGAATGCGTGGTGATCGCGACTTCGAACGCACGCAGCGGCTCGTGCGACGCGAGCTCCGTCGAACTGCGTTTCTCGAATCCGCTCGCGCGCACCGCTGCGCCGAACGTGCGCCGGATCAACGGATCCCGCGCCGCGTCGCTCACGCTCTCGAGCCCTTGATGCGCAAGCGTGAGCGGCACGATCGAATGCTCGTTGCGGTGGTACCACACGAGCTCGTGCGGCGCGGCGGTGGCGTCGAGCAGGACGTCGGGCGACTCCCACACTTCGAGCGACTTCGGCGCGTCTCGCATCGTCCACGACGAGGCGAGTTCGTCGCCGACGAGCACCTTCTTCGCCGTGCGCCACGGTTCGAGCGTCACCTGGACCGAGACGGGACGTTGGCTCTCGCCGAGCACGCGCACGACCGGTCGTTCGCTGTCGACGAACACCCGGAGCTCGGTGAGCGCGTGCGGCACGCCGCCTTCGATCTCGAGCACGCCTTCGGAGAGCTTCAGCGTCTGACGGAACGGCGCGTTCGCCGCGAGCGTGTTCGGCTCGAGCCGCACGCGCACCTTGCCGAGCTTCAGCAGTCGATTCGCTTCGCTCCACGCGTCGGTGCGCGCGAGGTAGAAGCAGAGGTCCCCGTTGGCTTCGACCCACGCGCTGACGCCGACTTCGCCGTTGCCGAGCGGCATCGCGCCCGACGGGTCGCCGCCAGGCGAAGTGAACACGGGCTCGTACCGAGCGAGCTCGTCGGGCACGCCGCGCGGCGTCGCGCGACATGCCGCGAGCGAACCGAGACACGTCATCACGGTGAGCGCGACGAACCAGCGAAGCAGCATGCGCAGAGCCCTCACGCGCGCCGGCGCGCGAACCTCTCGCGCGGCGGAAGCACGCGAGGCGACTCTAGCGGGCTCGGGCCGCCCGCCGCGCCGCGCGATGTGCGCAGCGATGCGGCCACGGCTCAGCGGCCAGGCAGGCAGGCCGTGCTGCCAAACCGGCAGAAAAATCGGCCCTGGAAACCCTGAAAACCGCCCTCGCGGCCTCGCGCACGAGCTCGCATTCCGAGGGCACTCCTGGCATGGGCGTTGCGCTTTCGCGGCCGCCCAAGGAGGGCGCCATGCAGCAACCCCAGTACACGACCAAGGCCGCCGAAGCGATCCAGTCCGCGCAGAAGCTCGCGTTGGATTCCGGGCATCCCGAGCTCGTCCCCGCGCACCTCGCCGTCGCGCTCTTCAGCGCCGCCGAAGGTCTGACCGCCGCCGTGCTGACCAAGCTCGACGTCGATGCGAAAGTCGTCGCGGGTGAGCTCGTGCTCGCGCTCGATCGCTTGCCGCGGTCGCAAGGCAGCACGACGCAGCCGTCGCGAGCGTTGATGGAGGTCGTGCAGGAAGCACAGGCGCAAGCGAAGAAGCTCGAGGATCAGTTCGTCTCGACCGAACACCTCTTGCTCGCGCTCGCGAAACGCGGCGGACCGGAAGTGCAAGGCGTCTTCGCGGCGCGCAAGCTCGGGTTCGACCGGCTCGAGAGTGCGTTGCGCGAAGTGCGCGGCTCGCGGCGCGTGACGAGCCCCGATCCCGAGTCGACGTTCGAAGCACTGAAGAAGTACGCCCGCGACCTGACCGCCGACGCGCAAGCCGGCAAGCTCGACCCGGTGATCGGCCGTGACGTCGAGATCCGCCGCACGATGCAAGTGCTCTCGCGGCGCCGGAAGAACAACCCCGTGCTGATCGGCGACCCGGGCGTCGGCAAGACGGCGATCGCGGAAGGCCTCGCGAACCGCATCGTCGCAGGCGACGTGCCCGAGGGGCTCAAGAACAAGAAGATCATGGCGCTCGATCTCGGCGCGATGCTCGCCGGCGCGAAGTTCCGCGGCGAGTTCGAGGAGCGCCTGAAAGCGGTGCTCGCCGACATCGCCGAGTCGCAAGGCGAAGTCATTCTCTTCATCGACGAGCTCCACACGCTGGTCGGCGCCGGCGGCGCGGAAGGTGCGATCGACGCGGCGAACATGCTCAAGCCGGCGCTCGCCCGCGGCGACTTGCGCTGCATCGGCGCGACGACGCTCGACGAATACCGCAAGCACGTCGAGAAGGACAAAGCGCTCGAACGCCGCTTCATGCCCGTGATGATCGGCGAGCCGTCGGTCGACGACACGATCGCGATCTTGCGCGGCCTGAAGGAACGCTACGAAGTGCACTACGGCGTGCGCATCCTCGACGAGGCGCTGATCGCGGCCGCGCGGCTCGCCGATCGGCACATCACCGACCGGTTCATGCCGGACAAGGCGATCGACCTGATGGACGAGGCGGCGGCGCAGTTGAAGCTCTCGATCGATTCGCTGCCGCCCGAGCTCGATCAGTTCGAGCGCAAGATTCGCCAGCTCGAGATCGAACGCACCGCCCTCCAGAAGGAAAAGGGCGAGGAGAAACGCATCCAAGCGATCGCAGCGGAGCTCGCCGAGCTCGCTGAGGGCTCGAAAACGATCCGCGCGCGCTGGCAGAACGAGAAGGAGCTGATCACGTCGCTGCGCGCCGGCAAGGCGCTGATCGAGACGTTGCGCGCCGAGGCGGAGCGCAAGGAGCGTGAAGGCGACTACGAACGCGTCGCGAAGATCCGCTATGGGGAACTGCCCGGCGCGGAGCAGAAGCTGAAGGACACCGCCGAGAAGCTCGCGCGCGCGCAGAAGGACGGCGCGTTGCTGCCCGAGGAAGTCGACGCGGAGATGATCGCGAAGGTCGTCAGCCGCTGGACCGGCATCCCGGCGCAACGACTGCTCGAGACCGAGCGCGAGAAGCTGCTGCACATGGAAGATCGGTTGCGCGAACGCGTGATCGGCCAAGACGCGCCGCTCGCCGCGATCTCCGAAGCCGTGCGGCGCGCGCGCGCCGGATTGCAGGAGACGTCACGGCCGCTCGGCTCGTTCCTGTTGCTCGGACCGACCGGCGTCGGCAAGACCGAGACCGCGAAGGCGCTCGCCGAGTTCTTGTTCGACGACGAGAGCGCGATGGTGCGCCTCGACATGACCGAGTACATGGAGAAGCACTCGGTGTCGCGACTGATCGGCGCGCCGCCGGGTTACGTCGGGTACGACGAAGGTGGCGCGTTGACGGAAGCGGTGCGCCGCAAGCCGCACTGCGTGATCCTGCTCGACGAAGTCGAGAAGGCGCACCCCGACGTCTTCAACGTGCTGTTGCAGATCCTCGACGACGGACGTTTGACCGACGGTCACGGCCGCACGGTCGACTTCACGCAGACGCTCGTCTTGATGACGTCGAACCTGCGCTCCGACAACCAACTGCGCGACTTCTTCCGGCCCGAGTTCATCAACCGGCTCGACGAAGTGCTCACGTTCCACGCGTTGCAGCCGGACCAGATGCACGCGATCGTCGAGATCCAGTTGAAGCGCCTGCAGAAGCACCTCACGGAGCAGGAGCTCGAGCTCGAGTTGACCGGCGCGGCGAAGGAAGCGCTCGCGCAGGAAGGCTACGACGCCGAGTTCGGCGCGCGGCCGCTCAAGCGCGTGATCCAGAAGCGCATCCAGAACCTGCTCGCCGAAGCGATCCTCGCCGGCAAGCTCCCGGCCGGCTCCCGCGCCTCGATCGACTGGCGCGCAGGCCGCTTCGAGCTCGCAAGCAAACGCCCCGAGCCTCGACAAGCGGCTGCCGCGGGTTAGGCACCACCGGCAGTTGGCCAGCGACGAGTGCAAACACTCGGGCGCCCGTCGCTAGACTGACTGCCCGATGATCCGCCGCATCAAGATCGAGGGGTTCAAGAGTCTCCAGCGGGTCGAATTGGAGCTCGGGTCGCTAAACGTCTTCATCGGCGCCAACGCGAGCGGCAAGTCGAACTTCTTCGACGCGCTACGCGTCCTCCAAGGCATCGGCTACGGATTCACGCTCAGCGAGATCCTCGACGGCAAGCCGAAGAGCGCGAGCAGCGAGGTCTGGGATCCGATTCGCGGCGGAAGCGCACGAGCCGCATTCGCGAACGGGACGACGGCCGACAGGATCCGGTTCGAACTCGATGTCGATGTCGGACCAAACCGAAAGCACCTAGCGAAGTACGTCATCGCGTTCGCACCGTCGACGGGCGGGCTGCTCGAGGAGTCGCTTTGCCTCGATGGCGTTGACGTCTACGCGAGTGCCGACATCGAGAATCCTCTAACCCAACCGTACTTCGAGGTATATCCGAAGCGGATGGTGCGGGGCCCGAGGCCTCGCATCAAGTTCGATCGATCGCGTGCGGTTCTCGGTCAATTCTCGCGTTCGGAACACTGCCTGGAGAAACATCGAGAGCTCGTGCAGGCGTGCTCGAACGCGCTCTCGAACACCCAGAGAATCGACCCGTCTCCTGCGATCTTGCGCGACTATTCAGCAGCCCAGTCGGTGAATCGCATGGGCGAGCGAGGCGAGAACTTCGCCGCGCTCGTCAAGACGATCTGCGCGACCCCCGCATCTCGGGACGCGTATGCATCGTGGCTGCGCCAACTCTGGCCGAGCGAGGCGATCGAAGATGTCGCCGTACTGCACGGTGCGCTCGGAGAGCCTCTGTTTGCGATCCGAGAGCGCGGGAAAGATCAGCCGGCACCCGTGCTCTCGGACGGAACGCTCCGATTCGCCGCGATCACGGCCGCGTTCTTCCAACCTGACAAGCCAGAACTGCTCACGATCGAGGAACTCGAGAGTGGTATCCACGCGTCTCGAGTCCGCGTGCTAGTCGAGCTGCTTCGCTCGCAAGCCAAGGCAGGGCAGGTGCAGGTGATGGCCACGACGCACTCACCTATCGTGCTCGCGTGGTTGCGCGACGACGAGTACGACACGACGTTCTATTGCGACCGCGACGCCGGAACCGCCGCGTCGACCATCCGTCCGCTGTCCAAGGTCCCCAACTTCCTGAGAGTGCTCCAGAAACAGCCGATCGGCGAGCTGTTCGCGGAGGGGTGGTTGGAGGGAGCGCTTTGAGTTTTCGTGCACTCGTCGTTCCGGAAGATCCGACGAACGATCGCTACATCCTCAAGCCGCTCGTGGAGACCATGCTCGACACGCTCGGCAAGCCACATGCGAAGGTCGACGTTCTCTCGAGCCCGAGGATCTCCGGGTACTCCAACGCCAAACAACTGCTCGTGGATCGATTACTCGAGCAGTACTGCGATCGTGAGGTGATCCTGTTCCTTCCGGACAGCGACCTGCGAGACCGGACCGCGGAGTTCTCGCGCTTGGGGGAAGAGGCGCGACGCCATGGCGCGAAACTCATTTGCTGTGCCGCCGTCCCTGAGGTTGAAGCGTGGCTCCTCGCGGGTCACGTGGACAAGTTAAGCTTCGCTTGGAGCGATCTGCGCGCACATCCCACGCTCAAGCAGTCGATCTTCGAGCCCTTCCTCGCCCAGTACGGCGATCCGCGCCGTCCCGGTGGCGGTCGCGATCTGCTCATGCGAGAAACACTACGGAACTACGCCGGGCTGGTCGCGCGCTGCGCCGAACTCGGTCACCTCGAGTCCGAGATTCAAGGTCTGCTTTCGTGACCGTCGCGGCTTGGCGTCACCGCGCGCCGCCTTGCAAGCGGCGTCGGCGCCGCTCAAGCGCGTGATCCAGAAGCGCATCCAGAACCTGCTCGCCGAAGCGATCCTCGCCGGCAAGCTCCCGGCCGGCTCCCGCGCCTCGATCGACTGGCGCGCAGGCCGCTTCGAGCTCGCAAGCAAACGCCCCGAGCCGGAATCCCCGGAATCCACCGCAGCCCGCGTCGGACGCAGTTAGTCGCTCGCGACCGGCCGCCAGACGCCGCGTTCGCGGCGGACGAGTGACTGCGTCAACGGATGATCCTCCGTGCCTCGCACGCGTTCGCAGAGGTCGCGCAGCTCGCGCAGCGCTTGCGGAGAACCTGAATCGCCGAACGCCATGACGTCGCGAGACGGAATCGCGGCGACCGGACCGTTCGGGACGAGGTGGCCGTACCACTCGGTCCAGAACTCGTCGAGCAGCAGCAGACTCGCTTCGAAGTTGCCGCCGGCGACCACGGCGAAGATCGAACCGTACGGATGCACTTGCGCGTTCGTTTCGGCGAACGCGCGCAGGTTGCGCAGACCGAGCTCGTGCAGCTCGTCTTCCGTCAGCCCGGCGCCGCGCAAGTGCCCGACTTGGACGTACTGGAACCTGTCGCCCTCGTCGACGAGGTACGCGACCAGGAACTCGTCGCCGTGAGGCCGCAGGATCGGCGCATCGAGCTCGGCCGGCGTGAAGGTCTCCGAGTCGTCGCGCACGACGACCTTCAAGTACGCGATCGCACGCGAGCACCAGTGCCGAATCGAAGCATCCATCGTCTTCTCCGTCGGCCTACCAGCCGCGCGCCGAGTCTCAGGTCGTGTCCGACGCCTCGCAAGAGCCGCGGCCGACAAGACGTTGGTCACGCCGAGAGTCGCACGACCCGTAGAGGTTGGGCGCCGTCGAGCGCGAGCCCCTGCTCGGCGCGCACCGGATGCGGGCGCTTGCGAGCACCCGTGGAAAACCCTGCGGCTCGACGCGCGCGGCTGCCAAGCTCGGTCGGCCGTGAACGGGAGGTTTTGCGCACCGATCGGGGCCGCGGCCGCCCGCGAGCGCGGCGCGGATCGCAGATGAGACGGAGAGCTCGCCCGACTCGTTGCACGCGCGGCGAGCGGTCGAAAGACTGCCGCAAACTCCAACGGGCCCCCGCCCGATCCCACTCACCATGCGACTCAAGCTCTTCGCGCTCTCCTGTCTCGCCGCGCTCCTTCCGCTCGCCTCCAGCACGGCGCGAGCGCCCGCCTCCGCCCAAGCGCCCGCCGCCGAGTTCGAGGTCGCGATCGAGTCGTCGCTCGATTCCGTCTACATGCTCGGCATCGCGCGACGCGGCGGCGCGGGACCCGAAGTCTTTCAGTTCGTCGGCACCGGCTGGGTGATCGCCGAAGGCAAGCTCGCGACCAACGCGCACGTCGCCGAAGCGTTGCTCGAAGGCTCGCTCGAAGGCCGTTTGGTCGGCAAACGTTCGTGGAGCGATCGCGACGAGCTCGCGCTCAGCCCGTCTTCGATCCGCATCCATCCGGCTTACGGTCCGTGGAACGCGCGGCTCAAACGCGTGATCGTGCGCAACGAGAACGATCCGAACGCGGCGCGCACGATGAGCTTCATCCCGATCGCCGACGTCGCGATCATCGAAGTCGAAGCTGGCAACACGGGCCGTCCGCTCGTGCTCGCCGATCCGAACGAAGTCGAGCCGGCGCTCAGCGAAGCCGTCGTCTACCTCGGCTTCCCCCACGAGAACATCTCGGGCTTCCCGACGCTCCACGCGGTGCCTGGACACGTCACGGCGAAGACGGACTTCTTCTTCCAGCGTGCGCCGTGGGCCGATTCGTACTTGATCCACTACGGCGGCACGGTCGTCGGGGGCGCGAGCGGCAGTCCGTTGCTCAATCGCGCGGGCCAGGTGATCGGGCTCATCTCCGCGGCCGAACACAACTTCGCGGAAGGCGTGCGCACGAGCTTCGGGTTCGCGTACGGCCAACGCGCGGATCTCGCGAAAGAGCTCCTGAACGACGACTTCGCGTCGGTGCAGACGCGCCGCGACGGCGTGTGGTCGCAACGCCTCGCGAACCTCTTGATCCCGCCCGACGAACTGCTCGAGCAAGTCGCGAACGAACAAGGCGTGCGCGACGGCGTGCAGCGGCTCGCCGCGGGCAACACGGTCACTCGCCGGCAGATGGTCGTGAAGCAGAACGAGTCCGCGAAACTGCAAGTCACCATCGAACCCGGGATGCGCTACGGCTTCCTCGCCGCCGCGCACGACGGTTCGGACGTCGACGCACAAGTGGTCGCGCGCGACAACGAGGAAGTGCTCGGCGTCGACGTCAAGGGCGACTACTTCCCGGTGGTTTGGGTCGGCCCGCTCGATCGGCGTTGCGCCGTCACGTTCGAAGTCGCGGCGTCGGAGAAGCTGCTCCAAGACACGCCTTGCTCGCTACACGTCTACAAGTACGAGCCGCAGATCGTCGCGATCGGCGGGGAAGAGAAGGACGACGGCAACTTCTTCGTCGCGACGCACACGACGAGCGACGAAGGCGCGAGCGTCGCGACTTGGCGTTTCCACGTCGAGTCCGGCGCGCAACTGCTCTTCTCCGGCGAGTCGGCGGACCTCTACGACATCGACCTCCTGCTCGCGCTCGACGGCACGGTCGTCGCGTCCGACGAATCGCTCGACGCGCTGCCGATGGTGATCTGGACGGCGCCGAACGCCGGTACGCTCGAAGTGCGTCTGCGCATCCCGGACGGCATCCCGACCGGCGCGGAGTTCACCGTGAAGGGCTTCCTCTTCTCGGGCGACAAGCCGACGGCGCTCGACGGCACGCCCGCGCCGTCCGAGGAAGAGCTCCTCTCGCGCGAGGAGATCTTCGCGTTCGTCGATCAGCTGCTCGACGTCATCTGGAAGGACACCGGCACGGTCGGCGAGACCATCGCGGAGGACGTCGGCTCGCTCGAAGGCCACGTCGAGCTCGAGTTCGACGTGCCCGCCGGAGCGTTGCCCGTGTTCATCGCGGTGGCGCCGCACGGCGAGGACATCGACTTGCAGGTCCTGGTCGGCGGCGAAGTGCTCGCGCAGGACGTTTCGGGCGACGCGACGCCGCTCGTCGCGATCCCGGTCGCCGAAGTCGACCGCAAAGTGACGCTGCGCATCGTCGAGAACCTCGCCGACGCGAAGGTCGAGCAGGTGGCGTACCGCTACGCGCTGGTGCGCCAGAAGTAGCGGCGGACTCTCCGGGATCCGGAAAGTCTTGCCGGGCTGCGCGGCGGGCCCGCCGCGCCGGCCGAGATTCGAACTAGGACGTTTCAATTCATGCCTGCGGCGGAGCCGATCGGCTCCGCGGGAAGAGCAGGAATGGAACGCGGGAGCTCCGTCGCGGGCCGCATGGCCGGAGGACTCGATTGAGGATCGAGGGCTCGGGCTTTCTGCAGAACCTCTACGGCGCATCCGTGCACGTCACGGCGCCGAAGACGTCCGCAGCGAAGAGCCTGCTCGCGCAGAAAGAGGATGCGCAGAGCCTGGTCCGCGTCGGTGAACTCCTGCGCGGCTTCCAGCGCATGCTCGACGACGGCCGCTCGCGCGTCGGCAGCGCGAGCCGCACGAAGATGTGGAGCGACGTGCGGCTCTACTCGAGTTCCTCGCTCGGACTCAGCGAGGACCCGAGCGCGGCCGTACTGCAATCGAGTTCGTCGCTCGGTGGCACGTTGGGCACGCACTTGCCCGGCACTCCGACGTGGAACGCGACGGAGAAGCCCGCGGTCACCTTCGGCGGCACGTACGACGGCTCGAGCGGCGATCAGACGTTGACGCTGCGCGCGACGAGCAGCGGCACCATCGGCGTGGACGACATCACGCTCGACGTCGTCGACGAGAGCGACACCGTGCTCGAGCAACTGACGTTCTCGAGCAGCTACACCGCAGGCACCGACGTCACGCTCGCGAACGGACTGACCGTGGCGCTCGGCGACGGCGTCGTGGCGGCTGGCGACGAGTTCGACGTCGACGTCGCGTACACGGTGACCGATCCGGAAGGCACGTACACGCCGAGCGACCCGACGTGGAGCTGGCTCTCGAAGCCGACCACGGCGATCGGCGGCACCTACGACGGCTCGAGCGGCTCGCAGACCCTGACGTTCACGGTGATGCGCGCCGGCGACGTCGGCACCGACGCGCTCACGATCGACGTGCGCGACGAAGCGGATCAGCTCGTCGAGCGCATCCAAATCGCGAGCGACTATGCGCCGGACACGGAGATCACGCTCGCGAACGGAATGACGCTGACGCTCGGCACGGGCACGATGAACGTCGGCGACGAGTTCACCGTCGACGTCGACTACTCCGTCGGGCCGGATCAGAACTCGTTCTCGCCCGGCACGCCCGCGTGGAGCTCCGGTTCGACCGCCGCAGCGTCGGTCGGTGGCACGTACGATGGTTCGAACGGCACGCAGACGTTGACGTTCCTCGTCTCGAGCGGAGGCACGATCGGCGTCGACGACGTGCTGATCGACGTGCTCGACCAGAACGGGCAACTGCTCGAGCAACTGACCGTCGCGAGCGGCTATCAGGCGGGCACCGACCTCACGCTCGCGAACGGACTCACGGTCGCGTTCGCCGACGGCGACGCGTTCGGCGGTGACCAGTTCCAAGTCGACGTCGTGAACACGCCTGGCACGCCGCAGAGTTCGTACACGCCGAACGCGCCGACTTGGACGCCCGATGCGAAGCCGACGCCGACGCTCGGCGGGACGTACGACGGTTCGAACGGCTCGCAGACGTTGACCTTCCAAGTCTCCGACGGCGGGTTGCTCGGCGACGACGCGTTCGTGATCGACGTGCTCGACGAAAACGGCTCGTTGCTCGAGCAGTTGCTGATCGCGGCCGACTACCAAGCCGACACGCCGATCCAACTCGCGAACGGGATGACGTTGGCGCTCGGCGCCGGGCTCGCAGCGGTCGGCGACGAGTTCACCGTCGACGTCGCGTACGACGCCGGCGGCGTGCAGAGCTCGTTCTCGCCGGACACCGGCTGGACTTCGACGGCGAAGGCCGCTGCGGTGGTGCGCGGCGAGTACGACGGCTCGAACGGCTCGCAGACGTTGACGTTCCGCGTCGCGAACGACGCGGTCGTCGGTACCGACGCGTTCTCGGTCGAAGTGCTCGACGAGAACGGCAGCGTGCTCGAACAACTCGACTTCGCAAGCGACTACGTGGCCGACACCGAGCTCACGTTGTCGAACGGACTGACGTTGAAGCTCGGCGACGGATCCCTTGCTGCCGGCGACGAGTTCACGATCGACGTCGCGACGGGACTCGCCGTCGATCCGGCGCAAGCGTTCGACGGCTCCGGCGGTTCCGCGCCGACGTTCCCGAGCGGCGGCACGGTCGTCGACGGCTCGTTCGAGCTCAACGGCACCACGATCGACGTGTACGCGAGCGACTCGATCGACAGCGTGCTCGCCCGCATCAACGCGGCGGATCTCGGCGTCACGGCGACCTACGACTCGGACGCCGGCAAAGTCGTCCTCACCCACGACACCGTCGGCGCCGCGGGTTCGATCGTCGTCGAGAACGACACGAGCGGCTTCCTCGCGGCGACCGAGCTCGACGACGCGACGCTGGTGGCGGGCGCAGACGGCGATTTCGACGACGCACTCGCGACCGTCGCGTCGCTCTCGGGCGTGCAGAGCGGCACGCTCGTGGTCAACGGGCAATCGATCTCGATCGACGTCGACACCGATTCGCTCGACGACGTGGTCGCCCAGATCCAAGCGCTCGGCGTCGGGCTCGAGTACTCCGACTCGACCGGCAAGTTCCTGCTGCACGACAAGGGCAAGATCGAGATCGACGACGGCGACACGGGCTTCTTCGCGAGCCTCGGCATCGCGGACGGTGAGTACGGCGAAGCCGCGAAGTCACGCGGCTTCGGCCGGCCCGACGAAGTCGCGAAAGCGCTCGAGGACCTCGCGAAGGCGTGGAACTCGCTCTTCGACGAGAAGCTCGCCGGCAGCGGCGGTCGCCAGGCGGACAGTCTCCGCGCGGCGCTCAAACTCGCGCTCGATCAGCGCTTCGCGGCCGACGGCCAGGGCAGCACACGCGGCGGCGTCAGCACACTCGGCATTTCTTTCGACTTCGGCAAGAACGGCCAGATCGACTTCGCGCTCGACGAAGAGGAGCTCGGCCGAGCGCTCGCCAAGGACGCGGAGAAGCTCGAGGAGCTGCTGCTCGGCTCCGACGAACGCGCGGGCCTGTTCGACGTCTTCGCGAAGGCGTTGAAACCGACCGCGAACGTCGTCGACGCGTTGCTCGAGAACCGCGGCCTCGCGACGCTCGACCTCTACGCCTGAACGGGCGACGCACCCCGACGCGCTGATCCGTCGGACCCGACGCTACGTGCGTCGACGGTCCACGAGTTCGGCGAACGGCGCTTCGCCGAGCCGAAACGTGCAGCGCCGCACGCACGGTCAAGCGAGGTTTGGTGCGCAACGTCGCCACGCGAACTCGCGGGCCGAACGCGACCGGAGCTTTCCGACTTTTCGTGCAACTCGCCTGCACCCGCCGGAACGAGCCCGGCATGGTAGGGTCGATCGTCCGTTGATCTGGGACGCGGGAGTCCCGCCGAGACGGTCGCCCAGACAAGCCTCGAATCCATCATGTCCAGCATCCGAGTCGCACGTTCCTCGTTCGAGTTCCCCACTGCCCTTTGCCGCCGAAGCCTCGCGCTCCTCGCCCTCACGCTCGCGGCAGCGTCGAGCTCAGCCCAGGCGAAGCTCGTCGGCTGGGGCGGTGCGAGTTTCGACAGCACGTTCAGCGCCGAAGCGTTCGTCGAAGCCGACGCCGGCGGTTACTTCACGATCGCGCGCCGCGCGGACGGCACGTTCGCCGCGCTCGGCCTCAACGGGTTCGAGATCGGCGGGGCGCCTGCGCTGCCGAGCGGAGTCACGTACACCAAGCTCGTCGCGACTTCCGGGCACGTGCTCGCGTTGCGCAGCGATGGTTCGGTGATCGGTTGGCCCGACGCAGGCGTCGGACACGCGCCGTTCTTCGGCCAGGCCGTGGTCGACATCGCCGCGGGTTCCGGGCACGCGCTCGCGCTGCTCGCGAACGGCGGCGTGATCGCGTGGGGCGACAACGGCTTCGGCCAATGCTTGGTCCCTTCGCTGCCGAGCGGCGTGACGTACGTCGGCATCGGCGCGGGTAGCTACACGTCGTTCGCGATGCGCAGCGACGGCACCGCGGTCGGTTGGGGCAACAACGCCGGAGGCGAACGTGACGTGCCGCCGCCGCCCTCGGGCCTGACCTACACGCAGATCAGCGGCGGTTGGTACCACTCGGCCGGCATCCTGAGCGACGGCACGATCGTCACGTGGGGCCTGGACTTCGCTGGCCAACTCAACGTGCCGGCACTGCCGAGCGGCGTCACGTACACCAAGGTGAGCTGCGGCACCGCGAACTCCGTCGCGCTGCGCAGCGACGGCCAGATCGTCGGTTGGGGCCACAACGTACAAGGTCAATGCGACGCGCCGGCGCTGCCGAGCGGCGTGACGTACGTCGACGTGACGGCGACGCGTCTGCCGAACACCGTCTACTTCTTCAGCCATTGCGCGGCGCTGCGCAGCGACGGCAAGGTCGTGACGTTCGGTTGGAACGGCTTCAGCCAACGGCTCTTGCCCGAACTCGCGTCGGGCGTGTCGTTCGTCGACATCGACGCGAGCGAGGGCGGCGTCGATCTCGGCGGCCCGATCGCGATGGGCCACACGCTCGCGCTGACGAGCGACGGCAACGTGCTCGCGTGGGGTGACGAGACCAACGGACAGACCAACGTGCCGGCGCTGCCGGTCGGGAAGACGTACGTCGAGATCTCCGCGGGCGGCTTGCACAGCGTCGCACGCTTGAGCGACGGCACGGTCGTCGATTGGGGCAACGACAGTTGGGGCCAACTCGGAGGCACGCCGGGGCTCAACGACTTCGTCGCGATCGAAGCCGGCGCGTACCACAACCTCGGCTTGCGCCAGAACGGCAACATCTACGCGTGGGGTTACGGCGGCGGCGGCGTGTTGGCGGTGCCCGCGTTGCCGAGCGGCGTCACCTACGTCGAGATCGCGGCCGGGAGCTTCAGCCTCGCGCGTCGCAGCGACGGTTCCGTCGTGGCCTGGGGACCGAACAACTACGGTCAGACGAACGTGCCCGCGTTGCCGAGCGGACTCACCTACGTCGAGATCTCCGCCGGGCGCTATCACGGGCTCGCGCTCCGCAGCGACGGTTCGGTCGTCGCCTGGGGCAACAACTCGTGGGGTCAGTGCAACGTCCCGACGCTGCCGGCGAACGTGGTGTGGACGGCGATCCGCGCCGGTTGGAACTACAGCGCCGGCAAGACGAGCGACGGGTTGATCCGCGTGTGGGGTGACACGGCGAACTACAAGAACCAAGTGCCTGCGCTCGCGCCTGGCCAACGTTTCTCGACGTTCGCGGCCGGCGAGCTCGGGCTCGTCGCGCGCATCGACACTGCTTGGACGAAGTACTGCACGGCGAAAGTCAACTCGCTCGGCTGCACGCCGGCGATCCACGCGTACGGCGAACCGAACTCGTCGCTCGCGTTCGGCTTCGGCATCCAATGCACGAGCGTGCGCAATCAGAAGCCTGGGCTCTTGATGTACACGGTCAACGGCCAGCGCGCGAACGTGACCTTCCAATGCGGCACGTTGTGCATCGGCCCTGGCGGCGTGCGTCGCGCCCCGCTCGTCAACTCCGGCGGCAGCGGTTTGCCGACGAACGACTGCTCGGGCATCTACTTCCTCGACATGAACGCGTTCGCGGCGGGCGCGGTCGGCGGCAACCCCGATCCCGCGCTCTCGGTCTCCGGCACGGTCGTGCACACCCAATGGTGGGGCCGCGACCCGGGCTTCACCGCCCCGTGCAACACGACGCTCTCCGACGCGATCGAGTACACGGTCGTTCCGTGACGCGCGAAGCCCATCGCTCGCGCTGAGCGCCCCAGCGATCCGCGCCCTCCCCCGAGGCCGTTCGTCACCCGACGAGCGGCCTCGGTTCGTTCCAAGCGCGCGGCTCGCGTCCCCGACGGGTTGCGCACGAGTCGCAAGCCGAGTCCGGCGAAGCGCACGAACTCTCTCCGACCGAGTCCACGTGCTGTGCGCACTCAGCGCGGCCCATCGACGCGTTCGATTCAACCAACGGATTCGTCGTCGCGCGCCGCGAGAGTCGTCACGATCGCGCAACGCCGCCGCCCGCCTCGAGCGATGCAAGCTGCACCGGCATGTTAGCTTCGAAAGCGCGTGGAACTTCGAGCTCGTTACCGTGGTTGTCTCGTCGGGCTCGCCGTCGGCGATGCGCTCGGCACGACGCTCGAGTTCTCGCCGCCCGGCACGTTCGCGCCGATCGACGACATGCTCGGCGGCGGCCCGTTCGGTCTCGCGCCAGGTGAATGGACCGACGACACGTCGATGGCGCTGTGCCTCGCGCAAAGTCTCGTCGCGTGCCGCGGCTTCGACGCGCGCGACCAGATGCGGCGTTACCTGCGCTGGCGGGACGAAGGTGTGCCGTCGAGCACTGGCGAGTGTTTCGACATCGGACGAACGGTGAGCGACGCGTTGTCACGCTTCCGCCGCACCGGCGAGCCGTTCTCCGGATCGACTGCGCCTACGTCGGCGGGCAACGGCTCGCTGATGCGGCTCGCTCCGGTGCCGCTCGCGTTCGCGCGTGACCCTCGACTCGCGATCGAACGTTCCGGCGAGAGCTCACGCACGACGCACGGTGCGACGACCGCCGTCGACGCGTGCCGCTTCTTCGGCGGCTTGCTGGTCGGAGCGCTCGACGGCGCGACGAAGGACGAGCTGCTGGCCGAAGGAAACGCGCGGAAGTCAGCACGTTGGCGCGCAACGAACTTGGACCCGGCGATCGAGCTCGTCGCGGCGGGTTCGTATCGCCACCGTCGACCGCCGGAGATCCGCGGCACCGGCTACGTGGTGGAGTCGCTCGAAGCCGCGCTCTGGGCGTTCCATCACTCGCACGACTTCCCGAGCGGTGCCTTGCTCGCCGCCAACCTCGGCGACGACGCCGACACGACGTGTGCGATCTACGGCCAACTCGCCGGCGCGCACTACGGCGTCGAAGCGATCCCCCGCGAGTGGGCGGCGAAGGTGTCGCAGCGCGACCTGATCGAATCGCTCGCCGACCAACTCCTCATGTTGGCCGCCGAGTCTGGCGCTCCCGATTGACGACCTTTGCTCGGCACTCCGGTCCAGAGTCGTTGGGTTGCAGCTCGCCGTAGGCACACGCCACTCGACATTGGGAGTCTCGAAACCACATTCCATCCGAGACGTTGTCCAACCATCGGTTACGCAGCAACATGGCTCCAAGGAGGGAGTCGGTAATGGCATTGACGCTCAATCTGCGTGCTTGGTTCGTCGAACCGTTCCTGCCCGCTTCTGCAACGGAGCGCAAACGCCGCTGGAAGCGAATGAGCGTCTTCGTCGTCGCCGCGGCGTTGATCTGGGTAGTCGGATGGTGCGTTGTTCGATTGAACGTTGCACTCGAGCCGGAGACGCAACAAGCGTATTGGTACGGCGACGAACCCACGGGAACATGCGATCTGGCGATCGTGGTCCACGGCTGGACCAAAGGGCCGGCGGACATGGAGGAGATCGCTTCCGTCCTGCGCGAATGCGACCCGAACCTCGCGATCCGGATGTGGTCCTACGACGCGAGCCGATTCTCGAACGCGAACCCGGAGGGCCTAGCGCAAGACCTCGAGCGCGAAATCGCCGAGCTGCATTCGCGCGCGCGGGGTCGCGTGATCCTGGTGGGACACAGCCTTGGAGGACTCCTGCTCCGGCGGAGCTACTTGACGGGTCTGGCGCGCGACGAGAACGGTTGGGCCGCCCAGGTCGATCGAATCGTCCTCCTCGCGGCGCCGAACCGCGGAACCAAGGCCATCAGTCGCTCGCTGTATCTCGCCGCCGCGGACGCGCTGTCGCGATCGTATCGGGTCGGCGAGTTGATCCGCGCTACGTACCGCGGCGCGCCTTTCATCGTGAACCTGCGACTGGACTGGATCCGCGAGATTCCGAAGCTCGAGCGGCCGCCGTTGGTCGCGCAAATCGTCGGGAACCGCGATGACGTCGTCAGCTCCGCGGACAGTCTCGACGGATTGCAGTTCCGATCGGCAATGCTCCGCGAGTTGCCCAACTCGACTCACGCGTCGGTGGTGCACAAACGCGAGTCGGGCGCGTACATCAAAGAAGTCCTCGCGGCACCGCTGACGACGAGTGCTCCCGTGGACGATGCACGAGGAGCTGAGCGGTCCAAGGTGTTCAAAGCACTGATCGTCCACGGGATTCGCGACTACGGTGACCGCTTCGACCAACTGCGAGATGCGGTGTCGGGTGTTGCTTCGAGTCTTGGATACCAGCCGTTGGCCCGGGCGCCTCGATACCAATACTTCTCCGCATTGCAGTTCGTGAACCCGCTCTCTCGACGCGCGAAGGTGTACGAGTTCGCCGATCTCTACGCGGACCTGCTGGCGACTCCGCCCGTCGATGCACCGATCCACTTCGCGGGCCACTCGTTCGGGACATACCTGCTCGGCAGGAGCCTTCGCGACTATCCAGCCATGCGCTTCGAGAAGGCGTACTTCGCAGGCAGCGTGCTCCACGAGTCGTTCTTCTCGTCGACCGGGGACGGCGCGGGCGCGCTCGGTCGGCAAATCGGATGGCTCAGGAACGACATCGCGACCGAGGATTGGCCCGTCGGAATCCTGTGCTCCGGGCTCGACAAACTCAATCTGGCGGAGTTTGTCGGAACCGGCGGATTCAACGGCTTCACCGGCATCGTCGAGGAAGACCGCCACTGCGAGAATCGCTACTTCCCAGGTGGTCACGGCAAGGCGCTGGAACGCGAGAACCAGGCATCGATCGCGGCGTGGTTGGTTCAACCGAGTGCTGCTGGATCCCGAGGGGTGCAAGGGGACCCTGCGCTCGCATCCCTGTTGGTCTCCACGCGGAGCGCGTGTTGGGACCTGGCGTCGCGATTGGCGCCATTGCTGTTCGTGCTCGTCGTCGGTGCGGCCGTCTACTTGCTCTTCTTCGGACGCCGACCGTGGATCTCCCTTGCCGCGATCATGGCGCTGCTATGGTTCCTCAACATCGCTTGAGACACGCACCGACGTTCGGGGCAGTGCGCCCTGACGAGGTCGGCCGTGTCAACGATGTCGCACGGCGTTCACAAGGTTCGATACGCACGACTCCAAACACGACCCAACGCGTGCATCGCGCGGTCCGCGGAGCGGAAGACCGGAAGGCCGCCCGAGCGCAGGGCGTGGACCAGCGGCTCGTAGCGCGGGCCGGAGTCGATCACGGCGACGACGGGCTTCGTCGTCGCAGCGAAGGCGCGGGGCAAGCGGTGTGCAAGCGAGCGTTCGGTGGCGATCTCGTCCGGTGTCGTCGCGAGCTGCGACGTCAGCGGCACGCAGCCGACCACCACGCCGTCGAGCGAGTCGCTCGCGAGGAACGCTTCGAGCGCGGCGAGGTACGCGTCCTCGTTCGCCTGCGGCGTCAAGTCGAGCGGGTTCTTCACGTCGACGATGCCGGCGAGGCCGCGTTCCTTCAGCGCGGCGCCAAGCCGCGCGCGCGTCGCGTCGTCGAGCGGCGGCAGCGCGAGCTCCTGGCGCGGCCCACGCACCGCGTCCGCCATGCCGACGGCTTCGTAGCCCGCGTTCGAGATGACGCCGATGCGAGCGCTCGACGTTCGTCCGCGAGGCACGATGCGTCCGTGCAGCGCGGTGCAGAGCTCCACGAGCTCTTCGAACTCCTCGAACGAGGTGGCGACCAGCGCGCCAGCTTCCTCCGCCGCCGCTTCGGCGACTTCGTGATCGCCGGCGACCGACGCCGTGTGGCCGGCGGCGGCGCTGCGGCCGAGCTCGCTGCGGCCGGCTTTGTAGAAGATCACGTCCTTGCCGCGGTGCGTCGCGTCGCGCACGGCGCGCACGAACGCGAGGCCATCGAGCTCTTGGAAGCCCTCGACGTACACGCCGAGCACGTCGACGTCGTCGCGTTCGGCCGCCGCGCGCACGCAGTCGGCGACCGTGACGTCGAGTTGGTTGCCGATCGAGACCGCGAGCGCGGGCCGCAACGTCTCGAGCTTGCTCAGCCGACCGACGACGAACGCGCCTGACTGCGAGAGCAGCGCGACGCGGCGCGGCGGACCGCTCCAGCCTTTGTCGACCTTCTCGCTCGGGATGAAGAGCGTGTCGTAGCGACCGGCGCGCGAGAGTACGCCGAGGCTGTTCGGCCCGAGGAAAACGGGTCCGCCACTCGCTGGCGCGGTGCGCGCCGTCGAACTCGGCCCGACTTCGTGTGGATCGCGCTGCGCGTCGTGTTCCACGCCGCGATCGAGCGCGCGAGCTGCCGCGATCTCGGCGCGGACGCGCTGCGCGAGCTCGCTCGTCCCTTGGATCTCGCCGACGCCGCCGGGGACGAGGATCGCGCTCTCCACGCGGCCACTCGCGACGCACGAGCGCACGAGGTCCGGCAACTGCGCGGCCGCGGCCGCGAGCACGACGAGGTCGACGCGTTCCGGCAACGCCTCGATGCTCGGCACGCAGCGCACGCCGCAGAGCTCTCGGCTGCCCGGCTTGATCACGAAGACGTGCTCGCGCGGAAAACCACACTCGAGCACGTTGTCGAGGATGATGCGGCCGAAGTTCTTCGCCGTCGCCGACACGCCGAGCACGGCGATCGCACGCGGCTCGAAAAGCCGGGCGAGTTGCGCCTGCGGCCGCGGCGCAGGCTCGCGCACGGCCGCTCCGAGCCGTCCGCGTGCGTCGAGCGGCGTCAGACGACCGTCGCGCACCGCGAACGGGTTGACTTCGAGCTCGACGAGCGCCGGCGCGCTGCCGTGGGCGCCGATTCGCGCTTCGTCGCGCGCCACGAACGCGGCGCGCGCGAGCTCGAGGAAGCCCGCGAAGCACCGCACGAGCTCGTCATCGCCCACGAGCCGTTCGCGACCGCGCATGCGCCCCGCAAGCGCGTCATACGCCGCGGTGCGCGCGAAGAGCTCGAAGAAGCGCTCTGCGCTGACGTCGAGCGCGACCGCCTTCGCGATCGCGCCGCCGCGTTGCATCCGCTCGGCGAAATACTCCGTGTCGACGCCGCCGAGGCCGGCCGCAAGCACGGGCCCGAACTCGCGCGTCGCGCGCAGACCGACGAAGAGTTCGTCGCCGAAGACTCGCGCGGGCCGTTCGAGCGCTTCGACGACGAGCACGCCGCGCACGTCGGCGCGCGCGCCGAGACGGCGTTCGAGCTCGGCGATGCCCGCCCGCACCGCGTCGAGCTCGTTCGGCACGAAGACGACGCCGCGCGCTTCGGTCTTGTGCACGATGTCGGGTGAAACGACCTTCAGCACGACACGCGCGCTGCGAAGGCCCGCAAGCGTCGCGCTCGTCGGCGATTCGCCGCGCGCCACGAACACGTGCGCCGGCGGCGCGCAACCGGTGAACGCTTCGACGAGTTCGCACGCTTCGTACTCGAAGAGCTGCGTCCGCCGCTCGCTCGCGGCGCGAGCCAGCACGCTTTCGACGACCGACGCCGACGTTTCGATTCCGCGGGTTTCCACGCGAGCCTCCAGAACGCGCTGAAGTCTAGTCGTCGGCTGCTCGCGCCGAGCTCGCGACGCGCGCGCGAACCCACGCTCCGCTGCGATCGCGCGCGACCTGCGCCGAACGGCTGAAGCTCGTCTGCGACCAACGAGGCAGCGCGCGCACTCGCGGCTCGGGCTACTTTGCGGTGTGCGGCCGCGTGTCGCCGTCTCCCCACGCAGGCCACGCTTCACATCGTTCCCCGGGCCGGCGCCGCGCGCGGTCCGCAGAGAAGGAGCTCTCCATGGCGAACGTCATGCTCGACAAGACGGCGGACCTCGCGGGTCCCGGCGTCAGCACCTACCCCGAGATCGACAAGATCCTGCCGAGCGACTATCGCTCGCTGCTCGATCCGAAGGACACGCAGCACGCGATCACTGCGCTCAAGCGCTACATCGAAGACGGGCTCTGCAAGGAGCTCAATCTGTTCCACGTCGAAGTGCCGCTGATCGTCACGAAGGAGAGCGGCGTCAACGACTACCTCGATCGCGACGGCTCGCGCACGCCGATCGACTTCCCGTGTGGGCTCGGTTTGAAGCAACGCATGGAATGCCAGGTCGTGCAGGCCGCGACCAAGTGGAAGCGCATGGCGCTGAAGGAGTTCGACTGCAAGGTCGGCGAAGGCATCTCGACCGACATGCGCGCGGTGCGGAAGGACTACTTCCTCGATCACGATCACTCCGCGTACGTCGATCAATGGGATTGGGAGAAGCGCATCTCCGCGTCCGATCGCAATCTCGACTACTTGAAGGACACCGTGCGGCGCATCTGGAAGGTGATCAAAGGCGCCGAGCAGCACGTGCACTCGCTCTTCCCGAAGCTGGTGAGCAAACGCCATCCCGATCTGCCCGACGAGCTCGTCTTCCTGCACGCCGAAGAGATCCTCGAGCGTTATCCGGACCTGCCGCGCAAGCAGCGCGAGACCAAGATCGTCCAGGAGTTCCCCGCGGTCTTCATCATCGGCATCGGTTGGGTGCTCGACGACGGTTACCCGCACGAGATGCGCGCGGCCGACTACGACGATTGGGCGACCGAGACGGTCGGACCGAAGGGCCGGAAGTTCCACGGGCTCAACGGCGACATCCTGGTCTACAACCCGGTGACCAAGCGCCGGCACGAGCTCTCGTCGATGGGCATCCGCGTGACGAAGGACTCGCTCAAGGTGCAGCTCGAGCTCACGAAGCAGACGCACTTCCTGAAGCTCCCCTACCACCAAGCGATCCTGAACGACCAGATCCCGCTCTCGATCGGAGGCGGCATCGGTCAATCGCGGACGGCGATGCTGTTGCTGCGCAAGGCGCACCTCGGCGAAGTCAGCGTCACGGTGTGGCCGAAGGAGCTGAAGGAGATCTGCTCGAAGAAGAACATCTTCGTGCTCGAGTGAGTCGTGCGCGACTGCGCGCTCGCGTGACCCTCGAGAGGCGTCGCCGCTCCGTTCGCGGAACGGCGGCGCCGTCGTGACCGATCGAAGCGCGGCCGCTCGCAGTGGAGGACGCCATGAAGCCCAAGAAGAGCTGGCGCGAGAAGTTGGCGGAGAGCAAGGACCTGCCGAAGACGTTGCTCATACCCGCGCCTCGGCAAGTCGACGAGCTGATGCGCCGCGTGCCGCGTGGACGCGTCACGACGATCAACGAGATCCGCGCCGAGTTGGCGCGTTGCAGCGGCGTGGACACGGCGTGCCCGCTGACCACCGGCATCTTCGCGTGGATCGCAGCGCACGCCGCCGACGAATCCGCGGCGGCGGGCGAACGCACGACGACGCCCTACTGGAGGACGCTGAAGTCCGGTGGCGAGCTGAATCCCAAGTACCCAGGCGGCATCGCGCGCCAGACACGGCTGCTGCGCGGCGAAGGCCACCGCGTCGAACGCGACGGCAAGGCGTTCCGCGTGGTCGAGCACGAACGAGCGCTGTTCGCGTTCCCCGTGCGACGCAGCAGCGCCGTGCGTCGCAGCCGCGTCGCGTCGGATGCAGGGCGGACCAACGCACGGCTCGGGCGCGGCGCGCGCGGTCGCGCGTGAGAGGCGTGCGGCACGGAGCTCGCCTGCGAAGCTCGCCGCGTGGATCAGAACTGCTGGTCGAGCACCAGCAGCGCGAACGGATTGCCCGGCGTCTCGACGCCTTGCGTGTCGACGAAACGCGAACGCAGGATCCACACGCGTGACTCGACGCCGACGCCGAGCTCCGGCATCGGCAACGTCGTCGTCAGCACGCCGCTCGCCGGGATCTGACCGAGGTGCAGCGCGTCGCGCAGCGCGGGATGCGCGAGGTCGTGGCCGCCGGCACCGATCCACGTCGGGGGGTACTCGATGCGCAGGTGGACGTCGTCGCCAGGCGCACCGCGGAACGTGAGCGTCGCGAACTGCCCTTCGCGGCGCACGACCGAGCCCGTGAACGACCGCGCCGGGCCCGTGAGCGGCACGTTGGTTCCGTTGTTGATCGCGACCGTCTGGCCGGGCGCGCCGTTGCTGCCGCTCGGGCCCCAATAGCCGCTGCCACCGAAGCCGAGCGCGCCGCCCAGCAGAGTCGACGCGCGCCACTCGAAACGCGGATCCGCGGTGCCGGGAGGAACGCTGCCGAGGAACGCGCCGTGCCCGCCGTCGCCGCCGTTGCCGGCGTAATTCCCCATGTACGGCGGATAACCGTCCTCCTCGCCGCCGTGGCCGCCGTTGCCGCCGACGAACGACGAGCCGCTCGCGTGGACCGTGCCGTCCGGGATCTCGAGCCCGTGTCCGCCGTCGCCGCCGTCGTAACCTTCTTCGCCGTTGCTGCCGCCGTTTCCGCCGCGGAGCACGCACGCGAAGAGCGCGACGTTCGACGAACGCGCGAAGAGTGCACCGCCGCCGTGCGTCGGACTCGGCAAGAACTGCGTGGAGAGTCCATCGCCGCCGTTCAGCGTGCAACCGCTGAACACCACGTCGTCGTCGAACGCGTTCCACGCAGCGCCGCCGCCGTTCTGGTACCCGACGTTGGAGTCGAAGCCCTCGAACGTGCAGCTCTGCACGCGAATCGCTCCCGCGTCGTTGCGCGTGCGCAGCGGGTACTGACCGGCAACCGTCGCGTCGACCGTCATGCGCGACAAGACGAGGAGCTTGCCGGCGGCGAGGTTCTCGACGCGCACTTCGCCGAGCACGATCGCCGTGCCACCGTCGTCACCGACGATGGCGAGCGCCTTGTCGTCGACGAAGAACGAAGAGTACGTCCCTGGCCTCACGACCAACGCATCGCCGTCCGCCGCTGCATCGACCGCGGCCTGGATGTCGACGAACTGACCTCCGGGTCCGACGACCCACACTTTGCCGACGCTCGGCGACGTGGTGGCGGCAGACGCGGCGAGCGCGAGCGCGCCGGCATTCAGGAAGAGCATCGGGAACATGATCGAGCCTCCGTCGTGCGCTCCGTCGAATCAGAGCGGAGTTCAGGTTGCCTCGCCGGTCGGAATCCCGCCAGCGACGATCGAGACGCCGACGTGGCGTCGGTTGGACGCGGCGCGGCGCCGAAGTCCGGGGTGTTTCGGAGGCGTTCCGGCGCGTTCCATCACGAATCTGGAGCAACACGCCGACCGACTCGCGGCGGCGCTGCATCCGGTCCGTAGTGGGGCCGCGCAAGGTCCACAGCGGGTCCGCTCGCGTGGGAGCGCGCGTCGACCTGCGCACACGACCCCATCGCGCGAAGGGCGCGGCAGGGCGAGTCGTTCCTTTCGCGTTCTCGACGCGTGGCGTTCGCACGAAGGAGGTGTGGCATGAGTGCGTCACGAATCACGGCGTTCGCAGCGGCGAGCACGGCGCTCGTCGCGCTCTCGACGGCGGCACCGACGCTCGACGGCGGCGGGGTGGTGCAAGTTTCCGCGCAATGCAACCCGTTCCTCGCGGGCCAACCGGCGGGAACGACGTCCAAGACGGACGTCGCGCCGGCGCAGTCTCCCGTGCCGCTCGCGCTCGACGTCTCGGCCTGCGCGGTCTTGCGCTTCCCGAGCGTCACAGGCGCGTGTGCGTACGGACCGGCTCACGAGCTCCTCGGCCCCGAAGGTGGCTTCGCGCAGCCGACGGCGCCCGACCTCGGCATCTCGGGCTACACGATGCCCGTGTGTGCGCTGCTCGGCGTCTTCCTGCCGGACCACACCAACCCTGGCGCGGCGCCGCCCGACCTCGACTTCTCGACCGCGGCATCGCGTGACTTCGCGGCGCTCGCGCCCGAGCTCTTCCAGACGTTCTTCATCGGCGACGGCCTGCGCAACGATGGTTCGAGCGCGCAAGCGTTCTTCGCGCCTGCAGGTGCGACGCGGCTCTTCCTAGGCATCTGCGACGGCTTCGGATGGAACAACAACGTCGGCGCATTCCAGTGCACGTACGAGCAGACGACGTGCGCGTGCGGACCGATCGCCGTCTACTGCACGGCGAAAGTGAACAGTCAGGGTTGCACGCCGACGATTGCGTCGGCCGGCACGCCCTCGTTCAGCGGCCCGGACGATTTCTTCATCGACGCCACGAGCGTGTTGAACTACCGCGCCGGCATGTTGATCTGGAGTCGCGCGCCCGCCGCGTTGCCGTTCATGGGCGGCACGCTGTGCGTCGCGCCGCCAGTGAAGCGCACGACGCTCCAGGATTCCGCCGGCAATCCGGGAGCGGAGGACTGCTCGGGCTCGTACTCGTTCCACATGTCGCAGAGCTACATGGACGAGCACGCGTTCGGCGTCGGCGAAACGATCTTCGTGCAGTACTGGAGTCGCGACCCGTTGTCGTCGTCGTTCCCGGCCGGGCTCACCGACGCACTGTCGTTCAGCCGCTGCCCGTGACGCGCGGCGTCGGCGCACACCGACGGCACGTGCTTCCGAGCGCTCGGCGCTGCCGCGCCGCCGCGCCGGCGTGCTCGGCGTGACGTCGCCTCCGCTCTGGCGCGTTCGGCGCGGCCGTGCGGCGACGCCGATGTCACTCTCGTCGGAGCGTGGAGCCAAAATGCGGAACGACGTCCCGGATCCGCTCGCGAACTCCCCACGTGCGCGAGGAGCGGCGTAGGCTCTCGGGCGTTCGCAGCGCAGAGCGACCGGCGCTCGCGCCGAGCGAAGGTTCGACGGCGGCGGCTCGCGTCGATGCGGGGCCGCGCGTCCGTCGCGCCACGGCCTCCCGTCACCCGCACCATCGTCCACAGGAACTCTCCCATGACCACCGCGACTCCCGCGACCGCGAAGCTCCCCGCTCTCGCCGCCGCCTTCAAGCCGGCGATTCCGATCCGTGCACGCTACGACAACTGGATCGGTGGCAAGTACGTGCCGCCGACGCGAGGACAGTACTTCACGAACCCGTCGCCCGTCACCGGCAAGCCGCTCTGCGAAGTCGCGCGTTCGACGCACGAGGACGTCGACAAGGCGCTCGACGCCGCGCACGCCGCTGCGCCCGCGTGGGGCAAGAAGTCGCCCGCCGAACGCGCGTTGATCCTCCACAAGATCGCCGACCGCCTCGAACAGAACCTGCCGACGTTCGCGTTCATCGAGACGATGGACAACGGCAAGCCGATCCGCGAGACGACGCACGCCGACATGCCGCTCGCGATCGATCACTTCCGCTACTTCGCCGGTTGCGTGCGCGCGCAAGAGGGCACGATCGCCGTGATCGACGACGACACGATCGCCTATCACTTCCACGAGCCGCTCGGCGTCGTCGGTCAGATCATCCCGTGGAACTTCCCGCTCCTGATGGCGACGTGGAAGCTCGCGCCGGCGCTCGCCGCGGGCAACTGTGTCGTGCTCAAGCCTGCCGAGCAGACGCCGGTCTCCGTCATGGCGTTGATGGAGCTCGTCGCGGACCTTCTGCCGCCGGGTGTCGTCAACGTCGTCCAAGGCTTCGGCGTCGAGGCGGGCAAGCCGCTCGCGTCGAGCCCGCGCATCGCGAAGATCGCGTTCACCGGCGAGACGACGACCGGGCGACTGATCATGCAGTACGCGTCGGAGAACCTGATCCCGGTGACGCTCGAGCTCGGGGGCAAGTCGCCGAACGTCTTCTTCGCCGACGTGATGGAGGCCGACGACGACTTCTTCGACAAGGCGCTCGAAGGCTTCGCGATGTTCGCGTTGAACCAAGGCGAAGTCTGCACGTGCCCGTCGCGCGCGCTCGTGCAAGCGTCGATCTACGACAAGTTCATGGAACGCGCCGTCGCACGGACGAAGAAGATCGTCGAAGGCAACCCGCTCGATCCCGCGACCATGATCGGCGCGCAGGCTTCGAACGATCAGCTCGAGAAGATCCTGAGCTACATCGACATCGGCAAACAGGAAGGCGCGAAGGTGCTGACCGGCGGCGCGCGGCGCGTGCACGCTGGCGAACTCGCCGAGGGTTACTACGTGCAGCCGACGATCTTCGAAGGCCACAACCGCATGCGCGTCTTCCAAGAAGAGATCTTCGGGCCCGTGGTGTCCGTGACGAAGTTCAAGGACTTCGACGACGCGCTCGCGATCGCCAACGACACGCTCTATGGCCTCGGAGCCGGCGTGTGGAGCCGCGATGCGAACACTTGTTATCGCATGGGCCGCGGCATCAAGGCCGGCCGTGTGTGGACCAACTGCTACCACGCGTATCCGGCGCACGCCGCGTTCGGCGGTTACAAGCAGTCGGGCATCGGTCGCGAGACGCACAAGATGATGCTCGACCACTACCAACAGACGAAGAACCTGCTCGTCAGCTACAGCCCGAAGAAGCTCGGCTTCTTCTGAGAGCTCGACGACGTTCGACTGCGTTGCGCGATGGATACCGTCCGCGTCGCGATCACACCCGAGGCGTCGGCCGTGCTGCGCGAACTCGTCGCGCAGCACGGACCGGTGCTCTTCCACCAATCGGGCGGCTGTTGCGACGGCAGTTCGCCGATGTGTTATCCGGCGGGCGAGTTCAAGGTCGGCCAACGCGACGTGCACTTGGGCGACGTCGACGGGATGCCGGTCTACATCGGTGGAGCGCAGTTCGAGGCGTGGAAACACACGCAGCTCCTGATCGACGTGGTGCCCGGTCGCGGCGGCGGCTTCTCGCTCGAAGCGCCGCTCGGCGTGCGGTTCTTGACGCGTTCGCGCGTGTTCGACGAACGCGAACGAGCGTGGCTCGACGCGTGCCCGCCACGCACGGGACCGAGCTGAGCGCGGCGCGCGGCGCGTCACGTCGCTCGGGCGTCGAACGCGGGACTCGCGCGACCGCCCTCAGGGCGTCACGATCCGCAACTCGCCCGGCGCCAACGCGAGCGGCACGCGCCGCACTTCGACACCGCCCTTCGCGAGCACCAGCGAGTGCGCACGTTCGTCTCCGAGGGCGACTTCCGAGCGACCGCCGGCGAGATCGAAGAAGCCGTTGCCACTGACGATCACGTCTCCGAGCTCGAGCGTCAGCGGGAGCACACTGTCGTTCACGTCGCGAACCTGGAAGCCGTCGGCTTCGTCGGGATCCGCGAGCACGACTTGGAAACGACATTCGAGCGACACGCGTAGCTCCAAGTGCTCGAGGTCCTCCGCCGCGTCGAGTCGCCGACGATCCTGCATCGCGATGCCGTCGCCGGCGACGAGCAGGTAGGCCCCGTTCACGCACATCGCCGGGAACTCGAACGCCCCATTCGCGTCGGTCACCGGCGCGTGCTCGACGACCAGCGGCGCGAGCAGACGTTCGTGACCGGGCGCCGCATCACGTCCTCGGAAGACGAACAAGCCGGGCACCGGCTGGCCGCGCCCGTCGACGACCCGACCCGCGACTCGACGCGGAGTTTCGCTCGACGTGAAGCGCAACACGACGTTCTCGCTGCCCGCGGCGACATCGGCGATTTCGGCGACCGCCAACGAACCGGGGTGCAGTGCGAGCAACGCGTACTGTCGCTCGAGCAAGCCGTCGAGCCGGAACCTGCCGCCTCCGTCGGTCTCGGTTTGTCCGGCGAACGACTCCTGCACGAGCAACGACTCGACGAAGACTCCTCGGCCGAGCGGCTGCATGTCCCACGTGAACACCTTGGCGCCCGCGACGGGTCCGCCGCTCGCGTCCAGCACGCTTCCGCTGATCGAGAGCGGCGCGCCGCCGAGCACGAGCTCGATCGGCGGGCGAGCCGGCTGCGGATCGAGGTCGAGGTCGTCGAATTCGCGCGACGCCGGAAGGTGACCGAACTTCACGGCCCAGAGCACGCCGTGCTTCGTCGCGTCGGGTAGCCGCGCGACGAAACGACCGTCGGCGGCGCTGGTCGTCTGGTCGCCGCGAGCGAACGCGACCGTCGCGCCCTCGACCGGCTCGCCGTGTTCGTCGATCACGCGACCCGTCACCGTGCGAGCGTCGGCGACCGGCCGACGCAGCGTGAACACCAAGTCGAACGTCGACTGCGGTGGCAACGGTTCGCGGCCTTCGACGAACCCGTCGAGCCGCACGCGAGCCATCAGCCCCTCCGTCCAACCCACGTGCGGAAGCTCGAAGCGTCCATCGTCTCCGCTGAGCGCCGTCCACCGCCGAGCCGAGGCACGCCGTTCGCCTGGCAACAGCGCTCGCGCGACATCGTCACCCATCTGGACGTCGAGCTCGGCGTGCGCGAGTGGAGTCCCCGCTTCGTCGACGACGACGCCTGCGTAGGCGCGCCGCGGTGCGACCACGATCGCACGCTCGGAGCTCGACGCGTAGATCGGCAGCACCGTGGTCAGCTCGTCGGACTCGGCGATGAGCTCCGCCCACGTCGTGTCCGTCCACACGAACTCGCCGGCCGCATCGGTGCGCGCGAGCGGCTGCGCGGGCCGTTGCGCGTCGAACGGTACGGCCCGCAGCACCTGGATGTCGGCGACACGGCGTCCGAGCGCGTCTTGCACGCGCCCTCGCTGCTCGTCCGCCGCTTCCGTCGCAGACGGGTCCTGCGTGCGGTCATCGGTCGCTTGGAGGGCGCCGGTACCGACCTCTGCGCCGGCGCGCTCGGCGATTCCCGTCGGAGCGGCGACGTCCCGCGGGGTGGAGCGAGTGACTTCGTGCGGCAACGCGCTCGCGCCGACCGTCGTGTCGCCGGAACGCATGGACCACCAAGCGATGCCCGCGCAGACCGCGACGAGCCACAGAGCGAAGACGAGGAGCGGCGATCGATTCGGAATTCGCATGTTCGTCGGGAGCTTACGCTGCCCGAAACTCGAGGACACGGTGGGAAGCCTCCGCAAGCCGGAGTGCGTAGGCCGTGGCGCGAGCTCGTCCGCTCCCGACGCATACTGCCACTCCTCGTTGTTCCGAAAATCGAAGTCGGGGCGCAACCGTTTCGGCGGAACGAAGTCCTTGTCAGGTGGCCCGGCAGTGTCGCGCCCGTGAGGCGCTGTCGTGACCGTGAGGCGGAGCCCGCAAAGTGGCGTGCGCCGAGCCGGCGGCCAAGCGCTCGCATTCGCGCGTGAACGCAATCGTCCCGGCGTGTGCGCGTCGCGCGCGAGGTTCGTCGCGAGGAGCGCGCGGCCGGAGCACGACTCGAGCACGCGGGAGGCGCCGGAAGCGGCGCTGCGCGTGCCAGGCGGCCGTTTTCGCGATCGACGCGACGAGACCAATTGCGCGGACGGCCGCCGCGGACCTCGGCACGCGCGTGCGCGCCCGCTCGGCGTGGTCAGCGCGCGGCGGCGAGCGACGCGTGGACCTTGGCGAGCAACGTGGCGCGTGTGAACGGCTTCTGCAGGTGCTCGATCGGCGCGCCGTTCTCCGCGGGCTCGCGGTCCGCGCTGTAGCCCGACATGAACACGACGCGCAGGCCCGGACGATCGGCGCGCAGGCGCTCCGCGAGTTGCCGGCCGCCCATGCCCGGCATCACCATGTCGGAGAGCAGCAGATCGATCGGTTCGTCGGTCGCACGCGCCACGCGCAACGCCTGTTCGCCGCCCTCCGCGGCCAACACCGTGTGCCCAGCGAGCTGCAGCGACGCCACGACGATCTCGCGCACGACGTCTTCGTCCTCGGCGACGAGGATCCGCGCGGGACGGACCTCGGGCCGCACGACGTCGCCCGCATCTCGTTCGCCGACGGACTCGGCTTGGGGCAACGCCGCCTGGTCGACGTGCGGCAGGTAGACGCGAACCTTCGTGCCCGCGCCGGGCTCGCTCGCCAGATCGGCCCAACCGTCGCTTTGGCGCACGATGCCGTAGACGCTCGAAAGCCCGAGTCCCGTGCCCTTGCCAGGCGCTTTCGTCGTGAAGAACGGGTCGAACGCTCGCGCTCTCGTGTGAGCATCCATGCCGACACCGTTGTCCTCGATCGAGAAGCAGATGAACCGCCCGGGCCGCGCGTCCGGATGGTTCGCGACGAACTCGGCATCGATTTCGACCGGCGTGACGACGACGCGCACCGCGCCGCCGTGCGGAAGCGCGTCGCGGGCGTTCAACACGAGGTTGAGGAGCACCTGCTCGATCTGGCCTCGATCGACTCGAACCAGCGCCGGTTCGGCCGCGTGCTCGATCGAGAGCGCGATGTCTTCGCCGATCACTCGCCGCAACATCGTCGCGAGATCGTCGACGACGACGTTCATGTCGTGCACGCTCGGCGCGAGCACCTGCTGGCGACCGTACGCGAGGAGTTGTCGCGTCAGAGCCGCGCCGCGATCCGCCGCGCGCAGCACCTCGTGAGCCTCTTGAGACTCGCGAGACTTCGGCGGAAGACGCTCGCACAAACTCTCCGCACACCCCGTGATCGCCGTGAGCAGGTTGTTGAAGTCGTGCGCGACTCCGCCGGCGAGTTGGCCGACGGCTTCGAGTTTCTGAGCCTGCCGCAACCGATCCTCGAGCTCCTTGTTCGCCGTGATGTCCGTCACGGCACCGTCGAAGTACCGCGTGCGGCCGTCGTGCTCGAGGGCGACGACCCCGCTCACCAACGCGATGAACGTGCTGCCGTCGCGGCGGCGGAGCGTGACTTCCTGGTTCGTGACCGAACCGCGCTCTTCGATCAGGCGCAGGAGCGCCGCGCGGCGCGTGGGGTCCGCGTGCAACGATTCGGGCGGCGCGCGGAGGAGTTGTTCGCGCGACTCGAATCCGAAGAGCCTGACCATCGCGGAATTGACGTAGATCAGGCCTCGATCGGCGGTACTTCGAAAGACGCCTTCGTTGACGTCGCGATCGATCGACGCGAGCAGGTGCTCGTGCTGTTCGCGCTCCAGCACGATCGCGGCGAGCGAGGCAGCGCGTTCGAGGACCGCGAGTTCGGGCTCCTTCGCCTGACGCGGCTCGCGGAAGTAGACGCACACGGTGCCGATCGCGCGGCCGGAACCGGAACGGATCGGCACCGACCAGCACGCGCGCAACTCGTGTGAGAGCGCGCTCGCCGCGAACGGCTTCCAACGCGAATCGTGCTCGATGTCGCTCGTGACCACGGTGTGACCCGTGTGGACGGCCGTGCCGCACGAACCCGCTTCGGGACCGATCGAGAAACCGTCGATCGCCGCCGAGTACGTTTCGGGCAGCGAGAGCGAAAGCACGTGGTGGAGTCGGTCGCCGTGCAACGCCAGCACTGCACCGACGCCGCCTTCGAGCTGTTGCTCGATGCCTTCGATCAGCCGGCGCAGGACTCGGTGGCTCTCGCGACCGGTCGCCACGAGTTCGAGCACCTCGGCTTCCCAAGCGAGCATCTGCTCCGTGCGCTTGCGGAGCGTGATGTCGCGCAAGAGGCACAACACTTCGTCGTCGCTCAGACGCACGTAGCGGGCCTCGCGAATGCGCTCGCGCCCGGCGACGCGCATCACGTAGTCGTGCGGGTCGACCGATCCACTCGCAAGCGTCGCACGGATGTCGCGGCGCATGCGCACGGCGAGCTCGGGCGTGCCGATCGCTTCGACCGACGCACCGACCAACGCGCGCCGGGTGCTTTCGTCTCCGTCTTCCGCTCGCGCGTAGACCTCGACGATCGTGCCGTCGCCCCGCAGACGATAGGCCGTGTCCGGCAGCAAGCGCTGCAACGCGCGCCGCGTGCTCTCCGCGCCGACGCGCAGCTCGAGCTCGCGTTCGCGCTCGCCGATCAACGCGCCGAACACGAGCGGGACGGTCACCAACGACAACATGAACACTTGGATCGCGGTGTGCCGGTCGTCCACGCCGACGGAGTTGAACGGTCCGATGTCGTGCAACGCGCCGACGGCGATCAAGAGCCCGGCGATCGCGCCGGTCGTCGCAGCACCGCGCGCTCCGAAACGCACCGCGGCGAACAACGACACGGGCAGCGTCGAATAGAGTTGCGCACGGGCGATGTCAGTCGGCTCTTTCGCGAACAACACGACGCCGAGCACCAAGAGCAGCACGGTGAGAGTGGCCAGCGCTTCGAATACCGTGCGTCGGGTCCAGTCGCGCACTCGAGCCGAGTGCCACGCCGTCACGACGGGCACCGCGACGAGCACGCCGAGTGCGTTCATGCGCCACCAACCGTCCCAGCCCGAGTAGAACGGCACCTCGCGCTGCACGTCCGACAGCGTGCGCGCCACCCACGAGAACGCGATGCTCGCCAGCGGCGCGACCGCGGCGACCGCGCACAGCGTGACGACATCGCGCAAGCGCGCGAACTCCGGCGAGACACGGAAGCGACGGAGGAGCACGACTCCGACCGCGGCCTCGGCGACGCTTCCCAACGCCGACGTGACCGTCACGACTGCCGGGTAACCGATCGGCAGTCGCACGAGGATCGCGGCGAGCGCGATGCACCACCAGGCGCGCCAACCGAGGGTCCAAAGCCCCGCGATCCCGAGTCCAGACGGGAGCCACACGATCGCCTGTCGCAACTCGCCGTCCGGCGTTTCGCGCAGTTGGGCCGCCGCGAACAACGCCAACACGAACACGACTTCCGCGACGCGTCTCGACCACGCGTGGCGGGCCGGCGCGAGCACGCGGGAGCCGCGTGTCGCTTCGCTTTCGTCCGGACGGTGCCCTTCGGCCGCTTTCATGGACCGCCGCGTACGAGGATACGCAGCTCGGCGGTGCGCGGGAATGAGCGCGAGGATCTCAGCGCGATCCGTCCACCGCCCTCAACTGAGCGAGTTGGCGACCGAAAGGCAGGCGAGCGTCGACCACGCGACGATCCAGATCGCCACGCTCGAAAGGAACACCGTTCGCGCGGAGCCGACTCGCAGGGTCCGCACGCGCCACCACCCCACGGTCGCGGCGATCAGCCCACAAAGCAGGGTGAGACTGCCGCCGACGAACACGGTGCCCATCGTGCACTCGTGGTGTCCATACAGCCACCCGGCCCAGGGGCCGAGCACGGGCACGAACACCGACACGAACTCCGGTCGCGCGAGCAGCGCGAGCACTGCGCACGCCGCGAGCGGTGCGGCGAGCACCCATCTCCACACGACCGGCAGGTCCGCGAGCGCAGCGCGTTGCATCGCCGCGATTGTGTCGTCCGCCGCTACCCGACGCGAGCGTGAATCGGCCGCGAGGAGCACACGTGGACGAATCACCGGTGGCGCGTCGCCGCGACGCCTGCGAACATGCGCTCATGCACTCCGCGCCGCTGCGCATCCTGGTGACCGGTGGAACCTTCGACAAGGACTATCACGAGCTCGAAGGCCGGCTCTTGTTCCGCGAGACGCACGTCGAGGAGATGCTCCGGCTCGGCAGGAGCAAGGTGCAGACGACCGTCGAGACGTTGATGTTGATCGACAGTCTCGACATGGACGACGAAGACCGCGCCCTGATCCTGACCGCCTGCCGCCAGGCGCCGGAGAGCCACATCGTGATCACGCACGGCACCGACACGATGGAACTCACCGCACGGACGATCGGTGCCGCGAGTCTGGACAAGACGATCGTGCTCACCGGCGCGATGGTGCCCTACACGTTCGGCAGCTCGGACGGGCTCTTCAATCTCGGCAGCGCGCTCGCATTCGCGCAGTCGCTCCCGGTCGGAACGTACGTGGCGATGAACGGGCGCTGCTTGCCTTGGGATCGAGTCCGCAAGAATCGCCGCACCGGTTTCTTCGAAGAGTTCGACGCGAGCTGACGCCGCGCACGCGCGGCCCGGGGCCGAGGCGTCGAGTGTGGTGCGCTTGAGATTCCGCTCTCGACGCTCGTGGTTGGCGGGGTGACGCCGGACTCGCGTCGCGGGTGTCGTACGCCCCGGCTCCGCGCGTCGCTCCCGGGGCGAGCTCCGCGGCGGAAGTCACTCGAGGTCTTCGACGGTCGATCGTCGTGCTCGACTCCACGTGAAGCGTGGTTCGACGGACCCCCGCGCGATGAGCACGAAGCCGGGCCTCCTGAGAAGGACTCGCTTGCGCCGGTTTGGTTGCAACCGTCTCAAGATTTCGTGCGCAACGAGGAGAGGCAGTATGCGCGCAGAGCCTCATGGACGTGTCCGTCGGAGTCACGGAGCGCGCGACGCGGCGGCGAGCGCACCTTGCCGTTCACGGAACATGCGGCCGCGAGGTTTCCACCTACGTCGGCTCGCGTGCGAGCTCGTAGGCACTACGCGCGGGGCGCGGCGCAGGAGCCCCTGCGGTACGATTCGTGGTCATAGGTCCAGCTTCTGGCGTCATAAGTCCGAGCAACACCACCCCCGACCTGCCCCATGTCCCACACCGACCGTGTCCCTCCGTCTGCCGCGCGCCCGTTCCGTCGCCGCGCGTTCCTCCAAGGTTCCGCCGCCGCAGGCCTGCTCGCCGGACTGCCCAAGGCCTGGGCGGGCGGCTCGTACGCGAGCGACGCGCCCGAACAACCCGAAGTCCGCATCGGCATCGTCGCGGTCCAGAGCTGCGGATCGATCGTGATCGCACGCGAGAAGGGGTTCTTCAAGAAGCACGGGCTCACGGTGACGGTCTCCAAGGAGACGAGCTGGGCCGCCGTGCGCGACAAGCTCGCGAGCGGCGAGAACCACGGCACGCACATGAAGTACGCGCAGCCGATCGGCAGTTCAATCGGCGTGCTGGGCGCTCAGCGGACGCCGATGGTCGCCCCGTTCACGCTGTCGCGGCTCGGATCGGTGTTCATGGTCGCGAAACAGCTCGAAGGCAAACTGACGAGTGACCCGAAGACCTGGAAGGTGGTCTCGGACGAGATGAAGGCGAACGGAGAGCCTTTCACGCTCGCGTTGCCGCTGCCGTTCGGCTGGCACGGACTGATGTATCGGCACTTCCTCGCGAACGGGGGCATCCACGCCGACCGGGACTTGAAAGTGATCACGCTGCCCCCCGCTCAAATGGTGCAAAACCTGCGGGTCGGCACGATGCAAGCGTGCGCGATGGTCGAGCCGTGGGGCGCGCGTGGCGTGACCGAGAAGGTGACGACGATCACGATGTACGGCCACGAACTCTGGGCCGATCACCCGGTCAAGACGTTCGGCATGACGGCGGAGTTCGCGAACAAGAACCCCAAGACTGCGAAGGCGATGCTGCGCGCGCTCCACGAAGCGGCGGCGTGGTGCGACGACTTCGCGAACCGCGAGGAACTCGCGAAGATGCTCTCGACACCGAGCTACATGAACGCGCCGGTGCCGACGATCCTCGATCCGCTGCTCGGTAAGTTCGATTGGGGCGACGGCCGCAAGGCGACCGAGCCGCAGAACGCGATCGCGTACAACCGCGACAACCGCCCGCAGGCCCGCGAGATCAAGTGGTTCGTCTCGCAGTTCCGTCGCTGGGGCATGATCCAAGGCGAGCCCGACTACGACGCGATCGTCCGTCAAGTCGCACGTGCCGACCTGTACGAGGAGGCGCTGAAGGAGCTCGGCGTCACGCCGCATCCGACGAACGACGCGCCGATCAAGTTCTGGGACGGCACCGTCTTCGACCCCGCGAAGGCCGCGGAGTTCGCGAAGTCGTTCGCGATCCACAGCCTGAAGGACTGATTCCCTCGGCGTCGCGCCGCGCGCCATTCGCTCGCCCCACACCTCGATCCGCACCTCGTCATGCGTCCGCCGAAATGGAGTTCGATCCTCCTGCCGCTCCTTGGAGTGGTTGGAGGGCTGGTCTTGTGGGAAGTCGTGTGCCGCATCTTCGACACGCGACTTCCCGGTCCGCTGCAAACGTGGGAGTCGAGCAAGATCTACGTGCTCGAGCCGCTGACCAAACGCGGCGAGATGGACCAGGGCATCCTGCTCTTCGCGTGGGGCTCACTGAAGCTCGTGTTCCAGGGCTACGCACTCGCGCTCGCACTCGCGATTCCGCTCGGGTTCGCGCTCGGCTTGTCGAAGGCGTTCCAGACGACGATCGACCCGTTGATCCAGCTCTTGCGGCCGGTCTCGCCGCTCGCATGGCTGCCGCTCGGACTCGTGCTGCTCGATCGTTCGGGTCCGGCGGCGCTCTTCACCATCGCGCTCTGCTCGATGTGGCCGACGGTGCTCAACATCGCGGCCGGCGTGCGCGCGGTGCCTCAGGACTACCTCAACGTCGCGCGGGTGTTGCGGCTCTCGCCGACGACCACGTTCTTCAAGGTGCTCGTGCCCGCGACCGTGCCGTACATGTTCACCGGCTTCCGCGTCAGCCTCGGCATCGCGTGGCTCGCGATCGTCGCCGCCGAGATGTTGACCGGTTCGGCGGGCCTCGGCGGCTTCCTGTGGCAGGAGTACAACGCGCTCGTCTACGAGCACATCATCCTCTGCATCGTCGCGATCGGCGTGATCGGCTTCGTGCTCGATCGCGGCATGATGTTCCTCGAGTCGCGCTTCCGGGCGAGCACGTGACATGAGCGCGATGCTCCAAGTGCGCGGCGTCTCGAAGTCGTTCGGCGCAGGCGCGACACGACGCAAGGTCCTCGACGGCGTCGATTTCGACGTCGAGCGCGGTGAGTTCCTGGCGATCGTCGGGTGCTCCGGCGCAGGGAAGAGCACGCTGCTCTCGCTGCTCGCCGGGCTCTCGCGGCCCGACTCCGGAACGATCCAACTCGACGGACGCGAAGTCGTCGAACCCGGCACCGATCGTGCGATCGTGTTCCAGCACTACTCGCTGCTGCCGTGGTTGACCGTCGCAGGCAATGTCCGGCTCGCGGTCGAACAGGTCTTCCCGACCGAGCCGCCCGAGGCACGCGAACGGCGCGTGGAACGCATGCTGGAGCTCGTCGGTCTCGCGCCGGCGCGCCGCAAGTTCCCGAGCCAGCTCTCCGGCGGCATGAAACAACGCGTCGCCGTCGCGCGAGCGCTGGCGATGGACCCGGCGATCCTGTTGCTCGACGAGCCGTTCGGGGCGCTCGACGCGCTGACGCGCGGGACGCTGCAGGTCGAGCTCGAGCGCATCTGGGAAGCGGATCAGAAGACCGTCGTGATGATCACGAACGACGTCGACGAAGCGTTGCTGCTCGCCGACCACATCCTGTTGCTGACTGCGGATGGACGCCTCGACGCGCCGATCGCCGTCGACCTGCCGCGGCCGCGCGACCGAGACACGTTCGAACACGATCCGCGCATCAAGCGCATGCGGCTCGACCTCGCCGATCGGTTGCGCGCGGTCGGCACGCGCACCGGTGAGAGCGGCCGCCACGCGGCGCGCGCGAACACCGAACTCCCCACCGTTCGTCCGGACCACGCGCGCGAGCGCGAGCCGTCGGCGAACGCGACACGATTCCTGGCGTTGACGGACGTCGCCAAGGTCTACGACACACCGCACGGTCGCCAAGTGATCGTCGACGAGATCGACCTCGCGCTCGAGCCGGGTGAGTTCGTCAGCATCATCGGCCATTCCGGATGCGGCAAAACGACGGTGATGTCGATGATCGCCGGATTGACCGAGCCGACCGCCGGCACCATCGAGCTTGCGGGGGCACGCATCGAGCGTCCCGGCCCGGAGCGCGCGATGGTGTTCCAGGCACACGCGCTGTTGCCGTGGTTCAGCGCGAGGGAGAACGTCCTGCTCGGCGTCGACCGCTCGTTCTCGAGCGCGAGCCCCGCGGAGCGGGCGGCGATCGCCGACTTCTACCTCGAACGCGTCGGCCTCGCCGAATGGAAGGACGCCAAGCCGAGCCAACTCTCCGCCGGCATGCGCCAACGCGTCGGCGTCGCGCGTGCGTTCGCGCTGGCGCCGAAACTGCTGTTGCTCGACGAGCCGTTCGGCAGTCTCGATTCCGTGACGCGAGCGGACCTCCAAGACGTGTTGCTCGAGCTGTGGTCCGGCACGCGCACGTCCGCGCTGCTCGTCACGCACGACGTCGACGAGGCGCTGTTCCTCTCGGATCGCATCGTGCTGATGACCGATGGGCCCGCCGCCGTGATCGGCGACGTCGTCCGAGTGCCCTTCGCGCGACCGCGCGATCGCCGTACACTCGCGCCTTCGAGCGAGTACCAAGAGCTGCGTGACCGGATCCTGCGGTTCCTCGAGCACACGTCGTCTCGTGCACGCACGGAACCGGAGCGAACGCCGCGAGCTCGAACTCGCTCGCACGCCAAGCTGACGCGATGAACCTGGCGATCGAGATCCGCCACCTGCGCTACTTCCTCGCCGTCGCGGAGACGGCGAACTTCACGCGCGCGGCGGAAAGGCTCGGTGTGTCGCAACCGAGCGTCTCCCAGCAATTGAAGGAGCTCGAGAAGAAGCTCGGCACGCCCCTCTTCGCGCGCCTCGGCAAGGAAGTGCGTCTGACCGACGCCGGCGCGGCGTTCCGCCAACACGCGGAAGTCGTCGTCAGGAAGCTCGACGAAGCGTGTGGCTCGGTCGGACAAGTGACCGGACTCGTGCGCGGCCATCTCGAGGTCGGCGTGATCCCGGCGCTCCACCTCGCATGGGTGCCGAAAGTCCTCGGCCGCCTGGCCGCCGACCACTCGGGACTGTCGGTCGCCGTGCACGAGAAACCGACGCGCGCCGTCGAACGCGACGTCGAGAGCGGCCGCATCGCGCTCGGACTCGGCATCATGACGCGCAGCTCGCCGAATCTGCGCTACGAACGCCTCGTCACGGAGCCGTTCGTCTTGATCGCACGCGACGATCACGCGTTCGCGCGCCGGCGTTCGGTCGACACGAAGGAGCTCGCGGACACGCGGCTGATCCTCCTGCCCGAGACGTTCGACATCCGACTCGCGATCGACGAGCACTTCTTGCGCGCGAAGTTGCGTCCGAAAGTGGCCTTCGAGATCGACACGATCGACGCGACGCTCGCCGCCGTCCACGCGGCGAGGACACCGACGATCCTGCCACGCATCGTGCTCGACGGACGTGCGAGCGACGGACTCGTCGCGCTCGAGCTCGGACCGACGACGCGCACGATGGACTTCGGCCTGATCTGGCGCCGCGGCAACGAGACGAGCCCGCCGGCTCGGTTGTTCGCGGAGACGCTGCGGAGCTCGCTCGCGGGACGAAAAACGGCTTCGCGACGCTGACGGGCCACAGCGTTTTGCCGCCGACGCAGACGTTTCGCCGGGGCCGAAATCGGCCACGCCTGACTTAGTCAATTCTTAGGAAGAGCTCAGTGAACACTTAGGAAGCCCTTTCGCGGCCGCGTCCGGATACTCCCCTCGACATCCACGGAGTATCTCCCATGACGCGATTCGACCTCTACGGACCGGTTCACAAGGGCCTGCGCGGCCTGCTCTTCGAGACGGCGACGTTGCTCGCCCGCACGGAGTTCACCGACGAGCGCGAGCACGCGGCGGCGCTCGCCGCGGTGCGGCGGACCAACGGGTTCCTCCACGCCCACCTCGAGCATGAAGACCACGACGTGATGCCGCACGTCCAGCGGCTCGCGCCCGAGCTCTACGCCGATCTCGAAGCGGACCACGCGCGGATCACCGGCTGCGAGCAAGAGATCGTGCGACTGGTCGAGCGCCTCGCCGGCGCTCCGCAAGGCGAACGCGCAGCGCTCGGGCGTCGGCTCGTCGAGCGCTTCACCCGCCTGGTCGCGGAACACGTCCTCCACATGGAACGCGAAGAAGCGCAAGCGAACCGCGTGTTCTGGGCGCACTTCGACGACGCTGCGTTGGCCGCGCTCGAGGGACGCATCGTCGCGTCGATCCCGCCGAGCGAAGTGTCGCACTGGATGACGTTGATGCTGCCGTCGATCAGTCGCGGCGAACGCGCCCAGATGCTCGCGCGCATGGCGGCCGCGGTGCCGCCGGAAGTGCTCGTGCAACTGACGGCGGAAGCGCGTTGGCGCATCGGCCCCGAAGAGTGGACCGCAACGCAGGATCTGGTGGTCGAGATCCTGGCCCAGGTCGAAGAACGAGCGAGCGCCCGATGAGAGTCTTGTTCGATCGGCTCGCGCGCGCCGTGCTCGCTGCGGCCGCCGCGCTCGGCCTCGCGAGCGTCGGTTTCGCCGCGCAAGCGACCGCGGTGCCCGTGCGCCTCGCCGACACCGGGCTCTTCGCGGATGCGAAGAGCGGCCGGCTCGCGAGCGACGTGCTCGCCTACTCGCCGCAGTACCCGCTCTGGACCGACGGCGCCGCGAAACGGCGTTGGATCCGGCTGCCGCCGGGGGCGTCGATCGACGCGAGCAACCCCGATCGGTGGGTTTTCCCGGTCGGCACGAAGCTGTGGAAGGAGTTCGCGTTCGAGCGCCGCGTCGAGACGCGCTACATGGAGCTGCGCGCCGACGGCGAGTGGAACTTCGCGACTTACGCGTGGAGCGTCGACGGTCGCGAGGCGACGCTCGCGCCGCTGCGCGGAACGAAAGGCGCCCACACGCTGGCCGACGGCACGCGCTACGACCTGCCCAGCCAAGCGGACTGCCGCGCGTGCCACGAGACGCATCCGTCGCGGGTGCTCGGCTTCAGCGCGTTGCAGCTCTCGTCCGACCGCGATCCGCTCGCCCCGCACGCCGCACCGCCGAGTACCGACGACGTCGACCTGCGGAAGCTCGTCGAACTCGGTCTCGTCCGCGGATTGCCGAGCGAGTTCGTCTCGACGCCGCCGCGGATCGCCGCGCGCACCCCGCGAGAACGTGCCGCGCTCGGTTACCTGCACGGCAACTGCGCTGCGTGCCACAACTCGTCCGGTCCGCTCGCGAAGCTCGGTTTCGGGCTCGAGCAGACGCTCGGTGTGCCCCGCGAATCGAACGTCGTCCTGCGCTCGACGGTCGACGTCGTCGGCAATTGGCGGCCGCGCGCGGGCGAAGCGTGCGCACGCGTCGCCTCCGGCTCGCCCGAAACCAGCCTCGTCGTCACTCGCATGTCGTCGCGCGAACCGCTCGCGCAGATGCCGCCGTTCGGCACGCGCCGCGTCGACGACGACGCGCTCCGACTCATCGCAGCTTGGATTCGCGAGGACCTCTCGCGCAGGCCTGCGAAGCCCACGTTCGACCCCGTTCCTCCGTTGGTCATCTCCAAGGACTGAAAGCCATGTTCAAACTCGTCTTCACCTTCACGCTCGCTTGCGCCGGTTTGATCGCCGTTTCTTCGCTCGCCCGCTCCGCCGTCGACGAACGCGCGAAGGTCGACGCGAAGACCATCGCACGCGGCGAATACCTCGCGACCACGATGCACTGCAACGACTGCCACACGCCGATGAAGTTCGGTCCGAACGGTCCGGAGCCCGATTTCGCGCGCCGGCTCTCGGGCCACCCGTCCACGCTGGTGATGCCGCCCGCGCCGACGCTGCCCGAAGGGCCGTGGGCCTTCGTCGGCTCGGGCTCGATGACCGCCTGGCACGGCGCATGGGGCACGAGCTTCACGGCGAACCTGACGCCCGACGACGAGACCGGCATCGGCCGTTGGAGCGAGAAGGACTTCGTCGACACGATGCGCAGCGGTCGCCACCTCGGCCGCGGCCGCGAAATCCTTCCCCCGATGCCGTGGCAGAACGTCGGCGCGGCGACCGACGAGGACTTGCACGCGCTCTTCACGTACCTGAAGAGCCTCCCGCCGATCTCCAATCGCGTGCCGGAGCCGCTGCCGCCCGCGGCGCACTGAGCGAGCCCGGAGTTCGGCTTGCGGCGCGCGGCCAGAGAGGCTGCGCGCCGCAGTCGTTTCGACGACGCAAGTCAGCGAGCTCACACCGATCGGCGAGCTCGGGCTCCGTCCACTTCGCGCGCGGCTTCGGCGGCGAGGGGAGACTCGTCCGGAAAGCGAGGGTTTGCCGCGTCCACCGAACGGGCCCTAACATGTCTCGTGGAGCCCTCCCCCTTTGATCTCGCCGGACCTCGCGGAATTCCTCGAGTCGGGCGTGTCGATCCTCGTCGGCACGCGCGATGCGAACTTGCGCCCTGACTGCGTGCGCGCGATCGGCGCGCGAGTCGAAACGGGCGGCAAGGAGCTCACGGTCTTCCTTCCGTCCGGCACCGTCGGCGCGAACCTCGCGAACCTGCGGGACAATGGCCGGATCGCCGTGTGTTTCTCGCGCCCGATGGACCATCGCTCGATCCAAGTCAAAGGCGGCGTGCTCTCGATCGGTGAAGCGAGCGAAGCGGACCGTTCGCACGTCGATCGCTTCCGCGCCGCGTACGCACAACACCTCGCGTTCGTCGGCGTGCCCGTGCGCACCACCGAGCGCATGGCGCACTGGCCGAGCTACGTCGTGCGCCTGCGTGTCGAATCGATCTTCGTGCAGACGCCGGGCCCCGGCGCGGGCAGACCGCTCGTCGCGAGGGAAGTCGACGCGTGACCGACGTGCGTCTCGACCAACTCTCGCCGTGTTTCCAAGGCGTGATCCCGGCGTTGATCGCGACGTGCGATCGCGACGGGGAACCGAACGTCACGTACTTGTCGCAGGTCTACCTCGTCGACGCGAAGCACGTCGCGCTCTCGTTCCAGTTCTTCAACAAGACGAAGCTCAACATCGAGCAGAACCCGTACGCGACGGTGATCCTGCTCCATCCGCTGAACTTGGAATCCTGGCGCATGAAACTGCGCTTCGAGCATTCCGAGACGTCGGGCGAGCTCTTCGACACGATGGCGGCGCGCATCGAAGTGATCGCGTCGCACACCGGGATGGCGGGCGTCTTCAAGCTGCTCTCCGCGGACGTCTACGAAGTGCTTTCGCTCGAGCGCATGGACGGCTGGCTCGTGCCGCCGGACCCGGTGCTCGACGCCGAACCGCCAAAAGTCCCGGCGGGGCCGTTGACCGAGCTGCGTGGCCTGCAGACGATTTCCCAGCGGGTCGCGCGCGCGAAGGATCTCGACGAGTTGCTGAGCGGAGCGCTCACGGCGCTCGACGAGCTCTTCAGCTTCTCGAACTCGATGGTGCTCGTCCCCGACGATTCGCGCACGCGGCTCGTCACGATCGCGAGCCGCGGCTACGGCTCCACCGGGATCGGCGCGGAAGTCGCGGTCGGTGCCGGGATCGTCGGGCTCGTCGCGCAGAGACGGAAGATGATCCGCGTCGCCGGCTTCGGCAGCGAGCTGCGCTACGGCCGCGCGATTCGCAGTCGCGTCGAAGAAGTCGGCGAACGCGGGAGCCTCTCCGCCGAGATCCCGTTGCCCGGCCTGTGCGACGCGCAAGCGCAACTCGCGCTGCCGATGCTCGTCGGCGACGAGCTCGTCGGCGTGCTCGCCGTCGAGAGCCGCGATCCGCTGTGCTTCGACGAGTGGGACGAATCGTTCCTCCAGATCGTCGCGAACCAGATCGCGCTCGGAATCGAACGCATGGAGTCCGGCGACGACGAAGTCGCGAGCGAACCTGCGTGCGAATGCGTCGAGATCCCCGCGGCGCCGGCGCTCGCGCCGCGGCGTTTCGTCTTCTATCGAAACGACGACTGCGTGTTCGTCGACGGCGAATACCTGGTGCGCAACGTGCCGGGCAAGATCCTCTGGAAGCTCCTGAAGCAGCATCACGCAGGCGGGCCGCGCGAGTTCACGAACCGCGAGCTCCGGCTCGATCCGACGCTCGGCCTGCCGCCGGTGAAGGACAATCTCGAGAGCCGCCTGATCCTGTTGCGCAAACGCCTCGCGGAGAAGTGTCCCGACGTGCGCTTGGTCCCCGTGCGCCGCGGACGCTTCGCGCTGGAAGTCGCGAGCCCCGTCGAGCTCGTCGAGAAGGACTCCGCGTAGTCCCGCGCCGGTGCAGCGGCGCTTGCCCTCGGATCCGCTCGCCGTGAAGCCCAACAAGCTCGCGCTGCGCGCCGCGTTCGTCGTCGTCGTCGCAGCTCTGCTGTTCGAAGGCACCGTGCGGTTCCTGCTGTTCGCCGACGTCGCGAACGACTGGTCGATCGCCAAGGGCTTGCGCGAGCCGTGGCGCTTCGCTGGCACGCAAGAGCAGCACTACTGGTACCTCCAGGACCGCGGTGTCCCGGACGAGCGCCGTGACGAGGCCCCCAACCACGATCCGGTGATCGGCTGGGTCGGCACGAACGTCACGTCCGAGCACGGACACGTCGACGAAGCGAAGACCGCCGAGCGACAGCTCGTGCTGCTCTACGGCGACTCGTACGCGCAGTGCACGACGTCGCCGGGGGATTGTTTCGAAGGGCTGCTGAACGACAGCCCACTCGGTCGCACCACCGCGATGCTCAACTTCGGCGTCGGCGGTTTCGGACTCGATCAGATCGTGCTGCTCGCCGAAGCATCGCTGCCGCGTTACCTCGACCGCGATCCGATCGTCGTCGTCGGCATCTTGCTCGACGACGATCTCGATCGTTGCCTGCTCGACTTCCGGTGTTGGCCGAAGCCTCGGTACGAGCTCGTCGACGGCGCGCTCGTGTCCTCCGGTGAAGTCGCGCCGACGATCGCAGAGCACTGGCGGCGACGACCGCCCGCGCCGATCAGTTGGGCTTGGCGCTTGTGCGCTCGTGCGTGGGCGTCGGGCGCCGCGGAGGCTGGAGCGGCTGCGGAACGCAGAGCCGAAGTCGAAGCGCTCGCGACGGCGTGGCTCGAACGACTCGAGTCCCGGCTCGCTGCGGCGAAAGTCAGGCGTTTCTACCTGCTCTTCGAGTACCTCGACGGCCTGCAGACGCCCGACGCGCTCCAGTGGCGCAAGGACTGCGTGGTGCGGACGCTCGAGCGGCTCGGCGCACCGTGGATCGCGACCAAGCCGTTCCTCGTCGAAGCAGCGGCGCGAGACGGACGCGAGCTCGCCGAGTATTTCGGCCGAGTCGGTCGGAACGTCGGCCACTTCAACGCGCGCGGCAATCAGGTCGCGTTCCGCGCGCTGCTCGATGGGCTCGAACGCGTCGGCGGCCTCGGCAGCAACTCCGAGAACGAAGCGTGGCTCGCCGAGATCGCCGGCGTCGTCCATCCGCATGCCAGCCGCGGCGCGACGCCGCGCGGCAAGTCGCGCTTCGAGTTCGCCGGACGCGAGCTCCACGAAGATCGCCTGACGATCGAGTGCGACGCCGAAGGTGGTGCGCGGTTGACGTGGAAGCTGCTCGGGCGCTCGAGCGAGCTGCGCGGCAGCGCGGCACTCGCGAGCACGGCCGGCAGCGCGCAGCTGCGTTGGCTCGCCGATGGCGCCGAGCTCGCGCTGGAGAGCCTGGGCGACGAGCGCCGCACCGCGGCGTTCGCCCTACCGCTCGCCGGAAGGCGGGAACTCGCGCTCGAAGTCACGGGCACGCCGAACGCCGTCGTGTTCCTGAACTCGCCGGCCTTCGACTGAGGCGCGGCTCACGGCAGGCGCAGTTCGAGGTCGTCGCCGCCGCCGAGCACGCCGCTCACGCGCACGACGGCGTCGGTGGCGCGCGAGCGATCCCCCGACTCGACGATCGCGTGGGCCTCGACGTCGAAGCGCTCTCCTTCCGCGAGCCAGAGTTCGAAACGTCCGTCAGGCAACCTGCGCGCCGTGAGGCCTTCCTCGGAGATTCCGGTCCGGTGTGCGACGACGGTGACGTCGGTCGCGAGCTCGCCGTTCGCGTCCAGCACTCGCCCGCGCAACGCGAGCGCGCGAGGCACGACGAGCGCCACGTCGCTCGCGCCGACCGCGACGCCGCGCACGATCGTCGTCCCGTGGCGCGGCTCGTCGGGATCGTCGCTCCAGAGCGACCGCGGCCAGACCGTCAACGAGTAGACGCTGCCGGTGAGCCCGTACGCATTGAATCGCCCGTCGCCGTCGGTCTGCACGTCGCCCGAGGAGTACCCGTCGCCGCCTTCCGGATCGATGCTGACGTACGCGACGATGCCGTGGCCGTCGCGATCGACGACACGACCGGTGATCCTGCCGCCGCTCGGCATCACGATCTCGAGCGGCGCGGGCTCCACGCCGGCTGCGACCGCGAGCGGCGTGTTGTGTTGCTCGTGCGACCCTTCGCGGAGCACGAGCACGGCGTACCCACCGGCGACGATGTCGGCGAAGGCGAAACGGCCGAGGTCGTCGGTGCGCGTCGTGCGTTCGCGCAGGTAGAAGCCCGCGCCGTACGACGGCTCGGCGCCGAAACGGTCGCGGTCGGTGTTCCAGCCGGTGAGTCGCACGACGGCGTTGGGCTGCGCGGCGCCATGCTCGTCGACGACGCGGCCTTTGACGAGCACGCCGCGCGGGAGCACGACGTCGCCGAACTCGATGCGTTCGAGCTCGTGCTCGTTCGGCGGGAACCCGAACGTCAGCGCTCCGACACCGTCGAGCCTCACGTGCAGCGAGTGCACGAGATCCGCGCGCACGTCGTCGATGCGGAATGTGCCGTCCGCGGTGCTGCGCGTGCTCTGCCAATCGAGTTGTTGGCTCGCCGCGGGATCCTCGAAGTTCGGCTGGTACGCGACGGCGGCGACGTACGCGTTCGCGAGCGGAGCGCCGGCCTCGTCGACGATCCGACCGAGCGCCGAACGCGCGCGCCGCAGGCGCACTTCGACCGACTCGGGAAACGGCTCGTCCGGTTGACGCACGCGCACGTTCGAGAGCCCGTAACCCGGCGCGCGCACCGCGATCTCGTAGTACCCGCTGGTCGAGAAACCCTCGAAGACGAAGCTGCCGTCGAATTCCGTGACGACGCTGCGCCGCGCGGTCCAACCTTCGCCGACCGTCGCACCGGCGATGCCCGACCCGGTCGTGTCGTCGACCACGCGGCCCTTCAACGTGACGCCGGCGTCGACGACGACGTCGAGCTCCCTCGTCGCTCCCGGCACGAGCGTCACGACGATCCAATCCGGCTGCGCCTCGCGCTCGGGGCTCGCTCGCAGCCAGTATTCGCCGGCGGGGATCCCGTCGAAACGGTACCGCCCATCCGCAGCGGTGACGGTCGTCACCGGCGAGCGGCCGGCGCCGAGTTCACCTCGCGGCCGGCTCGGGAGCTCGACGCGCGCGTTCGCGACCGGCGAACCGTCGCTGCGCCGCGTCACGCGACCGAACACCGACGCACCCGCCGCCAGCGTCACGACCACACGTTCACCGGCGTGCACGTGAGAGGTCCACGACGGCGCGAAGCCGTTCGCCGTCGCCTCGAGCCCGAAGGCGACGCCGGGCGTCAGCGGGATCACGAACTCACCGCGGTCATCGGAGCGCGCGGCCGCGACCGTCCGCTCGCGGTCCGTTTCGTGGAGATCGAGCACGCTGATCTCGGTGAATTCATCGCGCACGACGCGGAGCTCGGCGCCCACGACCGGACGGCCTTCGGGATCGAGCACGATGCCGTGCAGATCGCGTTCGCGATCGATCGCGCGCGGCTCGGTGCCCGTCGCGAGCGGGTTCGCCGCGAGCTCGACTCGCTCGGACGAAGCGTGCTCGACGGCCTGCGCGGACGGCACGGATTCCGGACGATCCAGCGCCGTCGGCGTGGCGCTCGCCATGCGGTCCGTCGCTTCCGGAGCACTCGCTCGCGGACCGCCGAGCCACCACCACGACAACGCCGCGACCACGAGCACTGCGACGCACGCTCCGACGATCTTGCCCATCACGATCGATCCTCCGGCTGCGAGCGCGCTCGGCGCGCTGCTCTGTTCCAACCACGCGGCGAACGCCGCGGTCCACGCGTCCCGACCGCCGCGCTCGGCACGATCGAGGCGTTCGCGCAAGAGCGCGAGGCCGCGCGACACGCGCTGGCGCGCCGCGTCGTGCGAGATGCCGAGCTTGGCCGCGATCGCCGGCGCGTCGAACCCGTCGAAGTACCGCAGCACGATCGCCGTGCGATACGGCGCTTCGAGCGCGAAGACCGCGTCGGCGAGGCGCTTCTGCAGTTCCGCGCGCTCGGCGGCGCCGCTTTCGTGCGCTTCCGGCCGCGCGGCGCGTTCTTCGTGCCACGCGCGCGTCGAGCGCCTCACGCGGGACTCGCGGCCGAGGCTCGCGAGCACGCGCCGGAGCCACGCGCGCAGACTCGCCGGCGACGCGGCGCGCGGCGGCTGCTCGAGTGCGAGCCGCCAAGTTTCCTGCACGAGATCGTCGGCGTCGCCTTCGCCGACCAGGCTGACGGCGAGCCGCCGCGCCCACCCAGAGTGGGCGAGCAGGTGCTCGAGGTCGTCGCGTGCGGCGGAGCGTTCCATGGACGTCGATGAAGAGGAACTCGCGCCCCGAGTGTGACCGAGTTTCGCGCCGAAACGAGATCGCGGGCGCCGCGGGCCAAGGCGCGCGCCTCGGGCGGCCTGGGCGAGCGTGGTTCCGAGCGTCGCGCGTGGCACGGCCGGCCCCGCGACTCGGTGAGTCGGACCGGTTGGCCCTTGCCCGACGCACCCAGGCGCCGCGCCGCCTCACTCGAAACGCAACTCGACCGACGTCGTGCGGCCCTCGAGGAGCTCGACCGGCGCGCGTGCTTCGCGACCGCCCGGCAGACGGGCGACGAGTTCGTAGCGCCCGACGGGCAAGACTTCCGACGTCTGGCGCTCGCCGAGCGGCAAGCCGGCGCGCAGGTGTATGCCCGCGGCCGATCCAGCGTCGATCCCGAAGCGGAAGTCCACCGGCTCCGGCCGATGGCCGGGCGAGAGCAGCGCGACCTGCGCGAGCTTCGCGGCCGCTTCGAGACCATCGAGGTACGTGAGCCCGGTCGCCTGCAGCGCTGCGCGATCGCTCGCATCGGACTTGCCGACGAGCGAGAGCTCGAGCCTCGCGCCGTCGCCGAGGCTCGCGATCACCTTGGTCTCCCGCTCGGCGACGACTTCGATCGTCTGTTCGAAACGCCCGAGTTCGCGCGCGCCCCACAATGTCCCATGCCAGAGGTCGAGCTCGGCCGCGCCTTGCACGACGACTCGATACTCGCCGCCAGGGAGCTCGAGGCGCCAGTGGCGCGCGCGGTCGGGCGCGAAGCGCCGCAACACCAACGAACCGTTGCGCGGATCCTCGAGCACGACCTCGACGCCGGTCGCGCGCTGCGGATCGACGGCCTCGCGAACCGTGACGTCGAGCACGCCGAACTTCGCCTCCGGTGCGACGGCCACGACGACGTCGACGCGCCCCGCACCCTCCGGCACGAACACGTCGACCGGCCGCCACGGTTGCGCGCCGCCGAGCAAGCCGACTCGATAGCTCGTGTTCGCGCGACACTCGAACACGTACGTGCCGTCGTCGGTGCGTCGGCCGGCGAGTCCGTGCTCTTCGCGATCGAGCCCTCGAAGATCGTCTTCGGGCAAGGTCACGATGAGCTGGGGCTCCTTCGGCCACTCGTCGTTCGACGACACGGGTGCCTGGCGGCTCAGTCGGACGCGGCCGCTCCACGGCTCGCCGTCCGGACCGACGAGGCGCACGGCAAGGTACGCGTGCGAGTACACGAGTTCGACGTCGCGCGCCGGCACGCTCGGAATCGGCTCGGTCGTGAGCTCGACGCCGCCGTCCAACGAGAACTCGTCGCGCGCGACGAAGACGCGGAACACGCCGTCGCAAAGCCCGCGGAACTCGAAGCTGCCATCGACGGGTGTGACCCGGTCCGCGACGATGCGCCCGACCCGATCGCGCTCCAGGTCGCCGTACGCGAGCAGCCATCGCTCGGTCGCTTCCGCCTCCACGAGCTCGTCGAGCTTCGCGACGAGCTTCACTCCCGCCGCGGGCCGGCCGTCGCCATCGACGACCCGACCGCGCAACGCGCCGACGCCGCCGAGCACGAGCTCGATGCGCTCGGCCGGATAGCCGAACGCGACGTCGAGCGCGCGCCGTCCCGCCGTGCCGAGCGTGGCGTCGTCCGCGTGCGCGGCGAGGTCGAACGTGCCCGGCGCGTCGAAGTGCAGCGCGAACCAACCGCGCGCATCGGTCTTGCACGAGTACCTCAGTCCGCGGCCGAGCTCACCCGGCGCCGCACCGCGCACGAAGCCCGAGCACGGTCGCCCCGCGGCGTCGAACAGGCGGCCGATCAACGTGCCACCCGGATGCGCGAGCACTCGCAACGAGACTGCGTCGACGCGAGTCGGCAACGCGCACGAGCTCGAGTGCTGCTTGAAGCCCGCACCGATCACGCGCACGAAGAGCCGCGGGCTCGGATCGGCGCGCGCCGCTTCGAGCTCGGACCACGGCACGAGGACGTGCGCGACGCCTTGGTCGTCGGTGGTCGCGCGCAGCAACTCGCGCGCATCCGGATCTCCCGGCCAACCGACGCCGACGACGAACTCGACGTCGGCGATCGGGCGGCCTTCGCCGATCACGGCGGTTTGTGTCGCGATGCGCACCGGCAGTTGTGCTGCGACGCCGATCTCCGCGCTCGTAGCCGCGCGCTCGGCGGCTGCAGTGACCGCGTCGTGCTCGGTGCGCGATTCGCCCAAGCCGTCGAACGCCGGCGCGACCCACGATGATTCGCTCGACGAGCTCGACGATGATTCGCTCGGCAAGCTCGACGACGAATCCCGTGACGTCTCGGCGACCGTCGGCTGCGCGTCGCGCCCGAGCGAACGCCACAGGAGCAGCGTCGCAAGCGACACGCAGACGATCACGAGCGAGCGCGAGACTCGGCGCGACATGGGGGATGGTCCTCGAGCCTAACCGAACCCGACGGCCGGTGTTGCTCGCTCTCACAGCGTGCCCGTTCGGACGAATGGAGCGCGTCGCCGCGCTCGGCGACGACTCAGGAACCGCGCGGACCGTCTTGCGCGGCCGGCGCGGGCTCGGGGAGTTCGCGCACGAATACGTCCGCCGTCGCGTTCGCGTCGCCGCCGAAGAAGTCCGCCGCGGAGCTCGTGAACACCAGACCGCGACCGCTCGCGAACAACCGCACGTTCGCGAAGTCCGCGTTCGCGCGCGGCGGGAGCAGCGGCGCCGTCGCGCCGGTCGCCCGGTCGAGCCGCTCGATTCCGACCGTGTTCGGCTCCGAACCGCGGGTGACGAAGACCAGCGTGCGGCCGTCCGAGGAAAGCGCCGCATCGGAAGCTTCGGGCGCGCCGAGCGCAAGACTCGCCCATTCGGTGCGACCGGTCGCCATGTCGCGGACGAATACGTCGCTTGCCGCGTCGTCGTCGCCGGCGATCAAGTTGCGCGCGAAGCTGGTGAACGCGACGAATCGACCGTCCGCCGAGATCGACGTCGGCCACGAGTCGTCGTCGCCGAGCGCGCCGTTCGGCGCGGTGCTCAGGACTTCGCTGCGTCGCGACGCGAGCTCGACCAAGTAGGCCTGCGCGCCGCGACCCGCTTCGCCGCCCGGCGTCGGACCTTGGTACGCGACGAAGCGTGCGTCCGCGGAGATCAGCGGCACCCGCGTCGGTCCACCCGCGCTCGCGCCGATGCGCGTCGTGACGTTCGCGCCGAGGTCGCGCACGAAGACGTCCCATGCGGCGTTCGTGTCGCCCACGACGAGGTTCGACGCTTCGCTCGTGAAGACGAGCCACCGTCCGTCGCCCGAGAGTCCGCCCGTGTGCGACGCGCCGTTCGATTCGGCGCCGTCGAGGCCGACGCTCGCGCGCAGCGTGCGGCCCGAGCCGAGTGCTTCGGCGTGCGGCCCAGCGTGCGGCCCGGCGGAGTCGAGCACTCGCACGAACACGTCGATCGCGCCGTTGGTGTCGCCGGTGATCAGGTTGCTCGCGCGGCTCGAGAAGGCGATCACACGGCCGTCCGCGGAAAGCGCCGGTGCCGTCGAGTCGCCGTTCGCCTCGCCGCCGTCCGCCGCGAGAGTGACGCGCAACGTCGACGAACGCGCGCGATCGCGGACGAACACGTCGAGCGCGCCGTTTGTGTCGTCCTCGACCAAATCGGTCGCGCTCGACGCGAACGCGATCGTGCGCCCGTCGTCGGAGCACGAGACCGCGAAAGAAATTCCGTCACCCGCGCGGCCGAAAGGCGTGACGCTCACGCACTCGGTGAGTTGGGCGGTTTGCGGCGGAGCTTGGAGCGGCGGGTGGCAGATCAAGGTGCAGAGCGCGAGCTCGTCGATCGAAAGGTGGCGCAAGGGTGGCACGACAGCGGCACGGAAGTGACGCGCGGTGCCGTGAAGGCGGGTCGCAGCCACTCGCGGTCCGACGGCGAACGCTCGGCTCGGAGACGGTCGAGATCCTCGGCGCGCGAAACTACCGCCGCGAGCCAGCGCAGTTACGCGTGGCTCGCGGCGTTCTGCTGACGCACGGAGGGTCGCGAACGTTCGTCAGGAGCGTGCAAAGTCCGCGCGCAGCCCGTCGTTCGCGGCCGAGGTGAATCCGCCGTCACTTCGTTCGGCGGCGACCGGTCGAGCGGTCCACCGCGGCCCGCGTCACGGACAAATCGTCGCGTGCACGGCGGACGTCAGTCCGTCGCCGAAGCCCGACGGATCACCGGGATCGCGCGACCAACATTGCAGGCCCAGCGTCGCGCCCGCGACGAGCGCTGGGTCGGCGCCCGACGCGATGTACGCGTTCAGATCTTCGGTGTACGTGCCATCGCAGGCCCCGAGCGTGCCGCCCGAGCTCATCACGGCATGCCGGCGCACCGGCGGCGCAACGCACAGCCAACCGCCATGGAACGGAGTTGCGGTCGGCGCGCCGACGCCGTGGAAGAAGAGGCCGGGCTTGACGCCGAGCACGTTGCTCGCCGTGAGCGTCGCGCCAGAGCCCGAGCTCGCGCTCACGATGCCACTGAGCGAGATCGTCGGCGTGCAACCGAGACTGTTCGTCTTCGCCGTGCAGTACTCGATCGCCGCGGGGCAACCGAGTTCCCGCACGAAGATGTCGGCCTGGGCGTTCGTGTCGTTCAGGACCAGATTGCTCGCCGCGCTCGGGAACGCGGTGATCCGGCCATCCGCAGACGTAGCCGCGAGGTACGCGGATTGGTCGGCCTGCACGCCGCTCGTGCTCACGTTGATGCGCTCGACGCCACCGAACCACAGGTCCCGGCGGTAGAGATCGAAGACACCGTCGAGATCCGGCACCGAGGTCAAGTTGGTCGCGTGCGACGAGAACACCAAGTAACGCCCGTCGTTCGACAGGCTCGGGAAGAGCGAGCTCGCGTCGGCCTGCGTGCCGTTCTCGCCGAGGCTCGCGCGAGTGGTCGTCTGCGTCACGAGGTCGTGCACGAAGACGTCACTCCAACCGTTGGTGTCGCCGGACACCAAGTTCGTCGCCATGCTCGCGAACGTCACCCAACGGCCGCCGGCGAGCGCGATGCTCAGAGCTTCCGCGTCGGCTTGGACGCCACCCGCACCGACGTTCACTCGACGCGTGACGCCCGTCTGACGGTCGTGCACGAACGCGTCGATGTTGCCGTTGGTGTCTCCGACGACGAGGTTCGTCGCGGCGCTTTCGAACGCCACCCAACGGCCGTCGTCGGAGATCGTCGGATAGCGCGACGCTCCGTTGCCTTCGACGCCATTCGAGTCGAGGCTCGCACGCGTCGTCTGACCGGTCGCGCGATCGTGCACGAACACGTCGAACGTGCCGTTCGTGTCGCCGGTCACCAGGTTGGTGGCGAAACTGTGGAACGCAACCCAACGCGCGTCCGCCGACAACGCCGGCGCGTACGAATGGCCGTTGCCGAGCACGCCGCTCGACGAACGGCTGACGCAGGTGTTGATGCCGGTGCCGAGGTCGCGCACGACGACGTCGAAGACGAGGTTCACGTCGCCCTGGTACACGTCGCTCGCCGTCGTCCAGAACGCGGCGAAGCTCCCGTCCGCCGAAAGCACGGGGCGGTAGGAGCTGCCGTTGCTCGCCCCACCGCCGTACGCGACGCTCAACAGCGACGTCTGGCCGGACGAGCGGTCGTGCAGGAACACGTCGTCCCAGTCGAGATCGCCGGGCACCAAATTCGTCGCACGACTCGAGAAGGCGACGAATCGACCGTCGCGCGAAATCGAAGGTTGGTCCGAGTAGTTGTTCGCTTGCGCGCCGCTCGAATCGACGCTGACGCGCTCGGTCGTTTGAGCGAAGGCGAGACCGACCAGGAACGGAGAGAGGAAGCAGCTCTTCAGTTGCATGTCTGACTGGGTTGCCGGTGTCGATGTCGGACGGCGACCACGATGCCTTGGAGATCCAAGGCGCGCTCCGACCTGCGGACGCCGTGGCAGTTCGGCGGTACGCAGTCGGAATCGGTTCTCGTTGCCGCAGTCGACCCGCTCGCGGCTCGTCTCCAGCACCGCGTGCGCGTCCCTCAGCGTAGTCATATCCGCGCGGCGCACTACCGGCGCGATCGCGCGAAAGCCGCGAATTCCGAGGACGAGCTCGCATCGAGCGAATGCACTCGCCGCGCCCCACCATCGAGTGAGCACGCGCAGCGGCCGACAAGATACGAGGAACCTGCCGCACTCGGCGGCAGGTTCCCTGTTTCACACGGTGGCGACGACGCCCGCGCGGGCGCCGAACGCTCGCCGTCACTGACAGACGTCGACCCGCAGCGCGTTGCTCAAGCTGTCGCCGAACGCGTCGCCCGGGTCGCGCGACCACGTCTGGACGTAGAGCGTCGCGCCGGCGACCAGGGCCGGGTCCGCACCGCTCGCGATGTAGGCGTTGAGGTCTTCCTGCAACACGCCCGAGCAGGAACCCGCCGAACCTCCCGAGTTGACGACCGGGTGACGCTTCACCGTGCCTTGCACGCAGAGCACGCCGCCGTGGAACGGAATCGTCGCGGGGCCGCTGGTGCCGTGGAAGAAGAGGCCGTTCTTGTTCGCGAGCACTCGAGTCGTGCGCAGCGTCGCACCGCTACCCGCGCTGCCGCTCGCCGAACCGACGAGCTCGATCGCCGGCAGACAACCGAGCGAGTTGAGCTTCGCCGCGCAGTACGCCACCGCGTCCGGGCAACCGAGGGTGTGCACGAACACGTCGACGACGCCGTTGCCGTCGTTCGTGCAGCGTGCGGTCGCGCTCGGGCCTGTGTTCGTCGACGCACGCGAAGCACGCGCACGACTCGGCGCGTGTGCGGGACGCGCTCAGTCGCGGCGCCAGCGCAGCGTGGTCTCGACGAGCGTGCGAGGCGCATCCGCCTGATCGAGGCGAGCCAGCGCTTCGCGCAGCATGCCGACGTGCAGCGTGCGGTGGCCCGGATCGCCGGCCGGTGCGCCGAACGGGAACTTCGACGCCAGCGCGCGAGGTACGCCGACGCGCGAAGTCAGCTCAGGCAGATTCGTCAACGCGATCGTCGCGAAACCGCGAGCCTCGAGCTCGCGCGCGAGCACGGCGACCGTCTGCACGCAGAGCGAGCACGTCGGCAGGAGCACGACGGCGTCGACGCGATCCTCGCGCAAGAGCCGCGCGACGCGCTCGGCACTCTCGGCGAGGCCGGGATACGGCCGCACGATGCCTTGCGCGAAACTGTAGTGCCGCGGCGCCGCCGAGCCGACTTCGCCGCTCGCGACGAGCTCGTCGAGCGCACGGCGCGGCATCGCGACCTCGGGATCGCGCGGGATGTACTTCTCGTCGACGTACGGCGCGTCGAGCGCGAGCTCGGCGTCGGCGAGCTCGTGCGGGATCACGCGGAAGCTCGTGTCGCCCCACGGCGTCTCGAGACTGACGAACGGCTCGTCGCCGCGGCGATGCAGATCCGCCGTCGAGAGCAAACCGACGCGCAGCTCGCGCACGCGCGCTCTCGGTCGCACGAACGGCACGTCGTCGAACGCGAGGAAGTCGTAGGTCGGATCGAGCCCGCCGCGCAGGTTCGCGAGCAATCGATTCAGGATCGGCGTCGCGTACGGACCGCTCGGCGCCGCAGCCGCGTCGGGGCGCGTCTCGGGAGCCTCTGCGCTCACGGCTTCACGCGCCGCGCGCGGCGCAAGAGCATGTCGGCCAACGCTCCGCCGATGTCCGCGCCGGTGCGGCGCTCGAGCTCGACGAAGAACGGCGACGAGTTGCATTCGAGCAGCACCCACTCGCGCCCGCCCGCCGCGCGCATCCAATCGACGCCGGCGAAGAGCATGCCCCACTCGGCGGTCACGGTCTTCGAGAGCTCGCACACTTCGCCGGGCAACTCGATGCGCCGCACGCGCGTCGAGCCGCGGCGCGAATCGACTTCGCCGAAGCCAGTCGGCAGGACTTCCGCGCCGACGATGACGCGTCCACCGACGACGAACGCGCGCACCGCGTCGCCTTCGATGCGCTCCTGCACCATCACGGCGCTCTCGGCGAGCTGTCGTTTCGCTTCGTCGACGTCCGCCGGCGGCGCGAAGACCTCGGTGTAGCCGTAGCCACCGACCAAGTCCTTGCGGATGCGGCCGTGCGGCGCGGGCTCGCGGCCAGCGTCGAGCAGCGCGGCCGCAGCGTCGGTCGAGAACGTCGCCGGCGCGCGCCAACCGCGCTCCTGGTACGTCGCGATCTCGAGCGGCTTGAGCCCGTGCACTTCGTAGCTCGCCGGCGGATTCGCGACGGTCATGCGCCGCGAGAGACGCTCGAGCAACACACGCCACGCAGCCCACGTCGCCTGCGAGTGCGCGAGCGCCGCACGCGACGCCGGGACGTCGATCTCGCCGTTGGCGTCCGCGACGCGCGGATTCGGGAGCCCCAGCGCCGCGACGTAGACTCCGGTGACACCCGCGAACGACGCGCCGCAGGCTTCCTCGCGGCCCGCTTCGAGGTGGATGTCGGCCTCGAGCCGCGTGTCGACGATCACGGGCTCGGCGTCGCGCTCCTCGAGCCGCAACGCGACACGCTGGATCTCTTCGCGATCCGCGGGACCGATCAGCGCGATCTTGGTCATCGGCACGCGACGTCCCGCACGGGGACGTTCCCGGTCGCGACGTCGGCGCGCTTGTGACGGAGCTCGAGCAGCGGCTCGAGGTGGAACTTGAACGGCTCGCACGAACCGCGGTCGCTCGTCGGATGCGCCATCGCTTCGACCGGACAACCGCCGTGGCAGAGCGGCGCGACGCTGCAATCGCGGCAGCCGGAGCGGTGGAACGGATTCCACTGCAGCCAACGGTCTTCGTTGACCTTCTGCCACGGTTGCTGCGGATCGAGCAGGCTCGCGACCGACTTCTCCGGGCTCATCGTCACGTCGTGCCAGCACTTGAAGAGCGCGCCGGTCGGCGACACGACCCAGCCGTTCAGTCGATCGGCGACGCAGAACGCGCCGGCGATGCGGAACGGGTAGCGCGCGAGCGGCAGGTTGCGTTCGGCGGCGGCGCGGTAGAGCTCGACTTCGGTGCGCGCGAACTCCTCGCGCGAGTAACAGAACTCTTGGATGTTGCCGCACGCCGCGCCTTCTTCGGTGACTTGCGCGAGGTAGACGCGGATCTTGCCGCCAAGGCCGATGCGCACGAGGTCCTCGAGAACTTCGAGCGTCGACATCGCGTTGCGGCGATCGACGTTGACGCGCACTTGGAACGACGCGAGGTCCGCGCAGCTCTGCATGTTCTCGAGGATGCGGTCGTACGTGCCGCGTCCGCCGATCAAGTGGCGGCGCGCGTCGTGCGCGGCACGCGGACCGTCGAGGGTCACTTGCACACGATCGACGCCGAGCGCCGCGAGCTCCTCCATCTTCGGTCGATCGAGGAAGAAGCCGTTGGTGACGATCTCCGCGCCGTACTTGATGCCGCGCTCCTTCGAGAGCTCGACCATCTTCTGCGACAGTCGTTGCACCACCGGATACGCCTTCGGCAGCAGCGGTTCGCCGCCGTACCAAGTGACCGCGATCTGCTCGAGCCGCTTCGCTTGCGCTTCGATGAAGCCGATCAACGCGTCTTGCACGCGCGTCGACATGTGCACCTTGAGGTGCTCCTCGTAGCAGTAGTCGCAGCGGAAATTGCAGTCGAGCGTCGGAGCGATCGTCAGGCAGAGCTGATCGGTGCGGAAGCGGTCGCGCACGAGGTCGGCTTGCAGTTCGCCGAGCTCGTCGACCGCGTCGTCGACCAGGAAGTGCGCGTCGATCAACGCTTCGCGGATCGCGCGCTTCTCGTCGCTGTCGACCGGCGTCTGCTCGGGATCGGCGAGCAACGCGCGAACGAACGGCAGGTTCGGTTCGTCGAGCTCGGCGAGCGCCGTCGACCACGAGTTGAACGCGAGCCACGTGCCGTCGGCGGCTTGGAAGATGCGGTTGTAGCGCGACGCTTTCATGTTTCAGGAACTCGTTTGGGGGACACGGACGAGCCAATTCGCGAGCGCTGTGGCGACGCGACCATCGGTGGCCGCGTCCCAGAGATCGAGATCGACGCCCGCTTCGACGAATGCGATCGCTCCGTCGGCGACGTGCACCGCGCCGAACTCGAGGCCCAACGCGGCGAGCGCACGCACCACGAGTTCGCGCTCCGCCGCCGGCGCGCCATCGGCGAGTCGCACGGAACGCGCGAGCGGCGCGAGCTCCGCATGATCGGCCGTCGCGGCGAGCCATTCGCCGCCGAGCGCGAAATGCGTCGCGACGCCGCGCGGCCCGACCTCGACGTCGAGGCACGTCGCCGAGCTCGCGAGCTCGAGTCCGCGCGGCGCGTTGAGCCCGACGCGACACCCGCTCTGCGCCGCGGTGCGGCCGATGCGCCAGGGCCGGACGGGCACGCCTGCGTTGGCGAGTCGCTCGAGCGCCAGCGCCGGCGCCATCGCGAGCTCCGCGGCCCGCGTCGGGTCGTTCGCGAACCTGACGCGCTTCGCGGCGAGCCTCAGCGCTGCGACGTGCAGTGCGGTGCGCTCGCGCGCCGCCATGCCGCGCCGCTGCATCTCGGGCGCCGGCTCACCGGCACGAGGCTCGGCGACCGGCTGCGGCCACGGACAGAACGGCGTTTCGACGATGCACGCGCCCAGTCGGTCGAGCCTGACGCCATTCCACGTCACGGCGCCGCCGGCGACGTGGACTCGCGGGCTCGCAGTGTCGAGCAGCACGCACTCGCCACGAACGCTCGCCGCGACGCGCTCTCCGAGCGTCGATCCTGACCGAATCAGCAACGCGCTCTGGTGTGTCATCGCGGGAGGGCGCGTCAACGTATCCGAGCTCACGGAAACTGCCAACTCGCTCCGCGCGTACGCCTTGCGGGTTCCCGCCGTCGTGTCTACGGTCTCAGCCGATCGTGCGACGAGCGGTTTCGTCGCGCGCATTCGATCGCCACTACCCCAAGAGCCCCTCAGGAGTCTGCGATGAAGTTCATCGTCAAGCCGACCGCCCCGGTGGTCGTCAACAAGGGTTTCGCCATCACGATGTGCTGGAAGTGCTCGGAAGATCCCGCGGCCTGCGGCGGCGACGTCTGATCGACCTCCAGCGTCGACGCGCGCGCGTCGACGCTCGTGACTTGCGCCCGGGACGTGTTCGACGGCCCGGGCGCTTCGTTTCGGAGTGCCGAGATTCGACTTCGAAACACCGAAGCTCGGCGACGCGCTGTCGAACGAGACGCGCGCGCTGCACGCGCGACCGACGCTTGCGCGATTCGGACGAGCCTCGTAGCGTGAGCCGGCGCGCAGCGCGAGAGTTCGGGCCACGTGGCGCGAAATCGCCAATGCGCGTGTCCGACGACCCCAATTCACGGAGTGCCTCCATGAAGTTCATCGTCAAGCCGACCCAACCCGAGACCCTCAGCAAGGCCAACGTCACGCTCTGCTGGAAGTGCTCGGAGAACCCCGCCTCCTGCATCTGAGGCTTCGCGAGTCGGTGCTCGCCTCCGCGAGCAACGCTCGCCACCGCGCCCGGTCGTCCGCACTCGCGGACCCCGGGCGTTTTCGTGTCGATCTCGAGACGCGCGCTCGCGGCAACTTGCGGCCACGGACATGTCGGATAGCGTGAGTCGTCGAGCGTCTCGGTTCCGACCGCTGGGCGGCCGGGCGCGGCGCCCGTTCATTCCAACGCCTCGAGGAGACCATCGATGAAGTTCATCGTTCGTCCGCTGCAGCCGACGGCCGTCGGCAAGATGATCACGCTCTGCATGAAGTGCTCGGAGAACCCGCAAGCCTGCCTCTGAGCGGCCGGGACTGTCTCTGATCGACGGACGACCGCGCGCACCGAGCCGCGGTTCGAATCCAAATGCGCCCGGGGAGCGTTCGCCGCTACCCTGGGCGCTTCCGTTCTCGGTCCCACCCATGCGTTCCAGACCGCCGCTCCTGCGCACGGTGTTCCTGCTCGCGGGCGCGTTCGTCGCGGTCGCCGTGCTGGTGCTCTGCTTCGTGCGCATCGACCGAGTGGTGATCGGCGACGGTGCGTTCATCGGCCCGTCGCGGGCGGTGAGGGCTCCGCGCGCCGGTGTGCTCGCCGAAGTCCTGGTCGAACCCGGCACCCGCGTCGAAGCCGGCGTGGTGCTCGCGCGCCTCGATGCCCGGGAGTTCGAGAGCGAGCGCGCGGAACTCGCGGCCCAACGCGCCGGCGCCGAGACTCGCCTCGCCGAGCTCGCGCGCGAACGCCAACACGTCGCCGGCATGCGCCACCCGACGGAGCGGGCGGAACTCGAGCGCGCCCAACGCGCCGCGGTGCTCGTGCTCGAGGCCGCGCAAGCGAAGGAGAAGCGTTACTCCGAATTGCAGTCGCAGGGACTCGTCGAGCAAGTCGAGTTCGAAGCCGCGAAACTCGCGCGCGAGCTCGCCGCCGTCGAACTCGAGCAGGCCGAGGCCGCGCGCGCCGCGCGGCCGGCACTCGAAGCGGACGAAATCGCCGCGCTCGACGCGCGCACGAAGACGATCACGCACGAGCTCGAGCAAGTCGCGGCCCGTGAAGCAGACCTCGCGCGCCGCGCGGGCGAGAACGAGCTCGTGGCGCCGGTCGCAGGCTGCGTGCTCGGCGCGCCGCGCGCCGAACTCGTCGGTCGCGCCGTGCTGGAAGGCGACGAGCTCATGCGCGTCGCCGTCGCCGGAGTCGACGGTTTCGTCGCCCACGTCGACGACTTGGGCCGCGCGCGCATCGCCGCCGGTCAGCCCGCGAAGTTGCGTTTGAGCGGTTACCCCTGGCTCGTCCACGGCACGGTCGCGGCGCGAGTCGTGTTCGTCGCGGACCGGCCGGACGAACGTGGTTTCCTGGTGCGGCTCGAGCTCGCCGAAGACGGCCAGCCCGGGGAACGCGACATCGGCCCGCTCTACGAAGGCATGACCGGCCGCGCGCGCATCGCGACCAAGGAGCGCGTTTCGATCGCGTGGCTCGTCCTCGAGGAGCTCTTCGGGCTCGACACGAAGTGAAAGCAGCTCTCGAGCAACGGAGCGGGCTCTTCCTGCGTTTCCTGCGGGAGCACTTGGCTCCGTACTGGTTGCTGCAGCTCGAGATCGCGATCTGCGTCGCGGTCCAAGTGGTGCTCGAGCTCGTCGATCCGCTGATCCTGCGCGCCGTGATCGACCGCGCGATCGGCGACGGCGATCGGGAGCTCCTGCTCTGGCTCATCGGGCTCTTGCTCGGCACGCTCGCGTTCCGCGTCGCGTTCCGCGTGATCTCGACGTGGCTCTACTCGTACGGCGGCTTGCGCGTGATGTTCGACTTCCGTCGCCGCGCGTACGAACGCGTGCAGAGCCTCTCGCCCTATTACTTGCGCGGCGAGCACTACGGCGGCGTGCTCGCGCGGCTGACGTCCGACGTCGACGTGCTGCAGCGCGCCGCGGTGTACACCGTCGTGCACTCGATCCAGCACGTGCTCGTCATCACGGGCATCTGGATCGTGCTGATCGTGCTCGATCCGGCGCTCGCCGGCGTGCTCGCGCTCGTCTACCCGGTGCTCGCGCTCGTGCTCTGGATCCTGAACCGCTCGATCCGCACCGAGAGCGACGCCGCGCGCGAATCCGTCGGCAAGCTCTACGAGTTCCTGGAAGAACGGCTCGGCGCGGTGCGCTTGATCCAAGAGTTCCGCCGCGAACGTGCGCAAGCGAAGCGCTTCGTCGGTGTGTCGCGGCCGTGGATGCGTTCGAACCTGCGGCTCTCGGTGTTCGCGTCGATGCAGGTCTCGCTCGCCGACGTGATGCTCGCGATCGCGCCGATCACGGTGTTCCTCTTCGGCGGTGCGCGTGTGCTCGAAGGCACCCTATCGATCGGCACTTTGGTCGCGTTCTACACGCTCGCGGCGCGATTGCACCGGCCCGTGTCGCTGCTGATCGACATCAACATCGAGCTGCAGACTGCGCGTTCGGCCCTGCGGCGCGTGTACCAACTGATCGACACGGAGCCGTGGATCCAGGAGCGCGCCGACGCGACTGCGCCGCCGACGCTCGCGGGCCGGATCGAGTTCAAGAGCGTCGACTTCCGTTGGGAGAGCGCGACGATCCTGCGGTCGATCTCGACCACGATCGCTCCGGGAGAACGCGTCGCGATCGTCGGTGCGTCGGGTTCCGGCAAATCGACGCTCGCCGCGCTCGCGTCGCGCTTCCTCGACCCGACGGGCGGAGCGGTCGAGCTCGATGGCCTCGATCTGCGGCACTGGAAACTCGCCGATCTGCGCCGCACGGTCGGCGTCGTGCCGCAGGAAGCGCAGATGTTCCACGACTCGCTGCGCGCGAACCTGAATCTCGCCGCGCCGCACGCGACCGACGACGAGCTCCGTGACGTCCTCGAAGCGATGCAGCTCGGCCCGTTCCTCGCCGGTCTGCCCGCGGGTCTCGACACGGAAGTCGGCGAAGCGGGCCTGCGACTTTCCGGCGGCGAACGCCAACGCGTCGCACTCGCGCGCGCACTGCTCGCGAAGCCGCGCGTGCTGATCCTCGACGAAGCCACGTCCGCGCTCGATCCACGCACCGAGAGGCTCGTCCTCGAAGCGCTGAAGGAGCGCATGCGGCAACGCACGCTCGTGATGATCGCGCACCGCCTCACCAGCGTGCAGGACTCCGATCGCATCCTGGTGATCGTCGGCGGCGAACTCGTCGAGAGCGGTTCGCACGCAGCGCTCTACGCGCGCGGCGGGCCGTATCGCGAGCTCTACGACGAGCAGTTGCGGCGCGGCGAGTGATTGCGGCCCGGAGGCCGGCCGCTAGGCTCTGTTGCGGCGCCGACGACTGTGGCAGGTCCGTCGACGTCCCGGAGGCGCGGGCTTCGACATCGGAATCGAAGCGGCGCGCGGAACCGGCCCCAGGCCGACGACTTCCGAGACCGACGACTTCGAGGTGGCACCATGGCAAGGCTCTGGGTGCGCGCGGCGTGGCTCTCGCTCGCGTGCACGGCGATCGGCTCCGTCGCGCGCGCGACCGACTACTACGTCAGTCCGAGCGGCAAGGACACGAACGACGGCAAGTCGATCGCGAACGCGTGGAAGACGCTCGGCAAAGTGACCGCCGCGAATCTCGGCCCTGGTGATCGTGTGTTCCTCGAAGGTGGCCAGACGTTCGCCGGTTCGTTGACGCTCGACGCGAACGATGCGGGCACGGCGACGGCGCCGCTCGTGATCACGACCTACGGCGTCGGCAAGGCGACGATCGACGCCGGCTCCGGCGACGGCGTGTTCGTGTGGAACGCGGCGGGCATCGAGCTCGCGAACCTGATCGTGCGCGGCAGCGGCGCGGCGACCAACCAAGGCGACGGCGTGTTCTTCTACGTCGACCTCGCGAACGGCGTGAAGCTCGCCCACGTCGTCGTCGATGCGCTCGAAGTCTTCGGTTTCGGCGGCTACGGCCTGCAATTCGGCTCGAACTCGGCGTCGAAGAGCGGCTTTCGCGACGTCACCGTGCGCGGGCTCGACGCGCACGACAACCGGCTCGCCGGCATGGCGGTGTGGGGCAAGTTCTCCGCGAGCTCGACGACTTGGGCGCACGCGAACTTCCACGTCGTCGACTCCAAGTTCCACGCGAACCTCGGCGATCCCTCGGTGACGAACACCAACACCGGCAGCGGTCTCTGGGTCTCGGACGTCGACGGCGCGACGATCGAATACAACGAAGCGTTCGGCAACGGTTCTCTCTGCGCGAACCCGAGCGGCGGCCCGGTCGGCATCTGGGCGTTCGACGCGAACGACGTGACGATCCAGCACAACGAGTCGCATCACAATCGCACGGGGCCGAACTCGGTCGACGGCGGCGGCTTCGATCTCGACGGCGGAGTCACCAGTTCGCGGCTGCAATACAACTACTCGCACGACAACGACGGACCCGGCTTCCTGCTCGCGCAGTACTCCGGCGCGCGGCCCTTCGGCGGCAACGTCGTGCGCTACAACGTCAGTCAGAACGACGCGCGCAAGAACGGCTATGGCGCGATCGACTTGTGGAACGGCAACGGCTCGAACGGCATCAAGAACTGCGAGCTCTACCACAACACGGTCTTCCTCGCGGCGAGCGCGAGCCCGGGCGCGAGCGCGCTGAAACTTCAGAGCGCCGTCTCGAACGTCGGGATCCGCAACAACATCTTCGTGACGACCGGCGGCGCGAAGCTCGTCCACTCGGTCGCCAACCCGGGCGCCGTGTTCCAGCAGAACGACTATTTCCCGAGCGGCGCCGCGTTCGGCATCGTCTGGGGCGGCACGACGTACACGACGCTCGCCGCGTGGCGCACGGGCACGGGACAGGAGTACTTCGGCACACGCACGTCGGGCACCGCGGTCGATCCGCGGCTCGTCGCGCCCGGCACGGGGGGCACGATCGGCGATCCGCATCAGCTCGCGACGCTCACCGCGTATCGGCTGCAGTCGCTCTCACCGCTCGTGAACTCCGCGCTCGATCTGCCCGCGTTCTTCGGGATCGATCCCGGCTCGCAGGACTTCGCCGGCGCGCCGACGCCTCACGGCGTGAGGTGGGACTTCGGCGCGCTCGAGTGGCAAGGCGGCCCCTGAACGCGAGCGCTACTTCGGCAACGGACGTCCGTCGTCGGGCACACGAGCCCACGGGTGCACCGGCAGCAGCAGGCTGCCGACCTGCACGAGCCCGGTCGGACTGAAGCGCCAGCCGTCGACGTTCCACAACGTCTTCGGATCGATCCGCGTGCGCGGCGCTTCACCCGTGCCACGTTCGCGGACGACGAGTTGCCTCGACCCCTTGCCTTCTTCGCCATCCTGCACGGCGATCCAGAGCCGCGCGGGAATCGTGTCGCCGCGGCGGTACGCGCCGCCGAGCGGTCGGTACCTGCGGTCCGAGAAGAACGCTTCGAACGACGGGACGAGCAGATAACTCTCGCGCAGGATCGTGCCGCGTTTCCACGTCGTCGGCGGCAATGCGCCGTACGCGACGAAGTGGTTGTTGTGCCAACTGTTCTCGTTGTCCGGCCCCGTGATGCGGTCGATGACGCGATAGTTGAGCGAGAGCTCGGTCTTCGCGTGCCAGTGGTAGGTGATCCACTGGTGGTCCGACCCGGGGATCGGCTCGACTTCGAACCCCAGGAACGTCAACGTCTCGTGCGGCTCGGCGTTTTCGCGCACGAAGTCGATCGGGCGCAGGAAACCGCGCTCGGCGGCGTAGAGCTCGACGTCGTCGCACGGCTCGACTTCGAAGAACCGGCGCGCGCGCGTCGAACTGCGTTGGCGCTCGAGCACGTAGACCGGGCCCAACTCGGCGTGCGTGCGTTGGTCGTAGAACGCCGCGCGCACTCGGAAGAGCTCGTTGACGACGCGGAAGAGCTCCTCGTTCCCCGCCTGCGTGAGCATCGGCAGGTGGATGATCAACGCATCGAGCGATTCGAGCACCGCGCGAACGTGCTGCTGCGCGTCCGCGGGCAGCTTCGCGTACGCCTCGAGCGGGTACTCGAAGCGCACGAGCTCGACCGTCGGCGGAGTCCGCAGGAAGACCGCCCAACGGAACGCCGAAGCGAGCCGCACCGGCCGGTCGGCGGGCGGCGGATGCGCCTCGAGTTCGGCGGTCACGAAGTCGATCGCGTTCCAGTAGACGCCGTGGCGCTTGAGCGGTTGATCGAGCAGCACGCCCAGTCCGAGCACGACCGTCGCTCCGTACGCTGCGAGCGCCGCACCGCGCGCGACGAACCGCGCACGCGTCACTTCGAAGAGCCACGCGCAGCCGAGTCCCGCCGCCGGCAACACGGTGCCGAGCAACGGCAGCCACAAACGATAGCTCTTCTCGCCCTTGAAGCTCATCACGGCGACGTTGAGCACGAACACGAGCATCAAGAACCCGACGGCGCCGATGCGTCGCGTCCAAGCGCGCCAGAGCCCGAGCACTCCGAGCGCGAGCACCGGCACGACGAACATCTGATGGATGTGCGTCACGTACCACGTGCGCGGTGAACGCTGCTTGGTGTCGGCGAGCGAAGTGTCGGCCGCGAAACCGCGCGACTCACTCACCCACTTGTAGAGCGACTCCGCCGCGCCGCGGAAACCGAGCTTGTTCAACCAGCCCGGCGCCGTCCCCGCGATGTTGTCCATCATGTAGCGGAAGACGCTGCCGCCCCATTCACCGTAGACCCAGCGATCGAGTGCGACCTGCAACGCCATCAGCGTGAGCAGACCGACGAGCACGGCGGCGGCGGCGCTCAAGTGCTTCCAACGATCGCGCAAGACGAGACCGACGAGCACCGCGAGGATCACGAGCAACGTCTGGTACGCGAGCAAGAAGCCGACACCGAGCCACAGCCCGCCGACGAACTCGCGGCGGAAGTCGGTCCGCACGACCAAACGTTCGAGACCGAGAGTGACGCAGAGCGCCGCGGCGACGCCCGAGATCGGCCAGCTCGAATACAGGAGGAAGAACGGGTTCGCCGCGACCAGTAGGCCGGTTGCATAACCCGCACGCAGGCCGACGAACCGCGACGCGAAGCGCGCGCAGACGAACACGAACGCCAACGCCAATCCGACCTGCAACCCGCGCGCGAGCGGCATCAACGCACGCAGATCGTCGACGCCGAGGATCTCCGCGACGCCGAACAGCGGCACGAAGCACACCGAGTACGCGAACGAACGGATCGTGCGGTCGCCGCCGAGCGCGCGTCCGTCGACCCAATCGTGCGCTCGATCCATGAACTCGACGGCGTCGGCGAGCGGATAGCCGCTCTGCCACGACCACGCGATCACCTGCAGCACGAGCGCGAACGCGAGCAAGAGCTTCACGCCGCCGTCGCGCCAGCCGAGCGGCAGTTCGCCCGGCGACGCGAGCGGTGACGCAGTCGCACTCTCTCTCGTCGTGGCGGCGGTCATCGGCTCGCAGCGTGCGTGTCGCGCCGCCGGAGCGACGCAAACGCGCGCTCCTACTGTAGGCGCGCTGCGCGGAGCACGCCACGACGCGAAGTCGCGTGCCGGTCGCGGTGTCACGCGTTCCGTGGACGGAACCGCGACTCAGCGGGCCGCGAGAATGGCGTCCAGCCCGGCGATCAACCCGGCCGGTGAGTAGGGCTTCGAAAGGAAACCGTCGTACTCGCCGCGGGCGAACTGCCGCGCGACCTCCGCTTCCGCGTAGCCCGACGAAAGCACGATCTTGGCGGTCGGCCGACGCTTGCGCAGTGCGTCCACCATTTCGCGTGCGCCGACGCGGGGCATCGTCACGTCGAGCAGGACGACGTCGATTTCGTCGGCATGTTCGTCGAACAACGCGAGCCCGCGTTCGCCCGACGAAGCTGCGAGCACGTGGTGCCCGCGCCGCACGAGCACCGCGGTCGCGAGCTCGAGCACGACCGGCTCGTCGTCGACGACGAGCACCGTCGCGCCGCTCTCCGTCGACGGCGGAGGCACGGTCGGCGGAGCCTCGCGCTCGCGCGTCGCGACCGGAAAGAACACGCGGAACGAACTGCCGCGGCCGATTTGCGAGAGCACCCGCACGCCGCCGCGGTGAGCGCGGACGATTCCGAGCGCGGCCGCGAGGCCGAGTCCGCGGCCGGTGAACTTCGTCGTGAAGAACGGATCGAAGATGCGCTTGATCGTCGCTTCGTCCATCCCGCAACCGTCGTCGCGGACCTCCAGCACGACGTAGCGCCCCGCCGGCAGACCGTCGTGCGGGAACTCGACCCCGGTCTCCAGCGTCGGGTTGGTCCACGCCCACGTCGACACGACCACTTCGCCGTCGCCGTCGCCGATCGCTTCCGCGGCGTTGATGACCAGGTTCATCGCGAGCTGCTGCAACTGCGCGCGGTCGGCCTCGATCGGCGGCAGATCGTCCGCGAGCGTGAAACGCAGGTCGATGCGCTTCGCGATCGAGCTCGCGATCAGGACTTCGACGTCGCGCACTTCGCTGCTGATGTCGAGCAGGGTGCGGTCGAGCGCGGCGCGACCCGCGTAGGCGAGCATCTGCCTCGTGAGGTCCGCGGCGCGCGTCGCAGCGAGCTGGATCGAGCCCAACGAACTGCGCGCGCCGGGCGAGAGCGACTCCGTCTCGAGCAGCAGCTCGGCGTGTCCGAGGATGCCCGTCAACAGGTTGTTGAAGTCGTGCGCGACGCCGCCGGCCAGGATGCCGAGGCTCTCGAGCTTCAGCGTCTGCAACATCTTGCCGCGCAGTTCCTCGCGTTCGAGTTCCGCGCGGTGTTGTTCGGTGACGTCGAGCACGAGCGACATCGTCGACACGATCTTGCCGGTCTCGTCGTTGAGCGCGGAGTTGTGCCAGACGCACTCGATCGTCGTGCCTTGTTTCGTGACGTTGCGATTGGTGAGCACGACCCGGCGTGAACCCGCCGCGAGCTCGGCCGCCGCCGCCCGCACGCGAACGACGTCGGTCGGGTGGATCATCGCGAGTTCGGTGGCGTTCTTGCCGAGCGCCTCCTCCGCGGTCCAACCGAACACGCGTTCGGCGTGTTGCGACCAACGGCGCACACGACCGTCGGCGTCCCACAGGATGAACGCGATCAGCGAGTTGTCGATGTGGTACTGGAGCTGCAGCGCGTGCAACCGAGCTTCGCGCTCGACGCTGCGTTGATCGGTGACGTCCCGATTGATCGAAACGTAGGCCGTCGGCTTGCCCGACGGATCGTCGATCCGGATCGCCGTCGATTCGCGGATGCCCACGCGGCCGTCCTTCGCGCGGAACAGCCGATCGCCGCGCCAGCGATGCCCGTTGCGCAGATGCTCGACGATCTCGCTGGACCGCGGTTGGCCGTCTTCTTCGATCGAAAACACGTCGGGCGGCGTCTTGCCGAGCAACTGCTCGCGCTTCCAACCGAAGATGCTCTCGACCGACGCGTTGCAGTCGACGATCCGAAGCTCGGCATCGACGACGATGATCGCGTCCGAGATCTCGTTGAACACCGCGTCGCGCAGCTTCAGCGCCCGCAACGCTTCGTCACGTTCGATCGCGATGCCAGCGAGTCGCGCGGCGAACTCGATGCCCTCGACTTCGTCGTCGCCGGGTCGTCCGGGCTCGCTGCGGTAGAGCGCGAACGCTCCGAGCGCCGTCCCGTCGGAAGCGAGGATCGGTTGCGACCAACACGCGCGGAGTCCGTGGCTCAACGCGGCATCCCGCACGGTGCGCCAATTCGGGTCGGACGCGATGTCCTCCGCGACGACTCGGTGCCGGAAGTGCGCCGCGGCGCCGCACGCGCCGAACTCCGGGCCGACCGGGACGATCTCGACCACGGAGGCGTACGTCGCCGGCAGGCTCGGCGCGCTCGTCAGCCGCAGGCGGGTCCGCGCTGGGTCGGTGCACATGATGCTCGCGCGGCAACCGGGCAAAGCACTTTCGATCGAACGTGCGATGTCGTCGAGGATCGCGCCGGGCTCGGCGCTGCGCGCGATGCGCTCGACGATGCGGCGTTCGATGTCGAGCCACCGCGTGGCCGCAGCAGTTCCTGGACGTGTGTCGCGAGCGTCGAGCGATCGGCTGGGAAGCATGGCGTCGATCCCGTCCTTGCCCGCGCTCCGTCGCCGGCGAAGGACGGCGCCAGCCTACCGACGCGTGCGGGCTCCGTTCCATGCCGAAGTTCCGCCGGACGCAGCGTCGACGAACCCGCTCGCCGCGCCTCGCGCGAGCCACGAAACGCCGCGAACGAGCCCGCGACTTGCTCCGCTCGACGCACCGCTCACCTCGCACGTTTGGGTGAGCGCCGCGCAGCCGCGGACGACACACGGGAGTGCGCGACTGCGAGCCACGCGCGGCGGGGTCGAGTCTGCTGCGTCCGCGGCGGCGACGCCCGGACCACAAGACTGCACCTCGAAGCGACGGTCGCGGCGTGTCGCGCGTCGAAGCGACGCTCGAAGCCGTGCGTCCGTTGCAAGCGAGTACCGCCGGCCGCGGAGCTCCCGGCTCGCGCGCGTGGGTCTCGAGTTGCACGCCGATGAACTCACGCTCGCCGGCTCTGCCTGCGGACCGTTCCCCCCGACTCGGCGGCAGCTCGACGAGCCTGTTCCATTGCGACCCGCGACACCGACGCTTCCATCCGGCGGCGCGCCCGCGGCGGCCGTCTCCGAGCGTTCGATCGCGGCGCGCCGGACTCGCGGCGGACGCCGACCGAATCGACGCGGCGCGGTCCGTCTCAGGGTGACGCGCGGCGCGCGTTCGACGACACGCGGCGACGTGGGCACCGGCCGGCGGTGCACGGACGCCGGAGTGAGCCCGCGGAGCTCCGCGACTCGGGCCATTGGTCCCGCCCCACCGTCACGGCGCACGAGCGCCGGCTCGCGCGCGGCGAGGCAGGCCGCCGGGCACTCGGCCGACGCGCCCCCCTCTCGCGGACGCCCCCCCCGGCGAGCGCCGCGCGGCGGTCGGCGAGAGCCGCCCGCAAACGCGCGCCGGCGGCGGAGACACGTCGGGGCTTCCTGAAAGGACTCCGAGAATCCCCCGTGGTTTCACCCGGCCCAAGATTTCCTGCGCAACGACAGGTGGCAGTAGGGCCGGGAGGCCCTGCTGACATCAGGAAGGCCGATTCAAAATATACTTGAGAGTATAATACGGCTTCGTATAGTGCCCAGCATGTTCCTCGGCCGTGCCCCCGAACTCGCGTTCCTCGAGGAACTCCACCGCTCCGGCAGACCCGAGTTCTTCGTGCTCTACGGCCGGCGGCGGGTCGGCAAGACCGAGCTCCTCCAGCAGTTCTGCCAGCGCCACAAGTCGGTCTACTTCCTCGCCTCGCAACAGCGCGACCGCGACAACCTGCGCGCGTTCCGCCAGGCGATCGTCGAAGGGCTCGGCGACGAGCTCGCGGCGACGGTCGAGTTCAGCGACTGGGGGACCGCGCTCGGCTTCCTCGCCGAACGCGCGGGCAAGGAGCGGCTGACCGTCGTCCTCGACGAGTTCCCCTACCTCTGCGAAGCCCAGAAGAGCGTGCCGAGCCAGCTCCAACGCTTCTGGGACACGCGCGGCAAGAAGAGCTCGCTGCTGCTCGTGCTCTGTGGCAGCCAAGTGGCGTTCATGGAGACCGAGGTGCTCTCCGAGAAATCGCCGCTCTTCGGCCGACGCACCTCGCAGAAGCGCCTCGAACCGCTCGCGCCGCGCGACACGCTCGGGTTCTTCCCCAACTGGAAGCTCTCCGACCGAGTGCTCGCCTACTCGATCCTCGGCGGCATGCCCGCGTACCTGACGCGCTTCGACGACGCGCTCTCGATCCAGGAGAACGTGCTGCGCGAGATCCTGCGACCGGAAGGCTTCCTCTTCGACGAGGCGCAGTTCCTGCTGCGCACCGAGCTCACCAACCCCGCGACCTACAACTCGATCCTCGCAGCGGTCGCGCGCGGCGCGCAGCGCCTCAACGACATCGCCCTCGAAGTCGGCGTCGACGCGACGACGGCGAACAAGTACCTGACGGTGCTGCGCGAGCTCGAGCTCGTCGAACGCGAAGTCCCGCTCTCCGATCCCGATCCGCTGCGCTCGCGCCGCGGCACCTACCGCATCGCCGATCGGTTCCTGCAGTTCCACTTCCGCTATCTCCAGCCCCACGTGTCCCTGGTTCACGCCGGCCGCGGCGCGCGCGTACTCGAGGAGTTCGTCGAGCCCGATTTCCCGCGGCTCGTCGACGAAGCGCGCGTCGAGTTCATCCTCGACCACCTCGCACGCGAGTCCGGCGACGTGCTCGGCGAGGAAGTCACCGAGACCGGCCGCTTCCCGGGCGTCTTCGTGCGCGCGATCGGTCGCACGGCGCGCGGCAACATCGTCGCGGCGATCGTCGTGCCCGACGGCGAGCGTGAGCTCGCGCCGCTCGAAAAAGAACTCGCCGAGCTCGCCGAAAGCATGGGCGGGGACGTGAAGAAACTCGTCTACGGACTCACCGGTCGCGCCGATCGTCCGTTGGAGGTCGAGCTCGTCCCGAAAGGCGAATTGCTGTGACCGAAGCACGTCAGGGAGCCCGATCGATGGCGATGGAGGAGCGATTCCAGGAGTACTTCGCCGCGCTCGACCGCGCGGGGAACAAGGACCGCTGTTACCTCTGCTGCCGCAGTCCGGCGGAGGTGAAGCGCTTCTTCGGCTTCGCGGAGGACGGCACCCCGCTCGACGCCGGGCGCTACGGCATCGAGGACGTCGTGCTCGAAACGCTCGACGTGATGAGCTACCGCGGCTCGCGCCCCGTTTGCGCCGTGTGCCAGCTCAACGTCGACGCGCTCGCCATGCTCGGCGAGAAGCCGACCCTGCTCGCCCTGCTCGACGAGATGGAACGCGATCGCGAGCACCTCTGGCCGGCCGACGACGAGCCCGCCTAGCGCAGTCTCACGCGAACGGTAGAATCTCCGCCCCGCGCGCCCCAAAGAGCCCGCTCCCGAACACCCCCGATCCAACGAGATCCGCCATGTACGACCCCGAACTCGTCCAACCGTTCCGCGATGAAGTCACCAAGCTCGGCGTGAAGGAACTCCGCACGCCCGCCGAGGTCGAGTCGGCGATGAAGCTGCCGGGCACGACGCTCGTCTTCGTCAACTCGGTGTGCGGTTGCGCCGCCGCGGGCGCGCGACCGGGCCTGCGGATGTCGCTGATGAACGCGAAGAAGCCGCAGAACATGTTCACGGTCTTCGCCGGCATGGAGGCCGACGCGACGGCGAAAGCGCGCGAGTTCTTCGCGCCGTACCGCCCGAGCTCGCCTCAGATCGCGCTGATGAAGGACGGCAAGCTCGTGAAGATGGTCCAGCGTCAGGACATCGAAGGTCGCGACGCGGCGGCGGTCGGCAAGCTGCTCGCCGACGCCTACAACGAGCACTGCTGAGCCGCCGAACGGCGCCGGCAACCCGCCACGCCATGTCCATGACCGCGGATCGGATCGCGCTCGCCGAAGCGTTCCTCCAAGAGGCGGTCTTCGAGTCGCGAGCGAAGCAAGCGGCGGGCACTGCGCTCGCCGCCGGCGCGAGTTCCAAACCGACGAACTGCGGCCTCGGGCGCGAAGCGGCGATCGAGCTCGGGCTCTCGCCGCGCGGCCGCGAACTCTTCGAAGCGTTGTTCGCGCCCGCCGAGGGTGCGGCGGGTGCGGTCGCGGAACGCCAAGCTGCACAGACTCCGGTGCGCCGCGACGCCGCGAACGTGCAGCCGCTCGACACCGCTCGCACACCGAGCATCGTCGATCTCACCCACCTCCGCGAAGTGATGCGCGCGTGGATCGAGCGCCAGGATCAACTCGACCGCGACCGCAATCACTTCCTCAAAGCGTTCCGCCAACGCCACGGCTTCGATCGCCGCGCGTACTCGGGCGAGCAGCTCGCCGAGTACGACTCCGGCCTCGCCGCGATCAACGCGCGCGCCGACGCAGAACGTCGCGAGCACGCCTCTCGCCTGCTGGGCTGACCGGATCCGACCGCGTCGGTGCGGCGGCGCGCGTTGGCGGTACACTCGCGATTGGCTTCGGAGGTCATGACCCACGGCCTCCGCTCGCTGCGGACGTGGCGAAATTGGCAGACGCGCGAGACTTAGGATCTCGTGGAGCAATCCGTGGGGGTTCGAGTCCCCCCGTCCGCACCATCGCGAGCGAACGCTGCGATGCGTTCGTCGAGTCGGGCGCGGGGAGGTGCGCGTCACTTGGGCATCAAGGCTCGCACGCGGTCGTACTTGCTCTTGAAAGCCGGACCCTCGGTCTGCACGTAGCGGAACAGGTCGAACGACATGTAGACGGCCGGTTCGTCGTCGAACGGATCGCCGTCGTCGTCGAGGTCGTGCCACGAAACGCCCGCGCTGAAGCTCTTGTTCCAGTGCAGCACGAAGCCGATGCCGGGATCGACGTCGTTCCGCAGTGACGCCGCGATCGAGCCGCCGAAGAAGTGCTCGTATTCGTCGCCGTAGTAGCCGACGTATCCGAGCAGCTCGACGTTGATGACTTCGTCGGCCACGAGGTGGTCGAGACTGCCCGTGCTCGCTTCGAATCCGATCGTGGGGTGCAGCAGGATCAACTGCTGGTTCGGCGGATCGAACTCGGAGAACGTCCACAGCTTGCCGTTGATCAACGCCTCCCACGGGTACTGTGAGTAGCCGTTCTTCAAGTAGTTGGTCCACTGGGCGTCCGCGAGCCGAATCGTCTCGAACGCTGCGGATTGGACAGGCTCGACGAAGTGCTGCAACACGGCGCGAACGCCTTCCGCGCGCAGACGCAAGTCGCGCATCAGGTCGCGTGGCACGAGCAACTCGAACGTGTCGTTCGAGGTGTCCACTTGGTACGTGCGGATCATCTCGCTCGGATCGTCGGGGTCGTCGAGCGTGCCGGCGAAGAACACGAGCTCCAGGTCGGCGGCGCCTCCTCCGGCCGGACGGGCCATCTCGGGCAGCAGCGACTGCGTGCCGACACGGCGGTCGTTCAACGCGGCGAGCAACGCGTCACGTTGCTCGCGCGTCTCGAGCTTGCCGTCGACGCCGGCTTCCGCGCGCGCCTTCTCGAACTCGTCGATCACGCGGTCCATCCGCGTTTGGAATCGCGCCTTGAGGTCGCCGTGTGTCGGCCACGGTGCGATCCGGAACTCGTCCGCGAGTCCGCGGAGCGCTCCGAGGTAGTCCTTGCGCGCGAGCTCTTCCGCGTAGCGCTCGAGAACTCGATCGGGCCAACGCTCGTCGACGGACTTCTCGAGGTCCGTGAACCACGACTCGTAGTCGCTGTTCGGTTGGTACTCGGGCGGCAGTTCCTTCAAGCCGGTGTTCTGCGCCGACACGACGGACGCCAAGAGCCAGAACAGCGGTAGCAGGAACACGCAGCATCGGCGCGCCGCACGAACGAACGGGAAGCGTGATTCGACCATGGCGATTACCTCAGGCGATGTCGGCGGCGAGTTCGGCCTTCAACTGTGCGATCAACGGCTTCAACTGCTCGATCAGCGCTTTCAACTTGCGGAGGACGTCGAGCAACGTCGCCCAGTCGGAGTTTTCGTTGAGCCTCGCGATCTCGGCGAAGATCTTGGCGACGAGTGCTTCGATCTCCGGCACCTTGCGCAAGCGCCCGCCGAACTTCTCGTACTTGTCCACCTTGTCGATGCGCTCCGACGGCTTGGCGATCGCCTTGCCCAACGCCAACTCGAGCAGCGGGATGTGGATGCGCGGATTGTCGAGGTAGTGCGTGAAGCCGTGCACGTTCGCTTCGCGGAAGTGCGAAACCGAGTCGATCCAATTGAACGTCGTCGGCCACTTGTCCGGCGCGAAACGCCGCACGAGACAGATCGGGTCCCATTCGTGGCGCCAGCTCATGAACTGCGAGCAGTTCGAGACCTTGCTGGTCCGCGAACCGCCTCGCACCACCGAGTCGTAGGCCTTGAACTCGGTTTGCAGCACGCGGCTCGTGTTCGCGAGCATCACGATGGCGCGGAAACGCGAGTTCAGCACGCCGTACGGCTTCGACGCGCCGCCGAAAGTCGAAGTCGCGAGCAAGTGCAACGTGTCGTGCGTCACCGCCGTGCCGAGGCTGTGCGCGAGCACGGAACAGTCGTCGAAGGCGTCGTTCGGCAACTGCCTGACTCGGTCGACGATCTGCTTCGCCACGCGGGCTCGAATGGCTTTGCGGTACAGCTCGAAGAAGCGATAGAGCAGGACGTCGCAGACGTGGGTCCAGAAGAAGTTCGGGTCTTCGTTGGCGAACTTCTCGAGGAAGTCGGCGTCGAGCCCCTCGAGCTGCGCGTTGCGCCGCGCGAAGTCCGCGATGCCGCCCGCGTTGGTGCGCCATCGATCGATGGCATCACTCAGGATGTCGTCGTAGCCGACGGGAACGAGCTCGAGGTCGTTCCACAGCCCGGCGGGGTTCGCAGCGTGACCGGAATAGCGTCCGGCGACTTCTTCGAGCTTCGTGCGCACCTCCGCTTCCCAGCCCGGAGCGTGCACGCCCATTCCGTGGACGACGAACAGCAGACTTCCAGCCATCGAGGACCTCCGAGTCGAGTAGGCGCGGCGCAGTTCGAAGCGAAGGAGCTTTCTCGCCTTCGCGCAGCGGGATGATGGCCGAGGCTCGGACGTCGGACAACGACCGAGTCGACTCGTTCGAGCGGAGCACGCGACCGGGAGCCGGGTCTTCGGCGCGTGGCTCCGCGTGGACGCCGTGAAGCTCGACATGCACGCACGGCGTCGCCACGATTCCACGTAGCGCAAATGAGGACGTCGCACGCGTTGTGCTTGGCCCTGGTGATCGCCGTCGAGCTCGCGCTCTCCGGCTGGCAGCCGCGCGATCGTTTCACGTGGTTCCTCGAGGTCGCGCCCGTGCTGCTCGCGGCGCCGGTGATCGCCTTCACGTGGCGGCGGTTTCGTTGGACGAGCCTCGCGCTCGTGTTGATCGCGCTGCACGCGTCGATCCTGATCCTCGGCGGCCACTACACGTACGCGGAAGTCCCTCTCGGGTTCTGGATGCAGGACGCGTTCGGCTTCGCGCGCAACCATTACGACCGCATCGGGCACGTCGCGCAGGGTTTCGTGCCGGCGATCGTCGCGCGCGAGATCCTGCTCCGCACGTCGCCGCTCCGAGCAGGCGGCTGGCTCTTCTTCCTCGTGACGTGCGTGTGCCTCGCGATCAGCGCGCTTTACGAGCTGATCGAATGGTGGACCGCCGTCGCGACCGGCGAAGGCGCGACGGCGTTCCTCGGCACGCAAGGCGACGTCTGGGACACGCAGTGGGACATGTTCCTCGCGCTCTGCGGCGCGTTGACGGCGCAGCTCGTGCTCGCTCGGCTGCACGACCGGCAGCTCGCGAGGCTTCGAGCGGCATGAGCGCTGCGTCGGTCGATCGCAACGCCGGGGCGCGTCGCCGATGACGCACGGGCGTAGCGCTCGCTTGCTGGTCGGCGGCCTCGCCTACGCGTGGCCGGTGTTCACCGTCGGCTTGGGGCTCGCGAGTGACTACTGGCGCTGGAACGCCGACGGCCGTCCTTCGAGGTGGGTCGACGCGTTCGGTGTTTCCGCCGTCGCGCTGCCAGCGCTCACGCTGGCTTGGCTCGCCGTGCTGACACCGCGGAGTTGGCCGCGGCGCGTGCTGCGACCGGTGCTCGCCTGGACACTGCTCGGACTCGAGCTCGTCGTCCTCGCAGTCGTGCTGGTGGCGAGTTCCGGTGTGTGAGCGGCCGCGCGGCCTCTACGGCACGATGGTGAACTGCAGCGCGTTCGTGAGGCCCGTGTTGTTCGGCGCGCTGAAACCCGGATCGCGGTACCACCACTGCGCGTAGACGACGCGGCCGGGCACGAGCGTCGCGTCCACGCCGCTCGCGATGTACGAGTTGAAGTCGATCGAGAAGCCGCCCGAGCAGTCGTTCGGCGGCGGATTGCCGCCCGAGTTCTGGATCGGCGTGCGCTTGATCGGCGGTTGCACGCACAACGTGCCGCCTTGGAATGGCAGGTTCGCGGGCTGCGAGCCGTAGAAGAGCAGCCCCGACTTGTTGTTGAGCACGAACGCCGCGCTGATCAGGAAGAGCTGCGAACCGGGCGTCGAGTACACCGCGAAGCCGAACCAACCCATGCCCGGGGTGCAACCTTGGCTGTTCGGCTTCGCCGTGCAGTACGACGTCGGGAACTGCGGTCCCCAGTACGCCGTGAGCGTCCCGGTGACGGTGATCGTGCCCGAGATGCCGCTCGCCGAATCGCTGAACGGGAACGTGCTGTTGACGGGAACGACCAGCAGGGATTCGCCAAACGTCAGGCTCGTGCCGAGCGAACCGCTCGCCGCGCTCGGCGTCGACGCACTGCCGGTCAGATCGGTCGTCTGCGCGCTGCCGCCGAGCGGCGTGACCACCAACGTGCCCGAGAGCGCGGTCAGTGTCACCATCGTCGAGAACGAGCTCCCGATCGGGTTCACGGAGAACGGATCCGACGTCGGCGAGAGGTGCAGGTTGAGCACGTCGATCGTCGCGAGCGGCGGTAGGAACGGAATCGGGTTCGGGATCTTGCCGTGGATGTCAGGCACGACGAAGGCGTCGCCGCCGACCATCTGCACCGCGCCATACCCGTTGCCGCCGACCGGCGCGATCGAGAGTTGGCTCGTGCCGTCGACTTGGAACGCGTTCGACGGATTGCCGACGATGTTGCCGAGCGACGTGGTGCCGCTCCACGTGAAGTTCGACTGAGACGGTTGGACGTCGTACGCCAGCGTCTGTTGGGCGATCGCGGGCGCGGAGACGGCGAGAGAGGCGACGACGATCGAGAGGAACTGGGTGCGCATGGTGGAGGCAGTGAGAGCGAGGGGCGTGGCGGGAGAAGTCGCGAGGCTACCACGAGCGATCGGATCGCGGGTCCGAGCTCTGGCCGACGCGGGGAGTCCCATACGACGCCATGCACCTGCACGACGGTTCGATGGATCCGGACTTTTCCGCGCAGCCAGTCCCAGGACGGTGTCGTCGGACTCAGAGCGAGCGCGCCGCCGAGATGCCCGCGAGGCGGCCGCTCACCCAAGCCCACAGGAAATTGAAGCCGCCGATGCGGCCCGTGACGTCGACGATCTCACCGCAGCAGTAGAGGCCCGGCGCGCGGCGGCTTTCGAGCGTCTTGGTCACGAGCTCGTCGAGCGCGACGCCGCCCGCGGTCACTTCGGCGCTGCGATAACCGTCGTCGCCGGAGATCGGCAGTTCGCAGTCGACGAGTTCGCGCACGAGCGCGAAGCGCTTGTCGCGCGACAGTTCGCTCGTGCGCGCCTCCGGATCGACGGCCGCACGCGCGCAGAGCAACGCGACGAGCCGGCGCGGCAACTCCTCGCGCAACACGCCGCCGACGGTCTTCTTGCCGCCGCTGCGCAGGAGCTCGTCGTAGTCCGCGCGCCGTTCGCCGAGCCAGTGCGCGACGAGCTTCACGCCCCGCGCGTCGGGCGCGGTGACGTGCCGCGAGAGGTCGAGCACGACGGGACCGCTGAAGCCCTTGTGCGTGAAGAGCAACGCGTCTTCGCGTTCTTCGAGCACGCGCGACTCGGCGCCGGCGCGCACCGCGCGCAAACGAACGCGCAGCGCGATGCCCGCGAGTTCGGCGAAGCGCGGATCGGCCGAGAAGAGCGGCACGAGCGCGGGATGCGTCGGGACGAGCGTGTGGCCGAGCTCGCGTGCGATCTCGAAGCCGCGGCCGTCGCTGCCGGTCTTCGGCACGCTCGCGCCGCCGGTCGCGAGGATCACGCGACGAGCGAGGAGCTCGCGCCCGTCGTCGGCGACGAGCACGAAGCGCGCGCCGTCCGACGCGAGGCCCGTTTCGCGTCGCTCGAGGGGCGCGACGGGCTCGAGTCGCCCGAGACGCCAATCGCACTGGAGCCGCGCGCCGGCGTCACGCGCCGCCGCGAGCAGTCGTTCGAGCACTTCGCCCGCGTCGTCGCTCCGCGGGAAGAGCTTGCCAGTCTCGGGCTCGACGTAGAGCGCGAGGCCGAGCTCGCGTTCGAAGAACTCGCGCACGCGCTCGAGGGGCCACGTCGAGAACAGGTTGCGCAGCGCGTTGCGCGAACCCGACGTCTGGAAGTCGTCGAGCGTCGCGACCGACGGCAACACGTTGCAGCGGCCGCCGCCCGAGATGCGGATCTTCGCGCCGGGCTTCGCGCGTGACTCGAGCAGCAACGGCCGCGCGCCCTCGCGTCCGGCGAAGAGCGCCGCGAGGAACCCGGCGGCACCTGCGCCGACGACGACGCAATCCTCGAGCTCGCACGGTTCGCCAGGAACGCTCGTCACGCGTGCTCGATCCTCGTCGCGGTCGCCTCAGCCCGGCCTGGTCGCGGTCACTTGCGCGCGGCCTTGGCGCGTTCGAGCTCGCGCGGCAACAGGTGTTCGAGCTGTCCGCGCGCCTGCGTCGTCACCAACTTGCCTTCGAAGTCGACGAGGAAGACCGCGGGGATCGAACGGATGCCCCACGAACGCGAGAACTCGCTCTCCCAGTGCTTGCCTTGGTAGTACTGCGGCCAAGTCAGGCCCTGCGACGTGCACACGTCGATCAACGCCTGCTTGCCGCCTTCCGCTTCCGACTTGTCGAGGCTGATGCCGAGGAACTCGACGCCTTGATCCTTGAACTTGGCGTAGAGCTCCTTCATCCGCGGCATCTCCCGCATGCACGGACCGCACCAAGTCGCCCAGAAGTCGATCACGAGCACCTTGCCGCGCAGGTCCTTCGTCGAGACCTTGTTGCCGGTCAGCGCGTCGACGAACTCGACTTCGAACGCGCCACCGAGTCGTCCGAGCTGGGTGATGCGCTCGCGTGCGACCGCGGCGCGCGGGTGTTGCGGATACTTCTCGACGAAGCGCTTCAGCAACGCCGCCTGCTCGGTCACGTCGTCCGTGCGGGACGCGGCGTATTCGTAGAAGAGGTCGGCGAGCTCGCGTCGTTCGCCGTGGCGCGCGACAGCGTCCTCGAATGCGCCGTGCAAACGCTTCAATGCTTCCGGCGACGAACCACGCGCGAGATGCATCCGCGTCCGCACCAGTTCGGCGCGCGCGGGCCACGCCAAAGTTCCGTCCGGCGTCGCCTCGAGCCGCTTCACGAGCTCGGCGTCGACCGCGACGGCATCGTCGAGCGACTGCACGCGCAGCCGCCAACACACAGGCAAGTGCCGGACGAGGTCCGCGTGCCCCGAGTCGGCGCGCTCGAGCTCCGCGACGAGTTCGCAATAGTGCTTCGCGTTCGCCTTGTAGCCCTCGCCGGTGCGGCTCGAGGCGCGGCCGGCTTCGAGCAGAGCTCGCTCGGCGACGGCGACGTCCGCGGCGATTTCGGCGGCGGGACGCTCGGTCGACTTCGCCGACGTGGTCCACGTGACTGGTTCAAGAACGAAACACACGCTGACGAGGACGGCGGCGAAGAAGGTGTGCAGCATCTCGGTGGAGCGCGCGCGGTGCGGCGCAGGGGGACGAGTCCGATGCTAACACCGAGCACCGAGCTCTCGTCGCGCGAGCCGACCGACGCGCTCGCGCCGAGTGTCCGCGCAGCGCACCGGCGCTGCGACGGCGACCGTCGAAAGGCCCGCGGTCCGAAGACCGCGGGCCGGGTAACCGGTACCCTTCGAGGGGGTCAGAAACACCAAATCGCCCACTTCGGCCAGGAAGCGGACGACCGGCGGCAGACCTTGCCTGCGCGAGGATTCTGCATGCAACGCGTCGAACACATGGACACGGATCGTTTAGTCGCGGCGTCGCACCGCGAAGCGCACCATGGCCCGGATGTAGCGCGTCGCGCGGAGTCCCGCCGCCTCGTCCGCCCCACTCCTCGATTGGACCGAACTTCGTGACCCCGACCCAAGCCCCCAAGCATCGAGTGCTGATCGTCGACGACGACGAGAGCTTCGTGACGTTCACGCGCCTCGCGCTCGAGAAGACCGGCATGCAGAGCCTCGGCGTGCGCAGCGCCGAACAGGCGCTCGCGACGTTGCGACGAGAGCCCGCCGGCTCGTTCGACTTGATCCTGCTCGACGTCAACCTGCCCGGCGCCTCCGGCTGGGACTTCCTGCTCGACATCCGCGAAGCGGGCAGTGAGACGCCAGTGATCTTCGCGAGCTCGCGCGACACCGTCGCGGACCGCGTGAAAGGCCTGCGCCTCGGTGCCGACGACTACTTGATCAAGCCGGTCGAGTACGACGAACTCGTCGCCCGCATCGAAGCCGTGCTGCGCCGTCGGCGCGGACTCACACCGATCGAGTTCGGCGACATGCGCATCGATCCGGCGCGCCGCAAGGTCGAGCGCGACGGCTTCGCCGTGCCGGTCTCGCCGCGTGAATACGATCTCCTGATGGCGCTGGTGCGCGCGAACGGCGAAGTCGTGAGCCGGGAGCAGCTCCTGCGCGACGTGTGGGACATCACCTTCGATCCGGAGACCAACGTGCTCGACGTGCACCTCGGGCGCTTGCGCAAGAAGCTCGATCGCCACGGCCGGCCGCTGATCCAGACCGTGCAGGGCAAGGGCTATCGCGCCGTGAAGCACCTGCCGCAGTCGGGGTCGCGACTATCGGAGCCGTAAGCCGGCGCGAACCAGCGCGCCCCTAAGCTCGGCCCCGCTCGAGTCGCGGGCGTCCCCCGTTCGCGACTCGCTGCACTTCAAGAGGGTCAGGCTCGCGGGCCACGCAAGTGGTCCGCGCGTCCTCGCTCGGCCGATCGGCGACGATCTCCGCCGCAGCGCGGTTCCCGCCCTCGCAGAAGGCTTTCCTTGGCCCGGAGCGCGCGTGCGGCGCGCTCCAGGTTTACTGCCGCGCGCGTGCGGCGCGCTCCAGGTTTATTGCCGCGCGTGCGGCGCGCTCCAGGTTTATTGCCGCGCGTGCGGCGCGCTCCAGGTTTATTGCCGCGCGTGCGGCGCGCTCCAGGTTTATTGCCGCGCGTGCGGCGCGCTCCAGGTTTATTGCCGCGCGCGTGCGGCGCGCTCCAGGTTTATTGCCGCGCGTGCGGCGCGCTCCAGGTCTACTGCCGCGCGTGCGGCGCGCTCTGGGTCCGACGCCGCGCAACTCACCCAGCGAGCGCGCGATTCAACGCCACTCGGAACGTCGAGCCCTTCGGCTCGCGCGGCTCGTAGCCGATCGCGCCGCCCCACTGCTCGAGCGTGTTCTTGCAGTAGAAGAGCCCGAGGCCCGCGACGCCGCGGCTCGGCCCGGACTGCACGAATTTCTGGAACAGCGTCGCACGGATCGTTTCCGGCACGCCGGGTCCGCGATCGGAGATCGTCAGTTCGACCGACTGCGCGGCCGCGACGAACTCCAGTTCGACTTCGTCGCCCGCGTCGCTGTGGCGCAACGCGTTCTCGAGCAGGTTCGCGAGTACACGCTCGAGCCGATCGGCTCGGCCGACGACCCTGATCGGCGCACGCGACGCGGCGAGCGAGCGGCTCGTCAAGCCGACCGAACGGCGTTGGAAGACCGGCCCGTACGCCTGGAGCACCGAACGCACGCTTTCGACCAAATCGGGCGCCTCGCGCGGATCGCGCGCGAAGCTCTGCGACGTGGAGAGCTCGCTCGCGAACACGTCGAGGACCTGGCGAATCATCACTTCCTGACGGCGGGCGGATTCGAGCGCGATCGCCACGAGCTCGCGGCGCGCGGCGTCCTGCTCGCCGTCGGCGAGCAACGACAACGAGCCGACGATGCCCGCGAGTGGGCTCTTCAAGTCGTGCACGATGCAGTGCAACAGCACTTCCTTCTTCAGCACCTCGCGATGGAGCGAGTCGAACTCGAGCGTCGTCTGTCGCGCTCGTTGGAGGATCGCGCGCAACTCGGCGTAGCGTTCGTCGAGCCACTCGACGAACACGAGCCGCCTGCCGCCGACGTCGAGCGCGCTCGCTTGCAGCGGCCACTCGCGGCCGTCCGGCGTGACTTCGCACCACATCAGCGAGCGCAACGGCGCCGCCACGCCGCGCGTGAAGTGCTCGCGCGCCTCGTCGAGGAACGTCGCGAGGAACGGCGGCCATTCGTCACCCCCGGGACCCCCGGCTTCGCCTCGGTGCTCGACGAGCCACTTCGGCGCGTGAGATCGGCGCGTCCAGACGCCATTCGGCCCGAGCTCGAGCACGAGCCACTCGAGCTCGCCCAGCAACTCGTGCGCGACGTCCTTCGCCATCGTTCGATCGAAACTAGCGCCGTTCGGCAAGTGCGGTCCTCACGCTTCGTTCAGTCACGAGGCCGCCTCGTTCAGTCGCTCTCGCGCTCCAGCATCGCGCGGGCGAGCAGCTCGAACGCACGCTCGACGTTTTCGCCGTCCTTCGCGCTGGTGCAAAGCACGAGCCAACCTTTTGCGCGGAGCCTCGCGAGCGTCTCGTCGCGCACTTCCCACTGCGCGGCGAGGTCGTGTTTGTTGACCAAGAGGATCCGCGGCCCGTCGCCGAGATCGGGGGCGAAACGCTCGGCGAGCTCGAGCGCGTGGTCGACGCTCTGCGCCCGCGTGCCATCGGCGACGAAGAACGCGCCGTGCGCGCCGCGCAGGAACGATGCGCTCAGCTTCTGGAACTCGTCCTCGCCGTAGAGGTCCCAGAGCATGATCGTCAGCGGCCGGCCGTCGATCACGAGCTCCTTCTTGTCGATCTGCACGCCGATCGTGGTCTGGTAGCGCTCGCTGAAGAGGCTCTTCACGTAGCGCTGCACCAGACTCGTCTTGCCGACGGCGAAGCTGCCGAGCATGCAGACCTTGACTCGCGTCGGCGTCACCAGGACTCCTTCCCTCTGAAGCGAGCGACGGCGCCGAACTCGTGGACGTCCGACGCCTCGCTGTGTCGCACGCCGACCAGCGGAGGCACGAAACGATGATCCGCGGAGTCGACGAACTCGACGCGCGTGAGAAGCAACGACTCGAGCGAGACGGTCTTCGCGAGCAACGCGGGCAACACGCCCACCGTTTCTGGCATGAACGCGACGACTCGCACGTCGATAGCGCGATCGGCGGCTCGCGCGAGCGAGTCGACGCGCTGCAGGGCTGCTGCAAGGCCGTGGACGTTGTCGGCGGAAGGTGCTTTGGGGTCGAAGCTCGCGGCAGAGACGACGAACGCGCGGTACGGCAGCTCGTCGATTGCCTGACGAAGCGCTTCCAGATCGAGGTCGACGAGCCGTGTGGCGTCGAGCTGGTCGGCCGCGCCGAGCGCTTTGGCCAGCGAGTTCGCGAGCTCGATCCACGCGTGCGTCGCCTGTCCCGAGAGCACGATGCGATCTCCGACGAGCTGCGCGTCGACGCTGGGCGGCGGCGTCAGCGCCTGCAGCACGCGTTTCGCGACGAGCGATCGGTCGAGCGACGCGTACGGTTCGAACGTGAACGTCGCACCGGAGAAGTCGAGGTCGAGGAGTTGCGCCAACTCCTCGGGCGACGGCGCGAGCGGATCGCGCAGACCTTCGAACGTCATGCGCTCGCCGTTGCGCTCCGCGGCGAGCACGACGTAACCCGGTTGCGCGCGCAGGACGTTGGCGATCAAGTCGAAGCGCTCCGCCCGGCGAGCGTGCGTCAAGATGCCCCACACCGCGAGCAGCACGAGCGCGGCGCCGGCGAGCGCGAGCACGACGAACATCGCACCCGACTGCTTCTTCGCGTTCTCGCGTTCCTGCGTCTCGAGCGCGCGCGCGAGCGCGGGCTCGAGCTCGGCGGCGAGCGTCTCGTCGCTCGCGCGCTCCGCTTCGAGCTCCGCGACCTTCAGGTGCAATTCCTCGAGCAACGCTTGCAGCCGCAGCCGCAACTCGCGCGGCGCCTGACCTCGCACGTGCGCCGCCAGCGTCAGACGCGGCCCGCGCACGAGCTCCAACGTCTTGTCCGCGTACTCGACGTGCTCGAGCGCTTGATCCGCGCCCTTCGCGAACGAGTCCGCGACGAAGTCGTTGATCGCGGTCAACATCCCCGCGACGAGATCGGGGTCGGCGACGGCGACCGCCGGGTGCGCGACGTGTTTGACGAGCAAGCCGGAGTCCGTGCGCAGGAGCAGCACCTGCTCGACGCGATAGACCAGGCTCTTCAGGAGCACGACTTCGCCGAACGAGCGGTTCGTGCGCCACGCTTCGATGCGCCAGCCGATCGAACGCGGGCTCAGCGAGTGATCGACCGCGCGGTTCAGCCGATCGACCATCGCCGCGAGCATCGCTTCGACCGAGTTGCGGATCGCGGGCCCGATGATCGGGAAGATCGCGTCGGCGAGCGCCTTCGGGTTGCGACGCACCGATTCCTGCACCGCGACTTCGACCGTCGGCGCGAGCGAACGCGCGAGCCGGTCGCCGCGTTTCGACTCGATGCGGATCGCGTCGGGCAGGACTCGTGCGACTTGATCGGCGTCCGGCGCGAGTTCGTCGACGCGTTTTTCGAGCCGCGCGAGCTCGGCGCGTTCACGGCCGAGCAGGATGCTCCGCACGCGCTCCAGCTCGCTCGCCTCGTCATGTTGGCGATCGGAACGCCCGTTCCCGAACTCGGCCGCATCGGTCGAGAGCTCGCGCTCGCGCGACGGATCCGGTTCGAGGGGCTCGCTCATCTCGTCTGCCGCGCCGCGGCGCGGCGCCACGTCAGGACTTCGCCGGCTTCTTGTCGGAGAGCCGCATCGCGAGATCGGCGAAGAGCGTCGACAACGCGGCGCGATCGACCTTGGCCGTGTCGAGCTCCTCGCGCTCTTCGACGATCTCGGTCGAGAGGTCGTTCGTCTTCGCGTCGATTTCGGCGCGCAACGTCTTCGTCTGGTCGAGCAACTGCTGGCGCAAGTCGCCGAACGCCTTCTGCTGGTCGCCGGCGAGCGCCGCGGTGCGCTTCTCGAAGCTCTTCGTGAGTTCGGCGACTTCCTTGGCGAGCTCGCGGATCGACGAAGCCGTCTCCGCCTGCTCTTCCTTCGTGCGCTTGGCGAGCGCTTCGATCTCCTTCTTCGCGAAGAGTTCGAGCGACTCGAGCCGCTTCGTCACGTCGTTCTTCAGTTCGTTCAGGTCCTTCGCGAGCTGCGCTTCGATCTTCGCGAAGCGCTTGTCCGCCGTGCGCACTTGCTCGCCGAAAAGGATGTCGCGCACCTTGTCCAGGTGGTCGCGTTCGCCGCTTTCCGCGTCGTTCTGACTCATCGCCTTGCCTCGGCGCGTCGGCGCGCCGTCCTTCTTCCGTCCATCGTTCGCCATTGGAAGCTCGAGCTTGGAGCGACAGACTATCCGACCGAGCCAGCGCGCTACAAACCCACGACTCTCCTGTGAACGAGAAGGAAGCACGACTGCGCGAACTCTGCGCGCGACACGACGCCGACGGTGCATGGTTGAGACGTCGCGCGAACGTCGCGTGGCTCGCCGATGGCGCGGACGTGCACGTGCTCGGCTCGAGCGAACTCGGAGTCGCTTCGCTCTGGTGGTCGCCGACGCAGAAGCGCGTGCTGACCGACTCGATCGAGGCGGCGCGACTCGCCGCGGAAGAGTTCTCGAGCGAGTGGGAGATCGTCGCGCGTCCGTGGTGGGAACCGTTCGTGCCGCCGGCGGGAAACTGGCTCGTCGATTGGCCCGACGACGTCGTCGCGCCGTTGCGCGCGCCGCTCGTCGAGCGCGAACTCGAACGTGTGCGTGCGCTCGGTCGCGAAAGCGCGGAGTGCGTCGAAGCGCTGATGCACGACGTGCGCCATGGCTCGAGCGAGTTCGAGGTCGCGGCGGACCTGACGAGTCGGCTGCTCGCGCGCGGCATCCGCGCGCCGGTCGTCTTGATCGCCGCCGACGAGCGCATTGCGCGTTTCCGCCATCCGACGCCGACCGCGAAACGGGTCGAGCGGACGCTGATGACGGTGCTCTGCGCCGAACGGCACGGCCTGATCGTCTGCTTGACGCGCTTGTGCTCGTTCGGCGCGCTCGCGGACGACTTGGCGCGCCGCCATCGCGCGGTGATCGCCGTCGAGCGCGCGATGCACGCCGTGTCGCTGCCGGGCACGAGCTTCGGCGCCGTCTTCGCCGAAGCGCAGCGGATGTACCGCGCGACCGGTTTCCCCGACGAATGGAAGCTGCACCACCAAGGCGGGCCGATGGGCTACGCCGCGCGCGACTTCTGCGTCGCGCCGGGCGAGACGAGGTGCATCGTCGAGCGACAACTGCTCGGTTGGAATCCGTCGATCACCGGCACCAAGTCGGAGGACACGCTCGTTTCCGGCGGCGAAGTGCTGACGCGCACCGGAAAGTGGCCGGAGCTCGACGGGCGGCCGGACATCTTGATCCGCTGAACGCGCGCGAGCTCGCGAGCCGCACGGTGGCGTGACGCGGCACACGGTGGCGTGACGCGGCACAGGGTGGCGTGACGCGCCGCGAACCTGCGCGCGACGTGGCGCGAACACGAAAGCCGACGTGTATCGCCGCGGTTCCGAATGCGTTGGTTCGTGCGGCGCGTGAGTAGTTGGCGCGCCTTGATCGGATAGCGTGGACGTGCGCCGGGGCAAGCGGCGCGGACACTTCTACTTGGACCGTTCGTGCGCCGCGCGCGTCGCAAACGCGCGGCGCACGACATCGACTTGGCAGGTGCTGCATGCTCGTCCGTCGTCCGCGACTCGTCGCGTTGCGTTGTGTCACGTCCGTTCCTCTCGTCCTCTGCGCGACGGTCGGCGCCGCGCTCGCAAAACATCCGCACTACACGATCACCAACGTCTCGGATGCGCTCGGCGGGACCGCGTTCGGACTCGCCGGCATCTCCGACACGGGCTACGTGACGGGTTGGGTCGACCTCGCGGGATCGGGCACCGGTTCCGTGGGTTTCCGTTGGTCCGCGCGCGGCATCGCGACGCCCGAGCCGCCGGTCGGCGACCCGTGGCTCACGTTCAACACGGTCGACGTCAACGATTCGGGCGTCACCGTCGGTTGGTTCGGGACTTCGTCGCCGTCGTGGATGTCGCGCGGGTTCCGTTGGCAGTCGGGCGCGGCGCTCGAGCTCGTGAATCCGCTCGGCTGGAACGCGTTCCCGACCGCGATCAACGCCGCCGGTTGGGCCGTCGGCTATTCGGGCTTCCAGGTCGGCGTCTCGCCCGGCGCCGTCGTGTGGGACCCGGCGGGCACGCCGAGTTTCGTCGCCGACCTGCGCCAAGCGTTCGACATCAACTCGAGCGGCCAGATCGTCGGCTATCGGCCCGACGCGAACGGCGTCGCCCGCGCGTTCCTGTACGACCAAGGCGTGCTGACGCCGCTCGGCACGCTCGATCCGCAAGCGCAGGGCGACGTCTATCCACGCGCGATCAACGACCACGGCGCGGTCGTCGGCACGAGCCGCATCCACGGAGAGGAGCACGCGTTCCGTTGGACGGCGGCGACCGGGATGGTCGAGCTCCCCGACCTCGGGGTCTCCGCGTTTCCGTTCAACGTCGCGGCGCTCGACGTCAACGACGCGGGTTGGATCGTCGGCTACGCGCCGAACGGCACCACCCAAGCGGCCGTCGTCTGGGCGCCGGACGGCACGATCGCCGAGCTCGCGCCTCGCATCCCCGACGCCGGACCGGGCACGAGTTGGCCGTTCTTCATCGACGCGTCTCGCATCAACGCCGCGGGCCAGCTCGTCGGCTTCTCGCCGAACGGGCCCTCGAACCAAGAGACGCGCACGATCCTGCTCACACCGACGACGCTGACGGCTTCGACGGTGACGCCCGGCGTCGCCGGCACGGTGAACACGCTCGGACTCGACGGCGCGGCGCCGGGCAAAGTCGCGTTCCTCGCCGCGGCCGTCGACGATCCGTTCGATCGCGGGTACACGACGCTCGCGAGCTGCGAGCCGCTCGGACTCGCGATGGAGGCGCCGCGCATCGTCGCGACCGCCGTCGCCGACGCGGCCGGCCACGCAACCTTCGAGTGGACGGTGCCCGCGGCGTTCGCGGGCTCGACATTGCGCTTCCAGGCGTTCCAGCGCGGGAGTTGCGCCCTGAGCAACGTGGTGCGCGCCGCGCTCTGACCGGAACCACTGCATTCGCGGCGCGCGGCGCGGCGCCTGGCGTCTTTCGAGAACCCCGACGCCTGGTCCGCGCCGCGTGCCGGGTTCGCACCGCGTGCGGGGTCCTCGCTGCGCGCCGGGTTCGCGGCACGCGCCGTGGTTCGCCCTCGCCGCGCTCGTTTCCGCGACGGCTCGCGCTCGCCGCGCCTCGGCTCGGCTCGGCTCGGCGGCGCGTCGACGTCGTCGAAGCAGCGGAAACCGCGCTCGCGAAGTGCTAGCCTGTCGCGCGAAAACCCCGCACCCACAAAGCCATGCGCACGAAGTTCCTTCTCGCCGCCGCTCTGGTCTCGTTGCCCCTCGTCCCGGCCTGCAAGAACGCGCCGCCGAGCACTCCGACCACCGAAGCGGCCGCGCTCGATCCGACCGCGCTCGAGTACACGATCTACAAGCGCGTGATCGAGGACGTCGCGCAACCCGTCGAGAGCATGCCGGTGCTGAACGTCACGGTCGCGAACCACTTGCACGATCCGGCGTCCGACGTGCCGTACAAGCTCGTGCGCGACAACACCAAGCTGACGCAGAAGGAAACGCTCGACGACTTCTGGGCGAAGAACCAGGAGCCGATGGACCTCGACTACAAGCTCGACCTGGTCCACGGCAACGTCTACGTCACCGAAGCCCAAGCGCCGCGCGTGCCGACGTATCCGGGTTACGTCGAGCTCTCGCGCATCGGCTTCAACGCGGACCAGACGCAAGCGATCGTCTACTGCGGCCACGTGTGGTCGCTCTCGGGCTCGCAAGGTCGCGGCTACTACCTCGTGCTCGACAAGGCGGCGACGGGTTGGACGATCTCGAGCAAGCTGACGACGCGCCTCGCGAACGGGAATTGATCGAAGCTTGATGCGCGGCGGAGCACGGCGCTCGCGCAATTCGCCACACTTGGCGCCGCCTCCGCCATGACGATCAAGATCCTCTCCGACTTCGACGGCGTCTGGACCAACCAGGTGCTCGAGGCCGAGCACGTCAAGCTCTGGGTCGCGACCGAAGCGGCCCGCCTCGCCGAAGTCGACGCGTCGCGCGCGCGCGAGGACTTCCTCCACTTCGAACGCGCGGTCAAGAGCACGCCGGAACGCTACGGCTGGGCTCCCGACGGACGGATCACGGCGTACGTCGACGAAGATCCGTTCTGCGAGCCGAACTCGATCACGTCGTACATCGCGACGGCGCTCGACGATCCGCGGACGCGCGTCTACCGCGACGCGATCCTCGACGCGGGCTTCGCGACGCTGACCGCGTTCGGCGATCGTTGCTTCCACGACGCGACGGCGTCGTTCCGCCGCGAACACCCGCCCGCGCTCGTGCCCCGCGCCGCGCTTTCGCTCGAAGCACTGCGCCGCGCCGGCGCGGACGTGGTCGTCGTCTCCAACTCGCCGCCCGAGAAGATCATCGGTTGGTTCCGCGACGCCGGCGTCGACGCGGGCGAACGCGAGCACCACGCCCTGCGCGTGCGCGGTTCTGCCGGCAAGTTCGTGCTCGGCGAGTCGAACGAAGCGATCGTCGTCGGCGGCCGTTCGATCGTCGTCGACCGGCCGCGCTACGCGAAAGTGATCGAGGAAGAGGACCCCGACATCGTGATCGGCGACGTCTTCTCGCTCGACCTCGCCTTGCCGCACGTGATGCGCGAACGCCGCCATCCCGCCGCGCCGACCGAGCTCGTACTGCGCCGCCATCCGCACACGCCCGACTGGGTGCTCACGACCCGCGCCGAGGGCGCGATCGACCGAATCGTCGACGACATCGCCGATCTGCTTGCCGTAGTCGAGCGCTGCCGCAAGACTCGGGCGCGATGACGAGCGTCCTGCCCCCGGCTCACTCCCGCGAATTCCGCGTCCGGCGTTTCTGGAACTGGTTCCCGCTCGGGATCACGTACGCGCTCCTCTACATGGGGCGTTACAACCTGACCGTCGCGAAGACGTCGCTCGGGAGCCTGATGTCGAAGGAGGACTTCGGCAACATCTTCGCCGTCGGCACGTGGGTGTACGGGCTCGCGTTCCTCCTGAACGGTCCCTTGACCGACCGCATCGGCGGACGACGCGCGATGTTGCTCTCCGCGACCGGCGCGGGCGTCGTGAACCTCGCGCTCGGCGTGTTCGTGCAACGCGCGCTCGAGAGCGGCGGGAGCGTCTATTGGCCGACGCTCGTGCTCTACGCCGTGAACATGTACTTCCAGAGCTTCGCGGCGGTCGCGATCGTCAAGGTCAACGCGCACTGGTTCCACGTGCGCGAACGCGGCGGCTTCAGCGGCATCTTCGGCACGATGATCGCGTCGGGGATCTTCCTCGCGTTCACCGTCAACGGTTGGATCCTCGAGCTCACGAAGCCCGCCGGCGGCCCGGACGAGACGTGGTGGGTCTTCTACGCGCCAGGTGCGTTGTTGCTCGTGATGCTGCTCGTCGAGAGCTTGCTGCTGCGCGACTCGCCGGGCCAAGCCGGTCACGCCGACTTCGACACCGGCGACGCCGTGACGGCGAAGGAAGGCGAGGCGCTGACGGGTTGGCAGCTCACGCTGCGCATCCTGACGCACCCCGTGTTGATCGTCATCGCGCTGATCGAGTTCTGCACCGGCGTGTTGCGCCAAGGCGTGATGAACTGGTTCCCGATCTACGCGAAGGAAGTCTGGAAGCTCGACGGCGCGCACCCGTTGCGCAACGGCTCGTGGGAGCACGCAGGCGGCGTGTTCGGACTCTGCGCCGCGCTCGCGATCGGCGTCGCGATGATCTGGGCCGGCACGCGCATGCAAGGCCGCACGCGGCGGCTCTCGATCACGCTCGGCACGACGATCGCGCTCTTCCCGTTCGCGTTCGGCGGCGGTTGGGGCGGCTTGCTCTTCGTCGCGGGCGTGATCGGCGGCAACGTCGCGGGGTTCTGCTCCGATCTCTTCTTCCAGAGCCGGCGCGGACCGTCGGCGGCGTTCTTCTACGCGCTCTGTGCCGTGTGCGTCGGCGTGATGATCCTGACGTTGACGCCGGATCCGGAGCATTGGCAGGCGCTCGCCGTCGCCGTGTTCCTGATCAGCATCAGCGTGATCGGCACGCACGGTTTGCTCTCCGGGACCGCATCGATGGACTTCGGCGGCCGGCGCGCCGCGGCGACCGCGACCGGCGTGATCGACGGCTTCGTGTACCTCGGCACCGGCTTGCAGGCGCTCGTGCTCGGCCATCTAACGACCGAGGATTGGGCGTACTGGCCGCTCTTCCTCTTGCCGTTCGCGGTCGTCGGCTTCCTCCTGTGCCTGCGCATCTGGAACGCGAAGCCGCGCGCCGGCGGCGGGCATTGAACGCGCCGTGAAGCGCAAGCCGAGCCCGCGTCGTGCCGGCAGCGTGCGCGCACCGCGTACGCCGCGCGCTCACGGCGCGACTGACGCAAGAGGCGCAACGGGCGTCGAACGCAAGACGATCGACCGCGCGCTCTCGCGCCTCGGGCTCTGCTCGCGCACCACGGCGAAGGAGCTCGTGCTCGCCGGCCGCGTGCGCTTGAACGGCGTGGTCGTGCGCGATCCCGAGCGTTGGGTGCGGCTCGGCGTCGATCGCCTCGAAGTCGACCAGGAGCGCGTCGCCGCGCAGCGAAAGCTCTACCTCGCGCTGCACAAGCCGGTCGGTTACGTGACGACGCGCAGCGATCCGGAAGGGCGCAAGACGGTGTACGACTTGCTCGGCGACGTCGGCCGTTGGGTGGCGCCGATCGGGCGGCTCGATCGCGACACGTCGGGCCTCTTGCTCTTCACCAACGACACCGACTTCGCCGCGCGGCTGCTCGATCCGACCTCTCACGTCGAGAAGCGCTACCGTGTCGAAGCGCGCGGCCGGATCGACGACGAGGCGCTCGAATGGCTGCGCCGCGGCGTCGAGCTCTCCGACGGCCGCACGCTGCCCGCGCGCGTCGAGCTCCTGCGTCGCTCGAAGGAACGCACGCTCCTCGAGCTCTCGATCGTCGAAGGCCGCAACCGCCAGGTCCGCCGGATGCTCGAAGCGGTCGACAGCAAGGTCCTGAAGCTCGCGCGCGTCGCCTTCGGCTCGCTCGAGCTCGCTGACCTCGCCCCGGGCGCGCACCGCGAGCTCCTCGCCCGCGAACGCAACGCGCTGCGCCGCTAGCCCGCGCCGTCACCGCGCAGGTCGCGCGCGATCGTCGAGAACTGCTCCAACGCGGCTTCGAGGTCGTCGGCGATCTCCAGAGCGATCACCTCGGGCGCGGGGAGGTTCGCGGACTCCTCGAGTGCCTCGTCTTTCAGCCAGAAGAGGTCGAGGTTGGCCTTGTCGCGCTTGACGAGCTCGTCGTACCCGAAGCTCTTGAAGCGCTCGGTCTCCTTGCGCGCGTGTCGATTGCCGGGCGCGTAGCACTTCACGAAGTCGTCGAGATCCTCGCGCTTCAGCGGGTTCTCCTTCAGCGTGAAGTGCTGGTTGGTGCGCAGGTCGTAGATCCAGAGCTTCTCGGTCCACGGCTTCTCGCGAGCGGGCTTGCGCTCGAAGAAGAGCACGTTCGCCTTCACGCCCTGCGCGTAGAAGATGCCGGTCGGGAGTCGCAGCAGCGTGTGCACGTCCGCTTGCTTCAGGAGCTCGCGCCGGATCGTTTCGCCCGCGCCGCCCTCGAAGAGCACGTTGTCGGGCAACACCACCGCCGCTCGGCCGTGCTGCTTCAGGATCGTGAAGATGTGCTGGAGGAAGTTGAGCTGCTTGTTCGACGTGCTGGCCCAGAAGTCGTCGCGCAGGAGCACGAGCGACTCGCGCTGCTCGTCGCCGGCTTCGTTGACGGTGCGCACGCTGCTCTTCTTGCCGAACGGCGGGTTGGCGAGCACCAGGTCGTACTCGCCGTGCTTCGCGCGCAACGCGTCGCGCGTCGAGACCGGCAGCGCCTCGCCCGACTCGTCGCCGATGCCGTGCAGGAGCAGGTTCATCGCGCAGAGCCGCGTGACCGCGTCGACGAGCTCGAAACCGAAGAGCGTTCCATCCTTCAGGCGTTTCTTCTGGTCGCGCGTGAGTCCGCCCTTCGCGACGAGGTAGTCGTGCGCCGCGAGCAGGAACCCGCCGGTGCCGCACGCCGGATCGCAAATCGTCCAACCGGCCTCCGGCGCGACCGCGTCGACCATCGCGCGGATCAGCGCGCGCGGTGTGAAGTACTGACCGGCGCCGCCCTTGACGTCCTCGGCGTTCTTCTGGAGCAGCCCTTCGTAAGCGTCGCCTTTCACGTCGGCGGACAGGCTCGTCCACTGCTCCTTGTCGATCAGGTCCGCGATCAGCCGCCGCAGCTTGGCCGGGTCCTGGATCTTGTTCTGGGCCTTCTTGAAGATCAGCCCGAGCATCCCGCCGCGCTTGCCGAGCGTGTCGAGCGTGTGCCGGTAGTGCGTCTCGAGGTCGTCGCCGTCCTTCTTGACCAGCACGTCCCAACCGAAGCCCTTCGGGATCGGCGACGGCTTGTCGAACGGCGGCCGACTCTGCTCGTCCGCCATCTTGAGGAAGAGCAGGAACGTGAGCTGCTCGACGTAGTCCCCGTACGACAACCCGTCGTCACGCAGGATGTCGCAGTAGTTCCAGAGCTTCTGGACCAGCTGATTCGATGACGTCATGTGATCTCGTCTCCGGTGATCGGATCCAGGACGACCACGCTGAGCCACTTCGTTCCACGCAGTGGAGCGAACGCCCGCTTGTCGGTCGATAGGACCGTGAGGCCGGTTACGTTTGCGAGCGCGGCGATCCAGATGTCGTTGTGATCGTGGTAGATCGGCAGACCTCGCTCCTTGGCGAACGTGTGCAGCTCCGCCCAGCACTGATGCACGCGTGGGTCGGAGATCGGCAGCACGACGAACTCCGTGAGCATCCGACGTAGCAACTGCTGACGCTTCTCGCCCCACTTGTGTGACTGTCCGAACGACAGGATCTCGGCGACGCTCACCTCACAGATCGTGGGGCGGAACGACTCGCGAAGTCCGAACTGCGCTTCGATTGCAGCCGAGGCCGGAGCCTCCCGAGTCGCGAGGAGCACCACGTTCGTGTCGAGCAGGTATCCAGTCGCCGGCGCGCTCAACTCAGTTCCTCGAGAGCCCGAGCGAACTCCTCGTCCGATTCCTCGGCGGGAATGCTCCCGAGGATCTTCGCGTACGCCGACTTCTCGCCCGGCCGCAACCTCGCGAGCCTAGCGTAGTCCCGAGTTGGCGGCGCCTGCGGCAGCGTTCGGAAGAAGTCGTCGCGCGCTGTTGCAGCGGCGATCACGTCGGCATCGATCCGCAACAGCGAGCCGGTCGGGCGGAAGACGGCGAGGCCTTCGACCAGGACGTCACGATCGAGGAAGTCCTTGAGGCCCGTGAACGCCTGCTCTGCGCTCCACACGGCGGTCACGACCGTCTGCGGATCCAAGACGATCTTGAGGACTTGTTGGCTCACACCGAGCAGGTCCAGCCGTCCCGCAACCCTGACGCGGCGCGGTTCAGGCGTCGAGGCCGCGAGTGCGTCCGCGGAGTCGACGACCCGAGCATCGATGCGGCCTCGAGCCCCCGCGTGGGCGGGCGTCGCCGCGTCGGGGAGGGAGATTGCCGTCAGACCGTGCTTTGCGCGGACCAGCTTGCCGTAGCTGCCCACCCGAGTGAGCAGACCCAGGTCGAAGCGATTGCTCTCGCGGCGCTGCTCCGCGATGTCGACGAGGGATCCGGCGAGGAGCTCGAACGCGGTCTGCTCCGGCGTCGGTCCGTCATCCCAGAGCAACTGCTGCGAGAACAGCTCGCCTGCCACGGATCCGAACGGTGCAGCTTCGAAGCGCAGCAGCGTCGCCTGGTCGCCATCCGCCGAGTGGCCGAGGTACCGAACATCCGCCGCACGTCGCAGCACGTTGGGCATCCGCCCTCGCGTACGACTGGCGTGCAAGAAGCCCATCCGCACTGCGTCCTGAAGCGTGTCATGGAGCCGCGCCAGGACGGGCCCGATAAGCTCCGGGCGCGGCTTGGCACCGAGCCCATCGAGAGCCTCGAGACGGAAGGAGCGTTCGACAAGTTGCATGGCGGACCTCCCGTGGCGGTTGTCGGACGAGTTGGGCCGGAAGTGTAGACCGAGAGTCTAGCGCGCGGTTTCACCCGACGCCGCGGACGAGCTCGCCGGAGAAGGCGCGTTGGAGGATCGACCGGCGCAGTCGGGTGGCGCGTTGGAGGTTGGTGGTGCAGACGGCTTCGAGCGCGTCGATCACCAACGGCCGCAGTCAGCCGCCTTCGTAGCTCCGCGCGAGCAAGGCCTCCGCGCGCTTCAGGTCGGCAGCGTGGCGAAGGGTCAACTCCACGTCGCCCGTCGCCCAGTGTCCGATCTTGCTTACGTCACGGCTGAAACCGGGCTCGAACGTCACTCGACTGGGGTCGAGCTTCAGGTAGACGATCACCGCCTTCTTCTGGACGACGAACGCCGCGAAGTTCTTGAGCCGGCGGAAGGCGACGTAGAGCCTGAGCTTCTTCTCCTGGATGTCGTCACCGAGGGCCAGCACGAACGAGCGTGCCGCGAAGTACACGTCTCGGATCGCGGGCTCGGCGTCTTCGATCGCCTGTTCGATCGGCTTATCGCTCGAGCCCTTCGGCGCGGCCTTGTTCTTGTTGCTCTCCCAGTCGGGGTCGTCTTCGAGCACCTCATCCGTGGTCTGGTGAACCAGTTCCAGCGCCACTAGATCGCTTCCGAACCGGCGGTAGCGAACGAGATCGATGTTCCGATTGATCTGCGCGACCGCATGCTCGTCGTAGCGCGTGAATCCACCGCGATGCAGATCAGCCGCGGCGCGGACCAGTCGACTCGGTCGGCACGCTCGGGCCCGAGATGCCTCATCACCAGGAGCTGGAACTCCGCACGATGGTCGAGCAGCCAGTCGAGATAGAAGAGGCCCTGGTTGATCACGTTCTCGTTGGTCGCCCGCTTGTACTCGACGATGACCGGACAGTCGTCCTCGTCGATGCCGAGCGTGTCGATTCGTCCTCCGTGAGTCTTCCCGGTCGTGTACTCGCTCGCTAGGAACGTGACGCCGAGAAACGCCTCGCTGTGCTGCTCGATCAGCCCTTGCAGTGACTTCTCGATCGCTACGGACTCGCCTTGGAGTTCGGTGACGGCCTTGCCAAGAATTCGGAACAGCTTGATGTCGCTCACGTGACTCTCTCTTGCGGTCAGGTCGGCCAGGTAGTCGTCGGTGCGTTTCCCCGCTCAACGCATGCGAAACAGCCCGCGAAGCTCGTCACGCACGGCGTCGTGGCGCCGACAGATCGGACAGGCCTTGCCCCACTTCACCCGGGCCGGCCGAACCCTCTGGTCGCGCGGGTCGAAGAGGTGCGTGGCCAAGCACTCTGCCTTGCCCAGTTGGCTCTTGCTGCGGACGGAGAACACCTCGACGCACGTCGCCGAAAGGAGGTAGGCGGATTTCTCGTAGCTGCGGAGCCGGCGCCAGCTCTTTCCCTTGCCTACGTACAAGCACCGCCGGCGTCGCCAGAACGCGTAGACGATCGGTCCCTTCACCGTCCGCTGTGCCCACTGAACCAGGCCCTTGCCTCGCTTGAGCAGCCCGCGCTCGCGGATGAAGCGCAACCGACGGTGCGCGACCGTGGCGCGAAACTCCGCGCGTCCGCTGCGACGAATCAGGATCGTCGACGCCAGGTCGAGAAGCTCGTCGACCAGCTTCTGGCGCACCTTCTTCGTGAAGCTCGGCGGCTTGCCCGCGCCGCGAGGAACGACCTGCGCGCGCAGTTCGTCCGTCCGTCGATGCCACAACTGATCGAGCTTGCGACTGAACTGCTTGGCGAGGGCCATGGGACTGTCCTGGGATCACGGACTGGAGGTCAACCCGCCGGAGAAGGCGCGTTGGAGGATCGACTGGCGCAGCCGGCTGGCGCGTTGGAGGTTGGTGGTGCAGACGGCTTCGAGCGAGTCGATCACCGAGAGGCGTCGCTCGAGTTCCGCGACGATGCGGTGCTGCTCGGCGAGCGGGGGGAGCGGGACCGGCAACTGCCTGCAGAGCTCCAGAGTTAGGTTGGCTTGGCCTGCCGTTGTCTTCGCGCGCCGAAGCATCCATCTGATGACGCGGTCCGCCATCAGACAGGTCGCAACGAACCGCTTGGTCGGCGCAAGCACGACTCGGAATCGCGCAATCGCCTGGTTGATGTTGGCCTCGATTACGTGTTCGGGCACGACGGACATCTGACCTAGCGGTGGCCCGACGATGTTGATGAGGATATCGCCCGACCGAACCATCGACCGCGCCAGCTCGACTTCGTGCGTGTGGCGGTCGACGAAGACGGGCTTGTGAAGGGTGTCGAGGTGCCCGCTGAAAGTCAGGTTGTAGACCTTTAGGAACTGAACGTCGCCGCGATCCGGATGGAGTTTGGACGCCACCGGGGTTGTCCCTTTCGTGATGAACTCACAGATCTGCTCAGCCGAAGCCCAAGTCCACGACTCTGGCAGCGGCGGTAGTTCGCGTGTCTCAGGGCCGACCGGTTCGTCGTACTTGCCGCGACCGGACCAACGGGTGCGGCGGGCGGCGAGGATGCGTTGCAGGAGTTCTGCGGCGGATTCGAAGGGGCGGGACTCGGCGCGGGCGAGGGAGGCTTCGGTTGGGACCAGCCGGCCCTCGCACGCGGACTTCAGCACCGACGCGCGGTAGCGCTTCAGGTTCGATTGGACCCTCCGCAACGCCGCCACGCCCGCGTCCAGTCGCGTGAACTGCTTCTCGATCTCGTTGACGATGTCGCGCTGCTGTTCGGGTGGCGCAATGTTCAGCTCAAACCGCAGGAAGACCGGCAGGTCGAGATTCTGCACAGTCGTTCCACTCTTCGTGCAAGTCTGCAGGATCTCTCGTTCCGAGGCCTTCAATCCAAGCGCAAGATATCGTGGATGCACACGAGCGTCCGGCTCGACCGCCTTCAGATCTTGGTTGAGCGCCACTTCTCGGCTCGTGACGGCGACGGGCAGCGTATGACGGAGAATGCCGCTCCGCACGACGACCAACACGCTGCCCGGTTTCACCATGTTGGTCGCTGAGCGCTTGACTGCCTCGGACGTGATGTGGTCCTCGGCGTCATCGATGACATCGCGCTTCATGTCTTTGGGCGACACCCAGGGAATCCCGTGATCGGCCCAGAACGCCGGATTGGCCTTGCTCGGCGTGCCGCCTCCGAACCAGCGACCTATCTTCCCGAGAGCGATGCGATCCCAGCCGCGAGGCAAGTGAGTCACGCCGCCAAGACCTCGTTCAGTTCGTCGAGGAGTCGCGCGAGCCCCCCGCCGAAGAGTTGGTGGGCGCGGCCGCGGCCGCCCTGTTGGTGGAAGGGTGCGTAGTCTAGGTCGCCCGGCTCGATGCTGAGGCTGGTCGCGACGTGGTCTCGGACGAGCTCGAGCCACGCCCGCTGGTCTTCGCTGAAGACGACGCCCTCGGTTCGCTTGCGCGCGAGCCACTGCTCGAACCGGGCGCGCACCGAGTCGGCGAACGGCGCTAGCACTTCCTCGCGCTCCAACGCGAACCGCACGAGCGGCACGAGATCCGCGAATCGATCGACCTGCGTCCGGCCCTTCACTCGCTCCGGCCTCGTCACCGCAAACGCGCTCCACAAGAGCTCCTCGTTGAACGCCGCGTCCTTCGCCCGCAGCTTCTTCTCGAGCTCCTTCAGCATCGACTCGGTCAGTCGCTGGCCGTAAGGTCGGCTGTAGAGGATCTTCAGCGCGTCGATCTCCGACCGATGCGCCTCGATGTACTCGCGGAACGAGCGCACCAGACTCGCAGCCTTCTCCTTCGCGGCCGGATCGAAACCGCGGTAGACGACCTCGTCGATCGTCACGACGTCGATCGTCTGCTCGGTCTCCTTCTTCGCGAGCGCGAGCGCCTCCCGCAGCGCCGGTTTGTCGAATGGCGCGCACGCCGCGTCGACCAACTTCTTCTGCGCCGCCTCGAAGCGCTCGCTCGTCGTCTCGGCCGGACTCGCGCCCGGTTTCCCGGTCGCTTCCGCCGCGACTTCGTCGGGGTCGAGCGCGCGCAGGAGCTCGCCGGCGAGTGTCGAGAGCTTCCGTCCGCCCGCGAGCGCCTCGATCTCGCGCCGCCGCTCGTCGTCGACCGCGCGATCGAGCCGCGCGAGCCGGCCGGCGAGGCTCGAGAGCGTGTCCTCGTCCCGCTTGCCGAACGCGACGTCGATCAGGATCTTCTCGAGGCTGACCGTCGGCTTCCGCTCAAGCGGCCGCGAATCGGTCTTGTCGCTCTCGCACACGCCGACCGCGTCGACGATCACGAAGTGCGTCTTGGCGCGCGCGTCGGAGCCGCTGACCGCTTGCAGGTCGGTCGGCGTCAGGACGCGCGTCCCGCGACCCTTCATCTGCTCGAAGTAGATGCGACTCTTCACGTCGCGCAGGAAGAGCAAGCACTCGAGCGGCCGGATGTCGGTCCCGGTCGCGATCATGTCGACGGTGACCGCGATCCGCAGCGTCGGCGACGTGCGGAACTCCGCGATCAGCGTGTCCGACTTCGCGTAGCGCTTCGTCTCCGGATCGTAGGTGTTGTAGGTGATCTTCTTCGCGAAGTCGTTGCCCTTGCCGAACACCTCGCGGGCGAGCTGCACGACGTCCTCGGCGTGGCTGTCGTCCTTGCAGAACACCAGCGTCTTCGGGACGAGCTCGCGGCCGGGGAAGAGTTCCGGCAGAGCGTCCTTGAACGCCTGCAGCACCGTGCGGATCTGCGAAGGCACGACGACGGAGCGATCGAGCGCGCTCGCGTCGTACGTCAGATCGTCGTCGAGTTCCTCCCACCGCCGCGCGCGCGTCTTCCGGTCGCGCCTGTCGACGAAGAGACCCTTCTCGACGGTCGCGCCGCGCTCGGTGACCTCGGTCTTGATGCGGTAGACCTCGTATCCGACGTTGACACCGTCGGCGACCGCGCGCTCGTGACCGTACTCCGTCACCAGGTTGCCTCCGAAGAAGCCGATCGTCTGCTTGGACGGCGTCGCGGTCAGCCCGATCAGATGCGCGTCGAAGTACTCCAGCACCTGACGCCAGAGGTTGTAGATCGAGCGGTGGCACTCGTCGGTGACGATGAAGTCGAACGTCTCGATCGGCAGCGCCGGGTTGTAGGCGATGTCCTTCGGCGGCGTCTTGTCGAGACCGAGCTCGAAACCCGAGCGCTCGTCGAGATCCTCCGGGAGCTCCTCGCCGCGCAGCATCGAGTACAACCGCTGGATCGTTGCGATCGTCACGCGCGCGACGTGGTCGAGGTGGTTCGACGTAAGGTGCTGGACGTTGTAGAGCTCGGTGAACTTGCGGTTGGTGCCGGGGATCACGAACTGCTCGAACTCGCCCTTCGCTTGGCGGCCGAGATTCGCGCGGTCGACGAGGAACAGAACGCGCCGCGCGCCGCCGTGACGGATCAAGCGCTCGACGAACGCGCATGCCGTGTACGTCTTGCCCGAGCCGGTCGCCATCTGGATCAGCGCGCGCGGTCGGTCTTCGGCGAGCGAGCGCTCCAGACTCTCGATCGCCTCGACCTGGCACTCGCGCAAGCCCGCGCGAGCGAGGGGATGCTCGCCCGGCGTGCGTGCGAGGCGCGCGCGCAACGTCTCGCGCTGGCTCGCCCACTCCGCGAGCGTCTCGGGGCGATGAAAAGCGAACACACGACGCGAGCGCGGTTCGGGGTCCGCCGTGTCGCGAAAGAAGGTCTCGACGCCGGTCGACTCGTAGAAGAAGCGCGGCTTCGAGCCCTTGGCGAGGAAGTCGGGCAGGTTGCTGCCGTAGAAGTCCGACTGCTCGGCGACGCCCGTGAGCTTCGTGCCGGCCTTCTTCGCCTCGATCACGCCAACGGCCCGTCGATCGATCACCAGGACATAGTCCGCCGAGCCCACCACCCCCATCGGAACTTCGCGCAGCGCTTGGGCGCGGCCGACCGTAGGATCGAACTTGCGCCAATCCTGGACGGCCCAGCCCGCCGCAGTGAGCGCGGCGTCAATCTGCTCGCGAGCGGCTTCTTCGGGGTGCATGGACAAGTGATGTCCGCCTGTCGACGGAGCATTCAAGCAGAGGTGGCGGCTGCCGTCAGCAGTCTCCGGCCGCTCTGGCCGCGCGACATCATCCATGCGAGGTGCGAGTCGGTGCCTCCCGGCTTGCTCACCCGCCTCTCGATCTCGTCACCGCGCGTCAGTCCGCGACTTCCTTGCGGCCGAGCGCGCGCAGGGCGGCACGGATCTTCGCGGCGGCTTCGTCGAGCGACTGCGGGCTCGCGTTCGGGTCCTCCTTCGCGAAGTCGAGGTCGCGGACCTCGTTCACCGGCACGAGGTGCAAGTGCACGTGCCGCACTTCGAGTCCGATGATCGCGAGACCGACCTTCTTCGGTTGGAACGCGTTCTGGATCGCGCGCGACACGGTCTGGCTCACCGACATCACGCGATTCGCGAGCTCGGGCTCGAGGTCGATCCAGTAGTCGACCTCCTTGCGCGGCACGACCAACACGTGGCCCGGACGGATGGGCCGAATGGTCAGGAAGGCGACGACGTGCTCGTCCTTCCACACGAAACGGCCGGGAAGCTCGCCTTGGATGATGCGGGTGAAGAGAGAGGCCATCGGGTTTCGAACGCGGTGCTAGATTGAGGTTGCGAGCACCTGGCCCGACGCCAGCGCTCGATTCGCCCATGGTCGCCTCCTCTATCTCCTATTTCTATGAGCTTCGAAATCGAACCGGGCTACGCCCTCGGTTGTACGGTCAACTCACATCGTCAAGGTTGGGACGGCACGATCTGCAACGGAGCATCTGCTTGGTCGTGCGGCGCGAAGCAGGACTTTCGCGACGACTACTGCGCGCGCGGTGACCGCCGCTGCTTCCACATCAACCTCTTCGCGGAGACGAATCCGCACCTGTTGATCCCCGACGACGGCATCGGGTGGATCCTCGACGACGATCCGCACCTCCTCGACGATCAGATCCTCGTCCTGTGGGGCCGGCAGTTCAGCGAGCCTGGCGGCATCGCCGAAGCGTGGGGCACGCCCAAGTTCGTCTTCGGCGCGTACCGCATCCAGAAGGCTGAACGTTTCGAGAACGGCCGGCGCATCGACTGGCGCCTCGTGCCGCACCCGGACGGTTGGTGTCGGTTGACGTCGCTCAAGCTCGACATCCCGCGTTTCCAACACCTCCCCGGGCCGTACATCAAGTCGGTCGAGCGTGTGTCGGTCGAGCGCATCTTCAAGCAGGGTCAGGACGTCGTGCACGGCGGCGCCACGTGGCACACGCCCGCCGACGAGCAGCGCTTCGCCAACTTCGCGCGCAACATCTCGGCGTGGTTCGACGCCGCGGCGAAACGCGTGAAGAAGGCTGCGAATCCCGCGCGCACGGCCAAACCGCGCGTCGGACGTTTCGGCGCCGGCGCGACGCCGTTCAAGAAGTTCGCCGAGCTGCAGAAGAGCGAAAGCCCGACCGGCGCGCCCGCAGGCGAGATCGTCGTCTCCGAAGCCGCGCCGAACGAACCGCTCGTCGGCACGCTCGCGCCGACCGTCGCACCGGTGCTCGAGCCGCTGCGGACCGCGCCGCCGCAAGCCGCCCTGATCGAGCCGGCGAAACGCGACTGGATCGTCGCCCGCCACGGCAAGGCGACGTTGACCAAGATCTCGGTCGGGACGTTGACCAAGCCGCTGCTGATCCTGCGCGGCAATCCGGGCGTCGGGAAGAGCACGCTCGCGCTCAACTTGATCGACGATCCGCAGCGCGAACGCACGCTCGTCGTGCCGGTGTCGTCGACGTGGCGCGGCCGCGAAGACTTGCTCGGTTACGTCAACCCGATCCACAACACGTTCGAACCGACGCGCTTCACGAACTTCCTCCACCAGGCGGCGAAAGCGCACGACCGCGGCGATCCACGCGTGCACCTCGTCATCTTCGAGGAGTTCAACCTGAGCCAGCCCGAATATTGGCTCTCCGACGTCCTCGTGCGTTCGCAGTTCCCGACCAGCGCGCGCCGCGACCGCACGTTGGAACTCGGCGGACAGAGCGTGCGCGGTTGGCCGGTCACCGATCCGCCCGAGCTCTTCCTCTCGCCGTCGGTGCGTTTCGTCGCGACGATCAACAACGACCACACGACACGACCGCTCTCGCCGCGCGTGCTCGACCGCGCCGCCGTCGTCGAAGTGACCATCGATCCGCGCCACGCGGTGCAACAAGCGGGGCTCGCGCTCGACGAAGAGCAGATCGAGGCGATCGGTCAACTCGACTTCATCACCAGTCTGAAAGGAGCGACGTTCTCGCTGCGCAGCGCGCTCTCGCTGAAGGCCTGCGCCGACGACCTCGGCGGCCTCGGCATCGACTTGTGGGGCGCGATCGACCTCGTGCTGGTGCAGGAAGTGCTGTCGAAAGTGCGCTTGCTCGTCGGCGATCCCGCCGACTTGAACCTCGTCGAGCGCTTGAAGGATTGGTCCGAGCGCGAGAGCCGGGGCAAGAACTTGCCGGAGTGCGCGCGGCTGATCGCGAGCTGGGAAGAAGCGCTCCAGGAAGGCCTCGACGTCAGCCAGGCATGAGGCGCTCGAACGAGATCTTCGTCGAGCGCATCGTCGACGACTTGCGCGCGTTCTCGGGCGAGTTGCTCGAGACGGGCCTCGCGCGCGCCGGCCGGATCGAAGCCGGCGCTCCACGCGCCCAAGGCATGCGCGCGGAGCTCGGCGGAGCGCACGCACTCGCGTCGCTGGTGCCCGGCTTGCTCGCCGAGCTCGCCACACGCGACGATCCGACGCGCGTCGAAGAGCACGAAGCGTTCACGCCGCTGCGCGCCGCGCTCTCGCGCAGGCCCTGCGACTGGGCGCGCGTCGGTGGCTCCGTGTTGCCGAAACGCTGGAGTCGCCTCGTGCCGGTGCCCGAACCCGACGTCGCTGCGTTGCGCTGGCTGATCCATCAGTTGCGCGACCGCGCGACGAAACTCGAAGTCGCCCGCGAACGCGTCGCGAAGCAGGTCGCGGACGCACACATCGCCCGCTCGGGAGCTTCGCGGTTCGCGAAGAGCGACGAACTCGCGCTCGACCTCTTGCGGGCGCGGCTCGACGAAGCGGCGCTCGTGCTCGTGCGCGCCGAGGACCTCGTGCGCCGCCATGCGGGCCGCAATCTGCAACCGTCGGCGTCGCCGCCCTCGCCGTACCCGGGCACGCCGGCGTGGTCGAGCTTGCGGCGCCAAGCGCTCTTCTGGTCGTCGCCGTCGAGCTTCTTGCCGGGCTATGTCCGTTCGCTGCTGCACGACGCCGTCGCGGCCGCCGACGTGCCGTATCTCTATCAACGTTGGTGCGGCGTGAAGCTCTTGCAGGCGCTCGACGCGCGCGGCTTCGAGACGAAGAGCGATCCGGTCGGCGCACTCTTCCTCGCCGGCCGCGTGCCGCTCGAGCGCGGGCACACGACGATCGAGCTCTGGATCGAGCCGCGGCTTTCGCGCTATCGCGACAACCCGACAGGCTTCCATTGCGTGCGCGGCAAGGACGTGACGCCCGACTTCCTGTTCGTCACTCCGGGACCGTACGGACGCGACGCGTTCGTGCTCGACGCGACTCGCGCGACGGAACGCAGCGCGCTCGAAGCGAAGGACCGTTACCTCGCGTTGATCGCCGCGAACACCCCGGGCTTCACGGCCGGCGTGCCGGTGATCCGCCACCCGGTGCGCGCGTGGGCGTGCGCTCCGATCGCCGCCCAACACTGCACGCTCTTCCGCGCCGACGGCAAGACCGGCTGCATCCCGATGCATCCCGTCGACTGGTCGCCGAAGCCGCTCGAAGCCTGGATCGGCGACATCGTCAAGTACGCGATCGCCTGGGCGAAGCGGTAGCTCGCGACGCGGCCGCTCGCGGTCTCAGTGCCCGTGATCGGCGTGCGCGGCGTGCGTCGCGGCACCCAGGTGGTCGTGCAGGCCCTCGCGCCAATCGGCCACGTCCTGGGCGACGAAGCTCGGGTGCGCGAGGCTCGCCGTGATCGTCCGCGCGTCCGGCGCTTCGAAGGCGAGCGTTTCGAGCCGCAGCGTCCACCCCGACGCTCGTTCGGCGAGCAGCGGGAGCTGGTGCTCGTGCGACCAGCGCAACTCGCGCAGCTCACCGCCGCGAGCGTGGTCGTTGCGCAGCACTTCGAAGCGCACACCGAACTCCTCGACGCTCTCGCCGGTCGGCTGGAGCGCTCCGAGCTCCTCGGGCGCGATGCCCAACCTCGCGAGCGAACTCCACGAGCGCGCGAAGCCGTCGATCACGAGGTCGGTGAACGGATACTCGATCAGCTTGCGGCGCGCGACGTCCACGCGGAAGCCAGTGAGCTCCTCGTGGTGGACGGAATTGCGCTCGAAGAACCACTCGGCGCCTTCGCCCGTCACGCGCAGGTGCGCCGCGCCGCGCACGGTCTCGAAGTGCGCCGTGTGCCCGCTGCTCGCATCCGCCACGCGGTAACCCAGGCGACACGGCGTGCCAGTCGGCAGGAAGGCTCGCCCTCGCAACGACGGAACCGGGCTCGGCTCGTTGCCGGATACGCGTTCGGGCAACGGCGGGCGCGTCGTTTCGGGGTCGTCGTTCGCCGGCGAACGAGTCGCCGAACACGCGGCGAGCAGAACGAGGGACGCGAAGATCGAGAGCTTGGTCGAGAACATGGCAGTTCGCAGGCGCGGGAGAGCAGCTCCTCCGACGGCGCGCGTCGGAAGAGCCGCTCGTGGAGTGGTCGAGACGGAAGGAACGGGAATCAGAGACCGGACGCCCAGCGCAGGAGCTGGCCGACGCGCGTGTGCGAGATCGTGCCGCGCACGCGGCCCGAGCCCTTGCCGATCGCGTAGACCGCGACTTCTTCGGCGGAGTGCGTCTCCGAGCTCAGCGGCACCGCAGCTTCCTGGAGGTACGCGGGATCCGCCGGGCCCGCCGGGATCACGCCGTTGAGTCCGGGCGTGGTGTCGAGGCGCGGATCGACGCGCGGACCAACGCGATAACCCGGGCCGTTGCCGTACACGAGCGTCGTGTAAGGCACGCCGTTGGCGTCGGTCGCCGGCGCGACGGAGTTCGTGCCGGGGTTCACGTCGTAGACGACGTCGAAGATGCCGCCGTTCGTCATCGAGAGCCAACCCGCGTCGGGATTGGCGATCGAGTACTGGAGCTCGCTCGCCGGACGCAGCGGATAGCCCGCGATGTTGAATACGTGGCTGTGGTCGGCAGTGACGACGATCAGCGTCTCGCTCAAGTCGACCATCGAGATCGCTTGTGCCAGCGCCTTGTCGAAGATCTCGGTGTCCTTGAGCGCGCGGAACGCGTTGCCCGCATGGTGCGCGTGGTCGATGCGGCCCGCTTCGACCATCAGGAAGAAGCCGTTCGGATTGGAGAGCGTCTCGATCGCCTTCGACGTCATCGTGACGAGATCGGGCTCGCCGCCGGCGTCGCCCGGGCGATCGTGCTCGTACTCCATGTGACTCGATTCGAGCAACGCGAGCACCGGGAGATCGGCCTGGGTCAGCGCGTTGAAACCACCGGTCTCCCACACGTACGTGTAACCGGCGTTCTGGAATTCCGCGCGCAGGTCGCGACCGTCGGTGCGCGAACCTTTCGAGCCTTCTTCGTCGTTGACGGTGTTGGGCACGAAGTGACGCCGACCGCCGCCGGCGAGGAAGTCGAGGCCGGTGCCGAGCGCTGGGTTGTATTGCGCGTCACCGGGCAGCGCTTGCAGTGCGATCGTGTTCTCCTGATCGCGGTCGTTGATGTGCACGTACGCGGAAGCTGGCGTCGCGTGCGTGATGCGCGCCGTGCTGACGAGTCCGACCTTGCGGCCGGCTTGTTTGTACCGCTCGGCGATCGTGGTGGTCGCCGGCCCATCGCCGTCGCCGTTGAAGTCCTGGTACTCGCACGTCGGACCGAATCCGAGGACTCCGTTGTTCGTGCGCACACCGCTGCACATCGCGCTGGCGCTCGGCGCACTGTCGGTGGTGATCGCATCCGACGAGTACGTGCGGTTCAAAGCGACGTAGGGCATCTGATCCATCATCAGCGAGCCTTCGATGCCCACCGAGTAGATGCGCGTCGCAGTGACGGTGGAAACGCCCATGCCGTCGCCGACGAAGAGGATGATGTTCTTGACCTGGGGAGAATCTTGGGCGACGGCGAGCGCGCCGAGTGTCGCCAGCGCCGCCGAAGCGGAGATCATTCGCGAGAGCATTGCAACTCCTGGTTGAAGAGAGGAAACGAACTCGCGTGACCTTCGGCGCGGCGTTCGAGGCTTCGGCGAGGAGTGCAAAAAGTTTCGACGAACCGAGACGTGAGTCTTCTTGTCGCAATCCTCACTCGTCGATCGACGACGGCTTTCGCGCGCGTCGCTCCGTGCGAGCATCGGCGCGGATCGCGGGCTCGGCCGACGGCGGTCGGGCGAGGCGAGAGCACGCCGTGCCGTCCGGTGCGCGCGAACGCGACACCGCGCTTCGCATAGGACTGCGGGCGCCGCCTCGCAGTGGAGTCGGCGCCCGCGATGTCGCTGCGAACGCGTGGATCGGTGCGGCGTTCGCGAGCGCCGGCGTGCGAGCACGCGCTGGCGCTCACGACGTCGAGATCAAGGCAGGATCGCGAAGTAGAGCGCGTTGCTCAGCGCCACGCCGGTGCCGTCCGGGTGCGCCGGGTCGCGCATCCAGAATTGGCCGTGGACCTGCGAGCCCGCGGCAAGGCCTTGCGACGCCATGTACGCGTGGCTGAAGAAGAACGAGTAGCTGCCGGAGCAGTCGCTCGGCGGAGGATTGCCGCCCGAGCTCTGCGGCGGAAGGCGTTGCAGCGGCGGCTTCACGCACAACGTTCCGCCGGAGAACGGCACCGCGTTCGGCGTGGAGCCCCAGAAGAAGATGCCGTTCTTGTTGTTGAGGCACTGGGTCGCGCTGATCGTCAGCGTGTCCGGGCCGCTCAGGATCGGCAGACCGACGAACGCGACGCTCGGCACACAACCGAGACTGTTCGGCTTACCGACGCAGTAGCTCGACGGGTTGCTCGCCGCGGAGACGATCTGGCCGCGGATCTCACCGGCCGGGAAGTTCCCGGAGTGCACGTTGAAGTACCAACCGCCGCCGAGCAGCGTCGCTTCGTCCGCGGCCGCGTAGTTGAGCACGCCGCTCTTCGAGTTGCCGGTCGGCAGCCCGAGCTTGACCGGACCGGCGACTCCCGGCGCGCCGACGTGGATGTGCGCGTTGGTCTCGGTGGCGGAAAGCGCGTCGAACGTCAGGCTGTAGAAGAACGAGTCGGCGACCGTGTCGATCAGCAGGTAGGCGGAACCTTTCGCCGTCGAGGCGTTCGGCGGAGTCTCCTGCGCTCCGTCGAGATCGGCGCGCATCGTCACGAGGCTGTCGCTGCGCAGCACTTGGCCCCGGATCTCGCCGGTGACGAAGTTGTTCGAGTGGATGTTGATGTACCACCCGCCGTTGACGAGCGTCGCTTCATCGGCCTCGGCGTAGGAGAAGCTCCCGGTCTTGTTCGTGCCGAGCGGCAATCCGACCTTGACCGGCCCGCTGACTCCCACGGCGCCGGCGTGGAAGTGCGCGTTGTTCTCGGGCGCCGAGAGTCCGGTGTACGTGATCGAGTACGTCGCCGTGTTGGTCGCGCGATCGACGAGCACGTACGCCGTGCCGGTCGCGGTCGACGGATTCGGCGGCACTTCCTGCGAGCCGTCGAGGTCCGCGCGCATCGCGACGATCTGCGCGGACGCCGTCGATGCGAACGCGAGCACCGCGGTCGCGAGGAGGGAGGTCGAAAGCAAAGGAACGTTGAAGAACCGCATGAAGAGCTCCTGACTCGAAGTTGGGGGACGGAGGAACGATCGGCGAGCGACGCACACGGGGCCCGCGATCGAGCTCCTCGAGCTCGACCGCACGCCCGGCGCAGCGCAACGGGAGCCCGTGAGCCGACTCCCGGCACGCTGCGACGTCCACGGATTGGACGCTGCGCGCTGCGCGGCATCGCGGGAGGGCGACGAACGCAGGCTGCGTTCGTACGAGCGTCGCGCTCCGACGGATGTGTCATCGCGATTCGTACGCGTTCCGTCGGCTCGTTCGTGGCACTGGACCGCGTTCGCTCGCTCGAAGTGAACGCGCGGCCACTTGCCGAAGCGGTTCTCGCCGCGGCGCAGCGCGGGGATCGGCCCCGAACGAGTACTGCCACCGGTGGTTGGGCAGGAAATTTCGAACGACGTGTAACCGAGCCGATTTGCGTCGGTCCATGCTGGAAGCCCCGCGTCGTGTCCTGCGTTGCGAGTGGACCGAACCGACGTCCGCGCACCGCAAGCGAGCCCACGCCACTCGCGAAACGCAGCGGCTCGGTCGCGTTGTCGTCGTCGTCCGCGGTCGCCGAGGAACTTTCGTTCACGCCGGAGGACCGCTTGGGCCTCGCGGAAGGCGCGTGACGACGGCGCGAAACGCCACGCAAGCGTCGCCAGCGCCGTTTTCGTGACCCAACGTACCGAGCCAGTTCCGTCCGAAGGTCGGTGTTAGGCTGGTCGTGGTCGCGAAGCGTCGTTTGGCAGGCGGCGTCGGCGAACGGGCACGGATGATCGGCAGGCACCGGAACGATGCGCGGCGCAGTGGCGACCGCATGGGATGTCGTCGCGCCTCACGCGACGCGGAAGCGGGTTCGTCGCGCGCGGGCCGAACGGGTCGAACGGGCGGAACGGGCCGAACGGGCCGGTCAAGCCTCGTCGGCGGCGCGGCCGCGGCGCTCGTCGCGAGCGTTCTCGGCGCCTGCGGCGGCTCCGGGTCCGGGGGCGGGAACGTCACGCCGCCCGCCACGGCGTCGGCGCAAGTGATCGACGGCTACACGCTCGTCGCGAGCAAGGCCCTCGCCATCGACTCGAACGGTGCGGTCTTCGACGGCGCGGGCGCCGGACTCTTCACGTTGCAGCACACGCCGGGGGATCCGTTGACGCCGCTCGCTCCCGTCGCGCCGGAGAAGCTCGAACTCGGCGGGTTCGTGCGTGCGCTCGAAGTCACCGACGAGCACGTCTACGCGGCCGCGTGGAGGCGCGGGCTCGTCGCGATCCGGCGCAGCGACACGTCGATCGTGAACACCGGCGTGCTCGCCGGTACCGAAGGCGCGCGTTCGCTCGCCGTGCTCGACGCGGACGCGAGCGCGTGTCCGTCGAAACGCATCGTGATCGTCGGCACGGACGATCCGCTGGACACCACGAGCGGCGTGCCCGGGACCGCCGGCGGGCGGCTCGTGATCGTCGAGCACGACTTGGCGAGCGACACGCTCGCCGTGCGCGCCGCCTTCGACGTCGGCGCGACCGTGCAGTGCGTCGCGGCGAGCCTCGCGATCGCGCCCCCGCCTTCGGGCACGAACGACGCGAGCTTCACGGTCCTGCTCGGCGCCGACTGCGCGCGGATCGGCGCGTCGCGCGCGTCGCTGCAGCGGCGCGACTTCTCCTACCACTGCGCGAACGGCGCTCTCGTGATCACGGAAGATGCGCGCACTCCGTGGCCCGCCGCGACGAGCGCGCCGGAGTGCATCGTGCGCGACGTCGTGATCGACGAAACGCGAGCGCGCGCCTACGCCGCGGCGTACTTCCACGGCGTGTTCGCGTTCGACGTCGCGAACGGAACGCTCACGGCGGACGCGAGCCCCGGTTGGCCGCTCGTGGAGCGCGACGGCCAAGGCGTGCCGCGCGCGAGCCACGCGAACACGCTGGCGCTCGACCCCGCGCCGGAATCCGCGCCGAACGCCGGCGCGCGGCTTTGCGTCGGTTGGGGCAAGGAGTTCGCGGGCGAGTGGCAGTTCTTCGGCGACTCGTCGCGGCCGGAGTGCGCCAGCGCCCCCGGCGCGAACGGCCAACTCCCCGTCGACGGCGTGTTCGTCTATCGCCTCGACGTGAACGACGATCCGGTGCTCGTCGGCGCGGACCCGGTCGCGGAACTCGAGCTCACACCGAGTCCGCTGCCGCTCTACGGCGTCGAAGACGTGCGTTGCGTGCGTTACGGCGGAGCGGATTACCACTTGGCGATCGCCGGCGACACGAGCGGCCTCGCGCTCGTGCGCGTCACTCCAGGGAGCGGCGGTTCGACTGCGGTCGTCGAAGCGTCTTGGGACGAGCGCGATCCGGCACGTCTCGCGCTCAAGGCGCACGACGACGCGGTCGTGCTCTCGACTCCTAACGGCGACTTCCTCCACGTCGCGACGGAAGTCGGGGTCGCCGCGTTCGACCTCGCGACCGCGTTGCGGGACGCGCGCACGTCGAATCCGACGTTCGGCTCGATTCCGGCGCCGTTCAGCGAGCTCGTCGGCGCCGTCACGCTCGGCGTCTTCCCGCCGCCGAACGCACGTTTGGTCGGTGCGACGCAACGCGGCGTGCCCGGTCAGCCCGGTGGCGTGCAGGTGTACGACCTCGCGACACCCGATCGACCGCTCGCGCTCGGCGCCGAGCTCCAGAAGGACGGGCGCGGCTTCGCGCTCGCCGCGGTGCTCGGCGCGTGGAACGGCGCGACGAAACCCACGGATGCGGACCGGCGCCGTTGGGTGTTCACGACGCAGTCGGACGGCACCGACGTGACGAAGTCGTACACGGTGAAGCTCTTCGACCTCGGCACGCAGAATGCGCCGAACGATCCAGACTGCGCGCCGCCGTGCACGCCGGCAGCGCTCGTCGCGACGTGGCAAGACGCGCCGGCCGCGGACGCGCTCGAGGGCATCGCCGTGCGCGAAGTGAACGGCGGTCGCGAGCTCGCCGTCTACGTGCCCTTCGGCGTCAACGGCGACGCGCCACGGTCGCTCGCGAGCGCTCGGGCCGGAGTCGTGGTGCTGCGTGTGACGCTCGACGGCGCGGGTGTGCCGCACTTCACGAAAGTGCAGAAGCTCGTGTCCTTCAGCGACGTCGATCCGACGTTCAAGGCCGGCCGCGCGACGCTCGATGCGGCGAGCGAGCGGCTCTTCGTCGCGTGGGGCACCGGCGGGCTCGCCGCGTACGACACGTCGTCGCCGTACCAGCTCACGCCACTCGCAAAACGCGATTTGTCGCAGGAGATCGGCGCGTACGGCACGCGGCTCAGCCCGACGCACGTCGTTCTCGGTGCGAAGGACTGCGATCGCGAGTTCGTCTACGTCGCGTTCCTCGACGACGGCGTCGGCGTGCTCGACGCGGACTTGACCGGAGCGATCGGTTTCGTGCCGGTCGCAGGCCAAGCGATCTCGCTGACGCTCGATCCGCGCGACCCGGCGCGCCGCACGGTCTTCGTCAGCGAAGGCCGCGCGGGCGTCGAGAAGCTCGTGATCGATCCATGCGAGTGACGCGGGTTCGTCGCTCGCGCGTTCAGCGCAAACCGGCGAACACCACCACGCCGTCGATCACCGTCGCGACGCAGTGCGTCGTGTACTCGAACGGATCGCCGTCGTAGAGCGCGAAGTCGGCGTCCTTGCCGACCTCCAAGCTGCCGACGCGCGCGTCGATGCCGAGCACGCGAGCCGCGTCGAGCGTGATCGCGCGCAACGCGGCGTCGCGTCCGAGCCCGTGCGCGGCCGCGATCGCCGCTTCGTAGAGCACCACGCGCGTCTTCGGCACGTAGCTCTCGTACCCGCTCTGGAACGCGAACGGGATCTTGGCGTCGAAGAGCTGCTTCGGCGTCGTGCGGCTCGCGTTCTGCAGGTCCTCGACGAAGCGCGCCATCGGCGGGTGCGCGATCACCGGCACGTGCGCGGCCGAGAGTTCGTCGAGCACGACGTACGCCTCCGCGGCGCCGTCGAGGACGAGCTTGAAACCGAACTCGCGCGCGAGCCGCAACGCCGACGAGATGTCTTGATGCCGGTGCGCGGTCACGAGCAACGGCACGCGGCCTTCGAGCACGTCGACGAGCGCTTCCTTGCGCAGATCTCGATCGGGGCGTTTCGTCGCATCGTCGCCGGCCGCCGCGAGCGTGCGGCGATGCTCGTCCGCGCCGATCAACGCTTCGCGCAAGAGCGCGAGCTGCTTGCCCGCGGTGCCCGGCGACTTGCCCTTGCCTTCCGCGCGAGAATCGGAGCCGAGCGTCGCCGCGACCATCGCGCGCGGCACGAGCACCGCTTCGTCGACCGTGTCGCCGCGCGTCTTCGCGATCAGCGTGTCGCCTGAGATCAACGCGAGCGGCGCGTGCCCGGTGTGGATCGTCGTGACGCCGAACTCGCGCACCCACTCGATCAAGCGCTCGCGAGCGTTGTACGCGTCGAGCGCGCGCAACTCGGGCTGGATCGGCGCCGCGGGATCGTGTTGGTCCTGATCCTGCGGTTGGTTCAAATACCCCGCGAGCCCGATGACGCAGTGCGCGTCGATCAGTCCGGGCGTGACGACGTCCGCCGTCAACGTCCGCATGCCGATCGGCGGCTCGAGCTCGGTCATGGGTCCGAGCGCGACGATCTTGCCGCCCTTGACGAGCACGACGCCATTCTCGATCACGGCGCCGGAGACCGTGTGCACGCGCTTGCCGAAGACGGCGAGGTCCTGCGCGATCACCGACGCGGCGAGCACGAACACGCCGCACGCACGCGCGCCAAGGCAGATGAGCGCGCTCATCGCACTTCCTCCTCGCCGAGGCAGCACAACGCGCCGCCGCGCGCTTGGCCCGCGCCCCAACCACCTTCCGCCCACAGCCGATCCTGCGGATTGGCGTAGTCGAAGACCTTCTCGCCGGCGACCCAAGTTTGCTCGACGCGCGTGTACACCGACAGCGGATCGCCGTCGAGCACGATGAAGTCCGCGTCCTTGCCGCGCTCGAGGCTGCCGACGCGGTCGCCGAGGTCGAGCATCCGCGCCGGATTCAGCGTCAAGCCGGCGAGCGCCGTCTCGCGCGAGAGCCCGGCGCGCACCGCGAGCGCCGCCATGCGCAGGAAGAGCCGGCCGTCGGTGATCCAGTCGTCGGTGTGGAACGCGACGAGCTCACGCGCGCCGCGTTTCTCGAGCTCCGAGGCGGAACGCGCGTCGACGTCCATCGCTTCGAGTTTGCCGCCCGGCGTGTCGACGACGATCAGCGAACACGAAGCCTTCGCCGCGACGATCTCGTCGGCAACCTTCCACGCGTCGCTGACGTGGTGCAGCACGACGCGGAAGCCGAACTCCTTCGCGAGCCGCAACACCGTGAGCACGTCGTCGTGCCGGTGCGTGTGGTGGTGGACGATGCGTTTGCCTTCGAGGACTTCGACGAGCGCTTCGTTCGCGAGGTCGCGCGGCGGTCGTTTGCTCGCGTCGTCGCCGGCGGCGGCGAGCTTGCGACGATACTCCTCTGCCGCGACGAAGGCTTCGCGCACCAACGCGGCCGACTTGCCGCGCGTGCCCGGGAACGGCGGCTCCTGTTGGCTGTTGGTGCCGTTCGCCATCTTCATGCCGCCCATCGGCGAACCGTCGGCGAAGCGATAACAGAGCTCCTCGATCGTGCCCACGTCGCGGTTCTTGAGGTAGATCGTCTGGCCGCTGAGCAAGTGGCCGCTGCCCGACATCACGTTGAGCGTCGTGATGCCACCCGCTTGCGCGCGTTGCAGTCCGGAGTCGCGGCAATCGACGGCGTCGAGCATGCGCACACTCGGTTGGATCGGTGCGCTCGCATCCGCGCCCCACCCGCCGCCGACGTGGCTGTGCGTGTCGACGAGCCCAGGCATCAACGTCTTGCCCACGACGTCGACGCGCTCGGTGTTCGCGGGCAACACGGTGCTCGCACGCGCGCCGACCGCGACGATGCGGCCCTTCTCGATCACGAGCACGCCGTCGTCGATCGCGGGTGCAGCGATCGGCAGGATCCGCGCGCCGACGAACGCGAGAGGACGATCTTGCGCGAGCACCGGCAACGCCCACGCGAACACGCAAAGCCAGGGGACGAGTTTCATCGCGTCGACAGCGTAACGGCCACGTCGCGCGTTCGCTCGCACAGCTCTGACGACCTCCGTACCGGAGCCAGACGCAGAGCGCTCGCCTGTGCGGCACGATGGCCGCCATGCTGCACCTCTGTCTTGCGCTCGCGCTGCAAACGGCCACGACTCCGGACATCTGCGGCGCGTGGTCCGGTGCCGCGTTCCATCGAGGCTCGTCGACGCCCTACGGACTCGAAATCGAGCGCACGGACTCCGGCGCCCTCGCGGTCGCGGTCAGTCTGCCGGCGATCCACGTGCTGCATCAGCCGCTCGGCGAGTTCGAGCTGCGTGCACTCGACGGCGGCAAGCTCGAGCTCGGTTGGCTCGGCACGCTGACGCTCGGCGCGGACGGACGCACGCTCGAGGGCACGGTGGCGAGCGCGTTCTCGCCGATCGACGAGCTCCCGTTCACCGTGCGGCGAGTCGACGAGCTCGAGTTCCCCGCTCGCCCGGAACTCGCTGCGCCGCTCGCGACGCCGGTGTGGACGTACGACGCGCGAAGCCCTGCGTGGCCGGGCGCGACGTTCGCGGACGGCCGAGTGCTCGTCGGAGTCGAAGACGGCCGATTGCTCGCCCTCGATCCGCGCGACGGCACGAAGCGTTGGGAGTTCGCGACCGGCGCTCGCTTGCGTTCGCGCGCGAGCGTCGAGCACGGCGTCGTCTACCAGCACTCCGACGACGGCTGCGTCTATGCGCTCGACCTCGCGACCGGCAAGGAGCGTTGGCGCGTGCGGCTCGAGACCGAACCGATCGTGCGTTTGCCTTTCGACGATCCGGCGTCGCGCTACGACCGCTTCGGCTCCGGCGTGACCGTCGCGCAAGGGAAGCTCTTCGTCGGCACGCACGACGGTCGGGTGCTCGCGCTCGATCCACGCGACGGCAAGACGCTTTGGACGCACTCGGGCAACGAGTGCGTGCTCGCCGCGCCGGCGGTCGACGAACGGCGCGTCTACTTCGGCGGCTTCGACGGACGAGTTCGCGCGCTCGACGTCGCGACCGGCAAGGAGCTCTGGAAGTTCGACACGCGCAAGGCCGTCGTGTCGACGCCGGCGCTCGCGGGCGAACGTGTGATCGTCGGCAGCCGTTCGTACGAGTTCTTCGGACTCGACGCGGCGTCCGGCGCGAGCGCGTGGCGACACTACACGTGGTTCTCGTGGATCGAGTCGAGCGCGGTCGTGCGCGACGGCAGTGTGTACGTCGGCTCGTCGGACACTGCCGCGGTCACGGCGTACGACGCGCGCTCCGGCGAACGTCGTTGGTCGACCGACGTCCACGGCTGGGCCTGGGGCGAGCCGGCGGTCGGCGAAACTCGCGTCTACGTCGGCACGTGCGGCCAAGTCGGCTATCCCGCGCCCCACCGCAGTGGGTTCGTCGCGCTCGACCGCGAGAGCGGCAAGCCAGCGTGGCGTTTCGAGACATCGGCGCAGGACGAGGCCGCGGGCACGACGTTCGGCTTCCCCGGCACGGCCGCGCTCGGTCGAGCGCGGGTCTTCGCCGCCGGGCTCGACGGCAAGGTCCGCGCGTTCGAGCCGTGACCTTCGAGGCGGAAACGCGCCGCCGTGTCCCCGCGAACGCGGGCGGCGGATAAGCTCTTCGCCCCCATGGCAGCGCAAACCAAACAAGTCGTCGGCCCGAACAAAGTCGTGGCCGTGTACTTCACGCTTAAGAACGACGCCGGCGAAGTGATCGAGACCAACCGGCGCGGCGGCAAACCGCTGATCTACCTCCACGGCGTCAAGGCGATCCTGCCGGGCCTCGAACAAGCGCTCGAAGGCAAGGCGAAGGACGATCAGTTCTCGGTGTCGGTGCCGCCCGAGCTCGCGTGGGGACACCACCGCCCCGAGTTCGTCGAGAAAGTGATGCGCTCGACGCTGCCGGCGGACGTCGCGTTGCAGCCGGGGATGCTGTTGCGCGGCACCGATCCGAATGGTCGGCCGGTCGCGGCGACGGTCGTGAAGATCGAGGGCGACGAAGTCACGGTCGATCGCAATCACCCGCTCGCGGGCAAAGTGTTGCACTACGAAGTGATCGTCGCCGGCGTCCGTGACGCGACGCGCGAAGAGGTCATGCACGGTCACGTGCACGGCCCCGGCGGCGCGCACCACTGATTCTCGGACGCAGGCGCGTCGCGCGAGGTCGGGCGTGAGCCTGCTGATCTGCCAAGACGTCAAGAAGCACTACGGCGCGCAGGACGTGCTGCGCGGCGTCACGTTCCAGATCGATCCGGGCGAGAAGCTCGGTCTGATCGGCAAGAACGGCGGCGGCAAGAGCACGATCCTGCGGCTCGTCGAAGGGCTCGAACGACCCGACGGCGGCCGCATCCAACTGCGCAAGGGCGCAAGCCTCGGCCACGTGCCGCAGATGCCGGAGTTCGACGCCGGCGTGTCCGTCTTGCAGTACGTCGAACAAGGCCTCGCGGAAGTGCGCGAGCTGCAACGCGAGCTCGACCAGATCGCCGAGCGCATGGGGCACGCGGAGGGCGACGCGCTCGAGAAGCTCGTGCACGAGCACGAAGCGAAGAGTCAACGCATCGCCGAGCTCGGCGGTTGGGAGATCGCGCGGCGCATCGAGATCGTGCTTTCCGGCATCGGGCTCGCGAAGGAGCTCTGGACCCGCGAAGCGCGCACGCTTTCCGGCGGCGAACGGAGCCGCACGGCGCTCGCGCGAGAGCTCGTCGCCGGCCACGACTTGCTGCTCCTCGACGAACCGACGAACCACCTCGACCTCGCGGGCATCGAGTGGCTCGAAACCTGGCTGCACGAACAGCGCGGCGCCGTCTTGATCGTCAGCCACGACCGCCGCCTGCTGAATCGCGCCGTCGACGGCATCCTCGAGCTCGAACGCGGAGAGATCCGCCGTTATCCGGGCAACTACGACAAGTACGTCGTGCTGCGCGAGGAGCGCTTCAAGAGCGAGCAACGCGCGTGGGAGGACCAACAGGAATTCCTGCGCAAGGAAGAAGATTTCATCCGCAAGCACATGGGCTCGCAGCGCACCGCCGAAGCGAAGGGTCGCCAGAAACGACTCGAAAGCGTCGTGCGCCTCGAAAAGCCCTTCAACGACGTGCGTCGGCCGGTGATCCACGCGCCGAAGGCGGAACGCGGCGGCGAGATGGTGCTCGAGGCGCGCGAGCTCTCCGGCGGCTACGACACGAACGTGCTCTTCTCGCAGCTCGACCTGCGCATCGGTCGCGCGGATCGCATCGGCATCGTCGGCGAGAACGGCGCGGGCAAGAGCACGCTCTTGCGCATCCTCGCCGGACTGCAACGCCCGCTCGGCGGCGAGATCCAGCTCGGCCACAAAGCCGCGTGCGGTTACTACGACCAGGACACGTCGCAACTCGACGAGAACGCGACGCCGTACGAGGAGATCCGCCGCACGCACCGCGACATGACGGACCTCGACATCCGCTCGCATCTCGCGAAGTTCCTGTTCCGCGGCAACGAAGTCGAGAAATCGATCTCCGCACTGTCGGGCGGCGAACGGGCGCGCGTCGCACTGGCCAAGCTCGTGCTCGAGAAGCCGACGTGGCTCGCGCTCGACGAACCGACGAACCACCTCGATCTCGCGGCGCGCGCTGCGCTCGAGGAGATGCTCTCCGAATTCGACGGCACGCTCGTGTGCGTCAGTCACGACCGTGCGTTCCTCGACGCGCTCTGCACGCGGATCGTCAGCGTCGATCGCGCGGGCGTCACGCAGTTCACCGGCAACTACTCCGAGTGGCGCGCGAGCGTCGTCGCGGCCGCCGACGCCGCGCTCGCCGAGCGGATCGAACGCGACGCGAAGGCCGCGGAGAAGGCCAAGCGCGACGAGAAGCGCACCGAGAAACGCGAGGAGCCGCCGAAGTCCGCGAAGGCGTCCGCGCCCGGCAAGATCCGCAACCCGTTCCTCTTCGAGAAGCTCGAAGCACGGATCATGGAGCTCGAAGCCGAGCTCAAGAAGCTCAACGACGAGCTCGTCCAGGAAGAGGTCTACCGCAACCCGGCGCGCATGAAGGAAACCCAAGTGCGCATCGCGGAGGTCGAGCACGAGCTCGCGCTGAGATACGCCGAGTGGGAGAACTGGCAGTAGCCGACGGCTCGCCGCCGGATCGTTCGGCGCGATGTCGCTCGGGCTGCGGAGTCTGCGCGGAGGTCGGCGGTCGCCCGCGTTCGGACCACTCGCAGGTCTGACCACGGTCGCCTGGCCTTCGAATTCGATCACGGCGCGGCACGGTCGCGACGCGCGCGCCGAAAGAGCCGGCACGCGATGTGTGCGGACGGGCGACGCAGGCTTCCAGCCCATCGCGACTCGCACCTAGACTGGAGCGCATGGTCACGAACCGCCGCACCACGAAATCGCCGCCGAAAGTCGCCGCAACTGCGCGGACGAAACGAGCCACGAAACCGACCGCCGCCCGCGCTTCGTTGTCCGAGACGATGCGCGAGCTCGAGCGGGCCGGCTCGGCGCAAACGCGCAAGACCTACGCTCGCCACGGCGCGCGAGAGCCGATGTTCGGCGTCAGTTTCGCGACGTTGAAGACGCTCGTGAAACGCATCGGCGTCGATCACGAGCTCGCCCTCGCGTTGTGGGAAACCGGCAACCACGACGCGCGCTCGCTCGCCGTGAAGATCGCCGATCCCGCGCGGATCCGCGCGTCCGAACTCGATCGCTGGGCGCGAGCGGCGAGCGTACGATCGTGTGGCGCGTACGTCCCGATGCTCGCTGCGGAGAGTCCGCACGGAACCGCGAAAGCCCGCGACTGGCTCGCGTCTTCCGACCCGACGTTGCGGGCCGCAGCGTGGACGCTCATCGGCCTCCTCGCGAACCTCGATGAGCGCGCCGAGGACGCGTGGTTCGCGCAACGACTCGCACGCATCGAGAAGTCGATCCACACGGCGCCGAACGCGGAACGCGACGCGATGAACCGCGCGCTGATCGCGATCGGCGGGCGGAACGCGGCGATGCGCGTGGCTGCGACCGCAGCGGCAAGACGCATCGGCAAGGTCGACGTCGACCACGGTGACACGGCGTGCAAGACCCCCGACGCCGAGAGCTACATCGAGAAGTCGTGGGCACACGCGACAGCGAAGGGCTTCGTGTCGCCCGCCGCCCAAGAGCGAGCGCGCGAGTCGCTGCGCACACGCTGCTGAGCGGAACGACCCTTCCGGGCCGCGCAGCAAGTGGAGCTGCGGTCGAGCCAACGCCGGCGCACACGTGCGAATCGGCCGCATCGAACAGGCGAGCGCTCGTGTTCGTTCGTGCGAGCCACTCTCGTCGACTGCGGAACCCGGTCGCGCCGCGCGGGTTCCGACGAGCTCCAAAGCAGACTCCCAAGCCTTTGGAGAACGAAATGTCGAAGAAGATTCTGCTCTCGAGCACGGTGCTCGCGCTTCCGTTGACCCTCTTCGCGCCGCGTGCCGCGGCCCAAGACGAGGTGCCGACGGTCGCGCACGGTCACGCGAAAGGAGTGTTCGGACTGCCCGACCCGCAGGGTCACGGCGTGATGCACGGAGTGCTCGTGGCGCCCGACGGGACACCGCTGTTCGTGCTCGACGCGGCGACCGGCGCCGGGCTGATCGGCAACGCGAAGGGGCCGATCCAAGGCGAGCTGCGCGATCCGGCGACGGACGCGCCGGTCGCAGTCGTCGTGGGCAAGTGGATCTACCACCCGGCGCTCCAGAAGGGCGCGTACGAGCTGCGCTTCCTCGGCGCCGACGACGGCGACCCGAGCACGCCGCGGCCGGTGATCGGCAAGCTCGCCGGACACTTCGGGGATCCACACGGCCCGCTGCCGCCGCTCGGGAAGTTCGCTGGGCTCTGGAAGCTCGCGCTTCCCTGAGGACGACGCCGGCGAGCTCGGCAGCGCGAGCTCGCCGGCGGCTGCCACGCGGCGCGTGCCGGATCGCAGCGCAGCGTTCGTCGTAGCTCGGCGTCCGGTCGGCGTGTCCAACTGGGTGTCCGAAGGGAAGGCCGAGGCCCGACGAGCGCACTGCGATCCGGCATGACGGGGACGCTGCGCAAGGTCTTGCCTCGCGCAGCGTCCAGCGGCCGTCTCCGCGTCTAATCGATTGCGAGCGGTCGCAGACTCGACCTGCGCGTGCGTCGCGCGGTGGAGTGCTCGTGCCGTTCGCCGTTCGAATCTTCGCCGGTCGTGCGTGGACCGACGATGGTTGGTGTCGCAAGTGGCCCGCTCGGTTGCGAGCCGTTGCAAAGAGCGTTGGAAGAGCTGGGGTCGAGCGGCCTGACCGTGGGAGCCCCCTTTCGTGGTCCACCTATGGCCTCGTTGAAATCGTGATGACTTGCCCAGTGAGCCCGCGTCCTCGCACGAAAGTTGCGCCGACGTCGCGAAACCGTCCGAGGCGCGCGTGCGGCGCGAGGCCGCGAACTGACGGCGCCGAACGCACTCGCTAGAACTCTGCGCATGTTCGTCGCAGGAGGCGCTGCGTGAGTCCGACCCTGCTCGGCGTGCTCGGCTACGTCGCGTTGCAGCTCGTCATCGGCTTCGTCGTGTCGAAACGCGTGCGCACCGAAGACGACTATCTCGTCGCAGGGCGAAGCCTCGGCCCGTGGCTCGCCGGCTTTTCGATCTTCGCGACGTGGTTCGGCGCGGAGACGTGCGTCGGCGCGGCCGGTCGCGCCTACGAGCACGGCGTCTCCGCCAACACGTCGGATCCGTTCGGCTACGGCTTCGCGGTGCTGCTCACCGGCGCGCTGTTCGCGACGGCGCTCTGGCGGCGCAAGCTGACGACGATCGCGGACCTCTTCCGCCAGCGTTATTCGCCCGGCGTCGAGCGCCTCGCCGCGCTGATCCTGATCCCGTCGTCGCTCTTCTGGGCCGCCGCCCAGATCCGCGCGTTCGGGCAAGTCCTCGCGAGCGCGTCCGAGCTCCACATCGACCTCGCCATCGCGATCGCGGCCGGTGTCGTGATCGTCTACACCACTTCCGGCGGCATGTGGGCGGACGCCGTGACCGACGTCGTGCAAGGCGTCGCGCTCGTGCTCGGCCTCGCCGTGATGGCCGTTGCGGTCGTGTGGGAGTTCGGCGGCGTGAGCGAAACGGTCGCCGCGATCGAGCCCGAACGCTTGAAGTTCGGGGACGCTTTCGCCGGGCCGCCGCTCGAGATCCTCGAGAGTTGGGCGTTGCCGATCTGCGGTTCGGTGTTCGCGCAAGAGCTGCTCGCGCGCATCTCGGCGTCACGCAGCGCCTCGGTCGCGCGCAACGCGACGCTCGCCGCCGGCGCCTGTTACGTCGCGATCGGCTGCGTGCCCGTGTTCCTGGGGCTCGTCGGCGCGAAGCTCCTTCCCGGTCTCGAGGACGGAGAACGAGTGCTTCCGTTGCTCGCGCACGATCGCCTCGGTGCGTTCGTGTTCGTCCTGTTCGCCGGAGCGCTGGTCAGCGCGATCCTCTCCACCGTCGACAGTTGTCTCCTCGTCGCGGCGTCGCTCGCATCGCACAACGTGCTCGTATCGTTGCGGCCGGGAATGACCGAAGCGCAGAAGGTGCGCTTGGCGCGCGTCGGCGTCGTGGTGTTCGGTCTCGTCGCGTACGGCCTCGCTCACAGCGCCGACGACGTGTACGAAATGGTCGAGAGCGCCTCGGCGATCGGCAGCTCGGGCGCGTTCGTCGTCACACTCTTCGCGTTGCGCTCGAGCTTCGGCGGCGCGCGCGCGGCGTTCGCTGCGCTGATCGTCGGCACCAGCGTGTACGTCGCGGGACCTTGGCTTGGGCTCGAGAGTTGGCCGTACGTCGCGTCGTTGTTCGCCGCCTTCGGCGCATACGTCCTGTTCGGTGTGTTCGAGCGGAGGAAAGTCGCGTGAGGCTCGGGTCCGGCGTCCGGGGTGTCGTGTTCCTCGCCGCGAGCGTCGGGTTCGCGTGCCGCGCCGCGCCGCCCGAAGCGGCGGCTCCAGATCGCTCGGCGTCGGCCGTCGACGCGCCAGCGACGGAACGCGCCGAACGCGAGCTCGTCGACGTCTTCGTCGGCGGAGCCGATGGCTATCCGGCGTACCGGATCCCCGCGTTGCTCGCGACGCGGCGAGGCACGTTGCTCGCGTTCGCCGAGGGCCGCGCGACGCTCGACGACCACGCGCGAAACGACCTCGTGCTGAAGCGCAGTTTCGACGGCGGTCGCACGTGGGGCGAGCTCATCGCCGTCGCCGAGGCCGGCGCCAACGCGCTCAACAATCCGTGCGCGGTCGAGTTGCCCGACACCGGCCGCGTGCTGCTCGTCTTCCAGCGTTATCCCGCCGCGCACGGCGAGTACGGCGTCGAGCCTGGCTTCGACGGCGAGCGAGTCTGCCGCACGCTGCTCGCGCACTCCGACGACGACGGCGCGACGTGGAGCACGCCGCGCGAGATCACACGTGACGTGAAACGTGGTGCACCGGTGACCAGCATCGCGTCGGGCCCTGGCGTGGGCCTCGTCAAACGCCGCGCGCCGCACGCCGGCCGCGTCGTCGTGCCGTTCAATCAAGGGCCCGCGAACCAGTGGAAGGTCTACGCGGCGTTCAGCGACGACCAAGGCGCAACGTGGCGCATGGGCGCCGTCGCGCCGGAGTCCGCCGAACCCGGCGTCGCGAACGAAGTGCAGATGGCCGAGCTCGCCGACGGATCGCTCGTGCTCGACGCGCGCAGCTTCAGCGGTGCTCGTTGTCGCAAGCTCGCGAGGAGCGTCGACGGCGGCGCGACGTGGAGCGCGCTCGTGGACGAGCCCGAGCTCGTCGATCCGAGCTGCATGGCGGCGTTGCTCGCCTTCGAGCTCGACGGCGAGCTCCTGCTGCTGCACTCCGGCCCGGAATCGGCCACGAAACGCGAACTCGGCACCCTACGCGCCAGTCGCGACGGCGGCTCGACTTGGCCGCTGACGCTCCCGATCCACCCGGCGGGCTTCGCGTACAGCGCGCTCGCCCCACTCGACGCCACGCACGTCGGCTGCCTCTTCGAACGCGACGGCTACGCCGCGCTCGCGTTCACCCGCATCTCGCTCGAGCCGTTGCGCCGCTGAGCGTCAACGGCGAGTCGAACGCACGCGTGCAGCGCGTCCAGGGGCGCGATTCGGCGCCTGGCGGCCCAGGTCGTCGAGCAGTGTGGCCACCAAGGCGGTCCAGCCCGTTTGGTGGCTCGCGCCGAGGCCGTGGCCGTCGTCGCCGTGGAAGTACTCGTGGAAGAGCACGAGGTCCTTCCAGTGCGGGTCGTTCGCGAAGCGCGCGGCGGCGCCATGGCACGGGCGCGCGCCGTCGGCGCCCGGCAAGAAGAGCCGCGAGAGACGACGCGCGAGCTCCGCCGCCACTTCGCGGAGGTTCATCCACGTGCCGGAACCCGTCGGGCATTCGACCGTGAGTTCGTCGCCGTAGAAGTGGTGGTAGCGCTCGAGCGCTTCGATCAGGAGGTAGTTGACCGGGAACCACACCGGTCCGCGCCAGTTCGAGTTGCCGCCGAACAACGTCGACGTCGAATCGCCGGGCGCGTAGTGCACCGAGTACTCGCTGCCCTCGATCTCGAGCCGATACGGCCGCTCGCCGTACGCACGTGAGAGCGAACGGATGCCGAACGGCGAGAGGAACTCGGTCTCGTCGAGCATGTAGCGCAACACGCGCTGCAGGCGCTCCTTCGAGGGGATCGCGAGCAGACGTTTGTGCCGATCGCCGCCGCTCTCCGCGTACGCGATGAACTTCGCGAGGTCCGGCCGGTTCTCGAGGAACCAGTTCATCCGCTTCTTGAAGCCCGGGAGATGGTCGATCGTCTCCTGCTCGAGCACTTCGACCGCGATCAAGGGGATCAGACCGACCATCGAGCGCATCCGGAGCGGGATGTCGTCGCCGTTCTTGTGGATCTGGTCGTAGTAGAAGCCGTCGTGTTCGTCCCAGAGCCCTTCTTCACCGAGCGAGTTCATCGCTTCGGCGATCGCGACGAAGTGCTCGAAGAACTTCGAGGCCATGTCCTCGTACGCGGGCTCGTACTTGGCGAGCTCGAGCGCGATCGAGAGCATCGTGCCGCAGTAGAAGGCCATCCACGCGGTGCCGTCGGCTTGTTCGAGGTGCCCGCCGGTCGGCAGCGGCTGCGAACGATCGAACACGCCGATGTTGTCGAGGCCGAGGAAGCCGCCCGAGAAGATGTGCTTGCCGTGAGCGTCCTTGCGATTCACCCACCAAGTGAAGTTGAGCAGGAGCTTCTGGAACGCGCTCGCGAGGAACGCTCGGTCGCGCGCGCCGGGCCTGCCCGACTTCTTGTACACCCGCCAACACGCCCACGCGTGCACCGGCGGGTTGACGTCGCCGAGCGCCCACTCGTACGCCGGGATCTGCCCGTTCGGGTGCATGTACCACTCGCGCAGGAAGAGCGAGAGCTGCGCCTTCGCGAACTCGATGTCGATCTTCGCGAACGGGATCATGTGGAAAGCGAGGTCCCACGCGGCGTACCACGGGTACTCCCACTTGTCCGGCATCGAGATGACGTCGCGGTTGTAGAGGTGTTGCCACGCGGCGTTGCGGCCGGACTTGCGCTCGTTCGGCGGCGAGGGTTGCGCCGGATCGCCTTCGAGCCACTCGCGCACGACGTAGTAGTAGAACTGCTTCGACCAGACGAGGCCGGCGTACGCGGAACGTGCGACCGCGACCTCGGCCGGCGACGAGCCCGGCGCGATGCGTTGCGCGTAGAAGAGGTCCGCTTCGCGCTCACGCGCCTCGAGCACGGTGTCGAAGCCCGCGCCGAGCGGCTGTTTCGGTTCGTTCGCGAGCGCGAAGAGCCGCAGCTTGACGCGCACTTCGCCGTGCGCGGGCACGAGGTGGCGCACGACCGCGGCCGCTTTGGTGCCGCTGCCGCCCGAGTGCACGGCGTCTGCGTCGCCGTCGACGACGCACGCGTGGAAGCCGTCCTTGACGTACGCGCTCCGGTTCGGCGTCTGGTAGAGCCGCTCGGTGTTCGTCTCGTTCTCGGTGAAGAGCCACTCGAGCGCGCGCCCGCCGCTCTCGCCGACCATGGCGTAGCGACCGAGCGCCGTGTGCTCCGCGACGAGCCTGCCGCGGCGATCGACGGTCAACGTCGGGCGCTCGCCGAAGCCTTCGCCGCGCTGGCCCCAGCTCCACGTGTTGCGGAACCACAGCGTCGGCAGGAGCCAGAGCTCCGCTGCTTCGTTCGCGCGGTTCTTCGCCGTGATCTGGATGCAGACGTCGTCGGGCGAGTGCTTCGCGTACTCGACGAACACGTCGAAGTAGCGGTCGTCGTCGAACACGCCGGTGTCGGCGAGTTCGTACTCGGGCTCGAGCTTCGAGCGCTCGCGGTTGAGCTCGACGAGCTCGTCGTACGGGAACTCGCGTTGCGGGTACTTGTAGAGCCCGCGCATCCACGAGTGCGTCGGCGTGCCGTCGAGGTGGAAGTAGCACTCCTTCACGTCCTCGCCGTGGTTGCCTTCCGGACCGGCGAGGCCAAAGAGACGCTCCTTCAGGATCGGATCACGCCCATTCCAGAGCGCCAGCGCGAAGCAGAGCCGCGCTTGACGGTCGCAGAAGCCGAAGAGCCCGTCCTCGCCCCAGCGATAGGCGCGCGACCGAGCGTGATCGTGAGGGAAGTAGTCCCACGACGCGCCGTCCGCGGAATAGTCCTCGCGCACGGTGCCCCACTGGCGATCGGCGAGGTACGGCCCCCAACGCTTCCAGTTCGCCTCGCGCGCGGCGTCCGCCTCGAGGCGGCGCGATTCCGGGTCGTCGTATTTCGAGCGTGCGGCCATCGAAGCGGGGTCGAGGGGCCTACTTCGGCCGCTCGCCGCTCGCGATTGAAGCGCACGCGACGATTTTGCCGACTCGGGTCGTACGCTCTGCGAACGCGCGTCCGACGTCGCGCCGTTCGCGGACTTGACAGCCTCCGTTCGCGGCGAAACCCTCTTCGCCCCGCGCGTCTTTCGTTCGGACCCACCCGGCGTCATCGCCTCCTCATCTTCCGCGTTCGAGCTCCCCGTGACCACCAACCGTGTCGCCGTCGTCGAAGCGAACCTCGACGCTTTCCTGGAGAGCGCCTCGCCGGCGTCGACGCGCCTCGCCGGCGCCGAGCCGTTGCGGCCGGTGGGACGGCTGACCGCGAGGAATGCGCTCGCGCTCTTCGAATGCCAGCTCGAGAGCCGCGCGCTCGACGTCGCCGCCCGCGAGCTGAAGCGCACCGGTCGCAGCTTCTACACCATCGGCAGCGCCGGCCACGAGAACAACGTCTGCCTCGGCGCGCTCCTGAGGCTCGACGATCCGTGCGTGCTGCATTACCGCTCCGGCGCTTGGATGATGGCGCGCGCCCGGAAATTACCGGGCTCGACGCCGGTGTTCGACACGCTGCTGTCGCTCGTCGCGTCGAAGGACGATCCGATCGCGCAGGGCCGACACAAAGTGTGGGGCTCGCGCGAGCTCTGGGTGCCGCCGCAGACGTCGACGATCGCGTCGCACCTGCCAAAGGCGAGCGGCATGGCGCTCGCGATCGGTCTCGCGCGACGGCTCGGCGTCGAGAACGACCTCGCCGGCGATTCGATCGTCGCGTGCAGCTTCGGCGACGCGTCGTTCAACCACGCGACGGCGCTCGCCGGGATCCACTCCGCGCGTTGGGCGAAACGCCGCGGCGCGCCGGTGCCCGTGCTCTGGGTCTGCGAGGACAACGGCATCGGCATCTCGGTCGAGACGCCGAAGGGTTGGATCGCCGACACGGCGGCACGGCTGCCCTATCTCGACTACTTCCACGCCGCGGGCGAGCTCGACGAGATCTACGACGTCGCGGCCGCCGCGATCGAACATTGTCGGCGCACGCGCACGCCGACGTTCCTGCACCTCGAGACGGTGCGGCTCTGGGGTCACGCGGGCAGCGACGTCGAGACCACGTACCACACGCTCGACGAGATCGAGGCGAACGAGGCGAAGGACCCGCTGCTGCGCAATGCCCGCCGCTTGGTCGAACTCGGCGTCGCGACGCCCGCAGAGCTGCAAGCGCTCGTGCGCGACGTGCGCCAACGCGTGCTGGCGGCCGCCGAAGAAGCCGTGCGCCGACCGAAGCTCGTCACGCGCGAAGAGATCGTCGCGCCGCTCGCGCCGTACGACGAAACACGTTGCCGCGCCGCCGCGGCGACGCCGCGCGACGCCGCGGCGCGCCAACGCGCGTTCGAAGTGCTCCCCGAGCAAGTCACCAGCGCGACCAAGAAGACGATGGCCGCGCACCTGAACGCCGCGCTCGCCGACGAGCTCGCGCACCGGCGCGAACTCGTGCTGTTCGGCGAGGACGTCGGCAAGAAGGGCGGCGTGTACGGCGTCACCGCGGGTCTGCAGAAGCGGTTCGGGCTCGCGCGCGTGTTCGACTCGTTGCTCGACGAGACGTCGATCCTCGGTCTCGCGCAAGGCATGGCGCACGTCGGCTTGCTGCCGGTGCCCGAGATCCAATACCTCGCGTACATCCACAACGCGCTCGACCAACTGCGCGGCGAAGCGTGCTCGCTCGCGTACTTCTCGTCGGGACAGTTCACGAACCCGATGGTCGTGCGCATCCAAGGCCTCGCGTACCAGAAGGGCTTCGGCGGGCACTTCCACAACGACAACTCGATCGGCGCGCTCCGCGACATCCCGGGCCTCGTGCTCGCGACGCCGGCGCGCGGCGACGACGCAGCGAAGATGCTGCGCGGCTGCTTGACGCTCGCGAAGGAACACGGCCGCGTCGTCTGTTTCCTCGAGCCGATCGCGCTCTACCACGAACGCGACCTCTACGCCGATGGCGACCACCAGTGGCTCTTCGACTATCCGGCGCCGGAGGAAGCGTTGTTGCCCGGGGACGTCGGCGTCTACCACGCCGAGCATCGCAAGCTCCTGATCGTCTCCTACGCGAACGGCCTGCGCCTCTCGCTGCGCGCGGCCAAGCGGTTGAAGGAGGAGTTCGACATCGAGGCACGCGTCCTCGACCTGCGTTGGCTGAATCCTCTGCCGATGGAAGCGATCGCGACGCATCTCGCCGAATGCGATCACCTGCTCGTCGTCGACGAATGCCGCGCGACCGGCGGCGGCATCGCCGATCCGATCGTCGCGGCGCTGGCGGAGGCAGGCTTCAGCGGCGTCGCGGGCTCCGTGCGCGCAGCGGACTGTTACGTGCCGCTCGGCGCCGCGACGCAAGCCGTGCTCGTCGGCGAAGACGACATCGTCGCGATGGCGAAGAAGGTGTGCGCATGAGTCGCGTCGCGATCCTCTGCCCCGGCCGCGGTTCGTACACCGAACGATCGCTGCGGTCGCTGCCGCCGGACCATCCGTTCGTCGCTCGTGCGGAAGAGCTGCGCACCGAGTACGGCCTGCCGTCGCTCGTCGCGCTCGACCACGCCGAGAAGTTCGACGCGCGCGTGCACCTCGAGCCGTCGAACGTGTCGCCGCTGATCTGGCTCGTCACGTTGCTGGATGCGGCGGGCGCGGCGCGGCTGCACGACGTCACGTGCGTCGCTGGCAACTCGATGGGCTGGTACACGGCGCTCGCGGTCGCCGGCGCGCTCGGCTTCGACGACGGGTTCCGTCTCGTCCAGGAGATGGCGCTGCTGCAGCAGGAAGCCGCGAGCGAGACCGGCGGCGGTCAGATCATCTATCCCGCGATCGACGACGAGTGGCGGCCCGACGCCGCGAAGCGCGCGACGATCGACGCGGCGCTCGCAAGCTCGAACGGCGAGGCCTTCCCGTCGATCGAGCTCGGCGGTTACGTCGTCCTCGCCGGCACCGAAGCGGGCCTCACGCACCTCCAGCGCTCGCTCGTGCCGGTCAAACTCGGCGCGACCACGTACCCGTTCCGCTTGATGCAGCACGGTCCGTATCACACGCCGCTCTGCGCACCGGTCGCGGCGCGCGCGCGCGAACGCCTCGCGAAGCTCGAGTTCCAACGTCCGACGATGACGTTGATCGATGGCCGCGGCGTGCGCCACACGCCGTGGTCGGCGTCGCCCGAAGAGCTGCGCGACTACACGTGCGGCGCGCAGATCGTCGAACCCTACGATTTCTCGAAGAGCGTCCGCGTCGCACTCCGCGAGCACGCGCCCGAGCACCTCGTCCTGCCCGGCCCGGGCAACACGCTCGGCGGCGTTTGCGGCCAGATCCTGATCGCCGACCACTGGCACGGCCTCGACTCGCGCACCGCCTTCGCGAAGGCGCACGAGCACGACGCTGGCATCGTGCTCTCGATGCGCCGCTAGCCGCGCGCCGCGCTCACTTCATCGTCGGCAACCACGGTTGCCCCGCACGGCGACGCTCGAGCCGTGCTTCGCTCCACCGCGACCGGAAGCGCTCGTCCGACGAGCCGTCCGTCTCCCAGAAGTCGACGCGCTCGAGCACGTCTCGTTCGACACGCAGCGACAGCGGGTTGCCGTCGATGTAACCGAGCTGGACGTCGCAAGGCAGCTGCGCGACGAGCTTCGCATCGGAGAGGCGCACGAGTCGATCGAGACTGGACACGTCGGCGGTCCATTCGAAACTCTTCGTCGCCGAGATCATCGCGCCGTTCGCCGGCTCGACGCGCAGAGCACACGTGAGCACGGGCTTGCCGTCGACGTCCTGCGTCAGCTCCAGCTCGACGTCGAACCAATACACACGATCGGCACCGATCGAGAAGACGCGCTCTTCGGGCGGGATCTCGCCGTGGATCACGGCGGAGAGCAGGCTCTGCGTCGAGTGCCGGAACGGATGGCGTCCGACCACGGCCCACACGCAACGCCAAACCCGCGGGTCCTTCCGGGTGAAGACGGGCTCGATGCGCACCTCGCCGTCGGCGGGCAATGGGCCGAACGCGAGCGGACACACTGTCGGCGACGATTGCGTCTGCACACCCGCGGTGGCCGCCGCTCGTTCGAGGGCGGCGCGTTCCTGCCCCTGCAACGCGTCGAGGAACTTCGGCGTGTCACGGAACATCCGATGAACGCCGTCGGTGGCGGAACAGAACTCGCACTTCGCCGCTGCGTCGGGGTGGGCCTCGACGGCGACGCCGGACTGCTCCTGACACGCCGACGACAACAGTGCGATGACGAGCCACGTTCGCATGCCGCTCTCCTCCCCGACCGGCCGTTCTAGCGGGATGTGACCGCCCGGCCAGAGCCGTCGTCGAGATTGCGGGCGGGGTCCGCGGGCCGTCGCTCTCCGGCGCTTGCGCGTGCGCGCAGAAAGTGGCGCGCCGTCAACGTCGCGGCGAATGCGTGTCGAGCGACGGCTCGACTTCGGTCGGCGCGGTCGTCGGTAGCGCGGGTTCGACGCGCGTCGCCGGAACGAGGCGCGTCAGCGGCACCGACTGCGCCACTTGCGCGGTCTGCCGAACGCGCAACGGATCGTCCTGGATGTCGTCGAGTCCGCTGCCCAACAACGCGGGAGCGGAGACCAGGCAGAGCGCGGCACCGAATAGAAGGGCTTCGGAGGCGTGGGCCATGGACCGGTTCGGGACGGGACCACGCGAGCTTTGGAAGGCGGGAAGGAGCTCGAGTAGAGCAGGCGTCGTGCCGCTCGTGTTCGACAGACCGTTCATCCTCGCAACGTCCTAGGCATTCGTCCCGGAATCGAGCATGCGGCAGGTCGGCGGTCGTGTCGGGTGCCGCGGTTCGCCGTCCGCCCCGTCGCGGCGAGCGCTCGAGCTCCGACTCGATTGCAGGAGTTACCACGTCTTGCGCCACGGCGGATCGCGACGCGAGCGGCTCGGCCGCGCGGAATCGAAGCGCGAACGGCTCCGGCGTCGAGCTCGGCCGCTCGTTCGCGTGCGCCCGGTCACGGAGCTCGCGCTGCGTAGACTGCGCGCCATGCAGGAGCTCTTGGCGGCGATTCGAAGCGACGACTTCGCCGGCGTGCGCCGGGCGCTCGAGCGCTCGCGCGCCCAGGCCGTGAAACCCCAATGCGTCCTCGAAGCCGCGCGCTTCGCACGGCCGAAGGCGCTCGAAATCCTGCTCGACGCCGGCGCGGATCCGAACGCGGCCTGGCGCAACTACCGGCCGATCCACGCCGTGATCCAGGCCGAGCCGCACGCGGAACGAGCTGGACCGGCGGACGCTCGACTCGCGTGCGTCGACGTGCTGCTCGCGCGCGGAGTCGACCTCGAGCTCGACGGCAGTTGGCTCGCCGTGCGCCCGCTCTTGCTCGCCGCGTTCTCGGGTGAGGACCGCATCGTCGAACGTTTGCTCGACGCCGGCGCGAAGGAGGACGTCTTCACCGACGCGGCGCTCGGTCGGCGCGCGCGGATCGATCAGGCGTTGCGCGAGGCTCCGGAGCTCGCACGGACGCGCGATGCGAGCACGTTCACCCCGCTCGCCGCGGCGGCAGCCAGTCGGCTCGGCCTGCGCGCGCCAAGACTCACCCAGGAACTCCTGTCGATCGCGAAGAGCCTGCTCGACGCCGGCGCCGATCCGAATGCGGAAGTCACGGAACGCACGCATTCCTTGCCCGTCGGCTACTTCGCGATCGGCGCCGGTCAGCGCGAGCTGCTCGAGCTGCTGCTCGACCGCGGTGCCGATCCGACACGAGCTTTCGAAGCGTCGTTCTTTCGCGACACGCGCGAATGGGCCGAACTCACGCTCGCTCGCGGCGCCGACGTGCGACGCGCGAACCACGACGGGCGGCCGATCTTGAACGAGCTCGTGCGCTGGGGCCGCATCGACGAAGCACTCTGGCTGCTCGGGCACGGCGGCGATCCGGACCTGCCTGGCGTCCACGGCTACACGCCGCTGCACCACGCCGTCTCGCGCGGCAGCGAGCGCATGGTGCGCGCCCTGCTCGACGCCGGCACGAGTCGCGACGTCCGTGACGAACGCGGGCTCACGCCGCGAGAGCTCGCCTGCGCGCTCCGCAAGCCGAAGCTCGTCGCCTGCTTCGGAGACGAAAGCCAGGAACCGGCTTAGCCCACGACGTGCGCGCCGGGCCGTCGTTCGTCGATCCGTTGACCGGGCACTGGAACGTGCTCGCGAGCGGTCTCCTCGCGGTCGACGATCGCGACGCAAGCGACTCCGACCCATCGACAACGATCGTCGAGTTCGAGTTCTAGACGGCTTGTCGGATCCACGACGCAGGCGTAGCTTCCACTTCGGCTCGAACGAGGAGTCGTCATGCAGTTCGCCGTCGCTCTCGCGCTCGTGTTGGTCGCCGCCCCGCTCGGAACCCAGGAACCGGCGCCGAATCCGGCCCAGAAGAAGGAAGAGAAACAGGAGAAGCCTCCGCCGCTCTACGACGAGCAGGCGGACGCGAAGAGCGACATCGCTGCGGCGCTCGCCAAGGCGAAGAAGGAGAATCGCCGAGTTCTGATCCAGTGGGGCGGCAACTGGTGTGGATGGTGCAAGTTGCTCGACAAGACGCTGAAGAGCGACAAGCAGCTCGCCCGCAAGATCCTCTACGAGTACGACGTCGTACACGTCGATGTCGGGCACTTCGACAAGAACATGGAGCTCGCGAAGGGCTACGGTGCGGACCTCGCATCGGGCGTGCCCTTCCTGACCGTGCTCGACGCCGACGGCAAGGTGATCGTCAACCAAGAGACCGGCGAACTCGAATCCAAGGAGCCCGGCAAGCACGAGCACGACGTCCCCAAGGTGCTCGCGTTCCTCGAGAAGCACCAAGCGCCGTACCTCGACGCGGAAAAGGTCTACGCCGACGCGCTCGTTCGCGCCAAAGCCGAAGGCAAGCGCGTGTTCCTCCACTTCGGCGCGCCGTGGTGCGTGTGGTGCCACCGGCTCGAGGACTGGATGGCGAAGAAGGAGATCGCCGCGCTGCTCGCGAAGGAGTTCGTCGACGTCAAGATCGACGAGGATCGGATGAAAGGCGCGACGGAGCTCGAAGCACGCGTGCGGCCGCCGGCCGGGCCCGACGGAAAGGGCGGCGGCATTCCGTGGTTCGCATTCCTCGACGCGGACGGGAAGCCGCTCGCCGACTGCACGCTGCCGGACGGCAACATCACGGGCTTCCCCGTGGAGCCCGCGGAGATCGCGCGTTTCGTCGAGATGCTCGAAGCCGTGCGAGTGAAGCTCACGCCGGACGACGTCGCAGCGCTCAGGAGGTCGCTCGAAGAAGAAGCGGCTCGGCTGAAAGCGCGCCGCTGAACGAAGCCGCGGCGCCACGTGCGGATCGCGGCGAGATCCGCCGACCGACACTCCGCTCGCTCGCGTGGTGATCCATGCCGGCCGGTTCTACGGACCGGGGCGGCGGGACGCGACAGCGACGCCGACCGATCAGCTCTTCGCCTTGGCGCCGCGTTGGCGGAGATACGCCTCGATGAACTCGTCGAGGTCGCCGTCGAGCACGTTCTGGATGTTGCCGACCTTCAGCTCGGTCCGGTGGTCGTTGACCATCTGGTACGGGTGCATCACGTACGAGCGGATCTGGCTGCCGAACTTGATCTCGCCCTTCGCTCCGTACATCGCGGCGAGCTCCTTGTCCCGCTCGGCCTGGCGCATCTGGATGATCTTGGCCTTGATCATGTTCTTCGCCATCTCACGGTTCTTGAGCTGCGAGCGCTGGACCTGACAGCGCACCGTGATGCCGGTCGGAACGTGCGTCATGCGCACCGCGGTCTCGACCTTGTTGACGTTCTGGCCGCCGGCACCGCCCGAACGCATCGTGTCGACGATCAAGTCGCCCTCTTTGAGCTCGACTTCGGTGATGTCGTCGTCGAGCTCCGGCGTGACGTCCGCTGCGGCGAACGCCGTGTGACGGCGCGCGTTGGCGTCGAACGGACTGATCCGCACGAGCCGATGCACGCCGGTCTCCGCCTTCAGCCAGCCGAACGCGTACTCGCCGATCACGTGGATCGTCGCGGAACGGATACCACCCTCGGTCTCGGGCGTGAGCTCGACTTCCTCGACGGTGAAGCCTCTGCGCTCGGCCCAACGCGTGTACATGCGCAGCAGGATCGCCGCCCAATCGCACGAATCGACGCCGCCCGCGCCCGGCGTGATCTGGAGGAACGCGTTGTTCTTGTCGAGCGGCTCGCCGAGCATCAGCCGCGCGTCGAGGGCGGCGAGGTGCTGCGCGACGTCGGCGAGAGCCTTTTCGATCTCCGCCGTCACTTCGGCGGCGCCGGCGTCGCGGCCCATCTCGACGAAAAGCTCGACGTCCTCGAGCAGCTTCTCGGCCTTCTCGATCGGGTCGACGACCGAGCGAACCGACTTCTTCTCGCCGATCAGCTTCTTCGAGCGTTCGGGGTCGGACCAGAAGTCCGGCGAGTTCTCCGACTCCGCGATCTCACTCGCTCGTTTCGCCGCGCCGGCGTAGTCAAAGTCCCTCCTTCAGCCCTTGGAGGCGGTTCTTGGACTCACGTGCGCGTTCGAGATAGTCGTCGAGCGATGCCATGGCGCGGGGATTCTAGGGAGCCCTTCGCCGCCACGCAACGCGCACGCGGTCGGCGGCGCGCGCCGCACGCAAGGACCGGTGGTCCTGGCGCACGGCGGACGAACGGTTCACGCTCGCCGTGCACGCCGCGGCGCGATCACTTCTGCGCGAGCGGAGACACGAGCGTCGCTTCGCGCGCGCCCGGCCGTGCGAGCCAATCGAGCACGCCTTCCTCGCGGATCAACCGCTCGATCTCCGGCCGGGTCTTCGGCACGAGCGCCGTGATGACCTCGCAACCCGTCTCGGTGATGACGACGACGTCTTCGATGCGGATGCCGATCTTCGTGTCGGCTTCGTAGAGCCCGGGCTCGATCGTGAACACCACGCCGGGCACGAGCGGCGCGTCGTACTCGCCGACGTCGTGAACTTCCATGCCGACGTAGTGGCAGGTGCCGTGGCGGACGAACTTCGCGAGCCCGCGCGCTTGGAACACGGCGTCGCACGCTCGAGAGACGTCCGCGATCTTCGCGCCGGGCTTCGCCGCGGCGATGCCGGCGGCCTGCGCGGCGTACACGGCGTCGTAGAGCTCGGCTTGGCGCGGATCGTAGGTGCCGTCGACCGGCCACGTGCGCGTGATGTCGCTGACGTAGTGGTCGACTTCGGGCGCGTAGTCGATGAGCAGGATCTCGCCGTCGTTCATGCGCCGCGCCGACGCCATGTAGTGCAGGACGAGCGAGTTGAGGCCCGAGCCCACGATCGCGTTGTACGCGGCGCCCGCGGCGCCTTCCTTCTCCTGCACGAAGCTCATCACCGCTTCGAGCTCCCACTCGCCGAGACCAGCGCGCGTCGAACGCATCGCTTCCATCATCGCGAACGCGCCGGAACGGGCCGCGCGGCGCAGCGCCGCGAGTTCCTCTGACGTCTTCACGCGCCGGAGCTCGTTCAGCACCGGCGTGAGGTCCTGGACGTCGGCGTGGTAGAGCTCGCGCAAGCGGGCGGCGAGCCGATCCTCGCGGCTCTCGCGCCCGTCGAGCGGATCGCGCGCGCGCGCGGCATCGATTTCGACGGCTCGATCGAAACAACCGGTGAGCTCGACGTGCGGATGCGTCGAGATCCACACGCGCGGGTCGGCGGCGAGCCGACTCTCGAGATCCTTGAGCAGACTCGAGTTCGTCTTCACTTCGTCGACGCCGGTGAGCTCGCGCACCCAGTCGTCCGACGCGTCCCACATCTCGCCGTCCCAACTCTCCTCCATCCGATTGCGAGCGGGCAGGTACAGCGTGGTGCGCGCCGTCGCGACGTCGATCACCACGCTTGCGTTCGGGCTCTCTATCCCGGTCAGGTACCAGAAGACCTTGTCCTGCGTGAAGCGGCGATAGTCGCGCGGCTTGTGCAAGCCGCGGAGCAACACGAGTCCGCCTTCGAGCTTCTCGCACAAAGCCTTGCGCCGGCCGACGTGGAACTCGCGCCCGAGGCCGCACACGGGTCGGCCGTTGCCGGTGCGTTCGACGCTCTGCACGTCGGTCGCCGACGCGACCGCGGCGTCTTGCGGCGCGGCGGACGCGGCACCGAACTCCGTGACGCCGAGCAGAAGGAACGCGCAGCCGACGATGCGGGCTTTCATGCGTTCGAAGATAGCTCTACGCTCCGCGTGCGGGGGTAAGAGTCCCGAACAGGATCGTGCGACGGCGACGTTCGGACTCACGCCTCTTTCGAGCATGAAAAGACGCTTCGGGATCGCTGCGAAGTTCGCTCTCGCGGCGCTGGTCGGTGTGGCGGCGACGATCGCGGCCGAGCTCGCGGTCCGCACGTTCCGGCCAGTGACGTTCATGCGCCCCGAACCGCCGCGCGGCGAGGGTCGCGCAGCGTGGCACGGCTCGATCCACCGGCCGAGCACGACGCCGGGCCTCGCGTACGAGCTCGCGCCGCTCGTCGACCAGACGTTGCCCGACATGCACGTCGTGACGAACTCGCTCGGCATGCGCGATCGGGAGCCGCTCGACGCGACGACTCCGGGGCTCGTGCGCGTGCTCGCACTCGGCGACTCGGTGACGTTCGCGTATCGCGTCGAAGAACCGGACGGCTTCGCGAGCGTGCTCGAACGCGCGCTCGGAGCTTCGTCGCTCGCGAAGGGCCGCGTCTTCGACGTCCTCGACGTCGGCGTGTCGGGGTACTCGACTCGCGACGAACTCGCGGCGCTCGAAGGCAAATGGCTCGCGCTCGAGCCGCGCGTCGTGATCCTCGGTTATTGCATGAACGATCCCGAGATCGTCCCGGCGCAGCCGCTGCAGCGCGCGTTCGTCGCGCCCGCCTGGTGGCAACACAGCCATCTGCTGCGCCTCGGAGCACAGAAGCTGCAGAACCGCCGCGTGCGGGAACTCGGCGGCGGCAACTACTGGCGCTACTTGCACGCACCGGGCACGGATTCGTGGGGCAGCGTGGTCGAGAGCTTCGCGCGGTTGCGCGAACTCGGTCGAGCGCACCACTTCTCCGTCGTGCTCGCGATCTTCCCGATGTTCTCGCCGACGCCGTGGAACGACTATCCGCTGCGCTCGGTGCACGCCCAAGTCGCCGCCGCGGGCACCGAGCACGGATTCGTCGTGCTCGACTTGTTGCCGCGCTTCGAACGCGAGGAGCCGCGGAGTCTCTTGCTCGACGACCACGACTCGCACCCCAATGCGTTCGGCCATGGGATCATCGCGGAGGAGCTCCTGAGACTCTTCGAGGAACGGCCGGAGCTCCTGCAACCCCGCTGACACCATGCGCATCGAACTGCCGACGCTCGAAGGCCGCTTCCTGCGGCGCTACAAACGCTTCTTCGTCGACGTCGAGCTCGACGGCGGCGAAATCGTCGTCGCGCACTGCCCCAACACCGGATCGCTCGCCGGTTGTCTCGTCGAAGGCGCGCCGGTGGTGTTGCGCGACACGCAGGACGACGCGCGCAAGCTGCGCTACGTCTTCCAAGCGATTCGCGTGGGGAAGTCGTGGGTCAACGTCGACACGTCGCTCCCCAACGCGGTCGTCTTCGACGCGACGGAGCGCGGAGCGATTCCGGAGCTCGTCGGTTACGCACGCGTCGAACGCGAGAAGAAGTACGGCGAGGCGAGCCGCATCGACCTCTTGCTGACCGGCGCACGCGGCGAGCTCTGCTACGTCGAAGTGAAGAACACGACCTACGCGGAGGGCTCGGTCGCGATGTTCCCCGACGCCGTCACCGAACGTGGGCTCAAACACCTCGACGAGCTCGGCAACATGGTGGAGGCCGGCCACCGCGCCGTGCAGTTCTTCTTCGTGAGCCGCAGCGACACGACGTCGTTCGCGCCGGCCGAACGCATCGATCCGAAGTACGCGGCGGGACTGCGCCGCGCCGCTCGACGCGGGGTCGAACTGCTCGCCTACGACACGACCGTCTCGCCGCGTCGGCTCGAGCTCCGGCACCGGCTCGAGGTGCGAATCTAGTCGCTGAGTCCGCCGTCGGTGGGGCGACGCCGAGAGCGCGCGAAGCCGACAGAGTGGCGCGCGCTTCGGCGCCACGCGGCCCGTGAGCCTCGCGCGCGCGGGCCTTCGCACTCCGACGTGCACGTCAGGTGCCGGATCGGTCGCAGCGCGGCGCGCAGCCTCGCCCCACCGACGACCGGTCTCCCGCAAGCGCGAGTCAAGCGCGCGGGCGGCGCGCGCCGAAACGCATCGCGTTCCCCAACCCCCAGTCCCTCCGTATGTCGACTCCCCTCTGCGACACGTACAGCATTCGCGAAGCCGGCTTGGCGCTGCGCCGCACCTTCGTCCAACTCGACGCGCAGGACGTCAAACTGCTCGCCAGCCTCCAACCGTGGGCTCGACGTCTCGCGCCCACGATCGCACGCGAGTTCTACGACTTCCAATTCGCGTTCGAACCGACGCGTGAGTTCTTCGTGGCGCACGCGGAGCGAAAGGGTCTGGCGATCGACGTGCTGCGCCGCGCGCTCGAATCCGCGCAGGGCGGCTACTTCCTGCAGATCTTCGAGGAAGCTGCGTCGAGCGGCACGTTCGGTGGCGCGTACTTCGAACGCCGACTGCGCGTCGGCCAGCTCCACAACTCGATCGACTTGCCGCTCAAGTGGTACGTCGGCAGCTATCCGCTCTACTTCGATCTCGTGCGCAAGCACCTGAAGAAGTCGTTCCCGCTGCGTCCGTGGAAGCGGGAGCGCGCCGAGCGAGCGCTCGTTCGCGTGATGAACCTCGACCTCCAAGCGGTCGCGGACGCGTTCTTCTACGACTATCTCGCGTCGATCGGGCTCGATCTCTCGCGCGTCGCCGTCGATCGGCAGGAACAGGACCTTTCCGATCACTACGCGCAGCTCAAGAGCGTGGTGCGCGACGCACTGACCGAGTCGCTGCGCACGAGCCACGACCTCGTCGAAGCCAGCCGCGCGATCGCCGACGCGACTTCGTCGCTCGCGGCATCCGCCGAAGAGCAGGCCGGCTCGCTCGAAGAGATCTCCGCGACGATCGCGGAACTCGCTCGCTCGGCGACCGAGAACGAATCCAATGCGCGCCGCGGTTGGGAGCTCACTGGGAGTTCGCAGGACCAATCGGACCAATCGATGGTGTCCGTGATGGGCCAGATCTCGCAGAGCTCGCGCAAGATCGCGTCGATCATCGGGCTGATGGACGAAATCGCGTTCCAGACCAACCTGCTCGCGCTGAACGCCGCGGTCGAAGCCGCGCGCGCCGGCGAACAGGGTCGCGGTTTCGCCGTCGTCGCGGAAGAAGTGCGCAACCTCGCGCTGCGCTCGGCGACGTCCGCGCGCGAGATCAAGGGCCTGATCCAGGACACGGTCTCGCGCGTCGACAGCGGTGTGAACTGCGTCGAACGCCTGAGCACGCTGATCCAGACCGTCGCGAAGTCGAACGGCGCGCAATCGCGCGGCTTCCAGGAAACCGACTCGGCGATGCGCGAGATGGACAAGGCGACGCAGTCGGCGGCGTCACGCGCGAGTCAGCTCGCGGAGACGTCGAGCTCACTGCAGGAAGCCTCGGTGCGCCTCGCTGGGACGCTCTCGCAGTTCCACCTCGGCGGAACCGGCCACTAGGCTCGCGTCGGGACTCGTCGCGGAGTCTCGGATCGTGCGTTCAGTCGCCGCTTCCGTCGGCGGCTGACGCGCGTGCGTTCGCGATCGCGGCGGCGAGTTTCTCGGGGGCGAGCTCGAGCTCGAAGCGTTGCGCGCCGGATGCGGGCAACACTTCGATCTCGCGCTGGACGTCGTCGATCGAAAGGAAGACTCCGTCCTCGTTCGGCGGTCCGACCTTCACCATGAAGGACACGTTCGCCTTGCCGAGGATCCCCACGCGGTCTTCACCTTCGCCGTCGGGCCCGATTTGGAGCCATGCTTGGCCGTCGCCTTCGATCACCGAATCGACGAGCGCGTAGAGCTCGACATCGGGCGCGAGTTCCGGCACCGGGCGGACGACGAGCCGCACGTTCGGCGCGCGGTGCATCGTCACGGTCTGGTCCGTCACCACCTTCTCGAGCTTCAGCGAGCAGTAGCCTTCGGCTTGGAGGTGGAGCGTGGCGCCGGTTCCGTCGTGCGCCGCGGTCAACTTGCCGTTGCTGATCGGCCCCCACTCGTTCTGCTCCTCGCCGTTCGCGTCGGAGAGCTCGCGCCAGAACCAGCCTTGCGGCACCGGATCCCCACGTTCGTCGACGACGGTCAGCTTCACGACGAAGCGCGTGCCTCGCAGATCGAGCGGATCGAGCCGCGGATCGCGCGTGACTTCGCCGGCACGGACCACGATGCCGGGCACGCGCGTCAACTCCGACCACAGCGAAGCGTCGTGCAACATGGCCGTGTAGGAACCGGGCCACAACCGCCGCACGACGAAGCCACCGTCGGCGGCGACTTCCGCGTGGCCGACGAATTCGCCTTCTCCGTCGGTCTCGCGCATGAGCTGCACGATCATCGCGCCCGAGCGCGTGGTCGCGTCGGCGACGACCCGACCCGCGAGCGTGCCCGTCGCCTCGAGCGCGACCACGACGTCGCGTTGCCCACGTCGCGCGCGCACCGGCGGGCTCGCGAGTTCGGCCGAAGTCGCCGTCACGTCGATCTCGTCGCCGTTCGCGCGGCCGCGCAACTCGAAGCGACCTTCGCCGTTGGTGCGGCCGGCACCCCACCAGTCGCCGGAGAACTCGGCATGTTCCGAGTCGGAGGAGCGAGCGAACGCCCGCACGCCGGCCGTCTTCACGGGCTGACCGAGCTCGTCGACGACGACACCGGAGACCACGAGCGGCAACGCATCGACGAAGACGTCGCCGAGATCGAGCTCGCCCTGCGCGAGCGGCAGACCGACCGATCGCGAGCCTTCCGCGGCCGCACCGAAGTCGGAGTCGTTCACGCGGATCGTCAAGTCGGCGGTCGGGTGTTCGCTCTCGGGCGATTCGACCGACACGCGGAACGCACCGTTCGCGTCGGTGGTGGCGTGTGCGAACGGTCCGACCTGTCCGTCCTCGCCGAACGACCAGAAGAGGTCGAACGACGCACTCGCGAGCGGCGCGCCGGCGCGATCGACCGCGCGACCCGTCAGCGTGGACGCCGCGCTCTCGAGCCGCAGCACGAGCTCGACCCGCTCGCCCGCGCGACGCGGACCGAAGCCGCGCGCCGTGTGTGCGGTCCAAGTCCCGACACGCCGGGCCGTGGCGACGACTTCGAGACCGACGCCGACCCACGGGAACTCCGCGACTCCGTCGCTGACGTCGTTCACGCTCGCGCCTTCGAGCCAACGGCGCGGATTGCCAGGCGCGTCGTTCGGCGCCGGCGGCGCCGGCGTCAGCGTCACGTCGAACGTGCCTTCGGCGGGTGCGCCGTGCGGATCGAGGATGCGCACGTCGAGGACGCCGGTCGCGGGCAACACGAGCCGCACCGGTTCGGTCGGCAGGTTGGTGTCGTCGACGGGGACGGACACGGCCGCGGCAAGCGGAATCGCGAGGGCGACCGACCACTCTTGCGCGCCGCCTTGTCGGAACACCGGATCGACGTGGGCGAGCGTCGCTTTGCCCTCGCCGTCGGTGCGAGCCCGCATCCGATCGTTCTGGTTGCCCCAGAACGTCGCGCGCAAACCGACCGGGATCCCGACGACGGGTTCGTTCGCGGCGTCGACCACGACCACCGAGATGTTGCGATCGCGCTCCAGCGTCACTTCGATCTCGGCGCTGCCTCCGGTTTGCCACCACGCCACGCCCCACCAGCCCGGACTGCGCGCGACGATCGCCGTCTGCCGCGCGGGCAAGGGGATCTCGGCGCAGCCGAACTCGTCGGCGGCGACACGTTTGCCGCCGCGCTCGAGCACGAGATCGAGCTCGCCGTTCGTGTACGCCGTCCACAGCGCGTTGAAACGTTGGTCGTCGGGCGCAGTCTGCAACCACACGAACTCGACGTCGGGCAGCACGTCCAACGAACCGGCGCGAATCGCGCGCAGTCGTAGTCGCGGTCCCGAATCGAGCTCTGCGTTCGCGCCGTCTTGCGTGTCGACGGCAGCCTCGGCGCCACCCGCGACACGCTCGCGTTCCGCCGCCGCGGCGGATGCGTTCGGGTCGGCGTCCGCGGTCGTCGCGGCGCGCGGACCAACGTCCGGCGTCGCCGCGCCGGCGGCCGCGACGTCGGTCGCGCGAGGCGCGCGCATCACGAACCAGACGACCGCTGCGATGCTGGCGACGATGGCCACGACCAGGAACAGGATCCGCGGCCCGTTGGCGCGTGAGGGCGAGCTCGGCATGGCGGCGATTCTCGCGCGCGAGCTTCCGTGGCGCCACCCGAGACCGTAACCGCGACGCGGCCGCCGCAGCGCCCTTCGACGCCCGCACGCCGCCGCGGTGCCCTAGCGCAACACGAAGTTCTTGCCGGGATCCGCGTCCGGCGCGGCGCCCCACGGGTCGGGGATCGGCAACGGCGGAACCAGTTCGCGGCTCGTGCGCGTCGTCGCGGCGTAGCGCGCGCCTCGCACGCACGCTCGCCAGGCCAAGGCGGCGAGGCCGAGTACGCCGAGCGCGACGATCGTGCCGAGCCCCGTCTCCTCGCCGAGCGTCGCTTCGAGCGCGCCTTGCGAACGCGCGAAGAGCCAGAGGCCGCCTGCTTCGACGAGCAGCAACGCTGCGAGCGGCGCGAGCGTGCGCACCGGACGCGCGACGATCAACGCGAGGCTCTCGAGCCCGGCCCAGAACGCCGAACGTCCGTCGTGCAGCGCGAGCCGCGTGCGTGTGTAGTCCGCCCAACAGAGCACGAGCGCGAACAGCAACGCGTAGAGCGCGTCTTGAACCCACACGAGCGTGACCGCCGAACGCTCGGAGACGAACTCCTCGGCGTCGCGCACGCCGACGAGACCTTCCTTCACGAGCGTGATCCACGGATCGCCGTAGACGAGCCAACCGCAGAAGACGAGGAGCAGCAACGTCAGGAACCACACGCGCGCGAAGCGCCCGAAGAAGCGCGCTCCGCCGCCGAGGAAACGCCGCGCGACGTCGCCGCGACGTCGATCGTGGAAGAGCGTGAGCCAACCACCCGCCGTGAACGCGCCGAACAGCATCGCGAGGAGCGCGACGCCGGCGAGCGCCGCGCGCGACGAGGCCCCGAGCGCGTCCAACGCGTCGCGATGCTCGGCGCGGAACGTCTCGTCGAGGTTGGCGATCAACGCTCCGGGCTCGTAGCGATGGCCGACGAGCGCGTCGACGCCTCCGTACCACGGCAAAGCCGCGGCGAGCGCGAGCAGCGCGACGCCGAGCGTCGCGATGCACCACGCCGCTCGCTGCCGAGCCGCCGTGACGAGTGCGCCCAGGAACACGGGGAAACCGGAGTCGCGGTCCATCGAGCTCAACCTCCGATCCCCGCTTGCCAATGCAGCACGTGCGCGAACCGAGCGAACGCCCGTTCGAACCAACGCGCCGGCGCGACTTCGTCGCTCTGCGCGTACCACGCGTTGTTCGAACGATCGACGTCGAGCGCGTAACCACGCTCGGGATCGACGATCGCGGACACGAGCTGCCGGTCGCCCTTGCGCTCGAGCTTCAGCCACGCGCGTTGCGCCTGTTCGGCGCGCGTCCAGACGACGTCTTCGTGCTCACCGTCCGCGTAGTTCAAACGCACGATCACCGGAAGCTCGTACTCGCCGCGGCTCGCGACGAGCACTTCGGCGACCCACGGCGCTTCACCGCTCGCCGTGAGCTCGCCAGGCTCGCCGGACTCGCCGGGCGTCTCGATCATCACGCCCGCCGCACGCGGTTCCTTGCGCTGGTCGACCGAGATGCGCCAATCGATCGACCCGGCTTCGCGCACGACTTGGTCGAAGAACCACTGCACGTCGACGCCGGCGCCTTCGTGGAACGCTCGGAAGAAGTCGTCCGGAGTCGGATGGCGGAAACGCCACGTCTCGGAGTAATGCCGCAGCCCGCGCAGGAAGAGCGCACGCCCGTCGGTGCCCGGATACTCGGCCTCGATCGCGGCGGCGAGCGAACGCAGCATCGTCGCCGGCTTGTTGTACGCGTTCACGCGGTAACCGAGCCCGTCCGCGTAGAGCCACGCGTGCGTGTCCATCGCGTCGCGATCGGTGTCCTGCAGGAAGCGCGTGCGATCGTTCCAACGCGGATCGTCCCACTGCGCCGCGAAAGTCAACGCGGGCTGATCGCGCCAACGCTCGAGGAACCCGGAGCTTCGCACGGGATGCCAATGCACGAACGGCAGCGTGCGAGCGCTGAGCACGTCGGCCCACGTGCTCCCGCCCGGCGCGGGCGCGTACGCGACGCCGTCGACGAAGAGCTCGGAGTACTGCGTCGTGCCGCGGCGCTTGCCGAAAGCGCGCACGAGCGTCTCCGACGTCGTGAACGTGTTGAAACCTTCGTCGAGCCAAGCCGACTCGAACTCGTTGTTGCCGACGAGACCGTACCAGAACTGATGGCCGCACTCGTGGATCGTCACGCTCTCGGGCGAGTGCATGTCGGGCGTCGTGAAGAGCTGCGTGCCCGCCGTGAAGAGCGTCGGGTACTCCATGCCACCCGCTCCCGCGCCGTGCGCGGGATCGACGCACGTGACGTGCTCGTACGGATACCCGCCCCACCAGAGCCCGTAGAAGAAGAGAGCCGCGCACGTCGCTTCGAAATGGCGGCGCGCCTGCGATTCGCGCTCGGGGTGGATCAACACGGTGACGTCGACGTCGCGCATGCCGGTCTCGGGCACACGTTGCAGCGCGCGACGCGCCTCCGCGACGTCGTCGGGGAATCGCGCGAGCCACTCGCCGACGCGGAACGTGTCGCGGAAGACGACGTAGCGCGGGTCGGCGGTCCACGTGAAGTCGTGGACGACCGCGCGGCGACCGGTGTGGTCCTCGCGCTCGCGATCCGCACGCGACGGCGCGGCGAGCTTGGTGATCACCCGCCCGTCGCGTGTCTCGGACGACTCGACGACGCCGGAGCCGAAGACCTTGCCCGCGTACTCGTCGGGCAGGTCGAGCTCGACGTCGTACGTGCCATAGTCGGAGTAGAACTCGGTGACCGCGTGGAACTGATGGCAGTTCCAGCCGCGTCCGCCTTCGAACACGCCGAGCTTCGGGAACCACTGCGCCGCCAGGATGAAGTCGCCCTTGTGACCGGTGCGCCGACGCACCCGCGGCAGTTGGGATTCCCACTCGACCGTGAGCTCGACCGCTGCGCCCGGCGCGACGGGCTCGGGAAGGTCGACGCTGAAGACGGTGCGGTCGGCGGTGTTGTCGTCGTCGGGGTGACGGAAGCGGAACGTCTCGGTCAGATCGCGGTCACCAAGCGCGACGCGGGTCACGCGTTGCCACCCCCACTCGTCCTCGATCGTGTTGCCGCGCAGCGCGCCCTTCGACTCGACGAGGTGCGTCGAACGCGTGTTGGAGAACGCGTTCAGGTAGAGGTGGAACCACGCGTCGTGCGCCGGCGCGTCGGTGCGGTTCTCGAAACGGACCGTCAACGCGCCACGCAGGCGCTTCGCCGGATCCTCGAGGCGCGCGCGGATCGTGTAGTCGACGGGGTTTCCGCCGCGCTCGATGTTCGGCCTCCGGACGGACTCCGGCACGGGCGCGTTCTCGGAATCGCCGCCGTGCGCGGCGGGCGCAGCGGCGCAGCAGCAGAGGGCGAGCGAGAGCACCATCCGGAGCGAGACGGGCACGGCGTGCGGACGCGGGGGGTGCATGCTCGGGATGATCCTGGGGCCGCGGTTTTCAGACAAGTCTGCGCGTGCGTAAGTCTTTGGGAACACGACCCTTGTGCACGCCGCTCTTGGCCGCCTGGACGGCTCACTCAACTCCGCGGGCGGGCTGCCGACAACCGGAACGGACCGGAACGCGCGGTCCGCCCGCCCATGGAGACTGCTTCCGTCGACTTCGCCCGGAAAAATCACTCAAGACCCCCCGGTCGATGTCGATAACCGCTGCAAAGGAACCTCCGCCGCGAACCGCGGCAGGAGCAAGTCATGGAAATCCGAAGCCAACCCGTAGGTCCGAACGACCCGAAACGCCGAGTCGACATCACTCGACCCACGCGCGAAGCGCTGAAAGAAGGCGTCGAACAGACCGTGTCGGAGCAGAAGGCCGACGCGGCGAGCGAAGCCGAGGCGAAGGCCCAACGCATCAAGAACGCGCGCGAAGAACACCGTGAAGCCCTCCAGCGCCGCACGCACAACGCGCGGGAGGAAGCGGCCACGGAAGATCGCATCCAGAACGCCCGCGAGGAGGCGATCCGCGAGCGGATCCAGAATGCTCGCGCCGAACGCAAGGAGCGCGTCGAGAACGCTCGCGACGTCGCCGAGCAGAACGAAGCTCAGCGCGTCAAGAACGCTCGCGGACGCAAGGACGAGGTTCGCATCTCCCTCGACGTGCGTCGCACGGACGAGGAGCGCGCCGCGAAGCTGCAGTCGCTCAAGGAACTGCACGACGCCGGCAAGCTGCACGACGAAGAGCGGCTCGCTCGCGCCGCCGAGCGTCTGCTCGCCGGCGACGAGTGATTCGCCGCACGCCGCGCGCAAAGGGCCTGGAGCGTCGCCGCTCCGGGCCCTTCGTGTTTCTCACGGGCCGCGCGACGCGATCAGCCGGCGACAGTGTTTCAGAGCGAGGATCGCGTACGCGGTGGTGAGCACCGGCTCGTCCTCCCACCAGCGGCCGTCGACGTTGCACCACGATCCGTCGGCGCGCTGCAATCGCTCGAGCCGCACGATCAACTCGCGCGCGGCGTCCCGACGCGCGCCTTGGACGTCGAGAGTCGCGAGCCGGTGGACGTCGAGCGTCTTCGCGGCGACCAAGTAGTAGTAGTAGAGCCCCTGCGCGTCAGGGAAGCCGGCTGGACCGTAACGCTGGGTCAGATCCGGGTTGCGCTCGACCGTGAACGCAGCCTGCAACGCGGCGAGCGCGCGACGCGCGATCTGCTGCTCGGGCGCGACGTCGAGGTAGACGTACGGGAGCAAGTCCTCGTACCCGAACGCCTCTCCGGCCGTCGCAGCGTCGGGCGCGCGCAAACGTTGGGGCCCACGTCCGTCCTTGCCGTTGCAGCGCGCGAGGAAGTCGAGCGCACGACGCTCGGCTTCGTCGAGTTCGGTGCGGCGGCCGTCCAAGAGCTCGCGCGCCGTGCGCGCCGCGTCGACGCCGCTTCCGGCGGTCTTCGCAGTGGCCGCGTCGACCGCCGATTCGGGCGCGCGCCGCCCACGTGAGTAGAGCTCGACGTCGTTCGCGACGGCGAGCAGCTCGCGGTCTGCCGTGCGCGCCGCGTGCGTGCGCAGCGCTTGCGCGGCGACGCCCGACGTGTACACGGCAAGCCCGTGAACCGGATCGTAGAGCCCGCCGTCGGTCTGGCGGCGACGCACGAGATACTCGCTCGCCGCGTGAGCCGGACCGAGTTCGATCACGACCGGTTCCGGCGCTTCGAGACTCCAGGTCGCGAGCGCCGTCAGCGCGACCGGACATGCATCGGCCCGCGTCACCGGAGCGAATGCGCCGGTCTCGCTTTGGCGCGCGACGAGCCACTGTGCGCCACGTTCGATCGCCCGGTCGAGCGCGACGAGCTCTCGCGCGGGCATCTCGGATGCTCGAGGCACTTCCGGCGGCGACGGCGCTTGGAACAGCGCGAGGCAACATGCGACCGATGACAAGCAGGCGCTCACGGCTTCGCTCCAGGATCGAAAGAGACGGCCCGCCGGAAGATCGCAGTGATGCGCGTGCCGACGGAAGGCACGACGCGCCCATTGGCGACGTAACGCGTGTCGTCGAAAGCGGCTTCCGCGGGGTTCTCGAGGATCGTCGTCTCGTCGCGGTACGTCGACGCGAGCGTCTTCACGCGGTCGGCGGCGAACGTTCCGTTCTCCGAACCGTCCTCGGCGGGTTGCACGAAGGAGCCCGTGAACACCCAGCCCGAACGCGGCATCGTGCGCTCGCTTTCCGCGAGTCCGATCCAATCCTCCGCGCGAGCGACGCGCTCCTCGCCCGCCGCATCGCGCCAGCACACCAGGATCTCGACGCGGTCGCCGCGCGGCGCCGTGCGCTCGCCGTCCAAGCGCTCGCGCGCCGGTGAGCCCGGTTCGAGTCCGAGAGCGAGCAAGCCCGCCTGCAGACCGCTCGGCACGCAATCGAGCACCACGACCGCTTCGTGCGTCTTGCCGCCGGGCGCGCACGCAAAGACTTCGACGATGCCGGCGGATTGGTTGACCCAGCCATCGACTTCGAGCAACGCCCGATCGCGGTCGAGTTCGACGCCGAGCGTCGCGAGCAAATTCACGAGCGGATCGTCCGTCACCACGTTCGTCGCGCGAGCGACGGTGAGCTCGTGTTCCACCGGTGCGTCGGCCGCCGGTGCGTGGAACGACTCTTCGGGCGGCGGCGGCGGCACGAGAGGCTCCGCGGACCGACACGCACCGAGCAGGACGGCGACGCAGAACGTCGTTCTGGCGATCAAGATCGGGCTCCTTCGAGCTGCACGTCGTTCGAGAAAGAACGGCGCTCCGGGCCCGAAGACCCGGAGCGCACGTCGCCCGAACTCACGGTTTCGGCGGGATCGATTCGCAGCACTGCCCGCTGTCGACGGCGGGTGTGCCGAGAACCAGCGGCACCGACACGATCAACACGCCTTGGCAGAAGTCGCCCTTGTCGTCCATCGCGGTGAAGCGAATGTGATAGACGCGACCATCGCCCAACGTGGACCGTTCGGCGCGGATCCAGACCAGCGGGCCGGAGCCGGAGTACTCGGCGTCGACCTTGGTCTTCCCGTCGTGATTGCCCTTCGCGTCACGCGGTTCGTCCTGCGTGATCGCATCGACATAGATCGTGACCGGATCGCCATCGGGGTCCGTGATGTTGCACAGGGTGGCGATGTCGATCAGGTCGCACTTGTGGTCGGCCGGCCAGAGCTCGATGTTCAGGCCGAGCGCACCAGAGCAATCCGGCGGGTGGTTGCCGCCGACATCGCACGGCTCGTTCGGACCGACGACCAACACTTTGCCGAAGTCGATGTTCTGCAGCGTGTTGTCGTCGGTGACGCGCAGCGCGACGTCATAGACGCCCGGAGCCAGGCTCGAGAAGTACGTGGTGACGTCGACCAACACGCCGATCCCGTCGTTGAAGTCGAGATCGAGCGGTTGCGGATCGAAGTCCCACTCGTAGCTGACGATCGTCCCGTCGATGTCGAACGACTTCGAACCGTCGAGGACGAACGGCGGGTTCTTCCCAATGCAGAAGGTGTACGGTCCGCCCGGGTTCGCGTTCGGCGGGAACGGCGGAGGCGTGACCTTCACGTTGCAGGTCGCCGTCGCAGTGAGCGGCGGAACCTTGTCGTCGGTGACGCGGAGCTTGACCGTGTAGTCACCGACCGCGGCGAACGCGTGCGACACGAGCTTGCCGCTCGCGTCGTACGTGCCGTCGTTGTCGAAGTCCCAATCCCACGCGACGACGTTCTGCGCGGGGTCGAGGTGGTACGACTGCGAACCGTCGAACTCGACCGGCAAGCCCGCAGCGGTCTGCTCGGGCTCGGCGTGGCACACGGCGACCGGTCCGACTTCGACGATCGTGCTCGAGAGGATGATCACCGCCCAAGCCGTCGCGAGATCGTAGGTGACCCAGTAGCCGTACCAGTAACCGTCGGGCTGCGCTTGGATCGAGATCAGACGTCTGGCGAGCCCATCGACCGCGCCGCCGGTCGTCGTGTCGCTGCGGTACCAATCGAGCGTCCCCGCCATCAGGTCGACCTGCGCGGGCAACGCGAGACGCATCGCCTTCGCGACTGCGAACATGCCGTAGATGCGGTTGTTCAGAGTCAACGACGTCCAGTTGTTGACCATGAACGTCTCGGCGGCGTCGAAGCGCGGCGCATCCGAGAGCACACCGTCCATGATGAGCTGCACGACCCCCGACGGAGTCGTGTTCATCCCGTTGACGTCGATCGGGTTCGTGTCGGTGTACCCGAAGCGGCCGTCGTTCGCGGTGCCCGTGCCGAACACTTGCGAGTACGGGATCCAGTAGTTCAGGTTCTCGGTCTTCACCCAGTTGGGGACGAGCGTGCCGAACACGCGCTCGGCGCCGATCGTGCCGATCGAGTTCCATTGGCACGCGGAGTTGTCACCGCTCTGGTCGTTCCAGCCGTAGCGCCAACCGCCGCGAGCCCACGAGCCCGAGTCCGCTTGGCCCCACGCGATGGTGTCGACCAGGTCCTGCACGATGTGCGCGTAGGTCTTGCCGAGCACGTGGGTCGCGTCACCACTGACCGCCACCGCGTTCGGAGTGCCCGTCGCGACGATCGCGTCGACGACTTGCCCGAGCACGTACGGGTGGTAGCTCTCCCACGGCGTGTTGAGACCGATGCCGTTGCCGTTGCTGTCGGGATCGCCCGCGGGCTGAACCGAAAGCGTGACGGGCCCGAGCAGCGTGTAGAGGTACACGAGACCGCGAGCCACGTCTTCCGCGTACGGATCCTCGGCTGGATTGCCGACTTCGCGGTGTCCGTGGATCTGGAACGCCTGCAACACGGACGAAGTGTCCGCCGCGTAGCTCTGGTTCACCCAGAAGCCCGCGGGCAGGCTGCCGACGGTCGTGAGCTGTTGGCGTTTGTGCAGCCACCAGAGCCCACGGTCGATCGCCATGTTGATCTCGACGTCGAGCTTCTTCGGTTTGACGATCACGACGCGGAACGTGTCGCTCGACGTGTTGCCGCAACCATCGGTGACCGTCAACGTCGCGACGAATGGTTGACCGTCCGCGCCGTTGTACGTGTGCTCGAGTTCGAGCACGCGCGGGTTCGTGAACGTGACGCCGACCGGACCCGTGCCGTCGCCCGGATCCCACGTCGCGCTCGTCAGCGAACACCCGACGGGCACGTTCGCGACGCCTTGCAGTATCAGACTGCCGCCGTCGTAGACCTGGTGCGGAAGGTTGGGATCGCCCGACCACGGCACCGTCACTGCGGTCAACCCGACGCTCTTGACTGCCGTCGATTGACCTGTCGCTGCCGCGCGCGCGCGCGCGACGCGGGAGCTCAGCGCGGTCGATTGCGCGTTCGCGTCGTTCGACCACGTCGTCGCCGTCAGCAAGCACGCGAGGCCGAAGATCAGCGAACTCGCGTGAACCGACCGGAGCTTCATGACGTTCTCCTGGTGCGGCTCCAGAGCGTCTGTCCGTCCGCGATGGTCAAAGCGAGAAGGCGGCGGCGCGGAGGAGCCATTATCGATGCGCATGCGACGCGGACGTACTCCGCACCCCGCACGGGATGCGGAGCGAGCCGAGGAAGGCCCGAACGTCCGCGTCTCCATCGCTGCGTGAAAACACGTTCAGGTTAGTTCGCTCGCCATGAGCGACAACCTGGCCGCAGTGGGTAACGGTGGGCAGACGAACTTGCGCGAGCGTTCGAACTTCGACGCGCACGCCGACTCGCACACGCCGCGGACGATCCCGCGGTGCGACGCGCCGAACGCTCGCGCTCGCGTCAGAGCACGCGCGCGACTTCGTACGCCGCGAAGTGCGCGAAACGCGCCGGCGAGAGCAACACGAGCTCGGACGACTCCGGCGCGACGCCTTCGCTGCGCAGGTTGGTGCACCAGACGTCGATCGAGCGCTTCACGCGTTCGGAGCCCGAATCGAGCGAGATCGTCGCGTTCCAGATCGCTTGGCCGGTCTCCGCGACCACGAGTTCGAGCTGCAGACAGAGTCGCTGCGGGGTGTACGTACGCTGTTCGGTCACCGTGCCGACGAGCAAGCCGTCGAGGCGATAGCGCCGCGCGAGCTCGATGATCGTCGTCGGCCGGTAGTAGCCGCGCCGCAACGGATCGCTCGCGTCGACCGCTTCGAGGTCGAGCTCGTCGAGAGCGACGACTTCGTAGTCGGCGCGTTCGGAGAGCTCCATCGCGAACACGCGCTGCAACTCCTTTGCACGCGGGATGTCGAGGTCCGCGCCGAGGAACGGCAACAGACCGACGCGACGCAGCGGATAACCCTCGAAGTCCGCGGTGCGAGCGACCGCGGCGAGCGGCGGCTCCTCGGGGAGCTTCACCTTCGGCTTGTGGATCGCGCAGCCTGCGAGCAGCAGGCCGGCGCAGAGACTCACGACGCGTTTCACTGTCCGTGCTCCGCTTGCGCGGCGCTCTCCGCGGCCGCGGCCTTCTCGAGCGCCTCGAGTTCGAGCTCGAGGACGCGCTTCTCCGCCTCCATGCGCCGCACGTGGGCCGTCGCGAGCCGCGCGGCGAGCTCCAAGTTCTCTGCGCGCAACGCTTCGAGCTGTGCCGCTTCGTCCGCGCTCTCCGTTTCGTAGCCGGCGATCTTCGCTTGGGCTTCGAGCAACGCCGCCTGCGTGCGATCGAGGTCCGCGCGCACGAGCTCGAGCTCGCCGAGCAACGCATCGCGTTCCTGACAGGACGTCTGGTAGAGCTCGAGCAGCGTCAGCCGACCGTCGGTCGGCGTCGAATCGGCGGCGACGCTGCGCGGAGCGGCGCCGACCGGTTTGCCGTCGCGGCCGTAGAGCACCGGCGGCGGCGCGTCGGCTTCGAGGGTTCGGGGCGGCCCCGGCTGTTGGGCTTTGCAGGCCGCGACGCAGGCGAGCAAGACGAGGATCGGCGTGGAGAGTCGCATGGCGTCACTTCTTCTCCTTCGGTTTCTCGTCGGCGGGCTTGTCGTCGGCGTAGTCGAGTTCGACCACGGTCTTCTCGCCGCACGCACACGTGATCTCGAGCGCGCGAACCTTGCCGTCGGCGCGCACCAGCTCGACCTTCTTCTGTCCGTGGCGCGGTGCGCGTGCTTTCGCCGCGACCGCGGCGGCGGGCCCGGTCGGCGCGTCGTGCCCGGGCTCGACGTCGAGCCGCACGGCGTGGTGTTTGATGATCGAACGCAGCGGACTCGTCATGCGGTCACGTCCAGGTGGCTTCCGACTTCGTCGCTCGTGCGCGGAGCAACTCGTTGTTCTTCTTCTTCGCGTGCACGCTCAGGCGCGTGCTCGTCGTGTCCGTGCTTGCGTCGGCCGTCGGGGTCGAGCGCGAACGGTTCGTCGCGCCGATCGTGGCGTGCGTGCCGCACGGCCTCGGTGCGGGCCGCGCGGTCGAGCTCGACGGACCGGATCGGGAGCTCCACGCCTTCACGCTCCTTCCGACTCCGTCGCGAGCGTGCGGTTCAGACGGAAGATGGCGCGCGAGTGCAGTTGGCTGACGCGCGATTCGTGCACGCCGAGGATCTCGCCGATCTCCTTCAGCAAGAGCCCTTCGGCGTAGTAGAGCGTGATCACGGTCTTCTCGGGCTCGGGCAGCGCGCCGATCGCGCGCGTCAAGAGCACCTTCATCTCCTGCCACTCCGCGCTGCCGACCGGATCCTTCGAGCGAGGATCGGCGAGCATCGCCGCGAGCTCTTCGCTCGGACCTTCGTCGAGCGACGTCTGCCCCGCGCTCTTCGCCGCGAGCAGGATCTCGTCGACGTCGTCGATCGAGATGCCGAGCCGCGCGGCGAGTTCTTCGGGCGACGGCGCGACGCCGAGCTCTTGCTCGAGGTCGTGCAGCGCGCGTTCGAGCTCGCGCACCTTCTCGCGCCGGCTGCGCGGCAGGAAGTCTTGCTTGCGGAGCTCGTCGAGGATCGCGCCGCGGATCTTCGGGTAGGCGAACGTCGAGAACTTCAGGCCGCGCGCGGGCTCCCACGCATCGGCGGCTTGGATCAGACCGATCATGCCGTACCCGACGAGGTCCTCGCGTTCGATGCGCGCCGGCAAGTCGAGCGACAAGCGCCCGGCGATGTGCTTCAAGAGCGGCACGTGATCGAGGATCAGCTTGTCACGGTCGACCGCGAGGTCGCCGTAGCCGGGACGGGTCGACTCAACCACGCGACACCTCCGTGCCGCGCGGCGAAGCGCCGTGCCGATCGATCGACCTCATCCGCGTGTTCATTTCCTGTCCGTTTCGTGGGGCTCGCTCTCGCTCCAGCGCAGCGCGCGAGCGCTGTACCTGACGATCACGAGCACGGCGATCGTGGTCAGTCCGCCGCGCAACGCTGCGACGTCGACATCGACGCCGGTGCGGAGCGCGACGAGCGCGACCAACGCGCCGGCCGCCGCCGCCAAGGCATTCCCCGTGGAAAGCCAGGCTGCGACGAGCCGGTTCGCCGCGTGGCGGGTATCGACCATGACCGATCAACCCTTGAGACCCGCGAGTCGGGCCTCGGACCGCGGGAACAGACGTTGCACGCGCTCGCCGAGCGCACGCAGACAGTGGCTCTCGAGCGTGCGCCGCACGCCGTGAACGAACGGCCTACCGCCGGGAAGACTCGACCGCACCCAGGACGAGCGCGGAAGCCAACCGGCGAGCCTCGGCGAGCGCGACAGGAAACGTTCGCACACGCCGCGGAGTTTCCTTCCGATGCGATCGGCTTGTTCACCGTCGTCGGAGAGGTTGACGAAGAGCTCCGGAGTCGGGACGTCGCCGCCTCGCTCGCGCGCGAGTTCGTCGAGCGCCTTGATCAACCCGTACGCGTCGGCGAGCGCCGCCGCGTCGGGCGTCGTCACGACGAGCACGCCGTCCGCGTGCGCCGCGAACGCGAGCACGTCGGCGCCGATGCCGGCCGCGCTGTCACCGATGACGTAGTCGTACGCCGAGGAGAGCTCCGCGAGTCCGTCGGCGAGCCGCGCGCGAGCCGCAGCGTCGAGTTGCGCGAGCTCGCGCACGCCGGAGCTCGCGGGCAACACGTCGACGCCGTGCGCGGTCTCGACCACGCAGTCCTCGAAGCGGCAGAGACCCGCGAGAGCGTCGGCAAGCGTGCGTTTCGGCGAAAGCCCGAGCAGGACGTCGACGTTCGCGAGCCCGAGGTCGAGGTCGACGAGCAACGGTCTCGCGCCGCTGCGCGCGAGCTCGAGCGCGAGATGGATCGCGACGGTGGTCTTGCCGACTCCGCCCTTGCCGCCGGTGACCAGGAAGAACGGCGAGCGCAGGCGCTGCAGCGCCGCGAAGGCCGGCGCCGGCGAGGCCGACGGGGCGAACGAGGTGGACGTTGCACTCATGCGAGCCTCCCGCGCAAGCAGAGGTCGGCGACGTGCTCGCGTTTCGGACGATGCAGGTCGCGCGCGATGTCCTGGCCGTCGCAGAGGAACCCGAGCGGCAGGTCGCGCGCGAGCGCGAGCTCGAGCGCGCCGAGCGGCTCGCGCGTTTCGTCGAGTTTGGTGATCACGAGCCCTTCCGGTGTGAGCGGTTGGAACGTCTCGGCAGCGAGTTCGAGCGCCGCACGGCTCGCCGTCGCGGAGAGCACCAAGTAGCGCACGAGCGGCGTGCGCCGTTCGGCGCGCGCCAGAGTCTCGGCGAGACCGGTGACGAGCTCACGATCGCGCGGCGAGTGTCCGGCCGTGTCGACGAGCACCGCGTCGACGGTCCCACAAGCCGCCACGGCGCGCGCGAGCTCCTCGGGGGCCCGCGCGACGTGGAACGGAGCCTGGAGCAGCTTCGCGTGCGCGCCGAGGTGTTCGATGCCGCCGGCGCGTTGCGCGTCGGTGGTGACGAGCGCGACGCGGCGTCCCGCGCGCACGAGGCGCGAACCGAGTTTTGCGAGCGTCGTCGTCTTGCCGACGCCGGTCGGCCCGACGAAGGCGAGCACGCACGGCTCCTGACCGACTTTCGGCGACGGCGCGAGCCGCACGCGGTCCGCGACGAGCTCCGCAGCGACGTCGAGCGCGCCGATGCCGCGCGCGCCGCGGCGTTCGAGCTCGCCGACGAGCTCCTTCACGAACGCTTCCGACGCGCCGGCGCGAGCGAGTCGCCTTGCGACGTCCGCGCGACCGGGATCCTGGCGCGCGAGCTCGTCGCGTGGCGCGGCCGGCTCGGGCTCGAGCGCCGCGGGGAACGCGACTTTCTGCGCCGCGTCCGCGATCGCGACGGTGACTCCGAACGTCGTCGTCTCGTGCGACAGGACGAGCGCGTTCTCGCCGTGCAGCGCGCGCGCTCGTTCGAGCGCGTCACGCAGGGACTTGCCGTTCACTCGATGGATGCGCATGTCATTCGTCCAACTTCACGATGCCGAGCGTTTCGACCGCTCGGGCGGGGACCACTTCGCTGTACGAGAGCACCGCCACCTTCGGCAGCGACGCGCGCACGAGTTCGTTCAGGAATCGCCGCACGCCCGAACGGACGAGCAGGACGACGTTCTTGCCGCTCTTCGTGCCTTGGGCGATCGAATCGCCGACGCGTTCGACGAGCTTCTGGAGGTACGCGGGACTGACCGGCGGGCTCTCGGGATCGGGTTGGCCGCCGATCGCTGCCGCGAGCCGTTGTTCGATCGTCGGGTCGAGCGTGACCGCGAACACGGTGCCGTTGCGGTCGGCGTGCGCCTCGCAGATCGAACGACCGAGCCGTTGACGGACGAACTCGGTCAGTTGATCGAGATCCTTCGTCTTGCCGACGTGGTCCGCGAGCACTTCGAGGATCGCCGGCATGTTGCGCACGCTGACGCCGTCGCGCACGAGGTTGCGCAGCACGGCCTGGAGCTCGCCGTAACCGAGCCGCTCGGGCACGAGCTCCTCCACCACCGCCGGCGAGATCTTCTTCGCGGCGGCGACGAGCTCCTTGACGTCGTCGCGCGTCAACACGTCGCCGATCGACGTACGGATCACTTCCGAGAGGTGCGTGACGAGCACGCTGGTCGGATCGATGACGGTGTACCCGAGCAGTTCGGCTTCGTCGCGCAACGTCTCCGCGATCCATTTCGCGGGCAGCCCGAACGCCGGGTCCTTGGTCGCCTTGCCTTGCAACGGCCCGTTCGCCGTGCCGGAGTCCATCGCGAGCACGTGCCCGGGCTCGATTTCGCCGCGCGCCACTTCCTGGCCGCCGACGAGCACGCGATACGCGTTCGCGCCGAGGCGGATGTTGTCCTTGATGCGCACCGGCGGCAGCACGAGGCCTTCGTGCGTCGCGAAACGGCGGCGCAACTGCGCGATGTGATCGAGGATGCCGGAACCCGCGCCGTCCTGGACCAGCGGGATCAGGCGATACCCGATCTCGAGCGACAGTCGGTCGACGCGCAGCAGCTCCTCGACCGACTCGCTCTCCTTGTCGCCGGACTTCGTTTCGCCCGGACGCGCCTTGCCCGGTTCCTTCGCCGTCGCGGCGACCAGCGCTTCGGCTTCGCGTTTCGTCTCGGCCTTCGACGTCGAACGCCACGCGACCGCAAGCACCGCGCCGAGCACGAAGAACGGCAGCGGCGGCATGCCGGGCAAGAGGCCGATCGCGAACACCATGCCCGCGGCGATCAAAGTCGCGCGCGGGCGACCGCTGACTTGCGAGAAGACGTTGTAGCCGAGGCCTTGCGAGCTCGACGCCTTGGTCACGAGGATCGCCGACGCCGTCGAGACGAACAGCGCGGGGATCTGCGTCACGAGGCCGTCGCCGATCGAGAGCATCGAGTAGCGCACGCCCGCTTCCGAGATGCTCATCCCGTTGAACGTCGCCATCGCGATGCCGCCGACGAGGTTGAGCGCGGTGATCAAGAGCCCCGCGATCGCGTCGCCGCGGACGAACTTCGAAGCACCGTCCATCGCGCCGTAGAACTCGGCCTCGCCGGCGATCTCCGCGCGGCGCCTGCGGGCTTCGTCGGCGTCGATCAGGCCGCTGTTCAAGTCGGCGTCGATCGCCATCTGCTTGCCGGGCATCGCGTCGAGCACGAACCGCGCGGCGACTTCGCTGACACGACCGGCGCCTTTCGTGATCACCACGAACTGGATGATCACGAGGATCAAGAACACGATCAGACCGACGGTCAGGTTCTCGCCGGTGACGTACTCGCCGAACGCCTTGATGATCGAGCCCGGGTCTTCGCCGGAGAGGATCAGGCGCGTGCTGGCGACGTTGAGGCCGAGACGGAACAGCGTCGCGAGCAACAAGATCGTCGGGAACACCGACAGTTCGCTCGCGGCCTTCGTGCTCATGCTGACCAGCAACACGAGCAAGGAGCCCGTGATGCTGAGCGCGAGCAGCAGGTCGAGCAGGACCGGCGGGATCGGCGTGACCAGCGTCACGACGAGTCCCAACACGCCGATGGCGATCAACCAATCCGCGTAGCGCTTCAGGAAGCCGCCGGCTTCGGCGAGCGTCGTCGGCGCGGTCGTGTCCGTGTGGGTCGCCATCGTTCAGCTCATGCGTGCGCGAACGAACGTTCGCCTTGGATGCGGTAGACGTACGCGAGCACGCCGGCGACGGCCTGATAGAGCTCGACCGGAACCGTGTCGCCGATCTCGCACTTCGCGTGCAACGTGCGCGCGAGCGGCGCGTCCTCGTAGACGATCACGCCGGCTTCGCGCGCGACTTCCTTGATCCGCTGCGCGACTTGGTCGACGCCTTTCGCGACGATCCTCGGCGCGCGCCCCTTCGCCGCGTCCTCCTCGCGGTCGTAGCGCAGCGCGACGGCGAAGTGCGTCGGGTTCGTGACGACGACGGTCGCCTTCGGCACGTCCTGCATCATGCGGCGCGAAGCCATCTCGCGTTGCGCGCGACGGATGCGGGACTTGACGTGCGGATCGCCTTCCGCCTGCTTCATCTCCTGGCGGATCTCGTCCTTCGACATCTTGAGGTCCTTCTCGTGCTGCCAGCGCTGGTACGCGAGGTCCGCGAGCGCGAGCACGAGCATCGCGACGAGTCCGGCCGAGAGGCACCGCAACGTGATGTGACCGATCGCGGCGAGCGCGGGCCCGAGATCCATCGCGCCCGTCGCCGCGACTTCCCCGAAGTGCGCGTAGGCCGCGGCGGTCATCGCTCCCGAGATGAACGTCAGCTTGAGCAAGCCCATCGTCGTGGTGACGGTGCTGCGCAAGCTGAAGATGCGCTGGAAGCCGGAGCTCGGGTCGAGCTTCTCCGGCCGGAACTCGAGCGCTTTCGACGAAAGCGCGAAGCCGACCTGCGAATACGCCGCGAAGAGCCCGACGGCGAAGATCGGCAGCAGGATGCCGAGGATCAGCTTGCCGCCGGCGAAACCGATGCCGAGCACGTGCGTCACCGCGTCCTCGAGCGTCATCTCGCGCGGCCCTTGTTCACCGAGCTTGCGGATCGTGGTCGCGATCAAGTCGCCGATCCCGCCCGCCAACTCGTCGCCGCCGAGCGTCAGCGAGAGGACGATGCAGAAGAGCAGCGACACGCCGACGATCTCGTGCGACAACGCGACTTGGCCGCGTTCGCGCGCTTCCTGTCGCCTCCGTGGCGTCGGCGCTTCCGTGCGTTCCTTGTCGTCGTTCTCGGCCATCGCTCAGCTCCCGGCCGCCACGAGCACGCGCTCGAGGCCCGCCGCCAAGGCTCCGTGAAGCCGTTCCATCGCCGGCGCGAGCAACGGCGCGAACGTGTACATCGCCACCAATCCGACGAGGATGCGCAGCGTGAAACCGACGTCCATGATGTTGATCTGCGGCACGGCGCGCGCGATCAACGCGACGAGCAGCGACACGAGCGTCATCAGGACGAGCACCGGCAACGCGAACACGATGCCGGCGTTGAACATCTCGACCACCATCGTCTGCGCGACGCCGACGAGGCTCTGCGTGCTCGCGAAGACGCCGATCGGCGCCTGCACGAACGAGTCGGCGAGTGCGCGGATCACCAAGTGGTGGCCGTCGACGGCGAGCAGACCGACGAGGAAGAGGCCTTCGTAGAACTGCGTGATCAGCGGCGAGCTCACGCCGGTTTCCGGATCGACCAGCGCGCCCATGTTGAACCCCATGTCGTGGCCGACCATCTCGCCGGCGACGCGCACGGCGAGCAGCACGCACTGCATCACGAACGCGAGCGAGAAGCCGATCAGCGCCTCGCGCACGGCGAGCACCGCCCACTCGAACGGCGCGAGCTCTCGTTCGACCGGCGCCCCGACGCTCGCGTACAGCGCGAGCGAAAGCACCGCGATCAGGCCGATCTTCGCACCGGAGAACGAAGTCGTGACGCCGAAGAGCGGCGCGGCCATCACCAGCACGCTCGTGCGCACTGCGAAGAGGCCGAAGGCTTCGATCGTGCCGGCGGGCAACATGGACATTCCGCTCCCTCAGCTCAGCCCGAAAGTGTTGAGCTGCGCGAACACGCGCACCGCGTAGTCGCAGAGCAACTTGAGCGTCGGCGTGAGCAAGAGCAGCGACACGCCCATCACGGCGAGCATCTTCGGGATCTGCGACAAGCTCTGTTCCTGCACGGAAGTCAGCGCTTGGAGGATGCTGACGGCGAGACCGACGATCAGACCGACGATCAGGATCGGCCCGGCGATCACGAGCGACGTGAGCAGGAGATCACGCGCCAAGTCGACGATCTGCAGGTCGAGCGGGTTCATGCAGCCACCTTGAACGACGTGACGAGCGACTCGCACACGAGGTGCCAGCCGTCGACCAGGACGAAGAGCAGGATCTTGAGCGGCGTCGTGATCATCACGGGCGGCAACATGAACATGCCCATCGACAGCAACACGCTCGACACGACGAGGTCGATGACGAGGAACGGCAGGAAGAGCAGGAAGCCCATCTGGAACGCCGTCTTGAGCTCGGAGAGCACGAACGCGGGCACGATGACGCGGAACGGCGGCGGTTCGCCTTCGCTCTGATCGAGGTCGACCTTCGCGAGGTCGGCGAAGAGCGCGAGTTCGCTCTTGCGCGTGTTGGCGACCAAGAACGTCGAGAGCTCGCCCCACGCGGCTGTCCCGGCCTTCTCGAGGTCGAGTTGGCCCGCGCGGTACGGCACCCACGCCTTGTCGTGGATGCGTTCGATCGTCGGCGCCATCACGAACGTCGTGAGGAACAACGCGAGCCCGATGATCACCGGGTTCGGCGGCAGTTCGTTGGTCGACAACGCGCGGCGCACGAACGAGAGCACGATGATGATCCGCGTGAAGCTCGTGATCGTGATCAACACTGCCGGCAACACCGACAACGCGGTGAGCAGGACGGCGATCTCGACCGCGGTCGACATGCGCTGCGAGCCGAGCATCGGCGTGCCCGTGCCCGCGGCGTTCGCCGGCGCGCCATTCGCGTCTGGCACGGCGATGGTCGCCGAGTCGAGCGCCTCCGCTTGCAATGCGTTCTGCAGCGCGCTCGTCACGGCGGAAGTCGGCTCCGACGTCGACGGGGCCGCGCCTTGCGCGTGCAACGTCGTGGCGCAGCAGCACCACGCGAGCAAGATCGCGACGAGGTGTTTCAACCGTAGAGCTCCGTCGTCGTCGTGCGCGGCGCGGGCTTCGCGGGCGCCGCACGGGTCGCGGGTGCCGCGCCGCGGGGCGCCGGCTCGAGCTCGCCGCGCTTGCGCATGTCTTCGAGGATCGCCTTGAAGCCGGCCGCGTCGGCCTTGGTCGGCGCCGGCTCGTGCGCGGGCTTGATGACGGCGTCGAGCTCCGCGATCAGTCCGACTTCCTTGTCGCCGAGCCCGAGCGCGAACGTGCGGTCGTAACACCGGACGACCACGAGCTTCTGCTTGCCGCCGAGCGGCAGCATGTCGATCACTTGCAGCGAGCGCTGCGCCGCGCGCGCCTTCAGCCGGCCGGCGAAGAAGCGTTTGAAGAGGTAGCCGAGGCCACCGACGAGCGCGATCAGCCCGCCGCAGACGAGCAAGTAACGCGTCAGGTCGGGGCCGGAGCTCGCGGCGAACCGCGACGATTCTTGGGAGAGGGCGAGGAGCATGGGGCGTCTCGGGGACGCGCCCTCTTCGTCGGACCCGGCGCACGCGCTGAGCGGACGGTCCTGGGTGTCGAGAATCTCGACACTGGGCCGCATTTCGCACCCGACTGCTTCAGCGCCGGCCGCGGTCGACCCGAAGCAGGGCGCTCTTCGACGCCATGACCCACTCCGATCAAGCTCCGCTCGCGCCCGGCGCCGAGCTCCGCCACTTCCTGACGCTCTGTCTGACCCACGCCGAGACCGCGCTCGAATCGAAGCGCGTCGAGGACATGGAGAACTCGCTCGCAGCGATCCTCGCCTCGGCGCGCGAGCTGCAGACCGCGACACGTGCCGCGCACCGCCGCACGTTCACCAGCCGACTCGCCGACTCGCAACGCCGGCTCTGATCCCACGGCGGATCCCCCAGTGGATCCCCCCAATGGATCCCTCCGCGGATCCCGCGGCGGATCCCGCGACGGATCCCACAGGCTCTCTCCGGCGCCTCGGGATCGGCGCCGTCGCTTCGGGAGCTCGAGACGCCGACCGTCCGTCCGCGCGCGGTCGACGGCGCGGACGAACGGCCGAACGTCGCGGATCAGTAGACGAAGACGCCGATGTTGTCGCTCGCGGCCCAGGGGACGACGAGCACGTCGCGATTCGGCGCGAACTCGAGCTCCTGCGCCGCGCTCTGGAACGTCGGCAGCCCGCTGAGCTGCGTCACCGAAAGCCACACGCGACGCCGAGCGTCGAACGCCGCGATCTCGTCGGTCCAGAAGTCCGCGACGACGAGCAGGCCCTGTGGCGACAGCCCGAGCGCCTGGAACTTGCCGTCGGGTTGGCTCGTGTTCGTGGGCAAGACGTGCTTCAACGTCAACGTGGTCGGATCGATGCCGAAGACCCACGGGCCGAGATCGCTGCCCGCCGTCCACACCATTCCGTCGCAGTCGACGGCGCAGTCTTGGAGGCCAGGGAACAGGAAGCCGCTGCTCGAGCTCCCGAGCACGAGCTCGTTCAGCACCTGCGGCTGCTGCGGGTCGACGCACACGAGCTTCGCTTCCGCTCCGGTGAAGCCCGGCAAGTAGTGCGTGACGGTGAGCACGAGCGTCGCTCCGGCGAACGCACAGCGTCCGACGCCGTGGTCGGCGCCCAAGAAGATCGAACGTTGCGGATCGAGCGTCAGCGTCGCCGTGTCGATCGCGTGCACCCAACCCGCGCCGTCCTGCGTGCCGACGTAGACGGTCGTCTGGTCGGGTGACACGACGAGCCCGAACGGAAACGCGGTCGGCCAACCGCCGCCGGACGCGAACGGGATCGGAATCGTCGCGACGACGTTGTCGTTCGCGTCGAACACGGTGACCGAGCTCGCCGACGAGTTGGTCACGAAGCCGAGCTTCAGACTGCCGTCCGCGAACGTGGTGAACGCGACTTCCTGCGGGCTCTCGCCCGTCGGGATCTCCGCGAGCGTCGCGAAGGTCACGGGATGCAGCCGCCGCACCGCGCAACCACCGTTGCCGATCAAGCCGCCGAAGATCGGCACGTAGAGCCGGTCGCCGCGCGGCGTGAAGCGCGCGCTGAACGGCCAGACGGAACCGCCGCACGCCGACGCGGACTGCGGAACGGCGTGGTGCCACTGAGGCGGCACGACGTTCTCGGCCCGACAAGGCGGAGCCGAGAGCGGATTCGCCGCCGCTCGCGCACCAGCGTGCGCCGAACCGACGACGTGTTGAGCGAACGAACGCTCGGCGAGCGCGAACGCCGCGCCGGCGCAGACCAGGAGATGTTGGAGCTTCATGTGAAGTGTGAGAGCGCGGCCCCAGTCAACGCGCGCGTGGCAACGCGCGCCAACTGGGGCCGACGCGACTCAGTCGGGAATCAGGATCTGGTCGGCGGACACGTGACCGGCGTGGTCGCGCACGGAGAGCGCGAGCGCCATCTTCAAGCCGGCGCCGACGATCGGCGTCGCGGTCGCGAGCGTCGCCTGGGTCGGCGTGCGCTGCACCAAGACCAACATCTGCCGCAGCGTGTTGAAGCTCGACGGCTGCAAGTCGATCGACACCGCGAGCGACGAGAGCACCAAGTCCTGCAGTCCGTCCGGATCGCCGATGCGCAGCACGAGGAAGCCGTTCGCGTCGATCTCGAAGTCGATCTCGGGCCCCGCCGCGGACACGCCGCCTGCGTAGTGGATCGCGGTAACCGCGTCGATGTCCGCGCTGCCGGTCGCACCGCCGTGGTCCCAGATCGTGTTGCCGAACGAATCGAGGAACACGCCTTCCGGGACGTCGACGAGACGCACGAAGTGGATCGCCTGGAGATCGACGAGCCCGTTGACCACCGCCGGGTCGTTCGCGAGCTCGGCGAGGTCGAGCGCTTCGCCGCCGGAGACCACGGGATCGAACGGATCGACCAAACCGCTCTGCACGTTCGCGACCACCGGCAAACCGCCGCACAACCCGCCGAACGTGCCCATGTCCGAACTGCCGAACGGCGGCAGCGGACCGACCGGACCCGAATAACGCGTCGGGAAACGCACGAAGTTGACGCCGTCGGTCGAGACTTCGACCAGCGCGACTTCGGCGAACACGCTCGACGGCCCACCGAACGTGAAGCCGTTCTCCGAGACCGTGAGGTCCGCTCCGGGACCGTCGACGATCGTCACGTCGAAGCCGAGCGTCAGCGTCCCGCCGACGCCCAGCGCGACGATGTCGAGCCCCCCGCCGGCGAGTCCGCCGCCTTGCGGGCCGCCGAGCGCGCGGGTCGGGTCGACGAAGCTCGGGTTCGCGTTCGGACCCGGCGAGTACTGCGCGACGGAAGTCGCGAAACGGTTCTGCGCGCCGGCGAGGGTGCCGAGCGCGGTGACGCACGCTGCGCCGAGCAGCGCGCGCGAAAGCGAAGACGACATCGAGAGCTCTTTCTCGAGCCGACGCGTCTCCTTCGGACCGGCGGCTCGTTCGAGGACGGGCTCCAAAGTCGTCGCGGTCGCGCGCGAACGAAGGCCGCGAATCCAGCCTCCGTGTCGAGTCGCCGTCACCGCTCCTCCTCGGGAGCTTGGGAACAGAACAGCTCTTCGTTCAGGTCTTCTGGCTCGTGGATCGTCCCCGACACGCTGCCTTCCCGTCCCGGCGAACCGAGCCAGTGGCGTCACGCGTGTCGAGTCCCCACTTACAGCGGCGGGACCGCGGTGGCTTTGCACCACCTTCCCCTCACGGAGAGCGACGCTCGCGACGTTACACCGACGTTCTCGGGCTCGCAAGGGCCGCGCGAAGCGCGCGTCTCCCGGCGCCGAACCATGCGGGTCTCGGACGCTCTACGGGCGGCGCGCGCCGCGATCGCGCGCGCGAGAGACACCGCGCCGCGACCGTAGCTCGGATCAAGGACGCGGCGCGTCGATCTTGCGAGCCTCGTCGATCTCGAGCGGCGGCGCGAGTCGATAGCCTTGCAGGAGGTCGCTTTCGAGGCTCTCCACGGTGTCGAGCTCGTCGCTCGTTTCGATGCCTTCGGCGATCACGTTGGATCCGCTGCGCCGACAGAACCCGACCAAAGTCTCGACGATCCGCTGCTTCGCCGCGGAGCCCTCGATGCCCGTGACGATCTCTCGATCGAGCTTCACGAACTCGGGCTCGATCAGAGCCAGGCTGTTGAGCCCCGCATACCCGGCGCCGACGTCGTCGATCGCGAAGCGATAGCCCAACGCGCGCAACCTCGTGAGCCTCCCGACGAGTTCGGGCACGCTTTCGAGCCGCCCTCGTTCGGTCACTTCGAAAACGACGCGCGACGCATGGCGCAGCAGCGGATCGGAGACATGGTAGAGCTCTTCGTCGCAGAACACGTCGGGTTCGACGTTGACGAAGAAGAGCGGGCCAGGCGACCACGTGGCGATCACGTCCGCCGCGAGGACACGCAATCGTTGGTGCAGTTCATGCGTGCGGTCGAGAGCGCGCGCGGCACGCAGCAGGTCGAGTGGTGTCGCGAACGTCTGCGGATCGCAGCGCACGAGCGCCTCGAACGCGAAGACTCGGTGTTGGCAGCGATCGAAGATCGGCTGCAACACGAGCCTCAAGGTCGGCAAGGACGCGTCGAACCGGCTCGCGATCGCCGCGCGCTCGGCATCACCCGATACCGGCTGCCAGTTCGCGTCGGATCGCGCGCGGCGCCGCGTCGCGAGCGCGTCGCGAATCACCATCGCGATCTCGTCGGCCGGGCACGGCTTCAAGAGGAACCGATCGACGTGCGCGTGATTGACCGCGCGTGCCGCAGCTTCGAGCGTCGCGTGCCCCGTCAACAGGATCCGCACCGTGTCCGGGTACTTCGACAGCACCTGTTGGAGCAGCTCCGCGCCCTGCATGCCGGGCATGCGTTCGTCGGAAACGACCACGTCGTAACGTTTCGCGGACAGGAGGCCGAGCGCCTCCTCGGCGCAACACGCCGTGTCGAAGTCGAGCGGCTCTCGCCGCAAAGCGCACACGAGTGAACGAATGGCGTTCGTTTCGTCGTCGACCAACAGGACCTTGGCGTGCTCCATGGATGTGCTCTTCGTTGGTGCGTGTTGTCGGCCGCGATGCTCGACGAACTCCAGCGCGCGCGTTTCGGTGATGTCGCCGTCGTTCGTGCGAGTCGGATGAACTACGCGCGCTCTGCGGAGAGCGCGTCTGCGCGGGCTCTGCGCGGCGTTACATGAACACGCGTTCGCACTCGAGGCCTTCGCTCGAACGAGGTCGAGTGCGTGACGAGCTCGACACGCGCACTCGATGTGCTCGCGCACTCAAGCGCGCGATGCAGCGGTCACGACAAGCGGAGTGCTCGCAAACCAATTCGATCAAAACGGTGAGGATCGACCGATGCGCGTGACGCAAGAACGCTGGACCCCGAAGGACGGATGGCAACGACGCGCCGGCGAAGAGTCGCTGCGCTCGCCGCAACTCGTGCTCGTGTTCGGCTCCGGCGACGATTTCGTCGCGACGAATTCGTTCGCGCGTTGGCGCGAGCGCTTCCCGACGGGAACGATCGTCTCCTGTTCGACCGCCGGCGAGATCTCGCAAGAGCAGGTCACCGACGGCGCGGAGGTCGCCACGGCGCTCGAATTCGAGCGCACGACGCTCCGCGTCGCCGCGCGCGACATCGCGTCTGCGGACGAGAGCGCTGCGGTCGGCGAAGCGCTCGGCGCCGCGCTCTGCGACGCGAACCTCCGGCACGTGCTGTTGATCAGCGAAGGCCTCGAAGTCAACGGCAGCGGCCTGACCGCGGGCCTGCGCGAGCGCCTCCCCGGACACGTTTCGGTCAGCGGTGGACTGGCAGGCGACGGCACGCGCATGCAGTCGACTGCGGTCGGTTGCGACGACGCGCCCCGACGGGGGCGCGTCGTCGCGGTCGGACTGTACGGCGACGCGGTGCGGATCGGCTTCGGCACGCTCGGTGGTTGGGACCCATTCGGTCCGGAGCGAATCGTGACGCGTTCGCAAGGCAACGTCCTCTACGAACTCGACGGCGCGTCCGCGCTCTCCGTGTATCGCAAGTACCTCGGGGAGTACGCCCACCAACTGCCGTCGTCGGGTCTCCTTTTCCCGCTGGCCGTGCGTGCTTCACTGGATGAGGAACCCGTGGTGCGGACGCTGCTCGCGCTCGACGAAACCGAGCAAAGCATCACGTTCGCCGGAGACGTCCCGAACGGCGCCCGGGCACGCTTGATGCGCGCGAACTTCGACCGGTTGATCGACGGCGCCGCCGACGCGGCCCGCCACGCGACGCGGCTCGCGGAGAACCGGGATCCCACGTTGGCGCTGCTCGTCTCGTGCGTCGGCCGCAAACTCCTGCTCGGTCAACGCGTCGAAGAGGAAGTCGAGGGCGTTCGCGAAGTGCTCGGTCCGTCGCCGGTCCTCGCAGGCTTCTACTCCTACGGCGAGGTCTGTTCGCAGCTCGTCACCCAGCACTGCGCACTGCACAACCAATCGATGACGGTCACGACGATCCGGGAGGAGTCTGCTTGAACCGCTTGCTCGAACGCCAACTGCGACGTTTCAGCGGAAGCGTCGACGCGCCGCCCGCAGACTGGACGGGCTTCCTCGCGGCCATCGGTGAAGCGTACGACCAGGCGACCAAGGATCGCCTGCTGCTCGAACGGTCGATGGACTTGGTCTCGCAGGAGCTCTTGGACCGCAACGCGCGCTTGACCAAGGAGATCCAAGAGCGCCTGCGCGCCGAATCGGAGTTGCGGCTCGCGCAGAAGCTCGAATCCGTCGGCCAGCTCGCGTCCGGCATCGCGCACGAGATCAACACGCCGATCCAATACGTCGGGGACAGCGTCGCGTTCATCCGCAGCGCGTTCGAAGACGTCGGACGGTATCTCGCGGCCGTCGACGACCTCGTCGGCGAAGTGTCGCGAGCACGCACGTTCGATGCGTCGGTCCAGAAACTCGCGGGCGCGCGTGAGGCCGCGGACCTCGCCTACGTCCGCGAGCAGGTGCCCGATGCGATCGGCCGCATCGAAGACGGCATCTCTCGCGTGTCGAAGATCGTCCGGGCCATGCGCGAGTTCGCGCACCCCGATCAATCCGAGATGGTGCTGGCGGACATCAACCACGGCGTGCGCAACACGCTCGTGGTCGCCACGAACGAGTACAAGTACTGCGCCGACATCGAGTGCGAGCTCGGCGAGCTCCCGGAGGTGTCCTGTCACCCGGGCGAGATCAATCAAGTGCTGTTGAACTTGATCGTGAACGCGGCGCACGCGATCGCGGATCGCTGGCAGCCGCTCGATCGACGCGGGACGATCCGTGTGACGACCCGAGCCGTCGCGGGCGGCGTGCAGATCGAGGTCGCGGACAATGGCTGCGGCATCCCCGACGAGATCAAACAGCGCATCTTCGACCCCTTCTTCACGACCAAGGAAGTCGGACGAGGGACCGGGCAGGGGCTCGCACTCGCGCGCACGATCGTCGGTCGGCACGAAGGCAAGCTCGAGTTCGATTCGCTCGAAGGCGTCGGCACGACGTTCCGGGTGTGGCTGCCGAACGGGCTCCCGAACGAAGTGGTCACGACGTGAAGCCGAGCATCCTGTTCGTCGACGACGAACCCAACCTGCTCGCGTCGGTTCGCGACATGCTGCGCAAGCACCGTACGAAGTGGGACATGACGTTCTGCCCCAATCCCGACGTCGCGTTGGAACTGCTCGCTCGCAACCGCTTCGACCTCGTCGTCAGCGACATGCGGATGCCGCGGGTCGACGGTGCGATGGTGTTGACGCGCGCGATGGAGCTCCAACCGCACTCGATCCGAGTGGTGCTGTCGGGACAGACCAACCGAGAAGCTTCGATGAGAGCGGTGAAGGTGGCTCATCGATTCATCGGCAAGCCGATCGAGTCGAACGTGCTGATCACCACGCTCGAGGAGCTCCTCTCCGAACGCTCGAACGAAATCGCTCGACGCGTTCGCGAGTTCGTCGGCGGCATCGAACGGTTGCCTTCGGCGCCGACGATCTACTTGGAACTACAAGCGTGTCTCTCGACCGACAGCCCTTCCGTCGAGGAAGTCGCCGAGATCGTCGGCCGGGATCCGGCGATCGTCGCGAAGCTCCTCCAGATCGTGAACTCGGCCTTCTTCGGTCTGCCCCGGCGCATCACGAGCATCGTCTCGGCATGCACCTACCTCGGAGTGGCGACGATCTCCGACCTGGTGTTGGTCGCCGAGGTCTGCGGGAGCGCGAACGCTTCGTGCGCGCCGGCGGTCGACACGATCCGTCGCGAGAGCCTGCTCGCCGCCTCGATCGCCCGCACTCTGGTGAACGATCGCGTGAGCCGCGAGACGACGGTGACGGCGTGCCTCCTGCACGACATCGGACTCTTGCTCTTCGTCACGCGCGACCCGGAGGCCCATGCGGCCGTGGCTCGACGCATCGAGGAAGGTGTGCACTGGCGTGTCGCCGAGGTCGAGCGCTTCGGGTTCACGCACATCGACGCGGGGCTCGACTTGCTGGGAACGTGGGGCCTGCCCGTCTCGCTGAAAAGCGCGGTGGCAAGCCATCACGGTGACCTCGCGGCCGACTCGGCGCCCGCGGACGCTTGGACGCACGTCGCGACACGGATGGCGGCCAACGCGCTCGCCGGCGTGGATGTCGCCGCCGACATCTCGCCTTTGGCCCTCGGGATCCTCGGCGCTTCCCAACTGCGTGACGAGTGGCGCACCAAGCTCATGCCAGTGCTCGCTCCATTCCGAGACAACGCCACGCCGTGACCGAGAAACCCCGCATCCTGTGTGTCGACGACGAGTCGCGAGTGCTCATCGGACTCTCGGTGCTGCTGCGCCGAGAGTTCGAGGTCGTCACTTCCGAGTCCTCGGCCAAGGCGCTCGAGACCCTCGCGGACGGATCGTTCGCCGTCCTGCTCTCCGACATGCGGATGCCGGGGATGAGCGGCGCGGATCTGCTCCTCGAAGCGTCGCGGATCGCCCCGGACACGACGCGCGTCGTGCTTTCCGGCCAGACCGATCTCCAGGACGCCCTGATCGCCGTCAACCGCTGCGGCGCGTTCCGCATCCTGCGCAAACCCTGCGATCAAGCCACGCTCATCGAAGCGCTCCACGACGGCGTCCGCGCGCACAAGGAGCGCGTCTCGGAGCGAGAGTTGTCCGAGAAGGCGCTGCTCGGCACGGTGCGCCTGTTGATGGACGTGTTCGCGCTGACGAACCCGGTCGCGTTTGGTCACGCGAACCAGGTGAACCGGCACATCAGCATGCTCGCGACGGCGTTGAACTACCCGAACGCGTGGGAGCTCGAGATCGCGGGCATGCTCCTGCAGGTCGGCACCGCGTTGCTCGCGCCGACGACCATCGAGAAGCTCTACCACGGCGAGACGCTGAACGAAGTCGAGGCACGTGAGCTCGCGCGCGGTCCGAAGCTGATCGAGGAGCTCTTCCAATCCGTACCACGCCTCGGCGGCGTGCAAGCGCTCGTGCATGCGTTCCAGAACGCCCGCGAGCTGGTGCCCGAACACACGGTGGAACTGCCGAAGGACCGCGTCCTGCTGGGCGCCGGCATCCTGCGCCTCAGCCAGGACTTCGAGCGTCTAGAGTGGCGTGGCCTCGATCGCACGCAGGTCTTCGAGCTCTTGCACGCTCGCCCGCGCGGCTACGCGCTGCAACTCGTCGACCGCTTCCGAGCCGCGCTGGAGGTCCGCGAGTCGTTCGAGATCGTCGAGGAACGCTCCCTGAACGAGCTCTTGCCCGGCATGGTGCTCGTCGAGGATCTCCTGAGTCGAAGCGGCGCGCTCCTCGCACGCAAGGGACACGAGATCACGATGTCGTTCGTCGACGGCGTGCGCGCGAACCGCTTCAAGGACGTCGTCGAGCCGATCCGCGTGATCATCGGGCGCCGCGTCGAGCCCGCTCAGCGAAAGATCGGCGCCTGAACGATACTGCCCCGCATCACTGCGCCAAAACCGGCTTGGAAACGGGCCGAAAAACGCGCCAGCGCAGCAGCCTCTCGAC
>JAKLKU010000030.1 GCA_023150475.1 Planctomycetota bacterium
CGCGTGCGCGCCGATCAGTCGCCGCGTGCGCGCCGATCAGTCGCCGCGTGCGCGCCGATCAGTCGCCGCGTGCGCGCCGATCAGCCGCCGCGTGCGCGCCGATCAGTCGGGGATCGCCGAAATGCGCAGGTTGGTCACGCCGACGATCTTCGGGAAGTCGACGTGCGACGCGTCGAAGAGCACGACGAAGCGCACCATGTCCGGCTGCGGCGAGAAATCGTTGAGCTGAGCCGGGTGGGACACCCACGGCGTCAGCGTCGACGGAATCACGCCGCTCGTCGGGTCGGTGACGTCGACGCTGCAGAGGTCGGAGATCGCCTTCGACGTACGGACGCCCTGGAAGCGCACGACGATCGGCGCGGCGGAGCCACCGACCGGCAGGTCGGGGTTCATGTACGTCCCCCAAGCCGTCTCGCCGTAGAGCGGGTTCTGGCTCGGACCGCGATACGGCACGGTGGTGATCGTGCCGCCGAGGTTCAAGACGACGTCCATGTTCCAACCCGGCGTCGAGCCCGCGTCGTCGATGAAGTCGATCTCGAAGTAGCTGACTCCGATCGGACGGAACCAGCACGATTGCGCGCCCGAGAACGAGTCGGGGTACGTGCGCTCGACCGCCCAGGTGCCCGCGGTCGCGAAGAGCAGCGACGTCGGATCGAGCGGGTCGAACGGGTTCACGAACGGCGCGATCTGGTTCATGTCGAGGGTGTTCTTGCCCTCGAGGCGCAAGAGACCGACCGAACCGACGCCACCCGCCGACAGCGTGTTGTCGACGCCGCCCGCGCCGCCGGCGACGTCGATGCGCGCGCCGGTCAGCGTGCCGAAGTTCAGGGTCTTCGCTTGCAGCAACACGGCACCACCGGCGCCGCCGCCACCAGGCGCAGCGTTGACGCGGTTGATCTGACCGGTCGCCAGCGCGGACCCGCCCTGTCCGCCCGCGGCGAGCACCGCGCCGTCGAGCTGCAGCGAATCGCCCGCCACCAACTGGATCGCACCGCCGCCACCACCGCCGCCAGCGCCGCTGTGGTCACGGTACGTCGAGATCTTCGCGCCGGTCGCGACGCACGTCGCGCCGCCGCCGGTCGTGCGCGTCTGCGACAGGCCGAGACCCGCGCCGCCACCACCGGCACCGCCGCGCAGATAGCCCTTCTTCGGGGTCAGCTTGCGGATCTTGAGCGGCGTCGTGCCCGGAGGCTCGATGCCGAGCACCGACGAGTTGCCACCGAGGGTGTCCGGCGGCGTGTTCGACGAGCCCTGGATGCTGAGACCGTTGGTCGCGGCCGACACGCCGAGACCACCGTCGGTCGCGTAACCACCGCCGCCGCCCGAGCCACCGACCTGCTCCGAGTCGCAGGTGGAGTTGGTCGCGAGGTCGTTCAGCAGCACCGTGCTGCCGGGGAGGTTGGTCGGCCAGTGCGCGCCGCCAGGACCCGAGGCGAGCAGGCCGGTGCCACCGACGCCGACGCCCGGCTTGCCGAAGATCTGCGCGCCCGGGTTCTTGACGCCGGAGTTCTGGATGTTGATCGAGTCGACCAGCGTGCCGGCGGGATTGTCGTTGGTCGCGAGCAACGTCGTCGTCTGGTCCTGGCGATCGCCGCCGCGTCCGCCCGCGCCGCCGCCCGGACCGCCCGCGCCACCGTGCTGGCCGTGGCCTGAATCGGAGGGGTGCGTGCCCGGCGAGCTGCCGGAGACGTCGATCTGGCCTTGGATGTTCGCGTCGCCGCGCACGAGCACGCGCGCCGGGTTGTCGCCGACGAAGCGCAGCACGCCGCCGGACTGCACCGTCACCGAGGCGAACTCGAAAACGCCATCGTCGACGTCGATGTCGATCGGGGTGCCGCCGGGGTTGCCATCGAAGTCGAAGTTGTCGAGCAGGTTGCCCGCCACGATCGTCTCCGCGTCGAGGCCGCCGCTCAGCGTCGCGCCGCTGACCGTCCACACGTTGGTGGCGCCCGCCGGCGTGACGGTGATCGGAATCGAGTTGCCCGCCGCACCCGCGGTGACCGCCTCGATCAGCACCGTGTTGCCGTTGACCAGCTTGTACGTGCACTGCGCGACGTCGGGGTCGGCGCTCGCATTCAAGAAGTTGACGAGCTCGAGCAGCGTGTACGAGTAGAGCTTGTTCTGCGAGTGGTTCTGGATCGCCGTGCCACCGCCGCTGATCGACGTGCCGGTCGCGAATCCCGTCAGGAACTGGAACGGACCGATCACGCTCGAGCCGATCTGGATCGAGTCGTTGTCGACGGGCGACCCGGACACCGTCAGCGTCGCACTCGCCTTGACCGGGCTCGTGACGAGCGTCACGGTCTCGCCGCTGTTCACTTCGAGGTCACCGAGACGGCCCGAGCCGCCACCCGTGCCGGGCCGCAGACGGCCGGAGGTCGTGACGCCCCAGTCGGCGCCGGTGCGCAACCCGTCGCGGTTCGCCTGCGACGTGAACTGCTCGCCGTTCGGACCAGGCAGCGTCTGCTGCGCGAAAGTCACGGCCTGCGGCGTGAGCACGTACGGGCCGGCGTCCGACAGCGTGTTCTGCGCGAGGTCGCGCACCGCGCTCGGGATCGTCACGACCACGCGCCGCGGCTGGAACGGATCGGAGCCCTTCGACGGCAAGCCGATCGACGGCGTGAACGTCACGGTCGTGGTCAGGCCGGAGATGTCGAGATCGTATTCCCACGTGCCGGCGAGCGGCGCCTGGTCGCTCGGGTCGAGGAAGTTGCCGTCTGCGTCGACGTTGACGGTGACGAGCGGCGACGCGCCGCCGACCACCAACGTGCCGACGTCCATCAAGTCGTTGTAGACGAAGCGGATCGTCGAGGTCGTCTTGACGTCCGTCACGGCGAGCGAGTTGAGCGGCACCTCGACGTCGTTCTGCGTGAGCGTGTCGACCAGCACCTGGACGTTGGGCTTGCCCGGCACCGGATCGGTGATGCCTTGGTCGGTGGTGATCGTGCACAAGAGACGGCTCGAGTTCGCCTGGCCGCTGATGCTCTCGACCCACGGCGCGGGGTCACCTTGCTCGCGACCCGACACGCGGATCTGGTAGCTGCGGTTCGGCTCGAGGCCGAAGAGCGGATTGCCGCTCTGGTCGAAGCTCAACGTCGGGCGGATGATCACCCGGCGCGGGTTCGTCGGATCCTTCGCGAACTGCACGTCGGGGAACTCGGCGGTCGACGTGTCGAGGATCTGGATGGTCTTGTCGTCGACGGTGCTGAAGTCGACCGGCTGCGAGAACAGGATCGACAGTTCCTGGTTCTGGAACGTGTTGATGATGCCGCAGCTCACCTGCGTGCCGCCCAGGCCGTTGGTGCAGCCAAGCGAGCACTGCTCGATGTACATCGCGCCGCTGCCGCCGCCGCCGCTGTTGCCGCACGAGGCGGCGAGGAGACCGAGCGCTGCGACGAAGGAAGAGCGAACCAACCAGGGCTTGGAGGTCAGGGTCATGATAAGGATGCGGAGGGACTCGCCAGGGAAACGCCGAGCGTCGGAGGGCTCCACGAGGGACTGGGAACCGGCCCTGCCGGGGGCTCGGAGACGCGCTTCATGCGAAGACGAGGGCGCGCCACTATAAGAGCCCGAGGCCGTTCTGTTGCCATTTTCTTTTCCGTCAGGGCACCGAGCCGCGCGCCCGGACGAGCTCCGGCACACGCGACGGGCGAGGCCGACCTGCTCCGGTGCGACAGTTGCGATTTCCGGACCCCGCACGACGTTTCCGCACCGCGTCGCAGGACACCGGCGGAGCACTGCCCGCGGAGCACCGCCCGCACAGCACTGTGGACGGAACGCCGCTGACGGAGTTCTGCCGGCGAAGCACTGCCGGCGGACCTCTGCGGGCGGATCGCCACCGGCGCCGCGGCCGCCGCGCGCGGTCCGCGCTCTCCGTGTGCGTTCCCGACCTGGACGGACACGCCCGACGGCCGGCTGCCGCGGGGCGCGTCGCCGCGGGGCGCGTCGGTCGCCCGCCGCTTTCGGATAGGCTCTCCCGCTTCGAGACCATGCAGCCCGGACGAATCGCCTCACTCTCCTCCCCCACCTCCGATCGCCCGTTCCCGCACGTTCGCCGTGCGCTCGCGCACGTTTGCCGCGCGTGGCGACTCGGCGCGCTCGCGCCGGTGTTGCTCGCATTCGCGGCCTGCGGCGACTCCGCGACCGACACGCACGCGGCCACGGAGGACGTGGCTCCGCTGCTCGCCGAGATCGAAGCGGCGTTCGAGCCGGTGCCCCCCGCGTCGACGAGCGACGTCCAAGACCGCGCGCTCAACCTCCGGCGCACGACGCTGGAGCGCCTGCGCGCGCGCTCGCCGGCGCTCGGCCGCGCGGCGTGGAAACGCTTCGGCGAGATCGACGCGAAGAACGAAGAGTTGCGCATCGCGTTGCTCGACGTCGCGTGCCACTCCGCGCCCGAAGTCGTCGCAACCGAGCTCGAGCGCATGGTGACGACCTACGGGCCGCAGTACTCGCTCAGGCTGCGCACGCATGCGGTCCGGTTCCTCGCGGAGACCGCGCCCGCGCGCGCCGTCGCGATCCTCGCGCCGCTCCTGCGCGAGCCGCAACGCGCGATGACGTACCCGCCGCAAGAGACCCTCGTCGACTGCTGGATCGTCGCCGCGCGCAAGCAAGGTGCGTTGGACGATCGACTGCTCGCCGAAGTGGCGATCGGACTCGAGCAGCCCGCGGACGCACGCTATCGCGCGATCGAGGAGCTCGGGCGCGTCCACTCGCCGGTCGCCGTCGACGCGCTCAGGCTGGTGCTGACGGAATCGGGATCCGACGGCTACGTGCGGCGCAAGGCGGCGCAGGCCGTGATCGACGGACTGCCGCGCGACGAAGCGTGCGCGTTGCTCGCCGCGGTCGCCGATCGCGAAGTCGACCAGATGTTCCTCGTCTTCCTCGCGGACATGCTCCAGAAGCACTGCCCGTGATCACCGACACGCACGCGCACGTCTTCTACGACGCCTTCGACTCCGACCGCGACGCGATGCTCGCGCGAGCGCACGCGGCGGGCGTCTCGCGCGTGATCGTCGTCGGCACCGACGCGGCGAGCTCGCGCGCGGCGTTCGCGCTCGCGGCGCGTCATCCGGGGCTCTACCCGACCGCCGGCATCCATCCGCACGACTGCGAGGAACGGTTCGCCTCCGACCGCGACACGATCGCCGAGCTCGCGCGGGATCCGCGCTGTGTCGCGATCGGTGAGACCGGGCTCGACTTCTTCCGCTCGCTTTCGTCGCACGACGCGCAGATCGAGAGCCTGCGTTTCCACCTCGAGCTCGCGCGCGCGCACTCGAAGCCGGTGATCGTGCACTGCCGCGACGCGCATCCGCGGATGGCGGAGGTGCTCGGCGAAGCCCGCGGCGTGATCGGCGTGATGCACTGTTGGTCGATGGGACCGGACGAACTCGCGCCGTACCTCGAGCTCGGCTACTGCATCTCGTTCTCGGGCGTCGTCACGTATCCGAAGAACGCGGCGAACCGCGCGGCCGCGCGCGCGGTGCCGCTCGAGCGCTTGCTCGTCGAAACCGACTGCCCGTACCTCGCGCCGCAGTCACGCCGTGGCAAGCGCAACGAACCGGCGTACGTCACGGAGACCCTCGACGTCGTCGCACGCGAACGTGGCCTCTCGAGCGCCGAACTCGCGCGCATCACGAGCGACAACGCGGCGCGCCTCTTCCGACTCGCGTGACCGGTGCTCGGGCCGGCTCGAAGGCTCGTGAAAAGCGCGAAGGGCGCCGCTCTCTTCGAGCGACGCCCTTCGCAGATCGACTCTCGTCGACGACTACATCACTGGACCGCGGTCCACGTGTTGCCGTCCGTCGCCGCGACGCCGTTGACGCCGAGCGGAGAGGCCATGTCACCCGCGACCGAGAAGACCGCGTCGAAGAGCGGGCCACCGCCCGTCGCGGTGTAGGCCGCCGCGCCACGGTTCGGGGTCTGGAGCAAGTCGCCTTCTTGGTTGATGAAGAAGCAGCGGTTGCCGGACTGACCGACCGCTTGCGGCCACGCGTACGCGGCCCACAGCACTTCGCCGTTGTCCGAGTCGGGGAACGGAGCCGCCGCCTTGCCACCCGCCGCGTCTTCCGCGACCGAACCGGTGACACCAGCGACCGTCGCCGCCGGCAGGTAGATCTGGAAGATGTAGCCCGAGCGCACGACTTGGCTGTTCGCGACGTTGCCGAACGCGGTCGAGAGCACGGCCGGGTTCAACTCGTCGGTACCGACGGCGCCCGCCGCCGGAGCACCGGCCGCGCTGACGCGGCACGGATCGGCGCCCGAGAGTTCGCCGAAGAAGCCGTACTCGCCCGCGCCGTCACCATCGGAGTCGATGGCGCCCGACGACTGGACTTGGGCTTGCGCCGATGAGATTGATCGGAGCGTCGAGATCGCGGCCGATTCGTTCGCCGAGAGGCGCGCGGCCATCAGCTTCGGAATAGCGACCGAAGCGATGATCGCGATGATCGCGACCACGATCATGAGCTCGATCAGGGTGAAACCTGCGTTGCTACGTTTGTGCATCATCTTGGAAGTTGTCCGTTTCGTCCCGGCACCGGCGCACGCGCGACGGTGCATTGCCTGGTAGGTCACGTTTCGAACCCGGCAGGCGTGCACCTTGAGCTCGCGCGCGATTTGAAGTCGCGAACGTCCGAAAGCCGCTGCCGCATTCACCTCTCCGCCTTCTTCGCGGCTCGGGCTGGTCACCCGTGCCGTGTTCCGTCGGAGACGCGCCCCTTATCGAGCGCGCCTCCTGTAACTCTTGAGCTCAGCTGCCTCCGAGCTTCCCGACGATGTCGAGGATCGGCAGGAACACGCTGAGCACGACGCCGCCGACGATCACGCCCATGAAGCTGATCAGGATCGGCTCGATCAGGCTGGTCAGCGACTTGATCGCCGCCTTGACCTGCGCGTCGTAGAACTCCGCGATCTTCTCGAGCAGCGCTTCGAGCGCGCCGGTGCGTTCGCCGATCGCGATCATGCGCACCACCATCGCGGGGAAGATCTTGCAGCGGCCGAGCGGCTCGCTGAGCAACTGGCCGTTGCGCACGCTTTCCTTCGACTCGACGACCGCGCGCGTGACGAGGCGGTTACCCGCCGTTTCCGCGACGATGTCGAGCGTGCCCATGATCGGCACGCCGGAGCGGATCAACGTCGCGAACGTGCGCGAGAAGCGCGCGAGCGCGACTTTCTTCGCGAGCGGGCCGAACACCGGCGCCTTGAACGCGAGCGTGTCGAACACGAGCCCGCCGACCTCGGTCTTGAAGAAGATCCAGAGCGCGGCGATCAGGCCGAACGCGCCGCCGAAGATCGCGATCCAGTTCTCGCGCATGCCTTGCGAGACGCCCAGCACGAACTTCGTCAGGCTCGGCAGCTCCGCGCCGAGGCCGTCGAACACTTGGCGGAACGTCGGCACGACGCCGAGCATCAGGAAGGCCGTGATGCCGAGCACCAGGACCAACGAGATCACCGGGTACGTCATCGCCGCGCGGATCTCGCGCTTCAACGTCGCGGTCGACTCGAGGTAGTCGGCGAGGCGCGAGAGGATCACGTCCATCTGGCCCGACGCTTCGCCGGCGCGCACCATCGAGATGTAGAGCGGCGAGAACGCGCGCGGGCACTGTTCCATCGCGCTGGAGAGGTCCGAGCCGGAGCGCAGCTCGGTCGCGAGCTTCGCGCAGGTCTTCTTCATGCCCGGCGTCTCGGCCTGTTCGCCGAGCACTTCGATCGACTCGAGCAACGCGAGACCCGAGCTCACCATCGTCGAGAGCTGGCGCGTGAAGAGCACGAGCTCCTGCGCCGACGCTTTCGGCCCGCTCTGGAAGAGCGATGACTTCGGTTTCGCCTTGCCGTCGGCGCCGACCGACTTGTCGGCGACTTGTTCGACCTTGAGGACGACGAGGTTCTGCTTGCGCAGCTCGGCAAGCGCCTGGTTGCGGTCGTCGGCCTGGATGGTGCCTTCGACCGTCTGGCCGCTCGACTTCTTCGCTGCGTACTTGAAGGCGATCACGTGCTGGGGCTCCTACTTGTCGTCGAGCGTCGTGCGCAGGACCTCTTCGAGCGAGGTCTTGCCGCGCGCCACGTTCAAGAGACCGACGCGCCGCAGGGTCAACATCCCCGCGTCGATCGCGACGTTCTTGATGTCCTGCGCTGATCGGCCTTCGACGATCATTCGCTTGAGCTCCTGATTGAGAGCCAGCGTCTCGAGGATCGCGAAACGGCCCTTGTAGCCTTCCTTGCAGCGCGGGCAGCCGGCCGGGTTCGGCCCCCACAGCTCGAGGCCCTGCAGCTCGTTCTCGAGGAACCCGACGGAAAGAAGTTCCTTGTGCGGCAGCTCGATCTTGACGCGGCAGGACGTGCAGAGCTTGCGGGCGAGACGCTGCGCGCCGACGCAGAGGAGCGAACTCGAGACCATGAACGGATCGATGCCCATGTCGACGAGACGCGTGATCGTCGTCGCCGCGTCGTTGGTGTGCAGCGTCGAGAGCACCAAGTGGCCGGTGAGCGCGGCTTTGACGGCGATGTCGGCGGTCTCTTGGTCGCGGATTTCGCCGACCAGCACGACGTCGGGGTCCTGACGCAGGATCGAACGCAGCGCGCCCGCGAACGTCAGACCACGCTTCGGATTGACCGGCACTTGGTTGATGCCGTCCATCCGGTATTCGACCGGGTCCTCGACCGTCACGACGTTGATGTCGGGCGTCGCGACTTCCTTCACGCAGGAGTAGAGCGTCGTCGACTTGCCCGAGCCCGTCGGCCCGGTGAGCAGCAACATGCCGTAGGCCGCGTTGATCGCGTTCTTGATGTCTTCCTGCGCCTTGGGCTCGTACCCGAGGGTGTCGAGCTTCAACGCCATGCTGCCCGTGTCGAGGATCCGCATCACGGCCTTCTCGCCGCCGACGACGGGCAGGATCGACAGACGGAAGTCGATCTTGCGGTTCTCGAAGCGGATCTGGAACTTGCCGTCCTGCGGCGCGAAACGCTCGGCGATGTCGAGCGACGCCATGATCTTGAGGCGAGAGATCAGCGCCGCGAGCATCGAGTTCGGCGGCCGCATCGCTTCGTGCAGCGCACCGTCGACGCGCAAACGCACGCGCACGGCGGTTTCGCCGGGCTCGATGTGGATGTCGCTCGCGCGTTCCTTCAACGCCTTGAGCAGCATCAGGTTGATCAGCTTGACCGCCGGAGCGTCGTCACCGGAGACGGTCGACGCGTCGATGATCTCGGTCTGCTCCTCCTGGACCTTGATGTCGATCTCGGCGGCGCCGACTTGGCCGAGCAGATCGTCGACCTGTTGCTTGCCGCGGTCGTAGATCGCCTCGGTCGCTTGTTTGATCGCCGCAGGGTGCGACAGCACCGGACGGACCTGCAGGCGCGACATGCGCTTCAAGTCGTCGAGCAACAGCACGTCGAACGGATCCGCGATCGCGACGGTCAGGATGTGCCCGTTCTTCGCGATCGGCAGCACACCGTTCTCGGTGCAGATCTCCTGCGTCAGGCACTCGAGCGCCGCCGGGTCCGGCTTGACCCGGGTGAGGTCGATCGGCGGGATGCCGGCGGCCGTCGCCAGCGTCTCGAGCAGCTTGGCTTCCGTGAGGACGCCTTGCTGCAAGAGCATGGCGACCGGCTGCGCGCCTTTCTCGCGCGCTGCCGCCCAGTCCTCGTCGGTGACGAGGCCGGCGTCCACCAAAAGGCGCCGGATCTTGCCGGAAATGCGGACCATGCCCCCCGTTCGGAGTTCAGGCCGCTCGGATCAGGGTGCGGAGTTCCGACGGGTCGCTGACCGCGCGGTCGGCGTCCTCGATGCGCACGCGTCCCGACTTCACGAGGTCGGCGAGCGCTTGCGCCATCGTCCGCATGCCGAGGCGACCACCGGTCTGGATGTGCGAGTACATCTGGTGCGACTTGCCCTCGCGGATCAGCGCGCGGATCGCCGGCGTGGCGATCATGGTCTCCATGGCGAGCGCGCGGCCGCGGCCGGTCGCGAGCGGCAGGAGCTGCTGGCTGAACACGGCTTCGAGCGTGAACGAGAGCTGCGTGCGCACCTGCTGCTGTTGGTGCGGCGGGAAGACGTCGACGATGCGGTTGATCGTCTGCACGCAGTCCGACGTGTGCAGCGTGCCGAACGTCAAGTGACCGGTCTCGGCGAGCGTCAGCGCCGCTTCGATCGTCTCGTGGTCGCGCAACTCGCCGACCAGGATCACGTCGGGGTCCTGACGCAGCACGCTCTTCAGCGCCTTGCCGAAGCCGTGCGTGTCGCTGCCGACTTCGCGTTGCGTCACCATGCACTGGCGGTGCTGGTGCGTGAACTCGATCGGATCCTCGATCGTGACGATGTGGCCTTGGTGGCTGTTGTTGATGTGGCCGATCATCGACGCGAGCGACGTCGACTTGCCGGAACCAGTCGCGCCCGTGACGAGCACCAGGCCGGCGCGCAACGCGCAAATGCGCTCGCACACGGCCTTCGGCAGGCCGAGCTGCTCGAACGTCGCGATCTTGGTCGGGATCAACCGCATCACGGCCGCTGGCGCGCCTTGTTGATAGAAGACGTTCGCCCGGAACCGGCCTTGGCCCTGCAGACCGAACGAGCAGTCGAGCTCGAGCTCCCGATCGAGCTTCGCGATCTGTTCGGACGTCAGGACGCTCGTCGAGAGCCGGCGGGTGTCCTCCGGCGACAGCGGCGGGCAATCGACCGGCAACAGCACGCCGTCGACGCGGATGCGAGGCGGCGAATTGACGCTGAGGTGGAGGTCCGAGCCGCCCTGGCGCACCAGGAGCGACAAGAGTTCTTCCATCGTGATCATGCGGGAGCTCCTCGAGGCAGAAGAGGCTCGTGCATCGACCGCGCGCGCCGCACGACTGAAGCGCACCGCGCGGTCACGCCAGGAAGAATCGTCCGGTGCCGCGAACGGCGTCAGCCCCGGACGGGCGCGGGGTCGCCCAGGGCGCGGCGCAGTGCTCGACCGAGCAGCGCGACTTCTTCGGCCGAATGCTCGCCAAAGAGGCAGATTTGCAGCCAGCCGCGCTCGCGCAAGTAGCGGCTCCGCCACGAAGTGCGGACTCGGGCACGTTCGAGACGGGTCCCGACCACCGCCGCACGCGGTCCGAGTGGCAACGTCAGCACGCCGGGCGAAGCGCGCTCCGGTCCGACCAGCGCACGCAGTCCGAGCGCCTCGAGTTCGGCGTGGAGCGCCCGCGCGAGTTCCACGCGCCGCGCGAACGAAGCCGGCTCGAGCGCGCCCGGCCACGCCGCGCCGAGCGCCCGCACGAGGTTCGACGAATGCGTGAACGGCACGCCTTCCTCCGACGACCACACGCGCAGATCGAGATAACGCGGCAAGGACCGACGCGCCGGCGGCAGCGTGCTGCCGTGGAAGACCAGGGCGAGGCCCGCGAGCGCCGCAAGCCCCTTCGCCGACGTGCACGTCGCCAGTTCGACGCCGCCGAAGTCCACCGGCACGACGCCGACCGAACTCGTCGCGTCGAGGACCAACGGGATGCCCGCCGCGTGGGCGACACGGCGCAGACTCGCGAGATCGTGCAGCACGCCCGTCGACGTCTCGCAGTGCACCGACCACAACGCGTCGGCGTCGCGCGCGCGCCGCTCGAGTTCTTCGAAGTCGATGCTGCTCCCCCACGGCAGACCGAGTTCGTCCACTTCGAGCCCCGCGCGCCGCGCGTGGTCGACCAGCCGACCGCCGAACTCACCGGTGACCGGGATCAGGACGCGGCGCACGCGCTGGGCGAGTTCGGCGGCGACGACGTCGTTCGCAAGCGTCCCCGAACCGATCAGCGCCGTGACCGCCGGCGCGCCGAGCGCCCGCGCGAGATCGCGCCGCAGCCGAGCGAACTCGCCGACGAATTCGGCGTCGCGGTGCGAGACGGGCTCCGCGGCGAACGCGGCGCGCGTCGCTGCGGCGAGCGGCACCGGACCCGGCAAGAAGTTGAGTCCCCGTTCACCGACCAACGCCGCGCCGAGAGCGCGCGGCAGTTTGGCTCGGAACCGCGCGACGTCGAGCTGCATCGGCTGGAACCACGCGCCTTCCTTGCCGACCAGCGGGCCGAACGCGCGGAATCCGAGTCGTTCGTAGAACGTGATCTGTCGAGTCGTGCCGGAGATCAGCGCCTGGTCGAAGCCGAGCTCCCGGACGCGCGCGATCAGCGCCGCGAGGAAGCGCGGCACGAACGTGGAGCGGCGCAGACGCGGCACGATGGTCCACAAGCGGACCTCACAGGACTTCCGCGCCGGATCCAGGTGGCGGTCGAGGTCGACGAGCTTCTGATCGAGCGAGAACGGCCGCTGCGTGCGGATCGCCGCCATGCCGAGGAGTTCGCGACGCGCTGCGTCGACGCCGATGACGTACTCGTTCTCGTCGTGGAAGCGGTCGACGAGGCGCCGCTCCGCATTCGGCGGATGCTGCGGGATCTCTTCGACGAACGCGGAGTAGTTCAGCCGGTGCAACGCTTCGAACTCCCACGGGTGTTCGGGGCGCTTGAAGGTCCACGTGCCCGACGGACTCATGGCGCGACTCCTTTCCGCCGCACGCCGCTCCGGAGGTCACGCCGATGCGCGAAGAGCACCAACGCGACCAAACACGCCGAGCCCAGGACCGCCGCGCTCGCGCCGCGGACCGCGAGCGCGATCCACGGATAGGCCGCGAACCCCGCGAGACCGCCAAGCCGCGTGTCTCGCGAAAGGCCGGCCGCCGCGGCGAGCAACACGAGCGCGCAGATCGCGACCAGCGGATCGAGCACGATCAACGCGCCGCCCGCGATCGCCGCGCCTTTGCCGCCCTTGAAGCCGAGCTGCGGCGGCCACACGTGTCCCGCCACGGCGCACGCGGCCGCAACGCAGGCGAGCAGCGGCGGTAGCGCGAGCGCGCGAGCGATCCACACCACGGCCGCGCCCTTCGCGAGGTCGACGAGCGCGATCAGCGCGCCGCCGGTCCGGCCCAACACGCTCGCAGCGTTGCGCGCGCCGAGCGTGCCGCTGCCGAGCCCGCGCAAGTCGACGCCGCGCGCCGCTCGCACCACGTAGTACGCCGTGACGAGCGCACCCGCGACGTAGCTCGCGCCACACAACGCGAAGAAGCGGCCGGGAGGCATGGCCCGAGCGAGAGCCTAGCTCTTCGGCGACTTCGCGGCGCAAGGCTCCGGAAAGGAGCGCAGACGCACGCACGGCGCACGTCGCGCCGCGCGTGGGTCCGCGGGCCGGCCGAAGCTACTCCTCTTCGTGCTTGTGCCCGAACTGCGCGAGGATCTTCTGCTGCTCGTTCGCCGGCACCGCGGAGTAGTCGTGCAGGGTCATCGTGAACGACCCTTCGCCTGCGGTCTGGGACTTGAGTTCGCGTTGGTACGTCTGGACCGTCGAGAGCGGCGCAAGCGCCTTGATGATGGTCAACGCGCCGTCGGCCTCGTTCCACTGATCGATGACCTGGCCGCGCCGGTGGCTCGTCAAGTCGGAGAAGATCGAACCCGCTGCCTCCGTGGGCACGGTGATCACGAGCTCCATCACCGGCTCGAGCAGCACCGGGTGCGCCTTCTTGAAGGCGTCCATGAATGCTCGCGCGCCGGCGATCTTGAAGCTCGCTTCGTCGGAGTCGACTTCGTGGAACTTGCCGTCGTAGACCTCGAAGTCGAGGTCGACGACTTCACTGTGCGTGAGCACGCCTTTCGCGACCATGTCGCGCATGCCCTTCTCGACCGCCGGGATCAAGTTGCGGGGAATCGATCCGCCGACGATCGAGTCGGTGAACACGACGCCCGAACCTTTCGCGAGCGGCTTGACGCGCACGTAGCACTCGCCGAACTGTCCGCGGCCGCCCGACTGCTTCTTGTGACGGTAATGGCCTTCGGCGGCCCGAGTGATCGTCTCCTTGTAGTGGATGCGCGGCAGGTGCGTCGTCACTTCGACGCCGTAGCGCCGCTTGAGTCGCTGCTCCATCACTTGGAGGTGCAAGTCGCTCATCCCGCGCACGACGAGTTCGTGCGTCAACGAGTTGAACTCGCTCTTGAACGTCGGGTCCTCGGCCGCGAGCTTGTGGAGCGCTTCACCGATCTTCTGTTCGTCGCCGCGAGCCTTCGGCACCACGGCGAGCGCGACCATCGGCTCGGGTTGCGGCGGCATCGGGAAACGCACGAGCGGCGTGCCCGCACGACTGAACGCTTCGCCGTAGTGCACGCCTTCGACTTTCGAGAAGGCGACGATTTCGCCCGGGACGGCCTGCTCGACGGTGTCGCGCTTCTTGCCCGTCATGCGGAAGAGTCCGCCCATCTTCTCGCCGCGATCGTTCGACTTCGGACCGATGATCGGGTCGGCGGCCTTCAACGTCCCGCGCAGCACGCGGACCACGCAGATCTTGCCGACGTGCGGGTCGGCCTTGACGTTGAACGCGACGCCCGCGAGCGCGCCGTTCGGATCCGGCTGGATCGGATTCCCGTCCGCGTCGAGCGTGACCGCCGTGTCGGGGTGCGGTGCGAAGTCGTGGATGAAGTCGAGCAACTTGTCGACGCCGACTCCGGAGAGCGGATTGCACGCGAGCACCGGCACCAACTTGCCCTGCTGGATCGCGCGCGGCATGTGCTCGCGCAGCTCGTCCTCCGAGAGCGTTTCCGTCTCCAAATAGCGATTGAGCAGCGCTTCGTCGGCGCAAGCGTCCATCACGCGGTCCATCAAGGAGCGCCGCCAGTCGTTCGCGTCGCTCTCGAAGACGGTCGTCACCTTCGAGAACCCCGAACCGCTCTGGTTCGGGAAGAGAACCGGGACGCACACCTCGCCGACCTTCTTGCGCAGGTCCTCGACGATCGCCTCGAAGTCGGCGTTCGGATCGTCGACGTGCGTCACGACGATCGCGCGGCCGCGCTTCCAAGCCGCCGCCGTCTCGAGCTTCTTGCGCGCGTTGTAGGTCACGCCGCTCGTGCAACTGATCACTCCGACGGTCAGGTCGGTCGCGAAGATCGCGGCGTTCGCACTCGAGACGAAATCCGGGTAGCCCGGCGTGTCGATGAACGTCCAGAAGTACCCGTCCTTGATCGCCTGGACCATGCCGCCTTGGAGCGTGTGGCCCTTCTCCTGCTCCTCCGGCTCGATGTCGACGAGGCTCGTCTTGTCGGCAACCGAACCTTTGCGTGCCGTCGCGCCGACCAAGAACGCGAGCGCGTCGACCAAACTCGTCTTGCCCGCGGACGGGTGGCCGACGAAGGAGACGTTGCGGATGGCGTCGAGTGCAGTCATCGAAGCTTCTTGCGCGTTGGGGACGTGGAGTGTGACGAGCGGACGCCACCTGCGCAGGCGGCGTCCGCCGGGAACGAGGCGTCATCCTAGCGTCGGAGCTCCGACCGGCGGGAGGCCACGAGCCTGCGCCGAAGTTCGGAGCCGCGCCGGAAAACGACGAGGCCCGCCGAAGCGGGCCTCGCGCTCTTACGAAAACTGCGTCGGGACTACTTCGAGTGCACCGTGATCTCGACGCGGCGGTTCTTCGCCTTGCTCGCCTTCGTGTCGTTCGAAGTCAGCGGACGGTACTCGCCCCAACCCGCGACGACGCACTGACCATCGGCGAGATTCGCGTCCTCGACCAAGTAGTGCAGCACGGCCATCGAGCGTGCGATCGACAGCGCGCGGTTCGACTCGAACTTCGACTTCTGGATCGGATCGGAATCCGTGTGGCCTTCGATCCAGTACTCGTCGTCCGGGTACTGCGCCTTCAGCGTCTTCGCGACCGCCGCGAGCGCTTGTTTGCCCTTCGACGAGAGCTCGGCCTTGCCCGAGTCGAACGTCACGTCCGACGAAATGGTGATGACCATGTTCCCGTCGCGCATGCCGTAGCTGACGCCTTCGCGATCGAGGTCGGGGAAGTCTTGCGCCGTCGTGCGCACCGGCTCGGCGAGCAAACGCGCGTGCGCGTCCGCGAGTTGGCGATCGAGGCTCGCGTTCTGCGCGTTGAGGTCGCGGTTCTGGTTCTTGACCGCCGTGCGCTCTTCGCGCAGCGCCTTGATCTCGGCGTCGCGGTCGGCGAGCGCTTGTTGGTAGCGCGAGTTCGTGCAGCTCGCGAGCGCGAGTGCGACGAGCGCCAGGCTCCACAATTTGAACTTCATGTCGGATCGAGTCCCTTCTCGGAGAGACGTTGTGAGCGTGATGTGCGTGGGAGGAAAGCCGCGTCCTGCCGCGCGATCCGGCGCCGTTCGGGCGCACTCGGGCGCCGCGCGGCGAACACGCATTCACGCTTCAGAACCAGGCGCGCACATCATTCCAAGCGACCAGCACGATTCCAATGCCGAGCGCGAGATACGGCCCGAAAGGCAAGTAACGGCCGATGATCCGCGCGGTCTGGAACGACCGTCCGAACGAACGGTTCGCGCGGCGCCTCCGGACTCGCGAGCGCGCGACGAAGAGCACTCGGACGATGTTCGCGACGCCGACCACCGACGCGACCAACGACGCGACGAGCAGCGCCGCGAGCGTCCCGCCGGGTCCGAGCAGACCGCCCGCCCCGCACAGGAGTTTGACGTCGCCGAAGCCCATCGCTTCGCGACCGTAGAGTCGCTCGCCGAGCCAGCCGATGCCCCAGAGGATGCCGCCGCCGGTCGCCATGCCGGCGAGCGTCGCGACGAGCGCCGGCCACCGGCCGATCGGCGCGCCGTGGGAAAGCTCGCGTGCGATCCACGTGTCGGCGTGGATCTCCGGGAGCAGCAACGCGACGAGCGGAGCGAGGACGATGCCGCCGATCGAGACCTCGTCGGGGATCTCGAAGCAGTCGAAGTCGACGAACGTCGCGACGACGAGCCCCGCGAGCACCAGCAGGTGCACGCCGAGGAGCCCCCACTGCTCCGGCGCGAGCCGAGCCGCCGCGAACGCCCAGAGCCCCGCGGTCAGCAGCTCGACGAGCGGGTACCGCCACGGGATCTTCCAGCGACACCCGGCGCAACGCCCGCGCAACGCGAGCCACGACACCACGGGCACGTTCTCGTACCAACGGATCTGACGCTTGCAGTTCGGACAGGCGGAACGCTTCGGGTTCGAGACCGTGACGTCTTCCCGCGGCAGGCGATAGATCGCGACGTTCAGGAACGAGCCCACGAAGAGGCCGAAGATGCCCGCGACGGTCGCGCGCAGCGTGTCCGAGAGCTCGTACCAGCCGATCAACGCTCGCCCCCTCCGCTGCGGGCCCAGGACACCGAAACGTCGTCGATCCACGGCGGATCCCAACTGGGCACGCGCGGATCGGCGGCCGCACTCGCGCCCGGCGCGTCCGCGAAGACCCGCAACTCGAGCAAGAGGCGCAGACGTTTGGCGTCGGCGATCAACGCGGGATCGTCGACCGGGAGCTCCGTCGCCACGCCCCCAGCGCCTTCGCCGATGAACCGCACGCGATAGCTCGTCGCGGGGCGTCCCGGCCCCGCGCGGCGATTGCCCGCGAACCCCTGCACCACGGCGCCCGCGTGCCAACGATCGACGCCGCCGTCGGGCGGAAGCGCTGCGGACAGGACTTGGAACACCAACTCTTCCCCGGTTGCGAGGGGATTTCGGACCGGCGCGTCGAAGACCCAAGGCAATTCCGACGCGCCACGCACCGGGCGCGGGTCCGACGTGTGCACGAAGAGCAGCCCGCCGTCGAGCTCGTCGAGGTAGTACGCCGCGCCGATCGTCAGGATGCGCCCGTCCGGCCCCGGCCCCTCGATCTCGCCCGAGATACGGATGCGGCCGCCGGCGACGAGCAGCAGCGGACCGGACACGCGCAGCCTTCCGGAGAGCGTCAGATCGCCGCCTGCGACGAGCACGGTCCACGACGCGGCGTCGTTCGGGGCCGCGGCGGGCGCGCGCGAGAGCAGCGTCTCGAGCCACGCGCTGAGAGGCTCGCGTGCGACCGGCAGGACGTCGGGCACCGTGTCGGGCGCGGCGCGCAACAGCGTGCCCGCGATCGTCAGCCGGCGCTGCGCGCGCAAGACGGTCACGCCGGGCTCGGCCGCGAGCGTCACGCTTTCGCCGCGGGCGACCGAGAGCTCGCGCGCCTGGACGTCGCGTCGAGGCTCGTCACCGGCGAGGCGCACGTTGCCCAGACTGCCGTCGCCGACGCACGCCGGATATCGCACCGAAACGCGACCGTCGCCCGACCAATACGCGGTGCCGTCGGCTTCGGGCACCTCCGCGGGAGAGCGCAACCGCGTGTCGAGGAACGACTCGACGTACGTGCCGACGCTCGCCGGCGCGCCGGCGGCTTCGACGATCACTTGCAGGCGCTTCGTGCTGAACGGCCAGACCGGGTGGCCGCCGAAGTCCTGCAACGCGGCCTCGCCTTCGTACCAGAGGCCGTAGCGGCCGGGCTCGAGCAAGCGTTGCGGGATCACGTGCACCAACGTGCGTCCGCGAGTCGCGGGATCCAACGGATCGCGGTTGTCGACGAGCAGCACGCGCACCGGAATCGCGTCGACCGCGCGCGGATTCGTCGCTCGCGGATCGGCCGGGCGCAGCTTGAAGTGCTCCGCGCGCAGCGTCGAAGGTTCGATCGGCTCGCCGCCTTCCAGTTCGATCGGACCGGCGGGCGGTACGCGTTTGACGTCTTCGCCCCGCACCCGCAACGTGCGGCCGACCTCGGGACTGCGGTCCTCGAAGATCGGCCCGCCGCGGGGCGTCGTCACCGAGACGGTGCGAAAGCGCCATTCGACGGTCCGCGCGAGCGGCGCGCCGTCCTTCGAACGGAGTCCGTCCGGCGCGGGGAAGCCCGAGAGCCAGACGGTGTACTCGGTGTCGGGCAGATAGCCGCCGTCGTCCAACGTCGGCGCGAGCACGGGCGCGGGCTCGAACCGCAGCTTGTCGCCTTCGAGCACGAGTTCGCCGCGCGGACTCCGGCCGTCGACGGCGACGATGCGCACCGAGCGCCGGTTGACCGACGCAGGGTCGAGCTCCGCATCGAAGTGGAAGACGAGTGCTTCGTTCAGGTACACGCCGGTCGCGTTGCGCGGCCGAACCTGGGCGAGCTCCAGCCGACGCGGCGTCTCGAGTCGCGCATCGCACGCCGCCGCGCCAAGCGCGGCGCAGAGCGCGGCGCCGAACGCCGACACGGACAATACGACGCCGGCGCGGCTCCGGCCGCCTGCGAGCCCGGCGAGCCCCGGCGGGACAGCGGGCCCCGGCGGGTCGACGAAACTCGCCAGGCGAACGAGCGCCGAGACGCGCCGCCGGACTCGTCGCCATCCCACCGCGCGCGCCGAACCGCCGAAAAGCGAACCCGCGCGGCGCAGGGCCTCTTCTGGCCGGTGCACCACGCGGGCATTCAAGCACGCGCCAGGAGCGGACTCCAGGCGCCGCGCTCGCCGGGCTCGGCGAGCGCAGAGCAGCTTTCGATCAGTACCGGAACGGGATCCGGATGAAGTCGAGGCTCGGTTTCGGGTTGGTCGCCGTCAAACCGGCGCCGAGGACGTCGATGTCGAACGTGACGTCGAAGCGGATGAACCGCGCGGTCCCGAGCGTCGTGCCCGCGAGCGTCGACAGGTCGTACACCGTGCCGAACGTCGCCGGCTCGACCGGAGCGCCGAGCGAGTCGGCGGTGGTCACTTCGAACTGCACCAGCACCGAGGCGCTGTCCGGCAGCGAGTCGACCGTGCCATCGGTGGCGACGCGGAAGTAGGCCGGGATCAGCGCAGCGGTGCGCGGGTTCGTCAGGATGGCGTTGAGATCGGCGCCGGTGGCCGTCGGATCCACGGTCAGCGTCAGGAGCGAGTTCCCGGAGTCGTAGGACGCCGAGTTCACTTCGTAGCGCTCGAGCAGCGAACCGTCGGTGATCTCGACCAAATAGTGCTTGAGCAGGCTCGGGTTCTCGAGCAGCGCGCTCGAGACTCCGGAGCCGTCCATCACGATCTGGAACGCGCTGACGATGTACGGCGCGTTGACGCCGGCAGGATCGATGTTCGCCGCCGCGATGACCGGCGTGAGCATCGAGACCTCTTCGCTCGCGGTCTGCACGAGACCGGTCAACGGATCGGTGCCGAGGAAGTCGAACACCTCCGGCCGCTCGAGACCCGGGCCGCCGCCGAACGAGCCGAGGCCGAGCGCGATCCATTCCGAGCGCGCCCGCGAACGCCGACCGAAGCTCGGCACCATCCGCGACGTCGGGTTCTGACCGACGACGCTCGTAGCGCAGAGCGGCCGCGGCTTGCAGATGTCGTGCAGCGTCTTGCCCGTGGGCAGGAGGATGTCGACGCCCGGCGTGAAGTCGTTGACGTGCAACTGGACGATGCCGGGACCGCCGTCGCCGCCCGCGCCGTCGACTTGGCCCAGGCAGATGTTCGTCGTGTTGTAGGTCGGCGGACACGCGTCGAGCAACGGAGTCGTCTCGATCACGCCGCCCGAACCGGGCGTCGCACCGCCGACGTCGAGCTTGCCGGGACCGCCCTGGCCGCCCGTCGCGAGGATGCACACCGCGTTCGCGCCCGTGACCGCGCTCATGTCGATCTGCTGCGCGGTCTCGAGGATCACGTGGCCGCCCGAGCCGCCGCCCGAGCCGCCGCCGACGCGGTCGAAGAAGTTGGTGTTCTCGCCACCGCCGCCCGAGCCACCGCGGCATTCGATCTGTCCGCTGGCGCCGAAGATGATGTCGCCGAGCGCCAAGACGTGCAGCGAACCACCGCCGCCACCGCCACCGGCGCCCTTCTCGTCACCCGTCGGGTCGAACGGGCTCTCGGGGAACGGCTGTCCCTTGGTGAACGACGCGTCGCCACCACCGCCACCGCCGGCGCCCGCCCAAGGCTTCTTGAGCTCGCCGAGCGTGACGGTGTTGGCGGTCGTGTCGAGCTGGTAGCCGAAGAAGTTGTTCGTCGAGCTCAAGTCGACGAACGGACCGGTGCCGATCGCGCCGCCCGCCGGCGGGCACAATCCGGAGATCGCGCCGAGCGGCGGAGTCGCATCCGCGCACGCCGCAGCCGCCGTCTTGAGGTCGAGGTAGTTCGAGAACCCCGGCTCGGAGTCGAGCCCGATGTACGTCTGGTCGACGGGCGCGGCGCCCGACAACGACGCTTGGTTCGCGCCGAACACACCGCCGCCGCCGCCCGCGCCGCGGCGGAACAGCGTGCCTTGCTTCGTGTCGTTCCACGTGGTCTCGCCGCCGGCTCCGCCGCCGTCGAGTTGGTTGAACGCGCCGAAGCCATTGCCGCCCTTCGGCGACGACGCGCTGGTCAACGGGCTGCCCGTGCCTCCGCGCCCTCCACCGCATTGTCCGGCCGCACCGGGCTCCGGGATGTTCGTCGTGTTCAGCGTCGCGACACCAGGCGTGTCGGAACCCGAGATGACGATCCGACCTTGAATGTTGACGTCGCCGGTGGCGAGGATCACGGCCGGGTTCGGGCCCTGGATGACCAGCGTCGCGCCCGATTCGACGAGCAGCGAGCGGATGTCGAGGATGCCGCCGATCGCCACTTGGGTCGCGGTGGGCAAGAAGTTCGGACCACCGGTGAAGGTCGTCGAAACGGTGTCCCAGATGATCGTCTTGCCGGTCGGGATCTTGAGGTCGAAGGTCGCCGACGGACCGCCGGTGCCGGTGAAGCCGACGCTCGGGGACAGCGTGCCGTTCGACCACGTCGCGACCGGATCACCAAAGCCCGCCGTCGCGTCGAAACGAGTTTGGGTCGAGAACTCCTCGAGCACCTCGTCGGCGAGCGGCGAGGGCGAGATCTCCGTCCGCGCCCGGGCGAAGTTCAATTCGTCCTGCGGCCGCGTCTCGCCGACGATGTCGGAGAACTGCGCCGTCACCACGCCACGCAACAAGGCGTCCGGCGGCACGACACCGCGCGGATCGAGCCGCACGATCGCGCCGGAGGCGACACAGTTCCCGACGAGCGTCACGTCGCAATCGAGCGACGAGAAGACGTTGTTCACCGGGTCGGAGAGGTAGTCCCAACGCAGACGGTTCGCGGAGACGTTGGTCGCCGACGGATCGATCGGCTGGTCGAAGTACATCACCAGCGCGATCTTCGTCGACGAATCCGACAGCAGGTTGAGAGGCAACAAGCCGCCCGGCAGGTCGGGGTCGTTCTCCAACGTGACGTTCTGCGCAGCGTCCTTCTGGAAGTAGACGCGCTTCGACGGGTCGCCGCCGAGTTCGACGTACGAGTAGTTCGGATCGAGGTCGTCCGCCGTGCTCGTGGTCGAGCGGATCCGCGGACGAGGTCCGCCGAAGACCGGGTCGTAGAAGAGCTGACCGACGACCGTGGACGTCGGCGTGGTGAAGAACACGGCCTGACTGTTCGTAAGCGGCACACCGCTCTTCGATCGGACGGTCAAGCCGGTCGATTGCGTCGTGCCGAGCACCTTGAGCTCGTACTGCACTCCGCCCGGCAGGAAGCCCGCGTCCGACAAGTCCGCCTTCTTCGGGCACACCGGCTGGAACACGACGACGTTCTTCAACACCTTGGTCGAGTCGGTGGGGTCGACCTTGTAGGAGAACTCGCCGGCCGACGGCGCGCCGAACACTTGGCGGATCTGCACGGTGTTCAAGTTCACCGTGTTGAGATCGACGGCTTCGGAGAACGTCAGTTCGATGGCGCGGTTGATGAGCCACACCTTGTTGTTCGAGACGCTGATCGAGGTCAGCCGGAAGTCCGAACCACCAGAGCCGCCGCCGGAGCAGCCCGCGAGAGCGAGCAGCGAGGACACCGCGATTGCGCCGCGCAGAGAGGCGAAGTGCTTACCGATCATTGAGGTACCACCGAGCTTGAGACGGGGTCGTGCCGACGAGAGGGAACGGAGGGATCAGTTCGAGAACGGGAACGCGACCGCGGAGAGTTCCGGATAGAGGCCGGTCGCCGCGTTGGAGATGAAGCTGACGCGGAACTGGAAGAACTTGGCGCCGTTGATGCTTTGCAGACTGCTCTTCCACGTGTTGTCGCCCGCCGGGAGGAACGTGGGAGTGAACGCGCTCGTCGCGGTGCCACCGACGGCGACCGTCTTCCACTCGCCGTAGAAGTCGATGTTGTCGGCGTTCAGGTAGAGGCCGCGGTTGCCGGATCCCGGCGTGCCGGGAATCGCGCTGGCGCCGCGGTAAGCGAGCACCACCGACGTGCCGGCGGGCTGCGCCGACGCCGACGGTTCGACGATCGGCGGGTAGTAGATCGGCGCGCCGAGCTGCGTGTCGAACCAGATCGAGTGCGAACGGCTGACGCGCACCACGAAGTCCGCCTGACCGTAGTAGAACGAGTTGTCGAGCGGCGGCGTGGTCAAGCCGGTCGCCGGGTTGACGCCGCCCTGCGCGGTCGGTTCGTTGTCGGGGTCGACCTTCTTCGGCGTTCCGCTCGCGAGGATGCCGCCGGTCGAGAACGCGCGGAAGAACGGCGCCGCGGACGAGTTGATGGCGAGTGCGATCTTGAAGCCGTTCAGACCGATCGACGAGTCGTTCGGGTAGCAGCGGAACTCGAAGAGCAACGGGAGACCGACGGTCGGGACGACGTCCTTCGCGTACGGGCTGCCGGCCTTGCCGAGGCCCGTCACGGTCACCAGCCGGCTCGTATCCGCGCCAGTTCCAGACGGGGCGCCGAGCGTCTGGATCGCCGTGTCGCGCCACGTGTAGTAGATCGGGCTCAGACCGAGCGGAATCTGGCGGTTGAGCGGCCAGGGGTGCATCAGCGTCCCAGTCGACGACACGAAGGTGTCCGCCGGGCTCAGGACGTAACCCCAGTCCTTCGGGTGCACGACTTTGAGCGGGTCGAGCGACGCGCTGCCGACGTTCTGAGCAAAGCTCGCGACGAGTCCGGACGCGGGGAACAGCGGCAACAGCGACGCCGGGTTGACGTCTTCGTCCGGCAGGAACCGGCTGTGCGTCAACGAGAGCTGGAACAGCGGGAACTGGTCGACGGCGACGCCCGCGCCGAACGGCGCCCAGCTCAGGCTCTCGACGTCGAGGTTCATCGTGCTTTCGTCGATGATCGAGAAGCCGACGTCGTGGTAACGCCACACCCCCATCATCTTGCTGCCGAGGTTCGACAGCGGGGTCTGGATCGGCGCCGTGAAGGGCACCATCACCGCGACCACCGGCTTCGAGGAGTCCGCCTGCGCAGCGAAACGCGTCACGGGGCGCGGACGGATGATGCCACGGCTGATGTCGTAGAGGTGCTGGCCGCGGACCTCGGGCGTGTCGAACGTCGACGCGAAGTTCGGGATGTCCTCGTCGGGCGAGGAGAACTTGAGCACGAAGCCATCGGACGTTTCGGTGCCTGCGTTCGGATCGACGGTGAACGTGACGGCGGGCAGCGAGTTCAGCAGGTCGTTGCCGGCGAGGTCCTGCACGCCGACCGAACCACCGACGACGTCGAGTTGGTACGTCTCCGCCGTGCCTTGCGCGTGACGCAGCGGCAGCGTCGGCTGGAAGTTGTACTGCCGCAGGTCCGCCGAGGGCACCGTCGCGCCGATCACGTTCTTGCGCAGCGCGGAGAGTCCCGCGCCGGTACGGGTGATCGTGAACGTGTCGAACGCTTGGACCGACGCGGGGTCCATCGGCTCGCTGAACTTGACCGTCGCGATGACCTGCGTCGAGACGCCGACGTTCGGCGCGGTCAACGGGTCCGGCGTGTACTTCACGAAGCAGTCGGGCAACACGCCCGCGGTGGGCAACCAAGTCGTCGAGAACTCGCCGTTGCCGCCCGCGGAGAAGTTGGTCAGGTCGGAACCCGGATTGAGGCTGAAGTTCGCGCCGGTGACCACGCCGTTGATCGGCGTCGTGGAGAGCGCCGTCGCCGTCGCGCGTTCGCCGCCGAGGTCGACCACGTCGCCGGGCCGGACGGTCTGCGCGCAAACCGTGGTCGCGAAGGTGATGTCGAGCAGCAGATCGTTCGGGTCGGTGGAGTTCGGATCGTCGGCCACGACGACCGTCACGCCCTGCTCGCCGATGATCTCGGGCGGGATGTTGTCGGAAAGGAAGCCGTTGCTCGGGTCGCCGGTGACCGCCGTCGAACCCATCGAGCGCAGCGCGCGGATGACGTCGAGCGTCGGCGCGGTCGCATCGGAGGGGCCGTTGCCGGCGAACGCGACGCGGTGGCCGGTCAGGTTCTCGAGCACCTTGAACTGCGACGAACCCGAATCGGGCTTCGTCGGGATGCGCACGACGATGTTCGGCTTGTTGGCGTCGATCGCGGCCGGCAAGCCGATCGAGTTGACGACGAGCGGCGGGTTCGACGCAGCGGCTTCGTCCTGCGACACCGTCATGTCGACGATGACGCGGGTCGAATAGAACTCGGGCTTGCCGTTGCCGTCGAAGTCGACGCGGTCGCCGTGGTTCGGGTCGGGCAGGACACGCGCTTCGAACGGCACGTCCGGCGGGTTGCCGGTCTCGATCTGGATCGTCGTGCCGTCGACGCGGTCCGGGTCGAGCAAGTCGTTGAACGTGATCAGCATCGCCGCGTTACGCGGCAGCGCCGTGAACGGCGGCAACTCGCTGATGTTCAGGCTCTTGCTCAACACCGACTGCAGGTGGAGCGCTTGATCGAGCGCGGTCTTGAACGCCGCGGTCCCGTAGACCTCGGCGATCGTCATCGTCTGGCGCGCCGAGATCGGATCGACGTCGAGCGAGAACACGCCCTGCGACAGGATGCTGTCGCGCACCACGATGTCGGAGAAGATCGTGGCGCCGGTCGCGTCCTTGATGTCGACGAGCCGCCCCCACTCGACCGACACGATCTTGAGCTGCGTCGCGGCGCCGCCTTCGTGCTCGTCGACGTAGATCTTGAGGTCGGTGTTCGGATCGCTGTCGGCCTCGATCAGCGAGTTGGGCTTGTGCGACTGCGAGCCGCCGCCCGAGCTGCCACCGCATCCGGCGACGGTGACGAGCGAGCACGCGAGCGCGGCGAACGATGCCGAGGCGGCCGAAGTGGCGAACACGTCGCGCAGCGAGGAGCGACGTGCGATCAGAGCGCGAACGAACGAAGGAGCCGACGGTTTCATGATCTCTCGTGTTGGATCGTGGGGAGTCGCTGGTGGGTTTCGCGGCTCCGCAGAGTGTCGATCGGCGGGACCGGCGACGCCGCGCGCCACGCGACGTGTGACGGGACGCGCCCGTCGGTGCCGCTCACGACGCCACGCGTGCGACGTGAGTAGGGTGCCTGCCAAGGCCGATCGAAAGACGCGGAAAAGGGACGCTGGGGGCTCAGGGACTGGATGGGGAACGCCGTGACCGTGGGACGCGGCCCAAGCCTACACGGGATCACCGTCCAGGTTGCGCGCGCGCTCGAAGGAGCGAGGATTATTCGTCCCCTCCCGCGGAGGGTCAAGCGAAGTCGCCGCTCGCCTTGATGGTTCCCTGAGTGCATTGCGCGCCGTCCGACCCACCGGGGCCGAATCCCCGCTGCGCGTGCGCCGAGAAGTGCGCGCGGGCGAGGTGCGGCGTCCCGAAAGGCTCGGAAGCACCGTGCAAGGGATCAAACCTCATGCCGTTCGGGCCAGGGCGTCGCGAGCTGGTCGCCCCTGGACGCTCGCCCGCCTGGAACACCGACGCGGGCCGATTCGTCGCGCGCGGCGTCGATCTGCGCCCCCGCGGCGCGGCGTGGCTCACGAGCGAATCCGCTCGGGCGCGCCGGCGGGCCGCACGAACGGCCGTCAGGCGCTCGTGCTCGACGCTTCCGGCGAACCCGCGTTGGCCGCGGACGCCGCTTCGAGCGGCGAGGTCGGTCGGAGTGCGGGGTGGAACCCGAGCGCCAACGCCTGGGGCTCGTCGCGGAAGAACACGAGATGATCGGGCCGGATCTGTCGCGCGGCGGCCGAATCGCGTTCGTGGAAGAGCCCGGTCGTCGTGCACCCGACGAAGCGCGCGGGGAGCTCCTGCGAGCAGTACGCGCAGAACCCTCGGACCGGGAAGCGCGACGCGAGCTTGTAGCGCGCCGTCACGTGCCGGCTCTCGGTCCTCGAGATGCAGGTCGGGTTCGGGCAGGGGTTCTCGCCGACCGACACGGGGTGGTAGCGCACGTCGACCGCGGAGCGCGGCGCGGAGAGTTCGAGCCGCCCCAAGAGCAGCGCGAGGATCGCCATGCGGATCGGCACGCCGCGCGCGGCCTGCTTGAAGTAGATCGCGCGCGGATCCTCGTCGAGTTCCGACGGGATCTCGTCGCGGCGCGGCAGCGGGTGCATCACGACCGCGTCGCGCAGTGACGCGCCGGCGAGCGACTGCTTCGTCAAGCTCATCGGCCGCGGCGGCAGCGTGTCGTTCGACGTGTACCGCTCGGTCTGCGGACGCGTCATGTAGACCGCGTCGACGTGCTCGACGGAGATGCCCTTCGCGTCGGTGAAGAGCGAGAGCTGGTGCGGCTTCTGCGGCGTCAGGTACATCGCGTCGCACGAGCGCGCGAGATCGCCGAGCTTCTCGCCGTCCGCGCGCATCGGTTCGACTCCGAACTCCTCGCGCAGGCGCTGGACGACGTAGGGCGGCAGCTCGAAGCCTGGCGTCGGCAGGGAGACGATGTTCGCGCCGAAGCGCGCGAGTGCGTACACGAACGAGTGGATCGTGCGGCTGTAGCGCAGATCGCCGGCGAGCATCACGTGCAGACCTTCGATACGCCCGCGTTCGACCCACAGGTTGTAGAGGTCGCAGAGCGTCTGCGTCGGGTGCTCGTGGCTGCCGTCGCCGGCGTTGATCACCGGGACGTTGGAGTATTCGGTCGCGAGCCGCGCGGCGCCTTCGCTCGCGTGCCGCAGCACCAGGATGTCCGCGTAGCTCGAGCTGACGACTCGCACGGTGTCGGCGAGCGACTCCCCTTTCGACGCGGACGACAGCCGCATGTCCGCAGCGGTCAACACGCCGCCGCCGAGGCGCAACATCGCCGACTCGAACGAGAGCCGCGTGCGCGTCGACGCTTCGTAGAAGATCGAAGCGCTGATCAAGCCGCGCGCGACTTGCGAGTGTGCTCGCATATCCTGGGCGAAGCGCTTCGCGTGTTGGAACAGCTCGAGGATCTCGGGGAGCGAGAGGTCGTCGATCGAGACGAGGTGACGGATCCCGGCGTTCATTCGGACGGCGAGGGTTGGGGGCCTCGGCGAGCCGCGCGTCGACGCTCGCGACGCGCGCGGCCGCCGACGACGGTGGTGACAAGCTACAGGGCCGGCGAGCCCGGTTCAATCACACGGCGAGAGCGCGGGCGATCACGCGGCGCGCGCTCGGATCGTCGAGTTCGCACTCGGCCGAGGTCGCGCACGCGAAGGCGGCTGCGTCGAAGAGCACGGCGGCGCCCGGCGTCCAGGGCTCCTCGGGCAACGAAAATCGTGCTCGGAACGCAGCGTGGATGGCCGCGACCGCTCGCGCGGGGTCGGCGAACACCGACAACCGGCGCGTCCGAGAGCTCGCGAGTTCGGGCGGCGCGACGTCGGCTCGCGACAGGAACTCGGTCGCACGCGCGCCGAGTTCGTGCGGCACGGGTTCGCCGAGCGGCGCGAGCCAGACGATCCAATCGGCGCGGCTCGCGAGTTCGAGCGCGAGCGCTTGCCCAGCGCGCTCGAGCTCCGCGTCCGGCGCGGAACCGGCCACCGCGCGCGTCCCCGCGACGTCGAAGAGCTCGATCGGGTACGCGCCGAAGCTCGCGTGCGCGCGCAGGACGTCGCGCGTCGTCCCCGGGCGGGCGCTGACGATCGCTCGCCGTTCGCCGAGCAGCGCGTTGAAGAGCGTCGACTTGCCGGCGTTGACCGGCCCCGCGAGCACGACGCGGCTCGGTTCGAGCGCACGACGCGCGGTCCGCGAACGTTCGATCAGCGCGCGGAGCCGCGGCCGGTCCAACGCGACGGCCTGAGCCTCGAGCTCGCGGCGCAACGCGCCTCCGACTTGGTCGAGCAGGATGCGCGCGGCGGAATCGGTCGTGCTGCGCGCGAGCCCCGCGAGGGCCCGCGCTTCCAAGCTCGCGCCGCCCGCGTCCGGCGCAGTCGCCTGGCGTTCCGTATTCGCCCGGCGCTCTGGCTCGCCGCCGGTCGGCTCGAACTCGGCGAGCAGTGCGTCGACGAGCACCGGGTTGCCGTGCAAGTGCAGCTCGACTTCGTCCGCGGAGATGACGACGCACAGCGCGCGATCGAGCACACCACTCGCGGTCCGCCACGCGACGACGCGCACGTCACCGGGCGCGAGATTGGGCCGCGCGGCGGCCGACCTCGCTCGTTCGAGCGCGCCGCGACCGCGCAACGCGACGATCGAAACGGCGCCGTGCCCGCGCGGCGAGAGTTCACGGACCGTCAGCGCATCGGCGTGCGTCACGCCGAACCTGCGCGAGTCGGATCGCCGGCGCCCGCACGAAGCGCGTCGCACGCCGCCGCGGCGAGTCCGAGGTGCACGAGTTCGTCGAGCACGACGACGCGCCGCCCCGGGCACGGATCGGCGCCGAGCACGACGCGCGCTCCGCCGCCGAGGACCACCGGTGCGTCTTCGAGGCCCGCCTCGCGCGCGACGCTTTCGACCAGTCCACGAACCAAGCCGGCGAAACCGTGCACGACGCCGCCGAGCACCGCGGACTGCGTGTCCCGACCGAGCGCCGGGACGCCGGGCCGTGGCTCGACTTCGGGGAGCCGCGCCGTGCCGGCGTGCAGCGCGCGCGCGAGCAGCGTCGGTCCCGGCGCGATCGCACCGCCGAGGAATGTCGCCGTACCGCAGCGCGCGCCGCCTGGCGCGTCACTTCGGGTGACGGCCGCCTCGACCCGCACGGCGTCGACGGTGACGGCGGTGCCGGCGTCGACGACGAGGCAACTCTCGCGCACCCGTTCGATGGCGCCCCGCGCCGCGAAGAGACGATCGGTCCCGAGCGTCTCGGGCGTGCGGTACTCGCAACGCAGGCCGCTCGCGAGCGGCCGCAGGAGCCACGCGCCGAGCGCGCGTTCGACGTCCGCCGTCACGTCGTCCGCCGCGACGGACGAAAGAGCGACTCGCGCCGTGGGCGCGACCTCGCTGCGCCACTGGGCGAGCTCCGAGCCGAGATTCGGAGAGTGCTCTGCGCCCGTGGGCCACGAGCGCGCGACGCCGAGTTCCAGTCCGACGGCGCGCTCGCCTTCACGCCCGAGTTCCGGTCCGACACGCCACACGCGCGCCTTGCACGTCGAGTTGCCGAGGTCGACGGTGACGAGGTCGCCGGTGAAGAGGTCGGCGGTGACGAGTTCGCGATGCGCTTGCACGGCGCCGCTCGCGCGAGCTAGTTCTTCTTCGGCGGGTAGATCGTGATCGTCCGGGTCTCGCCCTTGTTCTCGACCTCGACCTCCCACTTGTCGTAGACGTCCGCGTTCGCCTTGACGAACTGGATCGCCTCTTGCTCGCTCTTCACTGGGTGGCCGTTGATGCTCTTGATCACGTCGCCCGCCTGGCCGCCGTGCGCTGCGACCGTCGAACCGGGCTTGACGTCGGTGATCTGGATGCCGTCGCGTTGTTTGGTCACCGGATCGCGGTGCACGACGGTGCGCACTTCCTCGGTGAGGATGCGATCGAAGTTCTCTTCGATGTGCTTCGCGTCGTCGAGTCCGACGCGGAACTTGTTCTCGCCGATGCGCTCGGTCTTCTGCGGCCATTGGCCGTACGTCGGCGAGCGCGGAATCACCGCAACCGTCGGCAGGATCGGTTCCGCGCCTTCGCCGACGAACACCAGCCGACCTTCGAGGTCGAGTTCCTTCGGCCGCAGCACTTCGTGCGCCCGCGCCTCGTCGTCGAACGCGAACTCGACGCCGCGGTCGTCGATCTTGACGATCCGCGCGTGCTGGAGCGGCGCGTCGAGTCGATCGCCGACGCCTTTCGCAGCGACACCGTTCTTCACTTTGTTCGCGTCGACGCCGGACTGAGGCGTGTACTTGATCACGGCGCGCGTCTCGAGCTCGGACGCCGGGTCGTAGTAGAGCGCCATGATCGACACGACCTTCGCGAGCTCGGCCTGGTTCTGCTCGACGACCTTCGGCGCGGTCTCGACCGGCGGCGGCGGCGGCGCGGACTTCGGCCGGCCGAGCCAATTCATGTCCTTCCAACCGGCCTTGACCAGCGCGTAGTCGACCGGCCCTTCGTCCTTGTCCTGCTTGTCGTCGATGACGCCCGAGAGCAGCTTCTGCATCGTCTCCGTCGTCACGCTCTGACCGGTGCGCGACTGGTTCTTGGCGAAGTGCGCCAAGTAGAGCGAAAGGCCGACGCCGAGCGCGCCGGCAGCGGTCCACGAAACGAGCTTGGCTTGGGCGGTGTTCATCGGGCGGAAGGAATGCTAGCTCGGTTCGCTACCGGGATCCAAGCCGAGCGGGATCCTGGCGCCGCGGACGGAGCACACGGCGGCCGACGATTGCCCGCGACCCGTATTCCCCGACGTTCGCCGATCCGCGCCCGGCGGGCGGTCGAGCCGACGACGCAGGCTCGGCTCCGCGCCAGAGCGCCCTAGCCGCCGTCGACCGAGGGATGGCGCGAGCTCGTCCCCGACGTGATGCCACGCAGGGCGAGCACCAGCTCGTCGGGCCGGTCGGACGCGGCCAGCGCGTCCTTCAACGTCACGAGCTTCGACTGCACCAACCGACGCAACGACTGGTTGAACGAGATCAGGCCCGGCGAACCGCCTTGGTCGATCGTGCGCGCGATCTCGCTGGTCTCGCCCTTCTCGAGGAGCTCGCGGATGCGCGGGTTCGTCGTCAGGAGTTCGAACGCGGGCACCATGCCCCGGCCTTCGGCGCGCGGCAAGAGACGCTGCGAGAGCACCGCGCAGAGGTTGTCGGCGAGACGCGTGCGCACCTGCTTGTGCTGCTCCGCCGGGTAGAAACCGAGGATGCGGTCGAGCGTCTGCGCCGCATTGACCGTGTGCATCGTCGACATCACGAGGTGCCCGGTCTCCGCGGCGTCGAGCGCCGACGTCACGGTCTCCGGATCGCGCATTTCGCCGATCAGGATCACGTCGGGGCTCTGGCGCAACGCGTGGCGCAGACCTTGGTGGAAGTTCGGACAGTCGATGCCGATCTCGCGCTGGCTGATCACGCAGCGCGCTTCGGTGAAGAGCATCTCGATCGGGTCTTCCAGCGTGACGACGTGGCGTTCCGCCGTCTTGTTCATGTGCTGGATCATCGCGGCGAGCGTCGTGGACTTGCCCGAGCCGGCGATGCCCGTGACCAACATCAAGCCCCGCTTGCGCAGCGAGAGCCGCTCGAGTTCGGTCGTCGGCAGTTCGAGCCCGTCGAGTTCGGGCGCCTGGTCGGAGACGCGCCGCAGGACGATCGCGGGCTCGCCCATCTGTTTGTACGCGTTCATCCGGAAGCGTCCGAGTCCGTCGAGCTGCAACGCTGCGTCGACGGAGCCGTGCTCGCGCCAAGCTTCCATGCGATCGCGACCGACGACGCCTTCGAGCACTTCGAGCAGCGCACCGGGGCCCGGGACGCGCCCCGGCAAGAACCCGATGCGTCCGTCGACGCGCGTCGACGGGCGACCGCCGGCGCGCAGGATCAAGTCGCTCGCGCCGAGCTTCACCATCACGGCGAGCCACGCTTCGATCTGGTGCCGCGGCGAGATGTTGGTCTGCGCGAGCCGCTTCTCGAGCGCGCCTCGATCGACTTCCGTCATCGTCGGCTCGAGATGCTGCGCCCCGGGATCGACGGCGGGCGGCGCCGCGGTTTCGGAAAGCTGCGGGAGCGCCACCGGCTCGGTCGGAGTCGCGGAAAGCGTCGGCTGAGCGTGAGCGTTCGACGCGGCGACCGGAGTCGCGGGCCGCGCGGCGGGCGCCGCGTCGCGCGGCGGCGGCGCGGCCCGTTGCGGAGCGACGGGCAACGCCGGCGCAGTCGGAGCCGGAGCTTTCGCCGGAGTGCGATTGGCGTCCTGCGCGGGCTCTGCGGTCAGCGGGATCTTCTGCGGCAGCGGCTGTGGCTCTTCACGCCGAACCCGGCCCGAATTGGCGAGGAGATCCTGCCAAGTCGTCTTCGGCGAAGTCGGTCGCTCCGGGGCGGAGTCGCCGTCTTGCGAACGTTGGTTCGGAGTGTGCACGCGAGAAGAGTCGCGAGGTGCGCGAGCGGCCGTGCATCGACGCTCGCCGCGCGCCGGCTTGAGCGATCCCCGCGCGCGGGCGGAAAAGGCTTCCAGCTTCCCGGGACGGCCGAAGCGCGCGAATCCCGGTCAGCGCGTCGCGCGCGCTCGCGCCAGTGCGTGCGCCTCGCGCAAGACCGCGTCGAGGCCGCGCCCGGTCGCCGACGAAAAGCGCAGCACGGGCCGTCCGAGTTCACGTTCGAGTTTCGCCGCGCGCTCTTCGGCTTCGCCGTCCTCGCACTTCGAAGCCGCGACGAGTCGGGGTTTCTGGAAGAGCTCGGGCGACGACTTCGCGAGTTCGGCGTCGACGACGCGGAACGCTTCCGCGGGCTCGACGTCCGCGAGCGCGGAACAATCGACGAGTTGCAGGAGCACGCGGCAGCGCTCGACGTGCTTCAAGAAGCGATGTCCGAGCCCCGCGCCTTCCGACGCGCCTTCGATCAGTCCAGGCAGGTCCGCGATCACCAACGTGTCGTAGTCCCCCACCGTCGCGATGCCGACCTGCGGCACGAGCGTGGTGAACGGGTAGTCCGCGATCTTCGGCGTCGCCGCCGTCACCTTCGACAGGAAGGTCGACTTGCCGGCGTTCGGCAGTCCGACGAGCCCGACTTCGGCGAACAGTTTGAGCTCGAGCCGGACGCGCAGCTTCTCGCCGTCCTCGCCACGCTGCGCGAAACGCGGCGTCTGGCGCACCGACGTCGCGAAGTGTTGGTTCCCCTTGCCTCCGCGGCCGCCGCGCGCGACGACGAGCGTGATGCCGTCGGCGGCGAGATCGAAGAGCAGGTTCTTGTGCTTCGCGTCGAACACTTGCGTGCCGACCGGCACTTCGAGCACGAGGTCTTCGCCGGACTTGCCCGACTTGTTGCTCGGTCCGCCGGGACGACCGTTGTCCGCGACGTAGTGCTTGCGCCGGCCGAGTTTGAGCAGCGAGTTCTCCTGCGTGCTCGCGCGCAGGATCACGCTGCCGCCGTCGCCGCCGTCGCCGCCGTCGGGCCCGCCCTTCGGCATCGACTTCTCGCGGCGAAACGAAACGAGCCCGTCGCCGCCTCGGCCCGCGCGGACTTCGATCTCGATCTCGTCGCGGAACACGGCGGCAGGGCTCGGACTACGGCCGCCACGCAGCGGCCGTGACGAACGGCGTGACTAGTTCGACGCCGGCACGACGGTGATGCGCCGCCGCGACTGGAACTCGACGACGCCGTCGGTCAGCGCGAACAGCGTGAAATCGCTGCCGCGGCCGACGTTGCGACCGGCGTGGAAGACGGTGCCGCACTGACGGACGAGGATCTCGCCTGCCTTGACGGTCTGGCCGCCGTAGCGCTTGACGCCGCGGAACTGCGGGTTCGAGTCGCGACCGTTGCGGGTGGAACCCGCGCCTTTCTTGTGTGCCATGTCGTGAACTCCTAGCCGCGGATCTCGCCGATCTTGACTTGGGTGTAACGCTCGCGGTGACCGCGCTTGCGGCGCACGTTCTTGCGGCGCTTGAAGCGGAACGCGATCACTTTCTCGCCTTGCTCTTCGCCGAGCACTTCGCCGGTGACGGATGCACCGGCGACGAACGGCTTGCCGAGCTTGACGGTGCCTTCGTGGCTGACGAGCAGCACTTGATCGAAGGTCACTTGGTCGCCGACCTTCTTGTCGGCTTGGAGATCGCACAGGATCACATCGCCCGAACGGACGGTGTGCTGGCGGCTGCGGTCGCTGATGACGGCGTACACGGCTCGGTTCGCAGGGGTCGGAGAAAGACGCGGCGCGCGGCGCGTTGCGTCGGGTCCTGGGGGAAAAGGGCGAAGAGTCTACCGAGCCCGAAGACGCGCTTGGAAGCGTGCGCTCCCTAATCGCCTCGGCGGGCGTTGGATTCGGCGTAACTCTCTGCTGGACAATGGATTCGGTCAGCGCTTGCGCCGGCCGCCGGGCCGCACTTCGCGGCCGTCGGCACGCAGGTAGCGAAGGACGCTGTCCTCGACCTGTTCCGGCACGGAGCAGAGCACGATCTCGCGCTGGTGCGCCGTCTCGAGCTGCTTCAACTTGTCGTGCGCGTAGCGCTTCAGGTGCTCGACGACTTCGGGCTGCGTGCGCACTTCGACTTTGGTGAAGCCTTTGAGCGCGAGCGCGGCGCCGAGCCTGCGCAGGATCGCCTGAGCCCGCGATTCGGGCGTGCGCAAGCGACCGGAACCGCGGCAGCGCGGGCAGTTCGAGAAGATCATCTTCACGAGTCCCGGCCCGAGGCGCTGGCGCGTCAGTTCGAGCAAGCCGAACTGCGAGATGCGGCCGAGCTTCGAACGTGCACGGTCGGAGTCCATCGCGTCGCGGAACGCGCGCTCGATCTGGCGGCGGCTCGAAGCACGCTGCATGTCGATGAAGTCGATGACGATGATGCCGCCCAAGTCGCGCAACTTGATCTGCCGGGCGATCTCGGGCACGGCGTCGAGGTTCGTCTTGAGCGCGATGTCCTCGAAGTCGAAGCCGTCGCTGCGCGTCTTGCCGGAGTTGACGTCGATCGCGACGAGCGCTTCCGCCTGGTCGAACACGATCGAGCCGCCCGAGGGCAAGTCGATGCGCCGCGCGAACAACCGTTCGAACTCCTGTTCGACGTTGTGCGCGTGGAAGAGCGGCTTCGAGCCTTCGTGGAGCTTGATGCGCTCGACGTTCTCGGGCATCAGCTTCTCGGTGAACTCCCTGACGCGCTCGAAGACGCGTGCGTCGTCGACGTAGACCGCTTCGGTCGCCGGCGTGAAGAGGTCGCGGATCGTGCGGATCGCGACGTCGGACTCTTCGTAGAGCGGCGCCGGACCGCGGCCGAGCGTCAACCGCTTGCCGAACGAGTCCCAGAGCAGGAGCAAGTAGTCGAGGTCGCGCTTCAGATCGGCCTTCGACGCGTGCGTGCCCGCCGTGCGGACGATCACGCCCATGCCGGGCGGAATGTCGAGTTGCGCGAGGATGCGCTTCAGCCTGCGCCGCTCGCGTTCGTCCTCGATCTTGCGGCTCACGCCGGTGCGCGACATCGAAGGCATCAGCACCAGGTAGCGACCGGGGATCGAAATGTAGGTGGTCAGCGTCGGACCTTTGTCGCCGATCGCGTCCTTGGTCACCTGCACCACGACGGTGTCCCCCTTCTTGAGGAGGTCGGTGATCGGCAACCGCGGCCTGGCGCGCATGCGCTTGTGGCCGCGACGGGACTCGCGCGGGTGCGCGGGAGCCTTGACGACGACGGGCGCGTGCACGGTGTCGGCGGCGCCGGACGTCGAGCCCGACTCCGACGTTTCACCGCCCTCTCCGGCGTCCGCCGAATGGTCGGCGGACTCGGCGTGCGCCGCTTCGTGCGCCCGCAGCTCGTCGTCGGACATCTCGACGCCGATGTGCGGTTGGCTCGAACCGGCGTCCCACTCCTCCGGATCGACCTTGGTCGTCAGGAGCTTCTCGAGGCTCCAATCCGCCTCGCCGTACGCGGAGAGCACGTCCGAAGTGTGCAGGAAGCCGTTGCGGCCTTCGCCGAAGTCGATGAACGCGGCGCCGATCGCGGGCTCCAAGTTGACGACCTTGCCGCGGTAGATGTCGTTGACGTAGCTCTTGTGCCTCCGCGCCGTCATCTGGAAGTCGACGACGTGGTGTCCTTCGACCACCGCGACGCGCACTTCCTCGGGATCGGCCGCGTTCACCAAGATCACGTTCTTGCGCCGCGGGACCGACGGGCGCTCGGGCTCGTCGTCTTCCTCGCGGCGGTGACGTTCGCGCGAGCGCTTCGACGGCTCGGGCGCGAGCAGGTGCGCATCGTCGGGGAGTTCGGGCAACTCGTCCGCGTCGGACGCACCGGCCGGGCGTTGGAACTCGTCGTCCTCGCCCGGGATGATCTCGACCGCGACGGGTCCGGTCGCCGGTTCGCCGCGCTCCCCGCGCTTGCGCCTGCCGCCGCGGCGACCGCGGCGTCGACGGCGGCGTTCGCGACCGCCCGCGTCGTCGTCCGCGCGCTGCGCGGCCGGCGCCTCGGCGAGCGTGGACTCACCCGCCTCGTCCGCGTGCTCGGCGGATTCCGTGTCGGGCTCGTCCGCGGGCAACGCGTCGGGTTCGGCGAATCCGGTGCGAGCCGCGGAGTCGCCGAACGACGGCGCTTCGCGCTCCGCGCCGGCGTCGTCTCCCGCGCGCCCCACGTCGCGGGCGCCGCGACCGCGGCCGCGACGACGGCGACGACGGCGGCGGCCGCCGGCATCGGCGCCATCGCCCTCGGCACCGGTTCGAGCCCCGGGAGCCCCCAGATCTTCAGGAGCTTCGGGCGCGAGCTCGCGTTCGTGACCCAACGGTTCGTCGTCGTCGTGGAACGCAGGCTCGACGCTCGCGACGTTCGGGTCGCTCGGGAACCTGCCGCTCACCCGCGCCGCAGCGTCGCGCAAGCGTTGATCGGCTTCGTCCTGCAACGAGCGGCGCGAGCGCCGACCGGAGTCGGCTTGCCCCGCGGGCTCGACGGCGCGCGACGAGTTCGACGAAGCATCGCCGTCGACCTCGGAGTCGGCGTCCGTGACTTCGGGGCCACCGGTGGCGGGCTCCGCGTCATGTCTGCCGCGGCCGCCGCGGCGACCACGACGGCGGCGACGACGGCGCGAGCCGCGCTCGTCTCCGGCGCCTTCCGCGACGGCTTCGGTGGTGCCGCCGTCCGTGCGATCGGTCGGTTCGTCGTCGATCGACGGCGAATCCGCGGCGCCCGAAACGTCGTCCGCGTCGCGAGAACGACGTGCACGCGGCTCACGATCCGCGGCATCCGCGAGGTCGCGGCCGCCGCGCGGACCTGCGGCGACGACGTCCTCGCCGAGTTCGTCCTCGCCGAGTTCGTTCCTGCCGAGTTCATCCCGGCCGTGCTGCGGCTCAGCGCCCGCGAGCGGCTCGCCCGCGTCGAGTTCGGCATCGGTCGAGCGTGCGCCGCCGGTTCCGCGGCCACGACGTCCGCGCCGTCGACGACGTCGGCGCGGTCCTTCGCCCGGAGCACCGGACGCTTCGGCAGCGCCGGCGGCCGCGGGCGGTTCGGCGTCGGCGGACGAAGGCTCGTCGGTGTCGCCGAAGGCACGTTCGTCGCCGGACTCACGAGTGGCGTCGTCGGAAGGTTGTGAGGAGAACGGGAAGCCGCGCTCTTGCGCGGCGTGGAAGCCGAAATCGGCTTCGAAGCTCGAGCTCGCGTCGGAGCCCGAGGGCAACTGATCCGCCATGATGGGATGCAGACTGTTCGGTGGTAGAGAGCGAGCGGACGGGGCGCGCGCAGCACTCCGCGTCGCGGAGCGCGTTCGCACGAACGCCGTCCGAGGCACGCGGACCGGCGCGGGTCGGACTCGACTCGCGCGACGCGTCGCGCGGAGCGCTCGCCGTCGGCGACGTTCGCCAGCGGTTCGCAGAGCCCGAAGCCGCGTCGACGCGGATCACGCTCCGGCCGTCCACGGTGCTCGGTTGCGAGCCGCGCCGCAGAGCGGCGGGGCCATGCCGGGGCACCGGAGAGGAGGAGCGCGACGCGCGGTCGCAGCGCCAGGGTAAGTGTACGGGTTGTGACTCGTCGTTCGTCCGCGCGCCGCGAAGCGCAGGGTCGCGCACGTCACCGGGTTTGGCCCGGCGTCGCGCGACGGAACGCGCCTTTCGCCGACGGCCGCACGACGAGGTTCGGATGCGGTCGGTGGTTCGGGCCCGCACTCTCGACCGAGAGGCCGGCGCCCCGACCGGGTTCGAATGCTCCCTGATCGGAGCGTTGGAGTCGACAACGAAAGTGCATAAATCCCGGCGCCAGGCCTTTCCCCGAAAGAGCACCGCCCCCGCGGCGGCGTGAGCCGGCGCAGGGGCGGTGAGGGGTGGAGCCGCGAAGGTCAGGTCATTTGCCCTCGAGGGCGTCGATCGCGGCCTGCGTCGCCGGCGAGATCATCGCTTTGATCTCGTTCTTGAGGCGCGACTTGCGGCGCAAGAGTTCGCGCTGCAAGACGGCTTCGGCGTCGGCGCTCGTGTGCATGATCGTCGGCGTCATGAAGACGAGCAACGACCGACGTTGACGGTCGTTCTTCTCGTACTTGAAGAGCTCGCCGAGCAACGGGATCGACGCGAAGCCAGGAACGCGCGACTCGGTCTTCGTGTCGGACTCGGTGGTGAGTCCGCCGATGACCATCGTCTGGCCGCTCTGCACCATCATCGTCGTGACGATGGTCGAGCTGCGCGTGCGCGGCAACGCGATCGAACCTTCGAGGCCCGACGCGCCGATCGTGAACACGTCGAAGCCCGCGGGAGCGAGCGCGGACGAGCCCGTGCCGGAGAGCGAAGTCTCCTTCGGGATCACGTCCATCGTGAGCGAGTTCGTGCCCGGCACGACGTGCGGCACGATCAGGAGCTGGAAGCCCACTTCGACCGGCGAGCCGCCGGCTTCGGCGAGCGAGAGCTGCAGACCACCGGCTTGGCCCTGTTCGGACTTCGCTTCGGCGTAGCGGATCGTCTCACCGACGAAGATCGTCGCGGGCGTGCCATCGAGCACGTTGATCTTCGGCGCTTGGATGACTTCGCTCTTCGTGTCCTGCTGCAGGAGCTTCAACGTCGCCTGCACGCCCGTGAAGTTGAGCTCACCGAAAACGGTGTTCGGGATCACCGTCGAACCGGCGTTGAGCAACGGATCCGAGAACGGACCGTCGCCGCTGTCGTTCGCGATGATCGAGTCTTCCCAACCGCCGGAGCCGAGGTTGAACGGCAGCGTGATCGGAATGGCACCGAGGCTGACCGTCGCGGTCGGACCGGTGTCACCGTAATCGACGCCCAAGTCGAGCAGCTTGTTGTTCTGCGTCGTGACGAACTTGACGTCGACGTAGACCTGCGCCGGCTCGATGTCGAGGCGACCGATGATCGCTTCGATCTGGTTGTGCACCTGCGCCGTGTCGCGCACGATGATCACGTTCTGCGACTCGATGTAGTCCATCTGGCCGCCGCTCGAGAGCGCCTTCTGCAGCGCCTTGAGTACCGTGAACGAGGCCGAGGCGTCCTGCTTGCCGGCCTGCTGCATCTGCTGCACCGGGACCGGTTTGAGGAAGTCCGACTTGATGTGCGGTTGGTAGATGCTCTTCGGTCGCAGGTAGCGCAGTTGGTAGCTCTTCGTCTCCATCTGCGATTGCAGCGACTTCGGATCGACGACGCGCAGGATGCCGCGGTTCTCCTCCACCACGACGTAGCCGCGCGTCTTGCACGTGACGTCGAGCGCGTCGCGCCACGGCACACCGTTCAGCGAAAGCGAAATGGTGCCTTCGACTTCCGGCGCCACGACGATGTTCGCGCGGGACACCGTCGCGATCAGCGTGATGACTTCACGGATGTCGGTCGGCTTGGTGGTCACCATCGTGAAGCGCTCGGGCTTCGCGACGGCGAGGATGCCACCGGTGCGCTCCTCGACGATGCAGCCGGCCTTCTCGGCCGCCACTTCGAGCGCGTCACGCCACGGAACGTCGGTGAGCTCCAGCGAGATCTTCTCGTCGCCGCCCTGGAACACGACGATGTTCGTGCCCGACTGCTCGCGCAGGTAGTTCACGAATTCTTCGAGCTTGACGTCGACGACGCGCGGCGAGACGCGTGCGTCCTTGTTGCCCTGGGCGAACGCGGCCGTGCCGAGGCACAGGATCGCGAGCGCCGTCCAAACGAACTTCTTCATTGCGGAAACCACTCCTAGACCCGATTGCTCGGGCTCGACGGACAACGCGGCGCGGCTCACTCGAACCTGCGCACCAAGATGACACCCCTGAAGATGAACTCGAGCTCGTCCGAGCGAACGGCGTTCAGGATGAGGTCCTGATCGACCAGATCGCCTTCGGTGAACGGACGGCCGTTGAGCAAGACGACCGGCGGGCGATCGTCCATGATGATCGTGGCGCCGACGTCGAGCGACAGCTTCGAGAAGTCGGACGCGGTCTGCGCGCTGCGCGCGATCTCGCGCAGAGTCGAACACACTTCCTGTCGCGCCGGATCGAGTTCCGCCGGCGCCAGACGAGGCTCGATGTTGGCGAACGCTGCGAGCGCGAGGTCGTACTCCTCCGCCTGCATGTGGATGCGCATCGTCTCGACGAGTGCGTTGAGCTCGTCGATGTGCGCGCCGCGACCGTCTTCGTTGCCCTTGGTCACGATGCGGATGCGCTGCAGTTCGGCGAGGATGACGTTCTCGAGCTGGTTGCGCGAAGGCGAGAACGTGATCTGTTGACTCGCGACGATCCGATTGACGTCGGCCTCGAGCGGCGCGAGCAGTTTCTCCAGCTCCGCGCGTTCGAGCTTCTTGTCGAGTTCGTTCTTCGCGCTCGACCAGGCGTCGAACTTCTCCTGCACCGGACGCAGTCGCGACTGGAGCTCGGAGACGATCTTGATCTGCTCTTCGACCGCGACCGGTTCGGTGCCCGGATCGATGTTCGCCGAGATCCGCGGATCGACCCACGGGTCGCGACGGCCGTGCTGGCCGCGGTACACGTACGTCGGAATCGCGAGCCCCGCGCGACGCCGCGCGATCTCGCCGAGCAGCAACTCGCGCTTGCGGGCGTAGCCGTCGATCTTGACCGGGTCCGAACCGCCTTGCGGCGCGTAGACGTAGGTCTCGATGTCCATCTGGATCTTGTGGGCGTACGGACCTTCGCCGTCCTCGATCTGACGGCGTGGCGCGGACGTGAGCTTGAAGCTCGGCACGCTCATGAAGCGCGAGTGGCTCTCGACGCGCGACAGGAACGCCAGCCACTCGAACGAGTTCGCCTCGATCGTCAGTTGGTACGTCGCCTTCTCGAAGTCGGTGCCGTCCTTCTTCGCCTTGCGGCTCGAGTTCTCGGCCTTCTTCTTGAGGCCCGTGATGTGCACGCCGGACTCGTCTTCGAACGCGCGCAGGTCGCGGACGAAGTTGTTCAGGTCCTGCTCGTCGGGGAGGATCTCCTTGATCAACTGCTCGGTCTCGCGGAGCACGATCACTTCGCGCTCGAGCGGTCCCGTCTGCGCGAGCAACTTGCGCGACGCGTCGATCGACTGGCGGAGCCCGTCGACTTCTTCGCGGGCTGCGGCGATCGTGTCGTAGCCCGACCAGATGAGGAAGCCGAGCAGCGCGCTCATGCCGATGCCTCCGGCGAGCACCAGTCGGAAAGTCTTCTTCTCTTTCACTGCTGCTTCTCCTCGGCGGCGGCCGGCGAATCGGACTGTTTGTCGGCTTGGTTCTCGGCGGTCGACTTCGCGCCACCCTTCGCGCCAGGCTTGACGCCGCCCTTGGCGCCGGCCGCAGCGTCATCCGGCTTCGCCTTGCCGCTGCGTTCCTCGGGGCTCTTGAGCGTGAGTTGCAGCGGGAAGCTCCACACCACCGACGGGCGCAGGTCTTCGTCCGTCTGCTGCTGCGAACCTTCCGGCGGTGCGGGCCGGTTGAAGTCGGAGAGGAAGCTCGAGTGCTCGATGTCGTCGAGGAAGTTCGCGATCTGGTCGAAACGCTCGGAGCCCGAGTGCCCGCCCGCGCGCAGCGAGCCGTACGACTTGGTGCGCGTGTCCGCGGTCTGTTGGACGATCAAGTCGTCGAACCAGACCATGTGGCGGTCGTTCTCGATGCCTTGGTTGACGACGTCGATCAGCTCGTCGACCTTGCGGGTCCACGAGATGCGGTTCTGCGTGACGTCGGAGAGCGCCTGCTCGCGCAGCGAGTAGATCTTCTTCTCCGACTCGAGCGACTTGTGGTACTTGATCTGCGCGGCGAGGCCTTCGGACTCGGTCTGCAGCACGGCGCGTTCGCTCTCGATCTCGGCTTGCACGCCGAAGTGCAGGAACGCGAGCCACGCGAGCGCGAGGCCGTTGACCGCGACGAGACCCGTCACGGTCAACATCAGCTTCAGCGGAGTACGGCTCTTCTTGCGGTACTCGTCGGGGAGGAGGTTGATGCGGATCATGCGGCACGCACTCGCGAGGCAAGGCCAACGGCGACGGCCAGGGACGAGGACCACGCTTCGAGCTCTTCGACGTCGACGCGATCGACGGCGATGCGCAGACCTTCGATCGGATTCCACGCGCGCGCCGTGCGCGCGGTGGCCTGTTCGATGTAGGTGATCGCACCCGGAGCGAGGATGCCGCCGCCGGAGAGCAGGATCTCCTCGACGCGCAGGCCCTCGTGGTGCTCGACGAAGTCGAGCGAGAGCGTGATCTCGCTCGTCAGGTCCTCGAGCACGGGCGCGATCGCGCGCTGCAGCTCGGCTTCCTGCTCGCCAGGATTGCGCTTCAGGTTCTCCGCTTCGTGCAACTCGATGCCGAGTCGCCGAGCGATCGCCTGCGTCATGTCGTGGCCGCCGATGCCGATCTCGCGGCTGAAGCAGGTCTCGCCACCCGAGAGCACGTTGATCGACGTGCGCACGTGGCCGACGTCGATCAGCGCGACGCCTTTCTCCTGCTCGCCTTCCTTCGGTTCTTCGGGAAGCCCGCAGAGTTCCCAAGCGTTCGCGAGCGCGAAGACGTTGACGTCGACCGCTTGCGGCGCGAGGCCCTGCCCGACGACTTGTTTCACTTGCTCTTCGAGCGTCTGCAGCCGGCACGCGACCAGGAGCACCGACATCTGCTCCTTGTCGTTCGGGTCGCTTTCGTTGCCCTTCTGCGGTCGCCGCGCGAGCGGCTGGCAGTCGAGCTTCACTTCGTCGAGCTCGAACGGCACGTAACGGTCCGCTTCGATGCGGATCGCCTGGCGGAGTTCGGTCTCCGACATCTTCGGCATCGAGACGTAGCGCACGACCACCGACTGGCCGCTGACCGACGTCACGACGTTCTTGGAGCGGAAGTGACCCTTCTTGAACGCCTCCGCGATCGCTGCGCCTCGGTCTCCGCCGGGCGGGACTTCGACGCGCGCGAAGCCGGTGATCACCGGCTCGGGGCCTTCGAGAGTGATCTCGACTGCCTTGACGACCTGGCTGCCCAGGTCCAAGCCCACGATGCTCTTGCCTCGACGGAACACTCTTCACCCCCCGTTGGGGACCCGAAACGGCGGCAGCTCGGTGGGAGTCCCACTTCACTGCCGTTCCCCGCGGTCACGGAAGACCTGGGGAGCCGCACACGTTTCGGAGCGGTGGGGGTCCGAGGTTTAGGGCTCGGTAGCGTTTGCGGGAGAGTCAGCAGGGTTCGCCGAAACCGGAGGCGACCACCTGGGAAAGACGTTCCGCGACGGCGTCGGCATCGTCACCTTCGACGACGAACTCGAGGACCGCACCTTGGGGGGCGAGCAAGGTCATCAGCTCGAGGATGCTGCGGCCGTCGGCCTCGCGGTCCTCGCAGCGCACCAACACGGCGCTCTTGCCCGCCAGAGCCGCCGAGGCGAGCTGGTGGCACGGCCGGGCGTGCAAACCGGCCTGGTTGACCACCGCGACTCTGCGCTCGACCTTCGCCACGGCCGGGCTCAGACGTGCGACATCTCTTTCAGGAGGTCGACGAGCTCGCTCTTCGTGCGCGCGGCGAGCGCGAAGCGGCGGAAGTCGGCCGAGCGTCCGAGCCGCGCGATCCACCGCATCATCTCGAGGTGTTTCGTCGGGTCGTACGCGGTCGTCGCCTTCTCGGGCCGCAGCACCGTGAAGAACACGTGGACCGGCTCGCCGTCGATCGCGTTCCACGCGACGCCGACGGGGTGGACCGAAACCGTGGCCACCGCTTGTTCGAGCCCGAGGAGCTGCACGTGCGGGATCGCCACGTTCATGCCGATCCCCGTCGACGCTTGGTTCTCGCGTGCGAGCAGCGCCGCGAGCGCGGCGCGTTCGTGCTTCGCGTCGAGCACGTCGCCTTCGATCATCCGGGCGACGATCTCCGACAACACGTTTTCCTTGTCCTGGCCCTCGAGCCCGATCGAGCAGGACTTCGCCTTGAAGTGCTTCCAGAAGTTCATCGCCGGCCGCCCTGCGCGTGCCTTCGGAGTTCCCTCGGCGCTCGCGCGGGGCGAGAGGTTAGCACACCGGGACGGCTCCTGGCACACGCTCCGAACGGCGCGCGGGCCGCGAAGCCCGTGCTTCGCGGCCCGCGCCGTACGTTGTCGTTCGAAGAGACCGTCATTCGACGCCGCGGCGGCGGTGACGGTCGGTCAATTTTTCCTTGTGGCGCGAGAGCACCGAGCCCATGCGGTGCACCGCTTCGTCCAGCGCGGAGTCGAGCAGCGGCCCGCGCCCGTCGACGACCAGCGTGGTGCCGTTGCCGACGTTCGCGACGAGCTCCACTCGATGGGTTTCGGTCTCTCGTTCGAGCTTCGCGCGCAGCGACACGATGCGGTCGTAGAAGCGTTCGAGGTGTTGGAGCTTCTGCTCGACGAACTCGCGCACGTTGGCGGGGTACTCGTGATGCGGAATCGAGACCTGGGTCTTCATGAAGTACCTTCCTCTGCAATCGGATGGACGCCTACGACCGGCGGTCGCAGGCCGGGATGCGGCGCGCGCGTTTCGAGACGGCGCGCACTTCGAGAGCCGCAGCGGTGGAGCCCGCCGCGACGCACTCGCCGATCGTCCGTGAGTTCCGAACGTCGGACGGCGCGCACGCCGCGCATCGGCCGACGAAGCTCTCGAACTCCAGCGAACATCGGAGACGCCTCCAGCGTGTGCCGCACGCCTTTCGCGGTCAAGGGGGCCCAGATCGGCGACGCGCGCTCCACGAAGGAGTAGACCGAATCGCGCGGCAACGGTTTCCCGAAATTCTGCGTTCGCCCCACCGCGCGGCTTCCGGCGCGGGTCAGTACTGGAACACTCCAGGGGCGCCTCGCGGCCCGCGGTCGCGCCTCGGGAACACGGACTCGTCATAGAGCACGGAAACGAGGTACAGCCCTTCGGGCGGCGCCGTGGGACCCGCGAGTTTGCGATCGCGCGACGCGAGGATCTCGTGGACGGCGCGAGGCTCGAGCTTGCCGCGCCCGACGTCGAGCAGTGTGCCCGCGATCGTGCGCACCATGTTGTAGAGGAAGCCGTCGCCCTCGACGACGAATGCGAACCGCTCGCGCCGCGCGAGGAAGTGCAGGCTGCGGATGCGCCGCACGTTCGACTTGCGCGGCGAGCCCGCGCTCGCGAGTGCCGAGAAGTCGTGCTCCCCCACGAACGCATCGGCGGCGGCGCGCATCCGGACGAGATCGAGCGGCTGCTCGCACCAGTGCATCAGTTTCTCGCCGAACGGCGGTCGGAAGCGAGTGGTCGCGACGAGGTACATGTAGCGCTTGCCACGCGCGTCGAAGCGCGCGTGGAAGTCGTCGCGGCAGGTCTCGAGCCGCCGCACGACGACGCCGGGCGCGACGTGCGCGTTGAGCGCGTGCCGCAGGCGATCGTCGTCGAGCTTCGTCTCGACGTGCAAGTGGGCGACCTGGCGCAGCGCGTGCACTCCGGTGTCCGTGCGCCCTGCGCCGTGCACGACGACGGTGTCGCCGGTCAGGCAGCGGTACGCGTCTTCCAACGCTTCCTGGACGCTCGGAAAGCCCTCCTGGCGTTGCCAACCGAAGAACCGCGAGCCGTCGTAGGCGATCTCGAGCCGCACGTTGCGCATGCGCCGCGCATGGTAGCGGCGAGCGCGGGTTCATTCGTGACGGCGGCGGCGGTACGAGCTCGGGATGCCGAGCTCCTGGCGGTACTTCGTGACCGTGCGGCGCGCGACTTCGAGCCCGCGTTTCGCGAGGCTCTCGACGACGTCGTCGTCGGAGAGCGGCCGTTTCGGATCCTCTGCGGCGAAGATGCCCCGCACGGTCTCGCGCAGGTCGTCGCGGGCGGTCTCCGGATCGTGACCGGACGCCGCTTGGAAGAAGTGACGCAACGGTTCGATCCCCCACGGCGTCTCGACGTATTTGCCGGCCACCGCGCGGCTGATCGTGCTGACGTGCAGGCCGATCTCCGCGGCGACGTCGGTCATCTTGAGCGGCACGAGATGGCCCGGACCGTGCTCGAGGAAGCCGCGCTGGTGATCGAACACGGCGGTCGCGACGCGCAACAGCGTCGCGCGGCGTTGCGCGACGGCGTCGACGATCCACCGGGCACGTTCGACTTGGCCTTTCAAGTGCTCGCGGAGTTTCCGGTCGAGCTCCTTGTCACGCGCGAGCTCGCGCACGCTCTCGTCGAGCGTCACGGTCGCGGCGCGCGAATCGTCGAGTGCGATTTCGAATCCGTTCTCGCCCGGTCGCACGAGCACGTCGGGCACGATCGGCGGCGCGCATTCCGAGTCGAGGTCGGCCGCAGGATGCAGCGAGAGCTCGGAGAGCCGTTGCACCAACTCGCGCAACGCGTCGACGGAGAGCCCCATCGCCTTGGCGACCGCGGGCAGTTTGTTCTTCGCGAGCTCGCCCAAGAAGTCCTCGACGAGCCGCGCGAGGTCGCGGTAGTCGGGATCGTGCGGATCGAGCTGCAGGAGCAGTGCTTCGGTCGCGTTGCGCGCGCCGATGCCGCGCGGCTCGAGCCCTTGCAGCCTCGCGAGCGCGCGGGCGAGTTCGTCGCGCCCGCCGGCGAGCCCGCGTTCGACCGCGAGCGCGAGCAACTCGTCGTCGGTCGGCGTGAGGAACCCATCCGCGTCGAGGCACGAGACGAGGAACCGCAGCCACGCGAGCTCCGCCGGCTCGAGGTCGAGCGTCGCGAGCTCCTCGTCGACCTGTTCGGCGACGGACCGCGCACGCGCGGGTTGGTTCTCGAGCATCGCCGAATGCCGCTCGGTCGCGTCCTTCGAGCGGACGCGTTCCCTGGGCTTGGGCGTCGAAAGGTCGACGCCGAGCGCCGCCTCGTGCAGCGCGAGCGCCGCGTTCTCCTCGGCGGCTTGGCGCAGGTAGACGTCGAGGTCCGTGGTCGGCAGCGCCAGGATCTCGATCGCCTGGAGCATGCGCGGCACGAGCAGCATCTCCTGCCGCTGCGCCTGCCGCATCTCCTGACCGAAACCGAAGCGTGCCATGTCGGCAGGCTTCTTCGGCCGCCCGCGCGGCCGGGTTGAGGCGCCGGTGCCGTCCGCGGCTCAGCCCGGACGAGTGCGCAGCTTGACCTCGCGGCGGCCCGCGAGCGCGTCCTCGAGGACGCCGCGGTGCAGGTACTCGATCGCGCTGCCCGACGGCACGCCGCGGGCGAGCCGCGAGACCCGCGGCGCACTGCTCCCGAGCGTTTCGAGGGCCTCGAGCACGAGCTGCGCCGTCGCTTCGCCTTCCGCGTCGGGATCGGTCGCGAGGATCACTTCGTCGGCGCCGTGGCGCGCGACGCGCGCGCGCAGCCGATCGATCGTCAGGTGCCGCGGATCGACGCCTTCGGCGGGATTCAGGGCGCCCATCAGCACGTGGTAACGGCCCTTGAACGCCCCCGAGCGCTCCAGCGCCTCGACGTCGCGCGGCCGTTCGACGACGCAGATCGTGCGCGCATCCCGGGTTTCGTCGGAGCAGACGGAGCAGGGATCGCGCTCCGCGACGTTGCAGCACACCGAACAGCTCTTCGTGTGCTGCACGGCGTGTTGGATCGCCGCGGCGAGCTCGCGCGCGCCTTCGTCGCGCAAGACGTGGAACGCGAGTCGTTCGGCGGTGCGCCGCCCCACTCCGGGGAAGCGCTCGAAGGCCGCGACCAAGCGCTCGAGCGGTTCCGGGTACGCCACGTCAGAACAGTCCGGGCAAGTTCACGCCGCCGGTGACCTTCGCGCACGCTTCCTCCGCCATGCGCGTCGCCTTGCCGATGCCGTCGCGCAACGCGAGCAGGATCAACTCTTCGAGCTCCTGCTTGCTCGCGGCCTTCGCGAACTCCTCGGAGATCTCGAGCTTCGAGACCTGGCGATCCCCGGTCACCCAGACGCGCACGGCGCCGCCGCCGGCGCTGCCCTCGACCGTGCGGGTCTTCATCTCCGCGCGGACCTTGTCGAGCGCGCGTTGCATCTCCTGCGCTTGTTTGAGCAAGCTGCCCAGTTCGCCGAACGATCCGGTCATGGGTTGTCCTCGATGTGTCCGCCGAAGAGCTGGGCGACGTCGCGAGTGAACGGATCGCGATCGCCGGGACCGCGGCGCGTCGCGTCCTCGAAGACGACGGCGAGCGGGCGTCCGAAGAGCCTCGAGAGCACGGGCTCGCAGGCCGCGCGCGTCTCGTCGGTGAGCAGCCGCTCGCGGTCGCCGTCCTTCAGCTTCGAGAGCTCGATGCGTGCCGTCGCCGTGCCGACGTCGATCAAACGGCCCGTGCGCGCGAGCGCGTCGCCGAGTTCCGGCAGCGCCGCGCGCAACTCCGCGACGAGCGCGCTCCACGCACCGCTCTGCGTCGGCGGCGCCGAACGCGGTCCGCCAGAACCCGCGCTCGACGGCGCGCGGCCCGGCGGCGCTTGCGGCCGCAGCTCGCGCGTCGCGAGCGGCGGCGCCTTGAGCGCGCTCGCACTCGGCAACGCCGGCGCGCCGGGCCC
>JAKLKU010000031.1 GCA_023150475.1 Planctomycetota bacterium
GCGCTCGAGGCGCGGCGCGCGACGCCGCCGATCGCCGGAGCGGCGCCGCGGCTCGCGCGCTGGTTCGGCGCGGGCGGTGGCCGCGGCGCGCGCGGCTCCGGTGGCTCCGGGGGCTCCGGGGGCTCCGGGGGACCTGTTGGCTCCGGCAGCGCTAGGGGAGCGGAACCGGCGCGGGAAGTGTTCGGTGCGCCGGCCACGCGCGCGGCCTGGGCTCGGCGCCTCGCGGGCGAAGCGCTCGTCGTCGCGCCGACGCCGTGGCCGTGGCGACTCGGCTCGGCGTGCGAAGTGCTCGCGCCCAGCCCGAGCGGCGCCGGGCCGGAAGCCCGCGAAGCGATCCATGCCCTGCGGCGCGCGACCGTCGATCCGACCGGCACGCGCCACGCGTTGGTGCCCGTGCTCGCGGAAGTGCGGGCGTTCGAGGGGCGCTACGGGCTTGGGGACGACGAACTCGGCGCGCTCGCCGCGAAAGTCGCCGACCTGCGCGCGCTCGGGTGGCGCGTCGCCGTGGCGTGGTTCGGTTCGCCGCAGACGCTGCCTGCAGGTGCGTGGGGCCATCCCGACTGGCCGCTCGTGCTCGCGTTCGCCCCGACGCCGCCGATGGTTGCGGCCGTCGCCGACTTCCTCGCGGGTCGCGTCACACCGCTCGGTAGCCTGCCGGGTGCGGCTCGCTAGAAGAGGTCGCGTGAGCGCGGAGGCACCGCCTCAGAGCGGGATTCTTGGGGTGCCCGACAGCGGGCGGTGCCCTGCGCCGCGCTCCTTCACCCGACGGACGATCGCCGGCCGTTTCGACGGCTTCGAACGGACGCTCGGGCACGGGGCGAGCGACCTTGACCGGTCGACTCGCCCCGCTATCATCTCCGCAACTTTTTGCCGGGAAACGGCTTTCGCCGCCTCTCTCCGCGTGAGGGAGATTCCCAGTGATCGGTCGGGTCCTCCGCTCGGTCCTGGGGCACGATGCGCGCGTCGCATCGTGGTGGCGCAGGATCGTGAGCCGCGCGCATCCGTCCCACCTGCCCCAGCCCCCGACCTCCTTCCGCCAGGAAGACCTTTAGGAAGATCGCCATGACCGGATCTCTCCGGAAGCTCGGACTTGCTTTCGTCCTCTCCACCGGCGCGTTTTCGCTGAATGCGTTCGCGCAGGACGTCCAAGAGCTCTTCAACCAAGGCGTCGACGCGCTGCGCAAGGGCGAGGACGACGCTGCGTTGACCTACTTCCAAAAGGTGCTCGCGGCCCAGCCGTCGCACGAACAGGCGTACGAGCTCTGGAAGACCACCGAACACCAGGTCTGGCTCGACCTGCTGGTCAAGAAGGGTGAGTTCGAGCTCGTCGGCAAGCGCCTGATGGCCCTCGCCGAAGTCGGCCGCGCCGCCCGCAAGAACGACGCGGACGCGATCAAGACCCTGCTCGCCGACGTGAAGGTCGACGACGTCGTCACCCGCCGCGCCGCGATCCGCAAGCTCGCCGCCGAGCACGGCGAGTTCGCCGTCCCGCACATGCTCGGCGTCCTCGGTGACCAGTCGGCCGGCGGCGACGATCGCCGCGTGCTCTTCATGCAGGCGCTGACCGAGATGGGCTCGGACGTCGTGCCGCCGCTCGTCGAAGCGTTGGCCGCGGAAGACGCCTTCCTGCGCCGCAACATCGCGCTGACCCTCGGTTACATCGGCGACCACCGCGCCGGTCCGTCGCTCGCTGCGATGGGCGTCACCGACGAGAACGAGACCTGCCGCAGCGCCGCGCTCGCGTCCGCGAAGAAGTGCGGCACCACCGACGCGGTCGCCGGCTTCCTCAAGCTCGGCAACGACTACCACTACCGCCAGGACAACGTGCTCGGCGGCAAGGGCCAAGGCACCACGATCTGGAGCTGGAACGGCACCGGACTCACCGGCACCGAACTCCACGCGGCGGTCGTCCCCGACGAACTCGCGAAGCGTGCGTACTCGCGCGCGCTCGCGCTCGATCCGGCGAACGGTGCTGCGCGCATGGGCTTCGCCCGCGCGAACGCTTCGGAAGCCGCTCGCCTCTCGGCGCTCGCCGACAGCGGCGTGGAGCTCGGCGAACTCGCGGCTCTGTACGACGCCGGCATCGTCGGCGCGCGGCTCGCGGGCGTCGATGCCCTCGATGCCGGCCTGCTCGAAGCGGTGCAGCAGAAGGACGTCGTGACCGCGGTCGCGCTCTGCCGCGCGATGGCGAGCTCCGTCGCCGCTGCGACTCCGGGCCTCGACGCGGCGCTGCGCTCCGGCGATGGCGCCGTGCGCACCGAAGCGGCGCTCGCGCTCGCGCAAGCGTCGGTCGCAAGCCGCACCAAGGCCTCGCCGGACGTGATCAACGCGCTCGGCGAAGCGACCACCCGCGAAGCGCTGCGCGTCGTCGCCGTCGTCGACGCCGACGCGAAGCGTGGCGCCGCGATCGCCGCGGCGCTCGAAGCGCAGGGCATCGTCGCGCACCGTTGGGAGCGTGGTTCGAACGCGCTCGCGGTGCTGCACCGCCTGCCGGGCCTCGACGGTCTGCTGGTCGCCGACTCGCTCGGCGATCTGACGACCGCGCAGGTCGTCGACGAAGTCGCGGCCAACCCGACGCTCGCCAAGGCTCCGCTCTTCATCATCGCCGCCGATGCCGAGAAGGCCGGCGAAGTGTGGGGCGAGAAGGCGAAGGGCATCGTCGGCGGAGCCGACGGCGTCGGTTCGGTGATCGAAGCGCTCGCCGCGCTCGATGGTGACCGCGTCCGGGCGCTCGAACTCGGTGCGCGCGCCGCCGGTTCGCTCGCCGATCTCGCCTACACCGGCACCGATGTGTCCGCGGCGTTCGCCGCGGTCCGCGAGGCCGCCGCGAAGCAGCCCGACAACGTCGCCGCGGGCGCGCTCTCCGTGATCCAAGCCGCGGGTTGCGCGCAATGCGCGGAGACCGCCGCGACGATCGCCGCCGACTCGGCGCGTTCCGAAGAGGTGCGCGCGGCGGCTGCGTCCGCGGCGGCTGCGTGCTACGCGCGCGGCCAAGCCGCGACGGAAGCCGCGGTCACGGCGCTCAAGGCCTGCCTCGGCGGCGACGCGCCGCTCGGCGTCCGCGCTGCGGCCGCCCGCGCGCTCGGTGCGACCAAGCTCGCGCCGGCCGATCGCGCCGCGCTGCTCGTCGGCGGCAAGGCGCAGATGTGAGCGCTGCGCAGCTCGAAGTTCACGGGCCAGAGTAGCTCAACGGTAGAGCACCGCTTTCGTAAAGCGGGGGTTACGGGTTCGAATCCCGTCTCTGGCTCCATTGTCTCGACGAGCCGCGGCAACGCGGCTCGTTTCGTTCTCGCGCCGTGCGTCGCGCACGGACGAGTCTCGGCGCTCGCGCCACTCCGCCGCGCGCGCCTCGCGACCTCGAGCATGCGGACGTCCCTCGACCTCGAACAGCGGATGAAGACACTCCTGCGTCAGCCCCCGGTCCTGATCGGTGTGGTGCACTTGCTCGCGACCCCGGGCTCGCCGCGCTTCACCGGCGATCGCGAAGCGCCGCTGCGCCGCGCGCTCGCCGACGCTCGTGCGCTGCTCGACGGCGGTTGCCACGCGCTGATCGTCGAGAACTTCGGCGACGTGCCCTTCCACGCGGAAACGGTGCCCGCGGAGACGGTCGCGACGCTCGCGCTCGCGGTCGCGGCGGTGCGAGGGCTCGCGCGCGACGTGCCGGTCGGGGTCAACGTGTTGCGCAACGACGCGCGCGCGGCGCTCGGCATCCTGGCGGCGACCGGCGCGAGCTTCTTGCGCGTCAACGTGCTCGTCGGCGCGGCGGTCACCGACCAGGGCGTCATCCAGGGGCGAGCGGCGGAACTCCTGCGCGAACGCGAGCGGCTCGCTCCGCAGGCGCAGATCCTCGCCGACGTGCACGTGAAGCACGCGACGCCGCTCGGACGCGAGTCGATCGAGGACGCCGCGCGCGACGCGCGCGAACGTGGGCTCGCCGACGCGTTGATCGTCAGCGGGACGCACACCGGCGCGCCGGTCGAGCGTGAGACGCTCGAGCGCGTGCGCCACGCCGTGCCGAACGCGCCGCTCCTGATCGGTTCGGGCCTGACGCTCGAGAACGCGGCCGAGTATCTGCCGTTCTGCGACGGTGCGATCGTCGGCACGTGGTTCAAGGTCGACGGCGTCGTCGGGAACGAAGTCGATCCGGCGCGGGTCGCGAAGCTCGCGCGGCGTTTCCGGGCGCGCGGCTAGCGGCGCGCTCGTGCGCCCGTCCGGTCGGCGCGCGCTCGTTCGACCAACGTGCCGGCCGCCACGCGAGCCGGCCGCCACGCGAGCGGGCGGCCTGGCGCTCAGCGCGTGCGCCGGAAGAGCGCCTCGTCGAGCGGTGCGTCGAGCGTGAACGCGGTCGTCGTCGAACGCACGCCGGCCTCCGGTTGTTCGACCGCGGCGGGGTACCACCAACCGTCGAACGCGCGCCAATCCGAGTAGACGAACACGGCGCCGTCGCCCTCGGCGTCGGCGGGCCAACCAAGACGCTTCGGCCGGCCGTCCTCGTCGAGTTCGAGCCAACAGAGCAAGCCATCGGGCGCCACGACTTCGAGCGCGCCGTCGGTGCCGAGCCGCACACCGCGCGCGTCGCTGCACGCCAAGTCGCGCAGCAGTTGATAGAGGTGCGCGTTCGAGCGTCGCACGAGCCGCGCGTGGACGGCGCCGGGCTGCCGTTGCGCGCTCGCACCGCGGAACGTCGTCGCGCCGCTTTCGTCGAGCACCGTGACGTCGACCGTTTCACCGCGCTTCTGCTCCTGCCACAGTCGGCGGCCGACGAAGTCGCGCACTTGTCGCGTCTCGAGCGACAGTCCCGACGTCAGCGTCGCGTTGCCCGACGTCGAGAGCGAGCGCAGCGCCGCGAAGCGCGCCCGGCCGCCGAGCGCGGCGAAGACCGTGTCCAACTTCGCGAGTGCCTGCGGCGTGCTCGCGACTGTCCACGTCGCGTCGAGCACGCGCACGTCGGCTACTGCGCCGAACGCGTCGACCAACACGTCGACCGGTCCGGTCGCCAGCGCGACGACCTTGGTCGGATCGAACCAGCGCGCCGCGGCCGCTTCGAGATCGGCGGGCGCCGGCGCGACCGCGAGTTTCGTCGAGAGCGCGCGGATCGACGCGAGCAGTTCCCGTTCGATCCGTGCACGCGCGGAGGTCGGCAACGCGACGTCGCCACGCACGGAACTCGCGCGCGCGTGCAACGCGGCGAACTCGGCCGGCGCGATGCGCCCGGCGAGCGCGGCGAGCGCGTCACGAGCGCGCGTGGGCTCGAATCCGGAGTCGAGCCGCAACGAAGAGTAGAGCCACTCCGAATCGTGGAGCACGCGCCGCGCCGGAGCGCCGTCGAGGCCCGCGGCTCGCGCCGCTTCGCCGGCGAGCGGCGTTTCGCCCGCGAGGGCCCAGGCGAGCAGGGCGTGGTCCGCTTCGCCGGCGCCAGGCGCGCGCGCGACGAGCCACATGTGCGGATCGCGCGCCGCGGCGACGTACACCGTCGTGCGCTCGGGCGCTTCGAGGTACGTGCTCCAGTCGCGCTCGCGGGTGTCGAGCGCCGGGAGCCGCGCCGCGAACGCGCGCGTCGCGTCGAGCACGGTTGCGTCGACGGCGCCGGAGAGCCCGAGCAGCATCCGATCGGGCACGAGGAACGCCTTGTGGAAGAAGACGAGTTCGTCGCGGTCGATCGAACGCACGCTTGCCCGCGTCGCGCTCCGTCCCGCGCGCAGCGTCGGGCCGAGAGCGAAGCGTTCGAGCGTGCGGTACGCGCCTCGCTCGTCGTCGTCCGCGTCCGCAGGCGTCGCGAGGTTCGTCGCGAGCGTTTCGCGCGCGTCGAAGAAGAGAGGCTCGGGGTACCGCGGCGTCGCGAGGCACGCAGCGAGCTTCTGGTAGAGCTCGGGCAGGTCCGCCCGTGCGCACTGGAAGTCGATCGAGAGGTGGTCGTCCGCCGCACTCGCGTCGAGCGAAGCGGAGCGCGCCGCGAGCCACGCGGCGAGCGCTTCGCCGTCTTCCTGCGTGCTGCCGCCGGCGAGCCACGTCTCGACGAGCAGATCGAGCGCGCCTTCTTGTCCCGCCACTTCGTCGACGCGCCCGCAACGCACGTAGAGCGCGCCGAAAACGCGTTCCTGCAGCGCCGGATCGGCGAGCGCGAGGATCTCGAAGCCGTTCTCGAGCGTCTCCCGCGCGAGCGCTTGCGCGGGCTCGGTCGGAGCGAGTTCGGGTGCGCTCGAATGCGCCGCTTCGTGGTTGGGCTGCGCGTCGGACGCGAGCTCCGTCGCGGCGGCGAGCTCGAGCTCGGCGGTGACTCCCGCGTGCGCCACCGAGCCGAAGGACGCGAGGAAGACGACGCCGAGGATCGCGCTCTGCATGGCGCGCGATTCTAGGCGAGCCGCGCGGCGCGGCTACACTGCGGCGGATGAGCCTCGAAGCCCACCGAGCCGAAAGTCGCGCCGCCCAAGCGTTCGCGGTGATCACGATCAGCGACACGCGTTTCGGCGCGGCCGACAAGGGTGGCGCGTACTTGGTCGAACGCCTGGAAGCGGCGGGTCACCGCGTCGCACGCCGCGAAACCGTGCGCGACGAGCGCGACGAAATCGAAGCGAGCGTGCGGCGCGCCGTCGCCGACGGCGACGTCGAGCTCGTCTTGACCACTGGCGGCACGGGCATCGCGCCGCGCGACGTCACGTACGACACGCTGAAAGACCTCTTCGACAGCGAGATCCCGGGCTTCGGCGAGCTCTTCCGTGCGCTGAGCTTCCAGGAGATCGGCTCGGCGACGATCCTGTCGCGCGCGATCGGCGGCGTGCTCGCGGGCAAGGTCGTCCTCGCGCTGCCGGGCTCGCCGAAAGCACTCGCGCTCGCGCTCGAGCGCATCGTGCTGCCGGAAGCCGGACACCTCGTGTCCCAGTCGCGCGGCGCGCAGCGCTGACCGTTACACTTTTGCGTCCTTTCCACGGAGCCCCCATGAAGTTCGTCGTGCCCGTTCTCTGCTCTCTCGTGCTTTCCGCGTTCGCGTTCGTTCCGCGCGAGGAAGACGTCGTCGCGCGTTTCGCGGAGCTCGCGAAGCAGAAGGACGTCGCCGCCACGGTCGAGCTCTGGAAGGCGAACCCCGGCGCGGCGCTCGGCACGATCGACGAGTACCTCGAAGGATCGCTCGCCGCCGTCGAACAAGCGGCGCTCGAGAAGAAGCCGGTCGACGCGGCCGCGATCGACAACATGCACGCGACGGCGATCTTCGGCGCGCTCGCCGCGGACCAAGCCTTCGGCACGACGATCTTCGCCGACTACGCGAGCGCGTTCTCCGGGTTCGACGCGAAGCAGCAGAAGGCCTTCCGCCGCGGTCAAGCCGCGCACGGCGAGGCGCGGAAGGCGCTCAAGGCGGGCAAACACGCCGACGCGCTGAAGCTCGCCACCGAGTGCCGCGATCTCGCGCAGCCGCTCGGCGACTGGTGGGGTACCGCGATGGGGCTCGGCGCGATGGGCGCGGCGTACGCAGGGCTCGGCAAGCAAGCCGAAGCGCTCGACGTGCACGCGCAGGCCGCGCAGATCTACCACGACCTGCGGCTCTTCGGGAACGAGTACCAGGAGACGGCCGCCGTCGCGAAACTCTGCGACGCGCTCGGCCGCAAGCCGCGCGCGAAGGTCGCGGCCGGCCGCGCGCTCGAGCTCGCGCAGCTCGTCGGCGACGAATCCGGCGCGAAGGACCTCGAGGCGCTCGTCGCCAAGCTCGGGAAGCCTTGAGCGTGGCGAGCCGCGGCGTGCTCGTGCGGTCGGCGGTGCTGGTCGCCGCGTGCGGCGCGTTGCTCGTGGCGGCGGGCCAAGGTCCGAGCGACGGTCGCGTGCTCGACGCCGAGATGCACCATCTCGGCAACGACAAGACGCCCGACTGGAAGGAAGCGCCCGAGGCGCCGACGGCGCCGCCGCTCGAAGTGACGTTCGACTCGCGCGCGAATCCGAGCGAATGGTTGCTCGACGTCAGTGCGCGCGACGTCGACAACCAGTGGGCCCTCGACCTCAACGGCGTCGAGTTCGCGCGGCTTCGCAAGGTGAACGACGAGCTGCGCGTCGGGCGCTACCCGGTGCCGCCGGGGCTCGTCAAGGACGGTCGCAACACGCTGCGCGTGCGCGCGGTCGACCAACCGCAGGACGACATCACCGTCGGTCGGTTCGTGCTCCACGAGCGGAGCCTGCGCGAGCTCGCGCGGCTCGGGCGGATCGCGATCACGGTCGTCGACGCGGCGAACAAACGACCGATTCCCGCGCGCATCACCGTCGTCGACGCCACGGGCGCGCCGCTCGAGCTCTACTACGCCGAGCGACCGCTCGCCGCCGTGCGGCCCGGCATCGCGTACAGCGGCGACGGTGGCGCCGTGCTCGAAGTGCCGGCGGGCCCGTGCACGCTCTGGGCGTCGCGTGGCATGGAGTGGAGCGCCGCGAAGGTCGAGCTCGACGTCGAGTACGGCGCCGAACGCCGCGTCGTGCTCGCGCTCACCCGCGAAGTCGACACCACGGGCTGGATCGCCGCCGACACGCACGTGCACACGCTGACCTACAGCGGGCACGGCGACGCGAGCGTCGAAGAGCGGCTCGTCACGCTCGCCGGCGAAGGCATCGAGCTCGCGATCGCGACCGATCACAACCACCACACGGACTATCGGCCACTGCAGAAGGAGCTCGCGCTCACGCCGTGGTTCACGCCGGTCGTCGGCAACGAAGTGACCACCGACAACGGGCACATGAACGGCTTTCCGTTCGAGCCCGGCGCGCCGATTCCCGAGTACCAGGAGACCGACTGGAAGAAGCTCGTCGCCGGGATCCGCGCGAAGGGCGCCAAGGTCGTGATCCTCAATCACCCGCGCTGGCCGGAAGGCGGCAAGGATCCGCTGACGAACTTCGGCTTCGACGACGCGACCGGCCTCAACACGGCGGGTCAGGAGTTCACGTTCGACTGCATCGAGGTCGTGAACTCCGACTGCCCGACCGCGCCGCCGAACCTGGTCCTGCCGATGTGGTACGCGCTGCTCGAACGCGGCCTGCGGTTCACCGCGATCGGTTCGTCGGACTCGCACGCGGTCGGCGTGATCGTCGGTCAAGGACGCACGTACGTGCCGAGCGCGACCGACGAGCCGACGCAGATCGACGTCGACGCCGCCTGCGGCGCGTTCCTGCGCGGCGAAGTCGCGGTCAGCCTCGGGCTCTTCGCGACGATCCAAGTCGACGGCCACCGGATGGGCGAGACGTTCCGCGCGGACGGCGACGAAGTCGAAGCCGTGGTGACCGTGCGACATCCTTCGTGGGTGACGCCGCGCACGCTCGAGCTCGTCGTGAACCGCGACGTGGTCGCGACGGTGCCCCTCGATTCGTCGAGCTCCGCGGAGTCCGCGCTCCAGCCCGACGACACTCTCACGCGGAAAGTGCGCCGCGTGCGCCTGCAGCTCCCGCGCGAGTCGAACTGGATCGTCGCCGTCGCGCGCGGCGACAAGGTCGACGCTCCGTTCTGGCGCATGGAGCTGCCGGAAACGCTCGCGATCACGAACCCGGTCTTCGTCACGCGCTGACGGCGCGCGTCGGCCACACCGCCGCCGCGGCGATGCGGATCCGGCGTCGAACGTTCGCTTCGCTTTGGGTGCGCGCCGTAGCTCGCGCTCGCCGTATCGCACGCTCGTCGCAGCGCACGCTCTCCGCAGCGCATGCTCCGCGGCCGTGTCGACGACGTCAGGCGCGCTTCCTGCCCGACGCGTAGAGCACGCTGCACGCGACGACGATCAGCGCGAGCGCGCCGAAGAGCTCCGCCGCCGCGGGTTCCGGCGCCTTGAAGCGGCCCAGGTCCTTGTAGAACGCCCAGCCCGCGATGAACACGCCGGCGAGGCCCTCGCCCGCGACGAAACCCGACGCGCACAACACGCCGGTTTCGACGTTCGCGCGTTCCTTGCGCTTTTCGACCAACGCGCGGACCGCGCCGCCGACGAAAACGGTCGCCATCGTCGCGAGCGGCAAGTAGATGCCGAGCGCGAAAGGCAACGCCGGCAAACCGACCAAGAGCGCGACGACCGACAGCGCCGCACCGGAGCCGAGCAGGTCCCACGGCAACTGATCGCCGAGCACTGCTTCGATCACCGTCTTCATCAACGTCGCTTGCGGCGCCGGCATGCCGCCTTCGCCGAAGCCGCCCGGTCGCGAACCGATCGCCCAGACGACGCCGGCGACGACCCAACAAGCGATCGCGGCGGCGATCAACTGGCCGAATTGTTGGCGTGCCGGTGTGCCGCGCACCAAGTAGCCGGTCTTGAGGTCCTGCGAGATGTCGCCGGCTTTCGAGGCCGCGACGCACACGACCGTGCCGACGGTCAGCACCGCGGCGCGCGCGTCGAGGTCGCGCCAACCGAGCGCGAGGAACACGGCGGCGGTGCCGGTCAGCGTGATCAGCGCCATCGCCGACGTCGGGTTCGACGAGACGCCGATGACACCAACGAGCCGCGACGACACGGGCACGAAGAGCAGGCCGAACACGAGCACGCCGACCGCCGCGATGATCTGGCCGCCGCTCGACAGGTTGCCCGCGAAGAAGTTCGGCACGAACGCGAGCGCCGCGAAGAGCACGACGAGCCCGGCGACGAGCACCCACGCGGGCAAGTCGCGGTCCGTGCGTTCGCCGCTCGCGCCGCCAGCGCCGCTCTTGAGCCCCGCGAGCACCGCTTGCAGCGAGCTCCACATCGTCGGCGCGGTGCGGATCACCGTGATGAGGCCCGCCGCGGCGACGGCGCCCGCGCCGACGAAGATCATGAAACGGCTCTTCACTTCGCTCGCGCTCAGCGCGAACTGGGGATCGCCTGCGCCGACCGCGTGCGCCTTGGTGACCAGCGGATAGAGCACCAGCGACGCGATCAGGCCGCCGGACACCATCACTGCGGCGGCGCGGAAGCCGACGATGAACCCGACGGCGAGCAGCGCCGGTGCGACCGAGATCGCGAGCTTCGCGTTGTTGCCGAAGTAGAGTTCGAGTTCCTCGGGCACGAGGTGGAACTGCGTGACGACGAGCTTGACGGCGATGCCGAGCGCGATGCCGATGAAGATCCATTGACCGCCGCTCGCGCCGCTCTCGGTGGCGCGCAGGACTTCGGCGCACGCGCGGCCTTCGGGATAGGGGAGCTCCTGGTCCGCCTTGACGATCAAGAGCCGCCGCAGCGGCACCATGGCGAGGATGCCGAGCAAGCCACCGGCGAGCGCGAGCAGCGCGATCTGGTGATACGGCGGCATCAACCCCCAGAGGTAGAGCGCCGGAATGGTGAAGATGGTGCCGGAGGCGAGCGACGAACTCGCGCTGCCGACGGTCTGCGCCATGTTGGCTTCGAGCAACGTGCTCGAGTTCCGCGCGAAGAGCTTCAGCACCGCTGCCGACAGCACCGCGATCGGGATCGACGTCGAGACCGTCAGGCCCGCCTTGAGCCCGAGGTACGCGTTCGCGGCGCCGAACAGGCATCCGAAGACGATGCCGCACGCGAGCGCGCGGAACGTGAACTCGGAGAGCGAGGTTTCCGGGCGCGCGGTCGCGGAGGCTTGCATGGTGGGTGGGAGTCAACCGACCGTGCGCCACCGCCGCAAGGGGCTCGGACGGCCGTGACCGCGAACCGGCGGCCTCGCGGCGGCGATCGCATCCCGGAGCGGCGGCGCTCCGAGGCGCGGTCGCGGTCCCCGTGCGTTGCCAGGCGTTGCCGGGCGCTGCCGGGCGCGCGCTCGACGGGAGGTCGGTGACGCGAAGGCCGGGCGTTCGCGCAGAAGGCGGAGCTCGCGGCGCTGGTGAAGACTGCACTTCGAGCCGTTGGTTACACGTCGCCGAGCGGATTCGGCGCAGCCAGGAGTGGCAGTAGGGTCCAGGGCCCTCGGACGGCAGACTTTTCCCGGTCCGCGGGACCACTCGCCGCCCCGCCGCGGCCGATAGACGTGCGACGCCGCGCGCGACGTGCCGCAGGGGTGCCGTCGCGCCGGCGCGTTCCAACGCGAGGTCTCGCATGTCGTTCGGCTCTGCTCTCTTGCTCCTCGGCGCGTCGTTCACCGTCGGTGCGGCCCCGCTAGGCTCCGACGAACCGTCGAGTCGCCGCATGCCTTGGGTCCATGAAGAGGTCCACCACCGTTCGCCGCAGGATTTCGCGGACGGCACGTTCGTGCGCGGCAGCGTCGCCGCGTCGAGCGGGCTCAAGCTCGCGCCGATCGAACAGCCGATCGGTCGCGAGGACGACGGTTCCGCGCGTTACGAGTCGCCGGTGCTGACGCCGAAGCAACCGTTCCACGAGCTGCTCGCGTCGTGGAACGTCGACGTGCCGACCGGTGCCGGGATCTGGTTCGAGGTCCGCGCAGGTCGGAAGGCGGACGACTCGTGGACCGATTGGCTGCGCGTCGGATCCTGGGGCGGCGGTCAGCCGAACTGGGAAGCGACGCGGTCGGCCGGCGACGCGGGCATCGACGTCGACTACTTCAAGAGCTCGAGCGCCTACGACTTCGCGCAATACCGCATCGTCGCGTGGAAGGGCGATGCGCGCTCGAGCGACGTCAAGGTCGTGCGCGTCGACCTCACGTTCTCGACGCGCGACGGACTTGCGCCCGCCGACAAGGCGCGCATCGAGATCCCGGAGTCGAGTTGGAAGCTCGGCCTCGCCGTGCCGTTCCGCAGCCAGAAGTCCGTCGCGGCCGACCTCGCGCCGCGCGTGTGCAGTCCGACGTCGACGGCGATGGTGCTGGAGTTCTACGGCGTGAAACGCAGCACGGAAGAGGTCGCGAAGCGCGTCTTCGACGCGGAGCACGACGTCTACGGGAACTGGACGCGCACGATCCAAGGCGCGTACACGTTCGGCGTCTCGGGCTACCTGACTCGCTATGCGGATTGGGGCGCGGTCGAGCGCGCGATCGCGATCGGGCAACCGCTGGTGATCTCGATCGCGGCGAAGCCCGGCGAACTGACCGGCGCGCCCTACGCCGAGACGGCGGGGCACCTGCTCGTCGTCACGGGTTTCGACGAGCATGGCGACGTCCTCGTCCACGATCCGGCCGGCGCGACGGCCGCGGAAGGCGTGCGCACGTACCGGCGCAGCGAGCTCGACCGCTGCTGGCTCGCGCGAGGCGGGACCGCGTACGTGTTCTTGGCGAAGCGCTGAGCGCCGCGAATCACCGGTGCGGTTCCTTCGGGCGCCGCCAAGCAGTAGAACGGCGCCATGCAGCACCCCGCGATCGAACCTCGCGAAGGCCAGCCGTTCCAGAATCCGTGGCTCTCGGCGCTCTGGGAGCGTTTCGCGCGTTTCGCGACGAAGCTCGAGCCCGAGCGCGCGACGGGCTTCGTCTCGGTCGCGCAGCGCGGCGCGCGAATCGCCTTCCTCGCGGTGCGCGACTTCTTCCGCGACCGCTGCATGCTGCAGTCGTCGGCGTTGACGTACGTGACCGTGCTGTCGCTCGTGCCGTTGCTCGCGTTCGCGTTCGCGCTCGCGAAGGGGCTCGGCGCGTACGAGAAACTGCGCAACGACACGATCGAGCCGTTCCTCGTGCGCACGTGGGGGCCGCGTGGCAGCGCGCCCGAAGGCATCGAGACGATCCGGCGCACCGTCGATCAGGTGCTCGACTTCGTCCAAGGCACGAACTTCGGCGCGCTCGGCACGTTCGGCTTGATCGTGTTGCTCTACACGGTCGTGCGGCTGCTCGGCTCGATCGAACAAGCGTTCAACCAGATCTGGGGCGTGCAGCGTTCGCGCAGTTTCGTGCGCAAGGTCACCGACTACCTCGCGATGGTCGTGATCACGCCGATCTTCCTCGTGACGGCGACGGCGGCCGCGACGGCGGCGAGTTCGTTGGCGCAGGACCAGATCGCGGCGATCTCCGGATGGATGACCGAGCACCTGGGCTTCGGCGGCTTCGTCGAGACGCTGTTCGCCGGACTCTCGCTCGCGATGATGTGGATCGCGTTGACGTTCGTGTACCTGACGCTGCCGAACACGAAGGTGCGCTGGGGCTCGGCTTTCTTCGGTGGCTTCGTCGCGGGCACCGCGTGGCACGTGCTGCAGGTGCTGCACGTCAAATTCCAAGTCGGCATCGCGAACTACAACGCGATCTACGCCGGCTTCGCCGCGATGCCGCTCTTCCTCGTGTGGCTCTACTTCTCGTGGGCGGTCGTGCTCTTCGGCGCGGAACTCGCGTGGGCCCACCAAGCGGAGCCCAACTTCAAGCCGGCGTTGCGTGGCCGCGACGGCGAGCCCGCGTTCCGCGAGCTCGTCGCGTTGCGTGCGATGGTGCGCATCGCCCGCGCTTTCCTGCGCGGCGAGCCGAGCCCGAGCTCGCAGGCGCTCGCCGACGAACTCGGGCTCGCGCACGGCACCGTCGACGGCATCTTGCGCTCGCTCGAAACTCGGGGGCTCGTCGCGGCACGCGAAGACGACTCCTCGACCACCTTCCTCCCGGCGCGCGATCCGGGCCTGATCTCGGTCAAGGCGATCGTCGATGCATTGCGCGGCGATTCGGGGCGCACGGAAGTCGAACGGACTGCCGCCGCCGACCGCGTCGTCGATCGAGTGCTCGCGAAGCTCGATTCCGAACTCGCGGGCTCCGCGCACAACAAGGACCTGCGTGCCTTGGTCGCCGAGACCGAGCGCGAGGAGCGTGCGACCACCGACGGTCTCGCCGAACGCCCCGCGGAGGCGACGTGAGCCCGTTCGAACGACGCATGCCGCGCCGGCCGCCTTCGCATCCGCGGCGAGCGATGGAGTAGCGAGCCCGCATGCAGTACCGCACGTTGAACGCTTGCGCCGTCTGTTCACGCCAGTGGGACGTCTCGTTCCTGCGGCCGGGCGAAAGCGTGCGCTGCGAATGCGGCACGCGCTTCACCGTCGAATTCCGCGCACCGCATGCTCCGCGAGCGCTGCGCTGCACGAACTGCGGCGCCACTCTGGTCGAGAACGCGAAGAGCTGCGGGCACTGCCAAGCCGAGCTCGCGCTCGAGGACCGCGGACTCTCGGCGATCTGCCCGGGCTGTTGGTCGCGACTGCCGGCGCGAGCGAAACACTGCCTCGAATGTGGTCTCGCGATCGCACCGCAGGCGTTGACCGCGTTGCCTGCGACGAGCAAGTGCCCCCGTTGCGCCGCGCAGTTGCGTGCGCGCACCGTCGACGGTTTCGCGATCGTCGAGTGCTCGTCGTGCGCGGGCCTGTGGCTCTCGCCTGGCGTGCTCGAGCGACTGTGCGAGCGCGCCGACGAAGAGGATCTCGCCGCGCGCGTGCTCGCCGGGCCGGCGCAGACCGGCACCGTCGCCGAGCAGAAGGTGGCGTATCTGCCGTGCGCGCTCTGCAGCGAACGCATGACGCGGCGCAACTTCGCCGGCGCGTCCGGCGTGATCGTCGACGTCTGCCGCGAGCACGGCCTCTGGCTCGATCACGGCGAGCTCGAGCGCATCCTCGGTTTCGTGCGCGCGGGTGGGCTCGACAAGGCCCGCCACCGCGAGCTCGAGCGGCTCAAGGAAGAGGAACGCCGCGTCCGCGACCGCATCGACGACGCGGCGAAGGACCTGACGTGGGTCGAGCGGCGCGCCGAATGGGACCGTTCGGCGAACCTGGGCGATGCGTTGCTCTGGCTCGGGCGCAAGCTCGCCGAGCGCTCGTTCCTCTGAGCGACTCGGCGACGTCCATTCCCGAAGCTCGGCGCGGGCAGAGCTTCGTGATCGAGGCTCGAGCCTGCGCGGCGCGCTCGTTCAGTCGCGGATCCGTCCCTTGGCGATCGCCGCGGCGAGCGCAGCGTCCTTCTCCGCCGCCGTGAGCTTCTCCCACCTCGGCAAACAACCCTTGCAGCAGAAGCCGACCTTCTGACCGTTCCAGTCGACGACGATCGACGGATCGACAGGATCGTCGAGCACGATCGCGCAGTACTCGTTGGCGGTCACGATCGTGCCGGGCTTGCGCTTCAGGCACATCGATTCGTCTTCGCTCGTGCTGCGGCAGGCACCGACGAGCAGCACGCCGATCCACAACGCATGTCGGAACATGGAGATCCCTTCCTTCGCGGTTCCGCGCTCGCCCAAGCGGTCGACGCGGATTCCTTCGAGACGATCCCACGCGAGCGCCGAGTGCGACATGCGTCGCAGTGCGCAGAGCGAGGCTTCGTCCGCCGCTACTTCTGCTTGCCGACGAGAAGCGCCACCATCGCGTCGAGGTCGAGCGGGTTCGGCACCCGCGGGTCGCGCGAATCCAACGTCACGGAACGGATCCGCAGCTTCTCGGCGGCCTTGCGCGCGAGCAGGATGCGGCCGCCGGCGGATTCGTTGACCTCTTGGGCGAGCTTCTCGCGCAACGCTTCCGCGCGCGCGAGTCCGAGCCGGCCTTCCGCGTCGGCGCGTTCGTACTCGGCGAGCGCCGCGGCGCGCACGAGCTCGTCGTAACGCTTCGCTTCGGCGCGGATCTCGGCGATCTCGAGCTCGGCCTTCGCCACGACTTCCTGGATCTCCTTGTCCTTCTCGGCGCGCACGCGTTTCTCCTCGGCGTCGATTTCCTCCGCGAGCGTGTGGCTGCGGCGCTCCTCTTCGACTTCGGTCGCGGCTTCGGCCTCGAGCGCGAGTTGTTTCGTGAGCTGTTTCGCCTGGAGCTTCTTCTCGTACTCGGTCCAGAAGAGCACCTGGTGGATCTGGATCGACTCGGCGACGAGGTGATAAGGCGCGAGCAGCGCGTTGAGCTTCGGCAACGCGTCGCGGCAGCGCGCTTGACGCGTCACGGTGCTCGCGAAATCCGATGACGAGAGCTCGGCGAGCTCCTGCATCAGGAGGCTCTGCGCGGTCGTACGCGCCAGGGCCCGATACGTCGCCTTGAGACCGTCGCGCACCAGCAGCCAACCTTCGCCGGGCACGATGCGGTAGGGGACGGTGACGCAGACCTTGACTTCGTTGCCGTCCTTCGTCCGCAGGTCGAGCACCGGCAGGTCGGCGCCGTCCGACTCCCAACCGAACGCGAGGAAGTGCGTGCGCGCGTCGAGGAAGTGCCACGCGTCGAGCCCACGCGTCGAACGCACGAGACCTGGCGCGAAATCGCGCTCGACGAGTCCGCCGCCGCCGAAGACCGTCTGTTTCACGCCGATCGTCGCGACGGGCACGCGTTCGAAGCCGCCCCACGCGACGGCGAGCGTCACGGCGGCGAGCGCTGCCGCGATCACCGCGCTCCTCGCGCCGAACGCCGTGGTGCGGGCAGCGACACGGAGCGCGGCGCGGACGAAGCTGGACTGCGCCACGCGGGCGACGCGGCGGACGGCCGCGCGCACGCCGCGGAAGAGCAGCGCGAAACTCGCGCGAACGGCGCGCACCGGGAACTGCAGCACCTTGCCGAATCCGCCGAACATGGCGACCTCACGGTTTCGCGACCACGGGCGTCTCCGCGGTCGGTTGGACGAACGGTTGGATGTCGAACTCGATCGAGCCCAGTCGCTCGATCAACGCGGCTCGCACGGCGTCTTCGCCGCGCGACGCCAGCGCTTGTGCGGCGGCGCGTTGGCCCTCGGCGTCCAACTCGTACCTGGCCGTCGCCGTCGCCGCTTCCGCGGCGCGTTTTTCGGCGAGCGTGCGCGCCTCCGAGCGTTTCTGCAGCGCGAACACGTCGGCCGCGCTCTTCGAGCGGATCGCTTCCTGTTCGGCGGCGAGTCGATCGCGTTCGAGGTTGCCGCGTTTGACGAGCAACTCGGTCTCCTTCTCCTCGAGCGCTCGCGTGATGCGCTGGTGGCGCTCTTGCTCGAGCTTCTCGATCTGCGCGCGCAAGTGCTCGATCTCCTGGTTGCCGACCTTGCGCCGTTCGATCGCTTTCTCGTACAGCGGATCGAAACGCGGTTTGGCGACGGCGACTTCGAGCACTTCGACGCCGTGCGGCCGCAAGTAGTCGTTGAGGCGGCGGCGTGCTTCGTTCGTCGCGGCGCGCAGGTTCTCCGGACGCACGATCTCCTCGGCGGAGAACCAGCCGAACTCGTCGCGCAGCACGGCGCGCGCGAACGCGTTGACCAGCCGTTCCTTGTAGGCATCGCGCGGTCCCGAGTCGGCGAGCACGAGCTCCGCCGCCGACGGGATCAGCGCGTACTGCAACGTGAACGCGTCGAACCAGAAGCTCGAGCCGTCGTGCGCGCGCACGACGAGCCGCGGCCAACGATCGAGCGTGCCTTTCTCGTTGCCCTCGAATCGGAACTCGCGCGGCTGCTTGTCGAGCGTGAAGACCTGCTGGAACCACGGCACGAACGGACGCAGTCCGGGCGCGCCGGAAGTTTCGCTTTCGCCTCGGACGTGGTCGACCAGGACGGCGACTTGGCCGTCTTCGACACGCGCGAGCCCGTGCTCGCCGGCGAGGTGCGCAAGGCCGAGCCAGACGAGCAGCGGCGCGCCCAGCACTCCGACGCCGAGTTCGAGCCAAGTGGGTCGGAACCAGCGCCGACGGGCGGCGCTGCGAGCGAGAGTTGCGTTCGACATCGGTCACTCCGCGTTCGAGAGGACGAGCGAGAGCTCGTGGACCTGGCCCGCTTCGACGCGCACTCGCCGCTCGGCGCGTTCGCGGCCCGCGGCGTTGAACGAGAACACGTACTCGCCCGGCGCGAGGTTCGGGTACACGTCGTTCGCGCCGAGGTCCGAGATGCGACCGAGCGCCGAGCCGATCCGTTCCGAGCCGCGCGCGACGAAACGCAGCTCGAGGTCGCGGCCGAGCGCGTCGACGGCGCTCGCGTTCGCCGCGAGTCGTCCGCCGTGTTCGTCGAAGAGCTCGCAGCGCACGCGACCTCCGCGCCGCACGTCGAGCGCGCGGACCGTCGTCGCGTGCGGCGCGAGCTCGACGTCGAGTTCGCACGGCGCGTAGAGCTCCGCGAAGTGCCGATACGCGTTGCCGACGAACACGCGCACGCGCCAAAGCCCGGCCGGCAGCGCTTCGAGCGTCGTCCCGTCGGCGGCGACGACGGCGCGGCGCACGAGCCGCGACGGACGTTCTTGGTCGAGCGACACGAGATCGACTTCGAGTTCGTCGCCGGGCGTGAGCGCGGCCGCAGCGGCGTCGAACCCGAGCTCGAGCCGAGCGGCGAGCGTCTCGCGCAGCAGTTGGACGCGCTCGAAACGTGTCTCGCCGGGACCGGGCGCGTCGAATTCGAACGTCTCCACCCGCTCGCCGGGACAATCGAGCGTCACGCGCACGGTCGCGAACGGCGCGAGATCGAGCGCCAGTGCTCCGCCGTCGCCGAACTTCGCGCCGGAAGCGGTCGCTTGCGCCGGCGCACCTTCGATGGCGAACGTCGCGGCGCCACGCGCGGGCCGGCCCGCGCTGTCGAGCACGGCGATTTCGAGACGTGCGCTCGAGAGCTCGAGCGCGACGGTCCCAGGCGCGTCGGTGTCGAGCGGCGCCGAGAGCTTCTGCGCGCCACGCAAGCCTTCGCCGCGCAGCACTTCGAGCGTGTAGCGGCCGGCGGCGAGCCCGTTCGCGACGAACCGTCCGTCGGCGTCGGTTTCGACCATCGCACCGCTGCGATGGAACTCGCCGTCGCGCCAGCCGAGCCGCGCGCCGAGCACCGGCAGCACCACGTCGAACTCGCGCCGCGCCGCGATGCCGACCAACGCGCGCTCGACCGGCTCACCCGCGCGCGCGACGCGGCCGTCGAGCCGCGAACCGGCGTCGAGCGTCACCGTGCCGACGTCGACCGGCAAGCCAGGCGAGAGCCGCAGGACTCGCGAGTACGGCGCCGCGGCGCTCGAGAACGCGACGAAGAGACATTCACGCGCCGCCGCTGCGCGCAGCAGGAACGAACCGTCTCCACCGACGCTCGCTCGATCGATCAACGGCAGTTGCGGGCGGCCGTCGGCGAACGTCAAGAGGCCCACTTCGATCGGCGCGGCCGCCGCACGCGAATCGGCCGAGCCAGCGTGCGCCGGCGCGAGCACACGGCCGATCAGGATCGCAGCTTCGTCGAGCGCGAGCTCGACGGAGTACGTCGACCGCGCTTCTGCGCCGGCGACGCGCACGCGGACCTCGACTCGTGTCGTGCGCGGGTGTTCCGCGCTCACCACGAGCTCTTCGAGCGGACTCTCCTTCGTCGCGGCGTCGAAGATCGGCGCGAGGTCGACGCGGAACTCGCCCGACGCGTCCGCGTGGACTTCGAGTTTCGCGTCGCGCAGCGCGCGCGCCCTGCCGATCGCACGCACGGCGATGATCGCAGCGTCGGCGGCGAGCGGGGCAGGCAAGCGCACGTTGCCCGCGAGCCACGGACCGCGCCCGGCGGGCGGCGTGGACTCGCGCGGCGCGCTCGCTGCCCCTGGTGCGCCGACACCGTCCGGCGCATCGGCGACGTCCGGCGCACTGGCGAGCGCCGTGCGCACGCCGGTGGACTCGGCTCGCAGCTCCGCGTCGGTCGGTGTCGCGTCGCGGAGCTCGCCGCTCGACTGCGCCGCTTCGAACCCGGATTCGCGGTCCGGCTCCGGCCCGCCGAGCGTCGCGACGAACGCGCTCACGCCGACCACGGCGAGCACGATCGCGCCGCCGAGGAGCTTGACGCCGAGCGCGACGCCGGCGCCGCCCGTCGCCGCGCCAGCCGCCGTGCCAGCCGGGCCGCGCGCGAGCGCTTCGGCGAGCACACGCTCGCGCAGCGCGGCGCGCGCCGTGCCGCCGAACCCGGCGACCACCGCGCCCGTCGCGAAACCGGCGGGCAACGCGCGGCGCAACAAGTCGAGGCCGCGGTGCACCTGCATGCGCACGGTGCCCGGCTCGCGGCCGAGCTCCTTCGCGATGTCGATCGACTTCTTGCCGTCGGCGAGGTGCATGCGCAGCACCTCGGCGTACGGCTCGGGCAACTTGGCGAGCGCTTCGCCGAGCTTCGACGAGAACTCCGCGAGGTCCGCCATGTCGCGCGGATCGGGTTCGCCGCGCGGGTCGAGCCGATCGGGCTCGACTTCGCGCCGCGCGCGCCGGCGAGCGAGCGCCGCTTGGTTCGCCAGGATCCCGACGAGCCACGGCACGAGCGGACGCGAAGCGTCGTAACTCGACGCGCTCTCGATCGCGGCGAGGTAGGTGCTCTGGAGCACGTCCTCGGCCTCCGCCGGGTCGCGCACGAGGTGCAGCGCGAGCTTGTGGAGTTCCGCCGACGTCCGGTCGAAGACGATGCCCAGCGCCGCGGCGTCTCCGCGTCGGCGGTAACGGTCGAAGAGCTTCTCGAGGCTCGGCTGGAACATCGTTCCCGTCTTGTCGCGAGCCCGTGGGACGCAACGCGTGGTTCGCGGAAAAGTGTACCGGGCCGAAGTCGAGGCGTCGGCGACCGCCGGCTCGGCCGGCTGCATGCCGTCGAGAGAGCGCGAGCGGGCCGGTAAAGTGGAGCGGCTTGGTCTTCAGCGCCCCGATCTTCGTCTTCCTGTTCCTGCCGCTCGGCCTGCTCTTGCACGCGATCCTGCCGAAAGGGGCGCGCAACCTGATGCTGCTCGCGGGCAGCCTGCTCTTCTTCTATTGGGGCGAGCAGGTCTACACGCTCCTGATGCTCGTCTCGATCGGCGCGAACTGGGCGTTCGGCGCGTGGGTGCACAAGGTGCGCGAGCGGCCGAACGCGGCGAAGCGCGTGATCGCGTACGCCGTGATCCTGAACCTCGCGCTGCTCGGGTTCTTCAAGTACGCGGACTTCGTCGGCGACACGTTGTCGACGTTGCTGATCGCGTTCGGCGTGCTCGACGCGCCGTTGCCGCCGCCCGGCGCGTTGTTCGGCACGTCGGCGTTCGCGCGCGACTACATCCTGACCGCGACCGGCGACGTGCGGCTGCCGATCGGCATCTCGTTCTTCACGTTCCAGGCGATGTCGTACGTCATCGACGTCTATCGCAAGGAAGGCGAGGTCCAGAAGAACCCGTTCGACTTCGCGCTCTACGTCACGTTCTTCCCGCAGTTGATCGCCGGACCGATCGTGCGCTATCGCGACGTCGACCAGCAGATCAAACAGCGCTTCGTCGATCGCGCGAAGTTCGCCTACGGCGTGCAACGCTTCATCGTCGGCCTGTCGAAGAAGGCTCTGATCGGCGACACGCTCGCTCTGCCCGCCGACCAGATCTTCGCGCTCGCGGCGCCCGAGCGATCGTTCGAGCTCGCTTGGCTCGGGATCATCTGCTACGCGCTGCACCTGTACTTCGACTTCTCGGGTTACAGCGACATGGCGATCGGCATGGGGAAGATGTTCGGGTTCGACTTCCTCGAGAACTTCGACTACCCGTTCATCTCCCGCAGCGTCACCGAGTTCTGGCGTCGGTGGCACATCTCGCTCTCGACGTGGTTCCGCGACTACGTCTACCTGCCGCTCGGCGGCAACCGCAAAGGCACCGCGCGCACGTACTTCAACTTGGTCGCGATCTTCGCGCTCTGCGGCATGTGGCACGGCGCCGGCTGGAACTACCTGATCTTCGGGCTCTTCCAAGGCGTGTTCCTGGTCGCCGAGCGCCTGTTCTTCACCGAGCGCGTTCCCGACCGCGGCTGGTGGCGGCACGCGTACGTCCTGCTCGTGTTCGTCGTCACCTGGGTGATCTTCAAGGCGGCGAACATGACCGCGGCGCTCGAGTACATCGGCGCGCTCTTCGGAGCGGGCGACTTCACGAACCCGGCGCGCCCGGCGCTGATGTACTTGGATCCCCTCGTCGCGACGATGATCGTCGTCGGCGTCGCCGCTTCGATCCCGTGGGTGCCGACGCTCGCGAAGGCGAAGGAGCGGTGGCGCGCCGCCGGCGAGCGCCGTGGGCTCGTCACCTTCCTCGACTGGGGGAGCTCGTTCGCGCTGCTCGCGCTCTTCGTGCTCTCCGCGATGCAGATCACGGCCTCGACGTACAGTCCGTTCGTCTACTTCCGCTTCTGAGCCATGGAACCGCGCAACGGACCCGGAAAGCGACTGCCCGAGCTCGTGCTGATCACGGGCTTCCTCGTCGCGCTCGTCGCGCCGCTCGCCGACATGTTCGTCCGGCCGTCGAGTGCGCGTGACACGCTGCCCGAGCTCCGCCAACCGGCGCCGCCGCCGGACATGTCGTTCACGCCCGCCGCGCTCTGGTACTTCGCCACCGACTTCGACGCGTGGTGGAAGGACACGTTCGGGCTGCGCGACAAGCTGCTCTTCGGCCACAACTGGATCAAGCTGTTCGTCTTCGGCGTCTCTCCGTCGGCGATCGTCGAGTTCGGCAAGGACGATTGGCTCTACTACTCCGGCAACAACGCGATCGAGGTCGATCTCGGGCTCGCGCCCTTCACGCAGAAGGAGCTCGACGCCTGGGTGCGCATGCTGAACGCACGCCGTCGTTGGCTCGCCGCGCGCGGGATCCAGTTCCTCGTCGCGTGGGTGCCATCGAAGACGATCCTCTATCCCGAGCACCTGCCGGCCGGCCACACGATCACCGGCGAGAACCGCGTCGACCAACTGATCCACGCGCTCGGGCCGACGTGGAAGGATGACCTCGTCGACTTCCGTGCGTGCCAGTTCGCCGAGAAGCGGAACGACGATCCGGCGACCGGCGACTACGCGTGGTACCGACTCGGCACGCACTGGACCGAGCGAGGCGTGTTCGCCGGTTACCTCGAGCTGATGGAGAACCTGCGGAAGCGCTACCCCGAGTTCATTCCGCGCAACCGTTCGGCGTTCAAGCTCGTGCTTTCCGACGACATCGGCGATTCGTGGGCGAGCCGGCTCTACCTCGAGGATTGGCTGCCGCAGCCGACCTACGAGTTCCGGCTGCAACGCCGCTGGCGCGCGAAGACGCTGGGCCAGGTCGGGAACTTCGTCCGCAGCGAGCGTTTCGTCGGCGACGATCCCAAGGCGCCGCGGATGCTGATGTTCCACGACTCGATGGGCCCGTCGATGCGGCCGTTGCTCGCCGAGTACTTCTCGGAGACCACGGCGTACTGGCAGTTCGACTTCGACCTCGACAAGGTCGAAGAAGCGAAGCCGGACATCGTGATCGCGTTGTTCTCCGACCGCTCGCTCGCCTACGTGCAGCCGCGGGTGACCGCGGCGGAAGCGGGCGCCGACGTCCGCGACACGTACTCGCGCGCGAAACGGCTCCACTTCGACGTCGATTGCGCCGTCAACGAGCCGCGCGTGCGGCCGCAGGGCGACGCCGAGCTCGTGCTCGAGGACGGCGGGCTCGCGACGACGATCACCGAAGCGGAGGGCACGTTGCTCCTGCCGCGCTTCGAGCCGGTCGAAGGCGAGACGCCGGTGCTGCGCATCCAAGTCGACGCGCCGTTCGACACCAAGCTCGACGTCTTCTACAAGACGCGCGAGGAGCCGGCGTGGAGCCGCAAACGCGCGTACCAACTCGAGCTCCACCGAGGCCCCAACGAAGTCTTCGTCGAGCTGCTCGCGCCGGGCCTGCTCGGCGACTTGCGCATCCGACCCGGGCGCTCCGCGGGCCGCTTCGTGTTCCACGCCATCGAGCTGCGAAGCGCGCAGGACTGATCCCGAGCTGCACGTGACTTCGCGCGCCGCGCCGGCCGCCGAGCGGCTCGCACGCGACGTGTCCGCAAGCTAACGTCGTCCGAATGCCGAGCGAGAGCTCCGTCGTCGCCCCGCCCGCACCGCGTCCGGGGCTCCTCGCGCTCGTCGCCTTCGGCGTGCTGCCGGCGGCGCTCGTCGCGCTGGTGTTCGTCGTGTTCCGGCCGGCGCTCGACGCGAGCTTCCTGCACTGGGACGACGACCAGACGATCACGCAGAACCCGTTCTTCCGCGGTTTCGAGCGCGAGCACGTCGCGTGGATGTTCTCGACCGGCCTGATGGGCCACTTCCAGCCGCTCGCGTGGCTGACGTTCGCGCTCGATCACACGCTCGACCCGTTGCTCGCGCCGGACTACCTCGCGGCGCGCACGTTCCACCGCACGAACCTCGTCTGGCACGGCTTGGCGTCGCTCGCCGTCTACTGGGCGTCGCTCGAGTTGCTCGCCGCCGCCCTGAAGCGCGCGCGCCTCGATCCGGCCGTGGTGTTCGGCGCGGGCTTCGCGAGCCTCTTCTTCGCCCTCCATCCGCTGCGCGCGGAATCGGTCGCGTGGGTGACCGAACGGCGCGACCTCGTCTCGGGCACGTTCTTCGCGCTCGCACTGCTCGGCTGGATGCGCTACGCGCGCGCCGCCGGCGACCGCGTGGCGCCGCCGCGCGCACGGCTCGTCGCCGAGCTCGCCGCGCTCGGCGCGCTCGCGCTGTTCGTCCTGTCGGTCGAACGTGGTGCGACCGAGCTCGCGTTGCGCGGCCCGGGCCTCGCTGGCGTGTTGGGCGCGCTGGTGCTGGTCGCGGTGGGTGGCTGGTTCGCCGCCGTGCCGGGCGCGCGTGGACCGTTCGTCTTCACGCTCGTCTGCACCGTGCTGTCGCTCGGCGCGAAAGCGTGGGGCATGGTGCTGCCGGTGCTCTTCCTCCTGCTCGACGTTGCGCCGTTCGCTCGGGCGCACGGCGTGCGTTCGTTCGTCGTCCTCGCGCGCGAGAAGCTGCCGTTCTTCGCGCTCGCGCTCGGCTTCGCGTCGCTCGCGGCGTGGGCGCAGGCGCTGCACTCGTACACGCAGCCCGACCTCGTCGCGCACACGCCGCTCGAACGGCTCGCACAAGCCGGCTTCGGCGTGGTCTTCTACCCGTGGAAGGCGCTCGTCCCGTCGGGCCTGGTCGCGTTGGTCGAGTTGCCGAATCAACTGTCGCTCGCGACCGCGCGTTTCGCCGTGCCGCTCGCGCTCGCGGTGCTCGCGACGCTCGGCGCGCTCGCGCTCTTCTTCCGCGCGCGGTCGGTCACGATCGCGTGGATCGGCTATCTCGCGACCGTCGCGCCGGTGCTCGGCTTCCTGCAGTCGGGGCCGCAGCTCGTCGCCGATCGATACGGCTACCTCGCGCTCCTGCCGTTGACGTGGCTCGTCGCCGGCGCGCTCGCGCGGCTCTTCGCGAGCGGCGGGCTCTGGCGCGGCGTCGTCTTGGTCGGCGCGAGCGCGTGGCTCGTGTTCCTCGGCGTCCGCGCGGAACGGCAGACGCACGCGTGGCACGACGATCTTTCGCTCTGGTCGCACGCCTACCAACGCGCGCCCGATTCGCCGGAGATCCAAAAGCAGCTCGCGTTCGCCTACATCCAGGACGCGCGCACCGAGCCCGACCTCGCGCGGCGCCGCGAGCTCTACGTCGCGGCGGGTGAGTTGCTCGAGACCGCGCGCAAGGCGCGCCTCGATCCGCGTGCTCTCGGCAACCTGTCGCTCGTGCACCGCGCGATGATCGAGCTCGATTCGCCGCACGCGGCCGAGCATCGCGATCTCGCGCTGTCGCTCGCGAAAGCGGCGCTCGAAGGCGCGGCGCAGCTCGGATTCGCGCCCGCCGACTACCGCTTGAACCTCGGCGCGTTGCTCGTCGATCTCGGACGCTTCGACGAAGCGATCGTCGAGTTCGAGGCCGTCACGCGCGAGAAGCCGACCTTCGGGTTCGGTTGGATGAACCTCGGCATCGCGCTCGGCCGCGCAGGGCGTTTCGACGACGCGGAGCGCGCGTTCGCGACGGCGATCGAACTCCTGCCGCGCTCGGGCGAGCCGTGGCTGCACCTCGGCAAGCTGTGCGAAGCCCGCGGCGACCGCGACCGCGCGCGCACGGCGTTCGAGCAAGGCCTCACGCGCGCACCGGACGACCCCAACCTGCGCGCGGGCCTCGACCGCGTGCGTTGACGCGTCGCGCGCGGAAGATCCCGACGTCGCGCCGGGTTCAGCGCGTCTCGATCCGCGTGCGCGGCCAGGTGCCGGCGTGGTCGGCGACCAAGAAGGCCGTCGCGGCGACTGCGGCGGCGCCCAAGGACACTTCGCGGTCGTCGACCGCCGCGAACACGTCCGCGGGGCAATGGTGGAAGTCGAAGTAGCGCGCGTCCTCCGGCAACAACTCGCCGAGCGGCACGCCGTACGGCCCCATCGGCGAGATGTCCGCGCCGCCGTCACCCTCGTAGAGCCGCCCGCAGTTCCACGGGTCCATCAGTGCGACGAGCGGCGCGAGGCCTGCGTGCATCTCCTTCACCGCGCCGATGCCACGCGGCGCGAAGCCGCCGCGGTCGGTCTCGAGCGCGAAGACGTGACGATCGAGCTCCTTCTCGTGCGCTTCGGCGTATCCGCGGCCGCCGCGCAGGCCGTTCTCCTCGTTCATGAAGAGCACGGCGCGGATCGTGCGTCGCGGCCGCAGCTCGAGCGTGCGCAGGATCCGCATGGCCTCCAGCACTTGCGCGCAGCCGGCGCCGTCGTCGTGCGCACCGGGGCTCGCGTCCCACGCGTCGAGGTGCGCGCCGATGACGACGATCTCGTCGGGCAGCTCACGACCGCGCAGCTCGGCGACGACGTTGGCGGACTCGACGTCGGGCAGCGTCTCGCACGAGAGCTCGAGCCGCAGCTTCGGGTTCTTGCCCGCCGCGAGCTCCGCGGCGAGCGCGTTCGCGGCGTTGGTCGAGATCGCGACGGCGGGCACCTTCGGCAGCTTGTCGTCGTAGCGCATCGCGCCGGTGTGCGGATGGTCGTCGTGGTCGAGCGACATCGAGCGGACGAGCGCGCCGACGGCGCCGACCTTCGCGGCCTCGATCGCGCCCGAGCCGCGTTGCCACACGGCGCCGCCGTAGGCCGGGAACGTGCCTTTCTGCGTGCGGTCCATCGGCTGGTTGAAGAAGAGGAACTTGCCTTTCGCCCGTTCGCCGAGCTTCGTGAGCTCGTCGCGCGAGCGCACTTCGACCACTTCGGCTTCGAGCGGTCCGTTCGTGCCGACGCTGCCGCCGAGCGCGAGCATCGGGATCGGCCGCGGATCGCCGACGCGCTGCAGCGAGTTCTTCTCGCCGCGCACCCAGTGGGGGACCATCACCTTTTCGAGCCGCACGTCGTCGAGACCCAGCTTGGCGAACTCGGCGCGGCACCACTCGACGGCCTTCGCCGCGCCCGGTGAACCGGAGAGCCGGTGCGGCGCGGCTTCGAGCAGTCCGCCGAGCAAGCGATGCGCGTCATAGTCGACGAGGGCCGCGGCGAAGATGCGCTCGACGGCGGCGCGTTCCTTCGCGAGCGCGTCGGCTGCGAGCGAACCCGCGGATTGCACGGGAGCCGCGGGCGACGGCAGCGCACCGTCGTGCGCGAACGAGAGCGCCCCGAGGAACGCGGACGAGAACGCGAACGAGAGCGCGAACGAGGACACGGAGAGCATGCGACGATCCTGCGCGGGGGACGTTTCGACGCGGGCGGTCCGTGCGCGGGTCCGATGCACGAGCCGTGAGCGCGAAGCTCCCGCTCGGTGCGCGGATCCGGGGCGCGACCGGCCGCCGACGTCGAGTCGACTGGGGACGAGCGGGCCCGATCGTAGTCGACTGGAGCGCTTTCGTCCCGCGCGCAAAGCTCCGCGGCTTGTCGGCGACGCAAGCCTTCCGTAGCGTCGGTCGACGGGGCGCCGCGCCTCGCGCAGATGTCCGCACGAGCTCCAGAAGACGACGTTCGCCGCGAGCGGGCCCGACCCGCGTCCGCCGGGCCTGAAACGAAGGTGCACGCGACGAGCGCCGCCGGCGAGCACGCGGCGCACGCCACCGAAGTTCGGCCGATCGTCTTCTTCGACGGCGATTGCGGGCTGTGCCACCGGTTCGTGCGCTTCGCGGTGGTGCGGGACGAGGCCGCGCGGCTGCGGTTCGCTCCGCTCGGCGGCGCAACGGCGCAGCGCGAGGCGGCGGCGCTGCGGTCGTCGCGGGTGCCGCTTGACTCGAGCGTCGCTTCGACGGTGGTGCTCGTGCGCGGCGAGGCGCTGGTGCGCTCGCGGGCGGTCGCCCAGGTGTTGGTCGAGCTCGGTGGACCCTGGCGCGTGCTCGGTGCGCTGCTGCGATTGCTCCCGCGCGCGCTCGCCGATCGTGGGTACGACTTCGTCGCGGCGCGGCGCGCGCGTTGGTTCGCGCGACCCGACTCGGCGTGTCCGTTGCTTCCGGCGGATCTCGCGCGGCGCATCGAGCCCTGACGCCCGCGCCGTCGGGCGCCGGGCCCCGCCGTCGCGCGCGCAGAGCGTTGCCGTCTCATGGGCACAGCTCCGCTAAGTCACGGGCTTCGCCCGGGCGGCTCACGGGCTTCGCCCTGGCGGTTCACGGGCTTTTCGCCCTACCGTGCCCGGCGTATCGAAAGTACGTGTCCGAGGGCTTCCATTCCCGTTGGAGCGGCCGAGCTCGAGGCCGAAGCTCGGCCGTGCGGCGCGCGGAATGGACGTCCGTCGAGCCAGCGCCCTGCGTCGGAGCGGCGAGCCTTCGAAGCGCGCGACCTTCGGCCGGGAGGTGCGTCGTGCGACGTCGAATCCTCGTGTGCTCGCTCGCGCTCGCGGGTGCCGCACTGGCGCTCTCGGGTGGTCAAGACGATCTGCGCGCTCGCGACGCCGTGATCGCGCGGCTCGAGCGCGTGCTCGCCGATGCGCGCGCCAATCTGGGCGCCGCGCAGGCCGGCGGCGGGTCGCTCTCCGGGCTCGCGTTGACGATCCAGACCGGCGGGCGCACGTGGTGGTCGCGCGGCGACGGTTGGCTCGACCCGCACACGCGGCTCGCGGCGCGTCCGGAAGCGGCGGTGCCCGCGGCCGCGGCGTGGCCCGCGCTCGCCGCGCTCTCGGTCGCGAAGCTCGTCGAGCGCGCCAAGCTCGGCTTCGACGATCCGCTCGCGCAGCACCTGCCCGAGTTCGCCGGAGAACGCCAGTCGCCGACCGTGCGGCAAGTGCTCGCGCACGTGTCGGGGCTCGCGCCGTGCGACGGTTGGTTCGACGCTCGGGCGCGCGCGGGCGAGCCGCCTTCGCGCGACGAGCTGCTCGCGTGGATCGCCGCGGAACCGGCGGACTTCGCTCCAGGGACCTGCGCTCGCTTCTCGAGCGCCGACCTCGTCGTCGCGACGGCGCTCGTCGAACGTGTGTCCGAGCGCAACTTCGCGCGCTTCGCGCGCGAGGAGCTCCTCGCGGCGTTCGACGGCGCGCACGCGGCTCGCTCCGCGCAGGCGGCCGATCACGAGGCCGAGCACCTCCGCGAAGTCGGCGGCGCCTTGGAGGTCGGTGGGGAACTGGTGTCGCTCGGGCGCGTGGGCGAATGCTTCGCTCTCGAGGACCTCGCGCTTTCCGCCGACGATCTCGCGCGGTTGGCGCGGGCGGCCGCGCGCGGCGCGGTCGTGTCGAGCGCCACGTGGCGCGAGCTCTCGACTCCGTATCGGCTCGTGTCGGGCGCGTCCGCTGAACCTGGCGAACGCGGAACGCTCGCGCTCGGCTTCGATTTCGCGCGGCTCTGCGACACGGCGACCGTCGGCTTCGGCGGTCGCGCCGCGGGCATCTCGTTGCATGCGAGCTACTACCCGGAGTTCGACGTCGCTCTCGCGCTGGTCGCCGCCGGCGATCGTGCGAGCCTCGACCTCGTCGAGCGCCGCCTCGCCCGCGTGTTCCTCGACCTCGCCGAACCCGAGGTGCTCGACCTGCCGCTCGCGCCCGAAGAACGTGTGCCCTATCTCGGCGGCTTCTACATCGGCTGCAATCGCGCGGTCGTCGGCGAACAGGCCGAGCGCCTGACGCTCGGTCTGCCCGAGCGCGATCCGGTGCCGCTCTTCTTCCAGGGCGGACACTCGTTCGTCGTCGACGGTGACTCCGAGGTGCGCGTCACGTTCGAACTCGTCGACGCTCGAGCGGTGCGTTTCGTGCTCGAGGAACGCGGCATGCGCACGGTCGCGGTGCGCATCGACTAGGCGAGGGCGGCGCGGATGCGGCGGCTGTCGGGTCGTTGAAGTCCCGGCGGGACCTCGCGTGCCGTGTCGCGCCGGGCGCGCATGAGCCAGCGTTTCGCGGCCCGCGTCCCTTGATCACCCGCATCCGCGCGCCAGACTCGGGCGCACCTTGCACCGCTCGTCGTTCCTGTCGTCGCCCGGACGGCTCGCGTGGCTCGTCGTGCTCGTCGCGGTGCTCTTGCACTCGGTGAGCCTCGGTTGGGGCTTCTTCGCGGACGACTACGTCCACCTCGGCGTGCTCGAAGGTTGGATCGAGCATCCGACGATGCGGGGCTGGTCGCTCTTCGACTTCGGCCACGTCGCGCAGCCCGACAGTCCGCTCTTCCAGCAAGGCGCCTTCCCGTGGTGGACCGACGCCGATTGGCAGGGGCGTTTCTTCAGGCCGCTCTCGAGCGTCGTGCGCCGTGCGACACACGCGGCGTTCGGCCGGCATGCCTTGGCGCAGCACGCCGTCTCGCTCGGGCTCTTCGCGGCCGTGCTCGCGCTCGCGTGGCGGCTCTATCGTTCGCTGGGGTTCGAGCCGCGCGTCGCGCTGCTCGCGCTCGCCGTGTTCGCGTTCGACGACGGCGCCGTGATGCCGGTCGGTTGGATCGCGAACCAGAACTCCGTGCTCGAAGCGCTCGGCGTGCTCGGCGCGTGGCTCGCGGCGCGCTACGCCATCGCGGCGAGTCCTCCGAGCGTGGAGAGCTCCGCGCGCGCAGCGCACTCGGCCGGCGCAGCGCCTTCGCCGCGGCCCGCTGGATCGCCCGGCACGTGGGTGTTCCTCGCTTTCACCGCGGCGCTCGCCGCGTGCCTCGCGAAGGAGTCTGGCGTGCTCGCGTTCGCCGTGCTCGCGTGGGAGTGGCGCCGCGCGCGACGCGGCTGCGCCGCGCTCGCGGTGGGATGTGCGCTCGGTTACGTCGTCGCGTGGAGCCTCGCCGGGTTCGGCCTGCGCTCGCAGGGCTATCCGACGCCGTGGGGCGACCCGGCGGCGTGGAGCTCGAACCTCGCCGCGCTCTCCGTCGGCGCGCCGCTGTCGGCCGTGTCTCCGTTCATGCTCGACCTCGTGCCGACCGCGACGCCCGCGCGTTTCGTCGTACTCGCCTGCGCGCTGCCGTTCACGTTCCTGCTCGTGCAAGCCGTCGTTCGCGCGGCGCGTTCGGCGCCGCACGCGAGCACGTGCGCGCTCGTGTTCGTGCTCGGTCTCGTCCCGCAAGCCGGCACGTGGCCGTCGGATCGGCTGCTCTTCGTGCCGCTGCTCGGCGCGGCGCCGCTCGTCGCGCACACGATCGTGCGCGGGCTCGCAGCGCACACGAACGAGCGCGGGCCCGCCGCGCACACGAACGTCCGCGGGCTCGCCGCGACGTCGCTGACTGTCCGGCTCGGCGCGTGGGCGCTCGTCGGCTTCGCCTTGCCGCTCTCGGCTCTGTCGCTCGGCGCACGCGAGTTCCTCATGCGCGACGTCACGACGCGTGCGCGGGCGGCGATCACCGAGCTCGAGCTCGCGCGCGACGGCGCGCCGCGGCAAGTCGTGCTGCTCCAAGCGCCGAGCGGGCTCGTCGCGTTGCAGCCGACTTCCGTGTGGGCCGGAGAGACCGGCGATCTCGCGACGCACTTCTTCCCCGTGCAGATGGGCCGACGCGCGCTCGACGTGCGCCGTCTCGACGAACGGACGCTCGAGATCGAAACCACGGGCGCGCCGTTCGGCGACGAGCTCTTCGAACGCGTCTTCCGCACGCCGGGCGGTTCGGTCGCCGAGCCGCCGTCACGGCGTACCGCCGCGTTCGACGTCGTCGTGCTCGCGGATGCATCCGGCGCGGTGCGCAAGCTGCGGCTCACGTTCGCTCGACCGCTCGAAGCGCGCGAGCTCGTGTTCGTCGCTTGGCGCGACGGACGTTTGCGCGTGATCGCGCCGCCCGAACTGGGGACGACGCTCACGCTCGCCGAGGCCGAACCACTCGTTCCCGGCATGCCGTGAACCGCTACACTGCGTCACCCATGTCGAGCGCTCGTCCGTCGCCGCAGCGCGAGCTCACGATCCTCGCGCGCACCGATCGCTGGCTCGTGCTCGACAAGCCCGCCGGCGTCGCGAGCGTGCCCGGCGGCGGCGCGGATCACGACCTGCTCGAACTCTGCGCGCGTCAGGGGCTCGAGGTCCTGGCGGTCCATCGCCTCGATCGCGACACCAGCGGCGCGATCCTCTTCGCGCTCGACCGCGAGGCTCGCGATCGCTTCGAAGCGTTGTTCCGCGAGCGCGACCTCGCGAAGACCTACTGGGCACTCGCGCTCGGTCGCGTCACGCCGCCGGTCGGCGCCTGGAAGTTCCCGTTGCTCGAAGAGCGCGGCTTCACGCGCGTCTCCGCGCTCGGCAAGAAGAGCGAGACGCGCTATCGCACGCTCGCGCATCACGGACAGACGACGGAGCTCGAGCTCGAGCTCGTCACCGGTCGCATGAACCAGATCCGGGTCCACGCGGCCCATTCGGGCTTCCCGCTCGCCGGCGAGCGCAAGTACGCGCGCGGCGGCGACGATCCGACGAAAGCGAAACGGCTGGCGCTGCACTCCTGGCGCCTCGGTTTCCGCGATCCGTGGAGCGGCGCCGACGTCGTGATCGAAGCGCCGTTGCCGCTCGATCTCGTCGACCTTCGCGAGCGCGCGGCGCGCGTGCGCGGCGCCGTGGACCGCGACCGGAGTCCGCAGCGAGATGCCGCGCGTTCGACGGCGCGGACCGAGCGCGCGACGCACGGCCGCAGACGAGACCCGACACAGCGCCGTTCCGACCGGAGGAAGCAGCGATGAGTGGAGCGACACGGACGATGCAGCGCGTGCGCGAGATCTGTCTCGCGTTCGAAGGCGCGCGAGAGACTCCGACGTGGGGGAAACCGCACTTCCGCGTCGGCGACAAGATCTTCGCGGGGTGCGAGGACGAGGACGGCGTCGTCGTGATCGGCTTCAAGCTCGAGAAGCCTGCCGCGGCGGCGTTGATCGCGAGCGACACACGCTGTTCGAAGGCGCCGTACGTCGGCCACGCCGGTTGGGTCTCGATGCGCCTCGAAGGAGCGCTCGATTGGCGCACGATCGCTGCGTTGCTCGCGACGAGCTACGAGCTGATCGCGCCGAAGCGGCGCGCGCGCAAGCCCGGACCCGTGGCTCGGGGCCGGGTGAAACCGGCGGCGAAGCGCGGCGCCGCGACGTCGCAGCGTCGCGGGCGGAACGCGCGCTAACGCGCGAGCCGGCCGTCCTCCAGCGCCGCGGGCACGAAGCGGAACACGAGCTCGCGATCGGGCTTGGTGCGCGACTTCTTCTTGCCCTTGTACGCGCACCGCGACAACAGGTCCCGCGCGACGGCGAGTCGCGCGCGTTTCTTCTTGTCGGCGCGCACGACGATCCACGGCGCGTGCGCGCTCGACGTGCGCACCAGCATCTCGTCGCGCGCCTTCGAGTAGTCCTTCCAGCGCTTCTGTGCCGTCGCATCGATCGGCGAGATCTTCCACTGCTTGAGCGGATCACGGCGACGTTCGGCGAAGCGTTCCGCCTGTTCGTCCTTCGAGACGTCGAGGAAGTACTTCACGAGTTCGATCTCCGCGCGCTGGAGCATGCGTTCGAACCGCGGCACGTCCTCGAGGAACTCGCGCAGTTCCTCATCGTCGCAGAAACCCATCACGCGTTCGACGCCCGCGCGGTTGTACCAACTGCGGTTGAAGAAGACGATTTCGCCGGCGGCCGGCAGTTGCGGCACCCAGCGCTGGAAGTACCAGAGCGAACGCTCGCGTTCGGAGGGTTTCGCGGCCGCGAAGATGCGCGTGTCGCGAGGTGAGAGATGCTCGGTCAGCGTCTTGATCAAGCCATCCTTGCCCGCGGCATCGCGCCCTTCGACGATCACGAGCAGCTTGCGGCCCTTCGCGATCACGTCGCGTTGCAGCTTGACGAGTTCGAGTTGCAGCGCGCGCAGCGCGCGCTCGTAACGGGCCCGCTTCGTCTGCTGGTCGGCGCTCATGGCTCCATTCGAGCCCGACCCGCGCAGGGAGCCAAGGGGGCGACCGCGAAGGTCTTTCCGGTGCGGCCGCCGAAACCTCGCCACGGCTTGATTCGTCGCGTGGGCGGCACATGATTGAGTGTGTGCGCGCTGCTTCCCTACGAAGAGTTGCTCTCTTTGCGCCTGGAGTCGCGCGCTCGTTTCGTCTTCGGACGATCCTCGCTCCGAGGACGACGCCGCGGCGGGACGCCACCGCGGCGAGCGAGCCCGGCGACGCGACGCGTCACGCGCGTTCGACCGGGGAGGCTTCCACGAAAGGAGGTGATCACGATGTGTGACCTGTTCGACCGTGAAAACGGAGGGCTGCACACCTAGTGTGTGCGTCCGACGGGACCGCACTCCCGTGCAGCCCCACAGAAGCTAGAGCCCGGCCGCCGCGCGAGCGACGCGCCGGGCTCGCCCGTTCTGGCGCGCGATCGTCGTCGCGCTCTGCGGGTCAGCGCGGTTCGGGACCGGCGAGCACGAGCTTCGTCGCGTCGGCGACGTGCACTTCGAAGCCGCGCGAACCGCCGACGACGCGCCCAGTGGCGAAGAAGTAGTTCTGCACGAAGTCCTGATTGCGCGTGTCGAGCGCGAGCGCGGCGAACGTCGCGCGGTGCTCCTTCGTGATGCGCACGCGCAGCGCGCGGTTCTTGTCCTGCGTCTTGAAGAGCAGCGTCAACGTGCCGTTCTCCTCGTCGAACGTGCGGTCGAGGCAACCGAACACGCGCACGTCGCGCTGCTTCGACGTCTCGAACGCGCGCGCGAGCTCCTCGGGATCGTCCGAGTCGAAGACGCTCGTCGGATCCTTCGCGCGTTCCGATCGGAACGCGTCGACGGCGGCTGCGCGCGCGTCCCACCACGGTTGCAGCTTCTCGTACGGCCGTTTCGCCGACGGCGCGCCTGCGGTCGCTGGCCGGTTGGTCGCCGGATTCCAGATGCCGAGCTCCGCCTTGCGCGCGGCCGCTTGCGCCGCGACGAACTTCTCGTGCTCGAACGTGCTGTTGCCGTACTTGTTGAAGTACGGACTCTTGCCGAGTTCGACGATCATCAAGTTGTAGTCGGTGCCATCCGGCAGCACGGCGTGGCAGAGCAGGCGACCGTAGTTGTCGAGCGCTTCGTGCCCCGGCTTGCCGTCGGCGCCTGGAGGGAAGAAGAGACCGATCTTGGGCTTCTCGCCGGGCTTCGCGAGGTCCGCGAAGAAGCGCTGCGCCCACATCGCACACTCCTCGCCGAACACCGTGCCCGGCTTGCTCGTGCCCTCGGTGCCGACGCCGAGCTTCTCTTCGGTGTCGACCGCGAGCAGGCGCAGCTTGACGAGTTTGCCGTCGCGCTGGATGTGCAACGTGTCGCCGTCGACGACGCGTTCGACGTCGAAGAGCGTCTGCGGCGGCGCATGCAGGGCCTTCGAGAGCGGCGCGACGGGTGCGGCGGTGTGCGTCGTTGCGGCGGGCGCCGCGGAGCTCGCTTGCGCGGCGAGCGGTGCGCCGGCGAACGCCAACGCGAACGCGCAGGACAGCAGTCGGACGAAGCGATCGAACGGATGGCGTGAGGGCACGAAGGGCTCCTGTTTCGAGCTCGGGCGATCGGTACGATACGCGCATGAGCGAGACGCCGTCCAGCGAAGGTTCGAGCGCCGAACCGAACCAGGAAACCGCCGCGCCGGCGCGTCCGGCGATCGTCTTGAACGGCACGCCGGTGGCGCCGGGGCTCGTGCTCGGCGTCGTGCACCGCAAGGACTACGAGCTCTCGCGCGGCGCCGTCGAACGTGTGCCGCTCGATCAAGTGGAGCGCGAGCTCAATCGTTTCCACCAAGCGCTGTCGCACGCTCGCGCGCAGCTCACGCGACTGAAATCGTCGCTCGCGGGCAAGGTCGCGAAGGACGACGCCCGGATCCTCGACGTGCACGTCGCGTACCTGAAGGACTCGGTGTTCATCAGCGACGTCGAGAACCTGATCCTCGAGGAGCAACTGAGCCTCGAAGCCGCGATCGGCAAGGTGATCTCCGACTTCGACCGCATCTTCCGCCTGGTCCAGAACGAAACGCTGCGCGAGCGCGCGGTCGACCTGCGCGACGTCGGCATCCGCGTGCTGCGGCACCTCGAGAAGGACGTCGATGCGCCGGTCGAAGGCAAGGCGATGCCGGCGAACTACGTGCTCGTCGCGCGCGAACTGTCGATCGTCGACATGTTCAACCTCTCGGGCACGCAGGTGCTCGGCATCCTGACCGAATCGGGCGGTCTGACGAGCCACGCGGCGATCCTCGCGCGCTCGATGCGCGTGCCGACGATCACCGGCATCGAGAAGCTGCTCGAGCACGTGCGCGAAGGCGATTTCGTGATCCTCGACGCGAGCGAAGGCCTCGTGCGCGTCAACCCCGACGAAGTGATCGTCGCGCAGTTCCGCCAAGCGGCCGACGACCTCGCGAAGGTCGCCGGCGTCGGACCGACGACGCGCGCCGAGCTCTCGCCGCGCACGCAGGACGGCGAAGCGATCCACGTCGCGGCGAGCTGCGGCAACCTGCCCGAGGTCGACCAAGCGCTCGCCGGCGGCATGCGGGAGATCGGGCTCTATCGCACCGAGCTGATGTACTTGGTCGACAAGTCCGAGCCGACGCGCGACGCGCTCGCCAAACACTACGCCTCGGTGCTCGACGCGGCGCACGGTGGCGCCGTCACGTTCCGGCTCTTGCACGCCGACTCGGGCCTCGAGATCTCCTACCTGCACGAACGCCGCGAGCAGAACCCGGCGCTCGGCCGTGCCGGCGTGCGTGCGCTCCTGTCGCGAGAACGCGTGCTGCGCCGTCAGCTCCAAGCGCTGCTCGTCGCCGGCGCGGGCGCTCCGGACGGCGAGGAACGCGTGCGCATCGCGTTGCCGTTCGTCACCGACTGCGGCGAACTGCGCCGCGTGAAGGAGATCCTCTTCGAAGAACGCCTCGAGCTGCGCAAGGCGGGCGAACCGCATCTCGACCGCTGCGAGATCGGTGTGGTGGTCGAGACTCCCGCGGCTGCGCTCGGCGCCCGCGATCTCGCGCGCGAGGCCGACTTCCTGCTGGTCAGCCTCGACTCGCTGCAGCAACACTTGCTCGCGACCGACCGCGAGAACGCGGAACTCGCCGGCACCTTCGAGAGTCTGCACCCGCTCGTCTTGCGCGCGTTGCGCGACATCGTCCGCGCCGCGCACGCGGAGTCCAAACCGCTCGCGGTGTTCGGTGTCACCGCGGTCCAACCGGTCAACGTCCCGTTCCTCCTCGGTCTCGGGGTGCGCGCGTTCTGCGTCGCGCCGACGTCCGCGGAGGAGTTCGTGAAGTGGGTCGCCGGCACGTCGTTGCGCCAGGCGAAACGCTCCGCGGAAGTCGCTGCCGCGGCGAGTGCGCCGAGCGAGACGACGTCGCTCGTCGACAGCGTGCGACACGGCTACGGCGCACGCTGAGACGAGCTCGCGTGCGGCGCGCGAGTCGCGCGCGCCGCCGTCGGTCAGCGCTCGAGCACCGGTTCGGGTGCTGCGTGCACGACTTCGAGCGCTCGTCCTTCGCCCGCGCCCGTTTCGCAGACGAGCGCCTCGCGCAGCGCGTCCGCGATCGTCGTCGCGCGTTCGCGCGGGCCGATCGCGAAGAGCGCCGATCCGGCGCCGGAGATCGTCGCGAGCCAGGCGCCGGCGGCGCGCGCCGCTGCGAGGCCTGCGCGTGCGCCCGGAATCGCGTCGAGGCGATAGGGGACGTGTAGCCGGTCCTCGCCGCCGAGCGCGAGGAGCTCCGCGTCGCCACGCTCGAGTCCCGCGATCAGCAGCGCGAGGCGCCGCGGATTCTCGACGGCGTCGGCGAACGGCACGTGCTTCGGCAGGAGTCCGCGAGCGACGCGCGTCTCGAACGGCACTGCGGGCCACGCGACGGCGAACCCGAGGCTCTCGTGCAGCTTGCCGCGCACGAACACCGGCGGGCCGTACTCGCGCGGAACCGAAAACGTCAGTCCGCCGTAGAGCGCCGGCGTGATGTTGTCGGGATGACCTTCGAGTTCGAGGCCGAAGGCGAGCAACTGCTCGCGCGACAGCGGCCGCGGCGCGAACGCGGCGCCGAGCAGCAGTCCCGCGGCCGTCGCGGCGCCGCTCGAGCCGAGCCCGCGTCCGATCGGGATCTCCGAGTCCGCGTCGAACTCGAAATGCTCGGCGCCACCGCCACCGGCGCGCCACGCACGCTCGAACGCGGCGCACAGTCGATTCGCGGTGCGGGGCCATTCGCTCGCGTGGCCGCGCAAGGCGCCGAGGCGCAATCCGCCGCTGGCACACCGGCGCGCGCGCACTTCGAGGAACAGCGCGAGCGCGAGCCCGGCGAGATCGAATCCCGGACCCAAATTGGAGGTCGAACAGGCGATCCGCACGCGCGCCGCGGATGCACCGACAGGGTCGTTCGATTCGTTCGAATCTCGCGGGACGCTGGGCGCGGACATGCGGCGCGGAGCATAGCCGTCGTGTCGTCGGGCCGGTCCGCGGGGAGTTTTCCACGGGCTCTCGAATCTGGGACGATTTCGGCGGACTACGCACTGCATTAGATCTGGTGCTTGAGGGTCCTACCAACACCAGATAGTGTGCCGACCGTCGTTCGGCAGCCTCTCGGAGGCTTGTCGCGAGCGTGTTGCAGGCCAGAGACACGCTGCACAGCCTCCGCGTCGGTCGCCACCGACCGGTTTCCGTCGGCTGAGCCGGCGCCCCGGGCGCCCGGAACCTTGGCTGCGAGCGGACGCCGTTCCAGACAGGCACCGTGGACATTCGCAAGCGGCCACGCTCGCGCGTGGCGGAAGGAACTCGACGTGGAATTCCAAACCGTCGGTCAGGAGAAGGAGCGCTTCTACTCGCGTCTGTCGATGATCCCCGGCATCCGTCCGATGCCGTCGGTCGGCGACTGGATCCTGCTGCAGGTCGCGCGCCCGGCCGAAGTCGCGCGGCGCGTCGCACGCAAGATCGATCCGACGATCATCAGTGTGCCGCGGCACGTCGAAGGTGCGGTGCGCATCACGGTGCGCGACCCGAAGACCAACGAGCGGATGCTCCGCACGTTGCGCGAAGCCGTCGCCTGACGACGAATTGACGTTCGTCCACGCGCGGCGCTGTAAGCTCGCGCGCGTGGAACCGAATCCGTCCTCGCCGAGCTCCGTTTCCGTTCTGGCGTCCTTCCGCGCGTCGTTGCGGAGTGCGCTCGTCTTGCTGGCGTGTTCGGCGTGTGGCCTCGCGTTCGCTCAATCGAACGACGCTGCGCGCGAGCGCATTTCGCGCGCCGACCTCGAAGCCTGCGTCAAGCAACTCGCGTCCGACGAATGGCGCGGACGGCGCACCGGTGCACCCGAAGCCGTCGCTGCGGCACGTTGGCTCGCCGACGGACTCGCGCGCGCGGGTGTCGCGCCGGCGGGGGACGCAGGAACCTTCCTGCAGCGCGTGCCGATGCACGAAGTCGCGCGCAAGGCGGCGCCGAAACTCCTCGCGCACACCCGCGACGGTCGAACGGTCGAACTCGCGTACGGCGTCGACTTCGATCAAGCGGAAGTGCTCGCCGACGCGCGCATCGAACGCATCGTCGTGGTCGCGAAGAAGGACGACTTGCCCGACGCACCGTCGACTTCGATCGCTCTCGTGCTCCCGGAGTCGCGCAGCGAGCGACGCGCGCTGCTCGAAGCCGCGGGGGCGCCGGAGGGCGCCGGCTTCGGATTGATCCTCACGCTCGGTCCCGACACGCCGGGCAAGGAGCGCGACGTGTCCGGCGGCAACCCGAGCCTGCGCGTCGATCGCGGCGCGGAGGCCGGTCAGCGGCTGCGCTTGCGCGGCAGCGCGAAGCAGCGACTCGTCGCGGGCGAGTTCACCGGCTTCGAGCTCGTCGCGAACGTCGAACGAAAGGTCGTCGACGCGTTCAACGTCGTCGGCGTCGTGCGCGGCACGGGCGTCGTGCGCGACGCCGGCCCGAAAGCCGCAGAAGCGATCGTCGTCAGCGCGCACTACGACCACCTCGGGGTCGACACTCGCGCGCCATCGTCCTCCAAGTCGACGGAGTCGACCGACACGCACGGAGAGCCGCCGGACGTGATCTACAACGGCGCGGACGACGACGCGTCGGGCTGCGCCGTCGTGCTCGAGCTCGCCGACGCGCTCGCCCACGCGCCGCGCGTCGACCGCACGGTGATCTTCTTCTTCGCGACGGGCGAGGAGCTCGGTCTGCTCGGCACGAACTGGTACGTCGAACGTCCGTTCGTGCCGCTCGACGACACCGTGCTGAACCTGAACTTCGAGATGCTCGGTCGACCGGACGCCAAGGCGGGCGGGCCCGGCAAGTTGTGGCTGACCGGCGACGAGCGCACGAACCTCGGTGCCGCGTTCCGCGCGCGAGGTCTCGCGATCGTCGCCGACCCGCGTCCGGACCAGAACTTCTTCGAGCGCTCCGACAACATGGCGTTCGTCAGGAAAGGCATCGTCGGGCAGTCGCTTTCGACGTACGACTTGCACACCGACTACCACCGCGTCTCGGACGAGTGGGACACGCTCGACTACGCGCACCTCGAGACGTGCGCGCGCACGTCGTTCGACGCGTTGCTCTTGGTCGCCGACGACGCGTTCGTCCCGGCGTGGACTCCGGGCGACGAATACGCACGCTGAACGCCTTGCCGCTTCGTCGGGGCTCGTTATCCTCGCCGCCCCTTCGAACCGCCCGACCGCGGGACCCAGCGATGCCCAAGACCACCGAACGCCGCCAACGTCCGACCACCACCGACCAGGCAACTCGTGCGGCCCGCGATGCCCGCAGCGGTGCGACCGCCGAGCCGGACGCCGCGCGTTCGCCCGGCCGCGCGGCGCGCTCTCCGGGCCGCGCGGCGCGTGTCGAAGGCGGCGTCGTCGTGCGCGCGGGCCGCAAGTCGACCCGTCGGCGTCGGCGCACGGCGTCGGGCTTCACGGCGGCGACCGCCGACAAGTACGTGCTCTACCAGAAGGCCGTGCAGTCGCCCGAACTCGACGTCGAGTTCCTGCGCCGCGTGTTCAAGAGCACCCGCGGCCGCGAGGCGCTGCACTTCCGCGAGGACTTCTGCGGCACGGGCTTGCTCTCCGCGACTTGGCTCGAGCATTCACCCGCCGGCGCGACCGCCGAAGGCTTCGATCTCGATCCGGAACCGATCGCTTGGGGCCTCGCACACCACTTCCACGACCTCGGCGAGAAAGCCGCCGGTTGGACCGCGCATTTGAAGGACGTCCGCGCGCCCGGCACTCGGGCCTACGACGTGCGTGTGTCGCAGAACTTCTCGCACTTCGTGTTCACGAAGCGCGCGGAGATGCTCGCGTACTTCGAAGCGGCACGCGAGTCGCTCGCGGACGACGGTGTGTTCGTCATCGATCTCTACGGAGGCTCCGAAGCCACCGAGGAGATGGAAGAGGAGACGAAGTTCCGCGGCTTCACGTACGTGTGGGAACAGGAGAAGTTCTGGCCGGGCTCGGGCGAGTACGTGAACCACATCACGTTCCGTTTCCCCGATCGCACCGAGATGAAGCGCGCGTTCTCGTACAAGTGGCGCATGTGGTACCTGACCGAGCTCGAGGACGTGCTGCTCGACGCCGGCTTCGCGCGAGTCGACCGTTACTTCGAAGGTTGGAACGCGAAAGGCACGTCGGGCAACGGGATCTTCAAGAAGGGCGTGCGCGGCGAGAACTGCGGTTCGTGGCTCGCGTACCTCGTCGGCGTGAAGTGAGCCGCCCCGGGCGCGAGGCTCACTGTTGCTTCGCGCTGTCTTCCTTCGAGCCGTCCTCGAGGTAGGCGCGTTTCACGATGCCTCCCTCGAGCTCGAGCGTCCACGGCGTCTGGATCACCCAATCGGTGCCGTCGGGCAGTTTCGCGATCGGCTCGTAGTGCGGCGGCATCTGCGTGACCACCGGTGTGCCCTCCGACGGTACTTCGATGAACACGTAGCTCTTCGGCGCGGTCTGGAACGCTTCGTCGAGCTCCAGGAAGTGCTCGCGGCAGTGGTCGCAGTCGTAGCGGAACAGCACCCAATCGCCGTCCTGCGGATAGTCGTCGACCGGCATCCACGTGCCGAGCTCGGTGTCGCGCACGTGTTTGCCGACCCACTCCTGCTTGAGCGGGGAGAGCACCACGAAACGGGGCAGCTTGACGGCTTCAGGCTGCGCGCCGCCGTTCGTTGCAGCTTCCGGCGCGGCCCCGTTCGCCGAGCCGGCGCCTTGTTGCGCTGCGGCTTGCGAGGGTGAGCCTTGGCTGGCCGTCGCGCCGCCGTTCGTCCCGGAAGTCTGCGTCGTCACTGGACCCGTCGCGGGCGCCGCCGGTCCACTCGGTGTGGACGGTCCGCGCGGCTTGACCGGCGTACCGTCGTCGATCACGATCCAAGGCGCGGCAGCGCCGACCGCAGCGAGCGCGAGGACCAGCACGAACGGCGCGGACCGTGCTCCTCGCAGCGCGCGCCACGGTCTCGACGCGAACAACGAAACGAGCAGCACCGAGTCGATCGCGAGCATCGCTTCCGGCGGGAACTTCACTGCCGTCCCGAAGCACCCGCACGATTCCGCGCCTTGGCCCAACATCACGAGCAGGATCGCGACGAACACCACGAGCGAGCCGCCGATCAGGAACCAACCGAGCGCAGGCGCGCACAGGCCGAGCACCACGGTGACGAGCTCGATCGAGATCGCGAGCTTCAGCTTCAACCCAGGATCGAGGTCGGAGAGGAACTGCAACACCGGCGTCGGCAGGTCGTTCGGCGTGCCGGCGAAGAGCTTGAAGAGCGCGCCGGTCAGGATCCACAGCGATGCGGCTGCGACGACGATACGGGCGAGCTTGGGCGAAGGGGCGTTGCTCATGGGACTTGGGCGCGCACGGAAGACGCGGCGCGAGCGTAGCGCGCGCTCTCGTGGCTTTCACCGCGACTACGAGCGTGTTCGAGAACTGTTGGACGCCTCAGCGCGCCAAGCCGTGCTCGCGGTCGAGCTTCGCGAGTTCCCCGTTCGCGGCGAGCTTCTCGAGCGCCGCGTCGAGGCGCGAGCGCAGGACCCAGCGGTCGTAGTGGAGCACCAGTGCGTACCGTTCGAGTTCGAGCGGCGGCGCGAGCTTCACGAACGCGCCGTTCGACCCCGCGACGAGCGCGTCCGCCGCCGGCGCGTCCATCGCGATCGCGTCCACGGCGCGCGAACGCAACCGTTCGGCGGAGGAGAGTCCGCTCGTGTCGTCGAACACGCCGTGAGCCCCAGGGAGCTTCAGGTTCACGGCGCGCTCCGACGTCGTCCCTCTGCCGGCGGCGACACGTTTCCCGGCGAGCTCCGCGAGCGACGTCGGTTCGCCGTCGCCCGCGCGCACGACGACCGCGATCGACGTTTCGAAGTACGGCTTCGAGAACGCCATGCGTTCGGCGCGCTCCTCGGTGATGCCGATCGTCGCGCAGATCACGTCGACGCGCTTGTCGAGCACGGCGTCGAAGAGCTCGTCGAACGGCATGCGGCGCCACTCGAGCACGTAGTCGAGTTCGTCGGCGAGTCGCTCCATCATCGCGACATCGCGCCCGATCGGGCGGTCCCAACGATCGAGCGACGCGAACGGCGGGTTGTCGAGGTCGGAACCGACGATCAGCACCGCGGGCGCGGGCCTTTCGTCCGACGGCGGCGTCGAACATGCCGCGAGGCAACCGAGTAGGAGCGCGAGACGCGCGCGGAGCGTGACGAACATGCCGCAGAGGATACTCCGCGGCGCGCGGAGCCGCTCAGCCGAGGCGCTGGAGCAGCGAGATCGACGTCGAGAAGAAGCGATCCTTGTGGTGCATCACCGGGATGTCCTCGAGTTCGAACTCGACCGACACCGTGCTCATGCCGCGCGTGTAGTAGACGTTGTAGTTGGCGCCGAGCACCATCGACGGCACCGAGATGTGCTCCATCTCGAACGACGTGCCGGCGAGCAGGTCCTTCACGCGCCCGGCGACCATGTTGCCGATCTCGGAGATCGCGTCGAAGCAGCCTTCGTCGAGTTCCTTCGGCTCTTCACCGACCAGCTTGCCGGCGAGGTACATCATCGCGCGCTCGCTCAAGTTGAGCGTCACGGTGCCGTTGTTCTTGCCGACGAGGCCGACGATCACGGAGATCGGTCGCGTCGCGTGGAAGAGTCGCGACGCGCCGACCGGAGGCGGCGCGACGCCGGTCATCGCGAGGCCTTCGACCGTTCCGTCGACGCACGCGCGAAGCAGGACGGGATCGATCAGGAGGAGCGGCTTGTTTTCGGCAGTCGTCGACGTCATGGGGAGCGCAAGGGGGCGACGGGATCGGGGAGCCCGGGCTTTCGGCGTCGACTCGCTCCGCGCTTGAGCACCCGCTCGCGAGCGACGTGAAAGAACTTCCCGTTCGTGCCTTGGCCGAGCAGCGTGCGAGGGTCCGGAGCTAGACTCCGCGACCGATGTCCCGCTTGCGCCGCGACCATGCTCTCGGGCCTCCGTTCCCCGGTGTCGTCCTGCCGCGCGAGCAGTGGACGCGCACACGCGTCGGGCTCGGCGCCCACGGCGTCAAGTTCGATTGGCTCGCCGTGTTCGGCCGCGACGCGCGCCGCGTCGTCGACCTCGGTTGCGGCAACGGCCGTTGGCTCGTGCACTCCGCGCTGACGCGTCGCGACGTCGACCACGTCGGCGTCGAACTCGTGCCTCCGGCGGTCAAACTCGGCAGTCTGCGCGCCGGCCAACGCGGGCTCACCAACCTGAAGTTCGCGTGGGGCGATGCGACCGAATTCGTGCTCGAGCGCGTCGCGCCGGAATCGCTCGACGAGGTCCACCTCTACCATCCGCAGCCCTACTACGATCCGACCAAGAAGGCGCGACGCCAGCTCACGCCCGCGGTGCTCCTCGCGATCTGGCGCGGTTTGCGGACCGGCGGAACCTTCGTCTTCCAGACCGACAACACGGCGTTCGCACGCTACGCGCGCAAGATCGTCCCGGCGTTGTTCGAGTGGCGCGAACTCCCGACGCCGTGGCCCGACGCGCCGGCCGGCCGGACACTGCGGGAGATCCAAGCGCGCGCCAAAGGCCTCGCGATCGTGCGAGCGGAGGCGACCAAACTCGCGCTCGAGCCCGCCGAAGCGGAACGGCGCGCCAGCACGCTGCCCGAGCCCGACTTCGACGCGGACCGCCCCGCGTTCGCGCGCAAGCGCCGCTCGGGCGGTCGCCCCCGGTGATACTGCCCCGCATCACTGCGCCAAAACCGGCTCGGAAACGGGCCGAAAAACGCGCCAGCGCAGCAGCCTCTCGA
>JAKLKU010000032.1 GCA_023150475.1 Planctomycetota bacterium
CGCAGCGACGAGCGCCAGCGCGAATGCGAGCGCCAGCCCGAATGCGAGCGCCAGCCCGACTACGAGCATCGGCCGCGACGCTCCCGCGCCGCGCCCGGGCGCGCTCGCGAGCGCGGCGCCCGCCGTCGGCCTCGAGCCGCCGGCGCTCGCCGCGTTCGCCGGCACCGTGCCCGTGCCGCCGCGCATCGAAGGTGGGCTGCTCAGCACTCTCGTCACGACGTTTGGGCTCGGGCTCGAAGTGCTCGTCGCGTTGGTGCTCACGCCGGTGCGCCGTGTCGTGCTCGGCGTCGGCCGGCACTCGAGCGGTTTCGTGCGGCGCGGACGCGGCTGGTTCGGCGTCGTGTGGCGCGCGCTCCTGCTGGCGCTCGGCATGTTCGCGGCGGGCTGCGTGATCACCGTGCTCGCGTACCTCGTCTACCTCTTGCTGATCGACTGAACCGAGCGGTTGGTGAACGTGAGCGACTGGATCCCCGACATCGCGAAGCTCGAAGCGCACGACGACGAAGAGTGGCTCCGCGTCGAGCGCGAGTACGCAGGACGCCTCTACCACTACGTCGCACGTCGCGTCGTCGACCGGGAAGCGCGGCACGACGTCGTGCAGGAGACGCTGCTCGGCGCCGTGCGCGGGATCAAGAGCTTCGATCCGACGTACACGTTCGAGCAGTACCTCTTCGGCATCTGCCACAACCGCACGATCGACTTCCTCCGCCGCCGGCGCGCCGACACGCTGCAGACGGAAGGGGAGGACGACGAACCCGCGCCGATCGAACGTTTGGCGGCGGAGACGGAGACGCCGAGTCGCGTCGTGCGCGCCCAAGAGTTCTCCGAGAACGCACGCCGCTTGCTCGCGCTGCTCTTGCGCGAATGGGTGCAGGAGACGTGGTCCGAAGGCGAGTTCGTGCGGTTGATGGTGATCGAGGCGCTGTTCTTCGGCGGATGGCGCAACAAGGACACCTGGCAACGTTTCGGGTTGAACGACGAAACTTCGGTCGCAGGCATCAAGTTCCGTGCGCTCGTCCGCATCCGCGAACTCGCGCAAGAGCGGCCGGAAGCGACGGAGCTCTTCCTCGCGCTCTCGCGGCTGACGCAAGCGGGTGAAGCGACGTTCGACTTCGACGTCGGACAGGTGTGGCGAGCGTCGCGCGCTTCGTGTCCGGCGCGCGTGTGGCTCGCGCGTGCGCTCGCCGGGACGTTGCAGGCGGGGCCGAAGAGTTTCGTCGACTTCCACTTGGACGAAATGCGTTGCGAGTTCTGTCGGGCGAACCTCGAGGATCTGCGCACGCGCACCAGCGACGAGCTCGAAGCCCTGCACGAGCGCGCTCGGGAGTCCACGTTGCGTTTTCTGCGTTCACGCGGCGCGAACTAGGCGTTCGGGCGGCGCGCTCAGGACGTGCCCGAGACACGACGCGGCGACTTCCCACTCGCGCAGCGTTTGCGTCGCGACGACCGCACGGCCGGCGGCGCGTTGAGGCCGTCGCGCTCGAGCCGGCGCAGTCGAGCCGGCGCCCGGCGGCACACGACGCTGCGCGCCTACATTTCCTTTGCCGCCCGGTCTCCGTCGGTGGGCGACGAACGCGTAGCATGGTCGCGCCCGCTCGACCCCTGATCGCGCCGCACGCGGCGTTGCACCGATGACGCTTTTCGCCTTCTTGCTGCTCGCCCCGACCTTCTTCGCTTCCACGCCGCTCGGAAGTGCGGCGACTCTCGCGCCGTCAGCCGCGCCCGTCGCGTCGAACGCGACGAGCCTCGTCGAAGCGCTCGAAGCGATCCGTGCCGACGCGATCCGCGCGGACGTCTTCTTCATCGCGAGCGACGAACTCGGCGGCCGCGACACACCGAGCGACGGCCAGCGCATCGCCGCGCGTTTCCTGCGCTCTCGCCTCGAACGCCTCGGCTGGCAGCCCGGCGCGCCGAACGGGTATCTCTACGAATGGACGCGCGACGAGCTGCGCAAGCTCGACACCGACGCGTCGGCGCTCACGCTGAAACACGGCGACGAAGAGACGCGGCTCGCGTTCGGTCGCGACTACTGGTTCTACTCGCGCAGCGCGACCGACTCCGACGCCGCGGGGCCCGCGACGTTCTGCGGTCTCGGTTCCAAGGAGGACTTCCAAGGCAAGGAGCTCGCCGGTCGGTGGGCGGTGTGTTTCGACTCCGATCTCGCGTGGCGCGACCGCGAAAAGGCGGCGAAAGCGGCCGGTGCGATCGGCCTCGTGGTCGTCGCGCCTCCGAACCACGTCGGCGAGCCGTACGAGAAGCGCTTCTCGCCCGACGTGAAGCGCCTTGCGCAAGGCACCGGCGGACGACGCTCGCGCAACGACGAGACGCCGTTCCCGAGCGTGTACGTGACCGCGGCGACGCTCGGGGCGTTCAAGCCCGAGTCGTGGAAGCTCGGCGACGATCTCGGCATCACCGTGCACGAGAACCGCAAGCTCGATTCGATCACGCTCGAGAACGTCTGCGGCTTCTGGCCGGGCTCCGATCCGGAGCTCAAGAAGGACGTGATCATCGTGTCCGCGCACTACGACCACGTCGGCACGAGTTCCGACGGCCAGATCTACAATGGCGCCGACGACAACGGCTCGGGCACGTGCGGTCTGCTCGCGATCGCGGAGGCGCTCGCGAAGCACGGGCCGCTCGCGCGTTCGGTGCTCTTGATGTGGGTGTCCGGCGAGGAGAAAGGCCTCTGGGGTTCCGCCGCATGGACGAAGAACCCGTGGTTGCCGGAAGGCTGCCGGCCGTTCTGCGACATCAACATCGACATGATCGGGCGCAACGCGCCGGACATGCTGCTGATCACGCCGACGAAGAGTCACGCTGCGTACAACGGGCTCGTCAAGATCGCGGAGAAGGTCGCGCCGCTCGAAGGTTTCCCCGCGCTCGGTTCCGCGGACGAATACTGGGAGCGTTCGGACCACCGCAACTTCTCGGTCAACCTGAAGATCCCGGTGACGTTCCTCTTCTCCGACGTCCACGAGGACTACCACAAGCCGACCGACGACCCGGACAAGCTCGACTACGACAAGATCCGCCGCGTCGCCCGCATGGTCGTGCGCATGATCGGCGAGCTGCAGGCTCCGGACGTCAAGATCGACTGACGCGCCGGCTACGCGCCGGATCCTCGTTGCGCGCGGAGCCCTCGAGACAAGGAGGGCCGTGCAGAGCGGAATCGGCTTCGTCACGTGCGCGCTTGGCGCAACGTCAGCGACGTGCGCAGCGCCGACGTCCGCGCTGGCGTTCCACGCGGCGCTCCTCGAGGGCGACTTGTTCGGGCTCGCGGTCCGCGCGGTCGGCGACCTCGACGGAGACGGCGTCAACGACCTCGCGGTCGGCGCACCGTGGGTTCGAGGGGAAACCGTCGGCTCCTCGGGCACGGTCGTGGTCTTGTCGGGTCGCGACGGGCGTGCGCTGCACGTGTGGCGCGCACCGGAGGGGCGAAGCGGCTACGGCGGCGCGCTCGCCGGCGGGTTCGATCTGAGCGGCGACGGCATGCCCGAGATCGCGGTCGGTCAGTGGGGGCATGGCGTCGGTGCGGGGGCCGTCGAGCTACGCTCCGGCCGCGATGGAGCCCTCTTGCGGACCGTCGTCGCCTCGGCCGACGAAGCGCGTTTCGGTGCCGCGACCGAGTTCGTCGGCGATGCGGATGGCGACGGCGTGCACGACCTCGCCGTGTTCACCGAACGCGCCGGTCCGAGCCTCGTCATCTTGTCAGGACGTTCCGGCGAACGACTGCGAGTGTTGACGATCGAACCCGAGCTCGGGCGACTCACGCGGAGTTTCCTCGCGCTGCCCGCTCTTTCGGGCGACGACGCAGGGACCGTGCTCGCGGTGCTCGAGCCGACCGACGGGCGGAGCCGCGCTTCGATCGTGGCGCTCTCGCTCGCCGGCGGCGTGACGGCGTGGACGCATCGCTTTCGGGCGGGCTCGTGCTCGCGAGGCGAGCCGCTCGCCGTCGGTGACTTCGACGGCGATGGCCGCGTCGATTTCGCTCACGCCGTGGCGGCGCTCGACGGTTCGAGCCGGCTCGCGTTCGTCACGGCGGCGACACGACACGAGTACGCAAGCGCCGGCGAGTTCGGCGGACCCGCGGAACCTGTCGCGTCCAACGGCTTCGACGGATTCAGCGCGTTCGACGAACTCGAGCTCGCGGCGCTCGGCGACGTCGACGCCGACGGCGCGACAGACCTCGCGTGCTCTCGGTCGGCGTGCTTTGGCGAGACGTCGCTCCTCGTGATCTCGGGCAAGTCGAGACGGACGCTCTTCGATTGGGGTGGGGATGCCGCGTGGATCGAGCAGCACCACGCGGGCCGGTCGATCGCCGCGCCTGGGGACCTCGACGGCGATCACGTGCTCGACATCGTCTTTTCGGACGTCGACGAAGACTCGCCCGCGGTGCCGGGGTCGGTCGAAGCGCGGTCGGGCAAATCCGGCACTTTGCTCTGGCGGCAGACGTTCGCGGCGGCGGTCGCCGGGAAAGTGCACACGCCGCGCCGCTGACCGAGGTCAACGACGCGGCGTGCTGGGTGGGGACCCGTTCGGTGAGTCGCCTACTTCTTCGCCGCGAGCGCGGCTTGCGCCGCCGCGAGCCGCGCGATCGGGACGCGCAGCGGAGAGCAGGAAACGTAGTTCAGCCCGAGCTCGTTGCAGAACTCGATCGAGTACGGATCGCCGCCGTGCTCGCCGCAGATGCCGAGCTTGATGCCCGGGCGTGACTTCTTGCCTTCCGTGCACGCGATGCGCATCAGGCGGCCGACGCCTTGGCGGTCGAGACCCGCGAACGGATCGCGCGCGAAGATCTCGTGCTCGATGTACTGCGGGATGAACTTCGAGCCGTCGTCGCGCGAGATGCCGTAGGTCGTCTGCGTCAGGTCGTTGGTGCCGAAGGAGAAGAACTCGGCCGTGCGCGCGATGTCTTCCGCGATCAACGCGGCGCGCGGGAGCTCGATCATCGTGCCGACGAGGTAGGGGATCGTGATCTTCTTCTCGGCGAACACCGCCGCGGCCGTGTCGCGCACGATCTGGGCTTGCAGGGCGAGCTCCTTCTCGGTCGCGACGAGCGGGATCATGATCTCCGGGATCGGCTTCTTCTTCGTGCGCAGCGCGACGTTGCACGCCGCTTCGAAGATCGCGCGCGCTTGCATCGCGGTGATCTCCGGGTACGTGATGCCGAGGCGGCAACCACGGTGGCCGAGCATCGGGTTCAGTTCCTTCAACTGTTCGACTTTCGCGTGCAGCCGCGCGGCGGGGACGTTCATGTCCTTCGCGAGCGCTTGGATCTGCTCGTCCTCGTGCGGGAGGAACTCGTGCAAGGGCGGGTCGAGCGAACGGATGGTGACCGGGAAGCCCGCCATCTCCTCGAAGATGCCTTCGAAGTCGGCACGCTGCAGCGGCAGGAGCTTGGCGAGCGCGCGTTCGCGTTCTTCCTTCGACTCCGCGAGGATCATCTCGCGCATCGCGTCGATCTTCGTGCCTTCGAAGAACATGTGCTCGGTGCGGCAGAGGCCGATGCCTGCGGCACCGAACGCACGGGCGACGTGCGCTTGGTCCGGCTGGTCGGCGTTGGCGCGGACGCCGAGCGTGCGCGCGGAGTCGGCCCACTCGAGCAGTTCGCGGAACGCGCGGTAGGTCTCGCCCTTCTTCGCCTTGACGTCGTCGTGGAAGAGCGCCGCCATCACTTCGGACGGTTGCGTGGCGAGCTTGCCGGCGATCACTTCGCCGCTCGAGCCGTCGAGCGAGAGCCAGTCGCCCTCCTTCAACGTCGTCGAGCCGACCTTCATCGTCTTCGCGACGTAGTCGATCTCGAGCGCGCCGGCTCCGGCGACGCAGACCTTGCCCATTTGGCGCGCGACCAGCGCCGCGTGGCTCGTCATGCCGCCGCGCGCGGTCAGGATGCCGCTCGCCGCCGACATGCCGCGGATGTCCTCCGGGCTCGTCTCGATGCGGACGAGGATCACCGACTCCTTCTTCGTCGCGACCCAGTGCTCGGCGGTTTCGGCGTCGAACACGATGTGACCGCTCGCGGCGCCGGGGCCGGCGTTGAGGCCTTTGGTCAGCACCTTGCCGCTCTCCCGCGCCGCCTTCTGCTCGGCGAAGTTGAAGATCGGCTGGAGCAGTTGGTTCAACGCCTCGGGTTGCACGCGGCGCAGCGCTTCTTCGCGCGTGATCAGTTTCTCGCGCACCATGTCGGTCGCGATCTTCACGGCGGCGAAGCCGGTGCGTTTGCCGCTGCGGCACTGGAGCATGTGGAGCTTGCCGCGCTCGATCGTGAACTCGAGGTCCTGCATGTCGCGGTAGTGCTTCTCGAGGAGCTTCTGCACCCGCTGCAGTTCCTTGTACGCCTTCGGCAGTTGGTGGCCGAGCTCGGGGATCGGGAACGGCGTGCGGATGCCCGCGACGACGTCCTCGCCCTGCGCGTTCATCAAGAACTCGCCGTAGAACTCCTTCGCTCCGGTCGACGGATCGCGCGTGAAGCACACGCCGGTCGCGGACGTCTCGCCGAGGTTGCCGAACACCATCGCCATCACGTTGACCGCGGTGCCCCAGTGGCCGGGGATGTGGTTCAACTGGCGGTAGACGACGGCGCGCTCGGTGTTCCACGATTCGAAGACCGCGCTGATCGCGCCCCACAGTTGGTCGTCGGGCGATTCGGGGAACTCGCGGGCGCAGCGTTCGCGCACGAGCGCCTTGTAGCGGTGCACGAGGTCCTTCAAGGCGTCTGCGTCGAGGTCGGTGTCCGCCGTGACGCCGCGCGCGCGCTTTGCGTCCTCGAGCGCTTGTGCGAACGGGTCGAAGCTCTCGCCGCGAGCTGCCTTGAGCCCGAGCACGACGTCCGCGTACATGTGCACGAAGCGCCGGTACGCGTCCCACGCGAAACGCGGGTTGCCCGAAGCCTTCGCGAGCCCTTCGACGGTCGTTTCGTTGAGGCCGAGGTTCAGGACGGTGTCCATCATCCCGGGCATCGACACGCGCGCGCCGGAGCGCACCGACAAGAGCAGCGGGTTCTCGGCGTCGCCGAAGCGTTTGCCGGTTTCCTTCTCGATCTTCTGCAGCGCCGCGTCGACTTGGCGACGCAGGTCGGTCGGGTAGCGCCGGCCGTTCGCGTAGAAGTGCGTGCACACTTCGGTCGAGATCGTGAACCCCGGCGGCACCGGCAGTCCGAGTCGGCTCATCTCGGCGAGGCCCGCGCCCTTGCCGCCGAGCAGTTCTTTCATCGCGCCGCCGCCTTCCGCGCGGCCGTCGCCGAAGGAGAAGACGAAGCGCTTCTTCTGCGCCGTGGATTTTTTCGCCGACTGCGGGCGGGCGGGGGCGGGTTTCGAACGACTCGGAGCGCGCTTGGTGGCGGGCATGGGGGCGAATCCAGTGTGTGAGCTAGGGGCGAGGGGCCGGTTCTTCGACGAGGTCATCGAGCTTCCACTCGTACCCCACGCGGATCTCGCTGATCGATGCGGCGTTCAGCGTAGCGGCCTGGTCGACGTCGAGCGGGAGCGTGACCGACGCGGCCGGCGCCGCGGCGTCGAGCTTCCACGGCTCGCCCTCCGGCCAAGTTCCGTCCGTCGCCAGCACGTCTCCGGCCCAGAATTCGTAGAAATCCTCTCTTACGAACCGCAAACGGACCGTACGGCCGGCCGCTTTCGCCACGATCCAATGCGTACGCGGCCCCTCGGCAAACTCCTCGACGACTTCGACGCGCGCGGCGAGGCGCAACAGGGGATGTTCGCGCTCGAGTTGGTCGCGGAACTCGCGCCAGGTGATTTCGGAGACGCGGTTGCGCCGACGGAACTCCGCGGAGAAGCAGCGGAACTCGAGACCGAAAAGTTGGTAATCGAAAGCCGCGAAGAAGGTCTCGAACGTCTGGCGAGGCGAACGGAATCCGGCGCGCGTCAACGCCTCCGGCGGGTGGCTCGGACAGAGACAACCGCCGGTGGCGAGCGCGAGCGCGAGCGCCGTGAGACCGGTCGCGAGGCCGCGGACCAGCCGATGCGAGCGACCGCTTCGGTTGCCTCGCGTCCCCGGGCGCGCACCGCCGTTCCAACCTCGTTCACGATCCACTCGGCGGCCCATGGGGCGCGCCAGGATACGCCGTCCACCGTGCCGGGCCAACTCGAGAGGCAGCCCGCCCGGTCTTCCATCTCGTGTGTCCGCCGCCGGCGCCGATCGGAGGCTTCGCTTTCGGTCGCGCGACGTCGGCCCTACAATCCCGGGCCCTCTAGCCCCCTGCAATCATGAACATTCGTGTCCGCTCCATGGTGTCCGTGCTCGGCGTGTGCGCGTTCGCGTCCACGCTCTTCGCCCAGAACCCGACGCCGCCGGCTCCCGCCGGTCAGACGCCGCCCGTCCAGACGCCTGCCGGTCCGCCCGCGCGCCTCGACGTCGACAAGTCCGATCACGATTTCGGCACCGTGATCGAAGGCGAAGTCGTGAAGCACGTCTTCCAGTTGAAGAGCGCCGGCCAAGGTCCGCTCGTGATCACGCAGGCGAAACCGACGTGCGGCTGCACGCTCGGTCGCCTCTCGGTGAAGAAGTCCGACGGCTCGCTCGAGCTCTACAAGTTCGGCGACCCGATCGCGCCGGGCACCGAACTCGAGATGGAAGCCGAGCTCAACACCAAGAACAAGCACAACGCCGCCTCGAGCAAGATCAACGTCTTCTGCAACGACCCGCGCGGCACGGTCACCCTCGGCCTGACGGCGATGGTCGACACGTACTTCCGCATGACGCCGAACGCCCTCGACTTCGGCGAGATCTCGGTCGCGGACGTTGTCGAGAAGACGTGCGAAGTCACCGGCAAGCGTCCGGGGCCGTTCATGCTCTCGCTCGAGCCGCGCCCGTTGCCGCAAGGCGTCAACTGCGTGTTGACCCCGGTCAACCCGGGCGCCGACGGCAAGTCGGACCGCTGGACCGTCAAGGTCACCGTCGGTCCGGACTGCCGCGAAGGCAACACGGGCTACCCGCTCGCGCTGCTCTCCGACCAGGAGATCACCGGTGCCGCCGCGGGCCCCGACGGCAAGCAGCCGCGTTATTCGGCGACGCTGATGCTGACGGCGCGCGTGCGCGGGCTGATCTCCTACGACCCGCAATACCTGTCGTTCGGTCTGGTGCGTCCCGGTCAGATCGTCTCGCGCACGCTGCGCGTCCAAAGCTTCGATCCGAAGTTCACGATGGGCATGCCCGAGCTCAAGATCATCGGCGCGAACGACCAGACGCCGGACTTCAAGTTCAAGGACCAGTTCAGCGTCAACGCGCGTCCGACCGCGGACGGCAAGGCCGTCGAAGTCGAGCTGACGTTGAACGGCCTGCCGGAGACCGCCGACGGCGCGTTCCAAGGCCGGCTCGTGATCAAGACCGGCCACCCGGCGAAGCCCGAAGTGCAAGTGCTCTTCTCGGGCGTCTGCCGCCAGGCCGCGAAGACGCCGCCCGCGGCGGGCGGTGGTGAGCAGAAGTCCGGCGGACAGTGATCGTCCGCGGCTGACGCCGAACGACCAGAACGTGCACCCGTGCCGGCCGACGCCGGCGCGGGTGCACGGCTTTTCGGGCGTTGCTATCCTCCGCCGCCCGCCCGGAGGTTCGGCACCGGAACTTCGGTATCGAGACGCTGCGAGCGGGTTAGAGGAGCCGAGTGAGTCAGAACCTGGGCGAAGCGCTGGTGGCGCAAGGGGCGTTGACACCGGAGCAACTCCGCGAGGCGCTGACGCTCCAGCGCAACGGCGCGATCGCGCTCCCCGACGCCCTCGCGAAGCTCGGGTTCTCCGACGAAGCGACGGTCGCGCGTGCGCGCGCGAAGCTCGAAGGACTGCCGTTCGTCGACCTCGCGAAGGGCCGCCCGCCCGACAAGCTCCTGCAGCGGGTCCCCGCGGAACTCGCGCGCCAACAGGGGCTGCTGCCGGTCGCCGAGAAGAACGGCAAGCTCGTGGTCGCCGTCGACGATCCGATGAAGCGGATCCTGGTCGACCAACTGTCGTTCATGATCGGCGGCGAGGTCCTGTGCGCCCTTGCGGCGCCGGGGGCGCTGAAGGGCGCGCTCGAGCGCTGCTACGGCCCGACCGCCGACCAAGCGGTCGCGCAGAAGATGGGGGCGAGCGATGGCTCGGACGGCGCCGCCGGGATCGGCGGTGACGACGCGCCGATCGTGCGCCTGGTGCGCCGGATGTTCGACGACGCGCTCGAGGCGCGGGCGAGCGACATCCACGTCGAACCGTCGCCCTCGCGCGTGCGCATCCGCTTCCGCGTCGACGGCATGCTGCGGGACGTCGCGGAGCATCCTCCCCACCTGCACGCGCCGCTCGTCTCGCGCCTCAAGATCATGGCGGCGATGGACATCGCCGAGAAGCGCAAGCCGCAGGACGGCCGCATCGAACTCGCGTTGCCGGGCCGGCCGATCGACGTGCGCGTCTCGATCCTGCCGACGAACCACGGCGAGACGATGGTCATGCGTCTGCTCGATCGGTCGAGGAGCTTGATCGGTCTGCCGGACCTCGGGTTCGGCGAAGAGGATCACGCGCTCTTCAAGAAGTGGATCAAACGGCCGAACGGCCTCGTGCTCGTGACGGGTCCGACGGGCTCGGGCAAGACGACGACGCTCTACGCGGCGCTCTCCGAGCTCAACCGTCCCGACGTGAAGATCCTGACCGCCGAGGATCCGGTCGAGTACCACATCCGCGGCATCAATCAGGTGCAGGTCCACCCGAAGATCGGGCTCACGTTCGCGCGCATCCTGAAAGCGATGCTGCGCGCGGCGCCGAACATCATCCTGGTCGGCGAGATCCGCGACGTCGAGACGGCGGAGATCGCGATCCAGGCGTCGTTGACCGGCCACTTGGTCTTCTCGACGCTGCACACGAACGATGCGCCGAGCGCCATCACGCGCATGGTCGACATGGGCGTGAAACCGTTCCTCGTCGCCGGCTCGGTGCACGGCGTGATGGCGCAGCGGCTCGTGCGCAAGGTCTGCAAGGAGTGCGCGGAGACGTACACGGCGTCGCCGAGCGAACTCGCGACGCTCGGCCTCGATCCGACGCTGGTGCGCGAGCCGACGCTCAAACGAGCCTGCGGCTGTCGCGCGTGCGAGGGCACCGGCTACCGCGGCCGACTCGGGCTCTTCGAGCTGCTCGAGATGAACGACGAGCTGAAGGAGCTCGCGTTCCGCGGCGTCGCGCTCGACGAACTCCGCGCGCGGGCGCTCGAGAACCGCTGTTTGCGTCCGTTGCTCGTCGACGGAGCGCGCAAGGTGCTCGCCGGCGCGACGACCACCGCGGAAGTGTTGCGCGTCGCACGCGCGGCGAGCGACGAACCCTGAAGCGAACCCCAGCCACCGAGCGATCGTGGACGTCCAAGAACTGCTCTCCCTGACCATCCAGCGCGGTGCGTCCGACCTGCACTTGAACCCGGGTCGGCCGCCGGTGCTGCGCTTGCTCGGCGAACTCGTCGACGCGACGCCGCACATGCTCGACAACGACACGGCCGAGAAACTCTGTCGTTCGATGACCGACGCGACGCACTGGGCGGAAGTGGAACGCATCGGCACGACCGACTTCGGCCTGCAACACTCGAGCGGCAACCGCTTCCGCGTCAGCGTGATGCGCCAGCGCGGTCACTACTCCGCCGTCGCGCGTCTGATCCCGAACAGGCTGCTCTCGTTCGAGCAGATCGGCCTGCCGGAGAGTTGCCGCGACCTGATGCGCCGGCCGCGTGGGCTCGTCTTGGTCACCGGACCGACCGGTTCGGGCAAGACGACGACGCTCGCGACGATGGTCGATTGGATCAACACCAACCTCGATCGACACATCGTCACGATCGAGGATCCGATCGAGTACTACCACGCGCACAAGAAGAGCGTCGTCACGCAACGTGAGCTCGGCCAAGACGTGCCCGACTTCCCCGAAGCGCTGCGGCGCGTGCTGCGTCAGGACCCCGACGTGATCCTGGTCGGCGAAATGCGCGACCTCGCGACGATCTCCGCGGCGATCACGGCGGCGGAGACCGGCCACTTGGTGTTCGGCACGCTGCACACGACCGGTTCGGCTCGCACGGTCGACCGCATCATCGACGCGTTCCCGGTCAACCAGCAGGAACAGATTCGCGCGCAGCTCTCGGTCTCGATCATCGCCGTGATCAGCCAAGTGCTGATGCAGCGCAAGGACAAGAAGGGCCGCGTCGCTGCGTTCGAAGTGATGCTGATGAACGCGGCGATCGGCAACCTGATCCGCAAGAACGAGACGAACAAGATCCAGTCGACGATCCAGACGTCGCGGCGGCTCGGGATGATCACGCTCGACGACTACTTGCTCGATCTGTTCAAGAAGGACGCGATCTCGCGCGAGGAAGCGCTCGAGTCCGCGCAGGATCCGAAGGACCTCGAGGCGCGGCTGTGACGCCGGACCCGAAAGTTCCGTCCACTTCCGGCGCCGGCGGCGGCCGCAAGTTGCTCGGGCAGATCCTGAAAGCGCGCGGCGTCGTGCGCGAGGGCCAGATCCAAGAAGCGCTCGCGGTGCAGCGCAAACAAGGCGGCTTGCTCGGCCAGATCCTGGTCGAGACCGGCGCGTGCACGTCGGCGGACGTCGCGGCAGCGCTCGCGGAACAGTCGGGGCTCGCGACGATCGACCTCGAGAAGGCGAAGCCCGGCCCCGACGCGCTCGGTTCGCTCGACGCGAGCCTCGCGCACACGTACGGCGTGTTGCCCGTGACGCTGCAAGGCAAGACGTTGACCGTCGCGATCGGCGACCCGCTCAACACCACGTTGCTCGAGGACCTGCGTTTCACGACCGGCCTCGACGTCAAAGCGGTGATCGCGGACCCGGAGCGCATCAAAGCGAAGGTGCGCGAGTGTTACGGCGAAGAAGGTTCGCTGAAGGACGCGATCGCCCAAGCCGCACGCGCGGTCGGCGGCGACGCGCAGAGCGCGGCGCAGAGCATGCCGGTCGTGCGCCTGCTCAACTCGATCCTGCACCAGGCGATCAAGGACCGCGCGAGCGACGTGCACTTCGAGTCGTTCGACGAGGAGTTCCGCATCCGTTACCGCGTCGACGGCGCGTTGTACGAGATCGAAGCTCCGCCCGCGCACCTCGCGGTGCCGCTCGTCGCGCGCATCAAGGTCATGGCCGACCTCGACATCGCCGAGACGCGCATGCCGCAGGACGGTCGCATCGAGCTCTCGATCGACGGCCGGCCGGTCGACTTGCGGGTCGCGACGATTCCCGGCATCTCGGGCGAGAGCGCCGTGTTGCGCGTGCTCGACCGCAGCGCCGTGCAGTTGAACCTCGCCGCGCTCGGACTCTCGCGGGTCGAGGAGGACACGCTGCGCGAGCTCACCGATCTGCCGCACGGGATCATCCTGATCACCGGGCCGACCGGTTCGGGCAAGACGACGACGCTCTACGCGATGCTGTCGGAAGCGAACGATCCCGCCGTGAAGATCATCACCGCCGAGGATCCGGTCGAGTACGACATCGACGGCATCGTGCAGGTGCCGATCAACGAAGACATCGGCGTGACGTACGCTCGCGTGCTGCGCACCGTGCTGCGCCAGGACCCCGACAAGATCCTGATCGGCGAGATCCGCGACCACGAGACCGGCTCGGTCGCCGTCGAAGCGTCGCTGACCGGTCACACGGTGTTCGCGACGCTGCACACCAACGACGCGCCGAGCGCGGTGACGCGTCTCGTCGACATCGGCGTCGAACCGTTCCTGATCTCGGCGACGCTCGAAGCCGTGATCGCTCAACGTCTCGTGCGCAAGGTCTGCGAGAGCTGCAAGACGGCGTACCGACCCGACGACGAACTCCTGCGGGAGCTCGGGCCCGACGCGAAGGGCCTCGAGAGCGCGACTTTCTACTTCGGCAAGGGCTGCGGTTCGTGCCACCACACGGGCTATCGCGGTCGCACCGGCATCTTCGAGATCGTCAAAGTCGACGCTGCGTTGCGGCGCGCGATCCTCGAGCGCACTTCGACGCAGGATCTCCGGCTCGCCGCGCTCGAATCGGGGATGACGACGCTGCGCCAGAGCGGGCTGCGCGCGATCGCCGAAGGTCGCACCACCGTCGAAGAAGTGCTGCGGGAGACCGCGCTGTAGAGCTTCCGCCACCGTCGAGCCCCCGTTACCCTCCACGCGCATTCGTCCCGATGGCCAAGAAGATCCAACGCGCCGCGCCGGTCGCCGCCGCCAAGACCGATTTCCGCGAGCGGGGCGCCGCGACGCCCGCGGGCGAACCGCGCAAGCGCCATCGTGGGCGCGTCGCTGGGCAGACGATCACCGACTTCACGACGCAGCTCGCGACGCTGACCGACGCGGGCATCCCGATCGTCAAAGCGCTGACCATCCTCGAGGGACAGACGCGGCCGGGGCCGTTCAAGACGATCCTCGGTGATCTGGTCGAGGACGTGTCGGCCGGCACGCCGCTCTCGGAAGCGCTCGCGAAGCACGAACGTTCGTTCGACAAGCTCTACTGCAGCATGGTGCGCGCCGGCGAGGCGGGCGGCGTCCTCGGGCGCATCCTCAATCGCCTCGCGGCGTTCCGCGAGAAGTCCGCCGGCGTGCGCGCGAAGGTGATCCAAGCGCTGATCTACCCGGCGGTGGTCTCGCTGGTCGCGATCGGCGTCGTCACGGCCGCGGTGATCCTCGTCGTGCCGAAGTTCGAGGAGCTCTTCCAGACGTTGCGTGGCGAGCTGCCGAAAGTGACGCAGATCCTGCTCGACACGAGCCGCTTCGCGGCCGACTACTGGTACTTGGTCGTCGGGCTGCCGATCCTGATCGTCGTCGTGCACCTCGCGCTGATGCGCCGCAGCCTCGGCTATCGGTTCGCGGTGCACAAACTCCTCTTGCGCCTGCCGCTGGTCGGCGCCGTGCTCTCGAAGTCGCTGATCGCGTCGTTCTCGCGCACGTTCGGCACGTTGATCGAAGCCGGCGTGCCGCACCTCGACGCGCTGACGATCGTGCGCGACTCGACGGGCAACGAAGTGCTCGCGAAAGGCGTCGACCAGATCCGCACCACGGTGCGCGAAGGCGAAGGCATCGCGAGGCCGATGGGAGAGAGCGGCGTGTTCGACGACCTCGTCGTCAACATGGTCGACGTCGGCGAAGCGACCGGCGAACTCGACAAGATGCTGATCAAGGTCGCGGACGCCTACGACGTGCAGGTCGACCGCCGCACGCAGGCGATGCTGACCATCTTCGAACCGCTGCTGATCATCGTCATGGCGGTGGTCGTCGGTTTCATCGTCGTGGCGCTCTTCATGCCGTTGCTCGCGATCATGAGCAAGCTCGGCGAGGCATGATCCGGCGTCGCGGCGGCTCGTTCCCGCTGCGCATCGCTTGAACCTCTCGCTCCGCAAGCGCGTGTTGCTGTTGCTCGTCGCGATCAACGCGGCGGTGGCCGGCGTGCTGTTCGGGTACTTCACGCCGGAGCTCGCGAAGAGCTACGAAGCCGGCGCGCTCGCGATGGGCGAGGACTTGGTCTACACGATCCGCGGCACGATCGACCCGAAAGGGAGCGTCAACGCGGCGCGCATCCTCTCGTGGCCCAACTGGACGCAATTCGCCGACGCGATCCTGGTCGACGCGAACCTCGAAGAGACGGCGGACGGCTGGCGGCCTCGCGGAGTCGCGCTGAATCCGCTCGGCGCGCGCCATCGCGGCGTGGAGTTCGAGGCGGAACGCGTGACCGCCGCGCTCGCGCGCGCTGCGCAACGGGGCGAAGTGGTGACCGACGTCTCCGGCGGCCGAGTGGTGCCGATCCAGTACCCCGGAGGCACGTGGGGGGCGTGTTGGTACCGCGTGCGCGCCGGGCGCAGCACGTGGGAGCTCCTGTGGCGTTATTTCTTGCCGGGTTTCCTGCTGTCGACGTCGCTGATCTCCGCGGGCACGTACTTCGTGCTCTCGCGGTTCGTCATCAAGCCGGTCGAGCGGCTCGCCGGAGCGGCGCGCGCGGTCGCCCACGGGGATTTCTCGGTGCGGCTCGCCGACGCGCCCGCCAAGGACGAGTTCGGCGAGCTCTTCGCGACGTTCAACGCGATGACCGATCGTGTCGACGGCTTCAACAAGACGCTCGCGGCGGAAGTCGCGCGTGCGCGCGCCGAGGCCGAACAAGCGACGTCCGCCGCGATGAAGGAACGGCGGCTCGCCGCGATGGGCGAGCTCGCGGCCGGCATCGCGCACGAGATCAACAACCCGCTCGGCGGATTGCAGAACGCCGTCGAAGTGCTCGCGGAGGAACGCTTGCCGCCCGAGAAACGGGCGCAGTACTACAAGCTGCTCTCGGGCGGGCTCGAGCGCATCCGTTTGACCGTCGGGCGGCTTCTGCGCTTCACGCCTCGAGCGGGCCAGGAGACCGAATTCCCGCTCGCGGAGCCCGTGCAGGACGCGATCCAACTCGTGGCGTATCGCGCGTCACGCGCCGGAGTCGTGCTGCGCCTCGGCGACGCCGAGGGCGTCGCGGCGCCCGAACTCGTCGTGGCACGCTGGAGCCGTTTGCCGGCGATGAAGGGCGAGCGCCACGAAATCGCGCAGGGCGTCCTCAACCTGCTCGTCAACGCGCTCGACGCGCTCGAGGAGAGCCGACGCGAGCCGAAGACGATCGACGTGCGCCTCGCGCTCGAAGGCGCTCGCCTGCGGCTCGACGTCGTCGACAACGGACCGGGTGCGCCGGCGGACGCGCTCGCGCGGGCCTCCGACCTCTTCTTCACGACGAAAGCGCCGGGCAAGGGGACCGGACTCGGCCTCGCGATCGTCCACGGCATCGCGGTGCGGCACGGCGGCGAGCTCGCGCTCGCGAGTCCCCCTGGCGAGGGCTTCCGCGCGACGCTCTACTTCCCGACGGCGCGTACCCAACCCGCCGCAACGTGATCGACGCTTCGCCGTTCCTGATCGGCCTGCTCGTCGTGCTGCTCGGCTGCTCCGCGCTGCCGAGCGCGGCCGAGACCGCCCTCTTCAGTCTGAGCGACAAGGAGCGCCGCAAGGCCGGCGAGCGCGTCGAGAAGCTGCTCGCCGACCCGCGCGGCGTCCTGATCACGATCCTGTTCGCGAACCTGTTCGTGAACATCCTCTTCTTCGCGTTCGTCAGCAACGTCGGCGTCGGTCTGGAGGGCTGGCGGGAGCTCGTGCGCGACCTGGTCGCCGTCGTGCTCGTGCTGCTCGTCGGCGAAGTCGTCCCGAAGACGCTGTCGTTGCGTGCGCGCATCCCGATCGCACGGGCTTCGGCGCCGGTGCTCGCCGCGACCGCGACGCTGCTCTCGCCGATGGTGCGCGTGTTCGCGCGCGCGACCGAAGTCGTGTACCGCGCGCTCGGCGAAGCCGGACGCGAGGAAGCCGGCATCCGCTCGGAGGACCTCGAGAAGGCGCTCGAGAAGAGCGTCGAGCGCGGGCTGCTGCACGACTCGGAAGCGGAGATCCTGTCGGGCATCGTCGGTCTGCAGAACGTGCGAGTGCGGGAGATCATGACGCCGCGCGTCGACGTCCTGTTCCTCGACCGTCACGCGACCGATCGACGCGACGTGATCGCGCGCGCGGTCGAGCGCAAGGAGCCCTGGTTGATCGTCGTCGACGAGCATCCCGACAAGGTGCTCGGCCGCGTGCGGCTGCGCGACCTCGTCAAGGAGCCCGACCGGTCGATCGAGGAGATCCTGACGCCGGTGCGTTTCGTGCCCGAAGTCGCGAGTGCACTCGCCGCGCTGCACGATCTGCGCGATTCGCACGTCGCGCAGGCGGTCGTCGTCGACGAGTGGGGCGGGACCGCGGGCCTGATCACGCTCGAGAAGATCATGGAGGAGGTCGTCGGCGACTTGCGCGTCGAGGGCGAGACGCCGGAACGCGCCGTCGTGCCGCTCGGTCCGGGCCGCTTCCGCGTCGTCGGCGACTTGCCGATCCGCGAGTGGAACGAACACTTCGGCCGGCGAGTCGTCGCGACCGAGTTCGAGACCGTCGCCGGATTGGTCGGAGCGTTGCTCGGCCGCATCCCGAAGGTCGGCGACGAAGTGAAGACCGGCGGACTGGTGCTCACCGTGCACCGCATCCAACGTCGACGCATCACGGCGGTCGACATCCGCGTCGACGGAGCGAGCGTCGTGCCCGAGGAGGCGCGCGCATGATGACGCTCCTGCTGCTCCTCGGCCTGTTCCTCTGCACACTCGTCTCCGGCATGCTCTCGGGCGCGGAGACCGGGCTCTACTCGTTGTCGCGCACTCGCGTCGAAGCCGAAGCGCGCGCGGGCTCTCGGCGCGCCCGCTGGATCGAGTTCTTGCTGCGCGACGACGCGCGACTGCTGATCACGTTGCTCTTCGCCGTCGCGTTCGTCGACGAGACCGCGACGACCGTCGGGCTGGCGCTGTTCGAGCCGCTCGGGCTGCCGGACGGTTGGCACGAGATCGTCGTGTCGATCGTGCTGACGCCCTTCCTGCTCTTCTTCGGCGGCGTGCTGCCGAAGGACCTCTTCCGCCGCCGTCCGCACGCGTTGGTCGGCGCCGTCGCGCCTGGCGTGGCCGCGGTCAACGTGGTGCTCCTGCCGCTCGTCTGGCCGATGCGGGTCGCGATGGGGGCGTTGTTCCGGGCGCTCTCGCTGCACGAACACGACCTCGTGCGGGTCAGCGGCCGGGAGGCCGTGATCGAGCTGCTGCGCGAACGCGACCAGGAGCTGACCCCGGAACTCGAACGGATGGCGCGCAAGGTGCTCGAACTGCGCACGCTGCCGGTCGAGCGGGTGATGGTGCCGTGGCGCAAGGTCGAGACCGTGCGGGCGGACGCCAAGGCCGCCGATCTGCGCCAGCGGCTCGAGCGCTCGGGCTTCAGCCGCCTGCCCGTCAGCGAGCCGGGCGGGGCCGTCGTCGGCTACGTGCACCAGCTCGAAGTGCTCGCCGGCGCCGCGAACGCCGACGTGAAGGAGCACCTGCGGCCGCTCGCCGCGTTGCCGCCGGGCCTGTCGATCGATCGCGCGCTCGCGCGGCTGCGCAAGAGCGGCCAGCGGATGGCGGTGGTCGGGACGCTCTCCCGCCCGCTCGGCATCGTGACCCTGAAGGACTTGGTCGAGGAGATCTCCGGCGAGCTCTACCGTTGGTAGGCCGCCTTTTGGCAACCGAGGCGGCTCGCTAGGATAGTCAGCCCTCGGAACGCCGACGGTGGCCCACGGGCGACGCGGCGACGACTCCGAGCAAGGACATGGACAAGAGCTCCCTCTACGACTCCCACGGTTGGCTGCTCGCCGCAGGCGCGCTGTGCGCCGCGATCGGTTTCTGGCGCGCGCCGCTCTCGCCGTCCTCGCTCCCCACGCCCGTGGTCGCCGCCCAGGGATCCGGCGGCTCCAACGACCCGGACGAGCAGGAGACGCAGTCGTTGCCGCCGATCGCGATGGCGGCGACCGCCGACTCCAACAACCGGATGATCGCGGTCACCGGCACCGACATCACGGGGGCGTCGATCCTCTACGTCATCGATTCCGTCTCGTATCAGCTCGCCGTGTACCAAGCGGTCGGCGGCAGCGAGTCGAGCCAGGGCATCAAGTTGATCGGCGCGCGGCGCATCGACCTCGACTTCCGAGTCGACGGCTACAAGGACCGCTCGCAGTTCACGTACAAGAAGCTCCGCGAGGAGTTCGACAAGCAAGCGCGCGAGACCGCCGGCAAGACCGACGCGAACGCGAACCTCTCCGCCGATCCCGGCAACTAGACGCACCCACACCCGCGAGCCGCGACGCCGTCGCGCTCGCGCCCAAGCCTCCCACCTCCAAGCCCCCAAGAAGTCGACCAGGAGATCCCGCACGTGGCCGAGAAGGAGTTCTACAGTTTCGAAGAAGCCCTGAAGGAGCTGCGCCTCAAGGAAGAGGAGCTGAAGCGCTTGGTCTCCGAAGGCGAGATCCGTGCGTTCCGCGAGGGCGAGACGATGAAGCTCCGCAAGGCGGACGTCGAAAGCCTGCGCCAAGAGCTCTCGGGCGGCGAAGTGGTCGAACTCGGCGGCACCACCGAGGAACTCGTCTTCGAGGACGATTCCGAGATGGACGCCGGCATGAAGACCGAGGAGATCTCCGAGGCCGACACGATCCTCGACGAGGACGTCGAAGAAGTCCGCGAAGTCGCCGTCGACGAGGCTCCCGCGGTCGAAGAAGCCGCCGAAGAGCCCGAGGAAGAAGACGAGCCGATCGCCGTCGCCGCCGCCGTTCCGGAGGAAGGCGTCCCCGAGGGCATGCTCGTCCGCACGGTCGTCCTGCTGACGACGCTCGTGCTGCTCCTGACGACGCCGGTGATCGCGTCGCTCGCCACGGGCGCGCACACCGACATCGCGATGGGCATCGCTAGATTCCTCGGCGCCGCCAAGTGACGGCGGTGTGGCGCCGACGGGCGCCAGCCGCCGACGGGCGTCAGCCGCCGACGAACGCCAGCCGCCGACGAACGCCAGCCGCCGACGAACGCCAGCCGCCGACGAACGCCAGCCGCCGAACTCGCTGCGCGCCCGTTGCTCGGCAGAGCGCCGCATCGAAGCCGAGCGTGAGAAAGTCGCATCTCGGCTTTGGAGCGCGTCGGGCGGACCGCTAGTCTCTGCCGCAGAGTTCGCGCCGCGTCGGACGTTTCGACGTCGCCGGCGGCGGAGCTCGAACGATCGACCCGGGTGGGCGCGAGGTGCGCGCCCACGGTCTTCGGCAAACAGGGATTGCGGAGAGTTCGGTCTCTCCGAGAAGGTTCGTCAGGGATGTTCGACCACAGTTTCCGTGGCGCGCGTCGTGCGACGCTCGCGCCCGTCTTTGCGCTCACTTGCGCACTCGTGCTCACGACGTCGTGCGTGTCGCGTCAGCGTTACGACGAGACCCAACTCGCCGCGAAGCACTACCAGAAGACGACGCTCGACTACGAGCGTCAGATCGCCGCGCTCGAGACCGAGAACGCGTCGTTGCGCCGCCAACTCAAGGCGAGCGAGATGAACGTGCAGAACGCGAGCGCGGACCTCGACGAACGCCTGCGTTCGCTGAACGAGAAGATCGCCGAGATGGGCACGAATCCCGGCGACATCACCAAGTTCCGCGTCGACGGCGGTTACGTCTACCAGGTCAAGGAAGCGATCCTCTTCGCCTTGGGTTCTTCGGACCTGAGCGCGGAAGGCCAGCAGGCGCTCATCGAGACGGTCGCGCCCGACATCAACAGCCGCGCGCACGGCCGAATCTACGTCCGCGGGCACACCGACAGCGTTCCGGTCAAGAAGCCGGAGACGCTCGCGAAGTTCCCGCACGGCAACCTCCAACTCTCGGCCGCGCGCGCCGTCGAAGTCGCGGCGTTGCTCGTCGAGAAAGGCAAAGTCGCGAACGACCGCGTCGTCGTGATGGGCTTCGGTCCGTCGGATCCGGTCGCGCCGAACGACAACGCCGACAACCGCCAGAAGAACCGGCGCGTCGAGATCTTCGTCTCCGACGAAGGTGCCGATCCGCTCGGCGCTCCCGCGGCACCCTCGAAGCGCGCCAGCGAAGCGAGCACCGAACTCACCGACGACGTCAAGTGAGGCTCGTCGCGCGACTCGCATGAACCGCGAGCGCACCGTCTCGCGCACACGCCGCGTCCCCGCATCGACGAGGGCGCGGCGTGTCGGTTTGCTCGCGCTCGTCGTGTTCGCGTGGGTCGCCGGTGGAGCATGCGACGGCGAGAACGACGCGACCGAACAAGCGCTCGCCGAACTCGAACGGTTGGTGTTCGTGCCCGCCGGTCGCGTGCCGGCAGCGAACGCAGTCGTCGTCGACGACGTGCTCGTGACCGCGTTCGAAGTGACCCGCGACGAGTGGCGCACGTTCCTCGCCGAGACCGGACTCGAAACGGACGACGTCTGGCGGGACAAGCTCGCGACGTGGACCGAAGGCACCGGTGACTGGCCGGCGAGTTCGCTCTCGTGCGACGAAGCGGAGCGCTACGCGCGTGCCCGAGGTTTCCGGTTGCCGACGTCGCTCGAGTGGTTGGCGCTCGCGGCAGGCCCGCAGGGCCGCCTCTACGCGTGGGGCGACACGCGCTCCGATTCGGTCGCGAACACGCTCGAGTTCGGCCTCTACAAGCCGCTCGCGGTCGGCTCGTTCGAGAGCGGTCGGACTCCCGCCGGCGCGTATGACGTGATCGGCAACGTCTGGGAGTGGTGCTCGGACACGTTGAACGGTCTCGCGGCCGACGGCTCGAAGCGTTGCGCGTTCGGAGGTTCGTACCTCTACTTCCTGCGGCCGATCTACAGCCACGCGGTCTCCGAGTACCACGCGCTCGTGCTCGATCCGTCGTCGCGCGCGGACGATGTCGGCGTGCGGCTCGTGGCGACGGCGCGCGACTATCTCTGGCGGCAAGCGGCGAAGTGGGGCGACGGCGCGCGAGCGAGGGAGCGGCTCGGACGCGTGGGCGAGCGGTTCGGCGCCGCCGCGTTGCCACTGCTCGACGAACTCGCGCGTCGGCCCGGCGCACCGGGCTCGCTCGCCGTGCTCGCGGAAGGGGCGCGCCGGTGAGCACGCTTTCGGAGACGGGTTCGGAGACCGGCGGTGCGCCGAGCGCGCGCCCGGAGTGGGCCCGGATCGAGCGCGAGCTCGTCGCGGCGGGCTTCCGCGCCTCGCGCCGTTTCGGACAGAACTTCCTGCGCGACCCGCACGCCGTCGCCTCGGTGATCGCCGCAGCCGAACTCACTCCCGGTGTGCGCGTGCTCGAAGTCGGTCCGGGTTACGGAGTGCTCTCCTTCGAACTCGCGGCGGCCGGCGCCGAACTCGTCGCGTTCGAGATCGACCCACGGCTCGCCGAAGTCGCGGAGCGCGTGCTCGCACCGTTCCCGCGAGCCCGCGTCGTTCGCGGTGACGCGCTCGACGGCAAGCACGCGCTCGCGCCGCAACTGCTCGACGTGCTGCGCGAGTGGCCGTCGTGGATGTTGGTCGCGAACTTGCCGTACTCGATCGCGTCGCCGTTGCTCGCCGAAGTCGCGCGCCTCGCGACCCCGCCGTCGCGGATCGTCGCGACCGTGCAGCTCGAAGTGGCGGAACGGTTGCTCGCCGAGCCGGGCGGCGGCGATTTCGGACCGCTTTCCGTGCGTGTGCAACTCGCGTACGGCGGCACGCTCGTGCGCCGCGTCGCGCCCGGCGCGTTCTCTCCGAGGCCCGACGTCGCGAGCGCGATCGTGCGCCTCGATCTGCGCACTGAACGGCCCGCGCTCGACGATTGGGAACCGCTCGACCGGTTGGTGGACACGCTCTTCCAGCAGCGGCGCAAGGCGGTGCTCGGAGTGCTGCGCCACGCGTTCGGCGCGGCTCGAGTGCCTCCGGAGGAACGTGGTCCCGCCGCCGAGCGGCTGCTCGCCGCGCACGGCGTCGCGGGCGACCTGCGGCCGGAGCGATTGGCGCCGAAGACGCTGCTCGCGCTTTCGCGCGACCCGGCCTGGCGGGAGCTCCTCGCTCGCCGGTCCTAGACGTCTGTTCGCCCGTGCCGGCCAGCGGACGTCGGGCGCCGCGCCTTGGTCATGGACCGGACTTCCTCGCGCGAGAACCACCGAGAGCCGCTCCCGGGGGGGGGCCGACGCAGTCGCGGGTGCGCCGCGATCGAGCGCGGCGGCCGGGGGGCCCCGGTGCGAAACCCCTGCACGGTGGGGCGCAGCGGTGGATCGCTCGCCGACCCCCGTCGCGTGCGGGGTCGCGCGGCCGCTCTCGGGGGCTCGCGAGCACGGCCGCCTGCGAGCCCGCCGGCGGACCTTTTCCGTGGCAGTTCGACGCGCCGCGAGCTATAAGCGCGGGCTTTCGCACGCCGTCCGCGACCGCCGCGGCCGGTCCCGCGACCCGGGGGCGTTCCCAGGGGTAGGCTTCCTTCCGTCCGGTGCCGATTTCTCCTGAAACGACCGTCCCCGTTCCAGGCGGCTCCAGCGTTCTCCATTAAGTAGAGGGGGTCTTTTTTTCGTGGCCCCCGCGACTCTTCATCCGCCCGCCCTCCCCGTGAACGACGACCTTCGCCGAGCGATCGACGAGATCAAGCTCCGCACGCCCCTCGAAGAGGTGGTGCGGGAGCGGGTGCCGTCGTTGAAGAAGGCCGGGCGACTGTGGATCGCGTGCTGTCCGTTCCACGACGAGAAGACGCCGTCGTTCAAGGTCGATCCGGCGCGGGGCACGTGGCGCTGCTACGGCGCCTGCGCGACCGGCGGCGACGTCATCCGTTTCGTCGAGCGCTCGCAGAACGTCGATTTCATCGAAGCTTTGCGCTTCCTCGCGGCCCGCTCTGGCGTGGCGCTGCCCGAACGGCGCACGGAACGCGACCGAGCCGAGGACGCCGAGCGCGAGGCGCTCTACGCCGCGCTTGCACGAGCGGCCGAGTTCTACCGGCGGTCGCTGCACACGCCGCAAGGCGCCGTCGCGCTGCACTACCTGCGCGAACGCGGGCTCGAACCGAACACGCTCGAAGCGTTCGGCGTCGGCTATGCGCCGTCCGGCGGCGAGGTGCTCTCCGCTCGGGCTCGGGACGCGGGGGTCGCCGAAGACGTGCTCCTGCGCACCGGGCTCGCCCGTCGGGACGAGCGCGGCCGTGTCTACGACTTCTTCCGCGATCGGTTGATGATCCCGATCCGCGACTTGAAGGGCCGAGTCGTCGGTTTCGGCGGCCGCCGGCTCTCGGACGCCGATCCGCGCAACCCGAAGTACATCAACACGTCCGAAACCGAGCTCTTCCACAAGGGGCGCCTGATCTACGCGCTCGATCTCGCGCTCGAGCACGTGCGCCGTAGCGGCCACCTGATGCTGGTCGAGGGCTACACCGACGTGATGGCGGCCCACCAGGTCGGGCTGCGCACGGTGGTCGCCGTCCTCGGGACGGCCACGACCGACGAACACGCCGCCCTGGTGCGCAAATCCGGCGCGCGGCGCGTGTCACTCGTGTTCGACGGCGACGAGGCGGGCCGCAAGGCGACGTACAAGGCGCTTGCGGGTCTGCTGTCGCTCGACGTCGCGCTCGATGTCGTGCGGATCCCGGGCGACGAGGATCCCTGCGACTTGCTCGTCCGCGAAGGCAAGGCGCCGCTCGAGGGACTACTCGCGACGGCGACGCCGTGGTTCGATTTCGTCGTCGAAGGGCTGGCGGCGTTGCCGGCGACTGAACGGGCGCGAGCGATCGACACGGCGCTCGAACTCGTCGCGCGCCTTCCGCGCGCTCTCGACCGCGACGCCCACCTCACTGCACTCGCCGAGCGGCTCGATTTCCCGCTCGAAGGCGTGCGCATGCAGTTCGAGACCTTGCCCGGCCGCCAACGCGAACGCCAACGGGCGCGCGAAGCCGCGCGCGCGCAAACCGCCACGCCGAACTCGCAGCGAACGGGCGCAGCCGCGACCACGTCGAGCGGGAGCTCGGAGTCCGGCGGCACGCCGTCGCCCGTCGCCGCACGACCGAAGACGCGCGAGGACGAACTCCTGCGACGCGCGTTCGGCGAACTCGCTGGCGTCGCACTGCTCGACGCTCGTTACGCGAGCTTGCTCGCGCCGTCGGTCGAGTTCTGCCGCGACGAGGACGTCCACGCCTTGCTCGCCGCGATCGTGCGCCTCGCGCCCGTCGGCGCGGAACACTCGGCGGAGCCGGTCGTGTTCCCGCTCTCCGCGCTGCTCACCGAGTTCGCCGAAGCGCCTGCGCTGCAGCAACTCGTGATGGGCGTGCTCGATCACGTGGAGCGCGCCGAGAACCCGGCCGCGCTCTTCGAAGGCGCGCGCGCGTTCGTCGAACGCGACTACGACATGCGTTGCATCGAGGCCGAGCGCCGACTGCTCGGTTCGGGCAACGACGCAGAGACCATGGCGGAGCTCTATGCACGGCTCCGCCGGATCAAGGTTCCGCAGGCGGACTCCTTCGCGGAGGCGCATGCGGGATCACGGACGGAAACTGAAACGGGACGACGCTGACGATGTCCGATCGCATCGAAGACACGATCAAGAGCTTGATCGAGGAAGGCCGCCGCAAGGGCTTCCTCACCTACGTGGAGATGAACGCCCTCTTGGAGGACCAGTTCATCCCGCCCGACCGCATGGACCAGGTCTTCCTCTCGTTGGAGGAGGCCGGTGTCGAAGTGGTCGACGACTCGGAGGCCGCCGGTGACGAATCCGGCGTGCCCGACGAGGACACGGAGGATCTGCCGATTCCGGAGAGCGACAACGTCGCCGAAGAAGAGGACGAAGCGCCTGAGCCCGTGTTCACGCGCGGCGTCCTGCCCGAGAAGATCGACGACCCGGTGCGCATGTACCTGACGCAGATGGGCGAGATCCCGCTGCTCACGCGAGACCAGGAGATCTTCCTCGCGAAGACGATCGAGATCACCCGCAAGCGCTTCCGCAAGAAGGCGATCGGCTGCGGGCTCTGCATGGACAGCGCGCTCAAGACGCTCGACCAAGTCGAGCGTGGCGAACTCGCGTTCGACCGCACGCTCAAGGTCAACCCGAACCCGAAGCCCGACGACGATCCGAAGATCGTCGAGACCTTGGGCAAGAACTTCCTCGCGAAGCGCCTGCCGGTCAACCTCGTGACGATCCGCGCGCTCCTGAAGCGCGTGCGCGAGGAGTATCAGCCGCTCTTCGACCCCAAGATCTCCCACGCGAAGCGCACCGAGCAGATGCGCAAGGTGCAGGAGCTCCGCCGCAAGCTCGTGATCCTGATCGAGGAGTGCCACCTCCAGGTCAAGAAGGTCCGACCCTACATGGACCTGATGGATCACCACTATCGCGAAGCGCGCGCGATCGAGCGCAAACTCGCGGTGCTGAAGGCGCAGAAGAAGACCGGGCAACCGTTGAAGGAGTTGCAGGATCGGCTGAGCGAGCTCGAGATCGCGGCGCTCGAGACGCCGGACCGTCTGAAGCGTCGGCTCGACCAGACTCGCTTGCACTTCGCCGAGTACGAAGAGGCGAAGCGCCAGCTCTCGAGCGGCAACTTGCGCCTCGTGGTCTCGATCGCGAAGAAGTACCGCAACCGCGGGCTCTCGTTCCTCGACCTGATCCAGGAAGGCAACACCGGCCTGATGAAGGCGGTCGAGAAGTACGAGTACCGCCGCGGCTACAAGTTCTCGACGTACGCGACGTGGTGGATCCGCCAAGCGATCACGCGCTCGATCGCCGATCAAGCGCGCACGATCCGCATCCCGGTCCACATGATCGAGACGATGTCGAAGCTGCGCAACGTCACCAAGAAGTTGCTCCAAGCCAAGGGCCGCGAACCCTCGATCGAGGAAGTGGCCGAAGCGACCGGCATCTCGGTCGACGAAGCGAAACGCGTCGTCAAGATCTCGAAGCACCCGATCTCGCTCGATCGTCCGATCGGCGACTCGGACGACAGCTACTTCGGCGATTTCATCGAAGACGAATCGGCGGAGAGCCCGGTGCAGGCCGCCGGTCACGAGATGCTGAAGGAACGCATCGAAGAGGTGCTGTCGACGTTGACGTTCCGCGAGCGCGAGATCGTCAAGCTGCGCTACGGCATCGGCGACGGCTACACCTACACGCTCGAAGAGGTCGGCCGCATCTTCCGCGTCACGCGCGAGCGCGTGCGCCAGATCGAAGCGAAGGCCGTGCGCAAGCTCCGCCACCCGGTCCGCGCGCGGCAGCTCGCGAGCTTCATCGACGGCGTGGTCGTGCCCGACGACGCCGACGCCTCGATGCCGCTCTGAGTCGCCTGCACGCCGTCCGTTGGCGCACGCCCGGTCCTCGAGGCCGGGCGTGCTCGTTTTCGCGGACTTCCGCCCGCGCGCAGCGCATCCGCGGCGGCCGTGGTGCCCGGGCAGCGCGCTCGCTATGCTCTTCGGCCCCCATCTCCTTCGCGCGCGCTCATGCAGGACACGATCAGGGCTCTTCGAGCACTTCAGGAACTCGACACGGACATCTATCGGCTGAAGGCCGAGCTAAAGCGGCTGCCCGAGGAACGAGCCAAACGGCGCAAGGAGCTCGATCAGCAGATCGCACGTTGCGAGTCGCAGCAGAAGCACGCCCGCGAACTGCGGACGAAGGTCAAGGAGATCGAGGACCAGACGAGCAAGGAACGGCAGCGCATCCGCAAGCTCGAGACCGAAGCTGCGAGTTCCCGTGGTGATGTCGCGCTGCTCGCAGCGTTCCAACACGAGATCAAGACGCTGAAGCGCGACATCTCGGGCGCCGAGGAGCAGGGACTCGAACTCGTCGGGCAAGCCGAACTCGCGGAAACCGACGCGAAGAACCAGCGCGCGGCGATCGACGAAGCGGAGAAGGTCTTCGCCGAGTTCCTCGGCAACGTCGAACGCGAGACCAAAGAAGCTCAGACGAAGCTCGAGCGGTTGCTCGCCGAGCGCAGGCAGCGCATGGCGAAGGACCTCGCGCCCGAGTCGCTCGCGCTCTACGAACGACTGCTCGCCGCGCGCGAAGGCGTCGCGCTCGCGCTGCTCGACGGCCGCATTTGCCAAGCGTGCTTCATGGAAGTGCCGACGAATCTCTACGTGCGGGTCGCGCGTGCGGCGCAGTTGACGCAGTGCCCGTCCTGCGACCGCATCCTGTTCCAGGATCTCGGCTGAGTTTCGATCACTCGGCGGCGAACGCGCCTTGACGCGAGCCGCGCCGCTCGAGCTCTCGTTCGAGCCGTTCGCGCACCGTGTTCTTGTGCACGTTCCACTTCGGCGCGAGCAACTGCTCGTCCGGCGCGTCGGCCGTGATGCGGTGGAGCACTTGGGCGGCTGTCAGTCGCTCGACGAAGTCGGCGAGCCAATCGACGTACGTCTCGACGGTCAGCGGCTCGACGCGCCCCTCGCGCCACCAGTGCTCGAGGATCGTGCGGCGGAGCACCATCAGGTGGTGGACCTTGACGCCGTCGACGCGCGAACGGGCCAGCACCGCAGCGGTCCTTCGCGCGCCGTCTCGGCCGTCGCCGGGCAGGCCGAGGATCGCGTGACCGACCGTGAGCAGTCCGTGGGCTCGTGCGCGGCGCACTGCGTCCTCGAACTCTGCGACCGTGTGCAAGCGGTTGATCTCGGTGAGCAGCCGATCGTCGGCGACTTCGAGGCCGAGTTCGAGCCACACGGGCACCCGCACGTTCCACTCGGCGAGCCGCGCGAGCGCGTCGTCCGAGAGCGTGTCCGGCCGGGTCGCGATCGACAGTGCGACGATCTCCTTGCCGAGATGGGGGAGCGTGACACGCAGGACTTCGTCGAGCCGCTCGAGCGGCACGTACGTGTTCGAGTAGCTCTGGAAGTACGCGATCGCCTTCACGCCGACGCCGCGGCGAGCGATGCGCGCGAGGCCGTCGGCGAGTTGGAGGGCGAGCTCCTCGCCGCGTTTGAACGCGCCGGTGCCCGAACCTTCGACGTCGCAGTACACGCACCCGCCGCGACCTTTCGTGCCGTCCCGGTTGGGGCAGTTCGACCCGGCATCGAGGGCGACGCGATGCACTTCGTGGCCGAACGTCTCGACGAGCCACGGCTGCAGCGTGCGAAAGCGTGCGGGCGAACCATCCCGAGACCGCTCGCTGGGTGACATGCCGGGAGCGTAGCGCGCGCGGCCCGACCACGCTCGACCTGTGACTCGACTGGCGCGTGCATCTACGGACGAGTCGCGTCGCGACCGGCAGTTCGCGACTGCCACACGAAAGGTAGACCTCCTCGATGAGACTCGCAGTTTCGATCGTCGTCGCCGCGACCGCGGCGACTCTCCATGCGCAAGGCACGTTGCTCCAAATCGACGACGCGGGCGGCGCCGTGGCGTCGGTGGGCGACGTCGACGGTGACGGGCGAGCGGACGTGCTCTCCGCGCGTGTGTCGTCGCTCCATCCGCAAGGCAGAGTTCGCCTCGTGTCGAGCGCGACGGGCGTCACGCTCGTCGCGCTCGACGGCCCGTCTGCGGGCGACGGTTACGGCGCTGCGCTGGCAGCAGAGCGCGATCTCGACGGTGACGGCAAGCCCGACTTCGTCGTCGGCGCCCCGAACGCCGTCGGCACGCCCGGCATCCTGCCCGCGGCGCGCGCGTACTCGGCGAACGGCACGCTGCTCTGGACCGCGACCGGGCTCGCCGCGACCCGCTTCGGCGCGGCTCTCGCGGTCGGCGGCGATCTCGACGGCGACGGCGTCGGCGAGGTCCTCGTCGGAGCTCCGGACGATGGCGCGAATGCGGCGGGCGCCGTCCACGTGCTCTCCGGCGCGTCCGGCAATCGGCTGTACTCCCACGTGAGCCCCGGGCCGAGCGACGGAGAGTTCGGCTTCGCCTTGGCTTTCCTCGGTGATCTCGACGGCGACGGCGTCGACGACTACGCGATCGGCGATCCGCACACGGCGGGCTCGAGCGCGGGGGCCGTCGCCGTGATCTCCGGCGCGAGCGCAGCGACGATGCGGACCCTCACGGCTCCGGCCGGCGGTCAGTTCGGTGGTGCGCTCGCCCGCGCAGGTGACGTCGACGGCGACGGGGTCGGCGAGCTCGTCGTCGGTGCACCGGCGGAGTTCGTCGGATCGTTCACGAGCGGCGTCGTCCGGCTCTATTCCGGCGCGAGCGGCGTGTTGATCTTCACCACGCTCGCGAAGCAGCAGGGTTTGACGTTCGGTCGCAGCGTCGCGGGGCTCGGGGACTACGATCGCGACGGGCTCGCGGACTACGCCGCGCAGCTACCCGCGATGTACGTCGGCGGCGTGGTGAAGAACTTCGGTGCTGCGCAGGTGATCTCCGGCGCGAACGGCCTGGTGATCGCCGAACTCGACTTCGGCAGCACCGGCCCGCTCGCGAGCGTCGGCGACGTCAACTTCGACGGTGTGCCGGACGTCGCGATCGGCGGCCACGCGGCGACGCCGCCGTTCACCACTCTCGTGCTCGGTCGCTGCGACGCGCCGACCGCGTACTGCACCGGGAAACCCAACTCACTCGGTTGCTTGCCCGCGACGAGCTACTCCGGCGCGCCGAGCGCGTCGATCGGTCCCGATTTCGTCGTTGCGGCCTCGAACGTGCGCGGCGCGAAGCCGGCGCTGCTCTTCTGGGGACTCTCGCCCGCCGCGACGCCGTTCGGCGGCGGCATCCTGTGTGTCGGCGGCGCGCCCGTGCGGACCGCCGTCGTGACCACGAGCGGCAGCAGCGGCGCCTGCGACGGCGTCGCCGCCTACACGTTCACGAAGAGCTACTGCGCCGCCCAGGGGCTGACGCCGGGCACCGCGGTCTACACGCAGTTCTGGATCCGCGATCCGAACTTGGCGCTCCACCCGTTCAGCTTGTCGCGCGGACTCGCGTTCACGATCTGGCCGTAGCTCCGCGCGCGAGTGCGCGTCGCGACCCGAGCGTGCTCGGCCGGTGCAATCCCGGCCGCGCGCTCGGGTCGCTGTCGCTTCTCGGGCGCGAATGCTCGCCGCCGAGCCGCGTCGGACGGACCCACGGCGGCCCGACGCGCACGCTCGCCTTCGACCTCGGATCGAGGCGCGGCGGGGCGTCGTGCCCGGGCACGACACGGATGCCGCGCGGGCCGCTGGGGTCGGGCTCCTTGCGCGCGTGTCGCGGCGATCCCCTTCGTTCGAGAGCGGTACGCAGCGCGAACGGGCGCTAGGCTCGACGCGCCGCGCATGCACGTCTCCGCTCACTCCGAGATCGTCCCGATCGTCATCGGCACCGCAGGGCACATCGACCACGGCAAGTCGTCGCTCGTGCGCGCGCTGACCGGCGTCGATCCCGATCGCCTGAAGGAGGAGCAGGAGCGCGGGATGACGATCGACCTCGGGTACGCGCCGCTCGCGCTGCCCGACGGACGCGTGGTCGGCATCATCGACGTGCCTGGCCACGAACGCTTCGTGCGCAACATGGTCGCCGGCGCGACCGGCATCGATCTCGTCGTGCTCGTCGTCGCGGCGGACGACGGCGTCATGCCGCAGACGCGCGAGCACCTGCACATCATGCAGATGCTCGGGCTGAAGCGCGGTTTCGTCGCGTTGAACAAGATCGACTTGGTCGACGCGGAGCTCGTCGACGTCGCCCAGGAGGACGTCGAGAACGCGCTGCGTGGGACGTTCCTCGAAGGCGCGCCGATCGTCCGCGTCAGCGCGACGAAGGGGATCGGGCTCGACGCGTTGAAGGACGAGCTCTTCCGCCAAGCCGCCGCGACTCCGCCGCGTTCGGCGGAAGGCGTGTTCCGCATGCCGGTGCAACGCGTGTTCTCGGCGAAGGGTTTCGGCACCGTGGTCACCGGTGTGCCGGTCGCGGGCAGCATCGAACTCGGCGCGACGCTCGAGGTCCAACCCGGCGGCCTCACCGGGAAAGTGCGCGGACTGCAGGCGTACGGCGCGAGCGTGAACGCGGCGCGCGCCGGCCACCGCACGGCGATCAACCTGGCCGATGTCGCGCACGAGCAGGTCTCGCGCGGCTCGGTGGTCGCGAGCCCCGGCTTCTTCGCGCCGCTCTCGATGGTCGCGGCGCGGCTCACGGTGCTCGCCGATCTCGGTCGGCCGGTGACGAACCGCATGAAGGTCCGCCTGCACACCGGCACGGCCGATCCGAGCGGCGAAGTGATCGTGCTCGACCAGGAGCGACTCGAACCCGGTGCGAGCGGACTCGTGCAGCTCCGACTCGACGAACCGCTGGTGTGCGCGCCGGGGGATCCGTACGTGCTCCGGCTCGCGTCGCCGGCGATCACGCTCGGCGGTGGCGTGATCCTCGAAGAGTCGAAGTACCGGCTGAAGCGCTTCAAGGAGTTCGTGATCGACGAACTCGGCTTGCAGGAACAGAGCCTCGATTCGCCGCGCGAACTCGCCGAAGCGATTCTCTCGCGCGCGGGTGCGACGCCGCTCTCGCTCGCGGACGTCGCGCGCGCGATCAAACGCGAGCCCAACGAAGCGAAGAAGCTGCTCGAGACTCTGGCGACGGCGAAACGCGTGCGCGCGCTCGGTCCGAGCGGCAAGTGGATGCACGTCGAGCGGCTCGACGAGGCGCTCGCGCGGATCAAGGCGGAGGTCGAGAAGTGGTTCACCGCCAACCCTCACCGCCAAGTGATCGAAGTCGCCGAACTGCGGCGCACGCTCGACTACTCCGCCGACGCGCTCGCGCTGTTCGTCGAAGAGGAAGCGCGACGCGGCGGTTGGACGCTCGAGTCCGGCGGGTTCCTGCGTCCGAAGGGGCGCGCTCGCGCGCTCGACGAGAAGACCCGCGAGACGGTCGAGCGCGTGCATGGTGCGCTCGCGAAAGGTGGCGTCGCGCCGCCGAGTCCGGCCGAACTCTCGACGGCGCTCGGAGTCAAACCGGCCGAAGTCCAACGCGTGCTCGAGCTCTTGGTCGACGAAGCCCGCGCCAAACGCATCGAGAAGGAGTTCTATCTCGCGGCGGAAACGGTGGAACGCGTGAAGGGCTCGATCGTCGCGAACTGCCAGAAGCACGGCCACCTCGAGATCCCGGCGTTGCGCGACGAGCTTGGCACGTCGCGCAAGTTCCTGATCCCGCTGCTCGAATGGTTCGACACCCAGGGCCTGACGATCCGCCAAGGCGCGAACCGCGTGCTGCGCAAACGCTGACCCGACTCGCCCGTCGAGGGACGTGTCGCCTGCGAGTTAGGGGATCGGAGTGGCAACGATGTCGAGATCGATCGCCCCTCGGATGGTGCCCCAGGTCCAACCAGGCTTTGGTGTGGCCGAGACGGCGTAGTTGAGCGCGCCAAACGGCGGCCGTTGCGCCACGACGATATTCCGATCGAGTCCCGTCGAATCGAACTGAAGCGATGACGTGTCGTTGAGCGGATGGAGCTGGAGGTAGTCGACTTGGTGCATCAGGCCGACTCCGTAGAGGAAGTTCATGTGAATCGAGATCGGGCGCACCGCGACGCCTGCGCCATCGGTGACCACGGCGCCAACGCGAACGGTCGTTTCGAGTTCGACGCCGTCGCCAACGTCTTGACTTTCGTGCCACGCGGGTCCGCCGGAGGTCCCTGCGACCTGTGGAGGCGGCGCCGGTATCGCTGTGTTCGATTGCTGGCGCAGCGTCGCGCCGAGAGCGAATCCCGTGATCAGCAGGACGGCCGGGATCGCGATTCGGAAGGAGATCGGCATGGGAGTTTCGATTCTGGATTGGGTTTACCTGGTCGCCGACGCCACTCAGCAACCGCCGAGCACGTCACCACAGCTCGAGACCGAGCCCCACGTCTCACCGACCGCAGGCTGCACCTGCGCGCCGAACAGGCGCAGGCTGAAGGTGGACGAGTTCGACTGCGTCGTCATGCTCGTCGCGCCCGACTGGCTCTCCGCGTAGATCTTCGTGGAGCCCACGGATTCGTGACACACCCAGAATTTGGAGTTCGGACAGTCAGGCACCACACACGGGCCAAAGCACGTGACCGCGACTCCGACTCCCGGGGAAGCGAGCGACGCACTCACCGTCATGCAAGTGAGCAGCGAAACGAACGTGGCGAACATGGAGTGTCTCTCTCCCTAAGAAAGACATTGCGTGGATCGACGCCCCACGGCGATCGCCGACGGGCGCGAGGGCGAACATCCCCTCGCCCGCGAACTGTATGTGGGTGATTGGTCAAGTCAACCGACTCGAAGGTTCAGCGGAGACGGGGACGTGTCTCGTCCCATATTCGGTCATCTCGATAGAGCTCGGGGTGGCCGAAACGGAGCTGCGACGCCGAGGGATCCGCGCGCGGCGCGGCGCACTGCGTCGCCCTGCACGGCGGGACGTTCGCCCGCATCGTCGACGGGCGACGCCTCGACGCGGAAGCGAAGCAGATCCGCTCGACTTTGCCGTTCGCGCGCGCGCGGGCGGCGGTCACGTCCAGTTCGCGACGATCCTGAACGGGAAGAAGACGGGCCCGTCCGGCATGCCACAGTAGAGGCCGTCGTTGCTCCCGAACTGGACCGGATGGTCGTAGACCCAGCGCTCCGACGCGTGCATGTCGGGTGCGGCAAACTCGTTTCGTTGCACCTCGTGGGCATCGAGGGACGTGCCGCACGTCACTCGAACGGCGATCCTGAAGCGTTCGTAGTTCCCGATGTCGTGTGCGCGAAGTTGCAGACGCAGCGGTTCACCCACGGTCCTCGGGTCCCGCTGAATCGATTCCGTGGCGAGTCGCTGGAACTCGGCATCTCGGGTCCTGCGGCCCTCGAGGGTGACCTGCAGGGCGAACTGCTGGGGACCGTCGCCGACCCACGCGTTCACTCTGGCCTCGAGCCGAACGACCATCGCCCGAGCGACGGCTCCGACTTGCGGGTTCCGCGGCGGCGCGTCGGGACGCGGTGCGGGGGGGCGCGCCACATCGCGCGGCCCCGTCGTGTTCGTGTCGTGCGTGGCTTTCCCATTGGAACTTGCGACGACCGCGCCGACGGCACCGACGATGGCGGCAACCACGGCACCGACTGCTCCGATGACGGCGGGCTTCACGCCCGTCGACGCCGCAGTCGATCGGGTCCTTCGCATCGGCGACGTCATTGCCCGATCCTCCGATGCGACTGCATCGTGCACCTGATATCGAGCGGGATGTTCCTGACTGCGATCGACGGGTGGTGCGGCGCTCCGTGCGCGAGATTGCCCGTCGCGGCTTGGGGGGGCTGGCTCTCGTCACGAGTCTCCGCAGGGGCTTCGACGCAGCGGCGGAGGCGAACCCCGCCGGTCCAAGCTGCGTCGTCCGCGCCATGCACGACCGGGACGCCAACCCCGGTCTCACGCTCGGCAGCGTCCGTGGTGCGATGCGTGTCGCCTGGAACGGCGACGCACGCCAACAGCGCGAACGTCGTGAACATCCAGATCCTGGTGGAGCCGACGTGCTTCTTGTCCACGCCGCGCGACGAGCGGGTCGGCTCTGCGCCAACTCCGAACCCACGCGGTGAGTTTGCGCCGCGCCGCGCGCGTGCAGTTCGGGGCGGCGGTGCAGGGGCGACGTTCGACTCGCGCGCGAACCAGCGGTTCTTCACGTGTGCCTAGCCTCGACCGGGGTCGACTGGATCCGCGCGGGCGGTTCTCGGACCGCCGGATCGGGGGAAGGTGGAATCGCTGGCTGTTCCGACGGGCGGCGAGAAACCGAGAACGTCTGCCGTCGAAACCCGATTCGCGAGCGCGGGCTCGTATTCCAACGCTCGCCGAATGCATACCCTCATCAGCGAGTCGCGCTACATGTTCAAGGGGGCGCCAGCCTCGCAGGAAAGTTTTTTCGGTGCATCAGGCGCTCGCCGTTGCTAGACGCTCGAGCACGCTGACGCGCAGTTGCACCGACGCTTTCGCGACGCGCTCGCCGTGACGCCCGTGCGCAATCCGCGCGGTATGGTTCAGCGGTTGGGCGTGCGGGGGGAACTCGATCGCTTCGAGTGATGGCCCGTCACGTTGGCCCGGCGATCGGGGCTCGTATCTCCGAACGCTCGTGTCGCCTCCATGGCGCCGTCACACCACCTTCGTCGGCAGGAACTGTACGCCTAGCACCACTCCCTTCCGACGGGGGCACCCAGTGTGACCTGGTCCGCGTAGGCGGCCTTCCGGCGCCCAACCGCTTTGCGTCCGAGAGGCGACTACGCGTCGTCGGTGTCCGGAAGTTCCTCGATCGGCTTGGGCAGCAGCACGAGCAGGAGACAGCCGGCGCGCGAGCTCGGACGATGGGCGCTGCCTGATGCGAGGCGAACGTACGTGCCCGCGCCGTACGTCGCGCCGCCGTCTTCGAGCGAGCCCTCGAGCACGAAGTACTGTTCGCCGGCCGGGTGGCGATGCGCCGCGTAGCTCGCGCCCGGTGCGAAGCGCAGCAGCACCGTCGACTCGCCGCTCTCGCGATCGAAGTAGAGCTTCTTCCACGTGACGCCCGCGTGCGGCGAATCGCGCCACGGCACGTCGTCGCCGAGGGCTGCGAGGACGATCGGCTTCATTCGAGGCTCTCCAAGTACCGCAGCGCGCCGAGCCAACCGATGCGTGTGCACCAGCCCATGTTCCAAGGTTCCTTGTCGGTCGTGTTCTCCGGCGTGTCGCCCGCGGAGTGGTAGTAGAGGTCGTAGTCGACCGACACGACGTCGCGTTCGCGCCAAGATTCTCCCGGCATGCCGGGCGTGCGCGGATGCTCGGCGGGCTCGCCCCACGCGCTGGTGAAGATGGTCAGCGCGGGCCGCGCGTGCTCTCGGAAGTAGGTCGAGCCGCTGAACACGTACGAGTCGGTGCCGCCGAGACTCTTGTTGGTCGCCCAACGCTGCGGAAAGCCCGGCGCGCCGCCATGGTCGGCGAGCAGCTCGAGCAGCACGCGCGCGAACGCGACGTTGGCCGGCACGTCGTCGGGCTCGAGGTTGAGTTGGTCTGCGCCCGACCCGAAGCCCGCTTGGTCGTAGTTGATCACGCCGAGCAACGCGCCTTCGGTCGGCACTCGCGTCGCGAGGTACTCGCGCGTCGACACGATCTCCGAGCCCCAGATCGCGAAACGGACCTCGCGCGGCGGCGGCGGCAGTCGGTTCTCGCGCACGGCGCGCGCCCACGCCCGCGCGATCTCGATCACGGTCGCTTCGCCGCTCGCGTTGTCGTCCGCGCCTGGACCGCCGGCGTCGGAGTCGCCGTGCGCGCAGAAGAGCAGGTGCTCCGCCCTCCACGGCTCGCTCGAGTTCGCGCCGGGGAGGCGCGCGATCACCGTGCGAGCCCGGCCCTTCTTGATCCGGGCTTCGAGCGACCAACGCACCGTGACCTTCTCGCCCGCGCCGAGCCACTCGCGCAGCCGCGCGCCTTCGTCGCGCGAGATGCCGAACACGACCGTCGGATTCGCGTCGCCTTCCGGGAGATGGTGGACGACCGGGTAGGACCCGTCGCGAGTCGTCGCGCCGTCGACGAGCGCGAGTTTCGGTGTCGGACCGTCGCGACGCGCGCGAAACCTCCCGGTGAGCCACGCAGCGTCCGCGCGCGGTTCGAGCCCGAGTTCGAACTCGCCGTGGCCGCTCGGCGAATAACCCCACGGCCAGGCTCGTTCGAGCACGAGCTCGCTGCCGTCGGCGCGCACGGCGCGCACGGAGAACGCGGTCTCTTCGTGGCACCAACGTTCGCCGTCCTCGAGCATCCGCACGTCGAGGCCACCTTCGCGGAAGAGTTGCTCGCGCAGTGCGGCCGCGCGTGCACCCGATTCGGTGCCGCCCATCCGTGGGCCGAGCGCGACGAGCGCGCGCACCCGCGCCTGGAGCTCGCTCTCCGAAATCGTTGCGGCGAGTTCACGTTCGAGGAGGACACGCGGTGTCGGCGTGGAAAGCAGTTCCCCGACGGGCGTCTGGCAGACGAGCACGAGGCTCGCGAAGGCGGCGGTACCGAGCATCGGCAGAGTGTGCTTCGCGCCCCGGCAGGTCGGAAAGTCCTACCGCGTTCCTTTTCCGTGGCGAACGTGAAGAACGGGCTTCCCACCGACCGATGAAAACGCCGCTCCCGAGCCGGCCCAGGGCGCGACTTCCTCGTCGCGCTCCCCGTTCGTCGCGCCGGAGAGCCTTGCACCATGGGGAACCAGAAAGCTCAAGGTCGATCGGACCAGGACCCGCACGCCGACAAGCCGGCGGGCAACCGGCCCGCGCAGAACGCCCGCATCGCGACGCCTGGCAGCGTGTCGGAAGGACTGCCGCGCGCCGGCGAGGCCGCCGACTTCCTCGGGCTGAATCAAGAGCTCGGTGCGGCGCCGCCGCCGGCACCCGCTCCGGCGCATGGTGCGCCTGCGCCGCGAGTCGCGCCGCCGTCGCTCTCTGCGCCGGCGCTCTCTTCACCGGCGCTCTCTTCACCGGCGCTCTCTTCACCGGCGCTCGGGCGCCAGGACGCGAGCCACTCCGTCGCTCCGGGCTCCGCCGCTCCGACGGTTGCACACGCCGCGCCGAACGTCGCCGCAGAAGCGAATGCGAGCTGGCTCTTCCAACGCCAGGAACCGGAGACGGTCGTCGTGCCGCCCGCAGTCGAACCGGAGCCCGTGGAAGTCGCGGAGCCCGCGCCCGAAATCGCCTACCAGGAACCGGAGCCGCCGACACGGCGCATGAAGCCGGTGCTGATCGCGGCCGGCGGCGCTGCGCTGCTCGCGATGATCGGGTTCGCGACGTGGAGCGCGTTCCGTGCGTCGAAGTCGAACTCCGACGGCGGCGGCGCGCCCGATGTCGTCGCGGGCACGGCGGTTCCGAAAGGACCCGAGCTCGTCGAACCGACGGCGACACCGTCGCGTTATCCGGGCCGACGCTCGACGAACGGCGGCTCGTCCTCGACGGGTGCAACGGAAAGCCGTGCGGCGCTCGTGCCCACGCAACCCGAGCCGACGAACGCCTGGAACGATGCGGCGAGTTCGGCGACCGCGACCTTCGACGTCGCGAGCACGGACGATGCGCAGCACGCCGCGACCGAAGTCGGCAACGACGCCGTCGCGACGGGCGAGCCGGCGCCGACCGAATGGCTCGACGGTGCATCCGGGAGCGGCTTCGACGGAAGCGACGCGTTCGTGGGCAGCGAGAGCGACGGCATGTCGGGCTCGTCGCACGCCGATCCCACTCACGCGTCGAGCGACCCGTTCGCCGAGCCTGCGACCGAGGGCCTCGGCGACGAGGACGGCGCGCACGAAGACGCCTCGTTCGAGGACGAAGTGCCGGAGTTCGACCCGAACCTGCGCAGCGATACGTCCGCAGGAGCGGCGCTGGTCCCGGCGGCGGGGGAGCTGGCGATCGGGACGCCGGCGACCGGGACGCCGGCGCTGCCGGCCGAGCCGACGCGCGAGCCAAAACTCGAGTCTGAGTCGACGACGCCTTTCGATCCGGTGCCGCCGTCCGAGCTCGACGCGACCGACTCGAGTGAGCTCCCTGCGCCGGGCGCAGCGACGCCCGCGGGCGAAGTGCACTCCGAGAGCGACGTGAACGGCGCTCCGGTCGACGAGTCGCTCGGCTCCGCGCCCGCGTCGGAAACGACGGCACCGACGGTCGAAACGACGCTTGCCGAGACGCCCACGCACGACGCGGCGTTGCGCGCGCCCGCCGCGGGGCAGTCCGCGGCGATCGTGACGCCGCCGGACGCCGCCGAGCCGAGCCCGTCCGGGACCGCCGGGCCGGCTGGGCCCGCTGGGCCCGCTGGGGCGGCTGAATCGGCTGAATCGGCTGAGTCGACCCATGCTCCGCGGCTCGAAGCGAACGAGCACACCGCGCCGGTGGCCACTCCGGACGCGACTTCGTCGCCGAGCGCTCCCCAAGATTCCCGGCCGAACATCAGCGGCTCGCCGATCTCCGCCGAATCGGGCACACCCGTTGGCGTGGTGCCGATCGTTGGAGCGCCAACCGCGCCGGTCGACGAGCGCGGCGCCTCGTCGATCGCACCGCAGCAGGACAAGTCGAGCGACGTCGCGAAGCCCGAGAACACTCCAACGACCAAGCCCGTTGGAACGTCGTCGGTCACGAACTCCGGCACGACGCCGGTTGCCGACGTTCCGGTCGTCAAGCAGGTCGATGGCGCGGCGCCGACCTCCGCACCAGGCGCGCCGGCCGTTCAGAAGTCGACCGACGCAGGCGGCTTGCGAGTGGCGAACTCGAAGGACCTGTCGGGGGTGTGGACCGACACCACGATCCCGTTCGATGCCATCGGCGGCGCGAAGCGGCTCCTCACCCCGAGCGTCGGGCGAGTGCGCGTGCACCTCGTGGAGAAGCAGATGCTCGAGGGCCTGCTCTACTCCGTCGGCGAGAAGCAAGTGACGCTCTCCACCGATCTCGGTCGCATCGGCATCGCCGCGGACCGCGTGCAGAAGATCGAGCGCATCGAAGTCGCGAAAGTCGATCCCGCGAAGGATCCCGCGGCGAGCGAGCAGCGCATCAAGACGCCGGGCGGGGTGATCTTCGGCAAGGTCGTCTCGACGGAAGGCGGGCAGACCATCGTCCAGACCAAGGAAGGATCGCGGGTCACGTTCGCGAGCAAGGACATCCAGATCCTGAGCGGCTCGAAGGTTGGCATCAAACCCTGAGACCTCGGGTACTGCCGCTCATCGCTGCGCAAGTTCGGGGTTCATGAAGGCGGGGAAGACGCGGTATCGGAGCAGCCGTTCGACGGTCCAGGGCGCCTGCTCGAGGCCGAGCTTCATCGCCGGGGTGACGCCCGGCTCGTGGTTCACCCGGTCGCG
>JAKLKU010000033.1 GCA_023150475.1 Planctomycetota bacterium
CGAGCGACTGCTCCGATACCGCGTCTTCCCCGCCTTCATGAACCCCGAACTTGCGCAGCGATGAGCGGCAGTAGCGGAGTGTGCGGTCGTGTGCGGCGCCCGATAGAGTAGCGCCGCATGATCGAGCCGACCGCCGCGCCTCGTGGAGGAGTCACCTGGCTTGCGCGGCTCGGCTTTCCGCTGCTCCTCGTCGTGCTCGTGTTCGTCGGCTTCGCGCCGGCGTTCGGCGCTCGGTTCGTCAACTGGGATGACGAAGCGGCGTTGCTCGCGACGTATGACTGGCGCGGGCTCGGCGGCGAGAACCTCGCGTGGATGTTCACCACGAACTGGATGGGGCCGTATCAGCCGCTCGCGTGGTTCACCTATGCGCTCGACCACGCGGCGGTCGGCCTCGATTCGTTGAACTCCGCGCCGGACGCGGGGCGCTACCATGCGACCAACGTCGTGTTGCACGCGCTCGCGGCGCTCGGCGTGTACCTCACGGCCCTGCGGCTCGCCTGGCTCGCGCGACCCAACTGGCGGAGCGAGCGACCAGACGTCGTGCGCTTCGCGGCGTTCGTCGCAGCCGTCGGGTTCGCGGTGCATCCGCTGCGCGCCGAATCGGTGGCGTGGGTGACCGAGCGGCGTGACGTCGTGTCGGGCGCGTTCGTCGCGTTTGCGTTGTGGGCGTGGACGTTCTACGTCGAGCGGGCGCACGAACCGCGGAAGTTCGGCCGCTCCCTCGCCGTGGGTGTCGTGGCGAGCGCCCTTGCGGCGATCCTGTTCTTCGGCTCCGTGTCGTTCGCCGAGCCCACGCGGCTCACGTGGGGACCCCTCGGCGCCGCAGGTCTCGCAGCGGCGTCGCTCGCGTGGGTCGTCGCCGTCGGCGCGTCGGCTTGCGCACGCGCTCGTGCGGCGTTCGCCGCGGCTGCGTTGCTCGTCCTCGGGGCGTTGCTCGGCAAAGGGCTCGCGTTGGTCGTGCCGATGTGGTTCGTGATCCTCGACGTCTGGCCGTTCCGGAGGATCGTGCGCGGGAAGCTGCTCGCGACGCTCGCCGAGAAGGCTCCGTTCTTCGCGCTGGCGCTCGTCTTCGCGGCGATCGCCGGTTGGGGGCAACGCGGCGTGCCCGGAGTCTATGCGAGCTTCGAGGACCACACCTTGCTCGAGCGGTTCCTCCAAGCCGGTTTCGGACTCGCCTTCTACGTGCGCAAGACGTTGCTGCCCGTCGACCTCGTCCCGTTGGTCGGGCTGCCGGAGGAACTCCTACCGAGCGACCCGCGGTATTGGGGCGCGTGGCTCGGCGTGTTGGTCGTCGCGGCGTTCTCGGTGTGGCAGCGACGTCGCGCGCCAGCGTTGCTCGCGGCGTGCGTCGGGTTCGTCCTCGCTGTCGGACCGGTGCTCGGCTTCACCCAAGCCGGTCCGCAACTCGTCGCGGATCGCTACAGCTACTTGGGTTGTTTGCCGTTTGCGCTGCTCGTCGTCGCGGCGCTTCCGTGGGCGCTCGAACGATTCGCCGGCGCGCGGGCGGTGTTCGTGATCGCAGGGCTCGTGCTACCGCTCGCTCTCGTGCCGATGACCCGTGCGCAAACGGCGGTCTGGCACGACACCGACACGCTCTGGCGTCACGCGGCGGCGGTCGACACGCAGAGCACGCTCGCTCGGGCACTCTTCGCGATCGACCGCGCGGGCGGCCTCAGCGATCCGGCGGAGCGCGAGCGTGTGCTCGAGAGTTCGATCGTGATCGTCGAAGAGACGTTGAAGCGTCACCAGAAGCCGCTGCTCCTCGCGGGACTCGCGTATGCCTACCAACGGCTCTGGGAACTCGATCCGCCGCGTCGTCGCGCGGACGCGGAGCGAGCGCTCGAAGCGATGCGGCTCGCGGACGAACTCGCGCGACGCAACGCCCAATGGAACGTGGAGTTCGCGTTCAACCTCGGCACGGCGTACGTCAACGCCGGCCGCGCGGCGGACGGCGTTCCGCACCTCGAGGCGTTCGTCGCGGCGCGGCCGAAGCACTTCGCCGGACGCTACGGACTCGGTTTCGCGCTCTTGCGCGCCGAGCGGCCGGGTGAAGCGCGTGACGAACTCGAGCGCGCCGTGGAACTCGAGCCGCGACACGTCAACGCGTGGGGCAACCTGGCGCTCGCGGCGGAGAAACTCGGCGACCGAGCGCGGGCGCTCGAAGCATATCGGCGCGTGCTCGAACTCGAGCCGCACCATCCCACCGCGCGCGCTCGGCTCGCCGCGCTGACCGGCGGAGGTTGAACGTGGAGCTCGGTTTGCCGAACGCGACACTCGTCGAACGCCGGGACGTGACGGCGTCGCTCGCGCGCTTCTTCGTCGTGCCGGATCGTGAACCGTGGACGAGCTTCGAACCTGGTCAGTTCACGAACCTCGGCTTGCTCGACACCGAGACTCCGGAGATCCCCACGAGACTCGTGCGGCGGGCGTACTCGCTCGTGTCCACGCCGGGAGTCCTGCCGCTCGAGTTCTACGTGCGCCGTGTGCGCGGCGGGAGCTTGAGCGAACGACTCTTCGCGCTGCGCCCCGGCGCGCGGCTGTGGCTCGACGAACGAGTGTACGGCCGGCTCACGTGCGAGCCGCTGCCACCCGAGCGCGCCGCGCTCTTCGTCGCGAGCGGTACGGGCGTCGCGCCGTTCATGTCGATGTTGCGCGCGTACGCAAGCGCAGGCCGGTGGACTCGCGCGGTGCTCGTCGAGTCGGTGCGCGAAGCCTCCGAGTTCGGGTACCGCGACGAACTCGAAGCGCTGGCGCGCGAGCGAAGCGAATTCACGTGGCTGCCGACCGTCACGGGCGGCGGCGAGCACGACGGCTGGATCGGTCGACGCGGACGGATCCAAACGTGGCTCGAGCCCGCGAGTTTCGCCGCGAGCACTCGAGTCGCCCTGCGACCGGATGCGTTGCACGCGTTCCTCTGCGGCAATCCGGAGATGATCGAGGCAGTCGGCGGCCTGCTCGGCGAGCTCGGGTTCCGCCCGCACTCGCGCCGCGCTCCCGGCGAAGTGCACGTCGAACGTTATTGGTGATCAGCGCGTGTGCACGCCACCCGCGTCGCGTTCTGTGCGGCGGGCACGGAACTCCGCGGCCAAGGCGCGGCGTTCTTCCAATGGCAGCAGCCGTTCGATCGCGGGGAACACCTCGCGCTCCTCGAACGCGAGGTGTCGTTCGAAGTCGTCGGCGAGACGCTTCGCGAGCTCTTCGAGCTCCATGCGCCGTTCGTCGAGTCGTTTCGGGTCCTCCACGAGGTCGCTGCACAGCATCACGAGCATGGCGAGGTCGTGTTGGTGATCGCGATGCTCGTCGACGATGCGTTCGAGCGCGGAGAGTCCACCGATCGCGGTCGCAGCTCGGGCGCGCAGCCGCGGGAGCACGCTTTCCTCTTCGTCCGCGACGTGCAACGGCAGCGCTTCGTCGAAGTAGCGCCGCACTGCGGCCGCGACGTCGCGGACTTCGTGCTCGGGCGCGCCCTTCGCGGCGGCGAGCTTCTGCGCGAGGCCTGAGAAGCGGCGGATGCGTTCGTGGCAGGCCGCCAGGAGCTCGATCGGATCGGCGGCGTCTTCACGCCGGGCTTGGTTCGGACGGGCCATGGTCTCTTGCGTGCGAGGCTCGTACTGAAGCGCGCGAAACTATCACGCACGAGTGGTCGCGACAAGGGAACGTGCTCGCGCGTGGTGAGTGCGGCGGATCGCGACGGAGCGCGGCTGAGCGCCGCTGATCGCTGCGAGCGCGGCCGATCGCGGCGCACGCGGCGCACGCGGCGCACGCGCCTGGCGCGCCTGGCGCGCGTGAGCCCGCCGACTCGCGCTCACTCGCGGCGAGTCGCGCCGAATCTTGGGGGAGCGACGGCGGTCAGTCGTGGTGTGCCGAGTCGAGCCCGAGCGCTTCACGCCAAGCTCGTGCTTCCGGCGGCACGTCGAGCGTGGTCAGCGTCGCGAGCGAGCGCGCCGCCGTGTCGACGAGCGCGTCGTCGCGCTCGAGCGCGCGCACGAGCCCGGGCACGGCGTGCGCCGCGCCGAGGCGCGGCAACGCTTCGACGACGGCGCCGGCGATCGCGGGATTCTCGTCGAGCACCGCGTCGGCGAGTGCAGCGCCCGCCTCGCGCGAGAACGCCGGATGCTCGAGATACTCCTTCACGGCCGCGAACGCGCGGCCCGCGTCGCCGGAGAAGAGCTGTTCGTCGAGCCGCTCCCACGCCGAGTCCCACCACGCGTCCTCGTGGGCGGTCCAGGCATCCCAGGCCTCGGGTTCCTCGCCGACTTCGGTCCCGGCGAGCTCGTGCAACGCGGAGCGCGCGGCCTCCGCGAGCAGCGCGTCGTCGTGCGTCAGGAGTCCGATCCACGTGGGCGCCGACGTGCGGTCGCGCAGTCTGCCGAGCACCAAAGCCGCCGCGCGTTGGATCGGCGGGTCGCCGAATTCCTGGGCGCGACGCAATTCGACGAGCTCGTCCTCGACGAGCAGCAGAGCGCCGCGCTCCGCGAAACGAGCGAGGGATTCGAGCACCGTGCGATCCAATTCCGCGTCGCGACCGAGCAGCGCGACGAGCAAGTTCGGCATCCGCGGCGAGCGCGACTGGGCGGCTGCACGGGCGACGATCGGCCAGAGCGCCGGCTCGATCCGTTCGCGTTCGGCGCCGAGCACCTCGGCGGCGCCGGGAACGTGGTCGATGCACGCACCGAGCGCGTCTTCGAGCTGACCGGAGACGTAGGGCCGCGACAGATGCTCGGACGGAATCTCGCCGGCGATGCCGAGCAACGTGCGGAGCGCGGCGTCGGACGGCGTGCTGCCTGCGAGCCGCGCGAGCACGAGGCGCACGTCGAGCGGAGTCGTGGGCTCGGCGTAGTTGCCGAGAGCCTCCAGCACGTCGTCCGCCGGCAGCGTGCGCAGCACTTCGCGCAGCCAGGCGTGTCGTTTCTCGAGCGCGACGGCGTGCACGGGTTGATCGCCGTGACCGGGCGCCGTTTCCGGCATGCCGAATTCGCCGCAGAGGATCGCGATCTCGAGCGGTAGCGCCGCGGGTCCGAGCGCGACGAGCTCCGCCACGATCTCGCGCGGGTCCGGCTCCGGTCCGTCGGCCGGAGGAGAGAGGAGTTGGATCAGCGCCGGCGCGAGCGACGGATCGTCGACCAACGACTCGCTGGAGCGCTGCGGAGACTCGCGAGACGGCAACGCGACGAAGAGTCCTGCCGCGACGATCGCGAGGATCGCGCACGCCGAGCCCCAGCGATACGCCGACTTGTGCCGCTCGAGGAAGCTCGGCGGACGATCCGGTCTCACTGCGCCGCGATTTCGCGCCACGAAGCCACCGTCCAAGTCGTGGTCGCGCCGGCTCCCGACGACGGGAGGCCCGGCAGAGTGAGGTCCTCGGTCATCAGGCGTTCGTCGAACTCGACCGTCAGCTTCGAGTGGGCGCCCGCGAAGTCACGATTGATCTTCACTTGGTTCCCGGCGGTCATGTTGCCGAGCACCTTCACGGTCGCGGATCCGGACGCGGAGAGGTTCGTGTCGTAGAAGTCGTTCTCCGCGTACATGAACGCGTTCATCTCCTCGAGCGTGCCGAAGGTCGGGTCGCCGAAGTAGATGTTGCCGCTGTCCTTGACGGAGTCGTCCTTGATCGCGATCAGCGCGAGGCCGTCCTTGGTCTCGTCGTGATAGAGGATGTTGTCGGAGATGTAGACGTTGCCGCGCACGACGATCGTGATCCGCGGGGACGCGCCTTTCGGGTTCGCGAAGGAGAACGAGTAAGCGGTCAGGTTGTGGATCCAGAGGTTGCCGTCGATGTAGTAGACGGCGTCGTTCCCGTTCGGACCCGGCTTGCCGCCGACTCCGGAGAGGTAGATCTGCGACGCGTAACCGGCGTCGACCTGTTTGCTCGACGAAATCGTCCCGTGCGGGTCTTCCAGGAAGTAGTCGTCCTTCGCGGTCGCGGACGTGTTCGAGGCGCGGTCGCTCGGGTTCTTGCGGAAGATGTGCGCCGGGTTGTCCGCGGGCAATTGCCACGCTTTGCCGCCGCACGGTCCGACCGAGCTGTAGACCGCCGTCGAGAAGAGCGCCGCGACGTCGAAGTCGTGGTTCGCTTCGTACTTCATGCCCGCGATGTCAGGAATCGGCAGTGGCTTGCTCGTCGTGCCGGACTCGCCGCTGATCGTGCCCGCGGCGCGGATGTCTCCCGAGATCGACGCGTCACCTTTCACCACGACGTTGCCGCCGCTGTACACGTTGCCGTCGACGAGGTCCGCGCTCGCGCCGGTGCCGCCGAACGACAAGTCGTAGAGCGGATCGCCGCTCGAATTTCCGGCGAAAAGAGCGCTCGTGTACACGCCTTCGGTCTGACCGACGAGCACCGCTTCGAGACCGACGGAACGACCGTTGCGCGTCCCGAACGACTCGAGCGTCAGCGTGCCATCCAGGTTGTCGACGGCGGTGGTCCAGTAGCCGCCGCCGCCGAAGGCGATCGGTCCACCTTGTGAGCCGAGCGCAGCCGGCGCTCCCGTGCGCACGGCCGTGATCGCGGCGGAGAGGCCGGCTTCGGCGAGGTAGCGCGCTTTCGCCTGCTCGACGTCGGCGCCGTTCTCCTTCTGCCGGCTGCCGACGACGGCGAGCAACGCCGCCGCGAGGCCGGCGATCGAGACCAGCGTGATGATCGAGAGCAGCAGGGCTCCGCCGCGTTGCGCGGCGCCCAGGTTGCGAGTCGTACGGATCAAAGGAAGTCTCCCCGCGATGCGTGTCTATTGGTTGCGCAGCCGCACGCTGGTGCGCAGCGTGCGCAACACCGTGCGCTCGCCGCGTGTCGGGCGTTCCAGCGTCAGTTGGACCGTCACGGTTCCGGCGCCGTCGTGCAGGAACGAGAGCCCGCCCTCGTCGCGCAGACCGTCCAAGTTGTCGTCGAGTCCGTTCGGCAGTTCGCCGATGGCGAACTCGCGCACGTTGCGGCCGAGGATCAGCACCTGGCCCGGATTCGCGAGGTCGGGGACGAGCTCGACTCGTTGTTCGTCGACCAATCCGTCGCCGTCGTCGTCGACGCCGTTGTCGAGCTCGCCGTCGTCGAGCACCGCGCGGATCGTCTGCGTCGGGCCGTGGACGATCGCGCCGGCCGCGAAACCCTGGCAGCGGTTGAACGTCAACGTCCGCGAGCCGAACGGGGCGGTCGCCGGCGGTGCGAGCGTCGACGAATCGGCGTCGCGCAGCTCGTCGGCGATGCGGTCGAGCAAACGTTGCGTCTGCGCGTCGACTTGGGTGATCGAAGTGCCTTCTTGATAGGCGCTCGAGCCACTGGTCAGCGCTTGCACCATCGCCCCGAGGACGACGAGCAGCACGAGCGAGGCGATCGCGAGCTCGAGCATCGTGAAGCCCGCGCGACGGAAGGCGCGTTCGAAGCGGCGGCGGTGAGAGGTCTGGAGCTTCATCGCGCGCACAACAAGGTCTCGAGGTCCAGGTGCCGCGGGCCGGCCGCGCTGCGCCACTCGACGCGCACTCGCACCGGCAGCATGCGGTAGTCCGCGGCGTGGTTCGCCGCGTCGATCGCACCGTCGCCGTTCAGATCGAGCGGCAGACCGAGCGCGTCGTCGTTCTCGTTCTCGGCGAGGAAGCCGGGCCCGTTGCCGCCGTTCGGGAAGAGCACCTCGCCGCAGCGTTGGTCCGCATCGGCGGCGAGTGGCTCGAGCCCCGGCACGTCGAACGCGGCGCCGAACGCGGGCGTGAGCAGCGTGCCGTCGTCGGCCGCGGTCGCGTTGAACGCCGCGAACGTTTCGCCGAACGTGCGGCCGTGGATCGTCTCGAGCATCTGCTGCGCGGCTTCTCGCGCGATCACCGTCTCGCTCTGGACGCGGTTCAGCCCCAGCGTCGCGACCAACGTGCCGGTGAAGCCGGAGAGCGCGATCGAGAGGATCACGATGCAGACCAGCACTTCGACGACGGTGAAGCCGCCGCGAGCCTGTCGTGAGCGCTGCGAGATTTCGTGGCACATCGGGGACGATCCGGACCTGGGCACGAGCGTTCTGCGCCGTGCCGACGTCACCGGCCAAGATCGAGCCGTCGAGCTCCGCCGATTGAGCGAATCCCGGCGCACCTCGAAACGCGTCTCCTGGAAAGTCCTTCCACGCCGCGCCGGTCGGCGCCGGGCGGACGCAAGTTCCGCCGCTGCGCGCCCGTGCGCCGGAAAGGCGGCGCGCCAGTAAGCCCGCGCGCCGGTAAGTTCGCGCGCCGGCGAGACGGCGCGCCGGCGATCCTAACGCGCGGCGAAGCTGCGCTCGGCGCGCGCCATCTCGACGATCTGCGGCACGAACGCCGCTTCGCCGAGCAACTCGCGCACGACGTGCGGCGGCGCGATGCGGTAGTGGAGCCGCGCATCGATCGTCACGGCGCCGGCGTCCGTGGGCAACGCGCAACGGAACGTGTCGCGCGTCGAGCCTTTCGGTGGCACGAGGCGTTTCCAACCGAACGAGACGGCTTCCCACGGTTTGAACGTCTTGCGGCCCTGGGCGTCGAGCGTGATCGCGCCGAAGCGCGCGGCGCCGTCGCGGATCTCGCCGTGTTCGTCGAGGTCGCCGCTCTCGAACAGCACGCGGCCGTCCTCGGCGAGCACGCGCACGTGGAGCCACATCTCGCGCAGTTCCGTCAACGACGTCGGCAGCGCGTGACCCGCGCCGACGTTGGTGACGATCACGTCGAACGCGAGCGCTTGCGCCGTGGCGCTCGGCGCGACTTCGATCGCGAGTTCCGCAGCGCTCTTCAGCCGGGCTTCGGCCATGTCGGCGTGTTTCGTGCTCCGCGCGAGCACGTCGGCGTCGACGTTGCCGCCGACGAAGAAGTGCGGCGCGATCCGGCGTTCTTCGCCCTTCGTCGCGGAGCGCCCGCGGACCTCGACGGGTTCGAGCGTGCGCGCGACGCGGATCGCGTCCTCGACCGAGCGCATGTGGCAGTCCTGGCATTGGATGCCCTTCTCCGCGTAGACGCTGCGCTTCCACTCGTCGTACGTGTGCTCGATGAAGAGTCCGTTGGTCGGATGGATCACCGTGTGGCACGCCGCGCAGAACTCCGACGAGCGGAAGAAGTCGCGCGCGGCGCCCGAGTGCGCGGGATTGCGAGCGATGTCGTCGAACGGGCCGAACTTGGTCCGACCGGGCCGCAGCACCAACGACGCGTTGCCTTCTTCCTTCCACGGACCGTGCGCGCCGGAAAGCGCGTCGACTTGATGGCAGACGTCGCACGTCACGCCGGCCTTCGCGTCTTCGGGCAAACGCTCCTCGGGCACGTCCGGGATCAGTCCGCTCGCGACGCCCGCCGGCGAATGACAGCCGGAGCAAGACGCGTACACCTCGGGCCCGGCTTCCTTGCGCGCGAGTTCGGCGAACGCGCGATAGAGCGGATCGTGGTGCGACACCGAGTGCAGCGAGCCCGAAAGCTCGTTCCACTGCCGCGGGTGACAGAGCGCGCAGTCCGAGCTCGGGAAGAAGCCGTCGAGCGAGGCGCGCTCTCCGTCCGCGGTGTCGAGACGCGTGAGTCCGAAGCGTCCGCGGTGCTCCTGCGGCTCGCGCGCGCCGAACGACAGGCCGATCGCGAGCGCGAGCGCCGCGAGCCCGGCGGCGCGGCGGACGATCGAGCTCGAGCGAAGGCGGTGCAAGCGAAGGCGGTACATCGAAGCGGGACCTTTCGCAGGCGATGCTACGTCGAGGCGTCCGCTCACGCACGCGACACGCCGGTTACGCGTGCGACACGCCGGTTACGCGTGCGACGCGCCGGGCTCGCGAGCGAGTTCGCGCTGCTCGGAAATCGCCCGCGCGTGCACGGACGGCGCACCTGGCGAGCTTGGCGGCTTTCGCATAGAACCAGAAGCTCTCCTCTGAGTGCCGACATGTTCACCGAAGCGCTGCTGGCGTCGCTCCTTTCGATTTGCGCGTTGCGCGCCGGCGAGACGGACGTCGTCGACGTGCCGCTCTCGCTCTGGACTTCGACGCAGTGGCCGTCGGGGACCGTGTTCGGATTGAACTACGGGCTTTCCCTCGGCGACTACGATCGCGACGGGTGGGTCGACGTCTTCAACTCCAACACGGGCAAGCTCTACCGCAATCTGCAGGGGAACGACTGGAGCCTCGCCGGCGACTTGGCGCCGAAGCTCGCGCCGGGGATCCGCTACGGCGCGGCGTTCGGCGACTTCGACGGCAACGGGTACCCGGACCTCGCGACGGAGCCGCGCAAGTCCTCCGCCGGCCAAGGCGATCTGACGCTGCTCGAGAACTCCGACGGCACCGTCGCGGGTTTCCGCAACGTCGCGCCGAACGGTTGGAGGCTCGACGTGTTGCCTTTCGATTGCCTCACCGAGACCAACAACTGGGCGGACGTCGACGGCGACGGTTGGGTCGACCTCTTCATGCCGACGTACGGCGCAGGCCAAGGCTCGACCGGCAATTGGCTGCTCAAGAACCGTGGGCCCGTGACGCCGAACGGCAAGTGCGCCTTCACCGACGTCAGCGTCGCCGCCGGCATCAAGAACGTTCCCGGAGCGGATCGCCCGGAAGGCGCGCAGTTCGTCGACTTCGACCAAGACGGCGATCTCGACCTGTACTGCAACCAGGTGCTCTACCAGAACGTGTCGACGCTCGGAAAGCCGCACTTCCGCGCCCTCTCGAAGGACGAGAGCGGCATCCTCGCGTTCGGCACGCTCGACGAAGGCGCCGCATGTTGCGACTACGACATGGACGGCGACGTCGACTTGCTCGTCGCGTGGACCGCGCCGCCGTGGGCGACGATCTACGAGAACCGCGGAGACGGCACGTTCCTCGAGGACACCACGTTGGTCGACGAACCGGAGTTCTTCGGGCTCGGCATGGGTCTCGAAGACTGGGACCTCGACGGCGACATGGATTGGACGACGAGCGGCACGTTCCGTCGCAATCGCCGCATCGAGGACGGCGCGCGGCACTACACGATCGCGACGACGAACCTGGTGCCGGGCTGGATCGGCGGCGGCTTGCCGAGCTGGTTCGACTGGGACTTCGACGGCGATCTCGACTGTGCGTACGGACACTATGCGGCGCAAGCGCGCATGTTCCGAAACGACCTCTACGACGCGAACACGCCGGCGATCGACCGCCGCTACGTGCGCGTGCGGCCGCTGCGTCCCTCGGCGCAACTGCCGCTCGGCCTCGACAACGAGTTCGGCGCGACGATCGAGATCGAACTCGTCCAAGGCGGCGACGGCGCGCGGCGCGTCAAGTTCACGCAGACGGGTTCGGGTTACCTGAACCAGAACGAGTACGCGCTCAACTTCGGCCTGCCGAAGACGCCCGCGGACCTCGTCTTCAACGTGATCGTCGACTTCCCGGTGTCGTCGGGCCGCGGCATCTGGCGCGTCGACGAACGCGTCAACCCTGCGCTCGGTGGCATCCACCTCGCGACGCTCGTGAACCGTGAGATCCAAGTGCTCCGCGACGGCCGCGCGCGCATCGACGGGGTCGAGTATCCGCCGCTCGCAGGCGTGTCGCCGACGCTCGCCGACACCGCCGGCGGGCTCGCGCTCGCGGCGCCTGGCGCGGCGCTCGTCGCTCCGGTCGCGACGCCGTTCGCCGACGCGTGGGCGGTGCTCGGGCTCTCGACCGCCGGCGCGAGCGCTCCGGTCGTCTTGCGCCAAATCGACCTCGACGGCGCGCTCGACGCGCCGGTCGGTTGCGACGGTTCGCCCGCGAACGTCGTCGTGTGGGACGTGACCGATCCGGCGCAGCCGCAGTCGCAGGCCGCTCACCGGCTCGCGCTCTCGACCGACCCGCGCAACCACCGTTCGCGTCTGCGGACGAACCTCGTGCTGCAGCCCGGCCGCGAGTACCGCGTCGCGGCGCGCCTGACGACGTACCGAGCGAGTCCGGTCCAAGCTTCGCGTTCGGTGGGTGGGCTCACCGTGCTCGGTTCGGCGTTGGTCCAGAGCTCGAGTGCGTGCGGCGCGAGCGAGATCGCGAGCGCGCCGCTCGACGCCGGCGTGCTCTACCTCTCGGCGCGCCACGGCCGCTGACGTCGCGACGGACTGCGTCCATCGGCCTACGCGCTTCGGCAGAGGGCCGTACCCGCTCGAGCCGACGATCGCGGCCGTCCGGCCCGCCTTAGATTGGACTCGGCGAACGCGCGCGGTCGTGCGGCGCCGGAGGCGATCATGGGTTTCGAAGGGAAACGACTGCAAGAGCGCGTCTTCGTCGTGACGGCGAACGTGCTCGTGTGCACCGGCGTGGCGTACGCGCAAGCGACGACGTCGCTGGTCAGCCGCTCGCCGAGCGGCGATCAAGGCACCGACGGCTCGTTAGGCGTCGTGCTGACTCCGGACGCGAAGTGGATCGTGATGCAGTCGCACTGCACCCACTTCGTCCCGGCTGACACCAACGGTCGCATGGACGTCTTCGTGCGCGAACTCGCGACCGGCTACGTGACGCGCGAAAGCGTCTCGAGCGCCGCCGTGCAAGGCGACGGTCACAGTTGGTACCCGCGCATCTCACCGGACGGCCGCTGGGTCGTGTTCGATTCGTTCGCGACGAACTTGGTCGCGAACGACACGAACGGCGTGCAGGACGTGTTCCTGCGCGACCGCATGGCGACGCTCACGAGCCGCGTCAGCGCCACGAACACCGGCGGTCAAGCGAACGGCGAGAGCGGCCGTGCCGCGCTTTCCGACGACGGTCGCTACGTCGCGTTCTCGAGCCTCGCGAGCAACTTGATCGTCGGCGACACCAATGCGACGTGGGACGTCTTCGTGCGCGACGTCGCGCTCGGGACGACCCAACGCATCAGCGTCTCGAGCGCCGGCGCGCAGGGGAATCAGGAGAGTCGCTTCCCGTCGCTTTCCGCGGACGCTCGTTACGTCGGCTTCTGGAGCGCCGCGTCGAACCTGGTCGCGAACGACACCAACGGTTTCAACGACGTGTTCGTGCGCGATCGACTGCTCGGAACCACCGTGCGCGCGAGCGTGTGGACCGACGGCACCCAGGCCAACGCTTCGTCGGGCATCCCGTCGCTCTCCGCGGACGGCCGTTCGATCGCGTTCGACGCCGAACCGACCAACTGGATCGCCGGCGTCGGTGGTTGGCAGATCTGGTTGCGCGATCTCGCGAACGGCACGACCGAGCTCGTGAGCCAATCCTCCGCCGGTGTGCCGGGCAACGTCGGTTCGAACGGGAAGAGCGTCTCGGCCGACGGCCGATACGTCGGTTTCCAGAGCTGGGCCGACAACTTGGTCGGCGGCGACACGAACTCGACGGGCGACATCTACCTGCGCGACCGTGTGCTCGGAATCACCGAGCGGATCAGTCTCTCGACCACCGGCGTTCAACCGAACAACCAGAATTGGTCGCCGTCGGTCAGTGCGGACGGCCGTTACGTCGCGTTCGACACCGACGCTTCGAACCTGGTGCCGAACGATCAGAACGGCGGTTTCTCCGACGTGATGTTGCGCGATCGTTTCGGGTTCACGCCTCAAGGCGCGAACTACTGCACCGCGGGCACGTCGAGCCACGGGTGTGTGCCGCTCATCTACACGAGCGGGACGCCGAGCGGCAGCGCGGGCTCGGGTTTCGTGATCGGAGCGATCTACCTCGAGGGCCAGCGCAGCGGGCTCGTGCTCTACGGCGTCAGCGGTTCCGCCGCGAGCGTGTGGCAAGGCGGGTCGAGCAGGATCTGTGCACGACCGCCGTTGCAGCGCACGGCGGTGATGAACACGAACGGGATCCAAGGCGCGTGCGACGGCCAGATCGTGCTCGATTGGAACGAGTACGTCGCGAGCCACCCGAGCGCGCTCGGCGCACCGTTCACGGCGGGCCTCGTCGGCTGGGCGCAGCTCTGGTACCGCGATCCGCCGGCTCCAGGAGGTTCGAACCTTTCCGCGGGCGTTTGGTTCGAAGTCGGACCGTGATCGCTCGGCGCCGTTCGCGCGCGGAACCTCGGGCGCGGCGGCGGGCGACGCACGCGCCGACTCCAAGGTCGTCGTGCGTGGCACGCGCCGAGCCGGACGCCTAGGATCGCCGCCGAGTTGGGTGAATCGTCGAGCACCGCCGGTCGACACGGCCATGTCTTCCTCGGCGCCGCGCACGCGCGGAACGAGCGGCGCGTGCGCGTCGTCGTCGCGCTGACGCTCGTGATGATGGTCGCGGAGATCGTCGCGGGCAGCATCTTCGGTTCGATGGCGTTGCTCGCCGACGGTTGGCACATGGCGACGCACGCCGGCGCGCTGTCGATCAGCGCGCTTGCCTACGCCTACGCGCGCCGGCGCGCCGACGATCCGCGCTTCGCGTTCGGCACCGGCAAGGTCGGCGATCTCGCGGGCTTCACGAGCGCCGTGTTGCTCGCCGTCGTCGCGTGTGCGATCGGCTGGGAAGGCGTCGTTCGATGGTTCGAGCCGCGCGCGATCCATTTCGACGAAGCGATCTGGGTCGCCGTGCTCGGCCTCTTCGTGAACCTGGCGAGCGCTTGGCTGCTCGATCATGGGGATGCGGGCGAAGGCGAGCACGGGCACGAGCGCGAGCATGGGCCTGAGCATGAGCGCGAGCCTGCGCGTGAGCACGGGCACGACCACAACCTGCGCTCGGCCTACCTGCACGTGCTCGCCGACGCGTTGACCTCGGTCTTCGCGATCGTCGCGCTCGTCGCGGGCAAGTACCTCGAGTGGGCGTGGATGGATCCACTGTGCGGGATCGTCGGCGCCGTCGTCATCTTGCGTTGGTCGTGGGGGCTCGTGCGGGCGACGGGGGCCGTGTTGGTCGACGCGACGCCGGATCCAGCGCTCGTCGCGGCGATCCGCGAGCGCGTCGAACGCGAGGGCGACGTCCTTTGCGACCTGCACGTCTGGCGCGTCGGGCCGGGCCACGTCGCCGCGATCGTCTCGATCGCGAGCGACACGCCGCGTGAACCCTCCGAATACAAACGGAGGCTCACCGAGCTCGCGCCGCTCGCGCACGTCACCGTCGAAGTGCATCGCAGGCGTTAGGCCAGGGTGCGGCCCGCGCGTCGGCTGCGCATGGAGCTCGCAAACTCCGGGTCGAGGATCGCGTCGCACGCTTGACGGTCGCTCGCGGCGCGTCATCCTCCGCGGAGCCCCCGCACGTCCGTCACTCGGAGTCCTTCGATGCGCCTTCGTCCCACGTTGTTCGCTTGGCTTTGCGTCCTGCCGTCCTGCGCGTCCGCCGTCGCGCAACAAGGCGAGCCCAAGAAGGAGGAAGGTCCGTTCTCGGCCGCGAACTTCGCGGCGCTCGAGCTGCGCGGCATCGGTCCCGCGCTGACCAGCGGCCGCATCGCCGACCTCGCCGTCGATCCGACGGATCCCTCGCGCTGGTTCGTCGCCGTCGCGTCGGGCGGCGTGTGGCGCACGACGAACCACGGCACGACGTTCGAACCGGTCTTCGACGGCGAAGCGTCGTTCTCGATCGGTTGCGTGACGCTCGATCCGCGCAACCCGCACGTCGTCTGGGTCGGCAGCGGCGAGAACAACAGCCAACGCAGCGTTTCGTGGGGCGACGGCGTCTACCGTTCGCTCGACGGCGGCAAGACCTGGAAGAACCTCGGGCTGAAGGAAAGCGAGCACATCGGCAAGATCACGATCGATCCGCGCGACTCGAACGTGGTCTACGTCGCTGCGCAAGGGCCGCTCTGGCGCTCGGGCGGCGATCGCGGGCTCTACAAGACGACCGACGGCGGCACGACGTGGAACAAGGTGCTCGAGATCGACGAGCACACCGGCGTCAACGAAGTGCACCTCGATCCGCGCGACCCCGACACGCTCTACGCGTCGTCGTACCAGCGCCGGCGACACGTGTGGACACTGATCAACGGTGGGCCCGGATCTTCGATCCACAAGTCGACCGACGGCGGCAAGACGTGGCGCAAGATCGACGCGGGGTTACCCAAAGTCGACCTCGGCCGCATCGGTCTCGCCGTGTCGCCGGTCGATCCCGACGTCGTCTACGCGATCGTCGAAGCCGCTGACGGCAAAGGCGGCACGTTCGGTTCGACCGATCGTGGGGAGAGCTGGGACAAGCGCTCCGACAAAGTCGCGTCGAGCCCGCAGTACTACCAGGAGCTCGTCTGCGATCCGCGCGACGCGGACACGGTCTACTGCCTCGACACGTTCACGAGCGTCTCGAAGGACGGCGGCAAGACGTGGGCGCGGCTCGGCAATCACCGCCGGCACGTCGACGACCACGCGTTGTGGCTCGACCCGCGCCACGAGGGTCACTTGTTGATCGGTGGCGACGGCGGGCTCTACGAGTCGTGGGACGACGGCGCCCACTTCGACTTCAAGGAGAACCTCTCGGTCGCGCAGTTCTACAAGGTGAGCGCGGACCAGGACACGCCCTTCTACAACGTCTACGGCGGCACGCAGGACAACAACAGCCTCGGCGGCCCGTCGCGCACCTTCCGTCGCGAAGGCATCACCAACGCCGACTGGTGGGTGACCGTCGGCGGCGACGGCTACGAAGCGCAAGTCGATCCGACCGATCCCGACATCGTCTACACGCAGTCGCAGTACGGCGGTCTCGTGCGCTACGACAAGCGCAGCGGCGAGATGACCGACATCAAGCCGAAGGAAGCTCCCGGCGAAGCGCCGCTCAAGTGGAACTGGGATTCGCCGCTCGCGTTGAGCCATCACGTGCCGACGCGCATCTATTTCGCCGCGAATCGGCTCTACCGCAGCGACGATCGCGGCGACACGTGGCGCGCGATCAGTCCCGACCTCACGCGCGGCATCGACAGCGACCAACTCGAAGTGATGGGGCGCGTGTGGGAGGTCGACGCCGTCGCGAAGAACGCCTCGACGTCGTTCTACGGCAACTCCGTCGCGCTTTCCGAGTCGCCGCTCGACGAGCGTGTGCTCTACGTCGGCACCGACGACGGCCTCGTGCACGCGACGAGCGACGGCGGCGCCACGTGGTCGCGCTGCGCGAGCTTCCCCGGCGTGCCCGAACGCACGTACGTCAGTCGCCTCGAAGCGTCGTGGCACGACACGAACGTGGTCTATGCGGCCTTCGACGCGCACAAGAACGGCGACTTCACGCCCTACGTGCTCGTCAGTCGCGACCGCGGCAAGTCGTGGACGTCGATCGCCGGGGACTTGCCGAAGCGCGACGTCGTCTACGCGCTGGTGCAGGACCACGTCGTGCCCGAGCTGCTCTTCGCCGGCACCGAATTCGGCGTGTACTTCACGCGCGACCACGGCGAACACTGGATCGAGCTCACCGGCAAGTTCCCGACGATCGCCGTGCGCGACCTCGAGCTCCAGCGCCGCGAGCACGACTTGATCGTCGGCACGTTCGGTCGCGGGATCTACGTGCTCGACGACTACACGCCGCTGCGCACCGCGACGGCGGACGTGCTCGCCGCGCCCGCGCACCTCTTCGTGCCGCGCGCCGCGCCGCTCTACGTCGAGACGTCCCGGCTCGGCAACCGCGACGGTCACGGCAGCCAAGGCTCGACGTTCTTCTCCGCGCCCAATCCGCCGTTCGGCGCGGTGTTCACCTACCACCTCGCCGAGAAACTCCAGACGCGCAAGGAACGCCGGCAGGAGGCCGAGAAGAAGGCGCGCGAGAAGCAAGAGAAGTCGCCGTACCCGAGCTACGCCGAACTCCAGGCGGAGGATCGCGAGGAGGCGCCCGAAGTGCTGCTCGTCGTGCGCGACGAACGCGGCGAGCTCGTGCGCCGCGTGCCGGCGTCGCGTGAGAAGGGCCTGCATCGCGTCGCATGGGATCTGCGCTATCCGGAGCGCACCAAGGCGAGTCTCGACGCGCCGAAAGAGGGCGATCCGTGGGCGAGTCGCGACGTCGGGCCGTTGGTGCTCGGCGGCCAGTATTCGGCGACGCTCGAGAAGCTCGTCGACGGCGTCGCGAGCCCGCTCGCCGGGCCCGTGACGTTCGAGGTCGTGCCGCTCAACCTCGCGAAGCTGCCCGCGGCCGATCGCGCCGCGGCGCTCGCGTTCCAACACGACGTCACCGAGCTCCGTCGAGCCGTGCGCGCCGCGAGCGAAACGCTCGACGACGCCGTGGGGCGCGTCAAACTCGCTCGTGTCGCGTTGCGCGATGCGCCGAAGCTCGATCTCGCGCTCGCGGCGAAGCTGCAAGCGCTCGACGAGCGCCTCTCGGCGTTGAAGCTCGAGTTGACGGGCGACGACACGCTCGCGAGCCGCAACCGTGCCGCGCCGCTCTCGATTCGCGAGCGCGTCGAGGCCGTGACCGACTCGCAGCTCACGACGTCGTCCGCGCCGACGCAAACCGAGCGTGACGCCTATCGCTGGGCGGGTGAAGCGTTCGGCCGCGTGCTCGGCGACCTGACGCAAGTGTTCGAACGAGATCTCCGCGCCGTCGAGGATGCCCTCGAACGCGCCGGCGCTCCGTGGAGCCCCGGCCGCCTGCCGCTTTGGAAGTGACGTGTTCGCCGGGAGCGCACGGCGGCACGAACGCCGGGCGCTCCCGCGGACTCGTCAGCGTTCGCGGCGCACGGGAAGCGCATCGATGGAACTGCGCACGCACTCTCGCAGCCAGCGGTGAGCGGCGTCCGCGTCGAGCCGCGGGTGCCAGAGCATCGAAACCTTCATCCGGGGCAGCACGATCGGCAGTTCGAAGGTGTGCACGCCGTCGAGCAGCACTCCGCAGTGGCGTCGCGGGACGGTCGCGAGCAAGTCCGAGCGGCGCGCCACGACGATCGCCGTGGCGAAGCCGCCGACGACGGCCGCGATGCGGCGCTCGAGCCCGAGCGCTCGCAACGCTTCGTCGATCGGACCACGCTCGAGCGAGCGTCGCGACACACCGACGTGCTCACAGGCGGCGTAGCCCTCCGCCGTGACCGCGCCACGCGCGAGCGGATGTCCGACGCGCACGGCTCCGACCAAGTGATCCTCGAACAGCGACTGCGAACGCAGTTCGGGCCACGTTTCGTCGTCGATCACTCCGGTCTCGAGATCGACGGTCCCGTCGCGCAGCAAGCCGCTCTCCTTGTCGGCCTTCGCGAGGAAGCGGAGTTGGACGCCGGGCGCTTCGCGCCGAACGCGCGTGATCAGCGCGGGGCCGAAGTTCTCGACGAAGCCCTCGCTGGTCCGCAGCGTGAACGTGCGCGTCAGCTTCGTCAGCTCGAGTCGAGCGCTGGGACGCAGGACCTCGGTGGCCTCTTCGACGAGCCTCGCGACTCGATCGCGCAACTCGAGCGCCCGCGGAGACGGTACGAGCATCCGCCCCGCCTGCACGAGCAGCGGATCGCCGGTCGCGATGCGCAGCCGCGCGAGCGCGCGGCTCATCGCCGACGGGCTCAGCTTCAACCGCTTCGCCGCGCGCGCGACGCTCTGCTCGCGCAGCAGCACGTCGAGCACGACGAGCAAGTTGAGGTCGGACCGCGCCACGGCGCGCGAGTCTAGCGCCGCGCGCCACGCAGAGCGCGCCGTGCACGGCTCGCGTGCAGCCCACGCGCCTTCCGCACGTGTCGTGGAGTCCTAGTCTGCGACGCATGGAGCAACTCGAGCGTGGGAGCGGTCAGTTCGCAGCGACGACTTCCGGCCAAACGCGTGGCTCGCGTTGGGTCATGGCGAGCCTGGCGCTCGCGATGTTGTCGTCGTCGTTGGGGTCGAGCGTCGTCAACGTCGCATTGCCGCAGCTCGCGGAGCGCTTCCACGCACCGTTCGAGTCCGTGCAGTGGCTCGTGATCGCGTACCTGCTCACCAGCACCGCGGGGCTGGTCGCAGTGGGGCGCCTCGGCGACTCGTGGGGCTCTCGCCGCCTGCTGCTCGCAGGGCTCGCGCTCTTCGTCGTGGCGTCGCTTGGCTGCGCGGTCGCGCCTTCCTTGGGCGTGCTGATCGCGGCGCGCGCCTTCCAGGGAGCCGGAGCCGCCGTGCTGATGACGTCGAGCGTCGCGCTGGCGCGTGGTGCCGTCGACAAGGCACGCGTTGGATCGGCGATGGGTCTGCTCGCCACCATGTCCGCCGTCGGAACCGCGCTCGGGCCTTCGCTCGGCGGCGCGCTGGTCGCGTTGTTCGATTGGCGAGCCGTGTTCCTCGCGAACGCGCCACTCGCCGTGCTCGCGCTGCTCCTCGGCACGCGCGGCCTGCGGAACGAGTCGCGAGCGGCCGCTGCGGCTCGCGGCCGATTCGACGCGCTCGGGACGCTCGTGTTCGCGGCGACGTTGCTCGCGTTCGCCTTGGCGTCGACCGTTGGGCGCGGGTCCGCGGGGCCATGGTCGGTGGTGCTCGCGCTCGTCGCCGTCGCCGGAGTGGTCGGATTCGTCGCGGTCGAGCGCCGTGCCGCCGAGCCCTTGATCCCGATCGCGATGCTGCGCGAAACGGGGATCGATCGTGCTTTGCTCGCGAGTTGCGTCGTGTCGGCCGTGATGATGGCGACGCTCGTGGTGGGGCCGTTCTACCTCGTGCAAGGGCTTTCGCTCGACACGGGCGCGGCGGGACTCGTGATGTCGACGGGCCCGCTCGTCGCCGCGATCACGGGTTGGCCCGCGGGACGACTCGTCGACCGCGTCGGCTCTCGACGCGTCGCGTTCGCGGGCCAACTCGCCGTGCTGTTCGGCGCAGCGGCATTGGCCGCGTTCGGCGGCCACGCTTCGTCGTTCGCGTACGTGCTTCCGCTCGGCGTCATGACGTCCGGCTACGCGCTCTTCCAGGCTGCGAACAACACTGCGGTCATGGCCGAGGTCGCGGTCGCGCGGCGTGGCGTCGTGTCGGGGCTGCTCGGACTCTCTCGCAGTGTCGGACTGATGACCGGCGCGACGGTGTTGGGCAGTGTGTTCGCTCTGGCGAGCGGTGCAGCGGAGATTCGCGATGCCTCGGCCGAGCAGGTGGTCGTCGCCATGCGAGTCACCTTCGCCGCGGCCGCACTGCTCATGGCGTTCGCACTGGCCGTGACTCGCGACGCGCGCGGCCGTCGCGAGTCCGACGAGCACGCCGACGGCCTTCAGGATCGCCGGCCCGCCGAAGCTCAATAGCGCGTCGACCGGCGAGCGGTCCGCGTGCTCGAGCACTCCGCGGTGTCGCGCCCGATCGGGAGCTCACGGCGACTCCCGCCCGGAGTGCACGATCGTCCTCGCCGTGGTCGGTCCCTGACGCCGCCTCGTGCGAACGGACAACCGACGTCAGTCGCGCAGCTCGAATAGCCCCGCGGGCGTCTCGGCCCGGAGCTCGACCTCCTCGACGACGCTTTCGATCGTGCCGATCAGCGGGTGCGCGAGCTCGAGCTTCGTCCGCCACGGCAGCATCGCGCCGCCGACGTCGCGGAAGTCGCTGAAGTTCACGCGCTGACCGACGCGCCCCATGCCTTCGATGAAGGTCCAGCCGGCCAAGTGCTTCACCAGGCCCGTCTTCCAGTCCACGTACAGCGTCATCGCTGGAGCGTCCTGCGCACCGAGCCGCACGACCACCGCTTCTTCGTCGTCGCGGCGTAGGCGCTGCACGACGCGGATCGGAATCCCGAGCGTGCGCCAGTCGCCGTAGCGACGAAACGGGGTTTGCACCGAGATGAGCTCGGCGGCGAGCCCCTCGATGGGCGCGACGGGTGTGTCGCCGGTCGCCTGACGCAGGACGGTCCCGTCGAAGGCCATCCTGCTGAACTCCGCGCCACCCGCCTCGTCGATACGCCAGCGATCGGGCCACGCCAACCACGTGGTGGTGTGCAGGCTGCGGTCGAGCTTCTGGAACTCGACGCGTTCGCGCATGCGCACCGGTCCGGTTTCCGCCAGGCGTTCGACGTGATGCGCGGCCGCTACGCGGGTCGCGACTTCGTCGGCGGTCGGGAGGTCGGGTGCTGGGACGACGCGGACCTCCTTGTGTTCGCCGATGTGATAACCCGTGACGACCCCGTGCTCATCGCGATCGAACGCGATCACGTTGGCCGGCTCCGGCCGGAGCTTCCAGCGATGCTCGCCGATGTAGTCGAGCGGAACGACGGCCCGACCGGGGACTTCGAGCGCGAGTTCGCGGCCATCGCGCACGATCGCGCGATAGACGTCGCCTTCGCCTTCCCAGTACAAGCCGAGGTAGGGCTCGAGCGGCGGAGCGACCTCCAGCGGATCGAAGGGCTTGCCGAGGAACAAAGCCGCGAGCCGCTCTTCGACGCGCAGGCTCGTCGACGCGGACGTCAAGCTGCGCGACTGAGTGAAATAGAGCACGAGCGCGTCCTGCTCCGGAAAGGCCCACGCGTGGGTTCCGTCGGAGCCACCGTGGCCGAACACGACGACTTCGGAGTCGTCGTCCTCGCCGCCGGCCTGCGTCCAAAGCTGCAGCAGCGTGCCGTACTCGGGCTTCAGCCCGGGAAACCCGGTGGCAGCCGGCATGGGGAATCCGCCGGGAGTCAGCGCGCGGCGCACCGAGCTCGCGCGCAGCAACCGTTCGCCTCCGCTGCGCCCTTTGTGCAGCAGCAGATCGAGGAAGCGCGCGTAGTCCTCGGTCGTCGAATAGAGCGACTGCGAGCCGAGGAACACCGGGAAGAGCGCCGGATCCTTCGGGCCGAAGAAGCGCGTCCACGAGCGAGGCGCGCCAGAGTAGGCGCTGCACAAGCGCGCACGCAGTGGGTGGCTCTCGGGCAGCAGGCACGCCGTGCTCGTCATGCCGAGCGGCTCGAGCAGGCGCGCGCGCACGAACTCTTCGGCCGGCGCACCGGTCACGACCTCGATCACTGCCGTCAACGTGTCGGTGCCCTGGTCGCTGTACTGGAACGCCGTGCCGGGGGCGAAGTCGAGCGCGCGGCCGCGCGCGCGGTCGGCAACGGCACGCACGCTCGTGAGCTTGCGCGGATCGTCGGCGATGATCAGCGACATCGGCAGTCCGCTCTCGTGACGCAAGAGCTGCTCGATCGTGACGGCGCGCAACCCATCGCCCTCGAAGGCCGGGAGGTACTTCGCCACGGGCTCGGTGAGCTTCAGACGTCCGTCGTCGACGAGCATCCAGGTCGCGATGCCGATCAGCGGCTTGGTCATCGAGCGCACGCAGAAGACTCCGCCGGGCGCCATCGGCACGCGCTCCTCGCGGTCGCGCCAACCGTAGCCCTCGTGCAGGACGGTCCGCCCGCGCACGATCACGTGCAACTCGGCGCCGACGATGTCATCCGCCTCCACGAACGAGCGCACGAGGTCGCTCAGTTCGGAAAGGGCGTTAGGGGAGATGCCTTGCTCGAGGGCCGTGGACGGCGGGAATGCCGTGGGCGTGCGAGTGTCCTGCGCCGACGCCAGGAGCGCGGACGTCAAGAGAACGGGGAGGAACATGCTCGTGCTCACGGTGTTACGAGGTTGAGGAGCGGAACGGACTGTGGATCGAGCTCAGGGTCGCAGCCCGTCGAGGACGGCGTTCACCGCGCCAGTCAGCTCGGTCGGGGAATCAGCGATGCGACCGAGAAGCGCAATTCCCTGCACGAACGCGACGAGCTGGCGAGCAGCGTCTCTCGAGCGAACGGTGGGGCGCAGTTCACCGGCGTCGAGCGCGCGCCGCAGGGTGCGCTCGAACGCATCCTCCAGGCGCGCGAGGCCGCGACGAAGCGAGGCGACGACCTCTGCGTCCTCGCGCCGAGCCTGCGCGAGACCGACGCCGAGCAAGCAGCCCGAGCTCTCACCCGAGCCGTGGTGGCGAGCGAGCTTCGTGAGCACGCGCTCGAGGTTGGTCAGCGGGCTCGATCCCGGCCGCTCGAGCCCTTCGCCGATCGAGGCGATCACGCTGTCCTGGTATTGCGCGAGGCTCGCGAGGTAAAGCGCGCGCTTGTTCCCGAACGTGTCGTACAGGCTCTTGCGGCCGACGCCGAGCTCGCTTTCGAGTTCACTCAATGCCGTGCCATCGAAGCCGCGGCGCCAAAAAAGATCCCGCGCGCGTTGGAGAGATCTCTCGGGGTCGAACTGTTTGGGAGGGCCCGGCGGCCGGTGAGCTTCATGAGGCACGACTCGACTCTACCGATCTTACACCGATCGGTCAAGGATCGGCCACGGACGATCCTCGCATGCTGATCGCGCGCACGAGCTCCTCTGCGCGCCGTCGGTGCACGCGACCGATTTCGAAGCGCGCTCGCGATCCTCGGCCCCGAACTCGGCTCGAACTCGGCCGCGAGTTGCGCGCGCTCGATCGCGCGTGACGACCCCGAAGTGCCCAGCGCGCCCGGTGTGCCCGGTGCGCTCAACCGACGACCGGTCTCTCCGAGCGTTTGCCAATCGGCCTCAAGAGAGCGCCAAACATGCTCGCCCTGGTCGGGACTGAGCGGCCGATCGTTCCCGTGCAGTCGGAGAACGCTCCGTTCGAAATGGCGCGCGCAACTCGCGTTGTCCCGCGATATGGGCGCTACCGCGCTCAGCGTGCTCTCGTCGTGACGTTCATCACCTGCGGCGAACACGCACGCAGCGCCAAGCGAGAGATGGCTCGGCGAGCGACGGCGCTTGACGCAAGGTAGTGCGTCGATGGCTACTTCGCGGAGAAGAGACTTGGGCGGCGCTGAAAGGGCGGACGTTGACGTCGTCGCGCGCGAGCGGGACAGACTAAGCGTCGTCGTCACCAACGTCACATGCTCGATCGCCCCGCCAGCGGCGCAGGCAAACGGCCTTCTCGGCTGGGTTCGATTCCGTGCGGGGCAGTTCCAGTTCGACAGCGTCGCGTTACGGCGAACGGCCGAGGGGCGGCTGGGCCTGAGCTTTCCGACACGGCGAGACTTGCACGGGGTTGAGCACTGCTACGTGCACCCGGTCGAAGTCGAGACGCGACGGGCGATCGAGATCCAGGTGTTCGACGCGCTGGCGAAGGACGGGAGGTTGGCGTCATGAGATCCGGCAAGGATCCCTCGTCGATGACGCCCCGTGAACGCGCCGACGAACTCGCCTCGATCCTCGCGACGGCGTACCGACGCCTCGTCTTGAATCGCGAGAAGCAGCTTGCTGAGAGCGCCGAGCGCGAGGCTCAGTGCGTCGACGCGGTTAACAGCGAAGACCGCGCGGAGGAGATGCGATGAAGGCGAATGATGGCTTCGAGGAACGCACCTGGCTCGCGACCGAGTACGCGGCGTGGGTGTTGCGTCCAACGCTCTCGCCGGTGCGTGCGTGGCGGTGGTATCGCCGGGTCGATCGGCTCGCGCGGGAGACCGGTCTGCCCAGACGCGAGGTCCTACGCGGCGTCGTCGAGGACGCCGTCGTGATGCTCGACGACTACGCGCTCGACGACGGTTCGTGGTCGGTAGCGCCGACCGGCTCGCGCAGGGAGGACTTGGCATGACGAGCGACGCGACCCACTCCGACCGCCGCCCGATCGCCGACGAGATCGCCGAGCTGCGCGCGCTCTCTGCATCCGCGCTCGCCGACCGCTACGAGCAGGTCTACGGCAAGCCGCCGCGCATCAAGCACAAGGAGTACCTCTGGAAGCGCATCGCCTGGAAGATCCAGGAGCAACGCTTCGGGGGCCTCAGCGGCGCGGCGCAGAAGCGGCTCGAAGAGCTGATCGCCCAGATCGACATCCCGCTCGGTGAGCAGACGCGGAGCGTGGTCGGCAAGCTGCGCCCGAGCGCCCGCGCGGCGAGCGGGCTCGCGATCGGCACGACACTCGTGCGCGACTGGAACGGCGAGCGGATCGAAGTCCTGGTCGCGGCCGACGGCTTCGAGTTCCGGGGCGAACGATACTCCTCGCTCTCCGCGATCGCGCGCAAGGTCAGCGGCACGCACTGGAACGGGCCCCTGTTCTTCGGGCTCAGGAAGCGAGCGAAGAAGTGAACCGTTCGAAGATCAAGCCGCGCGCGCAAGCCGAGCCCGTCGCGCCTTCGCTGCGAGTCGCGATCTACACGCGCAAGAGCACCGAAGAGGGGCTCCAGAAGGAGTTCAACACGCTCGACGCGCAACGCTCGGCGGTCGAGGCGTACATCGCGAGCCAGCGCGAGAACGGCTGGGTCGCGTTGCCCGAGCGCTACGACGACGGCGGGTACACGGGCGCGAACACGGATCGTCCGGCGTTCAAGCGCCTGATGGCCGACGTCGAGGCGGGGAAGGTCGACATCGTTGCGGTCTACAAAATCGACCGCTTGAGCCGCAGCCTGCTCGACTTCTCGAAGCTCATGGAGACGTTCCGGGCGCGCGACGTCACGTCGTCAGCGTGACCCAGCAGTTCCAGACCTCGAACGCGGTCGGACGCATGACGCTCAACCTCCTCGCGACCTTCGCGGAGTTTGAGCGCGAGCAGATCAGGGAACGCACGCGCGACAAGATGCATGCTGCGCGACGGCGGGGGATGTACGTCGGAGGCCGTCCCGTGCTCGGCTACAAGGTCGTCGATCGCAAGCTCGTGCCGGTTCCCGAAGAGGCGCAGCGAGTGCGCGAGATCTTCGAGCTCTACGTCGGCCTCGGCTCGATCATGCGGACCGTCGAGGAACTGAATGCGCGCGGTTGGCGCATGAAGTCGTGGACGGGCAAGGACGGCCGCACGCGACACGGTCGTCCCTTCGACAAGAACAACCTCTCGACGCTGCTCCACAACGCGCTCTACATCGGAAAGGTCGAGTTCGAAGGGAAGCACTACGACGGCCAGCACGAAGGCATCGTGCCGATGGAGCTTTGGGACGCGGCGCGAAACCGGTTCGGGAAGAACGCGACGAGCGGCGCGGCGGAATTCCGCAACAAGTACGGCGCGCTGCTCAAGGGCGTCGCCGAGTGCGGCGTCTGCCATGCCGCGATGACGCACACCCACGTCGGCAACAACGGTCGTCGGTGGCGATACTACGTGTGCCGGACGATCCACGAACGCGGCGCCAAGGCGTGTCCGGGGAGTCGGATCAGTGCGTCGAAGCTTGACGCGTTCGTCATCGACAGGATCCGAGACGTCGGGAAGGACCCCGAACTCGTGGCGGCGGCGATCGAAGCGGCGAAGCGCGCAGCGGACGAGCGACGCCCCGAAGTCGAGCGCGATCTCCGTGAAGCCGAGCGCGAAGCCAAGCGACTCAGCGCCGAGCGCGAACACCTGATCGACGGCGTCGCGCGCGGAGCGCGTGGGCTCGTGGAGCGGCTGGAGGTGACCGACGACGAACTCGAAGTGCTCGGTCGCCGAGTTCGCGAACTCCGCGCCGAACTGGTCGCCATGGATACCCGATCGATCGACGAGGCCGACCTCCGCGCCGTGTTGGCCGAGTTCATGCCGGTCTGGGACGAGCTCGTCACGCACGAGAAGGCACGCGTCGTAAACCTGCTCATCGAACGGGTCGTGTTCGATGCGCACGCGGAGGAGGTCGAGATCCAATTCCGCGCGACAGGGATCAAGTTGCTCGCGTCGCAATCGAGCAGGAAGTCCGCATGACCACCGTCCGGTTCAAGATCGACCTCGCGAGGCCCAAGCGCATTCCGAAGCCCAAGCCGCCGCCCGTCGTGCGGGACCCGGGGCCGAGCCGGGCCGCGCGACGGCTCGCGCTCGCGTACTGGATCGAGCGGAACATCGAGGCGGGGAACCTCGCCGACTACGCGACCGCCGCCCGCCTGCTCGGCCTGAGCCGCGCGCGGATGACCCAGGTGGTGAACATGCTGATGCTGCCAGTGGAGACACAGGAGAACCTGCTGGGGTGACGGCTGTCCTAGCACTTCAGGTCGTAGCGCAACGACTCATGGGCTGGAATGCGAACGATCGTGCATGCATCCACCCGCTCTCGCTAGTCTGACGTCATGGACGGGATCAAACGCGCGCTCCGCACGCTACGGAGTAGTTGGGTGGGGGTGACCGCCTCGTTGCTGCTCGCGGTGCTCGGACACTTCAGCACGGTTGAGTGGATAACGGACAAGCTGCCCTGGCTGAAGCTCCTTCCGCCGACCGCATGGTTCATCGCTGCGGTCGGAGTCCTCGTCGTCCTTCTGCTGCGGCTGGAGCGGAAGATGCAGCAGTCGATTGGCGTTCAAAAGATCGAACCTGCGACGAACGACGCGACACAGAGCGACCTCGGCCCGGAGTGGTTCACATTCGCGGTGCTCGGCGCCCTGCTCATCGACGAGGCCGAGAAGACCAATCGAGTCGGATTCCATCTTCTGGTATGCAACGGCAACCGCACTTCGATCCGGCTCAAGCAAGGCCCGTCTGAGTTCGGCTACGGGGAGGACCGCGTTTCCCCGTGGATCACCGTCGAACCGGCGGAGATCGGCCCCACTCGCGAGGCTCACGTCGCCGTGTGGATTCAGCTTGCGGGGAGCGTCGGTGTGGAGATGTCCGCAGACCTGAAGGCCGGGACGCTGAAGGATATCGATCTGAGGCGAGTGGTCGTCATGGTGTCCGACGATCGCGGATCGGGACGCCTCCGACTGCCGGGCGGTATCAAGTTCAGCCGGGACAACCTGTGGCGTCTGGGGACGGTGTCCTTCGTGTCCTGCGCCGCGATGGCGACCTCTACCGTCGGTGTGGGCAGTCACGCGTAGAACGCCGTGGAAGACAGTGTCCGCCAGCTCAGTCTGGATCAGCTCATTGCCAAGCTTCGCGCCGTCTCTGGTTGGTCGTCGCCGCGCCGAGTCTACTTCGACACCGCACAGCTACAGGAACTACGCCGGACGCCCCGCAGCCAGGGAGTCAGCGACTTGTGGTCGGCGCTCGATTCGCGCCTGATTGTTCCGGTACTGTCTTTCACCCACGTCTTGGAGATCGCGCACAAGCGATCTGTGGCTACGCGTCGAGAGATTGCCGCCGCTCTCGCCCCGCTAGTAGAAGGTCTCCGTGTCGCCTGGATTCCGACCGGCGCGGAGCTCATTCACCGAGAGTTCGCTCGGTTCGCCGCCCACAGTCGCGCCAGTCGACTTCCCGACGTGGACGTGTTTGGCGACGGCCCGGGCGGACGAGTGCCGCCGCTGGAGGACGTCCAAGGTGGATTCGCTGCATGGATCGAGCAGGCACGGTGCGCCGCCCGGCGGACCACTTCGACCGGACGGAGCGCCTCAGCGCAACCATGGCGATACTGCGGCGCCAGTACTCCAGTCACTCATCGCGCGAGACGTTTTTCACGACGCGCCAACGAGCGGTCCGAGTGATCGATCGACAACTACGGAGCCGACTGCACCCCGTGCAGCTTCCGCTTGGACCGGTCGAGTTCAACTTCGATGTCGCGCCAGCGATACGCATCCGGGAGGCATTCTTCGAAGGGAGTCTGTTGTCGATGGCGCGTCTCAAGGCGAACGACACGGAAGACTCCTGGCACTGCGCGTCCGGCGCGTACTGCGATGTCGCGTTCGTCGATGGAGGCACGCACTAGAAACTGCGAATGGGCGGCTGGCTGCCCGACCACATTCGGCCCAATTCAGAAGCCTGGGCCTTTCTGCGCGCGCTGGTCCGTAACTCGTCCCCCTAAGCAGTTCGTAGTTCTCAGTGCGAAATCCGGGGCGTCGCTTACGCTTTCACGTTCAGACGGATTCGACCGGTGCTCGCGGTCGAGGGGCAACTCGATGCGATGATTCTGGACCATACCTTCCCAAGGACTCCTGATGACTCTCTTCCGTATCGATCACGACTCCATCGCTCCCGTCGATCGGACGACCTTCGCCGATGAGACGCTGCGCGAGAGGCACGATCTCCAGCGCCTGCTCCGCGATCGGATCGACGTGGTGTGTGCCGACGTGATGGTGCTCGCGGAGGAGTTCGGCGGCTGGGAGCGCAGCAAACGACGCATCGACCTGCTCGGCGTCGATCGAAACGCGAACCTGGTCGTGATCGAGCTCAAGCGGACCGAGGACGGCGGCCACATGGAGCTCCAGGCGATCCGGTACGCCGCGATGGTCTCCAGCATGACGTTCCAGCAGGCAGTCGAGGTTCACCGCGAGTGGCGGGAGGCAAGGTCTATGGGAGGCGATGCGGAGCATGTGCTCCTCGACTTCCTCAAGTGGGATGAGCCGGACGAGGACGCATTCGGGCAGAGCGTCCGCATCGTGTTGGTCGCCGCTGACTTTTCTCGCGAGGTGACCACGACCGCGCTCTGGTTGCTGGATCACGACATCAACGTCATGTGCGTCCGAGTGAGGCCCTACGCCACGGACGGGCAGATCCTGTTGGATGTCCAACGGATCATCCCGCTGCCCGAGACGGCGGAGTTCACCGAGCGCGTGCAGGAGAAGCGTCGCGCCGTCCGCGAAGCGCGTGAGCATGATCGCGACTACACCCGATTCGATGTCACCGTAGAAGGGGAGGTCTTCGCGGACCTGCCGAAGCGCCGAGCGGTGCTCCTCGTGGTCACGGGCCTCTGCCGTCAGGGCGTTGACCCTGACGAGGTCGCTGTCGTCGTGCCGCATGCGCGCGGGTTGTTTCTGTCCGCCGAGGGCAAGCTCGACGCGGCGGCGTTCAAATCAGCGATGAAAGGGGTGGCTGCCCGCGACGGCTGGAGCTTCGACCCGGGCCGATGGTTCCTCGGGGACGACCAACTGATCCGCGCGAAGGGGCGCACCTACGCGCTCACGAATCAGTGGGGCAAGAGCACTCACGCGGCGATCGACGCGATGCTCGCGCGGTGGCCGGATCGTCAGGTGGCATGTCGCGCGGCGGCGTCCGACCAGGCGCCATCGGAGCCGTGATCTCGCTCGACAAGGCTGCGTCCGACTCGAACGCCATCGCGAGTAGCACGACCCCGGGCAGCGAGCTTTGACGTACCTGGACCCGGACCGCTTAACAGAAAATCGGCGCTCTCAGAGAGTTTGCAGAGCGGTCGGGAAAGGGGTCCGATCATCCTCGCCGTGGTCGGGATCGGGGGCCCGATCGTCCTCGTGCAAACGGAGAACGCGGGACTCGAAAAGGCGCGCGCAACTCGCGTCGGTCGCGCAACTTCGGACTACCTCGCGCAACGCGCTCTCGTCGTGCCGTTCAGCGCCTTCGGTGAACACGCACGCAGCGCCGAGCGAGAGATGGCTCCCCGAGTAGGGGGTGCTCTTGCAAACTCAGCAGGCGGTCGAGGTCCTCTCGAACATGTCCGGTTCGCAAGAGGGGCCGATCACGATCGGCGGGGACGACTTAACGGCGCGGTGACCGAATCGTTCTTCCGAGCGACGTCCTCCGCCTCGCCCGCTGTTCAGTTTGCATCCAGCGACCAAGTTGGGGCGTCTCAGGAAGAGCCCCAGGCGGGAAATCCCCGAGTAGGAGGTGCTCTTGCAAACTCAACAGCGGCTGTGACCGCATCTCGCGCCGTGCGGAGTCACGCATCGAGTGATCGGCCTTTGGCGCCCACGGCGGTCGGTGACAGCGAGGCGTTGCGCTCAAACGTCGATTCCAGCCTCACCCGCTACGGCGGTCACCGATCGAGGCGCCGCGGCAGCGCGGGCGCTTCGCTCCGAAGCGCGGCGCCGCACCGTAGCCGCGAGTCAACTTCGAGGATTCGCAGTGGCCGAATGCTGGACCTCGCACGCGCGGCGCGCATCGGCCTGACTCGACGCGCGGAGGCTCCTCCACCGACGGGTAGTGCCGCGGATGTCGGTCACGCGCTTGCGAGCGACAATCGACGAGTCATGCAGCGCCCTCGGATTCTGGCACGAGCATGCGTTCGAGGCTCTGTAGCAGCGTTCGACCGTCAACGAGCGCGGCGTGCACGGGGTCGAACCCCAGTCCGAGTCGGTTGACGACGCTGAGCTCGTCCGAAGTCCGTTCTGGAACGACGCACTCGACGAGGCGAGAGATGTCATCGCCAAGTACCGCGGCCAGTACGCTGGTCGCCGCGTGGATCAGGTTCGCGTTGTTGAGCACGGACGGTAGCGAGAACAGCGGGTTAGGCGGAATCTTTCCATGGGCGAACTGGTTGCGAACGTAGATGAGCTGCGCCGCGACGAACATTGGACGCGAAAGCTCATCCCCGTCGAGTGCCAACGGAACTCCGCGGGGCCGGACTCCCGCCAACACGCGCTCACCAAGCCTTGTGTTCGCCGGGTCCAGCCGCTCGACACCACACCAAACCTCTCTGTGTGAGTGATGAGTCTCGGCGCCTCGGCAGTGGAGCGCCTCGAAGGCTGACCCCAGGAGAATCGTCGACATCGCGGCGACATCGACGTTCATTATCTTGGCACTGCGCCGCTCGAGCGCCGTGCACGCCAGAGAAGCGGCCATGCCAATGGCTCGAAGCTGCGCGTTTTCCGCGTACCGGGTCGCGTCGGAGTTGACGACCAAACACGCGAGTTCAATGCGCCGGTCCCACGCCGCCGTGTGCAAGTGTCCAGACCAGTCCACGGGCCAGCGCAGGGGCACATGCTCCGTTCCACCGATCCCGTCCGTGTGGCCCGTATTGAACTTGACTCCGTCCGGCGTTGACGTCGCCGGGACCAAGTAGAAGCATTCGGGAAAGAGGACACCGCGATGCGCTGTCCGGTGTCGTCGCGCGTAACTGACGCACGCGAAGACAAACAATGACCAAAACGTAGGTACGAGCTCACGCGGAACGACATCCAAGCTGACGACCGCTTGTAGGTCGGGGCTCGCGCCTCGTTCTCTTGCAAAGCGTCGCGCAAGCGCACGAATGGACGAGTCGAAGACGGTGGACACGGGGTCGAGGGTGAACGGACCGAACTTTACGGATTCCTCGACGGCGAGCGCGGGAGTCAAACCGACGAGGATGCGGCCGTCCTGGCGGGGTTCGTCACTCGATCGAGTCGCTGGCGCGCGCGGGCGGGTCTTCCGCAGATGGCGAGCGCTTACTCGTCGCTTCACGACCAAGCCTCGCTCAGCAGCTCCGCCTGTTCTAGGACCGTTGCGGTCGCCTTCTCCGCCTTGTCGGGCGGGTAACCGTGGCGTTTCAGGATGCGCTTCACGAGCACGCGGAGTTTGGCGCGCACGCTCTCCTTGACCGTCCAGTCGATCGTCGTGTTCGCCTTCACGGTCGTGACCAGCTCGCGCGCGATGTCGCGCAGCGTCTCGTCGCCGAGAAGCTTGACCGCGCTGTCGTTGACTTCGAGCGCCTCGTAGAACGCGTGCTCGTCGTCCGAGAGCCCGAGTGCCTCGCCGCGTCGGTCGGCCTCGCGCATCTGCTTCGCGAGCTCGATCAGCTCCTCGATGACCTGCGCGGCCTCGATCGCGCGGTTCTGGTACGTGCGGATCGACCGTTCGAGTAGCTCGGCGAACGACCGCGACTGCACCAAGTGCCGCTTCGCGCGCAGCTTGATTTCGCCCGCCAAGAGCTTGCGCAGCACCTCGACCGCGAGGTTCTTGTGCTTGAGCCCGCGGACGTCGGCGAGGAACTCGTCCGACAGGATCGAGATGTTCGGCTTGTCGAGCCCCGCGGCCTTGAAGATGTCGACCACCTCGTTGCTGGAGATCGCGCGCGAGACGATCTGGCGGATCGCATGGTCGAGGTCCTCCTCGGACCGCTCTTCGCTACGCGCCTTCTTCGCCAGCGCCGCCGCCACCGCCTGGAAAAACGCCACGTCGTCCTGGATCGCGAGCGCCTTCGGATGCGGCACCGCGAGTGCGAACGCTTTCGACAGCTCGACCACCGCCTGCATCAGTCGCTCGCGTCCGTCCTCCTGCGCGAGGATGTGTTCTTGCGCGGCGGGCAGCAGACTCAGGCGCTCGGTCGGGCCGCCGGTCGTCCACTTCGACCAGTCGAAGCCATGGAACAGGCCGCAGCAGATCTCTTGGCGCTTCATGAGCTCCTTGACGGCCTCCTCCTGGTCGGTGGCCGTGCCGCCCTTGCCACCGCTGTCGGTGTAGTCGGCGAGCGCGCTCTTGAGTTGGTCCGCGAGCCCGAGGTAGTCGACCACCAGCCCGCCAGGCTTGTCCTTGAAGACGCGGTTCACGCGCGCGATCGCCTGCATCAGCCCGTGCCCGCGCATCGGTTTGTCGACGTACATCGTGTGGAGGCAGGGCACGTCGAAGCCCGTCAGCCACATGTCGCGCACGATCACGATTCGCAGCTCGTCCTTCGGATCCTTGAAGCGCTTCGCGATCGCCTCGCGGCGAGGCTTGTTGCGGATGTGGCTCTGCCAGGCAAGCGGCTCCGACGGGTTGCCCGTCATGACCACCTTGATCGCCCCGTGCTGGTCGTCTTCCGCGTGCCACGCGGGCCGCAGCTTGCGGATCTCCGCGTAGAGCTCGACGCAGATCCGTCGGCTCATGCAGACGACGAGCGCCTTGCCCGACAGGGCTTCGAGCCGCTTCTCGAAGTGGTCGACGAGGTCCTTGGCGATCAGCCGCACGCGCTTCTCGCTGCCGACGATCGCTTCGAGCGCGGCCCACTTGGTCTTGAGCTTCTCCTTGCGCTGGACTTCTTCGCCCTCGGTCGCTTCCTCGAACTCCGCGTCGATGGTCGGCCGCGCACTCGGCGCGAGCTCGAGCTGGGCCAGGCGGCTCTCGTAGTAGATCGGGACGGTCGCCTTGTCGCGCACCGCCTGCTGGATGTCGTAGACGCTGATGTACTCGCCGAACACGGCTCGCGTGTTCTTGTCCGTGAGCGCGATCGGCGTCCCGGTGAAGCCGATGAACGACGCGTTCGGGAGCGCATCGCGCATGTGCCGCGCGAAGCCGTCGATGAAGTCGTACTGACTGCGGTGCGCTTCGTCGGCGATGACCACGATGTTGCGTCGGTCGGAGAGCAGGGGATGGCGGTCGCCCTTCTCCTCGGGGAAGAACTTCTGGATCGTCGTGAAGACCACTCCGCCCGATGCGACCGCGAGCTTCGCGCGCAGGTCCGCGCGGTCCTCCGCCTGCACCGGGGCCTGGCGCAACAGCTCGTCGCAGCGCGCGAAGGTCGCGAAGAGCTGGTCGTCGAGGTCGTTGCGATCGGTGAGCACGACGAGCGTGGGATTCTGCATCGCGGGCTCGGTGATCACGCGCCCCGCGTAGAACGCCATCGTCAGGCTCTTGCCCGATCCCTGCGTGTGCCACACGACGCCCGCGCGCCGGTCGCCCTTGGGCTTCGACGCCGCGACCGTCGTCTCGACCGCCTTCCGCACGGCGTGGAACTGGTGGTAGCCCGCCATCTTCTTGATCGAGCCTCCCTCGTCGTCGTTCTCGAAGACGACGAAGTGGCGAACCATGTCGAGGAAGCGGCTCGGCTCGAACACGCCGCGCAGAAGCACTTCGAGCTCGGTCATGCTCCTCGGCGCTTCGTTCTCGCCGTCGACCGTGCGCCAGGGCATGAAGCGCTCCTTGTCCGCGCTGAGCGTGCCGACGCGCGCCTGCAAGCCGTCCGAGACGATCAGCGCTTCGTTGAACGTGAAGAGCCCCGGGATCTGCTGCTTGTAGGTCTGGAGCTGGTGGAACGCGGTCCAGATGTCGGCGTTCTCGTCGGCGGCGTTCTTGAGCTCGACGACCGCGAGCGGCAGGCCGTTGACGAACAGCACGATGTCCGGTCGGCGATTGTGCTGACCCTCGATGACCGCAAATTGGTTGACGGCGATGAACTCGTTCGCGAGCGGATCGGCAAAGTCGACGAGCCGCACGAGGTCGTGCGCTGTCGACCGGTCGGCGCGCAGGTACTCGACCGGGACGCCCTCGACGAGGAACGTGTGGAAGGCGTGGTTGTTGTCGAGCGCGACGGGGGAGTCGAGTCGCGTGATGCGGCGGTAGGCTTCGTCGAGCGCCTCGGCGGGCACCTTGGGGTTGAGCGTCGCGAGCGCCGCGCGCAGGCGTCGGGGCAAGAAGGACTCGGCGAAGCTGTCGCGCTCGGTCGCGGGCTCACCGGGCGCGATCGTCGGGCCGAAGCGCGGCGTGTACCCCAGCGCTTCGAGCCACGCGAGCGCGGCTGCCTCGACCTCGGACTCGGTGAAGCTCATGTGGTGGTCGTGAGGCTGGAGCGGGAAAAGCGTCGAGGCCGTCGCACGCGGGCGCACACGCGCCGCCCGTCGACTCGCGGCGCGGCGCCCTTGACTTCCCGCCGGGGTTGGTCGAGTATCGTTCCCGCAGGCACGCGCGAGACCACTCCAGGTCGTCTTCGGACGGCAGCCCGCAAGGGTGGGATCCTGGAGCTCGGGGCCTGCACTTTCATTTGTAGCTCGCCAGCCATTCCGCGCCAGGGCGCTGCTCGATGGTAGCGGACACTTCGCGCGGCCACAGCTTGATGCCGTAGCCCAGCGCGACCGACTTGCGGCGGTAGACGACGGGGGCGAGGAGTTGCGCGTACCTCGGCTCCGTGAAGCCGTGCCGCGTTCGATTGACGCCGTAGAAGAACGAGGACGCGACCGCGTCTGCGACTTGCAGACCGCAGAGGGAGTCGTGGGTCCGCGCTTCGATCCGGCTGGGATCGATCGCTGACCAATCGACACGGACGTCAAACTCTTGCGTCCTCGCCTGGAGATGCGCGAGGTAGTCCCGCAGCTCGTCGTACGACATCGCGCTCCGGTTCGAGAAGATCACCTTCGCCTGGGGGCCGTCCGCTCCAGCCGTGTCGCGGCACAGCCACGACACGCGCTCCAAGAGGTAGCGCGTCGCGTACCGGTAGAGCAGGAAGCGCTCCGAGAACTTCTCGGGCTCCTGGAGGCTCGGCTTGTGCACGAGCACGGACACGAGTCGCACCTTGGCCTTGGCGATGCGGTCCACGAGGGGGAGCCGTTGCTCGTGCTTCAACTTGCGAAAGTGGAGCGGCTCGCGCGGCTGCCTGCCGAGCTGCGCGCGCGTCTGGTCGATCAAGTCGATGAGCTCGCGGTCGTTCGCGGTGCGCGTCACGACGGCGGAGAGAACGAACCACTCCGAGCTGCCGGAACCGTCGGGATTGAACACGAACCCCTCGTCGCCCGACTCGTCGATGTAGACCCGGAATGCGCAGGTCATAGCTACGACCTCGCCTTGGGTTCGGACGTCGGATGTCGCCGCGTGCGTCCAACTGCCGAGCGATCCTCGGCGGTTGGGTCTCGGCGCGGACCGTTCGACGGGATGTGGCGCGCGCCCTCCGTTCGAACTTGTGCAAACCGTGCACTGGTTGCGGTTGGGTCTGGTTCGCCCGATTCGGACGCGTTGCGGATGGTCTTGGTCATGGCCGAACGCTTGCGACCGAGGAAGGCGGCCATGCGCTGCTGGGGCAGCCAGACCGTGTCGCGTTCGACTCGCACGTCGACACGCACCGAGCCTTCGGGAGCTTCGAAGACGACGAGAGTCGCGGCGTGCTCGTCCGGCCGGTCGCTCATGTCGCAGCCTCCACGACGCGGTCGGCGTCGCGCACGCGGATTTCGCCGGAGAGGAGCCGCGGGAGCAGGGTGTCGCGCGTCTCTGCGAGGACGACGGACTCCACGATGTTCGCGTTGATGCGCTCAAACATTGGGCGCGTCGTTCCGGTGAACTCACGAAGTGCCGCGGGAGTCGGGCGTGGCGCGGGCGTTGCCAGTAGGTCGTCGGGCTTGACCCGCTGGTGGCTGTTGGATGTGCCGGACGCCAGGCCGACTAGGTGTTCGCGGATCGCGACACTGCCGAGCAAGCAGAACAGGAACTCGACGGACGCAGCGGGAGTCGGTCGTAGCACCAAGAACTCGGTCGATGCGATCGATCGACGTCCGTTGGCGCAACGAGGCAGCCAGACTCGGGGAATCGACGGGTTGAGCTTGGAGAGCAGTACGCAGTCATGTGCGACGACGAACTTGTTGCTCTTGATCGACGAGCCACGCTCGCGCGTTGGGCTGCGGCCTGCGTCGAACGCCGGAATGCTGTAGTGGTCGAACGATTCGTCTCGGAAGTCCTGTGGGTTTACCGACTGGCGATCAATCGTGAGAAGGTCGCCGACCGTCGCGGTCGGGGGACTTGCGGCGAACCGCTCCTCGAACAGCGCCCGAGCGATCGCTTCGAGCGTCTCGTTCATGCGGCGGTTCAGGTCGATCTTGTCGTCCAACGCGCCGAGAATCGAGGCGATCGCGCGCTGCTCGGCGAGAGGCGGAACTTCGATGCGGAAGTCCTCGATCATCCCTTTCGTGAGGGCGTTACGAGTCGCGCCCGCGGACGCAAGTGCGAGCATGTGGGTTTGCATCCACGGACTGACCAGCACGTATCGCAGGAACCGCGCATCAAGGTGGCTTGGATCCGGTCGGATGATCGACACGTGCTGGTTGACGCGCGCCGCATGCAAGGCGCGAGGCGCCTCGCACGCCCTCGCGACGGAGTCCCCCGTGATGTTCAGAAGGACGTCACCCGACTGAACCGTCACTGCTTCTAGTTCCCGCGCGTGCTCCGGCCCAATGAACGCGAGTCCTTCCGACTTGAATCCGCCGTTGTGAACGTTCTGGCTTCGGATCAGGGCCACTCCGCGATCCTGATACACATCCCGTCCGCCGCGCGGAGTTGCGCCGCTACCGATCTTGAAGCACACGTCGCCCAGCCGGATGAGAGGCATTCTGGAAGTTCGCAACGGTCAGAGGCTCAAGTTGTCGCGTTCAGGCTGCGCAGGCTTGTGCGGATCGCCCCCTCAAGTCTCGCGCCTTCCGCGAACTGCTCGGCCAGCGTCTTCGTCAGCCGCGCGAGCTTCTGGTCGAAGGGCTCACCATCGTCCTCGACCTCGGCTGCGCCAACATAGCGACCCGGCGTAAGCACGTGGCCGTGCGCTGCCACCTCGTCGAGCTTCGCGCTCTTGCAGAACCCAGCGACGTCTTCGTACTTGCCCGCGTCCTTGTCACCGCGCCACGCGTGGTACGTGCCCGCGATCTTCGCGACGTCGGCATCCGAGAGCTCGCGGTGCACGCGATCGACGAGCGTCCCGAATTCGCGCGCATCGATGAACAGCACCTCTCCGCGTCGATCGCGGAAGCGGCCGTTCTTCTTGTTTCTCGCGAGGAACCACAGGCACACCGGGATCTGCGTCGAGTAGAAGAGCTGGCCGGGCAGCGCGACCATGCAGTCGACGAGGTCGGCCTTGACCATCGCCTTGCGGATCTCCCCCTCGCCGGACTGGTTGGAGGACATTGACCCGTTCGCGAGAACGAACCCCGCGATGCCGGTCGGCGCGAGGTGGTGGACGAAGTGCTGGACCCACGCGAAGTTCGCGTTGCCGACGGGCGGCACGCCGTACTTCCAACGCGCGTCGTCGCGCAGCCGCTCGCCGCCCCAGTCGCTGTCGTTGAACGGCGGGTTGGCGAGGACGTAGTCTGCCTTGAGGTCCTTGTGGCCGTCGTTCAGGAACGAGCCCTCGTTGTTCCAGGCGATATTCGCTTCGATGCCGCGGATCGCGAGGTTCATCTTGGCGAGCCGCCAGGTCGTCGAGTTCGACTCCTGGCCGTACACGCTGATGTCGCCGCGCCGACCGCCGTGCGCCTCGACGAACTTCTCGCTCTGCACGAACATCCCGCCCGAGCCGCAGCAGGGGTCGAACACGCGGCCCTTGTAGGGCGCGAGCATCTCGACCAGCACGCGGACGACGGAGCGCGGCGTGTAGAACTGGCCGCTCTGCTTGCCCTCGGCGCTCGCGAACTCGGAGAGGAAGTACTCGTAGACGCGACCGAGGATGTCTTTCGAGCGCGCGTCCGCGTCGCCCAGGCCGATCCCGGCGAAGAGGTCGATCAGGCCTCCCAGCGAGGTTTTGTCGAGCGCCGGGCGCGCGTAGTCCTTCGGGAGCACGCCCTTAAGCGTCGGGTTCTCCTTCTCGATCGCGAGCATCGCGTCGTCGATGAGCTTGCCGATCGTCGGCTGCTTGGCGTTCGCCTGGAGGAAGCTCCAGCGCGCGGACTTTGGGACCCAGAAGACGTTCTCGGAGGTGTACTCGTCGCGGTCCTCGGGATCGGCGCCCTTGGCTTTCGCGGCGACCAGCTCTTCGCGGCGCGCCTCGAACGCGTCCGAGATGTACTTGAGGAAGATCAGGCCGAGCGCGACGTGCTTGTACTCACCCGCGTCCATGTTCTTGCGGAGCTTGTCCGCCGCCAGGAACAGGCTGGCCTCGAAGCCCAGGACGCTTCCGGTGCCGTTGGCCTTGGCCTTCTTCGCGCGTGCCACGTGGTTCGATGCTCTCCATCCCGAGCCGATCGGCCCGGGGGCGCGAGGATACCAGCGACAACTGCGCGGTGTAGTGGCGCGATCCACGGTGGGTGGAGCGGCAGGGGCGGCGACGAGCGCGCGAGCCAGCACGGTGCGCCGCGCGTGCGCGCACGTCGGCCATCTTGCGGCACTTCGAGCCCGAGCTACGCCTCCGCGGTCCTCTCAGGGGCGGTTCGCGTTTCATTGCGAGCGCGTCGCGAGCCCGGAAAGCCCGGCGAGGATCTCTCTCGGGGTCGGCGGCCGCAGGGTCGTCGACCCCAGGCTCATGGATGCCCGGGGGAGGAAAGGGGGCTCGCCGCCGTGCCGTCCCGGGCGGGGTCGTTCGGTGGGTGGGCTTCGGCGCAAGCGCGACGCAGGCCGTCGCAGTATCCGTCGTCAACCGATCAAGGTAGTTGCACGCTCGATCCGAGTCCGAGATCGCGCAGCAACTCGCGACTGCGGCCGACGACGATTTCGAGCCGCTCTGCGAGTCGTGTCGCTGTGGACGCCGGCGCGCGGTGGGTCGACATGCAGTGCGCCGCGATGAGCGCGCGGCGGTCGGAAAAGAGGTATGACCGGAAGTTGTGGACGGTGAGCTGAAAAGAGAAGCGGCGTACCCTTGGTGCTTGGACATCACTCCAACACCCAACGCTCCCAACAAGGGAGCAAGGATACGCCACATGTTCGAGGCTACGACACCGCACCGGTTTGGCGCAACGACGTCGAAGGACGCTCTCACGGAAGTGCTGCAGGCTGGGGCGCGCCAGCTGCTTGCGGCGGCGCTCGAGGTCGAGGTGACGAAGTACATCGACGAGCTCAGGCACGTCGTGGACGAGCACGGCCGCCGTCTGGTCGTGCGCAACGGCTATGCAGTCGAGCGCGAGGTCCACACCGGCATCGGCCCTGTGGCGGTGCGCCAGCCGCGCGTCAACGATCGACGTGCCGCGGAATCCGGCGAGCGGCTGCGCTTCACGAGCAATATCTTGCCGCCGTACCTGCGACGCACGAAGACGATCGACGAGCTGATTCCGTGGCTCTACCTGAAAGGGATCTCGACCGGTGACTTCTCGGAAGCTCTGGCTGCGTTGGTCGGGCCCGACGCACCGGGTCTGTCGCCAAC
>JAKLKU010000034.1 GCA_023150475.1 Planctomycetota bacterium
GCAAAACTTCGGGTGAAAGTGCATCGGCGGTCTCCAGAAAAACTCCGTACGCCAGACAAAGACCGCCACAACCCGTTCTGGTTTCAGCCGCGCTCAGATTTTCGGCGCAACGACGCGGGGCAGTATCGTTTTCCGTATCACCCGCGCCGTCGCGGTCACTAGAATCCGCGCCGTCTTCCACGCGAGAGGTGACCCGTGAAGTTCCGTTCGTTTGCGATTTCGTCCTGCTGCGGCTTGGCGGCCTTCCTTTTCACGCTGTCCGGGTGCGACACGCCGCGCACGGCGCCGCGCGGCGCTGACAACCTCGAACTGCACACGGGCCGCCTGCGCCAGGCGAACCCGCTCGACATCGCGGTGTTGCCCGTGCAGAACAACTCCGGGCGCGAGGACGTGCCCGTCGACGGGCTGCGCACGGCGTTCCACCACGGGCTCGTGCGCCAGCGGTACACGCCGCTCTCGCTCGAGTACGTCGACTCGAAGATCGTCGACCCGAATCCGGCGGATGCGAACACGGCCGAAGCCTCCTACACGCCGGGTGACACGCACGAGAACGCGATCCTGCAGCTCTTCGTCACGCGTTGGGACGACTCGCGCTGGAAGTCGAGCGCCGAGCTGCGCATCGACGGCGAGATCTACTTGCTCGACGTCGCGCAGCCCGATCCGGCGAAGGCGCTCTGGGGCGGCAAGATCTCGCGCAACGTTTCGGTGCTCGCGCGCCGCCAAGTGATCGCTTCCGACGGCGAACTGCTCGACGAAGCTCTGGCTCAGTTCGCCGACGACGTGCTCGCGTCGCTGCCCGCACGCAACCCCGAACAGGTCCAGTAGCGCTCGATTCACGCGTGCACGCACGATGAGCACGCGTCGTCGTTCCAGCGCCTACGTCGCTCTCGCGCTCGCGTGCGCCGCGGCGCTCGCGTCGGCGCGGCAGGGTTCGGACTCGAAAGAGCCCGAGGCGTCGCCGAACGCCGCGAAGCCGACCGCCGCGCAGCCGAACGTCGTTCTGATCGTCGCCGACGACCTCGGTTGGGCCGATCTCGGCGTGCAGGGCGCGCGCGACGTGCGCACGCCGAACCTCGATCGTCTCGCCGCCGAAGGCGTGCGCTTCACGTGCGCGTATTCGGCGGCGCCGCTGTGCGCCCCGAGCCGAGCCGCGTTGCTCTTGGGCCGCTATCCCCAGCGCTTCGGACTCGAATCGAACCCGGGCTCCGCGCGCGCCGCTGCGGCGGACTACGGCGTGCCGCGCGACGAGCCGTTGCTTTCGGAACGCCTGAAAGCCGCAGGCTACGCGACGGCGCTCGTCGGGAAGTGGCACCTCGGGTACTCCGAGCCGATGCGTCCGCTCGCGCGCGGCTTCGAGAGCTTCTTCGGGTTCCTGAGCGGTTCGAGCCGCTACGTCGGCATCGGGCTGCGCAATCCGATCCTGCGCGGCGACGAGCCGGTCGCCGTCGAGAAGTACCTGACCGATGCGTTCGCCGACGAAGCGGTGCGTTTCGTGGCGGAGCACGCGGATCGGCCGTTCTTCCTCTACCTGCCGTTCAACGCGCCGCACAGCCCGCTCGAAGCGCCCGAAGACGTGCGCGCGAAGTTCGCGAACGTCACGCAGGACGAACGCCGCACGTACGCCGCGATGGTCGCGAAGCTCGACGAAGCGGTCGGTCGTGTCCTCGACGAACTCGCGGCACGTGGGCTCGACGAACGCACGCTGGTGATCTTCGTGTCGGACAACGGCGGCGCGAGCGCGGAGAATGCGGCGAGCAACGCGCCGTGGCGCGGCGAGAAGCCCGCTCTCTACGAAGGCGGCGTGCGCGTGCCTTTCGTCGCGCGTTGGAAGGGACGCTTCCCACCGGGGGTGGTCGAAGCGCGGATGGTCAGTCTGCTCGACGTCGCGCCGACGGTGCTCGCCGCGGCGGGCGCGTTGCCGCCCAAACGAACGTCGGAGCCGCGCCCGTTCGACGGCGTCGATCTCGGGCCGCTGCTCTCGGGCGATCCCAAGGCTCGCGCGCACGACGCGCTCTTCTGGCGGCTCGGTGGGGAAGCCGCGGCGCGGGTCGGCGACTTCAAGCTCGTGCGGCGCGGCACGGCGTACGAGCTCTACGATCTTGCCGAGGATCCGGGCGAGAAGCGCGACCTCGCGAAGCGCAAGCCGAAGGAGCTCGCGAAGCTGCGCACAGCGCTCGAAGCGTGGGAGCGCGGCATGGTCGCGCCGCGCTTCGCGCCGAAAGGCGACGGCGGCGGCGAATGACCCGCGCGGCAGTGGCGCTCTCGAGCTCGGCGACGACGGCCGAACGGTCGACCGCGTCTGGGTTAGCATCGTCGGCGATGTCGTCCCGAATCTCGAATCGATCGCACGGGTCGCGCGTGCGGCGTGTCGCCGGCGCGAGCGCCGCGTCGTTCGCGCATCGGGCCCGTCGCTCGCGCGCCGTGACGAGTGGCCGCGCGGCGCTCGGCTGGCTCGTGCTCGCCGCGGCAGGCGCGCTCGCGTTCGGGATCTGGTGGTTCACCGCGGGCCGCGTGGTGCGTCGTCCGGACGTCGTGTTCGTCCTGATCGACACGCTGCGCGCCGATCGACTGGCGTGTTACGGCTATCCGCGACCGACGTCGCCGTTCCTCGACTCGCTCGCCGCGCGCGGCGTGCTGTTCGAAGACGCGACGTGCCAGTTCTCGTGGACGCGGCCGTCGATGGTGTCGTTGATGGAGGGCCGTTACCTCACCGGCTACCGCGACGCGATCGAGCCCGACGCTCCGACGCTCGCGGAGTCGTTCCGGCGCGCCGGGTACCGCACGGTCGGGCTCGTGGCGAACGCTTCGGTCAACGCGGAGACCGGCTTCGCGCGCGGGTTCGAGCACTACGACTCGGGCGACATGCTCGGCCGAGGTCCGGTGTACGCCGACGACCTGCGCGACGTCGAAGAGCTCGCGAGCGCGCTCTGGGAGCCGCTCGATCGTGCGCTCGCGCCCGCGACCGACGGCGAGCGCGCGCCGGTCTTCCTCTACTTGCACGTGATGGACGTGCACGATCCGTACGACGCGTACGCCGAACACGCGACCGAGCTCCCGGAGACCGGCGCGGTGCCCGTGACCCCCGCGGGTTGGCAGCTCGAGCTCCTGCGCGCGCACGGACCGCCGACGTCGGCGCCCGACGCGACGCACGCGGACGATCTCGCCGAACTCGAACGCGAGCGTGGGCGTTACGACCAAGGCGTGCGGCACACCGATGCGCAGCTCGAGTGGCTCTTCGGCGAGCTCGGCGAACGCGGCCTGCTCGACCACGCCGTCGTCGCGATCGCCGCCGACCACGGCGAAGGACTCTGGGAGCACCTGACTCCGGCGACCGACGCGGAGCTCGCGACGTTCCCGGCGCGCGAGTTCTTCTATCAGAAGCACGGTGCCTCGCAGTTCCAGGAAGTCATCGCGACGCCGCTCGTGTTCGTCGCGCCCGGCGCGCGCGCGGGCCTGCGCGTGCGCGAGGCCGTCGAGAACGTCGATCTCTTCCCGACGCTGCTCGAGTTCTGCGACCTTGCGGCGCCGGAGGGCCTGCACGGCCGCTCGCTCGCCGCCGTCGCGCGCGGCGAAGCGCCGGCCTCGAGCGTCGCGCGCGAGTTCGTCTACAGCTTCGGCGTGCACGGCAACTCGCTGCGCGAAGTCGCGACCGGGCTCAAGCTCGTGATGCCGCGCGGCAAGGCGCTCGCGGCGGGACACGCCGTGCAGCTCTACGAGCTCGGCTCCGACCCCGACGAGCGCCGCGATCTCGCGAGCGAGCGGCCCGACGACGTGCGCCGCCTGCTCGCCGCGTTCGTCGCGTGGGAAGCGCGGTATCCGACCGACCCGACGTTGCGCGCGAAGACCGCGGAGCGTCTGAAGGCCGAGCGCGAGGACTTGTTGAAGGGCCTCGGGTACACCGGGCTCGACGTCGGCGGCGAGGAGTGAATCCGCGTCTCGCGGGCGAGGCAGGCGGACCACCGAGCGGCCGTCGACTCGCCGCTCGTCGCCGGGCCGCCGCGTGTCGCTGCACAATCGCCTCTCGCCGCGCAGCCGGCCATCGCCGCGCAGCCGGCCATCGCCGCGCAGCCGGCTATCGCCGCGCGGCCGGCTGTTGCTGCGCGGACGGCCATCGCCGCGCAGCCGGGCGACCGAACGGGCGCGGCGGCGATCGGTCACACACGGTCACGCTCGGACGAGCTGCGCCGCGATCGACCGCGGAGGGCTGCGCTCCGGCGAGCTGCGGCGCGATCGGCCGCGATCTGGCCCGATCCGGGGGACGCACGGACCCGCCGCCGGCCGCTCGACCTTGAGCGTCGGGGGGGCGCCGGTATACTCCTCGGCCCCTGAAAAGGGCGACGCGGGCGCCTCCCGCGCCGTGGCCGGTCGATCGCACCGTCGGTGCGAGCCGGCGCACCCGATCCCTGGAGTTCCAACCCTGGGGGCCGGGCAAGTCCCAGAGGATCGACAACCATTGGAGATTGCCATGGCAATCACTGCCGATCGCAAGGCGCAAGTCATCAAGGAGTTCGCTCGCACGCCGGGCGACACCGGTTCCCCCGAAGTCCAAGTCGCCGTGCTCTCGGAAGAGATCAAGGCGCTCACCGAGCACCTGCGGGCGCACAAGAAGGACTACACCTCACGCCGGGGGCTTTTGATGATGGTCGGAGCGCGCAGCAAGCTCTTGAAGTACCTGCGCACGCGTGCGCCGGAACGCTACCAGCTCGTGGTCAACAAGCTCGGCTTGCGTCGCTGAGCCGAGCGCCCGCGTCGCGGAGCCGATCGACTGGAGAGCTCCTCGACGCGAGCGTGCGCGCTTCCGACCCCGACACGGTTCCCGCGCTCGACGTCGGAGGCGTTTGGAGGAACGTTCGCCCAGGGCGGACGTTCCGCGTGGTGAGGGAAGTCAACACAAGTCAACAGAACGATTCGAATCAGAAGGACATCGGTTTCATGTTCAGCACGTACGCGAGCGTGACCCGCGAGATCGCCGGTCACACGATCACTTTGGAAACGGGGCAAATGGCCCGCCAGGCGCTCGGCAGCGTCATCGCGACGGTCGACGGCACGAAGTGCTTCGCCGCCGTCTGCGCCGGCCCGGCGAAGGAAGACCAGGACTTCTTCCCGTTGACCGTCGACTACCGGGAGAAGACCGAAGCCGCGGGCAAGATCCCGGGCGGCTTCTTCAAGCGCGAAGGTCGGCCGACGACCAAAGAGATCCTGACGATGCGCTTGATCGACCGGGCGATCCGCCCGCTCTTCGCCGACGGGTTCAAGCAGGAAGTGCAGTTGATGAGCCACTGCCTCTGCTACGACGGCGTCACCAATGCCGACGTCACGGCGATGATCGCGGGCTTCGCCGCCGTCGGCATCAGCGGCCTGCCGTTCCTCGGTTCGCTCGGCGCGGTGCGCGTCGGCCAAGTCGGCGGCAAGTTCGTCGCGTTCCCCAACGACGAATCGCGCCGCACCGAGTCGACGCTCGATCTCGTCGTCGCCGGCCACCAACAAGCGGTCTGCATGGTCGAGTGCAGCGCGAAGCAGATCAAGGAGCGCGACATGGTCGACGCGCTCGAGTTCGCGCACGACGTGATCCGTCAGATCGCGGAACTCGTCGACGAGCTCAAGGCGAAGGCCGGCAAGCCGGCGTTCGAATGGACTCCGCCGACGGTCGACGCCGAGCTCGCGAAGTCGGTTTCCGCGTACCGTTCGCGCGTCAAGGACGTGCTGTTCACGCCCGGCAAGCACGATCGCGCGGATGCGATCGGCGCGATCTGCGACGAATGCGTGACGGCGCTCTCGGCGGGCATCGCCGACGAAAAGGCGCTCGCGAAGCGCGTCAAGGCGGTCAAGGCCGCGTTCGACGAGCTCGCGTCCAACGTCGAGCGTGAAGCGATCGTCGACGGTCGCCGCGCCGACGGCCGCGCGTTCGATCAGATCCGCGAGATCACGATCGTCCCGAACTTCGTCCCGCGCCAACACGGCTCGGTGCTCTTCACGCGCGGCGAGACGCAGGCACTCGTCAGCGTCACGCTCGGCACCGCCGACGACGAACAGATCATCGACGGCCTCGACGACGAGTACCGCAAGAACTTCTACCTGCACTACAACTTCCCGCCGTACTCGGTCGGCGAGACGCGCCGCATCTCCGGCCCCGGCCGACGCGAGATCGGTCACGGCATGCTCGCCGAGCGCGCGCTCGGGGCCGTCGTGCCGCCGAAGGAGCGCTTCCCGTACACGATCCGCATCGTCTCCGACATCATGGAGTCGAACGGCAGCTCGTCGATGGCGAGCGTCTGCGGCGGTTGCCTCGCGATGATGATCGCCGGCGTCCCGATCGCGCAGCCGGTCGCGGGCATCGCGATGGGCCTCGTCGAAGAAGGCGGCAAACAAGCCGTGCTCTCCGACATCATGGGTTCGGAAGACCACCACGGCGACATGGACTTCAAGGTCGCGGGTTCGGGGCTCGGCATCACCGCGCTCCAGATGGACATCAAGATCAAGGGCGTCACCCGCGAGTTGCTCGAGCGTGCGCTCGAACAAGCGCGCCGCGGACGCATCGAGATCCTGAAGAAGATGCTCGAAGTCGTGCAGCGTCCGTCGCGTGAGATCTCGCCGTACGCGCCGCGCATGGAAGTGATCCGCATCCCGGCGGAGAAGATCGGCTACTTGATCGGCCCCGGCGGTCGCAACATCAAGGCGATGCAGGAGCAGTACAAGGTGAAGATCGCGATCCTCGACGACACCGGCACGGTGCAAGTCGCGGGCGTCGACCGCACCACGGTCGCGGCGTGCATCCAAGCGATCCAAGCCATGTGCGAAGTGCCGAAGATCGGCACGCGCTACAAGGGCACGGTCAAGTCGATCAAGGACTTCGGCGCGTTCATCGAGATCCTGCCGGGCGTCGAAGGGCTCTGCCACATCTCCGAGCTCGACGAAGGCTACGTCGATCGCGTCACCGACATCGTGCAGATCGGCGAGGAAGTCGAAGTCGAGATCATCAACGTCGACGACCGCGGCAAGATCAAGCTCTCGCGCAAGGCGGTCCTGGTCGGCGGCGGCTCGAACGGCGACGAAGAACCGGTCGAGGAGCCGAGCGACGAGGAGTGAGCGCGTCGTGACGCTCGGCTGACGCCGAGCAGGACGACCAAGCGGGCCGCGCCGGGCTTCGAAGCCTCGCGCGGCCCGAACCTTTTCGTGAGCGCCGCGCCCGAGCCGCCGGCCGCCGGCCGCCGGCCGCCGGCGCCGTGCGCGCATGCCGCGAGTGCAGCGCTGGACACGTCTTCCGTGCGCCCCGCGCCTGCGTCGCCTTCGCTTCGCGACGCCGAGCAGTATCTTCTGGACGCGTGGCGAGCCTCTTCCTCCTCGGACTGTGCGCGAGCGCGCTGCAAGGCGAGCCGGCTCGCGAGGCCGAGGTTCCGCCGTCGCCGCGGCCGACCGTGCACGCCGTGTGGGTCGCGCCGGAGCGGCTCGTGCTCGACGGCGACCCGTCGGAGTGGAGACCCGACGCGCCGAGCGAAGTCACGGTGCGCGAGGCGTCGCAACTCGTCTCGCTCGGCACGCCGCCGACCGATCTGTGGTTCGGCGCCGACGACGCGTCGCTCGAACTCTGGCTCGGTTGGAATCGCGACGATCTGCTGCTCGGCGGCACCGTGTGGGACGAAGCGACCGACCACAACCCGGAACGCTGGTACCAAGGCGACAGTCTCGAGCTCTTCCTCGACCTCGGCACGCGGCGCGCGCAATGGGGCCGAGAGAACTACCAAGTGATGCTCGCGCCCAACTGGGCGGAACGGCCGTGGGGCGTCTACTTGCACGAAGGCCAAGGCGAAGTCGGACCGTCCGACGGCGGCTTCGGCGGCGTCGAAGTCGTGGCGATGCGCATCGACGGCGGCTATCGCTTCGAAGCTCGGTTGCCGTGGCGCAACTTTGCCGACTATCGACCGGAAGCCGGGGCGAAGCTCGGCTTCAACTTCGCGTTGTGCGATCGCGACGGCCGCGGGCGGCTCGAAACGTACGCGACCTGGACCGGCGAGACCGACATCGCGTTCCACGCCGATCGACGCGGGACGCTCGAGCTCGGCGCGGCGCCGCCGAGCGCGGGGCGCGCGGAACTCGCGGGCGAGACCGAGCTCCTGCCGAACCTGCGGTGGATCGAACTCGGAATCCTCGCGCTGCTCTACGTCGTCGCGCTCTGGACCCGCGGACTCTGGAGCCGCCCGAAGGCGCGGCGCGCGGCGGCGTGGGTCGCGCTCTTCGCGTTGCTCGGCGCGGTCGGCGTGTCGGTCTTCGTGCGTTTCGCGGACCGTCGCGAACGAGCGGAACGTCGCGCGACGCTCGAAGCCTATTGGGAGAGCTTCGCGACGTTGCTCGGTTCGGGCGCGTTGGGCCACCCCGAGCCCGACGAGCTCGCGCAGCGCGTCGAAGCGTTGCTCGCGGGCAAGTCGATTCCGCCGACCCGGCCGTCGGCGTTCGTCAGTCTCGCGCCCGATGGCGCCGAGCTCGCGCGCGAGGAGCGGACGCTGCGGCGCGGGATCCCGTATCGGCCGATCGTCGCGCCGGGCGCCCCGGATCCGCTGCGAGGCGTCACGCTCGAGCCGGGAGAGTCGCGCACGTTCCGCGTCGATCCGCCGCTCGAAGTCGACGCCGTCGAACTCGTCGCGCGCGTTTCGGATGCTCGTTACGTGCGCGGCGGCTCCGCGCAGACGAGCGTGCTCTCGCTCTCCTTCCTGCGCGCGAACGAAGCGGTCGGCACGACCCGCGAGGTCCGCCACCGCCAGGACCTGCACTTCGAGGAGGACGTGCACCGCGATCACCCCGGTCTCGAGCCGGCGTACTACCGGCCTGGAGGCCGCGTCGGGCGCGTGCACGCCGACGCGTTGCTGCTCGACCTCGGCGCGCCGCGTGCGATCGATTCGATCGTCGTGCGCCACGTCGGCGGCGAACGCGGCTATTCGGTTCAGCTCGTCGCGCTCGCCGTGCGGGCCCCGCTGACGAGCGCGGCGGCGCCGACGGGGCTGCGAGCGAACGCGGCCGGCGATTGGGAGTGGAACTCGTGGGTTCCCGCGTTCGCGTCCGAAGTCGCGGCGACCACGAGTCTCGCGTCGACCGGCGCGGAGCTCGAGATCACCCGCACGCTCGCGCTCGGCGGCGAACCGCTCGCGGTCGTGCGGCTGCGCGACACGCGAGCACTGTCGCAAGCGTCTCGATGGACGTGGCTGCCCGTGTTCGTTGCCGCCGGCCTCGCGCCGTTCGCCGTCGCGTTCTTCGCGGAGTGGCTGTCGGCGCGCCGGCGCATCCGCAACAAGCTCGCGATCGGCTTTGCGATCTCGTCCGCCGTGCCGCTGCTCGCGCTCACGCTGCTGCTCGAGAAGTCGCTCGAGCAGGAGCACGCGCAGTACGAGAACGAACGTGTCTCCGAGGAACTCGCGGACGCCGAGCGGGCGCTCGAGGACGAGGAGAAGGAACTCGCGCGCGAAGCCGAGCGCTTGTTGCGCGTCGCGCGCGTGCGCTGGGAGCTCTCCGCCGAAGAACCGACGAGCGCGGAGATGCTCGCGAGCGACGCTTGGTGGGGCGCGGGCGAGCCCGGGCTCGTGCGCGTCCTGATGCGCGTGGGCGCCGACGGCCGTTGGACGCGCGTCGGGACCGGCAACGGCTGGCAGAGCTTGCCTGCGTCGTTCCAGCCGAGCACGGGCGTGTGGCGGCCGTGGGGGCGCACGTTGGTCTGCGGCGTCGCGCAGACGGCGAGCGGCGCGGAGCAGCCGATGTTGGTGCTCGTCGCGCGCGAGCCGCGGCTCGAACTCGCCGATCCGCAGGCGCACGGACGCGAAGAACGTGAAGCGCCGTCGTTGACCGTGCTCGGGCTCGGTCGCGATCCGGCGCCGCGGCTCACGGACCTCACGCCGTCTCGGCCGAACGAGACGCGGCGAGGCGTGTTCACGCCCGACGGCGAACTCGCGCTCGTCTTGTCCGCGGTGCGGCGCGAACGCGGCGTGCCGGTGTTCGGCTCGTGGTCGCTCACCGAGCTGCTCTTCGCGGCGGGCTTGAGCGCCGTGTTCACGGCGTTGCTCTTCGCGGGCATCCTCACCGGCCACTTGGTCGGTCCGATCGAGCGGCTCGACCGCGCGGTGCGCGCCGGCGGCGGCGTGAACGCCGCCGTCGAAGTCGAAGACGAAGTCGGCCACCTCGCCGGCGCCGTGCAGTCGTTCGCGAAGGAGGTCGCGCACCGCGTGCGGCAGCTCGAATCGCTGCGCAACGTGCAGGAGGATCTCGCGCAGCACCTCGATCTCGAAGTCGCGCGCGAAGCGGCGTTGACGTTCGCCGCGCGCGAGGTCGGCACCGACGCCGTGTGGATCGCTTGGCGCGGCGAGCCGGGCGAAGAGCCCCACGTGTACGGGCTCGGCCGACGGGAGCTCGCGATCGCGGCGGATGCGCAGTGGCTGAAACGCGCGCTGGTCTGCGACCAAGTGCAGGAGTTCCGCGACGCGAAAGGCCTCCCGGGGCTCGCGCCGTCGGAGCGGACGCTCTTCGGCGTGGATGCGGCCCGGGTGCTCGCGCTGCCGCTCGTTGCCGGCGGCAATCCTCGCGGCGCGCTGCTCGTCGCGCCGGCGACCGATCGCGAAGTCGATCTCACGTTCCTGCGCGCCGCGGCCGCGCAGACCGCCGTCGCGCTCGAGAACGCGCGGCTCTACGCGAGCGCCGTCACCGACGCCGTCACAGGGTTCCTCTTCGAACCAGGCTTCCGGCAACGATTGGTCGAGGAGATCCAACGCGCCGAAGCGGCGCCGCCGGCCGGGGTGCGCGTGTTCCAAGTGCGCTTCCGCGATCTGCCGCCGGTCGAAGCGACGGCCGCCGAGCGCATCCGCGAAGCGTCGCGCCGCCTGCGGCACGCGGCGCGCGGACTCGCCGTCTTCGGCCGCTCGGGCGCGACCGACCTGCTCGTCGCGCTGCCCTGGACCTCCGCGCGGCCGAACGTCGAGGCCTTGGAGGCCCGGCTCGTCGAACAACTGACGGCGAATCCGTGGCCGGACGGCGCCGCCATCGCGAACCCGCTCGTGTCGACGGCGGCGTGGCCCGACGACGGGCCGAGCGCGCGCTTCGTGCTGCAGGTGCTCGCGGAACGTCTCGCGGAAGTGCAGTCCGCCCAGCCGGTGGCCTCGCTCGAGTTCCTCGAACGCAACCTGCCGACCGACTTCGTCGCCGGGGCGCCAGTGATGGTCGAGCTCTTGGACACGGTGCGACGGGTCGCCGAACAGGACGTGACCGTCGTGATCGGCGGCGAGACCGGGACCGGCAAGGACCGAGTCGCCGAGCTCGTCCACCGTTGGAGCCCGCGCGCGGACGGACCGCTGGTCCACATCCACTGTCCGTCGCTCTCCTCGGCGCTGATCGAAGACGAGCTCTTCGGCCACGAGGTCGGCGCGTTCACCGGCGCCGACTCCCGGCGGATGGGGCCGTTCGAGTACGCGGCGGGGGGGACGGTGGTGCTCGACGAGGTCGCCGGCCTCTCGCCGGAGGGCCAAGTCGCGCTCCTGCGGCTCGTCGAGACGCGCCAGGTGCTGCCGCTGGGGTCGACCCGGCCGATCCCGCTCGACGTGCGGCTCGTCGCGACGACCTCGAAGGACTTGTCGGCCGAGGTCCAGGCGGGGCGCTTCCGCGGCGACCTCTACTTCCGGTTGAACGTCGCCCAGATCGCCTTGCCGCCGCTGCGGATCCGCAAGCAGGCGATCCCGGAGCTCGTCGACGCGGCGCTGCGGCGCTTCAATTCGGCCGCGCCGAAGCCCGTGACCGGCGTCGCGCCGGGCGTGCTCGACCGGTTCTTCGAGCACGACTGGCCGGGGAACCTGCGCGAGCTCTTCAACGTGCTGTCGCGGGGCTTCATCCTCGCCCAAGGCGGCGAGCTCGGGCTCGAGCACGTGTCCCTCGAGGCGGAGGCCGATCAGGGCTCCACCTCGCCGGTCGTGCTGAACGAGCGTCAGCGCAGCGTGCTGACGGACCTCCCGCCCGGCGCGCACACCACGTCCGCGAGCCATGCCGAGCGGCACGGGACGTCGAGCCGCACCGCGTTGCGGGACCTCCTGGACCTCGTGGAGCTCGGGTACCTGGCGAAGGAGGGGGAGCGGCGGGGCACCCGCTTCAGGCGCACGGCCAAGGCCTGGACCGGGTCGAAAGTGGGCTGAAGCTGCACTTCGATGGCGGATAATGTCGAATAACGGCGTGTGTCCAATGGTCAGCGAGTGTGGGGCGTCCCGGCCGTGGCACGCACGGCCAACGACCTAAGTCGCCTGGTCGCAACATGTTGGATTCGACATGCCGGTTCGAGGCGCGATGCGCGCCCGGTCGGAATGTGCCTTGCGTTCGGTCTCGCGTGCCGGACCCGGGGGTCGGCGGTCCCACCGAGAGGTTGGAAACCGCTGGTCGCCTCCTCCGGGAACGGAGCACGCCGCCCAACCGACCGCGACCTCGCCTGCCAGGAACCCGCTCCCATGAAGCCCACGCTCCTCGCCCGCGCGCTGCTCGTCCTCGCCCTGCCGTTCCTGGCGTGCCTGCTGGTGACAGGGAGCGCGGCCGCGCAGTCCCCGGCCGACGCGCGGTCGCTCGCCGCCGCTCGAGCGGTGGAAGCGCTGCCCGCAGCGTTCGCCAAGGACTGGATCCTGAAGTCCGCGGACAACATCTGTGGCCTCAAGGACGCGAACCAGCTCAGCAACCCGGCGGTGATCGACTACGACGCGGCGCTCGCCGCCACGCCGGAGATGAAGAAGATCAAGGACCAGAAGATCGATCCGAACTCCCCCGAGGGCATCCGCCTGTCGAATGCGGCGCTCGACCGCCTGACCAAGGCCTGTGAGGAGATTCGGACGCAGCTCGGCCACTGCTCGGTTTGGAAAGAGATCCGTCACAAGGACGGGCGGGTGATCACGGACATCACCGACAAGGTCAAGGCGCAGTTCTGAGCCGCCGTTCCCGCCGTCGTCCCCGGCGCCGTCCACTCGGGCGCCGCGTCGGTCGAAAGGCCCCACGCGGGGCCGGTCCCACCCCCTCCGTACGCATGACCGTTTCGTCCCTCCGTTCCGCGGTGCCTGCCCTCAGCGCGTGGGCCGTCCTCGGCACGCTCGCCTGCGTCGGCCCGCGCGAAGTCGCGGAGCCGAACGAGAAGCCTTCGCTCTCCGCGGACGAACTGCGCACCCTGCTCTCGCAGCACACGATCGAGCCGGTGCAGCAGGTCTCGGGCGACGATCCGACCGCGGTCGACCCGACGATGCAGGAGTACGCCGACCCCGCGAAAGCCGCCGCGTTGGCGTCGGATCCGAGCGCCGCCCCGCCGGTCGCGCCGCCGCCCCAGGCCGCGGTGGAGAACCCGTACCTGCTCTTCGGTGAGCGCATCAAGGTCAACCCGGACGGGACGATCACCAAGCCGTACCCGTTGCGCGTCGGCACCGGCGCGAAGATGCGCGACCTGATCGTCAACTACGGCAACTTCCCGCTCTGGACGGAGAAGCAGGGGCCCGGCCCGTCGACGCCGGACACGGTCAAGCTCGACTTGCTCGACAGCTGGGACATCGAGCTCTACCAGGACCTGCGCGCGCCGGGCGGCGCGTCGGCGCCCGCGAACCTCGCCGACTGGTTGATGGTGACCGCGGGCGCGGACCTGCTCAGCGAAGTCGAGGACTTCATCAACCTCTTCGCGGCGGGCGTGCCGCAGATCGAGATCGAAGCGAAGGTGGTCGAGATCGCGCTCTCGGATCTGCTCGACATCGGCGTCAAACCCATCACGGGCAAGCCGATCTTCGACGCGCCGGGCGACGACACGTTCATCAAGGGGCTCGACTACGCCTTGCCCAACGCGGCCGACGGCGTCGAAGCGTTGCTCGCGATCGGCTCGATCCAAGACGGGCTCGCGTTCAACGCGATCATCGAAGCGGTCCAAGGGCGGCAGAACGTCTCGATCATCAACCAGCCCAAGATCGCGGTGCGCGAAGGCAGCCGCGCGGAGATCAACTCGACGACCAAGGTGCCGTACCTGCAGGTGACCGGCATCAACGCGACCGGCGGCTACGGCGCGAACGTCGCGTACCAGGAAGTGGGCGTCAAGCTCTTCGTGGTGCCGCGCGTCGTCGGGACCCAGACCGTCGCGCTCAACATCGACATCGAAGCGTCGCAACAGACCGGCTCCGCCGTCGCGTTGGTCGCCTCGACGGGTGAAGAAGTCCAGATCCCGGTGCTGTCGACTCGTTCCGCGAAGACGATCGTGTACCTGCAACCCGGTCAGGCGGTGATCCTCGGCGGGCTGATCACGGAACGCACGGTCGATCGGGTCAACAAGGTGCCGCTGCTCGGCGACATCCCGATCCTCGGGCACCTCTTCCGTTCGACGTCGAAGTCGAAGGAACAGACCAACGTGCTCTTCTTCATCCGCCCGCGGATCCTCCAAGGCGTCGACCTGCACCGCCAGTTCTGACGCGCGCTCGCGCACCGCGGGTGCTGGTGAACCGCGTGTTCGCGACGAGCCGCGAGCCCCGGGGGATCGAGCACGCGTCCCGGCTCGTGGCGGCGGTCGCTCGGCGGGCCTAGACTCGCGCGCGCACGCTCTCCTGCCGCGCGGGAAGACCGCCGGCCTTCGAGCGTCCCGGAGCCTCCATGCGACTTCCGCTTCGAACTCGGCCGTTCGGCACCGATGCGCGTCCGTGCGCCGGAAGTTCGCTCGTCGGGGCGCTGCACGTCGGGGCACTGCACGTCGGGGCACTGCACGTCGGCGGCGCGCATGCCGCGCCGCGCCGCACCAGCGAGCGCCTAGGCCGTCGCTCGGGTTCCGCGCTGCTGCTCGCGCTGCTCGTGCTCCTGATCCTGCTCGCGATCATGGCGCAGCTCGTGTTCGGCACGAAGAGCGATGCCGACGTCGCGCGCAACGACATCTCGCTGACGACGATGGACCTCGCGATCGAGTCGGCGCTGCTCGAGGTCTTCGACAAACTGAAGACCGACGGCGAGAGCTCCGCGGGGGCCTCGGGGGCGGCGGGTGGCGCGGGAGCCGATCCGACCGGTGCGGCGGCGAACCCAGCGGGCGCGGCCGGTGCAGCTGGCGCAGGCGGCGGCGAGGCCCAAGGCGCGGTCGACTCGCGCGAGGATCCGTGGGGTCGCGCGCAGCGCACGACCATCAACGAGATCGAGCTGCGCATCGTCGTGCAGGACGAGGACGCGAAGCTCAACGTGCTCGGCATGCTCGCGACGAACGAAGACGAAGCCGAGAAGTGCTTCGAGCGCGTGCAACGCACGTTCGACGCGTTCCGCGAAGGCACCGACTCGGACGTCGACGCTTCGAGTGCGCGCGCGATGGCGGAAGCGTTGCGCGACTACATGAAGGACCGCACGCGGCAAGTGCTGCCGAAGCCGCGCATGCTGGCGGACGACGAGAAGACCCCCGACCTCGGACTGGTGCTGTCGCTCGAGGAGATCGCGGTGCTCGACGAGTTCGACGAGTCGCTCTTCCGCGACTTCCGCGAGCCCGATGGACGCGTCGTGCACTCGCTCGGTTCGTTCCTGACGACGTGGACGAGCGTCGGCGCAGCGGGCGGAGCCTCCTCCTCGAGCGGCGGTCAGTCGCCGACCGGTGGCGCGGGCAACTCGGGCGGCGCGGCGGGCGCAGGCGACGCGGGTGCGAGCGGTGACGCCGGCGCGCCGGGCCAGTCGGGCGAGCCGGGCGACGTCGGCGACACTTCGACGGCGGGCGCCGGAGGCGCGGCATCGGGCGATTCCGGCGCGGGCCAAAGCGGCGGACAAGCGGGTTCCGGCGGCACGGGCGGCAACCAGGGCGGGGCCGGTGGTGGGCCGGGCGGCGGCGCGGCGAGCGCGGCGAGCAAGTACGGAGTCGCGGTCAACGTCAACACGGCGCCCGCGGCCGTGCTGAAGTCGCTGATCGACGACCGCGACATCCCCGGACGCTTCTGGGACAAGGTGATCGAGTACCGCAACCTCGAGGAGGAACCCGAGGACGGCGAGTCGACGTCGTCCGACGAAGAGATCGTGTACGACGAATACGGCGAACCGCTGATCCAACGCCAAGTGTTCGACTCGCTCGACGAACTGCGCGACGTCGACGGCTACGAGAACCTCGACGGCGCCGCGCGCGCGCGGCTCGACCAACTGCTGACGACCGAGAGCCAGGTCTTCTCGATCTACGTGACCGCGCGCAAGCGCACCGGCGACGAAGAACGCAGCGAGGCCGAACTGCGCGATCCCGCGGCGCGCGAGGACCTGATCGCGAACACGCTGACGCGCACCGTGCGTTGCGTCGTCTGGCGGCGCAAGTCCGGCGACAACGTGGTCGTCGTGCCGCTCCTCCGCTGGGAAGTGCTCGACTACGTGCCGTTGGTCGTCGAGGACTATCCCGACGAGCGCCGCTGAGCGCATGGCCTGTCGCCGCGACGTCGCCGAGTCCGAGCGTGCGAAGCGCACCGCGCGGCTCGAAGTGTTCGACCAGCTCTTCGCGTCGGTCGCCGAGGAGATGGGCGCAGCGCTCGCGCGCGCAGCGTCGTCGGCGAACATCAAGGAGCGGCGCGACTTTTCGTGCGCGCTCTTCGACGCGAACGGCCGGATGATCGCCCAGGCGGCGCACATCCCGATCCACCTCGGCTCGATGCCCGCGTGCGTCGCCGCAGCGCGTGCCGACGTCGAGTTCGAGCCGGGCGACGCCGTGTTGCTCAATGATCCGTACCGTGGCGGCACGCACCTGCCGGACGTCACGCTGGTGACGCCGATCTTCCTCACCGGCCGTTCGCGGCCCGATTTCTACGCCGCGAACCGCGCGCACCACGCCGACGTCGGCGGCGCGCATCCGGGCTCGATGGCGCCCGCGCACGACCTCCACGGGGAAGGGCTCGTGATCCCGCCGACCAAGTGGATCTCCCGCGGAACGCCGGAGCGCACGCTCACCCGGCTGCTGCTCGCGAACATGCGGGTGCCCAAGGAGCGCGAAGGCGACTTGCTCGCGCAGTGGGCGGCGAATCGAGTCGCCGAACGACGCCTGGCGGAGTTGTCGCGCGAGCTCTCGGTGCGCGAGCTCTCGCGCGCCGCGGCGGACTTGCTCGGCTGGAGCGCCGAACTCGCACGCGATTTCGTGCGCTCGTTGCCGCGCCGTCGCGCGCGGTTCTCGGACGTGCTCGAAGTCGAGGATCACGCGGCGGGCGGGCGCGACGTGCGCATCGCGGTCGAGCTCGCGCGCCGAGGCGAGCGGCTCTCGATCGACTTCCGCGCGAGCGGTCCGCAAGTCTCCGCGCCGATCAACACGCCTCGCGCCGTCGCGGTGTCCGCGGTCTTCTACGTGCTACGGCTCTTCGTCGGCGAGCGCACGGTCGCCGTGCCGACGAACGAAGGGCTGCTCGCGCCCGTCGAGATCACGACGCGACCGGGAAGCGTGGTCGACGCGCGTTATCCCGCGCCGGTCGCGGCGGGCAACGTCGAGACGAGCCAACGGCTGGTCGACGTGTTGCTCGGCGCGTTCAGCGAGTTGTGTCCCGAACGCGTGCCTGCGGCGAGCGCGGGCACGATGAGCAACCTGAGCTTCGGCGGCTCGCGTCCGAACGGCGAACGCTTCACCTACTACGAGACGATCGCCGGCGGCGCGGGCGCGTCGCAGGCGAACGACGGCGCGAGCGGCGTGCACACGCACATGACCAACACGCGCAACACGCCGGTCGAGGCGTTCGAACTCGCGTTCCCCGCGCGGGTGGTCTCCTACGCACTTCGGCGCGAGAGCGGCGGGGCCGGGGCGCGGCGCGGCGGCGACGGGCTCTCGAAGCGCGTGCGGTTCCTGTCGCCGGTGCACGCGGCGTGGATCGCCGACCGCGCGCGGCGTGGGCCGTGGGGGCTCCGCGGCGGCCGTGCAGGCGCGCCGAGCCGAGCTCAGCGGCATTCCGCCGCGGGCAACGGGCATGAGCTGCCGTCGAAGGTCGCGCTGACGTTGGCCGCAGGCGACGAACTCGACCTGCGGACGCCGGGCGGCGGGGGCTTCGGCAAGCCGCGCGGCTGACCGACGCGCTCGCGGCGCGGGTGGGGGCCGACCTCGTGCGTGCGTGCGACCGACGGCGAATGCACGTTTCCCTTGTCGGGCGGGAGTGCGATCGGGAGAATCCGCGCCTTTGGCGAAAGCCCTGAAGAGCGAGCGAGACGCATGCCCTCCTTGAGTGTGTTTGGTGCCCAGTGGGGTGACGAGGGCAAAGGCAAGATCATCGACCTGCTCGCGCGCGGCGCCGACTACGTCGTGCGCTACCAAGGCGGCGCGAACGCGGGCCACACGGTGGTCGTCGGCGGCACCAAGTACGTGCTGCACCTGATCCCGTCCGGGATCCTGCACCCCGAGCGCATCAACGTGATCGGCAACGGCGTCGCACTCGATCCGCTCGCGCTCTTCCACGAAATCGACGAGCTCGAGAGCCGCGGCGTGCGCGTCGCCGGCAAGAACCTGCGTGTCTCCGCCGGCGCGCACGTGATCTTCGAACACCATCGCCGCATCGACCACGCGTCGGAACGTTGGCGGGGCGTCGGTCGCATCGGCACGACCGGTCGCGGGATCGGACCGTGTTACGCGGACAAGGCCGCGCGCACCGGGCTGCGCATCGCGGACCTGCTCGAACCGGAACGTTGCCGCGCGCGGCTCTCGGCGGCGCTCGCCGAGAAGAACGCGCTCTTGCGCGACGTGCACGGCGAGGAACCGCTCGCGCTCGACGAACAGCTCTCGCGCTACATGGCGCTCGGCGAACGCTTGAAGCCCTACGTCGGCGACACCGGCGCGGAAGTGCGCGCCGCGTACCGCGCCGGCAAGTTCGTGCTCTTCGAAGGCGCGCAGGGCGCGATGCTCGACCTCGATCACGGCACGTACCCGTACGTGACGTCGTCGAGCACCGGCACCGACGGCATCGCGCCGGGCGCCGGTTTCCCGGCACGTTGGATCGAGCGCGTGCTCGGCATCGCGAAGGCGTACTGCACGCGCGTCGGCGAAGGCCCGTTCCCGACCGAGGACAAGGGCCCCGAAGGCGAACGCATCCGTGAACAAGGCCACGAGTACGGCGCGACCACCGGCAGGCCGCGGCGTTGCGGCTGGTTCGACGCGCCGCAGATGCGCTACACGCTCGAGCTGAACGGCGCCGACGGTTGGATCATGACCAACCTCGACGTGCTCTCGGGCTTCGAGCGCATCAAGGTCGGCGTCGGCTACCGCCAAGGCGCGAAGCGTCTGCGCGAGTGGCCGGCGGCGCTCGGTTCGCTCGATGGGCTCGACGTCGACTACGAGGAGCTCCAGGGCTGGAGCGAGGACATCACTGCGGTCCGCGAGTACGGCGACCTGCCGCGCGCGGCGCGAGAGTACGTCGAATGGGTCGAGGACCGCGTGGGCGTGCCGATCGTGATGCTCTCGGTCGGTCCCGACCGCGACCAGATCATCCCGCGGCGCGACGCGCCGCAGTTCCACGTCGTCGCGTGAACGTCTGATAGGCTGCTCGCCATGGTGCCCCGTCCGCCTCGCACGATCGCGCGTCCGGACTTCGGCGGTCCGTTCCCGGAGCACATCGCGATCATCATGGACGGCAACGGCCGTTGGGCGGAGCAGCAAGGATTGCGCCGCGTGCTCGGCCACCGCGAAGGCATCAACTCCGTGCGCGAGATCACGACCGAGTGCGCGCGCATGGGGGTCAAGTCGCTGACGCTCTACGCGTTCTCCGTCGAGAACTGGAAACGTCCGCGGCTCGAGGTGCGCTACCTGATGCGCCTGCTGCGCCAGTTCATGATCCAGGAACGCGGCACGCTGATGGACAACGGCGTCAGGCTGCGCGCGATCGGTCGCCTCGACACGTTGCCCGACACGGCGGTGCGCGAGCTCCGGATCACCGAGAACATGACGGCGCAGAACGACGGCATGTTGCTGCGCCTCGCGTTGTCGTACGGCTCGCGCGCGGAGCTCGCGGACGCGCTGCGCGCCGCGATCGCGGACGCGCGCGCGGGCCGGCTCGATCCCGACAAGATCGACGACGAGACGCTGCGGCGATACCTCTACGATCCGCACACGCCGGATCCGGATCTCTTGATCCGCACCGCGGGCGAGAAGCGCATCTCGAACTTCCTGCTCTGGCAGATCTCGTACTCCGAGATCTACGTCGCCGACGAGTGCTGGCCGCAGTTCCGCAAGCCGCAGCTCGTCGCGGCGATCGCGGACTACGCGCGCCGCGTGCGCAAGTTCGGAGGACTGGTCGCCGACGCGCCCGCCGTGCCGCGCCGCACGCGCGACTCGCGCGGCATGGGATCCTGAGCCCGGCTCCGAACGCCCTCAGGATGGACGCCTCGAAGCGCGCGAAGCTCTGGAAGCGCACGTGGGTCGGCGGCTCGATCGCCGCGGCGCTCGCGCTGACCTTGTGGGGCGCGCACGAACTCGCGAGCGGTTGGCCGATCCTGATCGTCGGCTCCGCGTTGACGCTCGTCTCGGTGTTCGAGCTCGGCCGCATGGGCAAGCTCGCGCACCGTGACTTGACGTGGATCCTCGCGCCCGCCGCGTGTGCCGTCATCCTGTCGACCGGCGACGCGACGCGCGCGTTCTACGGCGAGAGCGCCGAGGATCGCGCACGCTGGCTCGGGTACTGGCAAGGCACGCTCGCGTCGGAGTACCTGTGGGCCGTCGTCGTCGCCGCGATCGTGCACACGATCCTCGCGACCGTGCGCCCGCTCGCGCGCTTTCGGCCGTGGCTGCAGCTCGGCGTCGTCGTGCTCGCGCTCGGTTGGCTCTGGACGATCCTGGTGCGACCGACCGAGCCGCCCGAGCGCCTCTATCTCGTCTTTGGCGCCGCCGCGCTGGTCACCGTGCGCTCGTTGCTGCGCGGGCCGTACTGGCGCACCGATTTCCTGATCGCGATCGGGCTCGCGGCGTGGGCGCTCGTGCCGCTGCCGGCGCTCACCAAGGTCTGGTACCTGTTCGGCGAAACGGGCCTCATCGCGTTGGTCGTGCTCTCGAAGATCGGCGACATCGCCGGCTACTACGCGGGCAGCGCGTTCGGCCGCCACCATCCGTTCCCGACGATCAGCCCCGGCAAGACCACCGAAGGGTGCCTCGCGTCGCTGGTCGCGGGCGTGCTCGGCGGCGTCGGCGTGGTCGCGGTCGGTCTCGTGCAGTCGACTTCCCTCGGGCTCCTCGGCGGCGCGCTCGCGGGTGCGGCGATCAACCTCGCCGCGCAGGCGGGCGACCTGTTCGAGAGCTGGGTGAAACGCCGCGCGGGCGTCAAGGACGCGAGCACCTGGTTCGGCCCGTCCGGCGGCATGCTCGACCTCGTCGACAGCCTGCTCTTCTCCGTGCCGGTCGCGCTCTGGGTGTGGCCGCACGTTTTCGACCTCGCGCAGGTTTGACAGGCCGCCGTGCGCGCGAGCATCGTTAGGCGACCGACGTCCCTCCATTCGCCGCAGCACGAGCCCGAGAACTCCGCTTGATCGAAGTCACGATTCCGCTGAAGAGCCACGAGGAGGCCATCCTCGTGCTCGGGCCGTACGACCGTCACGCGAAGCTGCTCGAGCAGTCGCTCGCGATCGAGATCTACACGAAGAACGGCAACCTGCGCTTGCGCGGCCCCGACCAGAACGTCTTCGAAGCGCAGCGGCGCGTCGAACACTTGCTCGGCAAGTTGCGCAAAGGTCGTGACGTCGACGCGCGCGACGCCGAGACGATCTTGCTCGGACCCGCGGCGCCGAGCGCTGGCGCGGCGGCGGAGAAGTCGAACGGCGGCATCGCGCACTCCGGCATGCATTCGGCCGCGCCGAAGACGTCGAAGCTCGTGCGCGCGGGCCCGATCGCCGTGCGTCCGTTCGAAGGCCGCACGGAACACCAACGCAAGTACCTCGAGCTGATCGGGAAACGCTCGTTGACTTTCGGACTCGGCACCGCGGGCACCGGCAAGACGTTCCTCGCCGTCGCGTCGGCGGTGCGCTCGCTGCGCAACGGCGAAGTGAAGAAGCTCGTCGTCACTCGTCCGGTCGTCGAAGCCGGCGAGCACTTGGGCTTCTTGCCCGGCGACGTGCAAGCGAAGCTCAACCCGTACATGCGGCCCGTCTACGACGCGCTGTCGGAGTTGATCGACTTCGAGGACGTCCAACGGCTCGAAGAGCAGAACGTCCTCGAGATCGCGCCGCTCGCGTACATGCGCGGCCGGACGCTGGCGCACGCGTTCGTGATCCTCGACGAAGGCCAGAACACGACCGTGCCGCAGATGAAGATGTTCCTGACGCGGCTCGGCGAAGGCTCTCGCATGGTGGTGACCGGCGATCCGACGCAGAGCGACTTGCCGCGCGGCACGCGCAGCGGTCTGCTCGACGCCGTCGGACGCTTGCAGGGCTTCAACGACGTCGGCGTGGTCGAGTTCGACGTGCGCGACATCGTCCGCCACCCGCTCGTCGAGCAGATCGTGCGCGCCTACGAAGCACCGAGTCGCAGTGGCACGTCCGCCGAAGAAGAGTCGTAACCCGCGGCCGGCGCGCGTCGACCTGGTCTGGCGCGTGCGCCGCCGGCCGCTCACCGACCGAGAGGCACGCCGGACGGTGCGCGCGGCGGCCGAGCATGGCGGCCGCGCGGGCGCGGCGTGGTCGGTCGTGTTCGTCTCCGACCGCGAGCTCGCCGCGCTCCACGCTCAGTGGCTCGACGATCCGTCGACGACCGACGTCATCACGTTCGACTTGGAGGGCGGCGCAGGGCCGGCGGGGGAGCTCTACGTCAGCGTCGATCGCGCGGTCGCTGTCTCTCGCGCGCGCGGAGGCTCGGTCGAGCGCGAGCTCGCGCTCTACTTGGTCCACGGCGTGCTGCACTTGTGCGGCTACGACGACCGGCTCCCGAGCGCTCGACGTCGCATGCGGCGCGCCGAACGGCGAGTGCTCGAGTCGCTCGGGCACGTCGACGAAGGCTCGACGTACTTCTGACGCTCGACGGCGCGCGACCGACGAACCGAGCTCACGCACGAGGTGGGCGTCGCGAGTAGGGGCTTGATCGGCGCGTGGGATTCCGTATGCCAATGACGTGCACGCGCGCGTCGCGGCGCACGCCACGACCTGCCCCACGCGTGAACGAACCTCGTAGAACGTCCGCCCCTCGATCGTGCGTCGCAGCGCGCGTCGAAGCGTCGCCCCGCTGATCCATGGCCTCGATCGCGAACGCCGCACGCCGCCGCACGCCACGTCCGAACCGCTCGGTCGCACGGGAACGCGCGCTGGTCGCACGCACCTTGTGGCGTGCGTACCGGCGCTCGCGCGGTGACGAAACGCGCAACCGCCTGGTCGAACATTACCAGGGTTTCGTGCGCGAACTCGCGCGTCGTTTCGGTTCCAGGCTTCCGCGCACCGTCGATCGCGGCGACCTCGAAACGGCGGCGAACGTCGGACTGATCGGCGCGATCGAGAGCTTCGATCCGACGCGCGGCGTGCGGTTCGAGTCGTACTGCGAACTGCGTGTCCGGGGCGCGTTGCTCGACGAACTCCGGACGCAGGATTGGTTGCCGCGTCCGTGGCGGACGCGCATCGAGCGGCACAAACGTGTGTCGGAAGAACTGCGCGCGACGCTCGGCCGCGAGCCGACCGAAGAGGAACTCGCGCGCGCTCTCGACCTCGATCTCTCCGAATATCGCCAACTTTTTTCGACCGGCGTGCCGGTGCCGCCGACCGGTTCGGGTGGCGACGGCGACGCAGGTGAGAGCGAGGGGCACGGTATCGACGTCGTCGCCGATCCGTCGGGTGACGCGCCGGGCGAGAAGCTGTCGCGCGAAGAGCTGCTGCGGCTCGTCGCTCAGCGTCTCTCCGATCAGGAGTACCGCATCGTCTACCTGCGCTACTGGGAGGAACTCCCGATGCGCGAGATCGGTCAGCTCGAAGGACTCTCCGAGTCGCGCGTGTGCAAGATCCACCAGCGGTTGATCGAGCGACTCAAGGACCGACTGCGCGCCAACGCCGCTGAGTGACCGAACGGAAAAGAGCGAGGGCCCGAAGCGCGGCTTCGGACCCTCGCAAGTTTCCGTCGAGGCAATTCGCTACCCGGACCTCGCGGCCCGAGCATTCCCCGTTGCGACTGCCGCGGCCGAAAGCCGCACGACGGAAAACGCCGCCAGCGATGAGCGTCCCCACACTCTCGCGGCTAGCGCGCCTCCTTCTGCGACGCGAGCTCGTCCCGTCCCCACAAGACGAAACTCGCGCGGGCTCCCCCTTCGCGAACGCACCGGTGTCCCCGTCCGATGCGCCCGTACGTCTTCCTTCCCCGGGGCGCCAGGCGTGAGCCCGGCGCCTTGGTCGACTCCCTTCGCCGCGATCGTTGACGCTGGGCTCCTCGCGATCGGCGCGGCGCACGGCGGACGCAGTGGGAGCGTCGTCACGTGCTGCGATTCCGAGGTGGCAGGCGTCATGGTGCGGCGTGGGTGCGAAGCACCGCCGCCCAGGCCCGCCGCCGTCCAGGCGCGTTCCGGGCCGGCGTGAGGCCTGGAGGCGCGAGATGCGTGCGTCCGAGGCGGGGCGGAGCCCCGACTGCCCCTCGGATGGACGTCCTGGGTAGGAGCGACGACGTTCGGCAGCTCGACTATCCCCAGGGTGTTTCGTTCCCCGTGGACCCGCAGCTTTGCGCCCCCGCCTCGCGGCGGGTTTGCCCTGTCGTGTCATCGTTGGAGCGCAACAGGATAGCTTCGAAATCGCAATCGGGCAAATCGGGGTCCCACGGGCCCGGTAACCGTTGGGTCAACGGAATCCCAACTCGTTACTATGCGGGTACTTGTGGCGGAGGGTAGCTTCTTCCACGCACCCCGATGGCACGCCTGCCCGAGCCTCTGCATTCGCACTTCCTCGCGCCTCGCGGCGTGGGCTCCACGGCTGGGGCCGACGGGCGGGCCGTGGGGCGCAACCTGGCGTGCGGCGACGAGCTCGAAACGGCGGTCTGGTTGCGCGACGGCCGGGTCGAACGGGTCGCGTGGCGCGCGCGCGGCTGCTCGGCGCTGCTCGCGTGCGCTTCCTACGCCGCCGAGAGGCTCCCGGGGCAGCCCACGGCGAGCGCTTTGGCGTTCGAGCTCGCGTCGGAGGTCGCCGCGATGGGCGGTTTGGGCCCGACCCAGGGTCACGCCGTGCAGATCGTGTCGCGTGCGTGGCGAGAGGCCCTTTCGAAAGCCGCGGAATCGTGCCAAAGTTAGCCGGCCGGCGCTCGATTGGGCACGGCTGGCACAGAAGGCACACCTTGTTTCGCTTCCTAAAACGCAACCCCCAGGCTCCCGGCGCCGCCGCCGAGGACGCGACACGCCACGCACTGCTGCGCATCCTCGAGTTGAACAAGGAGATGGCGCGAGCGACGCGCCCCGAGACGCTGCCCGACCGCATCCTCGATGCTGCGATCGAACTCGTCGGCGCCGAGCGTGGGTTCCTGATCCAGCGCGTCTCGGGCGCCGTCCACACCGCGCTCGAGACCGAGTCCACCGATGGCGTGCCGCCGGGTTGGGAAGTGATCGCGGCGCGCAACATCGACAAGGAGAACGTGAAGAAGGCGCTGCGCAAGGTCAGTCGCTCGATCACGAAGACCGTGCTCGAGAGCGGCCAAGCCTTCCGCTCCGACGACGCGGTCAACGACGACGCGCTCGCGCCCGCGGCGTCGGTCGCCGAGATGAAGTTGCGCAGCGTGCTCTGCGTGCCGATGCGCGTCGGCGACGAAGTGAAGGGTTGCCTCTACGTCGACAATCGTTTCGCGCAAGGCCAGTTCGACGCGACGGCGCAGGATCTCCTCGAAGCGTTCGCGGACCAAGCCTCGCTCGCGCTCGAACGCGTACGCCTGCTCGAGGAGAACGAACGTGCGCGCCAGAAGCTCGAAGTCGTCAACGCCGAACTGAAGAGCGCGCTGCACGATCAAGCGCAGGCGCTCGATTCGTTGTCCGAGGGTTTCGTGCCGAGCGGCCTCGAGCTGCGGCACTCGTACCCGGCGATCGTCGGCCGCGGCCGCGCGATGATGGCGATGCTGTCGGTGCTCGACCGCGTCACCGAGGGAGATTTCCCGGTGCTCCTGCTCGGCGAGAGCGGCACGGGCAAGGAACTCGTCGCGCAGTCGCTGCACCAGAACGGTCCGCGGCGGCACAAGCCGTTCGTCGGCGTGAACTGCGGCGCGATCGCGGAAGGGCTGCTCGAGAGCGAGCTCTTCGGCGTCGTCAAGGGCGCCTACACCGGCGCGATCCGCGACCGCGCGGGTCTCGTCGAAGCCGCGAACGGCGGCGTGCTCTTCCTCGACGAGATCGGCGAGATGAGCCTCGCGCTGCAGTCGAAGCTGCTGCGCGTGTTGCAGGAGCGTCGCTTGCGGCGCGTCGGCGGCAACGAGGAGATCGGCGTCGACGTGCGCGTGATCTCCGCGACGAACCGGGACCTCGCACGGGAAGTGCAGGCCGGACGATTCCGCGAGGATCTCTACTACCGACTCAAGGTCGTGCAGATCGAGATCCCGCCGCTGCGCGAACGCCGTGAGGACGTCCCGGTGCTGATCGACTACTTCCTCACGCGGCTCGCCACCGAGGCGAACCGCACGAAGCCGACGATCACCCGCGAAGCGCTCGAGCGTTTGATGGCCCACGACTGGCCGGGCAACGTGCGCGAGCTCCAGAACGAGATCACGCGCATGTTCGCGCTCGGCGGCGACGAGCTCGGGCCCGACTTGACGAGCCATCTTGCGTCGGCGCCGCGCACCGGCGCGACCGGGATCAAGGCGCTCGTCGGCCGCCGGATGGAGGACGTCGAAGCGGAGTTGATCCGCGCGACGCTCGACGTCACCGGCGGGCGCCGCGGCGAAGCCGCGCGGATGCTCGGCATCCCGCGGCGCACGTTCTACAACCGCTTGAAGGCGCTCGGGATCCAGTAGCGGCATGTTCGCGTCCTTGCTCCACGCCGGACTCGCGAGCCTCGCGGGCTTCACGGCACAAGCTCCCGCGTCGCAGGCATGGCCGGCATCCGCGGCATCCGCGGCGGCCGAGACGCGCGAGGAGCCCACCTCCGCGCGTCCGAAGCTGGTCGTCGTCTTCGTCGTCGATCAGATGGTGCCCGAGCACCTCGATCGACTCGCGACGCTCTGGACCGGCGGCTTCGCCCGCTTCGCGCGCCAGGGCCGGCGGTTCACCGAGGCCGCCTACGACTACGCGGGCACGGAGACGTGTCCCGGCCACACGACGCTCGGCACCGGCCGCATGCCGTGGAAACACGGCATCGTCGCGAACGACTGGCTCGCGCGCGAGAACGGCAACGACGTCTACTGCGTCGCCGACCCCGACGTGCAGCCGGTGCGCCAAGTCGCGCGGCCGTTCTCCGACGGCCGCTCTTCGAAGCACATCCGCGTCGCAGGACTCGCCGACGTCGTCGAAGCGGCGTCGCCGCGCTCGCACACCGTGACGATCAGCACGAAGGATCGTGCGGCGATCGGCCTCGGCGGGAAACGACCGGACCTCGCGCTTTGGTGGGACCTCTCGGGCGGAGGTTTCATGACGTCGACGTGGTTCGCCGCGGAGCTACCCGCGTTCGTGCGCGGCTGGAATGCGACGTGGCTCGAGCGCGCGCGCGCGAGCGATTTCGCGGCGCAGTGGGCGAGCGCTCTGCCCGCCGAACTCGACGGCACGCGCACCGCGGAGGACGCCCGCGCCGGCGAAGCGAACTTCCTCGACGGCAAGCACGTGTTCCCGTACTCCGCGCCCGCGCTCTCCGACCCGGCGACCGACGCGGAGCGCGCCAAGTGGGCGAGCTTCGTGTACCACACGCCGCTCGCCGATCGGTACGTGCTCGAACTCGCGCGGCGCGCGGTCGAGGAGCTTGCGCTCGGCACCGACGAACATCCCGACTACCTCGGCATCTCGTGCTCGGCGTGCGACATCGTCGGCCACGCGTGCGGACCGTACTCGCGCGAAGTGACCGACCTCCTCTTGCGCGACGATCGCGAGCTCGAGCAGTTCTTCGCGCTGCTCGACCAGCGCGTTGGCGCCGGGAATTGGCTCGCGGTGCTCTCCGCCGACCACGGCGTGCTCGAGCTGCCCGAAGCGTTGGTCGCGGCGGGGGGAACCGCCGGTCGGGTGTCGTCGAAGGAGCTCTCCGCCGCGGTCAAGGCCGCGCGCGCGGCAGTGAAGGAGCGCTTCGGCGAGGACTTCTACGTCGATCACGATTCGACCGGCATCCGTTTCTCGCAGACGAAGCTCGCCGCCGCCGGCGTCGCGGCAGCCGACGTCCGCCGGCTCGCGCGCGACGCGTTCGCCGCGGCGGCGCCCTGGGCCGAGCGTGTCTTCACGGCGGACGAGTTCGTCGGTCTCGAACGCGACAAGCCGTGGCCGGACGGCATCCGGCTCCAGCTCCACTCGTTCGACGCCGAACGGTCCGCGGACGTGCTCTATCAGCCGCGGCCAGGCTGGCTCGTCGGCGTCGGTGTCGGCACGAGTCACGGAACGCCTCACCCGTACGACCGGCGCGTCCCGCTCGTCTTCCTCGGCAGCGGCGTCGCGGCAGGCGCCGACGCGCGCGCGAGTTCGCCGGCCGACGTGGTGCCGACGCTGCTCGCGGAACTCGGACTCGCGCTGCCGAGCGACCTCGACGGACGCGTCCTCCCGCTGCGCTGAACGCGCGGCGGGGGAGCTTGTCGAGTTCTTGGCGCTCGTCTAACCTATGCCGCCTCGAAAACGGCCGGAGGACGGCCGTCCCGGCGCTCGCGTAGCACCGGACGGAGCCTCTCACCGCTTCCGAGGATCTCGTCGATCTGGACCGGGACCGTGACGTCCTGCCCGCCGACGGGGCGAGCGTCGGGCGCCGCGTGCACCGATCGTTGCGGCCCTGTGTGGAACCGAACATTCGGTGTTGAAACCGACCCTCGGTGCGCGGGTAGCTCGTATGGGTCCTGCCCCGGTCGGCGCGCTCCGTGCGCGACGTCGACACGCGACGTCCGCACGCGGCGTCGACCCAGATCTACCTGCCCGCGCTCCCCCTCGCCCCATCCCGACGGAAGCGAACCATGGCGTTCAATCCGGTTCAGTTCGTTCGACAGGCCTACCAGAACTCCCCGTGGGTGGTGATCTCGATCGCCTTCCACGTGGTGTTGGTCGCCGTGGTGGTCGTCTTCACCTTCAGCAAGCCCGCGCAGGAGGAAGAAGTCCGCGTCGAGATCGGCGTGTCGCAACGCCCCGAGGCGCCGCCGGTCGTCGAGCAGCCGGAAGAAGTGATCGAGCGCAAGGCGGTGCCGAAGAACGAAGAGGCGGAGATCGTCTCCTTCGAGGAAGACATCTACACGCCGACCGCCGATCCGCAGGAAGACCTGCACATGAAGCGCGGCGACCCGACGGCCGCGGAAAACCTGCCGCCCGGCGCGACCGGCGGCACGTCGATCGGCGTCGGTATCGGGCCCGGACACTACGGCACCGGGGTGCCGTCGACCTACGCTTCGCGCCGCCCGGGCGGCGGCGGCAAGGGCCGTGGTGGTGGCGCGACGCAAGGCACGGAAGCCGCGGTGCTCGAAGGTCTCCGTTGGCTGATCCGCCACCAACAAGAGGACGGCTCGTGGAGCGCCGAGCAAGTGATCGCGAAGTGCTCCGAAGTCGGCCCGAAGTGCGTCAAGCCCGACGAAGTGTTCACGAAGAACTACGACGAGGGTCTCACGGCCCTGTCGCTCCTCTGCTTCCTCGGCGCCGGCTACGACAACACGTCGAAGCAGAACATCGTCGACGACGCGATGGCCAAGCGCCACCAGCTCGGCGACGTGATCAAGAACGGACTCAAGTGGCTGAAGGATCGTCAGAACGAGGACGGCTCGTTCACCAGCCCGCGAGCGTTCATGTACAACGAAGCGCTCTGCGCGCTCGCGTTCTCCGAGGCGTACGGCATGACCAACAGCCGCGCGTGGAAGGAGCCCGCGCAGAACGCGATCAACTTCCTGGTCAACGCGCAGAAGCCGAACCCGTCGAACTCGACCGGACTGTGGGGTTGGCGCTACGCGTCGAAGCAGGACATCATCGACCGTCGCGACCGCGGCGAGCTCGACCAGAACGCGTTCGAGAGCGAGATGCGCGACGCGGACACGTCGGTGACGACGTGGGTCGTGATGGCGCTCAAGTCGGCGAAGCTCTCCGGACTCGAAGTGCCCGACGATTCGTTCCAGGGCGCGCTCGACTTCATCAACTACGTCACGGTCAAGGACGGCAAGGTGGGCTACCTGTCGCCGGACGGCGCCGGCCAGGCGCTCGGTGGTCACAACGACCACTTCACGTATCACCCGTCGGTGATGTCGGCGCTCGGGATGCTGACGCGCACGTTCGTCAACCACGACATCGACGATCCGGTGCTCGAGCTCGGCGCGAAGATGCTGGTCAAGGACCTGCCCGACGTCTCGAAGGACAAGCTGTCGGTCGACTACTACTACTGGTACTACGGTTCGCTCGCGCTGAACCAGTTCGACGGTCCCGACAGCCCGCGCAAGTCGCAGACGTACTGGAACCAGTGGAACGAGCGCATGAAGACCGCCGTGCTCGATCTGCAAGACAAGAACAACGAGCGCGACGTGTGCACGCGCGGTGGTTGGCTGACGCCGGATCGCTGGAGCTACTCCGGCGGCCCGATCTACAGCACGGCGATCAACGTGCTGACGCTCGAGGTGTACTACCGCTACGGCAACGCGTTCACCGGCCAAGAGAAGTCCGGTAAGAAGGCTGCGCCGTCGGACTCGCGCAAGAAGTCGGACGCGAAGACGCCCGAGCCCGCCAAGGAAGATGCCAAGAACGAGTGAGCTCGCGCGAGCCTCACCAAATCCATGAAGCAATCGACTTCGCTCTCCCTGGCTTTCTTCGTCGCCGCATCCGGCGTGGCGTTCGGCCAATCGGACGTCGTCTTCGGCAAGGATGACGCCGAGTTCGTCCGGCGCCTGACGGACCAGGGCTACGCGGACCTCGCCGAGAAGTTCACCGAGGCCATGCGCAAGCGCGGCCCGGTCGACAGCGCCGACAGCTTGAAGCTGCTCGTGATCGACCTCGCCCTGCGCATGACGAAAATCGGCGACATCGAGGACCTCGCGGCGCGCCGCGACGAACTCGATTCGATCCTGAAGGCGAAGCTCGACCTGATCGCGCAGTACCCGCGCGCTCCCGAAGCCTCGAACGAGCGCAACATCCTGCCCGAGGTCTACCGTCAACTCGGCGAGACGTACGCCGCGATGGTCGCCAAGGAGGAGTCGCCCGAGAAGAAGCGGCAGCTCAAGGACAAGGCGCAAGAGGTCTTCAACGAAGCGAAGAACGGGCTCGAGGAGCGCATCGAAACCTTCAAGCGCCTGATGGCGGATCCGAACGCCGCCGAGCTCGAGCGCATGCAGGGTGAGTACATGATGGCGCGGTACAACCTCGCCAAGACGTACTACTTCAACTCGAAGATCTACGGCCCGGACGAAGCGAACCGGAAGGATCGACTGAACAAGGCCGTCGACGCGTTCGAGGACTTCGCGCTCGACTACCAGAACGCGAGCTTCCTCGGCTACGAGGCGTTCATCTACCTCGGCTTCTGCCTGCGCGACCTCGACAAGATCGACGACGCGCTCGCCTACTACGACGAAGCGATCGGTCTCGCGGCGTCGTGGGGGGAAGGCGAAGAGGGCCAGCCCTATCCGGTGCCCGAGGAACTGCACGAAGTCGTCGCGAACCTGACCGGCAACGCGACGCTGCAGAAGGTCAAACTGCTGATCGAGCAGAAGCGCCTCGACGACGCGAAAGCGAGCGCCGACGCGTTCTTCACCTACGTGCCGAACGCGATCGAAGCGCTCGACGCGCTGGCGATCCACGCTTCGCTCGCCGATGCGTACTCCGAAGCGGGCGACACCGCGGCGGCGAACGCGGCGGCGAACCTCCTGATCGAGAAGGACCCGAACGGTCGCTGGGGCGCGTACGGCCGCGAAGTGATCTCGAGGCTCGCGGGATCCGGCACCGTGACGGCGATGTCGGCGGAGAACCTGCTGCGCATCGCGGGTCAGATGGCGACCGGCAAGAACTGGGAGCGCGCGCTCTACTTCGCGAACCTCGCGCGGGCGGCCGCCATCGGCACGCCGAGCGAGCAGTCGATCGCGCCGCAGGCGCTCGAGATGGTCGCGTACGTCTACTACCAGCAGCAGGACGTTGCCGCCGCCACCGTCGCCTACGACGCGGTGTACGAGCTCTACCCGAAGTCGGAACGCGCGCCCGAAGCGCTGTACTTCGCCGCGCGTTACTACGGCATCCTCTACGACAAGGAGCGCCGTCAGTTCTTCCGCCGGCGCATGGAAGAGCGCCGTGAATCGCTCGCCCGCGAGTACCCGACCAGCCCGCGCGCCGTCGAGGCGATCATGGGCGAAGGTGAAGGGTTCGAGAGCAACAAGGAGTGGCTGAAGGCCGCCGACTTCTACAAGACGTTCAAGATCGACACGGCGGGTTACGAGCCTGGTCTCTCGAAGGCGGCGCGGTGCTACTACGAGTACGCACGCGAGCTCTGGACGAAGGACAAGAAGGACGACGCCCGTCAGTACTTCAAACAAGCGGACGAAACGGCGAAGCTCGCGCAGACACGCGTCGACGAACAGCGCGCCAAATCGCTCGACGTCAACGTGACGCGTGCGGCGAGCGCGATCGCGTTCGACGTGAGAGTCCTCCGCGCCCGGATTTCACTGCACGAGGCGGTGAATCGTCCGCAGGACGTGTTCAGCCTGCTCGAGAACGCCGAGAACGACCTCGCGAACACGCCGAAGAAGGTCGAAGTCGTGTGGCAGATGCGCATCGAGGCCTTGCAGGCGCAGGGCAAGCTCGACGAAGCGATCTCGCTGCTCGAGACGCTGCGAGGCAAGGACCCGAATTCGCCTGCCGTCGCTTCGGCGGCCAGTGTGCTGGCGCGCACGCTCGACTCCGACGGACTCGCGTTGCTCGAGAAGGATCCGAAGTCGCGCGCGGGCCACGAGAAGTGGCGCCAGGCCGCCGAGTACTACTGGCTCAGCGTCGCCGGCGAGTTCGACAAGACCGACGGGTCCGCCGTCGACGAGCGCGCGGTCGAGACCGCCGCGAAGCGCCTCTACATCTTCGCGAAGGAGTTCAACGGCGTGCCGGAGAAGGTCGACACCTTCGTCGGCGGCGACGAACGCGCGGTCAAGGAGCCCGAGCTCTTCGACCAGGCGACGCAACTCCTGGAGAAGCTCGCGCGCGTGTCGAACTCCGAGGAACGCACGGTCCTGCTGGCGCGCTGCTACGGCTTCCTCGGAAGGTTCGCGGACACGGCGACGGTGCTCGACGCGTTGTTCGCCGAAGCACGCTTCCTCGAAGCGACCGGCGGCGTGCCGAGGATCAACTCGAAAGTCGCGCAGGCCCGTCCGCGGCTCATCTACGCGTTCCTCGACTGGGGCGTCGCCGACCTGCTCGCGGGAGTCACGGAGAAGCAACCGGCGCGGATCGATCGCGCGCTCGAACGCTGCCGAGTGCTGCTCGCGGCGACCACGCCGGAGTCCGCGCTCTGGTGGGGCGCGAAGTACTACCAGATGCGCGCGTTCTTCGAGACCGGCAAGTTCCAGGACACCGCGATCGCGATGCGCGATCTGATGCGGACCACTGAAGAGGCCGCTTGGGCCAACTTCGGCTACCGCGACAAGATCGTGAAGCTCCGTGACCGGCTCATCGAGCTCGGCCACATGGAGAAACCCAAGTAACGCGCCCTGCGTTCTCCAGCGCTCCGAACATCCTGCCCGCCCGATCGCCCAAGACACCCTCGCCAGACGCGCACTCAGTCCATGTTGACCAAGACCATGAAGACGTGGCTCCTCTCCGCCGCCGTGCTGTTCGTCGGAGCGTTGCTCTTCGCCACTCCCGCGCATGCCCAAGCCAAGAAGGACAAGGACACCGTCCAACTGAAAGGCGGCAAGTCCGAGGTCGGCAAGGTGACCGCCGAGGACTTCGCGGGCGTCTCGCTCGAGATCAAGGCCGGCCAGAACAAGGTCATCCCGTGGGCCGACGTCGCCGGCATCGAATACAACAACGCTGGCGCGCTGAACGAAGCGCTCGAGTCGTTGAACTCCGGCAAGCTCGACGAAGCGCTCGGCCAGTTCGAAGCGCTGAAGTCGGGCGCGGCGAAGAACCGGCCGGTGCTGATGCAGCACGCGCTCTACAACACCGCGCTGATCAAGCAGCGCCAGGGCAAGCTCGACGAAGCCGCCGCAGGCTACAAGGAGCTCTTCGCGGCGTTCCCGCGCGGTCGCTACCTGCGCATGGCGGGTGAGAACTGGATCAACACGCTGCTGACGAAGGGCGACAACAACGCGGCCGAGTCCGCGGTCGCGACGATCAACCTCGCGGCGCAAGGCGCGACCGGCATCGAGGCCGATCTCGCGATCCTGAAGGGCCGCGTCGCCGAGTCGAAGAAGAGCTGGGCCGAAGCGCGCGCCGCGTACGAAGCCGCCGAGAAGGCCGCGACCGACGGCGACGCCGCGGATCAAGAAGCGCGGCTCGGTCGCGCACGTTGTTTGATCGGCGAAGGCAAGCGCTCCGACGCGGAGCCGATCCTGAACGACCTCAAGAAGACCGGCACGTCGAACGTCGTGCTCGCGGGCGCTTGGAACTCGCTCGGCGAACTGCTGACCGAAGACGGCAAGTCGAAGCGCAACACCGAGACGCTGATCGACGCGCTCTACGCGCACCTGCGCGGCATCGTTCAGTACCAGCCGCTGCCCGGCGAGCCGACGCGCGAGTACGAACGCGCGCTCGCCGGCGCGCACCTCGTCTGCAAGTACATCTCCGAGCTCGAAACCAACGGAGAACGCAAGCGCACCTACAAGGCGCGCTCGGACGAGCACCTCGCTCGTCTCGTCAAGGAATTCCCCAACTCGGCCTACCGGCCGAAGTGAACCAGTTCTGGCGGCGCCGCGGCCCCCGCCACGGCGTCCAGGGTCCCCCTGCTCCATCCCCAACTCGAACCCACACGACTGAGAGAAGAATGAAGTCCTTCAAGCGACCCCTGATGTTCGGACTCGCGGCGATGGCCGTCGTCCTGGTGGCCAACACGGCACTCGCCCAAGAGGCCGACCCGCACGCCGGCGGCAAGACTTGGCTCGAGCTCTTCGAGACGACCGGCTTCGTCGGTTACTTGATGGTCGCCGTGTCGATCGCCGGCGTGTCGCTCGTCGTCGAGCACTTGGTCAACATCCGCCGCGAGAAGCTCGCGCCCGCGTCGCTGGCGCAAGAGCTCGAAGCGCTGATCGACGAAGAGCAGTACGACGACGCCGTCGAGCTCTGCGACGAAGAAGGCGGCTACCTCTCGCACCTCATCGGTTCCGCGCTGCGCATGCGCGCCGCGGGCTACGAGGAGATGATCCAAGGCCTCGAAGCCGCTGCGAACGAAGAGACGTTCAAGCTGCAGACGAAGATCTCCTACCTCTCGCTGCTCGGCAACGTCGCGCCGCTGCTCGGCCTGCTCGGCACCGTGACGGGCATGATCAGCTCCTTCCAGGCGATCGAGAAGCTCAAGTCGCCGACGCCTGGTGACCTCGCGAAGGGCGTGTACGAGTCGCTCGTCAACACGACGATGGGACTCTTCCTCGCCATCGTGTTCTTGACCGCGTTCTTCTTGTTCAAGAACAAGGTCACGAAGATGACGCTGTCGATCAACCTGCAGGCGGTCGACATGCTGAAGCACCTCGCGATCACGGCGCACCAGAAGGGCCACTGATCCTCGTTCGTACCGAACTCACTCTCGACGACCCACCTCTCCACGGACACCGATCATGAAGAAGCGCAAGAAGGCAGATGTCGGGGATCCCCCGATGTGCAACCTGATCGCGATGGTGGACATCATGTTCCTCCTGCTCCTGTTCTTCATGCTCGGCGCGGACATGGGCCAGCGTGAGCTCGCGGAGCTCGTCTTGCCGAAGGCGGACCAAGTCAAGCCGGACGACAAGAAGGAGAAGACGACGGACAAGTACACGACGATCAACGTCCACCACAAGTACCCCGGCGGCGGCTTCTCTTGTCCGATCAACGAAAGCGGCGGCGTGTGTCGCGAATCGGATCACTGGATGTACGCCATCCGTGGTCGCGAGTACACCGCCGCCGACGTCCTGCCGCGGCTCGAAGAGGAAGCCGCGGAAGCGATGGAGACGGAGATCGACCCGAAGGCCGGCCAACTGCTCTCCGGCCGGAAGATCTTGATCCGCGCCGACCTCGCCGCTCCGTTCGGCGACGTCAACAAGCTGATCGAGCTCTGCGGCAAGGCGAAGATGTACAAGATCGAAGTCGCCGCAGCGCAACCTCCGCCGGACGAGATGGGCAAGTGAGCCCGGTCCGCATCCTGTAGTTCGACACCCGACGACAACGCACCCGACAGAAAACAAAGGAGCTACCGATGGCCGGCGGCGCGATGGACGAAGACAACCCAGTGGCGATCAACGTGACGCCGCTGATCGACGTCATCTTCTGCCTCTGCGTGTTCTTCATGTGCTCCTTCCGGTTCAAACAACTGGAAGGCAAGTTCGACACCTGGTTGCCGAAGGGCAAAGGCTCGTCGGGCGTCGCGAACGCGACGGACATCCTGAAGGAGGTCCGCATCGCGATGTTCTGGGACAAGGCTGCGGCACGCACGATCCGGCGCATGGGGACGCGGGAAGTGCGCGACGACACCGAGCTCCAGACGTTGATTCGCGACTCGTACCGCGACTTGATGCTCGCGAACGTGCCCGACGCTCCGGTGACGATCGACGCACAAGCGGACGTCCCGTGGAACGACGTGATGAAGGTCGTGAACATGTGCAAGCGCGAGAAGATCGACAAGATCGAGTTCGCGCTCGGTGCGCCGCCGCCGCAGTAGCCGTGCGGACTTTCGCCGTCGGCCCGAGTCCGCAGGGGGATCGGGCGACGCGAAAGCTGGATGCCGGCGGTCGACTCCGGTGCTCGGCGCCGGAATTTCACGGCGGTGAGAACCCAAAGCTCGCGGTGCTCCGGAGAGGGGCCCCGCGAGCTTTTCGTGTAGAACGCTCGCTTCGTTAGACTAGGCCTCTGGATGACTCTGCGACCGAAGCTCTGGACCACGCTGACACTCGCCGCGATCACCGCGGCCGCGACGATCGCGGCTCGGGCGCACGCGGCGGGCGCCGCACAAGCGTCCGGCGCGGCCTTGGACTCCGCGACCTCCGCGACCTCCGCGGACACGGCGAACTCGGGCCCGGATCCGCACTCGTCCAGCAGTTCGGCACCGCAAGTCGCGCCCGGCGCCGAAGCTCAGACCGAGAGCGTCCCGGTCGCGCCGCCGATCTCGACTCCCGAAGAAGTCCGCGCCCGCCTTGCGACTCGGTTCGAAGGCGCGTTGCTCGACACGACGAACGGTCAGGACTTCGTGATGACGCAGGGCTACATGAAGCTCCTGTCGTCGGTCGCGCAGTTCTCCGCCGAGGATGCGACCGCGCGAGCGACGAAACACCTCGACTGGCACGCGGCGATGCGCTCGCCGGACGAATGGCGCGGCGAGTGGGTCACGTTCCGTGGCATCGTCGCGCAACTCGCGGCGGAGAAGCTCGTGTCGCCGGTCGACGGACGCGAGCACGTCTGGCGCGCGATCGTGGTCAACGACACCGAGGACATGCAGCCGAAGAAGCTGCCCGAAGGCGGCGTGTTCGTCGACTTGCTCGATCGCCCCGATGCGGAGTTCGACGTGCGTCGCGACCCGGTGGACGTGATCGGCGTCTTCTACCGCACGCTCGCCTACGAGAACAAGCAAGGCCAAACCGTGCAGGCCGCGTACTTGATCGGCCGCGTGCTGAAGCACGTCGACCGAGAAGCGGCGAAGCGCTCGACGATGCCCTGGTGGGGTGTCGCGATCATCGGCGGCGGTTGCCTGGTCGGCGCAATGCACCTCTTCAACATCCTGCGCTCGCGCACCCGTCGCCGTCGCGACGAAGAGCTCGCCGGCGCCGACTTCCACCAGATGTTCCAAGCGCGCATGAAGGGCGTCGCCCCGAAGTCGCGCCAAGGGTCCCCACACTGAAATCCCCGAGTCCCGTCTGACACCATGGCCAACTGCGAAAACTGCGGAGCCACGTTCGAACCCTCGAACGAGCCGAAGGAAGTGACATCGCTGCGCGTGCTCTGCCCGAAGTGCGAGGCCGAGCGGCAGCAGCGCAAGCGCCAACAAGCGGCGGCCAAGCCGGCCGCGAAGCCGGTGCCCGCGGCGGCGCCGCCGGCCCGCAAACCGGCGCCGGCCGCGGCTCCCGCGGCGCCTGCC
>JAKLKU010000035.1 GCA_023150475.1 Planctomycetota bacterium
CGCTGCGTGCTTCCGCCGCCGCGCCCGGCAGCGCCCCCGGCATCCGACGGCCCAGCGTCGGCGAGCCTACCCCGGCCTTCGCGAGCCGCGCGCCGGCTCCCGGCAGCGTTTTCGGCGGCGTGGCGCGACCGCCGGCGGGCGCCGGCGCAGCCCGTTCGCCGGTTCCGCCGCAAGTTGCCGCGTCCAAGACAAACGTCGAGACGGCGGGGCCCGCCGAGGACGCGCCCGACGCACTCGCAGCGAAAGTCGCCGAGATCCGCGAGCTCGCGCGCTCCGCCGGCGACTTGGCCGAGCTCGCTCGCCGCGTCGCCGGGTGCACCGCATGTGGCCTCTGCGCGACGCGCAAGCAGACGGTCTTCGCCGATGGGCGCGCGAGGATCCCCGTGATGTTCGTCGGCGAAGCTCCGGGCGAACAGGAAGACTTGCAAGGCCTGCCGTTCGTCGGTCGCGCCGGGCAACTGCTCACCGACATCATCACGAAGGGCATGCGGCTCACGCGCGAGGACGTCTACATCGCGAACGTCTTGAAGTGCCGGCCGCCGGAGAACCGCGATCCGACCGAGCTCGAGAAGCGCCTCTGCACTCCGTGGCTCGACCGCCAGATCGAGCTCGTCGATCCCAAGGTGATCATCCCGCTCGGCCGCCACGCCGCGATGCACGTCTTGAAGGTGGAAGCGTCGATGGGCTCGCTCCGCGGGCGCGTCCACGTGCTCGGGAGCCGCAAGGTCGTGCCCACCTATCACCCGGCCTACCTGCTGCGCGACCCGAGCAAGAAGACGGAGTGTTGGAAGGACATCCAGCTCGCGATGGCCGAGCTCGGGCTCGCGCCGCCGGCGAAACCCGGCGCGAGCTGAGCGCACGCGTTGCCCAGTGCATGCATCGCCTGGCGCACGGCTCGGCGGGCGCGCGGCTCGGCGGGCTCGTGGACGCCAGCGAAAGCGGTAACCGGCGCACGCCGCCCGGGTAGGCGAGGCCAGTTCGGGAGCGGACGCGCTGCATCGCGGGACGGACTCTCCAGACGGCCGGTTTCGGTGCGCGTGAAGCGAGCCTTTCGGTGCGTCCGGCGAGGTTGACCCCCAAAGCACGCGCCGGTATGCTCCCGCCCCTTCTGCAACCGGATCGGGCTCCAGGAACCGGGAACGCGCTTCTCGGGCCCTCGAGACGATCCGCAGTCGATCCGGCCGAGCGCGCCTCGCGCCCCAACGGGCCTCGCGGACTCCCGCGGGAACCCTCCGGGCACGGAGCACGCACGCGCGGCGCCGCCGCGCAGCGGTCGAACCGACGGCTCTTTGCCGCTGCGCCCCGAGTGCGAGCTTCCGGCTCCTGCGCGACTCCCGAGCGGAGCCCGCGCCGGCCCCGCCAGAACTCTCCGGAAACCACCGGCACTCGCCGCGCCGCTCTGTCCCACCGTTCTCTCCCCCGCGTCTCTCCGAACTCGCCCCGATCCGCTCCTGTGCGCTGCTCGAACGCAGTCCACGCGAACCGATCGGCGTCGCGAGCTTCTCCCGAGCCCTGACCTGCCCCCGACTTCGACCACCAAAGATCACGCGTCGCGCCCAAACGGGCTTCGAGCGTGCTCGGTCTCCAGGAACCTGAGAATCCCAATGCGCTTGCGCTTCATCCTGCTCCCGATGGTGGTGGTGTTCGCCACCTGGTCCTGCAAGTCGACCGCCGATGATTCGAACACCCCGCCGATGGAGCTCGACGAGAACGCGCGCCGGCCGGACGCGTTCGAAGAGACGGCGAACCAAGGCGACGCCGCTGCCGCGGACGACAAGCGCGCGATCGAAGCCGCGGCGCCCGCCGCCGGCAATGCACAGGACCTGCTCTCGCAGGACGCCGGCCGCATCCAGCGGCTGCGCGAACGCCAAGCGGCGCTCGCCGAGTCCTACGTCGCTCAGGGCGACAAGCTGCTCGACCTCGCCGACTTGAACGGCGCGCTCGAACAGTACGCGCAAGCGCTCGCCGTGATGCCGACGTCCGATGTCGCGCGCCAGAAGATCCGCAAGGTCCAAGTGCTGATGGGCGACAGCTACGCCGAAGCCGCCCAAGGCATGAAGGACCTGCAAGCGCAGGAAGTCGTCCGCCGCGCGCAAGCCCGCATGGCCGCCGACGACGCGGTCGCCCGCGGCAAGGTCGCGCTCGGCGCGGCCGACTACGAGCGCGCGATCGACTCGTTCCGCGAAGCGCAGACGATCCTGCGCTACCACCCGCTGATCTCCGACGGGACGCTGACCGAACAAGCGGTCACAGGCATGCTCGAAGACGCCGTCGCGCAAGCGGCGGCCGCGAAGGAAGCCGAGATCGCCCGCGTGCGCGCCGAAGCCGAAGCGGAGAAGGACAAGCGCGAGAAGGAACAGCGCGAGTACCGCGAGAACCAAGTCAAGGCGCTCTACAACAAGGCGAACCAGGCCTACCTCGCCGACAACTACGCCCAGGCGGAGTCGCTCTGCAACCAGATCCTCGGCCTCGACCCGGGCAACGAAGCGGCGCTCGAGTTGCGCGAGGTCGCGCAGACGGCGAAGCACCAGAAGGCCGACGAGACGACGCGCATCCGCTACCGCGAGGAGTGGCGCAAGACGATGGACGAGCTGCAGACGATGGACGTCCCGCAGATCGATCCGCTGGTCTTCGACGACCTCGCCCGCTGGGCGGAAGTCAGCGGCCGCCGGCCGCTCGAGTTCGGCACGCGCGATCCGCGCGCCGCGCAGGACCAACAAGTCGTGGTCGACCGCCTCGAGCAAGTGCGCATCGCGCCGCACTTCGTCGGCGCCGACGACGCGGGCTCGCCGCTCTCCGAGATCGCGAACCACCTGCAGAATCTCTCGGGCGTCAACTTCCTGATCAGCCCGGGCGTCGCGCAGCTCGACGAAGAAGCGCAGACGATCAAGCTCGACCTGCCCGAGCGCAGCGTGAAGACCGTGCTCGACATCATCGCGTCGACCTCGGAGTCGATCCGCTGGAAGGTCGAAGACGGCGTGGTCAAGTTCGTGACCAAGGAAGAGATGCTCGGCGGCCAGGAACTGCGCATGTACGGCGTGCAGGACCTGATCCGTCCGGTGCAGAACTTCCCGGGCAAGGACATCAACATCAGCCCGTCCGGCGGCCTCGACGAGCCCGAAGGCGACGCCGGCGATCCGCGCGAAGGTTTCGTCGTCACGAACGGCGCGCTCGAGAGCTTGATCCGCGACAACATCGCGCCGGCGTCGTGGAACGACGATCCGAAGAACTCGGTGCGCATCACCGAAGACGGCACGATGGTCGTCAACCAGACGCCCGAAGTGCAGGCGCAGATCCAGCAGCTCCTCCAGGACCTGCGCGAAGCGACCAGCATCATGGTCGACATCCAGGCGCGCTTCCTGAAAGTCGAGGACAACTTCCTCGAGGACATCGGCGTCGACTTCCGCGGCCTCGGTCAGCCCGGCCTCGGCACGAACCGCTTCTTCAACGACTTCGGTGACACCTCGACGCAGGGCGACATCGGCAAGGAGATCGGTCAGGACTCCGACCTCGGCGCGTTCTACGACGAAGGCGGCGATGGCGACATCCGCGGCCGCGTCGAGAACCTCTACGACACGGCGCTCGGCGACGAGAACGTGATCACCGGCTCGGGCGGCCTGTCGTTCTCCTGGACGTACCTGAACGACCTCCAGGCGGAACTGATCCTGCGCGCCGTCTCGAAGAGCGAGCGCGTCGAGTTGGTCACTTCGCCCCGCTTGCTCGTGTTCAACACGGCGCGCGCGAACCTCGCGGTGCTGAACCAAGTCGCGTACGTGAAGGACTTCGACGTCGAGATCGCGCAAGCGGCCTCGATCGCCGACCCGATCGTCGACGTGATCCAGGACGGCGTCGTGCTCGACGTCCGCCCGGTGGTTTCCGCCGACCGCCGCTTCATCATGATGGAGCTGCGTCCGACGGTCGCCGTGCTGCAGCGCCCGATCCGCGAAGTCGCGACTTCGCTCGGTAGCCAGAACGCGGTTTCGATCCAACTGCCGGAAGTCGACGTCCAGAAGGTCCGCACCACCGTGCCGATGCCGGACGGCGGCACCGTGATGCTCGGCGGCCTCAAGGTCTCCGAGAAGAAGGACATGACGTCGGGCGTGCCGATCCTCTCGAAGATCCCGCTCGTGCGCGTGCTCTTCGAGCGCAAGGGCACCTACGAGTCGAACCGCAAGCTCCTGATCCTGCTCAAGGCGGGCATCGTGATCCCCGCGGAGATCGAACCGACCGACGCGCAGCTCGGCCGCTGAACCGGCTAGGCGCTCGCGCCACCGCGAGCCGCTCGTCCAGACGCCCCGCCCCTCTCACGGCGGGGCGTCGGCATTTCGGCGACCCGCGCGAAGGTTCGAGCCCGGGGCGCCCGGACACCGCTCCCCCGTTCGCCCGAACTCGACCGGATGCAACCGTCCGCGCGCGGCGTGCGTACTCTCGGAGGACGGAAACTCACCATGCGGATCGCGCTCACGTGTCTCGCTTGGCTCGCGTTCGCCTCGATCGGCGGCGCCGAGCGGCCTCTCGAAACGCCGCCCGCCGCGCAGACGAGCGGCGGACTCGCCGACCTCGCGGAGCTCGGACTCGCGCTCGCGGACGCGGCTCCCGGGGACGTCCGCGATGGTCTCGCCGCCGACTACGCCGCCGCGGCGCTCGCGCTCGCGCGCGGACTCGAGCCCGAAGCGAAACGCACGCTGCTGACCGCCGCTGCGGCGCGGCTCGAGCCTTTCGAAGCCGAACTTGCGGCGACGGCGTCGCTCGCGGGCGCTTCCGGTGGCTCCGTCGCTGGATCCCCCGCTGGATCTTCCGCTGCCCCCACGCCCGGTTCTCGCGCGCGACTCGCCGTCGAGCTCGCGAGTCTCTGGCTCGAGCGCGGAAGGCTCGACGGATCGGCGGCCGCCATCGCCCGCGCCGAGCGCGACTTCGCGAAGGTCGTCGCGGCGACGGGCGATGGCGAACCGCTCGCGCTGCGCGCGGAGCTCGGGCTCGGCGAGTGCGCGCGCGCGCGCGGCGACCATGCCACCGCGGCGCGGCACTTCGCGTCCGTCGCCGACCGCGCGGTGCCGGCGGACGACGCGCTCTGGCGCGAGGCTGCGGCGACGCTCTCGCGCGACGAACGTGCGCGGCGCTTCGCCCTGCTCGAACTCGCGACTCCAGGCTGGCTCGAGTCGCTCGCCGCCGCTGGTCGCCACGCCGACGCCTGCGCGGCCGGTCTGCGTTGGTGGCGCACGTGGCGACGCGACGACTTCCCTCTGTCGACACCGAACGGCGAACTCGCCGCGTTGACGCTCGCGCGGCTCTTCGCGGCGACCGCGGGAACCGGCGGCACGATCGGCTGGAACCTCGATGCACGCGACGCGGTGTTCTACGCCGACGAAGCGGCCGCGCGGGCCGCCGGCAGCACCACGTGTTCGTCGCTCCGCGACTTCGCGGTGCTGCTGCTCTGCGCGACCCTCGACGCGCGCGGCGATCGGCTCGGCCCGACGGCGCTCGCGCGCGCGACCGAGTTGGTGCTCGTCGAAGCCACGCGCGACGGCGAGCACACGCCGCTCGGCGCCGACGACGAGCTCGTGCGCCGGCTGGCTCGCGCCGCGTTCGCCGCGCGAGCGTTCCGCGACGCGGCCGCGCTCTTCGAGCGCGCGGGCCGTACCGCGACGGACGAGGCTTCGGCCGCTGCGGCCGGCGCGGCGGCCGATGCTGCGAGCGGCGCGGCCGATCTCGCTCGCGACGGCGCTCGCGACGACGCTCGCAACGGCGCTCGCGATGACCTCGCCGCGGAACGGCTCTGGCACCTCGGCCGGTGCGCCGAAGAGCTCGGCGACCCGAGCTTGGCCGCCGCGCGGTTCCGAGCGGTCGTCGAACACCACCCGCAAGCGAAACCGTGGTCGGAACGCGCCGCGGAGGCGTGGTATCGGCTCGCGTCGGCGCCGCGCCGCGACGGCTCGCGCGTGGAGCGCCGGGAGCTCGAGGAGGCGACCCGCGCCGCGCGCGAGCTCGGCGTCGGCGCGATCGCCGCCGATGCCGCGTTCCGCGACGGCGAACGGCTGCTGCGCGAGAAACGCCCGGCCGACGCGCGCGCCGCGTTCGCTGCCGTGCCGCCCGAAGCGGCGCCGTACGAACTCGCGTGGGTCTACCGCGCGGTCGCCGACTACCAGCTCGGCGCGCTCGACGAAGCGGAACGCGCGTTGACGGAATTCGTCGAGGTGCGCGCGCGCGATCCGCGTTTCGCGCCGTCCGACGCCGAACGTTCCGAACGTCGCCGGACGGCGGTCGCGTTCGCCGAGCTCTATCACGGCCTGGTCGCGTTCGATCGCGCGGCGCGCAGTCAGTCGACGGCCGACTGGCAGGTCGCACGCGCGCGGCTCGAGCCTTACCTCGCGCGCCACGCCGACCGAGCGGAGCTCGCGCCGCTCGCAGCCGCACGCGCACTCTCCGCGTGCCTGCGCCTCGGCGATTTCGCCGCGGCGGAAGCACTCGAAGGCGAGCTCTTCACTTCGTTCCCGGACCACCAGGCGAGCGCCGCCGCGGCGCTCGAGATGTACCGCGAACGCGAACGCCGGCGCGCCGCGCTCGCACCGAGCGAACACGAGGAGTCGACGCGGCTCCTGCGCGCGATGGCGCGCGAGCTCGAGCTCGCGAACCGGAGCGCCGAGGAACCGTCGTTCGCCAACCTGCGCGCCGAGTCGCGCGCGTGGCTCGAGCTCGGCGAACGCGCCCGCGCACGCATCGTGCTCGACCGCATCGTGCGCGTGTTCGGCGAACGCGAGCGCGAGACCGTCGAGAAGTGGGTGCTCGCCGATCTCGCCCTGGCGCTCGCGCGCGACGGCGAACCGCGCAAGGCGGCGGAGCTGCTCGCGCCGCCGTGCGCTGCCGGCCGAGCGACCCCGGCGGTCGAGGGACTCTACGCCCGCGTGCTCGGCGGCTGGTACGAGTTCGAGGAAGGCGTCGGCGCCGAGGAGTTCGCAGGCGTCGAGGACGCGGAGAGCTTCGCGCTCGCCGCGGAAATCCATGCGCGGCTGCTCGCGCGAGAACCCAAGTTCGAGTCGCGTGCGTACCAACTGCGCGCGGCGGCGCTCTACGCACGCTGGCGGCACGGCCGCACCGAGCCCACGGAGCGCGACGCGGCGCGCGCGGAGCTCGCCAAGCTCCGGTCCGAGCTCGGGGACCGCTTCGAGCGCCTCGCCGACGCCCCGCTCGCGGCGGAGCTGCGTTGGCTCGCCGACTTGGTGCGCTGAGTCCGCGGGCTCGGCGGCCGACATACGCCAACCGCCTCGCCGCTCGCGCGCCGAACTCGCGCCAACCGGGCGTCCGCGCGCGGGCGCGCCGCCGCGACGGTCGGGTTGCATGGGCGCGCTTGCGCAGGGCGCGTCGGCACGCCTGGACGCCGTCGCCCCAAAGCACCGCCGGCGCGGTGGCAACCGTGCGCGGCCGCTCGCGGAACGCCGAACGGCGCGCTCCCCATCACGTGCGCCGGCGCACTCTCTGGCGCATGCTCGGGGACGCTCCATGCGCTCGCGTGCGAATGCGGTCCGACGGCGACTCGCGAACGCCGCCGAAGTTCGAGCGACGCCTTTCCAAGCCCCGGGGCCGCTGGTATCTTGCCGCCCCTCGCTCCCGCGCGGAGCGAGTCGGAATCGAGCCCTCGGACGCCCGCGCGGCGACTCGGGAACGACGCCGAGCTCTCTGTGGAACCCCCCGCCGACGCCTGCGTTTCGCGCCCTCTGCACGACGCTCGGGCTAGGTGCCCCCGGGTCGACGAACCCGGGTTCCACGTCTCCCGTCGGGCGCCTTCGCCCGATCGTCCCACCCTGTCCCCGATTGTCGTCCTCGACCGGACGGCCCCAGGCCCAATACGTTCGCCGTGATCCCACGTCCACTGCGTTACTCGCCGCGCGCGAGGCGTAGAGAGCGAACACCTCTGGGTCCCCTCCTCAACCCGATCTCGTTTCCTCCGATGAGCCACGTCGGCAAAGCACTGCCCTACGTCCTCTTGGTCTCGGCGGCCTGCGTCTCGACGCCCTCGCAAGATCAACCCGCTTCCGGCCAAGAACCGCGCGAACCGCGCGAAGAAGGCGGGCAGCAGGGCGGCGAGAAAGGTCAACCGGCTGCGAAGCCTGGCGACTTCCTCGCGCAAGAGACCGCCCGCTTGACGCTGCAGGAACAACAGAAGTCGTTCCTCGTCGAGCAGCACATCGTCAACGCCCGCGAGTTGATGGCCGACGTGCGCCTGGAAGACGCGCTCGCCGAGCTCGGCAACGCGCTCGCGCTCGACCCGGACAACGTCGAAGCGCGCGAGCTGCAGAACGAAGTGCGCGGCCTGATGGGCGACCCGGCCGGCGTGCTCGGCTCCGGACGCGCCGACCTCGAGGCGCAGTACCAAGTCCAGCTCGCGGCGATGAAGGCCGACGCGGAAGAGGGCTTCAACAAGGCGAAGCTCCTGCTCGCGCGCGGTGAGTACGACGCGGCGATCGCCGAGCTCACGATCTGCCAGAACCACATCCGTTGGGCGCCGGCCTCGGTCGATTGGGGCACGCTGAAGACGGACGTCACGAAGACGCTCGAGACCGCGAAGGCCCAGAAGGACTCCGCCGAGAAGGCCGCGCGCGACAAGGAAAACCGCGAAGCGCAGGCGAAGCTCAAGGAGCAAGAGAAGGCCGATCGCGATCGCCGCGATGCGGCCGTCGCGAACCTGCTCGACCAAGCGATCGGCGCGTTCGAAGCGGGCAAGTACGACAAGGCGATGGACTACGCGGACCAGACCCTGCGCCGCGATCCGCGCAACGAGAAGGCGCAAGAACTGCGCGACGCCGCGTTCCGCGCGAGCCGTGAACAGGTCCGCGAAGAATACGTCCGCGCGAAGCGCGAGCAGTTCAAGCGCTGGCGCGAAGACCTCGACGAGAAGCGCGTCCCCTACACGGACATCATCACGCTGCCCGACGAGGACTTCTGGAACGACATCACGGCGCGCCGTGGTGCGCGCGCCGGGCTCGACATGAGCCAGGCGATGCCGGAGTCCGAGAAGGCGCTGCGCGATCAGCTGCGCGACACGCGCATCCCGGGCTTGACGGTCCAACAGGAAGAAAGCCTGTCGAAGGTGATCGACGTCGTCCGCACGATGACCGGTCTCCCGCTGGTGGTCGATCCGGCCGCGGAAACCGCGGCGACCGACGCCGGCGTCGTCTTCGACCTCGCGCTGCAGAACCCGCTCTCGGTCGAACAAGCGCTCAACATCGTCATCAAGCAGTGCGGCGACACCGTCGCCTGGACGGTGAAGCACGACGCCGTGATCGTGACCACCAAGATCAAGGCGCGCGGCGACCTCGTGATCAAGAACCACGACGTCGAAGACATCGTCGCCGGTCTGATGGACTTCCTCGGACCGCGGATCGACCGCCTGCGTCTGCTCGACGACATGAAGGACGACGACGGCGGTGGTCCGTTCGGCGGCCTCGGCGAGTACAAGCACGCGCTCTCCACCGACGAGCTCAAGACGTTGATCCAAGAGAACGTCGAGCCGGGCAGCTGGGAACAAGAAGGCGTCCGTCTGGACGTCGGCGAAGGCCACATCCTCGTGGTCCACTCGCCGGAAGTGCAGGCGAAGGTCAGCCGCTTCCTCGACGATCTGCGCCGCTTCAACGGCTCGCTGGTCACGATCGAGTCGAAGTTCATGACCGTCGCGTCGAACTGGATCCAAGAGATCGGCGTCGACTTCCGCGGCCTCGACAACCCGGGTGCGCCGTTCACCGACCTCGACGACGTGACCAACGGCCAAGAAGACGATGCGTCTCGCGGCCTCGACAACGGCGGCACCGGCGCCGGTGGTTCGAACGCGTCCGGCCCCCCCTCGGCGGGCTTCTTCTACGACGACGGTCAGGACGGTGACTTCAAAGGTCACGTCGAGAACTTCTTCGGCAGCAGCCTCGGCGAGAAGATCTCGAACATCGGCGGTCTGACGACCCAACTGACGATCCTGAACGACATCCAGGTCTCGGCGATCCTCCGCGCGGTCGAGAAGTCGAACGAGTACCAACTCGTCAACGACCAAGTCCTCTCGGTGCACAACACCGAACGCGCGTACGTCGCCGTGATCAACCAGCAGGCGTACATCCAGGACTTCGACGTCGAAGTCGCGCAGTTCCAAGCGGTCGCCGACCCGCAGGTCAACGTGCTCTCGGAAGGCGTCGTGCTCGACGTCCGCCCGACGATCCTGTTCGATCGCAAGTACCTGCGCCTCGAGATCCAGCCGACGGTCGCGAAGGTCGTCGCGCTGCGTCCCTTCGCGTCGACCCTCGGCGGCAACACGTCTCCGGTCGAATTCCAACTGCCGGAGATCGAAGTCCAGAGCGTCTACACCACCGCGGTGATCCCGGACGGCGGCTCGATCCTGCTCGGCGGCTTGTCGAACATCCGCAACGTGCAGCGCAAGGCCGAAGTGCCCTGGGTCGCGAAGCTCCCGCTCGTCGGCTTCTTCTTCAAGCAAGAAGGCTACGACGACGAGAACAAGACCCTGATGGTGCTGATCAAGGCGCACATCACCGACGTGCGCGAAGAGCTCGCGAAGCTCGAACAGCGCCGCTGATCCGGAGAGCCCGCTCTCCCGACGCCCAAGACGGCGTCCGCGCTCGGCGCGGGCGCCGTCGGTGTTTTCCGGGCCTGCGTGCACGACTCGGCCCGCGTCCGGCGCGCCGGACCAACTGCCGCCGACGCCGCAGCCGATCGAGCGAGCGAGCGACTTCCGCCGCCGGGCGTCGCCTCGCTATCGTGGTCCGCGCCACGCGCGTGCTCCCACCGAGCTCCGCCGGCTGCTGCCGCCATGAGTCAACTGCGCGCGATCCTCTTCGACATCGACGACACGCTTTGCGACACGACCGGCTTCGCTCGGCAGGCGCGGCGCAACGCGGTGCGCGCGATGGTCGCGGCAGGGCTCGCCGCGGACCCGGAGCTCGTGTACGCCGAGCTCGAGGAAGTGATCGCCGAGTTCTCGTCCAACTACGAGCACCACTTCGACAAGCTCCTGCTGCGGCTGCCGAAGGAGTCGCTCGCGAACCTGAATCGTTCGTTGGTCGTCGCCGCCGGCGTCGCGGCATACCACGACACCAAGTTCCACGAGCTGCGGACCTTCGCGGGCGTGCCCGAGCTCTTGCGCGACTTGAAGGCGGCGGGCCTGCGGCTCGGCGTGATCACGCACGGGCTCTCGGTCAAACAGGCCGAGAAGTTGGTGCGGCTCGGGCTCGTCCCCCACCTCGACCGCGAGGCGATCTTCATCTCCGACGAGATCGGGATCTCGAAGCCCAACCCGAAGCTCTACCAACTCGCGCTGCGCACGCTGAAGCTCGCGCCCGACGAAGTGATGTACGTCGGCGACAACCCGAAGAACGACATCGCGCCGCCGAAGAAGCTCGGCATGATCGCCGTGTGGGCCGCGAAAGTCGCGCGCTCGCAACCAGGCGCGAACGAAACGCCCGACCACACGATCCGCGACTTCGACGAACTGCGTGCGCTGCTCGTCGAACGCTACCGCGTGCCGATCCCGGCCGCCGCGCGATCGTCGGTCTAGGCCGCGCCCCACGCGCGGACCAGCGCACGCGTGTGCGGATGTTCGGGCGCGCCGAGCACGCGCTCGACCGGCCCCGCTTCGACGAGTCGGCCGCGTTCGAGCACCAACACGCGGTCGGCGAAGTACCGCACGAGATCGAGGTCGTGCGACACGAAGAGGATCGCGAGCGACCGTTCGCGAGCGAGTTCGGCGAGCAGATCGACGATCTGCGCCTGGAGCCCGACGTCGAGCGCGGAAGTCGGCTCGTCGAGCAGCAGGAGCTCCGGTCCCGGCGCCAGCGCACGCGCGAGGCACGCGCGTTGGGCTTGGCCGAGCGAGAGTTCGTGCGGAAAACGCGCGGTGGTCTCGGGTTCGAGTCCGACGCGCTGGGCGAGCGCGAGCGCCCGAGTCTCCGCCTCCGAGCCGCGCGCGAGTCCGTGGACGAAAAGCGGCTCGGCGAGCGACGCGAGCACCGGACGGCGCGGGTTCAAAGACTCCATCGGCGCCTGGAACACCGGTTGGATCCACCGCCGCGCGTGCGAGCGCTCGCGCTTCGAAAGCGCGAGCCAGTCGAGTCGTGGCCCCGCGCGCGGCGCGAGTTCGACGCGGCCACGATCGAGCGGCGCGAGCGCGAGCAACGCTTTCACCAACGTGCTCTTGCCGGAACCCGACTCGCCGACGACGGCGAGGCGCTCACCGTGCGCGAGCTCGAACGAGACGTCGACCAAAGCGTCGACGCGCGCTGCGCCCGAGCGCGGCGCACCGAACGAGCCGCGCGCCACGCCGGCGTACGACTTCGTGAGCTCCCTCGCGACGAGCAAGTGCGCCGACGGGCTCATCCTGCGCCCTCCGCGCGCTCGTCGAGCGGATGATGGCACGCCACGGAGCGCGAGCGAGCGTTCGAGGACTCGCGCGCGGCTTCGGCGGCGCGCCGAGGCGCGCGCTCGGAGCCGAGCTCCGGTGACGGCCCCGGGGAAAGCCCCGGGGAAAGCCCCGCTGAAGGCTCCGGTAAGAGCTCCGGGGAGAGCTCCGCGCAGCGAGCGTCCGCGAACGGACAACGCGGGTGGAAGCGACAGCCGCTCGGCCAACGCGTCGGATCGCCGGCGGCGCCGCGAGCGGTCGAGAGCGGCCGGCCGCGTTTCTCCGCTCCTGGCCGCGCGGCGAAGAGCGCCTGCGTGTACGGGTGACGCGGAGCCCGCGCAAGCTCGCCGAGAGGCCCCTCTTCGACGACGCGCCCGGCGTAGAGCACGATCGCTCGCTGCGCGAGCATGCGAGCGACGCGCAGATCGTGCGTGATCCAGAGCACCGACGTGCCGAGCTCGCGCGTGCGCCGCCGCAGGAGCTCGACGACCACGGCGACGAGCGTCGGGTCGAGCGCGGTCGTCGGTTCGTCGGCGATCACGAGCTTCGGCTCGCAGAGCAACGCCTGGGCGAGCGCCGCGCGTTGGCGTTGGCCGCCCGAGAGTTGGTGCGGGTAGCGCGCGAGCCACGGCTCGCCTCCGTCGAGGCCCAACTCGGCGAGCAGCGCACGCGCTCGCTCGGCCGCCGCGTTCGTCGAGAGCCCGAGGTGCGCGCGCGGCGCCTCGCAGAGCTGTTCGCCGAGCGTCAGCACGGGATTCAGCGTCGCGGGCGGATCCTGGAAGACGAGCGCGATCTCGCGGCCGCGCACGCGACGCCACGCAGCTTCGTCGAGACCGCAGAGCTCGCGCCCCTCGAAGCGGACCGAACCCGCGACGATGCGTCCCGGCGGATCGACGAGTCCGAGCAGCGCGCGCGCGGTGACGCTCTTGCCCGAGCCCGATTCACCGAGCAGCGCGAGCACTTCGCCTGCGCGGAGCTCGAAATCGAGGCCGTCGACTACATGAGCCTCGGCGCCGATGGACTCCGCGCGGGGGGCCTCGGCGCGGGGGTCTTCGGCGCCGCGAGTGTCGGCGCCACTCGAGCGCCGCACGTCGAAACGCACGTCGAGGCCGCGCACGACGAGTCTCGGTTCGGCGGCGTACGCGCTCACACGGTCCTCGGATCGAGCGCTTCGCGCAGCGCTTCACCCACGCGGTGCACCGCGAGCACCGTGACGAAGAGGAAGAGTCCGGGGAACAACACGGTCCACCAAACGTGCGCGCTCGGCGCATCGCCGAGCACGGAGCCCCAGGTCGGCACCGGTTCGGTGACGCCGACGCCGAGGAACGACAGCGCGGACTCGAGCAGGATCGCGCCGGCGACGGCGAACACCGCGGCGACGATCGCCGGCGAGAGCGCGTTCGGCAGCACGTGCACGAACACCAACCTCGCGTCCGACACGCCGACCGCGCGCGCGGCGAGCACCCAGTCGAGCTCCGCGCTGCGCAGGAACTCCGCGCGCACGAGCCGCGCGATCTGCGTCCAACCGAAGATGGCGATCACGACGGCGACCGCGAGCGCCGCACCGACGCCTTCGACGCGCAGGAGCGAGAGCGCGAGCACGGTGAGGAAGAAGTCCGGCACGCACTGCACGACTTCGATCAGCCGCGAGATCACCGCGTCGACTCGGCCGCGGAAGTGACCCGCGAGCGCACCGAACGCGACGCCGAAGATGCCGATCGCCGCCGCTGCGGCGCCGCCGATCAGCAGACTCGCGCGCGCACCGTACAGGCAGCGCGCGAAGAGGTCGCGGCCGAGCGAGTCGGTGCCGAACGGATGGCGCCACGGATGCTCGAGCGCGGGCTCACCGAAGAGCACTTCGGTCTCGGTCGGCGGCGCGTCCGAGAGCCCGGGTATCGCCGCACGCGAATCGTCCGCCGGCACGGCATGCGGCCGCGCACTCGCCCACCAACTCGGCGGCCGCTCCGCTTCGCCGAGTTTCGACTCGCCGAAGCCGAACGGGACCGGCGCGAACGTCGCCGCCTCGACCGAGAGCTCGCCGCGCGTCGCCGCGAGCTTGAGCGCCGCCCCCGCGGGCACGCTCGGGTCGGCGATCGGCCGTTGCACGAGCGACGCCACGGCGCCGCACGCGAGGCTCGCGAGCGCCACCGCACGCCACGAGCGCAGCGTACTTCCGCGGCGCGCGCGGCGGCGCCGCAGTCGAGTCGCGAGCCAACCGCCGAACGCGCCGAGCCACGCGCCGCACGCGAACGATTCGAGGCCCGACAGCGCCGCGAGCGCGGGCGACGAGCTCGTCGCCGCGAGCACGACGCCGTCCGGACGGTCCGGGCCGCGCGCCACGAGGGCGTCCGCGACCGCCGCGACGTCGGCGCGCCACCGCTCGGGCGCTCCGATCTCGCCGGCGCGCGCCTGCTCGACGAACGGCGTGACGCGGTCCGCGACCGTCGCGCCGCCGGCACGAACGAGGATTCGAGCGCGGCGTTCGAACGCGCCGCACGTGCGCTCGAACGAAATCTCGTCGCGAGGCGTCGCCGTCGCGAGCGCGGCGAGTTCGTCGCCGAGCACGGGCAACGTGCGTCGCGCCGCCTCGTAGCCCGCGGAATCGATCGCTCGCAACCAGAGCGGACGATCGTTGGCGAGAAACGGCGCCGCGACCGCGAGCCCGACGAGCACGAAGAGCGTCGCCAACGCGACGCGCACGAACGGTCGCTCGAGGAACCGTGCGAGCACGAACTCGGTGAAGACGCGCGGCGGCTCACGCACGGCGCGCCTCCGCGGCGGAAAGCGAGTCGGAGGAACGCGAGTCCGCTTCGGTGGCGAACCGCGGATCGCAGCGCGCGTAGAGCGCGTCCGACAAGGCGAGCCCGACCAGCGTCATCGCGGCGGACACCAGCGTCGTGGCCATGACCACGTTGTAGTCGCGCCGCAGGAAGCCTTCGTACGCGTAACGGCCGACGCCGGGGAGTTCGAAGATCGACTCGACGAGCACCGAACCGCCGACCAGCGCCGGCAACAACGAACCGGCGAGCGTCAGCAGCGGAAACACGGCGTTCGCGAAGGCGTGCCGCCACACGATGCGCGCTTCGGAGAGTCCGCGTGATCGCGCGGCGCGGACGTAGTCGGACTCCAACGCCTCGATCATCGCGGCGCGCGTCTGCCGCGCGACGTACGCGAGACCGCCGTAGGTCAACACGGCGACCGGCAACAACGCGTGCTGCGCGAGATCGAGAGCTCGCTCGAAGCCGTCGAACCGCGCCACGTCCTTGTCCGCGAGCCCGAGCACCGGCAACCAGTCGAGCCCGCGTGGGCCGAAGACCAACATCGCGAGCAACGCGGCCCAATACGCCGGCACGGAGAAGAGCGCGAGGAGTCCCGTGCTCACCCAACGATCGAATCCGCTGCCGCGGCGACGCGCACACGCGACGCCGAGCGGGATCGCCAGCGCGTACGCGAAGAGGATCGCGAGCCCCGAGAGCGGCGCGGTCACGGCGAGCCTGCGCAAGAGCTCTTCGCCGACGTCCACCGTCGGCCGCTGGAACTCGTGGCCGAAGTCGAAGCACACGAGCCCGCCCCACGGCGACTCGCCGCTGCCGCCGAACCAGACGTGTCCGCGCGGGGAAAGATCGAACGGCCCGAAGTAGTGCAGGTACTGGCGCCACAACGGCGCGTCGAGCAGGTGCTCCGCCCGAAAGCGCGCGCGGGCAGCGTCGGTCGGGGCGTCCGCCGACTCGACCCGCTCGACGCCGACCGAGAGCGACGGGTCGCCCGGCGCGGCGTGGATCACGCAGAAGACGAGCACGCTGACGCCGAAGAACACGGCGACGCGTCCGGCGAGACGTTGGAACAGTCGTAAGGCGGCGTGCACTTCGCGTTCGAGGCCCGTCGACGTCACGCCCGGAGCCTACCGGTCGCCCGCGGACGTGTCGCGCGACTCGCCGCCCGACGGCTCGGCGCGTGCACGCGTCGCGCGCGTGCCCGGCGTCCCTTTCGGGTAGTACCAACGGCGGAGCTGGTAGTTCGGGTCGAAACGCAGCGCCTGCACCCCGCGCAGCGCCTTCGACACTGCGAACTTGCGCGCCGGATTGAAGAGGAACGTGTAGGGCTGCGCCGCGTAGATGCGCGCGCCGAGCTCGCGCCAGATCGCGTAGCGGCGAGCGTCGTCGAGCTCGCGCACGCCCGTGTCGATCAAGCGATCGACCTCCGGATCGGCGAACCCGCAGAAGTTGGACGCGCCGACGTCGGCGCCTGCCCAACGCGAGTGCCAGAGCGCGTCGGGATCGACTTCGGGCGGCGGCACCCAGCCGCGCGCGGCGGCGTCGTACTCGCGGCGCACGCAGCGCTCCTGGAAGACGCTCCAGTCGTAGGCTTGGACGCGAGCGCGCACGCCTTGTTTGGCGAGCTCTTCCTGGAAGCGCGCCATCAACGTCTCGCTGGTGCGCGAACCGGTGTTGATCGCGATTTCGAACTCGAAGCGTTTGCCGTCCTTGTCGCGCACTCCGTCGCCGTCGCGATCGATCCATCCGGCTGCGGTCAAGAGCGCATCCGCCGCCGTGGGATCGAACTTCAGCGGCACGATCGACCAGTCGTACGCCGGTGACGCGACCGGCTGGACACCGGTCACTTGGATCGCGTGGCCGCGGTAGTAGTTCGCGCGCACTCCTTCGTAGTCGAAGAGCATGCCGAGCGCGCGCCTCACCCGCACGTCCGCGAACATCGGCCGCGTCAGGTTCCACGCGACGAAGCCGTACGCGTCGGCGTAGAGGTGACCCTTGTAGCAGCGCGCGAGGAACGCTTCGGACTGCGTGAACTCGCCGAAGTACTGCTCGGACGTCAACCGTTCGTTGAAGTCGATGTCGCCCGCGAGCAGCGCTTCGTTCGCCGTGTCGTCGTTCGTGATCAGCCGCCAACGGATCGTGTCCAGGTAGCCGCCGCGCTCCGGCGCGAAGTAGCCGTCGAAACGTGTCGCTTCGAGGTAGTCCTGGGTCCACTCGGTGACGCGGTACGGCCCGAGGCCGACGAACGCGCGGTTCGCCGGGTGGGCGTTGACGTATTCGGCCTGCTCGTCGGCCGTCGGTCGCCACTGCGGATCCTGCGCGCGCTTCGCCGCGACGTACGCGGGGTCGAAGCGCGCGTGGTCGGGGTCGGAGAGGTCGTAGCGGTGCGCCGGCATCAGGAAGAGGTCCGCGACGTTGCCGAGCGCCTTGAAGTGCGCCCTCGCGAGCGTGAAGCGCACCGTGTGGGGATCGAGCACTTCGCACGCCGTGACCGCGGCGTAGTTCGGCCGCTTGTTGTCGCAGCGCACCTTCGGGTTCGCGTAGATCGAGAAGCTGAACCCGACGTCGGCAGCGTCGAACGGCTCGCCGTCGTGCCAACGCACGTCGCGTCGCAAGTGGAACGTGAGCACGGTGCCGCGTTCGAGCGCAGCGACGTCGGCCGCCGGCACGCGCCACGCCGCCGGACCCGCCGGTCCGCTCGAAAGCGCCGAGACGGGGCGCACGACGTACTCCTCGCCTTCGCGCGCGACGACGCCGACCAAGCGGCGAGCTTCCGCGCCGTCGCCCGTCGGTTTCAGGATCAGCGTGTCCTCGACGTCCCAGCGTTCGGCGAGGTCGGGCACGAGCTCGCCCGACTCGAAATCCGGCGCGAGCAGCGTCTCGTGGACCTCGTAGAGGATGCGCCGCGTCACCGCCGCGCCGTCGAGCGCGTAGTTCAGGCTCGGCGGCATCAGATCGGTCCGGATGATCACGCGGCCGCCGAACGCGGGCTCCGGCTGCGGCGGGCGACGGCCGTCGGGGCCGGGCTGGTGGTCGGGATGGAAGTAGTCGACGTCGGTCGGGACGAGCTCGGGCGCGTGGCCCACCTTCTGCGATGCGGAGGACGGCTGCGATGCGGAGGACGGCTGCGGCGCCGCGGACGGCGGCGCGATGGGCGCGGACGCCGAAGGCGCAGCCTGGGCCGACGCAGGGGCCGGCGCCTGGTTCGACGGCTGCTCGGGCGAGTCGCGGCCCGCGGCTGGCGTCGATTCGCTCGTGGGTCGAGCCGCAGGCGTCGCGCCGCTTGCTGCCTGACGTTGCGACTCGTCCTCGCCGCACGCGCCGAGCACGACGGTGCACACGGCGCACACGGCGCCAAGGAGCAGCGCAGCGAACGAACGCGACGACGAAAGGAACGGCATCGGACGGGGATCCAGCGAGGCACGGACGCCTGGGAACGGACGAAGCGCACGACGTACCGCGCCACGGGACGCGAGCAACGACTGCATACTCAAGACCGACCCAGTCGCGTGCGGTCGCACCGTAGTTCGCCCGGAATCGAGCGTCAAGGGTCCAACTCGTTGCGAGCGGCCGACTTGTGTCGCTCGGGGCCATTGGTAGCATCCGCCGCATGACCGCCAGGAACGGGCCGACCGCTGTGTGGCTCGCGGTCCTGGTGCTGGCGCCCGCGGCGGTGGCGATCTGGGCCTTCCAAAGCGCGCTCTCCCGGGAGCTCCCCCGCGCGGACTTCGTCTTCAACAACGGCGTCGAAGCCTCGAGCCTGGACCCGGCCGTCGCGAACGGCATCGCCGAGGCGCGGGTGCTGCGCGCCCTCTACGAAGGGCTCTACACGCGCGATCCGATTTCCGGCGCCGCGGTGCCCGCCCTCGCGGCGGACACGCAGGTTTCGCCCGACGCGCTGACCTGGACGTTCGCACTGCGTGCGGACGCGCGCTGGTCGAACGGCGACCCGCTCACCGCCGACGACTTCGTGTGGAGTCTGCGGCGGCTGCTCGACCCGCGCACGGCGTCGCCGTTCGCCGCGGAGCTCGAGTGCGTCCGCGGCGCGCGTGAGTTCCGCGCCGGCGTGGACTCGAACGGGGCGCCGATCGACCGCGCGACTTTCGACCTCGGCGTGCGCGCGACCGACGCACGCACGTTGGTGATCGAGCTCGCCGAGCCGACGCTGCATTTTCGCGAGCTGCTCGCCGCGTATCCGTTGGTGCCGGTGCACCGCGCGTCGCTCGAGGCGCTCCAAGCGCGCGCTCCAGATTCGTGGTCGACCCTCTGGGGCCGCCCCGACACGCTCGTGTGCAACGGTCCCTTCGTGCTGGCGGAACGGCGGCTGCAAGATCGCCTGCGCCTCGCGAAGAACGAACGGTACTGGGACGCGGATCGCGTCGCGATGCGCACGATCGACGTGCTCGCGATCGAGAACGCGACGACGGCCTTCAACCTCTACACCGCGGGCGAGATCGACTGGCTCGACGGCACGGTGCCGACGAGTCTCGTCAAGACCTTGGTCGGCCGCGACGACTTCGATCCGACGCCGTACCTCGGGCTCTACTTCTACCGCGTCAACACGACGAAACCTCCGCTCGACGACAAACGCGTGCGGCGCGCGCTCTTCGGCACGATCAATCGCTTGCAGATCTGCGACCGCCTGCTCGCCGCGGGTCAGAAGCCGGCGTACACGCTGATCCCTTGGGGCAACCTCGGGAGCTACCGCTCGCCCGCCGCGAAGAAGGAAGACCTCGAAGGTTCGCAAGCACTGCTCGAAGAAGCCGGCTTCGGCGCGAACGGCGAGGAGTTCGGCACGCTCCGGATCCTCTACAACTCGAGCGAGCAGAACCGCGTGATCGCGGAAGTGATCGCCGACGACTGGTCCAAGTACCTCGAGCTCCCGGTCGAGCTCGAGAGCCAGGAGTGGAAGAGCTACGTCGATCGACAGAACCGCCTCGACTACGACGTTTCGCGCTCGTCGTGGATCTCCGATTATCCGGACGCGCTCAACTTCCTCGCCGTGTTCACGTCCGACTCGGACAACAACCGCACCGGGTGGAGGCACGCCGAGTACGACCGTTTGATCGCCGCGGCGCGCAAGGAAGCGGACCTCGCGAGGCGCGACGAAGCGTTGCGCCGCGCGGAAGCGATCTTGCTCGACGAGCTCCCGATCCTGCCGATCTACTCCTACGTCTCGCAGAACCTCGTCGACCCGCGCGTCGGCGGCTTCGGCAAGAACTCGCTCAACGAACAGAATCCGAAGTACTGGTACTGGATGGACGACGCCGAACTCGCGAAGAGCCGGCGCACCGTCGGCAAACGCGAGAAGAAGGTGACGTCGCACGGTCCGAAGGACGGCCTCTACTCGCCGAAGTCCCAAGCCGAGCGCAAGGCCGGCGGAAGGACGCGGCGATGATCGGCTTCTTGCGCCGGCGCGCCGTCGGCTTGGTCCTCACCGTGTGGATCGTCGTGACGTGCGCGTTCGCGATGATGCGCATCGTGCCCGGCGGACCGTTCTCCGAGGAACGCAAGCTGCCCGCGGCGGTGCTCGCCAACGTCGAGGCGCGTTACCACCTCGATTGGCCGCTATGGCGCCAGTACCTCCAATACGTCGGGCCGCTCAACCTCGACGAACACGGGCTCTTCGGCGATCGCGAGCGCGTCTTCGGCGGCGTGCTCGCCGGCGACCTCGGTCCGTCGTTCCGCTACCGCGACTACACCGTCAACCAGATCCTCGCGGAGTCGCTGCCGCTCTCGCTCGCGCTCGGCAGCCTCGCGCTCGCGTGGGCCGTGGTGCTCGGCGGCGCGATCGGCGTCGCGGCGGCGGCGTGTCGCGGCACCAAACTCGATCTCGCGCTGCGCCTCGGCGCCGCGCTCGGCATCGCGTTGCCGAACTTCGTCGTCGCGGGGCTCTTGGTGCTCGTGTTCGCGCTGACGCTCGGTTGGTCGCCGATCGCGGGCAGCACGAGCTTCGCGCACTTCGTCCTTCCGAGTCTCGCGCTCGGCGCGCCCGTCGCGGCCTACGTCGCGCGGCTCGTCCGTTCGGGGCTCGTCGAGGCGCTCCAGGCCGACTGGGTGCGCACCGCCGTCGCGAAAGGCCTCCCCTATCGCACGGTCGTCCTGCGCCACGGATTGCGCGCGGGCCTGCTGCCGACGGTGTCGTACCTCGGACCTGCTTCGGCCGGCGTGTTGACCGGCAGTCTGGTGATCGAGCGCATCTTCGCGCTGCCGGGCGCGGGCTCGCACTTCGTCGCGAGCGCGCTGTCGCGCGACTACACGCTCGCGCTCGGCGTCACGATCGTCTACTCGGTGCTGATCTACTCGCTGAACAGCTTGGTCGACTTCGTCTACACGCGGCTCGACCCGCGGATCGCGTTGGAGGAGCTCTAGTGGCGGACGACACACGCTCGGCTCCGCGCGACGCCGCCGGCACGCGAGAGACTCCGCGGGCCTTCCGCGACGGACTCGGCGGCCGCGACGTCGACGCGCTCTGGATCGAAGCGCAGCGCGAGCGCGGCGCACCGGTCTCGCAGCGCGCGTGGCAGCGCTTGAAGCGCAATCGTCCCGCGTGGTTCGCGTGGTGTTTCCTGTGCGTCGTCGGGATCGCGAGCCTGCTCGCGCCGCTCTTGCCGCTGCCGAGCCCGAAGACGATGCGCCTGACCGACCGCCGGCCGGTGCCGGTGTGGCCGTGGCTCGACAAGTCGAAGACCGAGTTCCAAGCGGACTATTGGGAGCTCAATCCCGTCGACGCGGCGCTCGTGCAAGTGCGCACGAAGCTCTACGGCAAGTTCCAGACGGGTCCGTGGCTCGGCACCGACGCGCGCGGCCGCGATCTGCTCGCGCGCATCGTCTGGGGCAGCCGCAAATCGCTCTTCACGGCGATCGCGGCAGCCGCGATCAGTCTCGGCATCGGCGTCACGTGGGGCGCGTGGGCGGCCCTCAAAGGTGGGCGCACCGATCGGTGGATGATGCGCTTCGTCGACGTGCTCTACTCGCTGCCGTTCGTGTTCCTGGTGATCACGGCGCTCGCGCTCGTCGACGCGCCGCGAGCGAACCTCGGCGAAGAGCTCGTCGATCGCGAACTCGTCTTCTTCGTCGTGTTGGGCGCCGTGTTCTGGTTGACGATGGCGCGCGTGATCCGCGGCCAGGTGCTCGCCCTGAAGTCGAGCGACTTCGTGCTCGCCTCGCGAGCGATGGGCGCGTCGACCGGTTGGATCCTGCGGCGACACGTGCTGCCGAACGTGTTCGGCACCGCGATCGTGTACCTGACGTTGACGCTGCCGTCGGTGATGCTCGCGGAAGCGTTCCTCTCCTACCTCGGACTCGGCGTGCAAGCGCCGGAGGTGAGCTTCGGCCTGCTGCTCGCCGACGGCGTCGACGCGATCAACGCCATCCACGTCGAGTGGTGGCTCTTCGCGTTCCCCGCCACGGCGATGGCGTCGGTGTTGCTCGCGCTGTTCGTGCTCGGCGACGGCCTGCGCGACGCGTTCGACGTGCGCGCGAAGGAGCGGACCGCGCCGTGAGCCTGCTCGACGTCAAGAACCTGCGCGTCCGCTACGACGGACCTCGCGGCCCGGTGTGGGCCGTCGATCAGCTCTCGTTCGAGCTCTCCGCCGGCGAGCTCGTCGCGCTCGTCGGCGAGTCGGGCTCCGGCAAGTCGACGACCGCGCTGGCGTTGCTCGGGCTCGTCCCGATCTCCGGCGGGACGATCGAGACCGGCGAGCTCTGGTACGAAGGCCGGAACCTGCTCACGCTCTCGGAAGGCGAATGGGCCAAGGTACGCGCGAGCGAGATCGCGCTCGTCTTCCAAGACGCGGCGAGCGCGCTCAACCCGTACCTGACGATCGGTCTGCAGATCTCCGAGGTGCTCGAGACGCATCGCGGACTTTCGCGCCGCGACGCACGCAAGGAAGCCGCGCGTGCGCTCGGCGACGTCGGCTTGCCCGACCCCGAAGCGAAGCTCGCGAACTACCCGCACGAGCTTTCCGGCGGACAACGCCAACGCGCGTTGCTCGCGATGGCGCTCGTCGCCAAACCACGCGTGATCGTCGCGGACGAACCGACGTCGGCGCTCGATCCCGCGCTCGGATTGCACGTGCTCGAGCTGCTCGAACGGGAGCGCAAGACCCGCGGCGCGGGCGTGGTGCTCGTCAGTCACGACCTCGAGCTCGTCGCAGCGCACGCCGACCGCACGTACGTGCTCTACGCGGGCCGGGTCGTCGAACACGCGTCCGCGCGCGAGCTGTTCGCCGCGCCGTGGCATCCGTACACCGCGGCGTTGTGGCGCGCGCGGGCGCGGCTCGACGGCGAACGGCCGCGCCGGCTCGCCGCCGTGCCCGGCAACCCGGTCGACCTCGCGAACCTGCCCGCGGGATGCGCATTCCACCCGCGGTGCGAGCTCGCGCGCGAACGCTGCCGCAGCGAACGGCCGGAACTCTCCGGCGTGTTGCGCAGCGACGCGCGCATGTCGCTCTCCGCCGCGCGGCGTGCCGCGTGTTTCGAGAAGGAATCGCTCGCGTTGGAGCGGCCGCTGGAGTCCGAGCCGTGAGCGCGCTCGTCGAGTTCGTCGACTTGGTCGTGCGCTTTCGCGAACGCGGCGGCGCACGCGAGCTCACCGCCGTCGACGGCGTGACGCTCGCGCTCGAGCGCGGCGGCGCGCTCGCGTTGGTCGGCGAATCCGGCTCCGGCAAGACGACGCTCGCGCGGGCGTTGCTCGGCCTCGTGCCGATCACCGGCGGCTCGATCCGCTTCGGCGGCCGGGAGCTCGGCGCGCTCACCGCCGCCGAACGCCGCGCGGTCAGCCGGCGCATCGGCGTCGTGTTCCAGGACCCGTTCGCGTCGCTCGATCCGCGCATGTCGGTCGCGGAGCTGCTCGCGGAGCCGCTCGCCATCCACGGGATCTCGGACGTGCGCGAACAACGGGCGCGCAGTTTCGCGCTCCTCGAAGCGGTCGGCCTGTCGACCCACGACATCGTGCGCCATCCGCACGAGTTCTCCGGCGGTCAACGCCAACGCATCGCGATCGCCCGCGCGCTCGCGCTCGAACCGGAGCTCCTGGTGCTCGACGAACCGACCAGCGCGCTCGACGTCTCGGTGCAAGCACAGATCCTGAACCTGCTCGCGTCGTTGCGCGAGCGCCTGGGCCTCGCGTATCTCTTCATCACGCACGATCTGGGGCTCGTCCACCAGATGTGCGACTCGATCGCCGTGCTCTACTTCGGTCGCTTGGTCGAAACGAATCGCGTCGCCTCGTTCTTCCGCGAGCCGCTCCATCCTTATGCGCGCGCCCTGCTCGCACTCGCTCGGCGCGAAGCCGACGCACGCGAACGCATCGTCGCCGCCGAAGCGCCGTCGCCCTTCGCGCTGCCGACGGGCTGCAGCTTCCATCCGCGCTGTCCGCGGCGCGCGGAAGGCGGCGGACGCTGCGAAGGCGAACGGCCTCCGTTGCTCGAACTCGCGCTGCCTTCGCGCGCGTCGGTCGCGTGCCACTTGCGCGCGCCGACAGCGGTCTCCGACGCCGGGAACCCGCGATGAACGACACGCTCCAGACCGGCGCGAGCGCCGGGACCGACCAGGGCGCCGCACGGCCGCTGCTCGACATCCGCGACGTCGTCAAACGCTACGGTGCGACGCTCGCGGTCGACCACGTGTCGTTTGCGCTGCGTCCCGGCGAGATCGTCGGGTTCGTCGGCCCGAACGGCGCGGGCAAGAGCACGCTGCTCAAGCTCGTCTCGACGTACCTCGAGCCCGACGAAGGCGAGATCGAACTCGCCGGTCACGACGTCGTGAAGGACCCGGTCGCGGCGCGCGCCGAGCTCGGTTATCTCGCCGAGCACAACGCGCTCTTCGACGGCATGCGCGTCGTGCGTTACCTCGAGTTCGTCGGCCGCGCGCGTGGACTCTCGGGCGGCGAGCTCGCCGCTCGACTCGACTGGACGATCGGCGCGTGCGCCCTCCAGGCCGTGACGAAGAAGCGCGTGCACGAGTGTTCGAAGGGCTACCGCCAGCGCATCGGGCTCGCGGCGGCGTTGATCCACGATCCGCGAGTGATCGCGCTCGACGAACCGACGCACGGGCTCGATCCGGTGCAGATGGCCGCGTTCCGCGACTTCCTGCGCTCGCTCGCGCCGGGCCGCGCGATCCTCTTCTCGAGCCACATCGTCGGCGAGGTCTGCGACACGTGCGAACGTGTCGTCGCGATCCACAAGGGCCGGCTCGTCGCCGATCTTCCGGTCGCCGAACTCGCGCGCCGTGCGAAACGCGACGGTCGGACGCTCGACGGCGAGCTCCTGCGCTTGCTCGAACCGGCGGCCGCCGCGACGCCGAACGAGCCGCGCTCGGGAGGCGCACCACGATGAGCGCTCGACCGCTCGGCCTGGTCCGCGGCGCGTACGTGATCGCGGCGCGCGAGTTCTCGGCCTGGTTCGATTCCGGCGTCGCCACGGCGAGCACGATCGCCGCGCTGTTGCTCGCGAACTCGATCTTCATGAACGAGTTCTTCCTCGCCGGCAGGATCGACATGACGCCGTTCTTCGCGCGTTTGCCGCTCCTCCTGGTGCTCTTCCTGCCGGCGCAGAGCATGCGCCTTTGGGCCGAGGACCGCCGCACGCGCACGTTCGAAGTGCTGGTCACGCTGCCGCTGTCGGCGGGCTCGCTGGTGCTCGGTAAGTTCGCGGCGGCGCTCGCGCTCTACGCGCTGTTCCTCGCCGGCACGGCGCCGATCGTCGTGATGCTCTGCGTGCTCGGGAGCCCCGACCTCGGCCTCGTCGCTTCGGGCTACCTCGGCGCGTTGCTCTTCGGCGGCCTGCTGCTCGCGCTCGGCGGGCTGCTGTCGGCGCTCTCGCCCGACCAAGTGGTCGCGTTCGTGCTCGGCGCGTTGCTCTCCGCGTCGTTGGTGCTCTCCGGCGACGAACGGTTGGTCGCGGTGCTCGACGGGCTCTTCCAAGGCGTCAACGTCGGCACGTGGATCCACGATTCGTTCTCCGCGCTCCCCCATTACGACGAGCTCGTCGGCGGCGTCGCGAGTCTCGCCGCGCTGACGTACTTCGTCGGACTGTCGGCGCTCGCGCTCTGGCTGACCACGGTGATCGTGCGGAGGCTGCGGACGTGAACCCGTCGGCGCGGCGAGCTCTCGTCGCGACGGCGCTGCTCGGCGTCGCCGCGGTGCTGGCGCTGGTGCGCGCGTTCGACGCGTTCCGCCTGCCGAAGTTCGACCTCGAACACACCGGCCTCGTGCGTCTCGATCCGCGCGCCGAACGGGCGATGCGCGAGCTCGACGCCGACGTGATCGCGACGTTGGTGCTGTCGGACGCGGCGGAGTTCGTCGCCGCCGAACGTGGGCTCGGAGAGGAGCTCGTCGAGCGTCTGGAGCGCCTCGCCGCGGCGTCCGGCGGGCGCTTCACGTGGCAACGCGTCGATCCGGCGCGCAACCCGGAGCTCGCCGATTGGGTCGCCGGCCAAGGCGTGCGCCCGTTCTCGCTGCGCGAAGTGCGCGCGGACGCGTTCGCGGAGCGTTCGGTGTTCGGCGCGCTCGTCTTGTCGTACGGCGCGCACGGCAAACGTGTGATCCCGGCGCTCTCCCGCGCGCGGCTCGACGGACTCGAGCTCCTGATCGCCGAGGAACTCGCCGAGCTCGTCCGACCGACGCGGCCGAAAGTGGTGCTCGCCGGCAGCGCGCCGACCGCGCTCTTCGCGGCGGAGCTCGCGCGCTCGGCGGACGTCGTGCGGATCGATCTCGACGGCGGCGCGGAGATCCCGCGCGACGCCGTGCTCGTCTGCTGGCTCGGCCCGACGATCGCGGGCGACGCGCCGATCGCCGAGCTCTCGCGCGCGCTCGACCGCGGCACCAGCGTCGTGCTCGCGGGCGGCGGCCTGACGGACGACGGTCGCCTCGAGCCGTCGGGTCGCGCGGTGCGCGAACTCGCCGCGCAGTTCGGCGCACGCGTCTCCGACGAGATCGTGCGCGACGACTCGCCCGTCTCCGCGAGTGCGAACGCCGTGCTCGAGAGCGCGCTCGCCGTCGCGTCGATCGCGTCGGATCAGGATTTCCGCCTGCTCGGAGCGCAGCCGAACGGAACGCTCGCGTTCCGCGCGCCGCAGCCGGTCGAAACGGACGCCGAGAAACTGGTCGAGCTCGGACTCGAGGCCCGCGTGCTCGCGTCGAGCGGCCCGCGCGCGTGGCGCTCGGCGGCGGCCGAGAGCCTCGGCGGCGCGGACGCATCCGTGCGGCGCGGACGCGCGCCGCTCGCGCTGCAACTCGCGCCACGCGACGGTTGGCGCGGCACGCTCGCCGTCTTCGGCTCGTCGAGCCCCTTCGAGGACCGTTGGCTCGCGCCGATCGATTTCGCGCACCGCAACCTCGCGCACGCGCTGGTCGGCGCGCTCGCCGATCCGTCGCGCATCGCGCGGGTGCGCGCGCACGTGCGCGGCGCCGAACCGTTGCCCGAGCTCGCGCCCGGCGCACGTTTCGGCTGGCGCGGCTTCGTGATCCTCGCCGTGCCGCTCGTGCTCTTCGGGATCGCGCTCGCGCGCGGCAGTCTCGTCTCGCTGCGCGCGTTCGGCTCGGGTCGCGAGCTCCTCTCGCTCGGCATCGCCGGCGCGCTCGTCGTGCTCGTCGGGCTCGGCGGTTCCGCGGCGCAGCTCGCGCCGAGTTCCGCGGGCGTCGACGTCACGAGCGAACGCATCCACACGCTCGCGCCTCGCTCGCTCGCGATCGCCCGCGAGCTCGCCCAGCGCGGCGCACCGGTGCAGCTCGAGCTCTTCGTCGACACGACGCTCCCGCCGCGCATCCAGGCGGCGGTCGGTCGCGTGCGCGCGTTGATCGCGGACCTCGCCGCGGAAGGCGCGCCGCTCGAGCTCGTGAGGCGTTTGCCGGACACGCTCGACGCCGCCGAACGCGAGGCACTCGCCCGCACGGGCGTCGTCGCGCGGGCCGTGGAGACTCGCGACGAAACCGCGGCGACCGTGCGCGCCGTGTGGGCCGCGCTGCGCGTCGGCGCGGGCGAACGCACGAGCGTGGTCGACCTGACGTCGGTCGACGGCGACTCGGTCGCGGAGTTCCGGCTCGTCCTCGCGCTCGAACGCGCGCTCGGCCGGCCCGCGCCGAAGCTCGCGCTCGCCGCCGACACTCCACGGCTCTCCGCGGCCGAAGCGCGCGAGCTCTACGAAGCGAAGCAGCTCTTCGCGCCGACCGAGACCGACGTCTACTCGCAGGCCGAACGTTGGCTCGCCGACAACGGCTTCGACGTCGTGCGCGTCGAACCGAGCTCGCCGGTGATGCCGCGCGACGTCGCCGGCATCGTCTGGCTGCAACCGCGCCGTGACGTCACGCCGATGCTCGCGACCGTCGCGACGGCGCTCGCGGAAGGCAAGGGCGTCGTGCTCGCGGCGCAGCACTTCCTGGTGCAGTCGCGGCGGCTCGACACGCGGCGCGGCGAGCTCGCGCACTGGCCGCGGCCGCAGTACTGCGACCTCGAACGCGGCTGGCTCGCGGACCTCGGGCTCGAGCTCGTGCGCGAAGTCTTGTGCGACACGAGCTCGACGGTGCTCGACGTCGCGACCGAAGTCGGCTCGGCGAGCGCCGCGCGCGAGCTCGCGTTCGCCGCCTCCGCGGAACCGTTCGTGCTGCGCGCGTTGCCGGAGAACTTCGCGGAGGCCGCACCGATCGTGCGCGGGCTCTCGGACCTGCGCTTGCCCTACGCGAACCGCTGGCGCGTCGACGCAGCGAAACTCGCGCGCCACGGGCTGCGCGCCGAGCCGCTCGTCCGCACCAGCGCCGACGCGTGGGCCGTCGCGTGGCAGGGCGGAGACCTCGCGCCCGACGCGCTCGTCCGGCCCGAGACGACGCTCGGCCGCGTCGAGCTCGCGCTCGACGTCCGCGGCCACTTTCCGCGCGCCGACGGTTCGGAGGGCGCCGCCGAAGGTCGCGCCGTGCTGATCGGTTGCTCGGAGACGTTCAAGAACGGCCAGCTCTTCGATCCCGAGTGGCGCGCCGCGGACTTCCTGCTCGCCGCGACGGCCGCGGTCGTGCTCGGCGACGACCACGCCGCGATCCTCGCGCAACGCCCGCGTCGTGCGGGCTTCGCGGCGCCGACCTCGAGCGAGCGCATCGGCTGGCGCGCCGTGGTCGTGCTCGCGGGCCCGCTCGCCGTGTTGCTCTGCGCGTTCGTGATGCGCCGCCTCGCCGCGCGCGCCGTGCCCGGAGCCGTCGCGTGAAACGCGTCGCGCTCCAATTCGAGCCCGGAGCCGTCGCGTGAAACGCGTCGCGCTCCTATTCGCGGTCCTCGCGGCACTCGGCGGGTTCGCAGCTCGCGTCGCGTCGCAACGCGAGCGCACGCCCGAGCTGCGCGTCGAACGGCTGATCCCCGAGGACCGCGCGAAAGAGCTCGTCGTCGCCGCCGTCTCGATCGAACGCGCCGCCGACGGCACGCGCTGGCTGCTCGCGCGCAAGTCAGGGCTCTGGCGCGTGCTCGACGCGACGCAAGCCGTCGGTGACTCGCGAGCGATCGAAGCGTTGGTCTCGACGCTGCTCGAAGCTCGGGTGCTGCAGCGCTCCGCCGACGACACCGAACGCGCGGCGTACGGCCTCTTCCCGACGCCGACGTGGCGCGTCGAGCTCTGCGGCGCGAAGGTGCTCTCCGAGGTCGGCCGCGACGTGTTGTTCGCGCTCGACGTCGGACGTTCGCTCGAGCCGCGCGCGAGCCTGGTGCAACGCCGCGGCGAGACGCGCGCGCTCGAACTCGACTTCGATCTCTCGCGCGCACTCGAAACGGCGCTCGCCGCCGGCCGCGCGCCGTTCGAGGACGCACGCTTGATCGCGGGACCGTTTCCGGGCGAAGGGCGCACGATCGAACGGCTGTTCGTCGACCACGCGGACGGCACCGCGCTCGAGCTCGTGCGCGTGCGCGCGACCGAAGCCGAACTCGCGGCCGGCGCGCCTCCGTGGGCCTGGCAGCTCGTCGTCGATGGGCTCGCGAAACCGGCGCCGAATCCGCGCGTCGAAGCCTACCTCGCGTTCCTGACGTCGATTCCCGTCGCGCACGCGCTGCCGGTCAAGGCCGCGAACGAGCTCGGCTTCGATCGGCCGGACGCACGAGTGACGGCGCTCGGCTCGGGCGGCGACTCGATGGTGGTCGAAGTCGTGTTCCGCCGCGACGAGTCGCGCGCGTTCGGGCTCAATCGCACGCTTGCGACCGTCGCGGAGCTCGACGTCGCCGTCGCGGAGCTCGTCGCGGCGCGCGCGGAGAGCGTGCTCGAGCTCGAACGGCCGAACGTGTGGGACACGTGGCTCCGGGCCAACCTGCCGGGAGCGCGCAAGTGACGGTGCTCTGGCGCGCCGGCGAGTACGAGATCGACGACGCGCGCGAGCGCATCGATCTCGCGGTCGTGCACGGGTACTTGACGCGTTCGTATTGGGCCGCGGGCATCTCGCTGGAGCTCGTCGCGCGCTCGCTCGAACGGTCGCTCGTCTTCGGCGTCCATCGCGGCGCGATCCAGGTCGGCTTCGCGCGCGTCGTGACCGACGCCGCGACGTTCGCGTGGCTCTGCGACGTGTTCGTGCTCGAGGCGGAGCGCGGCCGCGGGCTCTCCAAACGCTTGATGGAGTGCGTCGTCGCGCATCCCGAGCTCCAAGGGCTGCGCCGCTTCATCCTCGCGACGCGCGACGCGCACGGACTGTATCGGCGCTTCGGCTTCGAACCGCTCGGCGACCCGACGCGTTACCTCGAGATCGTGAAGCGCGATCTCTATCGCTGAGCCACGCCGGGCCGCGCGCGGACGCGAAGCGCGCGCGAGACTCCTCGGCGAGGGCGCGGCGCTCGAGTCGGCGGACGATCGTTCAAGGCTCGCCCGTGACGTGCACGACGAGGCGCCGCACGTGCGGCGCCGCGCGATGCTCGACCAGGAAGAGCCCTTGCCACGTGCCGAGCGCGAGTCTTCCGTCGACGATCGGGATCGACTCGGACGTGCGCGTCACTGCGCTCTTCAGGTGCGCGGACATGTCGTCGGGACCTTCTTCGTCGTGCTCGTAGCGCGGATCGCCGTCCGGCGCGAGCCGCGCGAGCCACGCAGCGAAATCACGGCGCACCGAGGGGTCGGCGTTCTCCTGGATGACGAGGCCCGCGGACGTGTGCGTCGAGAAGACCAGCGCGACGCCGGTGCGCACGCGGCTCGCTGCCACGACCTGCGCGACTTCACGGGAGAGCTCGACGAACCCGCGCCCCGGCGTGCGCACCTCGATCGTCTCTTGATGCTGCAACACACCACGCATGCTGCCCGCGCGCACGCCGCGCCGCAAACGCGACGCGTCCCGCGGAGTCCGAACGGACTCCACAGGACTCGCCTCGCACCGCGCTCGTGATCAGGGGTTGTTGACCTTGGCACCGGGAGTCCCCGTGCCTTGGTTGCCGGTCACGTGCGCTGAACCGCCGGTGCCGTGCGTGCCCGGAACGGCCGGATTCGACCCACTCGCAGGTTTGCCCTTGGCGCCCTTCGGCCCTTTGGCCTCCTTCTTGTCGCCGCTCGGTTTGGTCTTGGCGCTCGCGTCGCCACCCTTGCCGCCCGACTTGTGATTCGGCGTGGGGCTGCCGCCCGTGCCGCCGACCGCGGTCGCGCACCCAGGGGGCGTCCCGTTCGCACCGTTCTGCGCCTCGGCCGTCGCGTTGCCGCCGTCGCCGGCCGACGACGTGTTCCCGCCGCCACCGTCACCGCCGATCGCGACTGCGGCGCCACCCGCTCGAGTGTTCGTCGCCGTGGCGTTCCCGCCGTCCGCGTTGCTGTCCGCGGCCCCGTCGCCGCCGATCGCGACCACGGCATCCGCAGAACCAGATGCCGACGCATCTTGGCCGTCCGCGCCCACCGTGACTTCGATCGTGACGCCGTTGCAGGTCACACGTTGCTTCGCGGCGGGGTGCGGCGGCGGACACACGCGCAGCGCGGCCTGCAAAGCGTCGGCCGCCTTCTTCTGATCGGCCTCGCTGGCCCCGGAACAGACCGCGTTCGTGGTGGCGTCCTTGGAGAACTTCATGGCCGCGCAGAAATCGTCGAACGCCTTCTTCTGACAGTCGTTCAGCGGCTCCTCTTCGACGATGGTGCTCGTCGTCGAATCGAACGTCAGACCGCCATCGGAGGTTCCACCCCACGCTTCCACGGAAAGCGGCAACCCTTCCAGGCCGAAGCCCGAGAGCGCCCCGCAGTTCAACGTGTAGTTCTCGGTACGCGAGACGACATGGCCACCGATGACGTTCTCTTCGACCATGACCGGGCCGGAAATGCTGACGAACGGCGTGACGTCGTAGCCGGCGACTTTGACGACCAGCGCGCTCGCCGTGAGAGGCAGCTCGTGCCACTGGAGTTGCAGCACGGCCGGCTCGCCGGCGAGGACCGTCGTACCGCTGAACCGCAAGTCGACGTGCGACTCGACGACGGACGCGACGCGCACGAGCTCCGGACCTTGCGCAGTGCCGGCGCCGAGTTCGACTTCGAGCACGTCGCCGATCTCCAGGCCCAAGCTGCCGAGCGCGATCTCGTACGACACGCGGGTCGCATCGACGACGCCGTTGCCATCGACGTCGAAGGCGTCCTGCGCGACGAGTTGCACGTCCGCCAGATACGTCCGCTCGACTCCGTCGACGAAGACACGCGGATTCTCGAGGCCGGAGAAGGCGCCGTCACCGTCGAGCGTGACTCGCATGGACGGCTCGAGCGGCCGAATGGAAGCGGATGCACTCGCGCGCAAGCCGCCCGCATGGGCGAACGCCGGCAACGCGGCGACGCAGAGCGCCGCGCCGCAGGCAGAAGTCACACGAGGGAAACGAGAAGTGTTCATGGGCAAGTATGGAAAGTGGCGGACTCACGCGACGCCGCGTTCCGTGCTTCCAGCACGGATCCATCGCGGCGAGCGACGCAGAGTGCTTGCCCGCCCCACTGCTCTCGAGTTGCAGCGTGGCGCCAGAATCCTGGCGCCGGCTCTGCCTCACGCCTTGCGCGACGCGGCCAGCGAAGCTGCGCCCCGCGGGGGGGCGGCCGTCACTTGCCGATCAGGAAGTGGGCGATGTCGCCTTCGCGCATCACGTAGTCGCGACCTTCCGAGCGCAGCTTGCCCGCTGCCTTGATCGCGTGCTCGTTCTTGTAGTGGACGAGGTCGTCGAGCGAGTAGATCTCGGCGCGCACGAAGAACTTCTCGAAGTCCGAGTGGATCACGCCCGCCGCGACCGGCGCCGTGTCGCCCTTGTGGATCGTCCACGCGCGGATCTCCTTCGGGCCCGCCGTGAAGAACGTGGAGAGCCCGAGCAAGTGGAACGCTTGGTGGATCAAGCGGTCGAGGCCCGGTTCCTTCAAGCCGAGGTCGGCGAGGAACTGCGCGCGGTCGGCGGGCTCCATCGACGAGAGCTCGCCTTCGATGTCGCCGCACAACGCGACGACCTCCGCGCCGGTCGCGGCGGCGTGCTCGCGCACGACGTCGACCAACGGTGACTTGCCGTCGAGGTCGTCGTCGCCGACGTTCGCCACGAAGAGCACCGGCTTCACCGTGATCAGGAAGAGCGGCGCGAGCGCGTCGTGTTCCGGCTTCGTCCAGTGGTGCGCGCGCAGCGACTCGCCGCGCTCCAACATGCCTTTCGCCTTCAGGAAGACGTCGTGCTGGAACAGCGCGTCCTTGTCGTGGCCCTTCGCCTTCTTCGCGACGCGGTCGAGCGCGCGTTCGACGGTGTCGAGGTCCGCGAGCGCGAGCTCGACTTCGATGATCTCCATGTCGCGCTTCGGATCGACCGAGCCCGAGACGTGGATGATGTCCTTCTTCTCGAAGCAACGCACGACGTGCAGGACCGCGTCGCACTCCTTGATGTTGCCGAGGAACTTGTTGCCAAGACCTTCGCCTTGCGACGCGCCTTTGACCAGGCCGGCGATGTCGACGACCTTGAGCGACGCCGGGATGATGCGTTCGGTCGGGATGAACTGCTCGATCACCTTGAGGCGCGGGTCGGGCACGTCGACGACGCCGACGTTCGGCTCGATCGTGCAGAACGGATAGTTCGCGCTCTGCGCGCCGGCGGCGGTGATCGCGTTGAAGATGGTCGACTTGCCGACGTTCGGCAGTCCGACGATTCCTGCGGCGAGGCCCATGGTGCGTTGGCGTCTTTGGCGGTGGGACTAGAACGGCAGAGCGATGCAATCGATCTCGACGCGCGCGCCGCGCGGCAGGGCGGCGACGGCGACGGTCGAACGCGCCGGCGGCGCGTCGGCGGGGAAATAGCGGGCGTAGACCTCGTTCATCGCCGGGAAGTCGGCCATGTCGACCAGGTACACCGTGCACTTCACGGCGCGGTGCAATCCGGTGCCCGCCTTGGCGAGCACCGCGCGCAGGTTCTCGAGCACGCGCTCGGTCTGCGCGGCGACGTCGCCCTTCACGAGCTCGCCGGTCGCCGGATCGAGCGGGATCTGGCCGGAGCAGTGGACGAAGCCGCCGGCGACGATCGCCTGGCAGTACGGGCCGATCGCCTTGGGGGCATTCGCAGTCGCGATGGTCTCACGCGGGAGCATGCGGGGGGCTTTCAGGTCTTGCGGCGGCGCAGCGCGCGCGCGACCGCCGGCGGGACGAAGGAATCGAGCTTGCCCCCCATCTCGGCGATCTGGCGCACCAGCGTGCTCGAGATGTGGGCGTGTTCGGGACTCGACGCAAGCAGCACGGTCTCGATCTCGGGCGCGAGAGCGCGGTTCGAGCGCGCCATCGCGAGCTCGTAGTCGACGTCGGCGGCGTTGCGGATGCCGCGCAGGATGAACTGCGCGCCGTGGGCGCGGCAGCCGTCGACGACCAGGCCCTCGAGCCGCACGACCGACACACGCTCGAGGTCCCCGAGCGACTCGGCGAGCAGCCGCAAACGCTCCTCGGGCTCGAGCAGGCCGCGTTTCGTCGGGTGGATCGCGACGGCGACCGTCACGCGGCCGAACACGGCCGCCGCGCGGCGCACCAGGTCGACGTGACCGAGCGTCACGGGGTCGAACGTGCCCGGGAAGAGCGCGTGCCTCGTCCGAGTTCTCTGCTGCCTCCGCATCCCCGGGATTGTACCGAGCGGCGGGGTCCGTTCACGCGCCTTGGAAGCGCCGAACGGCCAAGTCGACTGCAACCGCGGCGAGTCACGTCGGTCCAACCTGCGACCACGATGCGCTCACCTGCTCCGTCGCCGTCGGTGCCGTCTCGTGCGGGGCCCGGCCCGCCGCGCCCGCTGTTCGCGCTGGCGCTCGCGCTGGCGGCGGGAGCGTGCGCCGGACTCGCCGGCGGACTCGCCGGCGGACTCGCCGCCGGACTCGGCGGCGGACTCGCCGCGGGGCGCG
>JAKLKU010000036.1 GCA_023150475.1 Planctomycetota bacterium
GAGAGGCTGCTGCGCTGGCGCGTTTTTCGGCCCGTTTCCAAGCCGGTTTTGGCGCAGTGATGCGGGGCAGTATCGCGCTGGGTCAGGAGAGCCCGAACGTCTGGCGCAACACATGCCTGACGATCTCGGGGTTCTTGCGCATGCGCCGCAGCGAGTAGGGTTGCCACTCGGGCCCGAACGGGACGTAGACGCGCACGGGATGGCCGGCCGCGAGCCAGCGGCCCCAAACCGGTTCTTGCACGCCGAGCAGCACCTGGAACTCGTAGTCCGTCTTCGGCCGGCGGTGCTTCGAGACGAGTTTGACGAGTTCGGCGCCCATCGGTTCGTCGTGGGTCGCGAATGACACGTTCGCGCCGCGCGCGAAGAGTTGATCGGAGCACGCGACGTACGCGGCGCGGATCGGATCGGGTTCGGTGTGCGCGATCGAGGCGGGCTCGAGGTAGATGCCCTTCACCATGCGCACTTGCAGCGGGCCGGGCTTCAGCTTCGCGATGTCGTCGGGCGTGCGCTTGAGGCGCGACTGCAACACCAAGCCGACGTTCGTGAACTCCTCGCGCAGCGCTTCGAAGATGCGCAGCGTCGCGTCGGTGGTGGTGTTGTCCTCCATTTCGACGCGCACGAAGAGCCCGAGTTGCTTCGCGTGGGTGCAGAGCGTGCGGTACTGGGCGAGCGCGAGTTTCTCCGAAGTCCTGAGCCCGCAGTGCGTCGGCTTGACCGACACGTAGCAGTCGAGCTTCGCAGCGGCGACCGCGTCGGCGGCCGCGCAGTATTCGCGGATCACGGCGGCGGCCTGCGCTTCGCCGGTGACGTCCTCGCCGAGGATGTCGATGATCCCACCGTGTCCGCGCGCCGCGAGGTCCTTCAAGCGTGAGACCGCTTCGTCCAACCGTTCGCCGGCGATGTAACGCGACGCGACGCGGCGCAGCACGGCCTTGGGCACGTGGGGGAGAACCGAGAGAACCGCTTTTTCGGGCCAGCCCATGATGTTCGGAAGCGCGGGATTCTATGGCGCGTCTCGGTGGGCCACAACCGCCGCCGGCGGGCCGCGCGTGCGCTGCTTTCGGCGCGCGCGGTGGCTATCCTGCGCAGCATGGCGGGCGAGAGCGACCACGTACGCGACGTGCGCGTCGTCCTGGTGACCGCGCCGAACCGCGAAGTCGCCGAACGAATCGCGCGCGAGCTCGTCGGCCGACGGCTCGCGGCCTGCGTCAACGTGCTCGACGGCGTGACCAGCATCTACCGTTGGCAAGGCGCCGTCGAAGAGGCGCGAGAAGTGTTGCTCGTCGCGAAGACCACGGCGGCGCGCTACGCGGACTTCGAGCGGGCGTTGCACGAGCTCCATCCGTACGACGTGCCCGAATGCGTCGCGCTCGCACCGAGCGCCGTCGCGCCCAAGTACCTCGGCTGGCTCGTCGGCGAGACGAACTGAGCTCGCGATGCCGGGCGATCGCGAGCACGAGTTCGCCGCGCCCGAGACGCTCGAGTCGTCGCCGCGCGGCGTGCGGCTCGTCGGCCTCGCGCTCGGCCCGCTGTTCGCGCTCGGCTTGCTCTTCGCACCGGGGCTCGAACTCGAGCCCGTGCAACGCCGCGTCGCCGCCGTCGCGGCGTTGACCGCGACGTACTGGATCACCGAGGCGATCCCACTCGCCGCTGCGTCGCTCTTGCCCGCGGCGCTGCTGCCGCTCTTCGGCGCGTTGCCGGCGGAGAGAGTCGCGCCGCCCTACATGGACGACCTCGTGATGTTGTTCCTCGGCGCGTTCCTGCTCGCGTTGGGGCTCGAGCGATGGGGCGTGCACAAGCGCATGGCGCTCGCGATCCTCGCGACCGTCGGTCCGCGCCCGGAGCGGCTCGTGCTCGGCTTCCTCGCCGCGACGGTGTGCCTGTCGTTGTGGATGAACAACACGGCGACCGCGCTGCTGATGTTGCCGATCGGGCTCTCGGTCGCGGCGCGCGTCGAGAGCGGCTCGAACCCACGCGCCGCGCGCGACTTCCAAGTCGCGTTGATCCTCGCGATCGCGTACGGCGCGACGTTTGGCGGGCTCGGCACTCCGGTCGGCACCGCGCCGAACCAAGTGTTCCTCGGGCACTTCGCGCGCATGTTCCCCGAGGCGCCGCCGATCGACTTCGGCGCGTGGGTGCTCGGCTGGTTGCCGTTGGTCGTCGTGCTCTCGCTCGTCGGTTGGTGGCTCCTTTCGCGGGGCCTGTTGCGAGTGCGAGGCGCGGCGCTCGGAGCGCGCGAAGCGATCCTCGCCGAGCGGCGCGCGCTCGGCCGGCCGTCGCGCGGCGAAGTGTGGATGGCGGCGGTCTTCGGCGCGACGGCGCTGCTCTGGCTGACGCGCGGCGACCTCGACCTCGGTTTCGCGACGGTTCCCGGTTGGTCGCGGGGGCTCTTCGCGCTCGTCGGCGAGCCCGGCGCGGACTTCGCGGCGCACCGGCGCTTCGTCACCGACGGCACCGTGGCACTCGCGATGGCGGTCGTGTGTTTCGTCGTGCCGGTCGATCGCGCCCGCGGCGTGCACTTGCTCGACTGGAGCGTCGCGAAGCGCGTGCCTTGGGACGTGCTGCTCCTGATCGGCGGCGGCTTCTCGCTCGCGGAGGCGTTCCGCGCGTCCGGACTCGATCGGGTGATCGGCGAGTCGCTCGCGCCTCTGTTCGCCGGCGCGAGCGAATGGGTCGTCGTGCTCGTGCTCGTCACGCTGGTCGTGTTCCTCTCGGAGATCACTTCGAACACGGCGACGGCCAACGTGTTCGTGCCGGTGTTCGCGCAGGCCGCGGTCGCCGCCGGTTGGCACCCGCTCGCGATCATGGCGCCGATCGCGATCGCGAGCTCGGGCGGCTTCATGCTGCCGGTGTCGACGCCGCCGAACGCGCTCGCGTACTCGACTCGGAGGGTGCCGCTCGCCACGATGGTGCGCGTGGGTTTCGTGTTGAACCTCGTGTTGGCGGTGCTGATCACCGTGTGTTTCGAGCTCTGGGTCCGCCGCCTCTGGCACGTCGGCGCCGAGTTGCCGGAGTGGGCCCGGACCGGCGGAGCGGCGGCGGGCGTGCCGCTGGGACAGTAGGATGGCGCCGCACTCCATGCCGATCGTGAAGCGCCTCGTCGTCCTCGTGCTCGCCGGTCTGCCGAAACTCGCCGGGCTCGCCGGCCTCGCCAGCGTCCTCGGCGCGTGCGGCGGCGCGCTGCCCGCTCGGCCGGGCACTGCGCCGAAGCATTTCTTGCTCGTCACCGTCGAGGGCCTGCGCGCGGACCACGTCTCCGGCGCGTACCTCTACCTGCGGCCGACGACGGCGTGGCAGCTCGACACGAAGCTCGTCGAGGACGGGCAGGCGCTCGCGATCGACGATCTCTGCGAGCAAGGTGTCGCGCTCGCGTGGGCGTTCACGCCGTCGCCCGAGCCGCGCGACGCGTTGCTCGGCCTGCACACCGGCTTTCCGGCGCTCGTCGCCGAGGCGCGGCCGGACGCGCCGACGCTCGCCGAGGTGCTCGCGAAGGCGGGTTTCGCGTGCTCCGCGTTCGTGAGCGCAGGCTCGCTCGGAGACACGAGCCGCCTCGCGAAGGGCTTTGCGACGTTCGAGGCGCGCGCCGACGACGCCGAGACGCTCGACGCCGCGCTGCAAGCGCTCGCGGCGCTCGATCGTGCGAAGGCCGAGCGAATCTTCTTCTGGCTCCACCTCGACGGTCCGGCCGCTCCGTTCGATCCGCCCGCCGCGGCGCCGCGTGAAGGCGAGTCGGGCGGTGTCGTCGACTTCGCGACGCGTTTCGTCGATCCGCGTTACACGGGCTCGATCGACGGCTCGCTCGCGACGCTCGGGAAGATCGAGCGCGGCGAGCTCACGCTCACGCCGGCCGATCGTGGTCGGCTCGTCGATCTCTACGACGGCGAAGTCGCGGCCGTCGCGCTCGGCGTGCGCGACTTCGTCGCGGCCTGGCGCAACCTCGACGGTTCGGGCGGTTTCCTCGACGACACGTTGTTCGTCCTCGCGGGGACGAACGGCGTCGACCTCTACGAGCGGCCGGGCGCGACGCCGCGCGGCGGCGCGTGGCTCGGCATCGAACGCGTGCGCGTGCCGCTGTGTTTCCGCCACCCGCGCTCGCTCACCGGTTCGCGCCTCTTGTCGGAGGCGGTCGACTTGACCGATGTCGCGCCGACCGTGCGCGAGTGGTTCCTCGGTCTCGGCACGGAGGACCAGCGTCCGCCCGCCGGCGGTCGCACTCTCCTGCCGCGCTTCGATTCCTACGTCGCGCGTCCGTTCGAGTCGCGGCCGGCGTTGTCGGTCGACGTCGCGCACCGGGCTGCCGCACTGCGCACGAGCGAGTGGACGTTGCTTTCGTTGACGCCCGCGGGCTCGACGACGGCCGAACTCCGGCTCTACGACCGGACGCGCGATCCGCGCGAGGAGCGCGACGTCGCGCCGACGCGGCCCGAGAAGGTCGCGGAGCTCCACGCGGAGCTCGAACGCCGCCTCGCCGAGCTCAAGGCTCCGTGACCCGCCGCGAGGGCCGCCGTTGACCCACGAACGCGCGCTCGACCGCCGCTTTGCCTGGGCGCTCTTCCTGGTCTTCGCGGCGCTGTATCTCGCGACGACCGTCGGGCTGCCCGACAACCCGGACGCCGAAGTCGAGTTCCAGACCGCACGTTCGCTCGCGTTCGAAGGCACGTTCGCGCTCGGAGACACGCCCGAGGCGCAGGCGATCGAAGCGCTCGGCTTCGACGTCGTGCGCGGCGTCGACGGCCGCACGTACGCGTGGTTCGGCGTCGGACAGGCGCTCGTCGCCGTGCCGTTCGCGTGGGCCGGCCGCGCCGCGGCGCACGTCTTCCCCGAGATCGCCGAGCGTCACGCGGCGGACCAGGCGTACGGCTTCGCGCGCAGCGAGTACTTCGAGCATTTGTTCGTCGGCTTGCGCAATCCGCTGCTCGGCGCGTGGACGTGCGTGCTCGTCTTCCTCGCGTCGCGGCGCCTCGGCGCGGGGCGTGGGGGCGCGTGGTTCGCGGCGGCGCTCTTCGGTGCGACGACGTACCACTGGGCCCAAGCGCGCGCCACGCTGAACGACGTGCAGGCGACGTGGGCGTTGCTGCTCGCCTTCGAACGCTGGCTCGCGTGGCGCGCGGACGATCGAGCGCGCCACGGACTCGCTTGCGGCGTCGCGCTCGTCGTCGCCGTGCTGACGCGCGTCGCGCTCGCGCCGGCGACGCTCGTCTTCGTCGTGTGGATCGTCGTCGAACGCGTGCGAGCGCGGCGACTCTTCGCGTTACCGACGCAAGCGTTCGTCGCGACGCTCGCCGTAGGCGCGGCCCTGTTCGTCGCGACGAACCTCATGCGTTTCGGCCGTCCGTTCGAGACCGGATACGGCGCGGTGCTCGCGAGCGGCACGTTCTTCTCGTTCCCGTGGTACGAAGGGCTCGCGGGGTTGCTCGTCTCGCCGGGCAAGGGCCTCGTGTGGTTCGCGAGCGGCCTCGTGCTCGCCGTGCTCGGCTGGCGGCACGTCGAGCGCCGTGTGCTGCTCTGGACGGTGCCGCTCGCCGCGGCGGTCTTCGCGCCGGTGGTCGCGACGCAAGCCTGGCACGGCGCGTACACGTTCGGGCCGCGCTACGTGCTGCCCGCCGCCGCGCTGCTCTGGCTCGGCGTCGCGCCGGCGCTCGAGCGCGTGTGGCGTTCGGCGTCGCGCGCCGCGTTGCTCGCGTGCGCCGCGGTGTTTGCGTTCGGGTTCGCCGCGACGTTCGGCGGCGTGGTCGTCGACACGCAGACGCACCTCGACCTCGCGGCGCAGTGCGCACGCACCGCGTGGCCCGATCTGCCCGGCAAGGACGAACGCGAGCGCGACGACGCGCGTTTCGTCGCGTTGCAGTGGGACTTCCGCTTCGCGGCGCCGTTCGCGCACTGGCGCATCTTCGAGCACAAGCTCTCGGAAGGGCACGACGTGTACGACGCCCGCGAGCTCTTCGGCGTGGCGCAGGACGCCGCGCTCCAGCCGGGTCACGAACGCGAGCGTGGCTTCCGGCACTTCGCCTGGGTCGACCTCCGCGAGCGCCTTGCCGGCACCGTTTGGCCGATCTGGGCGTGCTTGGCGGGGTGTTTCGCCGCGGGCTGGATCGTCCTCCGGGGTGCGCGGAGGCGCCCGGACGCCCGCCGAGGACCCGAGACGGCCCGCGCCTGATCCTCGGGCTCAAGCTTCGCCGCGCGCCGGCCGAACCTGGGAGCGGGTGGGAAAGTCTTGCGCACCAAGATCCTCGTCGGTTGGGCGGTGACCGCGCTCGTTGCGGCGAGTGTTCTCGCCGGTTTCGGCGAAGCAGACGCGTCGTCGGAAGGGCGCGAGTTGCGCGTCGAGTGCTTCGTGCTCGAACTCGACACGCCGGTCGCGGGGACGTCGCAGCACGTCGGCGTCGCGAAGCTCACGCGCACCGAACTCGGGGCCGACACGCTCTTCGAGTGGGATCTGCATTTCGCGCTCGACGACCTGCGCGTGTTGCACGTCGAGCGTTACACCGAGGACGGCGCGAAGCTCGTGTGGCGCGAAGTCGGACCGGGCCGCGGGCGCACGCTGCTCGCGGAGCTCGCGCACGACGCAGACACGCTGCGCGTCGTCGATTGGTCGACCGAACGCGAACGCGAAGACGTCCACGTCGGCGCGAGTCTCTTGCTGCCGCTCGGCGAGCTCGAACTCGCGCGGCGCAACGAGCTCTGCGACGGCGTGCAGACCGTGTTCGACCCGCTCTCACGTGAACCGGAGCCGCGCGAATCGTCCACGCGCTTCGCCGGCGTGCCCGTCGAGGACGCCTCGGCCGAACCGGTCTCGGAGGCGTGGCGACTCGAGCGCGAAGTTTCGGCGCGCCGTCGAGACGGCACGCATGCCTGGTCCGCGCGGTTCGTCGGCGACGAGCTCGTCGCGTACGCGTGGCAGCCGGGCGGGCTCGTCGCGCGGCGCATCGAAGCCGCCGAGTACGAACGCGAGCGCGCGGTGCTCGACGCCGCCGGGTCCGAAGTCGGGCTCGCCGCCGTCGATGTGAAGGCCGAGTGAAAACCCACCCCCGGGCGGCACCTCGGGCGGCGAGAGTGGTTGGAGGGGAAGGCCAGGCGTATCCTCTTGCGCCGCTCGCGGCCCGCCGCGCACCCTCCCCGCATGACACCGAGCCTCGACCGGACCGGCCTAGGTCGCCGTGGACCCCGCGTCCGGACCTGGACGCGCGCCCTTTCGTCGGCCGCATCACGGGCTTTGCCCTCGACCGTGGCCCTCGCGCCGGCGCTCGGCTTGTTGGCCTTCGCCTGCCAGGCGCCCGAGGCGTACCGCGCCGAGGCCGACGACGCGGCCTACGCGATCGTCGCGCAACGCCGCAGCGAGCTCGGTTTCGCCGAGCGAGCGTTCTCGATCGAGCCCGCGACCACGAGTCTGCGGGCCAGGGTGCTCGCCGGCGAGACGACGACGGTCGGACCGCTCGCGCTCACCGAGTGTCTCGCGATCGCCGCGGAGAACAGCCGTGAGTTCCAGGACCAGCGCGAGTCGCTCTACCTCGCGGCCCTCGACCTGACGCTCGAGCGCTGGCGGTTCGACACGCAGTTCGGCGCGGGGCTCGCCGGCCTGCTCTCGGGTACCGGCGACGAGGCCGAGACCGCGAGCTTCGACGCGTCCGCCGGACTGACGCGAGTGCTCGGCAGCGGCGCGCGCATCGTCACCGACCTCGGCCTCGACCTGACGCGCAGTCTCGTCACCCAGGACGGCTTCGACCTGACGAGCAATCTCTCGCTCGCGGTCACGCAACCGCTGCTCGCCGGCGCGGGCGAGCGCATCGTCAAGGAGCCGCTGACGCAGGCCGAGCGCAACGTCGTGTACGCGGTGCGCGACTACGAACGCTTCCGCCGGCGGTTCGCCGTCGACGTCGCGGGCCGGTTCTATCGGCTCCTGCAGCAGGCGGACACGGTCAAGAACGAAGAGAACAACTTCGCGAACCTGCAGTTGCTGCGCGAGCGCAACGAGGCGCTCTCCGAGGCCGGGCGGCTCTCCGACATCCAAGTCGACCAGGCGCGACAGGACGAGCTGCGGTCGCGCAACCGTTTGATCGACGCTCGCCAGTCACTCCAGTCGGCGCGCGACGACTTCAAGGTCTTCCTGGGATTGCCGATCTCGGTCGAGCTCGAGCTCGACGGCGAAGAGCTCGTGTCGCTCGGCGCGTCCGATCCGGGTGAACTCGAGTACGACGAAGCCGCAGTGAGAGCGCTCGCCCTCGAGGAGCGCCTCGACTTCCGGAACTCGCTCGACCGCCGAGACGACGCCGAGCGCAAGGTCGCGGTCGCGGCGGACGCGCTGCGCGCGAACCTCGATCTCGTGGCGTCCGCGGCGCTTGCGTCCGACCAAGGCCGGCCGGCGAACTTCGACTTCGACGAGACTCAGTGGAGCCTCGGTTTCGACTTCGAACTGCCCGCCGAGCGAGTCCAGGAACGCAACGCGTACCGCGAGTCGTTGATCTCGCTCGAGCAGCGCAAGCGCGACGTCGACGAACTCGGCGACACGATCCAAGCCGACGTGCGGGCGGCGTTCGGCGACACACGCACGAACCTCGAAGCGTGGCGCATCCAGAAGAACGCCGTCGCGCTCGCGGAACGCCGGGTCGAGTCGACGCGGCTCAACCTCGACGCCGGCCGAGCGGCGACCCGCGACTTGCTCGAAGCGCAGGAAGCGCTGCTCGAGGCCCAGAACGCCGCCACCCAAGCGTTGATCGACTTCCAACTCGCCAAATTGGCCCTCTGGCGCGACCTGGAGATCGTCCGGGTCGAGACGCAGGGCATCCAAGTCGACGCCGCACTCGAACAACGTCTCGCCAAGGCCCAACCATGAGCATGAGAATCAAGTCCATCGCGTTCGCCGTGCTCTACGCCGCGCCGCTCTCGATGCTCGTCGTCGCCTGCGACGCGCTCGGCGGCGGAACCGAGACCGCGATCGAAGGCGCAGAAGTGCGTCAAGGCTCGCTCGCGATCACCGTCGTCGAGCGGGGCAACCTGAAGGCGGCCGACGTGGTCAGTCTGAAGAGCGAGATCGAAGGTTCGTCGACGATCCTCTACTTGATCGCGGAAGGCACGCACGTCGAAGCGGGCACGTTGCTCTGCGAGCTCGACGCGACGAGCCTCGTCGACAAGCGAGTGTCGCAGGAGATCTCCGTGCGCAACGCGGAGGCCGCGATGGTCGAAGCGCGCCAGAACCTCGAGATCCAGAAGAGCCAGAACGAGAGCGACATCGCGAAGGCCGAACAGACGCTCGAGTTCGCGCGCCAGGACCTCAAGAAGTACCGCGAAGGCGACATGCTCGTGAAGGAGCAGGCCGCGCGCGAGGAGATCACGCTCAAGACCGAGGAGTCCGCCCGCGCGAAGGAACAGTTCGAGTGGTCGCAGAAGCTCGCGGAGAAGGGCTTCCTCACCAACACCGAGCTCGAAGCGGACCGGCTCGCCGAAAAGCGCTCGCAGATCCTGCTCGAGCAGGCCGAACGCGAACTCAAGCTGCTCGTCGACTACGAGTTCCCGCGCGAGATCCAGAAGCTCGAAGCCGCGCTGCGCGAGGCCGAACGTGAGCTCGACCGCGTCAAACTGCAGGCCGAAGCGCGGATCGTCGATCGCACGTCGGCGCTCGAGACCAACGAAGCGAAGCTGAAGCTCGAGCAGGAGAAGCTCGCGAAGCTCGTGCGCCAGATCGAGAAGGCGAAATTGGTCGCGCCGAAGGCCGGCATGGTCGTCTACGCGAAGCAGGAAGAGGGCGGCCGATTCGGCAACCAGCAGCCGATCGCCGAAGGCACCAACGTCCGCGAGCGCCAGGAGATCATCACGATCCCGACCGCCGGCGGCATGATCGCGCAGGCTTCGTTGCACGAATCGGTGCTGAAGCAAGTCGAAGTCGGCATGCCGGTCGACGTGCGCGTCGACGCGCTGCCGGGCCAGGTCTTCAAGGGCCGCGTGAAGATGGTCGCCGTGCTGCCCGACCAGAACAGTTGGTGGGCGAACCCGAACCTGCGCCTCTACCGCTGCGACGTCGAGATCTCCGACGGCGTCTCCGAGATGCGCCCGGGCATGTCGTGCTCGATCGAGATCTTCTGCGACGAGTTGAAGGACGCGACCTACGTGCCGGTGACCGCGGTCTTCCGTCACAAGGGCGACAGCGTCGCGTTCCTGTCGAAGGGCGCCGGCTACGAAGTCGTCACCGTCGAGACCGGACGCTTCAACGACAAGTGGGTGCAAGTCACGAAGGGCCTCACCGCGGGGCAACGCGTGCTCCTCTCGGTGCCGACCGACTTCAAGATCGAAGCGCCCGAGAAGTCCGAGACCGCCGAAGGCGGCGAAGCCGCGATGGCGGGCTTCGGTGCTGCCGGTGCCCCCGGTGCCCCCGGTGCCCCCGGTGCCCCCGGTGGCGGCAACGGCGTCAATGGCGGCGTTGCCCCCGGCTCCAACGGAGCGGGGCGTCCCTCCGGCGGCGAGCGCGGGGCGCGCATGCCCAGTGGCGAACGCGGCGGGTTCGGCGGAGATGCGGCACCGAGCTCCGACGGCGTTGCGCCTTCCTCCGGCGAGTCGGGCGCGACGGGTGAATCCGGCGGTCCGCGCCGCGGCCGCGGCCAGTGGAACGGCGAGCGTCCCTCTGATGGCGACCGGCCGGCGGGAGATCGTCCTTCGGGCAGCCGTCGCGGCCGGCGGCCGAGTCAGGACGAGGAGCATTCGGAGACGACGCCGCAAGAAGGCGGCGGGAACTGACCGTGGCGGAAGCGCGCAACGGCGAGTCCGGCGGCGAGCCCGGCGCCGAAATCGTCGCGGAGCTCGAGAACGTCAGCCGGCTCTATCGCATGGGCTCGGCGGAGGTGCGTGCGCTCGACGACTTCTCGTTCGCGTTCCGCCGCGGCGAATACTGGGCGGTGATGGGGAGCTCGGGATCGGGCAAATCGACGTTGCTCAACATCCTCGGCTGCCTCGATCGGCCGACGTCCGGGCAGTACCGCGTGCGCGGCACGCCGACGAGCACGCTGTCCGATGATGCGCTGTCGGACCTGCGCAGTCGCGAACTCGGCTTCGTCTTCCAGTCGTACAACCTGATCCCGCAGCTCGACGTGCTCGAGAACATCCTGGTGCCGCTCTTCTACCAGGACGAGCCGCCGGCGGACGGCGAAGACCGCGCGCGGCGTTTGGCGGAGCGAGTCGGGCTCGGTCAACGTCTGCACCACCGGCCGACGGAACTCTCGGGTGGTCAACAACAGCGCGTCGCGATCGCGCGTGCGTTGGTCAACGATCCGGCGCTGATCCTCGCCGACGAAGCGACGGGCAACCTCGACTCTCAGACGGCGCTCGAGATCCTCGCGCTCTTCGACGAACTCCACGCCGAGGGCAAGACGATCGTGCTCGTCACGCACGAACCGGACGTCGCGCAACGCGCCGAACGCGTCCTGCGTCTCAAGGACGGCAAGATCGAGTCGGTCTACGAGAACCGCAAGGTGCACGCATGAAGCGCGCGAGTCTCCTGCGGACGGTGCGGCTCGGCGTCTCGAGCCTCTTGCTGCACAAGCTGCGCAGCGCGCTGACGACGCTCGGAGTGCTCTTCGGCACCTCCAGCGTGATCGCGATGCTCGCGATCGGCGAAGGCGCGAGCGAGAAGGCTCAGGCCGAGATCCGTTTGCTCGGCAGCCAGAACGTGATCCTGCGCAGCGTCAAACCGCGCGAGGACTTCGCCTCGAACCAACAGACGCGCGTCAACACCTACGGCCTGACCGACGCCGACTACGCGCGCGTCTCGACGTTCCCTGGCGTCGGCCGCGTCGTGCCGGTGCGCGAGATCTACGAGGAAGTGCGTCGCGGCTCGCGGGCGATGAATCCGCGCGTGCTCGCCTGCCCGCCGGTGTACCGCGAAGTCACCGGCCGCCACGTCCTCGAAGGTCGTTGGATCACCGACCAGGACGAGCGAGGCATCGCCAACGTCTGCGTGCTCTCCGACGAAGTCGCGCGTTACCTCTTCCCCGTCGAAGCGCCGCTCGGTCAGACCGTGAAAGTCGGCGCCGACTACTACACGGTCGTCGGCACGCTGATGCCGCGCACGCGCCAACGCAGCGACGCGCCGTCCGCCGGTGAGCAGACGCAAGCCGAAGTCTTCATCCCGCTCGAGACCGGCCGCAAGTGGTACGGCAACCTGCAGGTGAAGATGCGCTCGGGCTCGCGCGAGATGGAAGAAGTCGAGCTCCACGAAGTGATCGTCGAAGTCGCGACGCCCGACGCCGTGCCGACGGTCGCCGCCGCCGCGCGCGAAGCGCTGTCGCGCTACCACACGCAGAAGGACTACGAAGTCGTCGTGCCGCTCGAGCAGTTGCTGCTCGCGGAGAAGACGAAGCGCATCTTCAACCTCGTGCTCGGCTCGATCGCGTCGATCAGTCTGCTCGTCGGCGGCATCGGCATCATGAACGTGATGCTCGCGACCGTCACCGAGCGCACGCGCGAGATCGGCATCCGCCGCGCGCTCGGCGCGAAGCGCCGGCACATCGTCACACAGTTCCTCGTCGAGACGGTGGTGCTTTCGGTCGGTGGTGGACTGCTCGGCGTCGCGTTGGGCCTGGTCGTGCCGTTGATCGTCGAGCACTTCGCCGACATGCCGACGGTGATCACGCCGACGGCGCCGGCGCTCGCGTTCCTGATCTCCGCCGGCGTCGGCGTCGTGTTCGGGCTCTACCCGGCGTGGCGCGCGGCGAACATGGACCCGGTCGAAGCATTGCGTCACGAATGAGCGTCACGCCGCGAGCGTCCGCGGCGAGCACACCCGCCGACGTCGACTTTCCGCGCGCGCTCTTCGCCGAGCTCGAAGCCTGGTCGCGCGAGAGTCATCCGTTCGAAGCCTGCGGCCTGCTCTTCGGCCGGCGTGCAACGGGCCGCATCGAAGTGGTCGCCGTGCGCCGCTATCCGAACGTGGCAGGCGAGCGTGCCCGCGACCGCTTCGAGATCGCCCCGCGCGACTTGATGGCCGCCGACCGCGAAGCCTGCGCGCTCGGCCTCGGCCTCGTCGGCACGTGGCACAGCCACCCCGACCACCCCGCGACACCGTCCGCCCACGACCGTGCGGCGGCATGGCCGGACGGTCTGCTCGCGATCGTGTCGGTGTCCGCGTCGGGCAACGCGGAACTCCTCGTGTTCCAAGATTCGGGCGAACGCGCACTCGCTGCATGCGACCGCGATTCGCCGGCAGTCCGCTGAGGAACGAGCGCCGCGGCTTCCGCTGCGCGCCGCGCACGGTCCGCGCGGCCGGGGCGGGGGGGGGTGGCGCGCACGAGCTTCAGCGGTCGACCGTGATGGATGCCTCGTCTTCGTCCGGCGCGGGGCGTGCGGCGGCGGATCGCGGTGCCTCGCGTCGGCTGCCTCTCCGGGCTCCGTCTGGTTGCAGGTTCACACGAGCGGTGAGCGCAGCGCCAGCGCACGCGCGACGTGGCGCGTGTCGAGCTCCGGCTCGTCGGCGAGGTCGGCGAGTGTGCGGGCGACGCGGCGGACCGCCTGCACGGCGCGAGCCGACAGTGCGCGTTGGCCCGTCGCGCGCGCGAGCAACCGGCGCGATTCCGTGTCGAGCGGTGCGAGCCGATCCAGAGCGTCGGCCTGCAGGTCGGCGTTGCGCAACGCGCCCTGTCGGTCGAACATCCGCGCGCGCGCGTTGCGCACCCGCGCCGCGAGCTCGGCGCCGCTCGGCTCCTGTCCAGCGGTGGGAGCCACGCCCGCAGCCGAGGTCCGCGGCGCGGCCGGCGACAGTTCGTCGAGCGTCGGCGCCGCGAGCTCCACACGCAGGTCGATGCGGTCGAGCAGCGGCCCGGAGATGCGCGAGCGGTAGCGCTGCACGTGCCACGGCGGACAGCGGCACGCGACTTTCGGGTGGCCCTGGAAGCCGCACGGGCACGGGTTCATCGCGGCGACGAGTTGGAAGCGAGCCGGCAGCTCCAGTTGTCGGCCCGCGCGCGAGAGCAGGATCGTGCCGGTCTCGATCGGTTGGCGCAGCGCTTCGAGCACTTCGCGGCGGAACTCCGGCAGCTCGTCGAGGAACAGCACGCCGCAGTGCGCGAGCGTGATCTCGCCCGGACTCGGCGGAGAACCGCCGCCGACGAGGCCCGCGTAGCTGACCGTGTGGTGCGGCGCGCGGAACGGCCGTGCACTGGCGAGGCCACGCGGCCAACGCCCGGCCGCGGAAAGCACGCGCGTGATCTCGAGCCGCTCGTCGATCGTGAGCTCGGGACACAACGATCCGAGCCGCCGCGCGAGCATGCTCTTGCCCGCGCCGGGCGGGCCGACGAACAGGAGTCCATGTCCACCGGCGGCCGCCGCGGCGAGGGCGAGCTTGCCGAGCGACTGGCCGCGCACCTCGTCGAGGCTCGTCGGCGCGGCCGCGTCCGTCAGCGCGACCTCCTCGTCCGATTCCGGCGCAGTCAGCGCGTTCTCGACGCCGGAAACGTGCGCGATCACGTCCTCGAGCCGTCCGGCGACGAGCGCGCGGACGCCGGGGATCCATCCGGCCTCGCACGCGGTCTCGCGCGGCGCGACGAACGTCTCGACGCCGTGCTTCTTCGCGGCGAGCGCCGTGGCGAGCCCGCCCGGCACCGCGTGCAGCGTGCCGTCGATGCCGACCTCGCCGAGGAAGAGCGTGCGGTCGAGCGCCTCTGCGCCGACGTGGCCCGCCGCGACCGCGGCGGCGAGCACCATCGCGAGGTCGAGCCCGCCGCCGACCTTCGGCAGCGCGGCCGGCACCAGGTTCAGGAAGAGCCGGCCGTTCGGCAGGTGCATGCGGTTCGCTTCGAGCGCGCAGACGAGCCTCCCGCGGCTCTCGCGGATCACCGCGTCGGGCAATCCGGTCAAGATCACTTCGGTCTTGCCGGCCTCGCGCCGATCGAAGCGGGCTTCGACGGTCACGAGCTCGGCCTCGCTGCCGACCAGGCAGGCGCCCAACACACGCACGGTTCGCACGCATCCAAAGACGTCGCGACGCCGTAACGGTTGCAGTTTGTTTCTCCGCGACTTGCGCGTTCGGGCCCGAAACCGCAGCCTCGCGCACGCATCCAAGCGTTCTCTGGCCCCGGAGCGCCGCTTTGCCACTGCCATGAACACGTACTACGACCCCGCCGACCTCGCGAAGTTCGGCACGATCGGCGAGCACGCGCCGGAGCTCGCCAAGAAGTTCTTCGACTACTACGGCGCGGTCTTCGCCGACGGCGCCTTGACCGCCCGCGAGAAGTCGCTCGTCGCGCTCGGCGTCGCGCTCGCCGTGCAGTGCCCGTACTGCATCGACGCGTACACGCAGGACACGCTGGCCAAAGGCTGCGATCCCGAGCAGCTCACCGAAGTCGCCCACGTCGCGACCGCGATCAAGGGCGGCGCCGCGCTGGTGCACGGCGTGCAGATGAAGAACGCGGCGAAGAAAGTCTCGATGTAGCCGCACGCGATGGCGAGTTCGCTCGAAGACGCGTCGCAGGGGCTCAAGGTCGTGCCGACGCTCGCGCGCCGGGGCGCGGAGCTCGCGTCGCCGCGGGTGCAGCTCGAGGCGCTCGCGCGTGCGCAGCTCGCCGATCCCTTGGGCGGCGATTTCGACCGGCACGTCGAGCGCGCGGGGTTCGCACCGCTCTCGAGCGTCGGCATCCAGGTGCTCCAGCTCAATCTGGGCCGCGTCTGCAACCAGACGTGCGCGCACTGCCACGTCGACGCCGGCCCCGATCGGCGCGAGTCGATGTCGCGCGAGACCGCCGAGCTCGCGTTGCGCTTCCTCGAGCGGACCTCGATCCCGACCGTCGACCTGACCGGCGGCGCACCGGAGCTCAACCCGAACTTCGAGCACTTGGTGCGCGAGTCGCGCCGGCTCGGGCGGCACGTGCTGGATCGCTGCAATCTGACGATCCTCGGCGCGCCGCGCTATGCGCACCTGCCGCGCTTCTTCGCGGAGCACCGCGTCGAAGTGATCTGCTCGCTGCCGCACTACCGCCAGCTCTCGACCGATCGCCAGCGCGGCGAAGGCGTGTACGCCGCGTCGATCGAAGGATTGAAGCTCTTGAACGCGGTCGGTTACGGCCGCGAGGGCTCCGGTCTGCGGCTCGTGCTCGTCACCAATCCGGTCGGCGCGTTCCTGCCGGCGGGGCAACGTTCGCTCGAAGCGGAGTGGAAGCGCGAGTTGCGACGCCTGCACGGCATCGAGTTCGACGCGCTCTACACGATCACGAACATGCCGATCAGCCGCTTCCTCGAGTGGTTGCTCGAGAAGGGCGAGCTCGAGGCGTATCTCGAGAAGCTCGTCGGTGCGTTCAACCCGGCGGCGGCGAGCGGCGTGATGTGCCGCACGACGTTGTCGGTGGGCTGGGACGGCCGGCTCTTCGACTGCGACTTCAACCAGATGCTCGACCTCGAGCTCGGGTTCGGCGCGCCGCGGCACCTCGCCGACGTCGATCTCCGGGAGCTCGAGCAGGTCGGGCGCGTCGACGCGCTCGAACGGCGCCGCATCGTCACGGCGCGCCACTGTTTCGGCTGCACCGCGGGAGCGGGCTCTTCCTGTGGCGGCGCGTTGGCTTGAGCTCGCGTGCGTCGCGGCGCTCGCCGCGGCGGGGTGCAGGAGCGCCGACGCTGCGCGGCGTGCCCCGGAATCGACGGCAGCGTCGGGTGCGGCGGCAGATAGCCGCGGCGCGACCGGCGAACGCGGCGCGAGCGGCGGCCGCGGCGAGCGAACCGTGCGCATCGAACAACCCACGCGTGCATCGGACGCCGAGCACGCCACGCGCGCGTTGCCGCTCGACCGCGAAGCGGGCGTCGTCGCCGGCCGCCGCGTCACTCCGCCGCGCGGCACGTCGATCGTCGTCGCGGGCGAGCGCTTCGACATCGGCGTGCCCGTGGTGCTCTGGAGCGATCCGGGTGGCTACGACGGCTATCGCGAGACGCCGTTCTCCGCAGAGGAGCGCGACGCCGCCGGCGACGACGGCGCGCCGGCGAAGAAGCGCTATCGCCCCGGCCGCGCGCCGTGGACCGACGCGTCGGCGCGCGCGAACGAGCCGCCGCCGGACGAACCCGCGCCGACGCTCGAGCGCGTGCGTGAGCTCGTCGACCAGTTCGTGCTGCACTACGACGTCGCGGGCACGTCGCGGCGGTGCTTCGAGATCCTGCACGACAAGCGCAACCTGTCGGTGCACTTCCTGCTCGATCTCGACGGCACGCTCTACCAGACGCTCGACCTCCAGGAGACCGCGTGGCACGCGCGGCAAGCGAATCCGCGCTCGATCGGCGTCGAGATCGCGAACCTCGGCGCGTATCCGCCGGGCGATCGCACGCTCGACCGCGCGTACGTCGTCGACGCGAACGGTCCGCGTGTCGCGCTCGACGAGCGTGCGACGCTCGCGACGGCCGATTTCGTCGCGCGACCGATCCGTCCGGAGCGCGTGCGCGGTCTCGCGAACGGCCACGAGCTCGAGATGCACGATCTGACGAGCGAGCAGTACGCGACGCTGGTGCGCCTCGTCGCGGCGCTGCCGACGATCTTCCCGAAGCTCTCACTCGACGCGCCGCGCGACACCGCGGGCCGCGTGCGCGACGACGCGCTTTCCGACGAGGAGTTCGCGGAGTGGCGCGGCTTGATCGGCCACTTGCACGTCACGCGCGACAAGCAGGACCCCGGCCCGGCGTTCGACTGGGACGAGCTGCTCCGTCGAGCCAAGCGCTTGCGCACGCTCGGCGCCGTGCCCGGCGCTTGCGTGCGAGAGTAGGGCGGCGCGCGAGCCAGGCGGCGCGCGTGGCAGGCGGCGCAAGAGTAAAAACGGACACCGCCTCGCGCGCGCCGCGCTCCCCGTCCTCCTACCGAACCCTGGCTCGCCTGCGTCGTCGGGCCCATTTACCGCGGTGCGTCGCGGCGTAGGCTCGAAGCTCCACGGCGCGCGTCCGGCGCGCCGCGACCGATGCTCCTCCGTCGCTCCGTCGTCGGCAGTTGGCTTGCGTGCGCGCTGCTTGCCGGCGCGTGCCGTTCGCCCGGGGCACCCGGGGCGCCCGGGACACCGGGGACGCCAGGGCCGCCAGGGCCGCCCGGTCCGCCGGATTCGACGAGCGAGTCGCAGGACCCGTCCACACCCGCGAGCGTCTCGGCGACCGCCGACGGCTACGTGTTCGCGCCGGGCGGGCGCGCGTTGGCGCGCTATGAGCGTGGCGCGCGCTCTCTCAAGCCGTACCTCGCGAGTCTCGTCGGCGCGGACGGCGTCGAGCTCCTGCGCGACGCGCCGCCCGACCACGAGCACCACCACGGACTGATGTTCGCGCTCGGCGTCGACGACGTCGATTTCTGGGGCGAGCGCTACGCGGACGTCCCCGGCCGGCAAGTCGAACTCAACGCGGCGACCTTTGGCATCCGCGCCCTCGATCGGGTCGCGAGCGCGGGCTTGGCGCAGACGCTCGCTTGGCTCGATCCGCGCGACGAGTCGCCGCTGCTCTGCGAGTGGCGCGAACTCGCGCTCGATCTCGCTCCGCGTCAGCCGGAGGACTCGGGCGCTCCGCAGCCGACTTCCGCGCCCTGGACGTTCACGTGGCGCAGCCGCCTCACCCCCGGCGAGGGACGCGAGCGCGTGCGGTTGTGGGGGAGGCCCTACTTCGGTCTCGGTCTGCGGCTCGCGGCGCCGTTCGACTGCGTCGCGCGCTTCACGCACTCCGACGCGCAGCCGAGCGAGCTCGTGCGCGGCGACGAGCGGCTGACGAGCGGCCGCTGGTGCGCGATCTCGGCCGACGTCGCGGGCACGCCGCGCACGCTCGCGCTCTTCGCGAGCCCGACGAATCCGCGTGCGACGCGCTTCTTCACGATGGCCGAGCCGTTCGCGTACCTCTCGGCGACGCTCGACCTCGCGCGCGAGCCGCTCGAGCTCACGCGCGACACGCCGCTCGAGCTCACCTACGGACTGTGTCTCTGGGAGCGCGACGTGACGGAACGAGAGCTCGAGGTCCACTACGCCGACTGGGCGGCGCGCAACGCGCGGTTCGGTTTCGGCACAATCGATTTCCTGGAAGCCCTGGGAGTGCAGCCATGACCCGAACCGAGTCGAACCCCGCGAACGGAGCGAACTTCACGAGACGCGATCTGCTCGGCGTCGCCGCCGCCGTCGCTGCGACCGGCTGCGCGGCCGGCAACAAATCGAGCGGCAACGGCGCGAGCGGTCGCGGCGTGCCGATCGCGGCGACGGCGAAGCGCCGGCGCGTGTCGCCGAACGACAAGCTCCGCGTCGGCATCATCGGCTGCGGGAGCATGGGCGTCGCGAACCTCGACGCGTGCGCGAGCCAAGACGACGTCGTGATCACGGCGCTCTGCGACGTGTGGGAGGCGCGGCTCGAGCCGCTCGCCGAGCGCTTCAAGGCGACGGCGCGCTGTTATCGCGAGCACGAGGAGCTCTGCGCCGCGGACGACGTCGACTGCGTGATCGTCGCGTCGCCGCCGCACTGGCACGCGCTGCACGCGATCGACGTCGTGCGCTCCGGCAAGGACCTCTACTTGCAGAAGCCGATGACGCTCTACCCCGACGAAACGCTCGCCGTGCGCAACGCCGTGCGCAGACACGGCGCGATCTGTCAGGTCGGGACGCAGATCCACGCGACCGAACACTACCGGCGCATGGTCGAGCTCGTGCGCTCCGGTTACCTCGGCAAGATCGGCGTCGTGCGCGCGTTCAACGTGATGAACCAAGGGCCGGAGGGTCTCGGGCTCGTGCCGGACGCGCCGCCGCCGGTCGGGCTCGACTGGGAGCGTTGGGTGGGCCCGGCGAAGCACCGCGCCTTCAACGAAGTGATCGTCCGCGACGCGTACCACCACGGCTCGTTCTGGGATTTCAGCGGCGGTTGGACGCCCGGCATGGCGCCGCACTTGATCGACTTGCCGCACTGGGCGCTCGAACTCGGGGCTCCCAAGGTCACGAACTGCTCGGGCGGACGTTACGTGCTGCGCGATCTCGGCGACGTGCCCGACGTGCAGGAGATCACGTGGCAGCACCCGGGGCTCACGCTGACTTTCTCGATGTCGATGGTCTCGAGCTTCGGTTTCGACTTCGGCCGCGGCACGCGCGATCGGCGGATCGGGATCTACTTCCACGGAGTGAACGGGACGTTGCGCACCAACTACTCGTCGCACGAAGTGTTCGCCGAAGGCGACTTCCTCGCCGCAACGCCACCGCAAAGCGCGCCGATCCCTCCGTCGCCGGGGCACGAACGCGAGTGGCTCGACTGCGTCCGCTCGCGGACGCAACCGAGCTGCAACGCCGACTACCACGCGAACATCGACCTCGCGATCGGGCTCGCGAACCTCTCGTATCGCCTCGGTCGTGCCGTCGAATTCGACGGCGAGACCGAGACGATCGTCGGCGATGCGGAGGCGCGCAAGCTCGCGCGGCCGGAGTACCGCGCGCCGTGGCGCTTCCCGAAGGAGTATCTCGTCAGCGCGTGAGCGCGGCGGCAGGGAGGCTCGGCTCCGCGCCGCGCGGGACGAGTTCGTTGACGATCGCCGCGATCCGCCACGCGCCGTCTCTCTTGACGAGTTGGATCCCGTCGACGCCGAACGTCGGCGGGCGCGGGCTCCCCGTGAGCGCGGCTTCGTAGAGCACCCAGCTCTGCGCGACGTCGCCGTACTCGAGCGTGTGCATCTCGACGACGCGCTCGGTGAAGCCGGACTCGACGACGCGCGCCTTTTCGTCGAACGCGACGAAGTCGGCGATCCAACCTTCGAGCGAGAACGTCGCGAAGCTCGTGCGCGTGTCGCGCAGGACCACGACGGCTTCGGGCAGGAAGAGCTCGCGCACACGAGCCCAATCCTGGAGCGGTCCGCCCGGCGGGACGCAGACGAGGTCGTAGAGCTCCTGGACGACGCGTTCCGCGTCGGACGCTGCCGGCGGCGCTTCGCGCGCGTGATCGGTCACGCTCGGCGCCGCACACGCGCCGAGCACCAGGACGAAGCTCGCGATTCCCGAGCACTTCATGCGTTGCTCCTTCCGACTCGATCGTGATCCAGCCCGGCGCGCAGGCCGAGGCTCGCGCGCAGGCCGAGGCTAGCGCGTAAGTCGAGCTCGCGCGCGCGAGCCGCGGAGCTCCGCCGCGAAGTTACCGCGTTGCGACCGCGCCCCGACCGAGGCTTCACACGTCCCGCAGTCGGCCGCCCACTTCGGCGAGGCGCTTGCGCGCCGCGGGCGCGTCGCACTTCAAGCGGTGCATCGCGATCGCGGTCTTCGCTTCACCGTCGGCGACGAAGAGCAACTGTTTCGCCTGCTCGTAGCCGAGGCCCGTCAGCTCCACGACGATGCGCGCGCCGCGATCGACGAGTTTCCGATTCGCGCGCGTGTTGACATCGACCATCAGGTTGCCGTGGACCTTGCCGAGCTTGGTCATCACGAGAGTCGACACGGCGTTCAGCACGAGCTTGGTCGCGGTGCCCGCCTTGAGGCGCGTGCTGCCGGTCAACACTTCGGGCCCGACCAGCACGCGGATCGACACGTCGGCGACGTCGGGCGCTTGTTCGAACGGCACGCACGCGAAGAAGACCGTCGCGGCGCCGCGTTGGCGCGCAAAGGCGATCGCGCCGCGCACGTACGGCGTCGTGCCGCCGGCGGTGATGCCGAAGACGACGTCCTTCTCGCTGAGCCCGCGCGATGCGAGTTCGACCGCCGCCGTCGCCGCGTCGTCCTCGGCGCCTTCGACCGCGTGTGTCAACGCGTCGGGGCCGCCGGCGATCAGCGCTTGGACCTGTTCGGGATCGCTGTGGAACGTCGGCGGGCATTCGGTCGCGTCGAGCACCGCGAGCCGGCCGCTGGTGCCCGCGCCGACGTAGAAGAGCCGTCCGCCCGCGGCGAGCTTCTCCGCCACGAGGTCGATCGCTCGCGCAATCGACTCGCGCGCGGCATACAGCGCCCGATGCACGCTGACGTCCTCGCGCTGGATCAAGTCGAGCGCGTCGAGCGTCGAGAGCCGATCGAGTTCGCGCGACGCCGGGTTCGGCTGCTCGGTCAAGAAGTGTCCACGCGAGTCGGTCACGCGCCGCCCTCCTTGCTCGAGTCGGACGAGCCCCTGCGCGTCGCACCTTCTTCCCACATGCCGCGGCCGAGCGACGCTCCGCCGTCGATCGTGAAACACTCGCCGTTGACGTAGCTCGAAGCGGGGGAGAGGAGCCACAGACAGTGCGCCGCCATCTCTTCCGCCGTGCCGAAGCGCTTCAACGGGATGCCTGCTTCGATGCGCGTCCTCATCGCATCGTCGGGCCACAGGTTCGCGTGCGCGCCGCGGCTCTCGAACGGGCCGGGCGCGATCGCGTTGACGCGCACGCCGTAGCGCGCCCATTCGACGGCGAGCGTGCGCGTCATCGCGAGCACGCCGGCTTTCGCACTCGCGCTGTGCACGACGCCGGGCATGCCGGTCCACGCGTACGTCGCGACGACGTTGAGGATTTGGCCGCGGCGCGCGTCGAGCATGTGCCGACCGAAGTAGCGCGACGCGTAGAACGTGCCGTCGAGCACGATGCCGAGCACGGCGCGCCACGCGCGCGACGAGAGACGTTCCGCCGGGCACACGAAGTTGCCGGCAGCGTTGTTGACGAGGATCGTCGGTGCGCCATGTTTCTCGGCGAGCGCGTTCGCCGCGCGCTCGACTTCGACCGGCTCGCGCAGGTCGAGCGCGAGCGCTTCGCCGCGCCAACCACGAGCCGCGCACTCGTCGAGGAACTCGCGGTGGTGCTCGGGATTGCGCGAGAGGATCGCGACGCGCGCGCCGAGCGCTGCGAGCCCACGCGAGAGCTCGAGGCCGAGCCCGGTGCCGCCGCCGGTGACCACGGCGAAGTCGCCGGCGAACGTTTGGACGGCCGACCGTGAGATCGACGGGGCGACGAAAGCGCGGGCGGCGGGCGGGAGCTCGGCGGTCATGCGAGAGAGCCTGTGCGCGCCACCCGCTCGATGCAAGGGCCGCGCGGCGCCGGGCCGAGAGCGTGCGCAGTCTGCGTTCGATGCGCCCACGGGCTACGCGTTCGCGAGGCGCGCGCTACGCCACGCGGCGGAGCGGGAGCTCACACGTCGCGGCGCACGCCGAGGTACTCGATCTCGAGGCCTTTCGGAGTGCGCAGCTCGCCCGCGCGCGCTTCGACGGCGTCGTCGATGCGCAGGAGCTCGTCGCCGTTCGCGATCACGCCGACACGCAGCTCGCTGATCGCGGTGCCACCGGCGTCGACCGAGCTCGAGAGCGTCGTCGACGTCGTGCCGCCGGCGATCTCGCGCACCAGCGCGATCGCGTCCGAGAAGTCGACGTTCTCGCCGGTGGCACGGAACACGAGCTCGGCCCGGTCGTTCCAGCGCGCGCCAGGACCGGCGGGCGGCGGCACGCTTTCGCTGTGCTCGTAGTGCCAGCGGCCGGCGGGCAAGTGGTCGATCGCGCGCTCGGCGATCTTGCCGCCGACGAAGAGCAACGCGAGCAGCGCGAACGCGCCGAACGCGCACAGGCCGAGGCAGCCGAGCACGCCCGCGATCGCGCAGCCGGTGACCCCGGCCGCGGTTTCACCGGTCTCGCGCCGGTTGAGCAGTCGGATCGCGAAGTAGGCGAGCGCGCCGAGCACGAGCAGCGCGAGCAGGAAGCCGACGCCGAGCACCAGGATGAACTCGCGGGTGGAGAGCAAACCGACCATGGGGTGTCCTTTCGAAAGCGGCGCGGATACGCGTTTCGGTTCCGTGCATTCTCGAGCGGGCCGTGCGTGACCGAGCGACGAGCGCGAGGTCGCGGCGCGCCGCGGCCGCCTGCTGGAGCGGTACTGCCCCGTTTGCGTGTGCACGAAATCGCGCGCTGGGTGCAACCGGAGGCGTTGGACGACGTCCATTCAGGAAGCCCCGAAGTGTCCTCGCCGTCGTTGGGCTCTCGGCCGAACCGCGCGGCGAGCCGGGAAGGCGAGTGCCGGCGCTCGACCGGCATCGCCGTGGCGGCTCGCGTCGTCGTGATCCACGCCGTTCGACGAGCGGGCGTCGAAGTCGCGGGCGGGGAGCGCTCGCCCCGAGCGCCTGCGCGGACCGCTCGACGTACCCGGTGAAGTCCAGACCCGCGCCGGCGAGGTCTCGAGCGCCGGTTTCGTGACCCAATTCCCGGGCCCAGTTCCGCGGTCAGCGCGCCGAGGCCGAGCTACCGGCCGCCCGGGGCTCCTCGATAGAGTGTGCGGCTCGACCGACCCCCAGGAACCGCCCATGCAGACCCTTTCGAGCTTCGTCCAGGACCGCTGGATCACCGGCGACGGCGCCGCCACGCCGCTCTTCAACGCGACCACCGAGGAGCCGCTCGCCGAGATTCGCTCCGGCGGCATCGACTTCCGCGCGGTCGTGGCGCATGGCCGCGACGTCGGCGGGCCGGCGCTGCGCGCGCTCGGCTTCGGCGAGCGCGCGGCGATGCTGATGGCGCTCTCGAAGGCCATCCACGCGGCCCGCGAGGAGCTGATCGAGCTCTCGGTCGCGAACGCCGGAACGACCCGCAGCGACGCCAAGTTCGACATCGACGGTGCGATCGGGACGCTCGCGGCGTACGCGAGCTTCGGTGCGCCGCTCGGGGACCGCCGTTTCCTCGTCGACGGCTCCGGCGTGCAGCTCGGTCGCACGGCGCGCTTCTGGGGCGAGCACGTGCTCGTGCCGCGGCTCGGTGTCGCCGTGCACGTCAACGCGTTCAACTTCCCGGCGTGGAACATGATGGAGAAGGCGGCGTGCGCGCTGCTCGCTGGCGCGCCGGTGATCGAGAAGCCCGGCACGCCGACTGCGCTCGTCGCGTGGCGCGTCGCGGAGCTCGTCGTCAAGTCGGGCGTGTTGCCCGCCGGTGCGTACCAGTTCATCGCCGGTTCGGTCGGCGACTTGCTCGACCATCTCGGGCCGCAGGACGGCCTCGCGTTCACGGGCTCGTCCGCGACGGCGGCGAAGCTGCGCGGACACGCGAACCTCGTGAAGCACAACGTGCGGGTCAACCTCGAGGCCGATTCGCTGAACTGCGCGATCCTCGGCGCGGACGTCGACTCGTCCGCCGACGCGTACGGCACGTTCCTGTCGAACGTCGCGCTCGACATGACGCAGAAGACCGGCCAGAAGTGCACGGCGGTGCGGCGCATCTTCGTGCCGAAGGACCGCGTCGGTGACGTGCGCGCCGACCTCGCGGCGACGCTCGCGAAGACCAAGGTCGGCGATCCGGCGCAGGCCGAGACGCGCATGGGGCCGCTCGCGAGCGCGAACCAACAGCGCGACGTGCGCGCCGGCATCCAGAAGCTCGCCGCGCACGCGGAAGTCGCCTGCGGCGGCGCCGCGCCGATCCGCGACAAGGGCTACTTCGTCGCGCCGACGTTGCTCGTGGCGAAGGACGGCCGCGATCCCGCGTTCCACGCGGAAGAAGTGTTCGGGCCGTGCGCGACGATCCTGCCGTACGACGGCTCGGTCGACGGCTCCCCGGAAAGCGCGGTCGCCCTCGCGGCGCTCGGCGGCGGCGGACTCGTCGCGAGCCTCTACTCGAACGACGCGCCGACGATCGAGAAGGTCGTGCTCGGGCTCGCTCCGTGGCACGGCCGCGTCTGGGTCGGCAGCGACAAGCTCGCCGACCAGGGCTTGCCGCCGGGCATGGTGTTGCCCGCGTCGATCCACGGCGGCCCGGGCCGCGCGGGCGGCGGCGAAGAGCTCGGCGGATTGCGCGGCCTCGCGTTCTACCTGCAGCGCACCGCGGTGCAGGGCTTCAAGGGCTACGTCGAAGCGAGCTTCGGCTGCGCGCCCGGCGCCTGACGCGCGACGACCCCGCGACGACGGCGCGGAGACGGCGCGGAGACGGCGCGGAGACGGCGCGGAGACGGCGCGGCGCCCCGGCCCGAAGGCCGAGGCGCCGCGTCACACGCGCGAGCCGCGCGTCACTGCACGAACGCGAGTCCGAGGCTCGAGAGCGACGCGCGTGCGCCGGTCGTTTCGTTCGAGACGAAGCTGATCCGGGCCTGCACGTAGCGCGCGCCTTGGAGCGCGCCGACCGAGGACTTCCACGTCGAGTCGCCGTTCAAGTAGGTCGGCTGGAACTGCGCTGCGACTTGGCCGCCGAGCGCGAGCGACTTCGCTTCGCCGTAGAAGTCGAGGTTCGACGCGTTCGCGAAGCTGCCGAGGTTCGTGCCGCTCGGCGGATTCGAGAGCGCCGTCGCGCCGCGATAGGCGACGATCACCTGCGTGCCCGCGGGCTGCAGCGCGTCGTACGGTTCGACGACCGCGCCCGCGAGCTGCGGCGCCGCGAAGCCGCTGTCGAACCACACCGTGTGCGCGCGGCTGACGCGGACGACGAAGTCCGCTTGGCCGTGGTACACGATGTTGTCGAGCGGCATCGTCGGCAACCCGGTCGGACCGACCCCCCCGGTCGCGGTCGGTTCGTTGTCGGGATCGACGGTCTTCGTCTGGCCGCCGGACAGCACGCCGCCCGACGAATACGCGCGGAAGAACGGCGCCGCCGAGCTGTTGACCGCGAGCGAGATCTTGAAGCCGTTCAGCCCCGCCGACGCGGCGTTCGGGTAACAGCGGAACTCCATCAAGAGCGGCAGGCCGACCGTCGGCACCTGACTCGGCGGGTACGGCACGCCGGCCGTGCCGATGCCGAGCACTTGCACGAAGCGGCCGGTCTCCGCGCCGAAGCCGTTCGGAGCACCGAGCGTCTGCACTCCGGTGTCGCGCCACGTGTAGTAGCTCTTCGGCGCGCCCGACGGGAGTTGTCGGTTGAGCGGCCACGGCTGCAGCGTCGTCCCGGTCGCCGACACGAAGGTGTCCGCCGGGTCGACGACGTAGCCGTAGCTCTTCGGGTGCACGACCTTCAGCGGGTCGTGCGCCGCCGAACCGACGTTCTGTGCATAGCTCGCGACCACCCCCGACGCGGGTTTCGCCGGCAGGAGGGTCGTCGAGTTGACCAGTTCGTCCGGCAGGAACCCGGAGTGCGAGAGCGACATCTGGAAGTCCGGGAACTGATCCGTGAGCACGCTGCCGCCGAACGGCGTCCACGCGAGGCCTTCGACGTCGATGTTCATCGTCGCTTCGTCGAGCAACGCGATGCCGAGGTCGTGGTAGCGCCAGACGCTCATCATCTTCGAGCCGAGCGGCACGAGCGGCGTCTGCACCGGAGCCGTGAACGGCACCATCGCCGCGACGATCGGATTCGACGCGTCGAGCGGCGTCGAGAAGTGCGTCACCGGCCGCGGCAGCACGCTTTCCGTCGCGAGATCGTGGAGGAACTGACCGCGCAGCTCGGGCGTCGCGACCGGCACGTTCGGCAGCACGTCTTCGTCCGTCGACGCGAAGCGCAGCGCGATGCCGCCGCTCTGCACGCTCGGCGCCTGCGGCGCGAGGCGCAAGCTCGCGACGAGCCCGCTCGCCGGGAACGACGTCCCGCCGACGCTCTCGAGCCCGCTCGAGAGCACGAGGCCGTAGCGCTCGTTCGTGCCCTGCTGGTGCGCGAGCGGTGCGCTCGGCGTGAACACGACCTCCGTGCCCGACACGGAAGTCGCGAGCGTGCCGACGACGTAGCGGCGCACCGGTGACGCTTCGTCGGCATCGACCAGCGAGAACGTGTCGAACGCGCCGAGCGAAGCGGGGTCGACGGGTTGGTTGAAGGTCGCCGAGATCGTCGCGTGCGGATCGACGCCGCGCGCCGGCAACTGTTGCGGCGGCGGCGTGATCGTCACGAAACACGCCGGCGGCGCGGTGCTCGCCGAGCTCCACTTCGCGTGCACCTGAGCGGGACTCGGCGTGACGATCGAGCCCGCGACGAGGCGCATCGTGACGCCGGTGATCACGCCGCCGCTCGGCGGGTTCGACGCGGCGGTCGCGACGAGCGTCGTGCCGTCGACGAACACCAGCGCATCGCGGCGCGCGAGCGCGGCCGCGCACTCGGTGGTCTCGAACGCGAGGTCGACGAGCCAATCGGTGCCGCCTTGGTGAGTCACCTGCGTCACGAGCACCGGTTGGTGACCGATCAGCGTCAGGCCGGCCGCCGCCGCGAGGAAGGACTTCTCGCTGCCTTCCGGCTCGGTCGCGAACGCGCGGACCAGGTCGCGCGCTCCCGCGGCGCCGTCGACGAACGCCGCTGCGTCGCCGCTGAGCCGCGCGCCGGAGAGGTTCTGGACGACGTCGACGCCGTCGAGCGCGAGCCGCAGGACGACGTTGGGTTCGTGCCCGCCAGCACCCGCCGGCAGACCGAACGGGCGAGGCTCGAGCAGCGTGCCGGACGCCGCTTGGGCTTCGGCGGCGGAGATCGCGGGATCGACGAGCACGCGCGTCGACGCGAACTCGGGCGCGCCGTCGCGATCGACGTCGACGACGGCTCCGTGCAGCGGATCGAGCACGAGTCGCGCGGCGAGCGGCGCGTCACCGATCTTGCCGCTCGCGAGGCGCACGCTCGACGCGCCGACGGTCGCGGAGTCGAGCAGATCGTCGAACTCGAGCGCGAGCGCAGCGTTGCGCGGCAGACTCGTGTAGGGCGGCAGCTCGTTCGGCGCGAGGCCGTGATCGAGCACGCGCTCGACGCGCGCGTCGAGTCGAGCGACGACGTCGAGGAAGAGCGGCGACGTGCGCGGGTGTTCGACGATCAACAGGTCGCGGGCGAGCACGTCGTCGTACTCGAGCGTCCAACCGTCGCCGGCGCGCTCGAGATCGGCCGGCGCGAGGAACTCGCGCGCGACGAGCTCGGGCTCGCCCGACGCGTCGCGCGCCGCGAGATCGACGAGTCGGCCGGCGCGCACGGCGACGAGCGAGAGCTGCCCCGCGCGGCCGCCGTGGTGCGCACTCGTGCGGACGAGTTCGCCGTTCGGACCGGAGAACGCCCAGGTTCCGGTGAACGTCTCGGCGGCGAGCTCCGAATTGTCTTGGGAGCAAGCCGCGAGAAGGGCCGTGAGAGAGAGCGAAGCAAGCCGTCGGATCGATTGGGTCGGGCCCATCGATCGATGCCCGCGAAAGGTCGGGAAGTGCATGAAGGTCTCCAGGAAGAGCGAAAGAAGTCGGTGACAAGACGGTCGAGCAGCGTGCTTTGCAGCACGTGCCCGTCGGGGATCCGTCCTCTCCGCCGTGCGAGCGTTGGATGCGGGCGAACGCGAGTCGACCGAGAGGTCGAGGTTGCCCTCGACCGGTGCGGCCAGTGGTCTTCGACCAGTACGGCCGGAGGTCTGCGACCAGTACGGCCGGAGGTCTGCGACCAGTACGGCCGGAGGTCTGCGACCGGCGTGGTCGAGGTGGGCGACCCGCGAGGTCGAGGGTGAACGAGTGCCGAGTTGGGAGGCGCAGCGGCGCGCACGCCGCTGCGTCGTGATCAGGAGTTCGCGGCGGTCTTCGGCGCGGAGCCTTCGAGACGCGCGCGGTTCGCGGCGAACCATTCGCGCCACGCGACCGCCGTGTCGCCGGGGTCGGCCTGCGTGAGGCTCTGCAGCGCCGCGCGCACGCGGCGCGCCTCGGCGGCCGCGTTGATCGAGAAGGTGCTGATCACGCGCACGTCGAGCACGACGCCTTCGTTCAGCACGTTGACCTGCGGGTCGGCGACCGCGGCGAACTGCGCGACTTCGACGTCGTAGTCCTGCACGTACGCAGTCTGCTTGCCGAAGAAGACGTAGCCGCCGGACGGGCGCCAGCCGCCGCCGCCTTGGGCGCTCGTCACGGCCGCCAGATAGTCGATCAGCGGTTCGATCGCCGCGGGTTGGTTCACCACCGACAGCGCGGCGACGGCGTTCGCCCGCACGGCGGCGTGCTGCGAACCGAGCGCGCGCACGAGCGGCGCGACCACCGCGGGTTCGCCGGCGGCCTTGAGCGCGAGCGCGGCTTCGCGGCGCACGTCGTCGGAGCCGTCGAGCACCGCTCGCGACGAGAGCGCGCGCAGTTCGGCGCCGGGCGCGAGCCGCCGCAGCGCGAGCGCCGCGAACGCGCGCGTCCGCGGCGTTCCGCGCGACAGTTCGAGGGCGAGTCGCTCGCGCAACGTCGGTTCGTCACTTCGTTCGCCGAGCTGGTGCACCGCGATCTCGCGCAAGGCTCGGCCGCTCGCGGCGCCGACGCGCAGCCACTCGGCGAGGCCTGCGTCGCTGCGCGGGTCCGCGGCCGAGATCCGCAGGAAGTCGGCGAGGTCGACGCACGTCGCGAGCGCCGCGTCGCAGTCGGGCTCGCGGGCGAGCACACGATCGAGTTCGTCGACGCCTTCCTCGAGCAACCCTGCGTCGCACAACCAGGCCGCGTACGCCGCGCGGTGCGCGACGTCGTCGCCTGCGGCTTGTTCGAGCCGTCGAGCTTCCTTCAGGAGGTCGCGTTCGAGCGCGACGTCGAGGATGCGCGCGGCATCGAGCGTGCGCCACTTGGCGCCATCTTGGTACTCCCAGTTCTCGCCGACGCGCCGCGACTTCGCGCGGATGAAGCCACCGCCGGCGAGTTGGAGCACGCGGCGCAGTTCCCGCGACGTGTCGCCGGCTCGCGCGTCTTCCTCGGCGAGAGCGAGCTCGCGCGGCGACGCGCCGTCGGACGTGACTTGCGGCGCGAAAGCGGCCGCGGCGCCGGCATGCCAGCCGAGCGCGAGGAGGGCGAGGACGAACGGGAAGCTCTGATTCGCGTGGAGGCGTCGCATGGTTCCCAAGCTAGTGGAAGTGGAGCTAGCGGCAACGGAGTGGAAAAGAAGCAGGGCGGCGACGTGCCCCTTGCGGGTCCTGCCCACGTCACCGCCCATACGAGTTCTCGGAAGCGATCGGTCCGAACGTTCGCGTCGACCCTGATCGACGCTGCGCTCGACCCCGGCGTCCGTCGGCGGGAGTGCGACCGCCTGCGTGCGCCATCGACGCGCCACCGAGGTCCGTTTCCGCGCCCGGTGGGGTCGACCCGTGTGACTTCGCGACTTCCGTGCCAACGATCGGGCTCACGGCGGGCGCGCCGCGGAATCGAAGTGGAGCACGCCGTCGGACCAGGTTTGACGGCAACGGATCGCCCGACGTTCGAGTTCGGCAAGGATCTCCGCCGGCAGGGCCGAACTCACCCAGACCTCGCGGGGCGCGGTGCGCCGCAAGAGCTCGCCGAGGCCGTCGGGATCGGAGCCGTGATGCGGCGCGAGCAAGACGTCGAACGGCCCCGCACAGCGTTCCGAGTCGATCTGCGCCAAGAGTTCGCGGCCTTCCGCGTCGCCGCAGAGCAGCACGCGCACGTCGCCGAGCTCGATCACGAGCGCCCTCGACCCGCGGTTGCCTGCATGGGGACCCGCGCGGGTCAAGGCGCAGCGCGCGGGCCCGCGACTCGGCAGCTCGAGCGTGCCATCGTCGAGATCGACGGCGACGCCGCGGCCGCGGATGACGGCCGCGCAACGTTCGTCGAGCGCCCCCGCCCAGACGCGCGCGCGAAAGCGCTCGGCGATCCACGGCAGCGCCGAAACATGGTCGCGGTCGACGTGGGACGCCACGATCGAAAGCTCGGCGATCTCCCAGGCGGCGAGGCTCGGCAGCACGGCCGCTTGGGCGACGCGGGTGCGGTCGCGCGAGCCTGCGTCGAAGAGCCATGCGCCTCCGCCGGGAGCGCGCACGAGCACGGCGGTGCCGTGGCCGACGTCGAGCGCCGCGACTTCGAGTCCCCGCGGCGCGGTGCACCACGGGAAGCAGAGCGCCGCCCAGACGAACGCTGCGGTGGCACCCGCGGCGAGCCGCAGGCGCTCGCGCCCACGCCCGGTGAACGCCACGAACGTCGCCACGGTCGCGGCGGCGAGCAGCGGCCACGGCCGCGGCGGCAGGACGAGCGGCGTCGCGGGCAGTCGATCGGCGAATTCGAGCCACGCGCACAGCAGCCTCGTGAGAGCGACGCACACGCCGTCGAGCGGCAGCACGGGCGCGAGCACCCAGAGCCACGCCGCCCCGAGCAGCGCCGCGAAGACCGGCACGGCGACGACCGTGACGGCGGCGCCGGGCACGCTGATCTCGCCGAACACGGTCCACGCGACCGGCGCCGTCGCGAGCACCGCGGCGACCGAAGCGCCCGCAGCGAACGCGAGCCCGCGTCGTGCGCGGCGAGCGAGCGCCCTGGGCAGTCGCTCCGCGAGTTCGAACCTGCGCGGCCCTGCGAAGAGCCGCGCGAACGGCAACGTGCCGACGATCAGGCCGAGCGTCGCGGCATAGGAGAGCACGAGAGCGATTTCGCCGAGCGCGCGTGGCGCGACGCACAGTTCGCCGACGAGCGCCGCGCTCCAGAGCGAAAGTGCGTCGACTCGCCGGCCGCCGTGTTCGCGCCGCGCCCACGCGCCGGCCGCCAACGCGAGCGCGAACGCAAGCGCCGCGCGCCGCACCGGCGACTCGCCGCCCGCGAGGGGGACGTACGCGGCGACCAACGCGAGCAACGTGAGGTCGGCGAGCCGCGCACCGAGCGCCGGCCGCAATCGTCCGACGAGCGCGCCGAGGAAGCTCGCGAGCGGCCGCAACGCGAACACGGCGATCCACGTGACGTGTTGGCCGCTGACCGCGAGCAAGTGGCGCGTCCCGGTGCGCGTGAAGAGATCGAGCGTCTCGCCGTCGAAGCGCGACGTGTCGCCGCACACCAGCGCCGCGAGCCACGGTCCGTGCTCCGGACCGCCCGCGCGCGCACACGCGGCGAGCAGCCGCTCGCGCGCGAGCACGAACGGGCGCGGGCGGTCGGGCGCGGGAGCGAGACGCACGACTTCGTCGGCGCGCGGCGTCCACACGCTGCGCTCCGGCGTCGGCACGAGCCCACGCGCGCCGCGCGTGCGCTCGGCGGTTTCGAGCACCGCGACGCGTTCGCCGTCGTGCACCCACCCGAGCGGCAGTTCGAGCGTCGCCGAGCTCGCGCCGATCCGTCCGAGCTCGCGGCCGGCGAGCGCCGTCGTGCGGGCGTAGGTGCCCGCCCAAAGCGAGCTCTCCGCCGACGGCGCGTTCGTATGGGCCGCACGGACCAGCGCCGCCGCGCAGGCCACGGCGAGGAGCCACGGCGACGGGCCACGCGGCTCGTCCGCGGGGGCACCGAGCGCCCGGCCGCCGCCCGCGTCGTCGACGCCGACGCCGATCAGGCGCTGGTCGGCGAAGGCGGGCGCGAAGAAGTCGTTCCAGCCGGACACGACGAACTCGCTCATGGCCATCGCCTCGCCGCTCGCGTCGATGTGGAAGGCG
>JAKLKU010000037.1 GCA_023150475.1 Planctomycetota bacterium
TCGACCGCCGCTGCTGGCGCTCGAGTCGACCGCATCACTAAGATAGAACCTGGGAGCGCCGCTGGGGGCGGGCCATAACGAACGAAGTCACCCGCAATCGGTCCATATCTCGTTAACTGTTGCTGGGACGCACCCGGAACGGGTCTTGCCTTCGCGTCTCGTCGACCGGCAAGCGATCGAGCCAGGGATCGGGTCGGGGCAGCCACGGGATCACCCTAGCACCCCTTGCCGCGAGCGGGGACGGCGTCACGGGAAGCTGGGGGATCGCTCGCAGCGCGGCTACGGGGCTCTCGGAAACGTCCGCTCGTCCTCTCGATGGACTACCTCATAGCGGAAGGGGTCTACCTGCATCGCACATCCATCGTCCACGGCGACGTCCTGACGATTCTGAGACTTCGTCCAGGAGCGGTCGGGACTCGCCCACGAGCGCTATTGGGCCGTTCCGCCGCCAACCGACAGCTAGCGGTACAAGAGCCATGGTGGCAACGACACGAGAATCACACTCGCCACCGCTATAGCCAGCAGCCAGCGACGCGAGCCGCCGGACGTCACCGATCGGCCTAAGAGCGCCAGAACGGCCCAGAATAGGCACACACATGTGCCCACACCCAGCCAGACGACTGTCGCGAGGAGTTCAGTTCCATCACCGATCGCAGCAATCGATCGCGGAGAGAATGCCGAGAACACAACGGCAATGAAGCACAGATGAATGGTCCAGACCGCGCCAGCAGTCCACCTTGCATCCATGGCATATGACTGATGTGTGTTGACTGGGTCCATGTCTCGTTAACAGGATCCACGTGTCGTTAACTGTTGTTGGGACGCACACGGAACGGATCTCGCCCTCGCGTCTCGTCGACCGGACGGCGATCGAGCCAGGGATCGGGTCGGGGCAGCCACGCGAGCACCCTAGCACCCCTTGCCGCGAGCGGGGACGGCGTCACCGGAGGCTGGGGAACTGCTCGCAGCGCTGCTCTGGGGCTCTCGGAGAGGCCGCTTTCCTTGCTCACGACACCGCATCGAGCCGGAAGAGTCGTCGACTGGGGGCGCTTGACGGGGGCGGGTCACGGTAGCACCCTTGTCGCGAGCGGGAATGAGGTGGTCGAGACACCTACTCCAGGTCTCCCAGGCCATCGAGCGCTGATGACATGACCGGCAATCGCTCGAACGCCACGCCACTAAGCGGCATGCTCTTGAGCTTCCTATAGGCGTCCTCCGTGGTGATGAGTCCGCACAGATCCGTGATGAAGAGCCGATGGCCAGATGGTGGATGCGGAAACAAATACCTCTGCCCCTGTGCCGCGTACAAATGTCGCCCGCAGTCTGCGCACACGCGGTGGTGCACATCCGTGTCGCCACGCACGACAAGCCGACGACCGCTTACGGTCACTGCATTTTTGATCTCTTTGCCATCGAGGTTAGTCACGACACCGATAGTGAGGTCTCGTGCCACGTCCGCCGGATCCAATTGCGCAATCAGTCGCCTTGATGCCACACAGACGCCAGAACCAACCACCGACGTCAGATCGTCTCGCACGGATCGCGCAGTTACCTGGACGTTACGTAGGTCAGCATTCTTGAGCGGCTCGCGACAGGTCCGGCAGAGCCAGCTAGCACTTGCAAGTGCCAGCGAAGGTTTCGTCAGTGTCAGAGACTCACCGACTGCAAAGACGTGGAAGTACAGGTCCATGTCGGTCTAACTCTCGCTGACTGCTGCTGACTTGCGCTCGGAACGGAGCTTGCCGTCGGCGCGCCGCCGATCGAGCCAGGAATCGGGTCACGTCCTCCACGCGCTCACCCTAGCACCCCTTGCCGCGAGCGGAGATGGCGTCACGCGCAGGCTGGGGATTCGCTCACGGCGCGATGCGGCGTGCAGGGCTCATTCCCGACCGGCGCGCTCCAAGACCGCCGTTGGCGGCCCGATGCACGGTGCGCTACCTCCGGGCGATCCAATCGCACGCCCGCTCAACCGGATGGAGTGGCCCGGCGTGTGCTCTACAGCGCCCAGAACACCTTTCGGCCGGATTCATAGACTACACCCTCAGCCCCGACATAATCTTGCTGAGACAGCGACACGTGAATCTGCGAACCGTCGAGAAACGCTATCTTTAACCGTTCGCCTGCCGTCACGTCCGTCGTAGATACCGACTTGCCAATCTGTTCGCAAAGCGCGTCTCGGAACCCCGGATCCGTCTGGTCCAGGCGGCGGGACTGCGTGACAACGGCGAGCCTTGTTAGCACGGTCACAGTCGGCCCATCAAACCGCAACTGGATGTAGTCCCGCACGAACTCGACGGAGCTCATGGAGCGTCCGACGAGCTGGCTCAGCGTTTTGCGGATGCTTGCCAATTCCTGTTCATTCATCATGGTTCACCTCACCGCAGTGGAATGTGCCACCATGCATCAGAGCGCAAAGGGTCACCTGTAAACGGGTGGACGTTTGGCAGGCGGTCGATCTAGGGTCGGATCTTGGCGTCCACGGGAGCACCCTAGCACCCCGTGCCGCGAGCGGGGACGGCGGCACGGGAGGGCTGGGAATTTCTCGCGGCGCTGCTCTGGGGCTCTCGGAAACGGCCGCTCGTCCTGTCGAAGGACTACCTCAAAGCGGAAGGGGTTTTCCTGCACTCCACAGCCTCGACCGCCGCTGCTGGCGCTCGAGTCGACTGGATCACTAAGATAGAAACTGGTAGCGCGACGAGGGGCAGGTCACACCCCTCGCCGCGAGCGGGGACGGCGTCACGCGCGAGTTGTGGATGCGGGTGCGGTAAATGTCGTAAGCGCGCCCTACTCATGCCATCGGCTGCGAAGCCGACGCGGCCAGTAGCCTGCGCCTCCCTCATCCGCTCGCGTGAGCTCGGCCGAAATGGCGCGGCCGGACTCGTGCCGCACCTGCACCGTCATCGTCGAGATCGATCGTCGCTTGGATCCGTGAAAAACAACGCATGCTCTGAGATCCAGCGCGTCGCTTCGACATCCAATTCCCGGACGCGCTGTTCCCCCAGTTCGGATACAAGCGCGTTTGCGAGGCATTCGTTTCTGAAGTCGCCCACGGGCCCCAAGTAGGGAAGCGGGGCTTGGTGCAGGTTCTGGTACTCAGTCAGTTGACCGTTCGCGCTCGCGTTGATGTAGTACCACTTGTAGGCCTTCTCGGGGGCGCGCGTGACCCCGGGCGTGTTGTAATATTCGGCTAGTGCACGCACTGCCTCAACACAGCCCATTTCGGCCAGTGTGTGCAGTGCGGCAAGTGCCTCCACATAGGCCTTCGAGGATCGATCATCCGCATGCCCTTCAAGGGCACACATCGCATCACAGTAGGCGTCGTACAAACCGCTTCGGTTCATTGGTCCATGTGTCGCCAACTGTTGCTGGTTCGACTGCCGAACGGATCTTACCTTCGGCTTTCCTCCACCGGAGGTCGACTGAGTCAGGGATCCGATCATCGCATCCACGCGCTCACCCTAGCCCCCCCTTGCCGCGAGCGGGGACGGCGACACGGCAACGTGGAGAATCGCTCGCAGCGCGGCTTCCGGGCTCTCGGAGGCGGCGCGCGTCCTCTCGCTGGACCACCTCATGGCGGACGGAGTTATCCTGCACTCCACAAAGAACGGAAGGGCGTCCACTGCACCGCACACAGATCAGGCTGCGCGACTCATGAGACCGCTTCTAGTACGGAAACTCTAGCTCGCCGAGCGAGCATTCCTTGACCTGAACATTGGCAAGTACGCTAGTCAAGGCGCCCAGCGCGGCCCGGTCGCGCCCGTAGACGTAGAAGTACTCGTCGTCCACGCATCGCAACAGCACCTTGCACGTCGAGACCGCATAGGAGTAAGAACTTAGACCCGGATCGAACGGTTGTCGCGACGAAAACAATGCAAAGTCGGCCCAGTCAAGTTGCGTGAAATCGCGGACGCGACGTGCAACTTGTGCGGCAACGTCGGATCCTGTTGCGCGTGCACGAGCCAGCTGCCCCGGTATGCCCTCGCCGGCACCCTGCGCGCGCAGGACCATTACGTGTTCGGCGCCGCACAGATCTGCGACGTTCTGGAGCATTGCTGCCACGCTTGCGCCGGATAGATTGTTGGGGTCCGTCACTACTATTTGCCACGCGTACTGCGCGTCAGGCAGATCATTCATGTCGTCGACTCTCCCGGATCGGGTATCGGAATGGCGCGTCCAACGCTATTTGGACGGTCCATATCTCGTCAACTGAGTCCATGTCTCGTCAACTGGGTCCATGTGTGGTCGACGCCGAGGTACACGTGACCAGGCTGGTTTCGCCGTCCTTGATCTGCGTGACCCGGCTCGCGTCGGAGTCGAGCAACCCCGCCGCCGAGCGGTAGTTGTACGAGTACGCCTTGCCCGACGGCGGCGTCATCGAGGTCTGCCGCAGCGTGTTGCGGCCGTTGTTCGAGGGCTTCGTCCAGGCCCACTGGGCGGAATACTGGTCGCCGCCACCGCCGACGGTGCCGTTGCGGTCCTGCTCGAACTTCGTGTGGTTGCCCATCCGTCGAAGGTGTACTTGACCTCGTCGACGACCGAGCCCGAGCTGGCCGCGTCGTACTGCGTCACCGTCTCGACGCGCCCGAGCGAGTCGTACGCGGTCACGATGCGCCGCACCGCGCCGTCGAAGCCTGATGCGAGCGTGGTCACCGCGCGCGTCGTCTCGCGGCCCGAGTCATCGAGGGTGGTCTCGTACACGTTTCCGGGATCTACCTGACGTGGGCGACCTCGACGACCAGTCCCTTCAGCTTCACCTTTTCGATCGCCCGCCAGGCACGGGGGGAGAGCAGTAGCATGGGGCGCGGGCGCAGCAATCCACGCCGCACGCCCACCATCTGTCGCGTAGCCGTCACATCCGACTCCGGGATGGTCTCGCCCTTGACCGTCACCTCGGACAGGAGGTTGAGACCCACGAGGTGACTTCGCGGGCAACGTCCGTAGGCATGCTCGTCGAAGGGATCCTCACCGGCGCGCGTCGCCGAATCGAGCTCCACCGGATTTCCGACGACCTTCCACTGATAGTGATCGTGGGAAGGCTCACCGTGCCGGTTCGAAAGCCGGATCGCATCGAACTCGGCGCCCCTCAATCCCTGCTCCTGAAACACCTTGACGACTCGGGCAGAGACAACGATCTCACCAGCGATCGTCCGAGTGAAGTCCACGTTTCGCGGAATGCGACGGCCATCGAGAAAGAGGGGCGTTGCCTGTCGTGCGCCGGCACCGCAAGTATCGATCGACGAAGGAACCCGTTGACCGCAGATCTTAGTCTCAGGCGTATGCGCGAAAACATGATCACATGCCGCGGACTCATCGTAAACCGTGCCGCATTCTTCTCCGGCCGGCTCGAACACTCGCTTTGGCCAAACATGGAGTAGACTAGCTCCAACAAGCTCCCGGCGGCCGTACCGACGCCGATACTCACGTCCAGAGAAGAAGAACTCGCCCTGCGCACGGAACATCCGGTGAAGTCGTCCGATCTCCGAGAACAGGGGATCGCTTGTTTCAACCACAACCCTCCGCACGCCGTATCCGACACTTTCTCCAGTGCCGGCAGGCAAGTACTCTGCCGCATTTTCCTCTCGGATCCGGAACTCGACGAACTCGCGCATCGCCACCTGCCTATTGACCCGGCAACGGGAACTTCGGTCCATGTCTCGTTAACTGTTGTTGGGACGCACCCGGAACGGATCTCGCCTGCGCGTCTCGTCAACCGGCGGGCGGTCGAGCCAGCGATCGGATCTTGGTTGGCATCCACGGGATCACCCTAGCACTCCCTTGCAGCGAGCGGGGACAACGTCGCGCGCCTGCCGGGGAATCGCTCGCGGCACGATGCGGCGTGCAGGGCTGGTTCCCGACCGGCGCGCTCCAAGACCGCCGTTTGGCGGCCCGATGCACGGTGCGCTACCTCCGGGAGATCCAATCGATCACCCGCTCAACCAGGTGGACTGGCCGGACGCGTGCGATGGAGTGGCACAAGGCGGAAAGGGTTCTCCTGCACAATACGGCGACACCGAGCCTCGTCAAACTGAGTGGGCGACGGGAACGTGCACATCGGCACCATTGAGTCGACGCACCTCGACTCGAACTACAACCCCCGGCAGAAATTCCCAGTGTTCGTCCCGAGGATCGTATCCGGGTGGCGCGACCAATCTCGCTCGGCCGGGGTCCAGGAATTCGGCTGGGGAAGGCCGGTACACGACGGTTCCCTCGTCGATCAGACGAACGTACACGCGATTTCGTTCAGTACTTGAATCCATCGCCGCCGACATGAATTACCTCCTTCGTAACGTCGTCGATGCCCACAGAGCGGCCGGTTTCTGGGTGGGCGTAACGGTCCATATCTCGTCAACTGTTGTTGGGACGCACCGGGAACGAATCTTGGCTTCGCGTCTCGTCAACTGGCAGGCGGTCGAGCCAGGGATCGGGTCACGGCATCCACGAGTGCACCCTAGCATTCATTGCCGCGAGCGAGGACAAAGTTACCGGAAGCTGGGGAATCGCTCGCAGCGAGGCTCAAGGGCGCTTGGAGAAGGCCGCTCGTACTCGCGCTGGACTACCCAAACCGGAAGGGGTTTTCCTGCACCGCACACGAGCGTCAGGATTCGACCTGCGGGACGATAGGGCAAGAAGTTGGCGAGTTCCGCCGAGCCTGCAAGCGGCGCCGTCGCGCGAGTTGCGTCAGGGAGCCAAGTCGAACGCGAGGCCCTCGGTTGCGCCCAGCGTCTGCAATGCTTGCTGCGAAAGCGTCGTCAAGACCGAGTAGAGCGACGGCAGCGTGCTCCCCGGCGGCGGCGTCGTGAACGCGGGCAAGAATGTGCCGCAGCTCGGCGCCGAGCCCGACGCGTTCGCAGCGAGACACGCGAGGCGATTGCCGATCATCGTGAGCGCCGCCTGCTTCGTCAGCCCCGCGACTGGCACGTGCGGCATCACCGAGTAGCCACTCGTCGACGAAAGAACGGCCAGCGCAACCGCGGCGCGTCCGAGCGTCGCGTCGGCGTAGTTCGACAGCGGGTACTCGTTCGGCGCGCCCGGCTCGAACACGAACGCCTGCACGTAGAGCGTCTGCCCGACGTACTCGGAGGCGCCGCTCGCTCCGCCCATCGCCGGCAGGAGCTCCGAAAGCTTGAACACGACTTCGGAACTCGTCGCCTGCTGCGCAGCCGCGCCGTAGATCGGATCGAGGCTCAGGAAGTCGAGCACCGAAGCGTAGTACGGCCCTTGCGGATAGGTTGCGACGTGCGCCCCGGCCCAAGTCGCAAGCTGCGGCTGAACCAACGCTCGCACGTCGTCGCCGTGTAGCGTGAACGGATAGACGTTGTAGTGAACCGTGTTATTCGGATTACTCGTCGGCCACACGCGAGCGTCGCTCTGCGGAAAGCCGACCGCCGGTTGTGAGTCGAGCTCGAGCACGACCCAGGCTCCACTGGCGAGATTGCCGACGTGGATCTCGAATCCCGCTGGGCTCGCGAGCGACGGCGAGCCGCTGGTCCAGATGCGCGGGTGGACGCCTGGCGTCGCGGACTCCATCGAGCTGCCGTACTTGTCGTACGTGAAGCCGTTCGACAACACGGCGAGTCCGCTGGCAGTCTCTACTTCGACGGCGGCGGCGCCGAACGCGAATCCCGCGGACGCAGGCGTCGCGTCGACACGGATCCGCGAAGCGCTCAAGTACGTCGATGCCACCGTCGCGCCACCGATCGTTACCGTGTGACTTGGCTGGAAATGCGCGCCGACGATCGTCAGCACATCGCCGCCGAGCACGTTGCCGCTGGTGACGCTCAGGGACTGAATGGTCGGAGGTAAGGTGCTCACGTAGCGCGCGACCGTGTAATCCCAGCCCGCCGCGACCTCGACGTAGTGGAGGCCCGACGGGAGCGCGGGCACGTTGCATTGGCCGGAGCTATTCAACCCCCACGCGACGACCGAGCCGTCGCTGCATTGCGCGACCGCATGCTCCATGCCCGTCGCGACCTCGACGTAGGAGACGCCCGTCGGGAGCGCGGGCACGTTGCACTGGCCGAAGTTGTTCCGTCCCCAGGCGACGACCGTGCCGTCGTTCCGGCGCGCGACCGTGTGATACTCACCCGCCTCGACCTCGACGTATGATAAGCCCGAAGGTGGTACGGGCACGTTGCACTGGCCGTAGTTGTTGAATCCCCAGGCGACGACCGTGCCGTCGCTGCGGCGCGCGACCGAGTGCAGTTTGCCCGCGGCGACATCGACGTACGTGAGGCCAGACGGCAGCGCGGGCACGTTGCACTGGCCGTGGCCGTTGTTTCCCCACGCGACAACCGTGCCGTCGCTGCGGCGCGCGACCGTGTGAGCCACGCTCGCCGCGACCTCGACGTACGTGAGGCCCGACGGAAGCGCCGGCACGTTGCACTGGCCGCTGCTGTTGTCTCCCCACGCGACGACCGTCCCGTCGCTGCGGCGCGCGACCGTGTGATTCCAGCTCGCCGCGACCTCGACGTACGTGAGACCAGACGGAAGCGCAGGCACGTTGCACTGGCCGTGATTGTTCAATCCCCACGCGACGACCGTGCCGTCGCTTCGAATCACGACCATGTGATACAGGCCGGACGCGACCCCGACATGGGTGAGGCCTGACGGAAGCGCCGGCACATTGCATTGGCCGACCTCGTTGTCTCCCCAACCGACGACCGTGCCGTCGCTGCGGCGCGCGACCGTGTGAAGCACGCCCGCGGCGAACTCGAGGTAGGTGAGGCCCGACGGTAGCGCAGGCACGTTGCACTGACCCGCGTCATTGCGTCCCCACGCGACGTGCGTGCCGTCGCTGCGGCGCGCGACCGTGTGATACCCGCCTGCGGCGAACTCGAGGTAGGTGAGGCCCGACGGTAGCGCGGGCACGTTGCACTGGCCCTCGGTATTGCGTCCCCACGCGACGACCGTGCCGTCGCTGCGGCGCGCGGTCGTGTGATACCAGCCCGCCCCGACCTCGACGTAGGTGAGGCCCGACGTCAGCGCGGGCACGTTGCACTGGCCCTCGGCATTGCGTCCCCACGCGACGATCGTCCCGTCGCTGCGGCGCGCGACCGAATGAAGGTAGCCCGCCGACACCTCGACGTAGGTGAGGCCCGACGGTAGCGCGGGCACGTTGCACTGGCCGTCACCATTGAGCCCCCAGGCAACGACTGTGCCGTCGCTGCGGCGCGCGAGCGTGTGAGACCAGCCCGCGGCGACGTCGACGTACGTGAGGCCCGACGGAAGCACAGGCACGTTGCACTGGCCGTAGTTGTTGTATCCCCAAGCGACGACCGTCCCGTCGCTGCGGCGCGCGACGGAGTGATAGCCACCCGGGGCAGCCTGGACGTAGGTGACGCCGGACGGTAGCGCAGGCACATTGCAAAGGCCTCCGCTGTTGTATCCCCACGCGACGACCGTGCCGTCGCTGCGGCGCGCGACCGTGTGATACGAGCCCGCGGCGATCTCGGCGAACGCGGACTCGTTCCACTCGCTGTTGAAGACCTGGCGTCCCCAACCAACAGCGGTCGACTGCGCTGAAGCGAGGTTCCAGCTGGAACCTAGTCCGAGCGCAAGAGCGACCAGAGCTCCCATCAACGGCGACACGAACGACCAAGCGCGCGCGAACAGCAAGCTCATTGCGAGAGTTCCCTCACTGATCCGATGGAATCGGGTGCGGCCTGGCGCGGTGGGTATTGCGTGCAGGAGCATGAAGATGTGTTGGCAGGAGTTCAAGAGAGGGGACGTTTCGCGGTTTGCCCAGCGACGCCGTCTCCAGTTGCATCGAACTCCTCAATTTTTCGCGGCGAGCCTCCAACTCGCAGCGTGCCCGGTCCCGTGCGCTCCTACGGTGCCCGATGGCGTCGCGCCGCGCAGCGGAGCCGCATCCTCTCATGATCGGCCCGAAGACCTCTGCGCGCTGAGCTCACGCCAACTTCGCGATCGCCTCTCGCGAATCCTCGACCTCGATGCGGCTTTACGTCCTCGCGGTTAGCTTCGGATCCGAGTGCCCGTGCAGCCGCTGCGCCTAGACGAGCGGCACGTCGAGCCGCGCGCGCCGCGTCGTGGCGGTCGAGGACTTGGCGGTTGTTCGCTGAACTCCGCGCGGGTCAGGAAACGCACCTCACCGATCGCGGTGACCGGTAGGATGCACTCTCCATGCAGAACACAGCAGCGCGACGAATGTGGTTCATCCTGTGCGTCGCGGGGTTTCTCGTTCTCGGCGCGAGAGCGCAGACACTGGATGCTGCTCGCTTCCCATCCGTCGAGCAAGTTCTCGCCGAGTCCCGCGACGATGCCGAGCGTTACGCGACCCTCAAGGTCCTGTCCGACTCCGCACGACAGGCGGGACCGGCTGGTCAGACGCTCTTCGGCGCCTACTACAACGCGCTGAACGACATTGACTTCCGCTTACGTGGTGGCGACCCCGGAAGCTACGCCGCGTTTTCCGAGCGCCTGCGGGAACGGCTCGCCGCCCCCGATTTCCGCGCCAGCGTTCTGGCGCGCTTCGGCCTTGGCGATGCTGCTCCAGCGGCACGGGAAGACGGCGACGAACTGGATCGCGCGCTGCGTGCGAGTGCCCCCTACTGGATCGCGGCGTTGATCGTCGTGCTGGTCGCGAGTCCGTTGCTCGTCCTGCTACTCGACCGCCGCCGCCTACCTGCTCCGGCGAGCGGGCGCGACTCTCTCCCGAACGAGTTGCGCACGGTGCACGTGCTCGGCCGCAGCTACGAGGTCGAAGCGCACTCGGGGACGGTCGTCGAAAAGGAATCGCACGTCGAGCAGCGATTGCACGTCCACACCACCGGCGGCGGCGCGACCGTCGTCGGCGACCAGGTGTCCGTGACGCCGACGCAACTCCACGCGCACACCGAGATCACGCGCAAGGACTGCCTGTGGGTGCGCGATGCGGCCGGCCGAGAGAGCCCGTGGAACTTCACCAACGCGAGCTTGCAAGCCCGCGCGGGACACAGGGTCTGCGCGCTCGCGCGTCCTGCGGCCGACGCCAAGACGGAGTTCCTGCTCGCGTTCAACCGGACGACCGGCCAGCTCGACACCTTCGACGGTCTGTCGCGCGCGCACCAGCCGCGGCGGCTGCTCGCCTGGTTCGCGACTTCGGTGGTCGGCGCGGCCATGGTCCTGCTCGCCATGCGCGCCGTCGTCGACCACTCCGGCGCGAACTTGAACCTTCCCACACTCTTTCAAGTCGGCAACTGGACGGCCCCGCTGATCGTCGCGGGCGCCGTCGCCGCGGTCACGGTGCCGATCAGCGCAGCGGTGCTGCGCGGCCTGCGCACGCGCACTTTCGTGGCGCGCCACGCGCCTGCGTTCCGGAAGCACTTCGAGACGCTGACCGGCGTCTGAGTTCAACGGCACCGGCGCCGGATGCGACCGAACCGGCGCATGACGCGAAACGCCGAACTGCAGCACGGAGCCGCTTGCGGCGCTCGCGCCACGACACTCGGGCATGCGCTCGAACCGCAGGAAGAACTCGACCTAGCGCCGCCGACTCACGGCAGGTACGTCACGACCAGCCAATCGCGCGTCAGCATGCGTTTCGGGTCGTTCGTGAAACCCTGGAAGTAGTGGGATGTCCCGATCCAGCTGGGATCGCTCGGCAACGTCCACGTGATCGTCCGACTGCCGCTCGGACCGATCACGCCCGCCGGCGTCAGCGTCATGGCGGAAGGCTGCAAGTGGAGCAGGCCCCACGCTTGGAACGCGATCGGCGGATCCACCATCGCCGGCGAGTCGAGCAGCGAAGCCTTGCGGCCCGGTTGGCCGAAGATCTCGAACGTGACCGTGCTCCCGATTGCGGGGACCGTCGTCATCGTGAAGTCCGAGCCGCCCATGCGGAAGAGATCGACTCGCCCGCCGATGCTCGGGAGCTGCGCGTGCACTGGGCGACTCCCCACCGCGATCCACTGCGCGTCACGGGAGAGGTCCACGGTGATCGCCGAGCCGGGCAGATTGAGTGTCTGGATCGGCGCGCTCTCGTACTTGGAATAGACGCGCACCTCGGGGACGAGATCGAACTCGTCGCCCCAGCTCGCCGTGACGAAGCGTGTCCCGTCGGCCGAGATGGACACGTCCTCGATCCAGTTGCCGTACTGGCCGATGCCAGTGATGTCCTCGGTCATCGTCACGGTCTTCGTGAGGACGTCGACACACTCGGTGACGATGTACGGACCGCTGTAACCGCCTCCCGTTCCGTACGCCATCGTCGTGCCGTCCTCGGAGACGTCGACGCGCACGCTCCCGGGGAAATCGCGGTACCACGTCTGGACGTAGTCGGTGCCGTTCCACTCGAAGAGCGCCATGCCGCTCGCGACGTTGCACCCGACGACGGAACCGTCGCCGGAGATCGCCACCCCCATCAGCGAAACGGCGTAGGGCGAGTGGTCGAAGAGCAGGTGCACGCTCCCGTCGGCGAGATCGAGCACGTGGAACTTCGACTAGATCGCGAACACGGCATGCGTCCCGTCGGCGGCGAGATCGAAGCCCCACAACGTTCCCGTCGGCACTTCGAGTGTCTTGATCGGCACCGCCGAATCGGGTCCGAACACCAACACGTCGTTCAAGCCGGTCGTCGGATTGCCGACGGACGCGACGATCGTGGTGCCGTCGTTCGAAACACCGATCACTCCGCGGCCGGCTCCGAGTTGCGGGTACGTGTAGACCCAGTCCAATCCTCGCGAGGAGAACTTCTCGACGCGCCGGATGCGCTCGTTGATCACCGACGTCTCTTCCTCGGTGATCATCACGTGCACGTCGGTGAGCTCGGCGGAGGCCGACTGCAAGGTCGCTTCGTTCCCGGCGGGCGCCGTCCAGCAGGGCCACGCGGGATCGCTGTCGTGGCTCGACAAGAGCATCGCGTGCGAGTCCATGTAGAGATTGTGGAAGAGGCCCGCGAACACCTGCGTGCCGCGATTGCCAACCGACACGTCCACCGGGTCCCAATACTGTCCCGTGCAGGACCAGACCTTGCCGGGCTGACTCGCCGCTTGGGAGTTGGTCGTCGACTTTGCCACGCCGAGCTTCTGTCCGAGCGCTGCGGACGGGACGAGGAGGAGAACGGTCGTCGCGGATGCGATGAGAAGGCGGAATGAGCTGGTCACGGTGCACCTGGGGAGTCGAGAAGAGGTGTGCGCTATCCGGTCCAGGGCTCCCGTTGCGAGTGGTCGGAACGATCGGCGAGCTCGTCGTCGCTCGTCGACCCGGCGTTCTCCGTCGGGCGCTCGCGCGCTCGTGGGGTGAGCGCCACGGCCGGCGACGACCACGCCGAGCAGACGCTCGCGCGAAGCCCTCACGGAACCGAGCTTCGTCCGTCGCGCGAGAGTCGCAAGGTGGCCGAATAGGGCAAGGCGCGTATGCACGACGGCCGAGGGCACGACGATCGGCGAAGCGCGAGCGCGCTCGAGCGCGGAGCGGCCCTGCGTCAGCGCGCGTGACGCTTCTCGATCGCGGGACGCGCGCGGCTCCGTGCGTCCGGCAGCGACAGAGTCAGTGAGACCGTCCGCCGGAGCCGCCGTGATGAGCCGTGGAGCTCGAGCTCTGCCACGACGCCGAGTGCAAGCGAACTTCGGCGTCCACCTCCGCGTCCACTGGACGCGGCCCACGCTGAACCGGGGTCGATCCGCGTGCGCGGGCGACGATCGCCACGACCAGCGCGAGGAGTGTGACCACGACGTAGATCCAGGTCTCGGCGGACATGCTGGTTCCTGCGTGCTTGCAGAGCCTACCCGATCCAACGTCTGGCACCCCAAGACCGCACGCAACCGTGGTCACCCCGTGTGCAGCAGCTCCACGGCCGCTCGCAGATCCTCCACCTCGACGTGGCTGTACGCCCTCGCGGTGAACGTCGGGTCCGAGTGTCCGAGCAGCCGCTGCGCCGGCACGAGCGGCACGCCGAGCCGCGCGCGCCGCGTCGCGAAGAAGCTCGCCAGAGCGGCGCCTGCGGTACGCGCACCGGACGCGCTGCGAGCGCCGGGGTCGCGCACTGCGTGCGTGAGTCGATCGTGGCCTCGGCCGCGAGTCGCTTCGCTTGGCGTTCGTCGTCGGTCTCCACAGCCGCAAGGCTGCGCGCGAGCTCATCGTTGCCGAACGCACGTCACCGAGCGCGCTGCGCCGCCTCCGACTCGGGCAGTCGCTTCAGCTGGTGCGGCGGATTCGCTTCGAGCAATTCGAACGAGACGACCTTGGTGCGCAGCGCTCGGATCGCGTCGAGGTCGGAGGTTCGCCGTGCGATTCGAAGCGCCCTCGGCCGTGCGAGAGACGAACGAGTGGCCGCTCGAGTCGATCGCATGGCGATGGAGCTGGACTCGACTGCGTGAGGCGAGTGGGCTGGGGCCCAAACGGCTCACCGCCCACCGCGCGGAAGATGCGTGCGTCGCCGAGTGGCCGAAGCACCTCGACGAGATCAGTCGTCCAGCCCGACTGATTGGCCAAGCAGCCACACGCAAAGCCAAAAGCCGCCGAAGGACATCCCGTAGCGCCGGAAGTCTCGCGGCGTGGCACGGTCACCGTCCGCGGTGCGTCGAGTGAACCTCGTGAGGTCGAGATACCTGAGCAGAACGACCGCGACCACGACCGCCCAGAAAAGGAGGTCCCGAGTGGTGAGTGTCCACGGATCGTTTCGAGCGATCAGAACGGCGAGTGCGGCAAGCAGAACATTGCCGCCGACGAGCCAGCCCAATGAAATCAAGCAACCTGAGATCGGTTGCGCTCCCTCGTCGGCCAAACGCGGCGGGCCGGATTGTTCCATCCGAGATTGCTCCAGCAGAGTCACCTGGGAATGGCGGCCCGACCATTCCGAAAACCTGCAGAGCGAGGAGGCGCTGCACCCTTCCGCGTGCCAGCCTACCGTGAAGTTCGGGGCACCACCAAGGGGCGGGGCGGAAGCGTCACGATCGCTCGCCGTCCGTCGAAACTGCGCCGCACGTCGTGCAAGCACGCGCGAAGGACGATCGGCCCGTCGCGTGGCTCGAGCGCAGCGCGCAGGAAGCGAACCTGGAGGCGTGGCGGAAGTGAGCTCGGACGACGTCGCGGCGGGGCCGCGTCGAGCGGTCGGAGCGAACTCGCGGCGAGACTTCCGACCGGCGTGTCTAGGGACGCGACGTGCCGAGGTCTCCACGCAAAGCGAGTCGCTGTAGTTCGACCTCGGCAGGTCGTTGGCGCCCGAGGTGGACTGCGGTCGGACGATTACAGGAGCAACCTGGCCAACCAGATGATGATCGCACCCACCGCGAGCAGCGCGCCGCACACGATCACCGCGAGCCCGTCGACGGCGTAGACACTCCGACCTCCGTGGCGACGATCTCGAAACCAGAGTGACATGCGTTCAACGTAGCAACGGGTGGCACGCGCTGTGCGGAGGCGCGGCTCGTGGGTAGGTCATTCGACGATCTGCTCCGCGCGAATCCGGAGTTCGACTTCAAGCAATTGAAGCCCTTCTCGGCGTCGGCAACGACCTGCTCGAGCGCACGCTTGCCGCCATCGGCGCGAGGCGCGGGCTTGGGCTTCGCGGAGGGCGCGGCGCGACGAGCAGCGCGGGCAGGGCCAACGATCGACGCTCCACCGCCCCGCGGAGCCTGCACCACTTCGCAGACCGCCCGGCCCGTGTGCGATTCGATCGCAACGACGAAGGCGACGATCTTGGTGCGGATCGTGACGGTGGGCCGCTTCCGTGGCGCAACGGTCTGCGAAGGCGGAGCGCGAGCGCGGCTCGTTGCGCGCGTGGCTCGAACGGACGCGTCGCCCGATGATGGGAGAGTTGCGCCTCCGATGGCACGCCGGGGCACTCCGTAGATTCTGCGCTCTACCGCCCGTGGCGCGGATCGGGGTGGAACTGGAGACTGGGTCGTTCCATCGCCGGATCCCCCTTCCCCACCGATCCAATGTCCGATTCCGCAATCGAACGCGATCAACCTGGCGTCCTGCTCGTCGTCGAGGCCGACCCCTGCCTCAACCTGGCCACGCATCAAAACGGCGTGCCCGTTCTGAAGCGCGTGACCATCGAGAATCGAAGGAGCGCTGAACTCTCGGACCTCACGGTGCGTGTAGCGACGCAACCCTCGTTCGCGGATCCGCTGGAACTGCGACTCGCATCGCTGGGGCCGGCGTCGCAGCACACGTGGGAGGTTCCTGCTCTGGCCCTGAAGCCCGCGTTCCTCGCGGGATTGCGCGAGCGCGAGTCCGGCTCCATCGAAGTCGACGTGCGTGTGGGCACGGAGACCGTGGCGCACGAACGCACGGAGGTGGCGATCCTCGCCTATGACCAATGGGCGGGTTTGCGGTCGTTGCCCGAACTCCTGTGCGCGTTCGTGCTGCCAAACCACCCTGCGGTCGCGACGCTCCTCCGCGAATCGGCCGCGCTGCTCGAAGCGTGGACCCAGAGTCCATCCCTTTCCGGCTACCAGGCCAAGAGCCGCGAGCGCGTCGCTCAAACGACTGCCGCGATCTTCCACGCGATCCAATCCTCCGGGATCACGTACGTCGTTCCACCCGCGAGCTTCGAGCGCGAGGGACAGAAGATCCGCACGCCCGACCGGATCGCGGAAGAACTCCTCGCGACGTGCCTCGATCTCGCCGTGCTAGCCGCGGCGTGTCTCGAACAAGCCGGACTCAACCCCCTGCTCGTCATCGTCGATGGTCACGCCTTCGCCGGAGTCTGGCTCGACGATGCCTCATTCTCTGAGCCCGCGCTCGACGACGGCGCCGTGCTGGCGAAGCGCGCCGAGCTCGGTGAAATCCTGCTGTTCGACCCGACCGCGGCGACGAACCGGCCCGCGCTGACGTTCGATCAAGCGCGGGAAGCAGCGCTGACGCGTTTGTCGAAGCCCGACGAGTTCTACTGCGTCATCGATGTCGCGCGATCTCGGCGCGGTGGCGTCCGTCCGCTCCCGCTGCGCGCCGAGGGGGTGCAGCTCGAAGCCTCGATCGAGCCGACCGCGCCGCAAGCGCCCGGTGAAGCACCTGATCTGCACCTTCCGCGAAGCGTGCCCGAGTTCGGTGTGATCGAGACTCCGGCGACGCGCATCGAGCGTTGGAAGCGACGTCTGCTCGACCTGACGAACCGCAACCGGCTCCTCAATTTCGTCGAGACCAAGAAGACGGTGAAGTTGGAGCACCGCAAGCTCGATGCGATCGAGAACGCACTCTCGAAGGGGAAGTCGCTGACGCTGAGGGGCGCGCTCTCGGAACAGCAGAGTGCTCGAGCCGCCGCGCACTCGATCGATCCCAAGGTGATCGATGCGCTGGTGCAAGCTGAGTTCGAAGCGGGGCGCCTCGTCACGCGTCTGTCCCAGGAAGAACTCGATGCGCGGCTGACCGAGATCTTCCGCTCCGCGCGAGAGGGGCTGGAGGAGGGCGGCGCCAGCGGCTTGTACGTCGCGCTCGGATTCTTGGAGTGGTACGAGGATGCGACGAGCGATCAACCCAGGCGCGCACCATTGATCCTCGTGCCTGTCGACATCCAACGCGGCTCGATTCGCCAGGGATTCAAACTCACTCGCGCGGCCGACGAAACGCGTTTCAACACGACGTTGCTCGAGATGCTGCGGGTGAAGGCGCTGGGCATCGAGATTCGCGGCCTCGATCCGTTGCCCGAGGACGATCATGGAGTGGATGTCGCACGCATCCTCCAGTTGGTCACTGCCGTCCTGCGCGACGTGCGACGCTGGCGAGTCGTCGAGGAAGCCGCGCTCGGCTTCTTCACCTTCGCGAAGTTCCTGATGTGGAAGGATCTCGACGAGCAGTCGGACGTCCTGGTCGCCAACAAGATCGTCTCGCACCTCGTGTCGCGGCCGGATCGTCCGTTCGACCCGGAGTGGAGCGAGCCGGACTACGCAGGACTCGACGACGCTCATCGGGTCGCGGACGTCCACTGTCCCGTCCTCGCCGACTCGTCGCAGATGGCCGCCGTGCTGGCGGCTGGCAACGGCAAGAGCTTCGTGCTGGAGGGCCCGCCGGGGACGGGCAAATCGCAAACGATCACGAACCTGATCGCCCATTGTCTCTCGCACGGCAAGACGGTGCTCTTCGTCTCCGAGAAGACCGCCGCGCTCAACGTCGTCTTCGATCGTTTGCGAAAGATCGGCCTCGAGAGGTTCTGCCTCGAACTGCACTCCAACAAGGCGAGCAAGTCCGAGGTCGTGCGCCAGCTTGGAGAATCGCTGCGTGGAGCTCGCGCGCGGGCGCCACACGAATGGGAAGCCAAGGCTGCCGAACTCGAGCAGGTTCGCCGCGAGCTGAACGCGTATGCGCGGGCGATCAGTCGCGAACACGCGAACGGCTTGTCGGTGTTCCGAGTGACGTCACGGCTGACCGCGCTGCGGACCGCGCCATCGATCGACCTTGGTTGGCAAGACATCGGGACTCGGGATCGGCGCGGCTTCGACACGCTGCGTCACGTGCTCGAAGACACCCGTAATGCACTCCGCGCGACCGGAGAGCCGCACGGCCATCGGCTCGAAGGCGTGGGCGTCGAGGACGCGTCGCCGTCCACGATCACGAGGATTCGCGAACGCATTGCGGACTTTCGCCGTGAGCTGAACTCGAGTGCGACCGCGACCGTCGAGGCTGCACGCGCCGTCGAGTTCGATTTCACGAATGCATCGGTCACCGATTTCCGGGTGTTCGCCTCCATCTGCGACGCCGCCGCCAAGGCACCCGGCCGTGGATCCGGGATGGTCGCGCGTGACCTTCGAGTCGCGGAGCGCGCCATCCGAGATTCGTGCGAGGTGGGCCGGCGACGCGACGCACTCGCCGCCAAAGTCTCGAAGCGTTTCGACCTCAAGATCTTGGAGCTCGACCTCCTCGCGCTGCGCGGGGCCGCGCGCGACGCGGCGAGTTCGTGGTTCCTGCCCCGATTCTTCAAGACGCGGTCACTGCGCCGGTCGATGCTGGGCGTCTGCCGAACCGGAGAGAAGCTCGACCTCGACGAGCTGTCGGGCGGGATCGAACGTGCGCTCGAGCTCCAAGAGCTGAACGGGAAGTTGTCGAAGGCGCTCGCCGAAGTCTCCGAGATCTCATCCGCTACGTGGAAGGCCGAAGAGTCTCCGTGGGACGAACTCGACCGACTGTTGACTTGGGCTCGGGCCGCACACGCAGGAATCGCCGCCGCCGCGAGCGACGCGGCTCGCGTGCCCGCCGACACGCAGCGTCTCGCGCGTTGGTGCGTCAGCGTGCGTGACTCCGAAGGCATCGTTGCCGTCGCGGAGGCGGGAGGCGCTGCGATCCAACGATTCCTCGCGGCCGCCGACGGCGTCGCAGCCGAGCTGCGCCTCTCGAACGACGACCGCTGGTTCTCACTTCGCACGGCCGCGATTGCATCGGAGTGGCAGCGCCGCATCGAGCGCATCGAACCCGCGCTCGCGGACATGCGGGCCTGGGCTCTCTGGCGCCGCCTACGAAGTCAGTTCCAGGGCCACGAACTCGGCGCGCTGATCGGCGCGATCGAGGGCGGAGCCGTGCGCAGCGACGACATCGTCCATGCGTTCGAACGCAGCTACTACGAAGCTTGGCTCGAATGGGCGCGAGCCCAGGAGCCGATCCTGCGCGACTTCTTGGCGCTTTCTCACGAGCAGCGCATCGAACGGTTCCGCCAGCTCGATGAGGAGTGCACCGAACTCGCCCGAAAGGTGATCGAAGCCAGCATCTCGGCTCGGGTGCCCACCGACGCGTCGAACGCGATTTCAGGGAGCGAGTTGCAAGTGCTCCAACGCGAGCTCGCGAAGAAGACCCGTCACCTCGGGCCTCGTCAGCTCGTCGAGAAGGCGAAGTCTCTGATGCAGCGGCTCAAGCCATGCTTCCTGATGAGCCCGATCTCGGTCGCGCAGTACTTGCCGCCGGGTTCGATGACGTTCGACCTCGTGGTATTCGACGAAGCGTCGCAGATTCCGACGTGGGATGCCGTTGGCGCGATCGCGCGGGGCAAACAAGCAGTCGTGGTCGGCGACTCGAAACAGCTCCCGCCAACGAGCTTCTTCGACATCGTGGTCCAGGACGACGAGCGGGAGATCGAGGAGGTCGAAGAGTTGGAGAGCATCCTCGACGAATGCCGGGCAGTCGGTGTGCCGCCTCTCGACCTGCACTGGCACTATCGCAGCCGACACGAGAGCCTGATCGCGTTCAGCAACCGAAAGTACTACCGCAATCGACTATGCACCTTCCCGTCGGCCGCGTTCGAGGGGCTCGGCGTGCAATGGCGGCACGTGACGGATGGACGCTATGACAAGGGTCGCACGCGCACGAACCGCGTCGAGGCCGCCGCACTCGTTCAGGAAGTGGTCCGCCGCCTTCGGGATCCCGAGCTGTCGAAGCACTCGATCGGCGTCGTCACCTTCAGCGCCGCACAACAACGCGTGGTCGAGGACATGCTCGACCAGGAGCGGCGCGCCGACCAGGCGCTCGATCGGTACTTCGTCGCGTCAGAGAGCCACCGAGAAGCGGTGTTCATCAAGAACCTGGAGAACGTCCAAGGCGACGAGCGCGACGTGATCCTGTTCTCGATCTGCTACGGCCCGGACGAGACCGGACGTGTGAGCATGAACTTCGGTCCACTGAACGGTCCGGGTGGCGAGCGGCGCCTGAACGTCGCAGTGACCCGCGCGCGTCGCGAACTGATCGTCTTCTCCACGCTGACGGCGGATCAGATCGACCTGAGTCGCACCCGTGCGGCGGGCGTCGCCGACCTGAAGACGTTCCTCTCGTACGCACAGCATGGCTCGAAGGCGCTCCCGTCGGAGGCCGTGGCGGCAGCAACCGACGACGCATTCGAGTCGCCGCTGGAGCGAGAAATCTGTGAAGCGCTGCGAGCCCGCGGCCACGAAGTGCATTCACAAGTCGGCTGCTCAGGCTATCGCATCGACCTCGCCGTGGTCGACGCGGAGCGACTCGGTCGATACCTGCTCGGCATCGAGTGCGACGGCGCGAACTACCACACCGCGAGAACCGCGCGAGACCGCGACAGACTGCGGCAGTCGGTGCTCTCCGGTCTCGGGTGGAAACTGACGCGCGTCTGGTCGAGCGACTGGTGGGAAAGGCGCGACGCCGAGCTCGATCGCCTCTGCCGCGCGATCGACGACGCGAAGTTGCATGCGCACTTGCCGCCGCCGCCAACGGCGCTTCCCACGACCGTGCCGTCCACAGATGTCGCGCCAACGACTACTTCCGAAGCTCGCATCGCCTCGGCGGTCGACGCGCCGTCGCTGGCCGGCTTGCGCGAGGCCCCGTCGGAACCGGCGCTTCCGCAGTACCGCGCGCGCAAGGCGCACCTCCTTGGCACCCAGGACGAGTTCTACTCGCCGGGCGCCATGCCGTGCATCAAGTCAGAGCTCGACGCCATCGTCGCGAACGACGGTCCGATTCGCCTCGAGCGCGCGGCCGCGCAACTTGCCGCGTGCTTCGGATTCGAACGGACCCGAGCGAAAGTGGTCGAGCGCGTGGACGAAGCCGCGCGCTCGGCGCAGACGCGACGCGTGGTTCACGGCTCACGCGTATTCCTCTGGCACCGGAACGCCGACCCGACGACTTGGCGCGAGTTCCGTTGCTCCGAACCCGGGGATGCCGATCAGCGCGATGCGATCGATCTTCCGCCCGAGGAAGTCGCGAACGCGGCGAAGCATCTCCTTTCGGCCAGCGGAGCGTGCCCGCGCACCGATTTGCTTCGGGCGCTCGCACGCCTGTTCGGTTTCAGAGCACTCGGCGCAACGGTCTCCCGCTACCTCGACGAGGGCATCGAGCATCTGCTGAACGAAGGCCGCGCCTCAGTCGATGAAACCGGCAGGGTCGAGACACGAGGTTGAGCGGTCGCGCCGAACACCGCCCGAACTAGAACGGGCTCGATCCGTCACGATTTCTCGGAGTCGAACCCCATGCAAGGGCGCACCGTGCAGGACATCGTCGATCGGGTGAATTCGTTCCGCTCGCAGCTCGCCACGCATCTTGGCACATCGTTCTCATACTCCGCGTTGGCTTCGGAAGGCCGCGCAGTGCACTACACCATCGTCGGTGTCCAATCGCCCTCCGACTACCAAGCGCTGGTGGCCACGCTGGGCACCGTGCGCCAGTCGTCGACGATCACGGAGTCGACCTCGGTGACGCGGTCGTGATGTGCTCGCGCGCCATGGAGGACTGGTACACGCTGATCGACCGACACGGGCTCCGAGCCGCGGTGGGCTTGGCCTACGGCTGAATGAGTCTCCGGTCCGTCTCGCACAGAACTCGGAGTTCGCGCTTCGGCCGTGCCCCACAAGTTGACGAGGCCCGCGCAGTTCCCACCGAATCGGATCTGCGGCACCAACGGGTCGCCGCGGACCGAGGAGCTTGTTCACGCGCCGTCAGTTCACAGCGCATTCGATGAAGTACGTGTCTGGCAGGCGCAGTTGGGCTTCCTTGTGGGCGTCGAACTGACGTTTTGATGTGTCCGCCACGAAGCAGGCGCACGCTCGCTTGGAATTCAGCGTCCGTGCGTGGCCGCGGTCTATCCAGAACGCTCAGCCCATCCCCCGACACGACGACTCTGGCAACACTTCGCGGAAAACCGTCGTCGTCGTAGAAACGCAGGCGTAGCACGTTGTCACCCACTTCGAGGCGTCGCTCGAATTCCACGTCCACTCGACCAATGGCTGGCCACCGAGACGAGTCCGAGCATGACGTCGAGGTGAGTCCACATGCCAACGCGACGACTCCGCGGAACACGCACGCGCGACACCCCAGCAGCCCTCGCCAACCATTCCTCTCGTGCCCCATGGAATCACTCCAGTCGACCGAGGATGCAATCGCGACCGGACCGCCGGCCGAAGCACACACGATCGACGAGCGTGCCTCCGCGAGTTCGAGTTGGCGCGCGCGCGACGTCAGTTGACGAGCTCCCGGCCATCGACCTTTCGATCGTGGGGACGGACTCGTCCGGCACGTTCCGGCGAGTGAAACCGCAGCCGTTGGCGTCCGGGCGATCGTCGATCGAGTGCCGACGGATGTTCACCCGTTGCGATGAGACCGCCGGCGAGCGGGCTACCCGTCAACCGGCTCGTTCGCCGCGTATGGACGAAACCGCGAGAGGACGAAGGTCACGGTCGTTCTCGACAGGACGTGCCGACGCCTTGGAGCAGACGTCCGCCGTGGCCGTGACACGCCTACGTCCCACGCAGCGGTCGGCCGACCCAGCGCGCAGCGCACGTGGTGACACCAACGATTCGGCGCGGAACTCGAACCTCAATCCGCGAATTGCCGCCTGTCCGATCCGCGGCGGTCTATGGGGGAAGGCGTCAGGCAAACGCGTGTGCGTCGATCCCGGCGCAGCGTGAACGCCCGCGAAGGATTTCATGGAACCCACCCCTCGAATGAGACTGGCGTTGGCATTGCACTACGACGGTCGCTTCGCTGAGGCGTCCGCAGCCTATCAATCGATCCTGGACACGGAGCCCACGACCGACGAGCGCGCGATGGCGAGTCAGCAAATCGACAACCTGCGCCGCCTCGTCACTCCGCCGTCGGCAAGCGCGCCTTCGCACTCCTCGGAGCGCTGATCGCGCCGCCGACGCGCTCGCGTGCGGGACGAACCCGAGATGCACCTCGAGCCGACGCGGAATCCGCTCGAGTTGGAGCTACGGTCCGCGTCGCTCTCGTTCGGGCACACGGCTGACCGGGAGATACTCTCCGGTCTCGCGATTCACGGCGCGTTTGCCGGTTCCGTGGCACAACCAGCACGTCTTGTCCCGAGCTCGGCGAGCGCCCGATTTCGCGCACTGCTCACAATCCACCAGCACGCACACGCCGTTCCCCGTCGAGCTGACGACAGACTGACGGACGGGCGGAGGTGTCCTGCGCGAACCCGACGACATTTCGATCCTCGCACGGTCGGAGCCCAACAAACGCGGAAGCGGTCCGACGTCGCATGGACGGCCAAGGCTGCCTCGAGAGCCACCGTAACCCGCAGCCCACGCGATCGTGCACGAATTCGTCCGATCTCCTGTAAGGCCCTGAAGTTTCGAGTGACGCGCACGTGGGCTGCGTCCATGCATTCGGCGACACGGTTTGCGCCAGCTGCTCGCAGAGTGGCGTCGCCGCGCGCGAGCCGTTCTTCGTGACGTCGCGGGTGAATCCCCACGCTGCGCCTGCGCCCGCCTCGGAGTCCGACGGATCGACGGACGGAACGCGACACTCCCACTGCCGTCGTGCGCCCCGCGCAAGGCGATGAACGTGGCTCCAGACGCCGTGCCCCGGCGCGGGATTTCGATTTCACTGCGGCGCGGAATCGCGTTCGCGGGTTACGTTCCGACTTGGCGCTTGCCCAACGGAGGAGAGCCACCGGCTCTGGATCCGATCGCAGCTCCGCCCCGCCGCGCGGGCGACGAAGGACGCGGCCTCCCGAACGGCGTGATGGCCGTGCGATTCGTTCGGGGTGGCGCTCCCTCCCAGCGGTCTCGGAGCGGCGTGTCTCACGGAGCGCGAACGACGACATGAACATCGATGAACTTCGCCGGCAAGCCGAAGTCGTGATACGGGCCACGCATCGACGCACGAGCGACGGCGCGCAGGCGGTTCGCGTGACCATCTACCAACGAGACATGGTCAACGACCTCGTCCGCATCGAGTACGGTGACGGCGAAGTGCGCGACTTCCGCCGAGCGCGGCCGGTCGCCACCGATGACGCGGAAGGCGCACCGTCCGGCAAGCAGGACTCGCCGGAAGCGGGCCCGCCGAGTGTGACTTAGTCCGCGCGACCGCCGAGCTCCGTGTCGGCCAGCTCGTCGTGATCGCGCTTTCGACCTTTCCCCGATCGCGCCGCGTGCCGGGGGTGCGCGACGCGGTCCGAGCGTGGCAAGCTTGACGCGCTCGAACCCGCGGTCGGAGCGCCCCGACGGTACTGCCACTCGTCGTTGAGCAAGAAATCTCGCACGAAGTGCAACCGCGGCGCCTTGCGTCCGTCCATTCAGGAAGCCCCTCGTCGTCGGGTGCGTTGCCAGCGGATCGCGCTGCGACGCGCAGCCCCCGGGCGAGCTCGTCGACCACGAGAACTACGTCGACGCGGCCGCGGCGTCGGCGAAGTCCCCGTCCTTTTCGGTAGTCCGGCTCAAGCCGACGAACTGCGTGGATGGCGGGAACGCTGTCTAGCCGCGGCGCGAAGCGCCACCCAGACGTCGTTCGCGCCCGTTAGCACGGCTTGCCGCAAGCTGGGACAGAGTCACGCCGAGGTCCGCGGTCGTGCAGAAGGCGCGACGTCATGCGACGGCCGCGCGTCCGTTCGATGGAGCTCCGTGAGCCGAACACTCCCTCGTGGACTGAGGACTCCCCTCGGCGGAAGTCGCGCCGTCCATGTCGACGTCAGGCGCGCACGCGGACGCCGCCGGTGCATCGACCGGCGCAAAGCGCTCTCGCGCCGCTGCGGAGCGGAGTCCGCAGTCGATGCGGCACACGTGTTGGGTCTCGTAGCGTGCGTCCGCGGCATGACTTGCCCGCCGCACGTTCACTCGAGCGACTCTCTCGAGGTGATCGGATAGCGACGCCCCCGGACGGCTCCGGACGCTATCGCGCCTGCAACTCGACGACGCGCCGGGACACGCACACTCCGTCCGGCCAATACGCGGACACGCCGACGTCGACTCGTCCGTTCCGCTCGACCCAAAAGCGCCAGCGGTAACGCGGCACTCCGTCGACGGAGCTTTCCTCGGTGGCTCGACTCGTCGCTTGCGGCGATCCACCCGCCGATTCGAGCCAACACTCGACGCGCATGCCGGAGAGCGGTTCGTTCATCCAGTCGTGGACCTCGAAGAGCACCGCGGCGTCGCCGACTCGAAGCGGGTCGGGCTCCACGGCCACGAATTCGATGGCTTGTTGCGCGTCACCGGCGAAGTCGACGAGGAGCAACGCGCCGATCGACGCCACGATCAGCAGCACCGAGAGGCCGAACAGCACCTTCACGAGGACGACCCTAGCTTGTCGACGGGCAACCGAAGCTCGCGGATCCACGAAACCGCTCCAAGCGCGGCCGCGATTCGGCGCGAATGCACTCCGGTCGAGGTCGACTACGGCGCCGGACCTCGCGTGAGTTCCAGAGGCACGAAACGCACCTCGAGGAGTGGGCGCGCTCCCACGCGTGGCTCGACGAGTTGTCGCGACCATGAACGCGTTCGACAGCTCCACACCCGGAGCGCCACGGCGGCGGTTCCCGACGCGCCGTGGAGCATCGCGTTGGAGCCACGGAATCGGCGCCAGAGCGGTCGAGCTCCGTCTCCGTCACGATCGTCGGTCGCGGATTGGAACTCGATCGCGCCGGTCCCGGCACAGCAGAGCGGTCTCGGACCACGACCCTTTTCGCAGCGCTGCGTCCATGACGAGGTCGACCGGCCGTCCGTCGTCGGTCGAGTCGCGCCAACGGAGGCGGGCGCGGCTTGGGTGGTGCCCCGTGCGCTGCCGGTGATGGAAATCTCGGACGTCGTCCGTGAGCGACCTCGTAGCCTCGTCTCCGCCGGAGCCGATCGCGCGCGCCGGACGCAAAGCACCTATAGACGTCGCCGGTCGGACCCCGTCGAGCACCCCGTTCCACTTCGACGCGGCGCAGCCCCGGCTCGGAAATGAACTGGAACGCCGAGTGTCGAGTGCGGGCGCTGGCAATGCCGGTGATGCGAGTTGCGCTTCGAGCACGGCTCGTCCGACTTCGGGCGCGCGGCCGCCTCCGACCACGAATGCGGCGGTGCAGCGCGCGGCCTTTCGCGCGATCGAGTGCAGCGCATGTCGACTCGTCGACATGGGACCCTCGGGAGACGGGACCCATGCGGCCCACTCGCGACCGACGCCTCGAACTCCGTCCCGCGAGCGAAACGAACCTCCCGAGCGCGCGACGTGCCGTGCTCGGTTGGGACGAGTGCCCGCGATTCGCACGGCACGACCGAGCACCGTGGGTCCATCCGTCCTACATCCACGGAATTCCGAACGACGCGAGGACGGCGTCCCGTGAGGGCGGAGAGAACCCCGGTCACACGCGAGTCCGTCCTCGCGTTCTCGTCGACGCGGACGGGTGGAATGCATCTTTGGGACCAGCGCGTCGAAGCGATTGACGACGACACCTGCACAGCGCTTGAGTGCCCGCCTGTGTAACGCAGCGCCCGACACGGCAGTGAACTGCCGACCGCAATCAGAGAGGACCACATGATCGAAATCTTGCTTCGAATCGCCGCACCGTTTGTCGCACTGCTCGGTAGCGTGACGAGCCCGCAACCGAGTGGGACGGCACCTGCATCGGCGCCGACCACGAGCCTCGTCGGAAACCCTCTGTGTGACGGGAACGCCGCCACCGACACGCCGTGCCCGTGCAACAACACATCGGTGCCGGGCGAAGGCTGCATCAACGGGACCGGCGTCGGTGCATTGCTTCAGATCACCGGCAGCGACGACATCTCGAACGACGACCAGTGGGTCGACACCGTGCAAATGCCGACCAACGTCTGGGCATACACGGTCTACAGCACCGGGCTCTACTACCATCCCCCGTTCAACACGCTCGGCTATCCGTACGGTCACGGCCTTCGCTGCACGCTCGCGGGCGGCGGAATCACGCATCGGCTTCCGACGATGAACACCGGGGCCAGTGGGTCGATCCACTACGAGAAACTCTTCTCGTTGCACAACGCGCAGATCGCGCCGGGTGTCAAGGTGTATTTCCAGACCGCGTTCCGCGACGGAAACGGGCCCTGCTCGACGAACGAAACCACGAACTTCTCGAACGCCTGGGAGATGATCTTCGTTCCCTGACGCGCCCCCGGAAATCGCGCGCGACGCGCGGTCTTCGAGCACCGAGCGCGCAGGCCGAGCGCGTCGTCGAACGGTCAGCGCCGCGTAGGACCGTCGCTCGTCGCTCGGCCGCACCTGACCTGCGGAAGCGGGAATCTCGCCGTGCGTCGCGCGATTCACGTTCGATAGGTCGGTTCCGACGCGCGCCGAGTTTCGTCCGCGCGTTTCGTCCGCGCGCTTCGTCTGCGCGCTTCGTCTGCGCGCTTCGTCTGCGCGCTTCGTCTGCGCGCTTCGTCTGCGCGTTTCGTCTGCGCGTTTCGTCTGCGCGTTTCGTCGGCGCGTTTCGTCGGCGCGTTTCCTGCGCGAGCTTCGTCCGCGAGTTCCGGCCGCCAACTCCGGCCGCGCTCCGTCGCGCACCCGTGACGGAGTTGCGGCATGCGAACTAGCGTCGCGAGGACGACCACACCCAAGAGCGTCGAGCCTTGGGAGAAACTCGCTGGACTTCATTGCGGATCGCTTCGTCGAGCGGGATCTCCAAGAGTCCACTCCACCGCCGCGATGCGCCCCACAACGCATGCACGTGCTCCGAGGTCCCGACCACTCGGAGCGTCCTACCCACCCTCGCGGCGGGGTCCGTTTCCGACGCCGCTGGAATCCGCCTGCTCGAGGCGAAATCGATCCGGCGTCGTCCGCTCGAAGACGTCGAGTTCGCGAGCGCCACGCGGTCGTGGTCGCTCGCGACGAGCTCGAGAGTGTCGACGATCGCGCCGTCGTGAACGACCTCCACGCGAGTCGACAGCGCCACGCCATCCAAGACCGGATTCGCACGAACGTCTGGGTCGAGCACGACGATCGCCGTGCGTTGCCACTCGCCTTCGATCCTCCAGGTCGAGAACGCCACGCCAAGCGCTGCACGAACGGCGGCACCGATCGCTGCATCGTCGATCGGCGAGACGGCGTCATCGATCGTCGGCACGATCTCCGTCGTGAGGGTCAGCGCTCCGCTCCAGAGGACTCCCTCCGGCAGGGACGGCAGCGGGAATCGATTTGCGAACCCTCCGGCCATCACGCCGTCGACGACGATCGAAGCTCGGAACTCCAAGTGCTGCAGTCCGGCGGGCAATCGCCCGAGTTCTTGATACAGCGCGTCCGACGCCACCCAATCGGCATAGGTGCCGCACCCGCCCGGAGGGAGCGACCGAGCCGCCGCCGGCGCGAGCGTTGCGTCGGTCGGCACGAGTTCGATCGTCGAGAACGGGAGCCAAACGGGCATCCGCATCGACACCGCGAACGGTCGGTCGACCGGCCATCGATCTCGATAGCGCAGGCAGCCGGTTCGGACGAGCACTTCACGCCACTGCTCGTCCGACGGGCGCGCACCGCTCTGCAATCGTCGCAGGAACTCCATCAGCGCGGGATCGCAGGTCGCCACGTTGCGCTTCGAGTCCCAATCGCACTCTTCGTGGACGAGCGGTAGTCGAGTGATCAGCTCGTCGAGCGCCAGCTGCGCGACGTCGAGCAAAGGCTGTGACGTCGGATCCTGCGCCTGAAACAACACGAGCCCGAGCGTCGCAATGGAAGGCAGGTGGGCCACTGGGTTCCTCCGCAGCGCCGATAGCGTCGGTCGCCGACGAAGCTACGCGTCGAAACGAGGACGCGGCGACGACCTGGGTTCGGCGCGACGTCGAAGCGCGGGTCCTCGTCGATTGCCGCATGCGCCGCCGATCGGGCCGATGCTCGGCGGATCCGTGCTCGAGCGCGTCGCGCTGATTCGGTCCCGCGCGTCGCACCGGGTTGCGGACGCCGCGCGGGAATGCGTTCGACGTGCGAGCGGCTACGCCTGGGAACGGCGACGGTTCTTGGCGGCGAGCGCATCGCGCAAACTCGGATGCACCAGGACTCCGATCGTTCCGGCCGCGAAATCCGTGAACTGGGCCGTGAACGTCGTCTTGCGAATGCAGTCGGGGCAGATCGGGAGCTCGACCGCGATGACCTTGTCCTTGCTCGTGAACGCGTCGAACAGCAACGCGATCCATCCGCCGAGGAGGAACACGCCCACCGAGCGCTTCGCTTGCGCGTCGACGTCGATGACGCCGTCGTCGTCGCGTGCGGAGAGCACCTCGATCCGACGCCGCGCGACACCGCCGCAGTTCGCGCAAACGTCGGGCAGGTCCGTCCACCGGTCGAGCGAGATCGCGACACGCACGACACCTCCGCACACCGGGCACATGCCATCCGCGTTTGCGGAAACCTGCGCTTGGCAGCGCAGACAGTTGATGAACTCTCGAGACACGGCGAGCGACGATCTCCTTGGAGCGTGTCGGGCGACCAGCTCGGTCGCGGAGCGCGAGTCTAGCGGCGCCGGAAACGTGCGAGCGGCCCGACGCTGGCGCCTTTCGAGTCTCGGCCACGCGGGAAGAGCGGTTGCGTCGCCTGGCTTCGTGACGGATTGCGCGGCTCGCCGCAGCGCCGACGCCCGCGCAGCACGGCTGCGGTGCCAACGGCGCCGGCGTGCGTGCGGCTTCGGCTTGCGTGCGGCGTGATGCTCGTCGATCGAACGTGGCGACCGGACCGCACCTGTCCCCCGGGTTCGCCGCACGCATCACGTCCGAAGGAGTCAGTGGTTCTCGAATCCGGCGAGATCCGGAGCGCACGTTCGACGTTGCGGCGCGTAGGTTCCGTCGGTCAGAACCCCGCGACGAGGCCGCGCACTCGCTTGCACCTCAGGGCACTTCGTCCGCGAGCGTTTCGAGCGCCAGTCGGCTCACCCACGCCGCATGCGGCGTGGTCGTCTGCGCGACGCGGTCGAGCCCAGCGAACGCACCATCGAAGTCGTCCGCGCTCGAACGCGAGAGCGACACGATAGCGCTTGCTCGCGAGAGAGACGCGAGCACTTCCCATGAACGACGCGGACGGCGCTGGCCGGCAGCTCGGTGGAGCTCGTTCCAGCGCCGTCCACGAGGAAGCGCCGCCCGCGAAGACGCGCCGGCCGAACAGGCCGGAGCTCGCGGCAACTCGCCTTCGGTCTCAGCTCTTCTTGGCTGCGCGAGCAGCCCGCGCTTTCGCCAAGCGCTCGAGCAACGCTTTGCGCTGCTCCGGCGACATCGGTTTGCGCTTCTGCTTGGGCGCTGAACTCGGTGCGGCGCGCTTCGCGGGCGCGGGTTTGCTCGCCACCGACTTCGCGGCGCCGGCACCGGCGAAGTATCGCGTCCCCCGCTTCTGCCCGGTGATCTTGAGACGCTTCTCGTCGCGCAGACGGAGCAACGGCAACGCGACGTCCTTCTTCGACAGTCCGAGCCCCGCTTGGATTTGTTGAGCGCTGCAGCCGTCGTTCTCCTTCACGAACGCGAGGATCCGATCGGCATCAGCCGCGACTTGCTCAGGCGTGCGCTTGCCGCCCTTCGCCCGCGGCGCGGGCTTACGCGGCGCCGACGGCGCCGCCCGCCGAACCGCACGGGCGGGAGCAGCGACCGGCGCACCTCCACCGAGCGCCGCCAGCACGGCTTCGAGCGCGGCTTGGCGGGTCAGGGTTTCGATTTCAGCGACGAAGGACTCGATCTTCTGGCGGATGGTGGCGTTGGCGTCAGTCATTTTTGGCTTCGAGGGTTGGCGAGCGCTCAGCAGGGTGTACTGCGCCGGTGCCGCCGTCAACATCCGCATTATGTGTTTTGGATGCGGGCCTCCCGATTGAACACGTGGGCAACGAATTGAACGGTTCGCGGCGCCTGAGGCGCCTTTCATGTAGACAAAGCCATGAGACGATACTGCCCCGCATCACTGCGCCAGAACCGGGTCGGAAACGGGCCGAAAAACGCGCCAGCGCAGCAGCCTCTCGACGCTCCACGGCGCGGTCTCGAGCCCGAGCTTCAT
>JAKLKU010000038.1 GCA_023150475.1 Planctomycetota bacterium
CCCACACGCCGAGCGCGACTTCGGCGGCGCCGCGGGCGAGTTCGCGTGACGCGGCGCGCGCGACGCCGGGCTTCGCAGGGCTCGGCGCGTGGGCAGCCGGCGCGGCACCGAGGCCGGGCGTGGGCGTTTGAGCGGTCACCGCCGCCGCCGGAGCACCGGACGCGGGGGGCGTCGACGGCGTCGACGGCGATGGCGACTGCTGCTCCGGCGACGGTCGGTCGGCGACCGGCCCGGGCGAAGCCGAGTGAGCCGGCGGAGTCAGCGCCGGAGTCGGCGGCGGCGTGCGTTCGTCGAGCGTCCCGGCGCGAGCTCCGCCATGCGCGCTCGTGCCGGCGAGTTCGCGCGGCACGACGATCGAGTCCCCCTGTCGGCCGGTCTGGCCGAGCTCGGCGATCAGCTCCTCGACGTTGGCGTGGCGCAACGCGGGATCGAGTCGGAGCGCGCGTTCGACGACTCCGCGCAGCGGGATCGGGAACTCGGGCGGGAACTGCGGCGGCTCATCGGTCTCGCGCACGACGAAACCACCGCCGGGCTCTTCGTCGAACGGCAACGCGCCGGTCAACGACTCGTAGAGGATCACGCCGAGCGAGTAGATGTCCGCGCGATGATCGGCGCGGTTCTTCAACATCTCGGGCGCCATGTAGTGCGGCGTGCCGCGGCCGAACGAAAGCGTCGCGCGGCCTTCGGTCATCAGCTTGGCGAGCCCGTAGTCGCCGACGCGCGCGATCTCGCCTTTCAGGAACACGTTCGACGGCTTCAAGTCGAAGTGCACCAGGCGGCGGTCGTGCAACGCGAGCACGCCGCGCGCGACTTGCGTGAAGTAGTGGAGCGCGCGCTCGACGCTCAGGCGCTCGCGTTTGAGCCGCCGCGCAAGCGTGTCCTCGCCGGCGTAACCCATGATCAGGTACGGCACGCCGAGCACGACCCCCATGTCCTCGATCGTCACGAGGTTCGGATGGTCGATCTGCGCGAAGTGTCGAACGTGGTCGAGCTCCTTCTCGATCGCTTCGCGACCCGCCTGGTCATCGACCTTCAAGAACTTGATCGCGTAGGGCTTCCCGATCGACGTCTTGCGTGCCTTGTAGACCTCGCCGAACGCGCCGCCGCCGAGCCGATTCTGGATCTCGTAACCCGGGATGAAACCGGGCTTGCGAAAGCTCTGGTAGAACTCCTCCCAGTCGATCATCGCGACACGTTTCGGCGCCGAGCTCGCACTGCGGCCTCCGAGCGCGACGATAGCGCACGCGGCGAGTCGGCGCGACGAACTCGGGCAAGCGTGCGCCGGCTCGGCGCAGCGGACCGCACCGGGTCGCGGCCGCGTCGCTCGACTCCGCTCCGGCGCGCGCTCACCGCTGCGACGCGGCTTCGACTTTCGTCGCGCGGGAGCTCGACGGAACCACGGCCGCCGCCGGGAGATTCCGCGCCGGGTGACTCTGCGCCAGGAGCTTCGGCGCCGAGACGGTCGTCACGGTCTACCCCACCGTTCGTGTGCTCTGCGCGTCGTCGTGCTCCGCCGCCCATGGGCGGCGGTTACGCGCCGACGCCGAGCGGATTTCGAGGAGCGCCGGAGAGTCACGGAGCATGGACGCTCCGCCAGCGCGTCAAGGTTCGATCGTGATGCTGACGGTGTCCGCGACCGGACCCGAGAGCGCGAACGCGGTCAGCGTCAGATCGTACGTTCCGGGTGCGGAGAAGTTGACCGTCGGCGCGAGCGACTTCGCGTCCGAGAACGTCGCGACGCCGGGGCCGGAGCTCTGCGACCACTGGAAGCGCTCGGGCACCGAGTGGATCACCAGCGCGTGCGGCGAGACTTCCGGGATCAACGGTCCGACGTTCTCGACCGCCGCGCCGGGCGTCAACGGAATGCGCTGGAGCTGGCAGGCGATCAGGTCGCCCGCCGCGTTCTGGATGGCGTTCGTGCCGTAGAGGTCGTCGCCGAAGAACTCGAGCTCGTCGATGCGCGCGAACGCGTCGGCGGGCAGCGTGCGCACGACGCTGACGACGCCGGTCGACGGGTTGAGCCGCAGGAGTTTGTCGCTGCCTTGGTCGACGGCGTAGAGCTGCGCGTCGGCGGCGCGGAACGCGAGCGCACGCACCAACGTGTACCCCTTCAACGTCGCGCTGCCGACCGGCGTGACCTTGCCGGTCGTGCGCGCGATGCGCAGGAGCTGCTTCTTGTACTGATCGACGGCGAACACGCGATCGGTCGTCGCGTCGTAGGCGAGCGAGTAGACGTTCTTCCACGTGTTCGCGGCACCGATCGGCTTGCAGAGCCCGGTGGTCACGTCGACGGAGTAGAAGTAACGGTGCAGGCTCTCGATGCCGTACACGGTGCCGCCGATCTCGAGCAAGTCGCTCGGCCAGCCGAAGATCTTGCCCGCCGCATCGTGCAACACCGGCGACGCCGTCGTGCCGTTCGCGTCGTCGTAGAAGAGGATCGCGTTCTCGGTCGCGAGGTTGCCGTCGGCGGTCCAGTACGCGAGCGGCGAGCGGCCGGGCAACGCACCGGCGAGCACGGCAGCGCTGCCGTTCGGCAGCACTTGGTCCGGGCCCGCGTCAGGCGTCACCTGGGCGAGAACGGAGGTCGTGGTGAGAGCGGAAACCGCGGCGAAGGTCGTGATCAGGGCTCGGATTTGCATGGTTCGAGTGCGTGGTCGAACGTGGCGAAGGGGATTCGTTCCTCGACTGGAAGCGGAAAAACGGCGTCTCGTTACCGCTCGCTCTGCGAGATCCGCTGCGCCTCGGAAGCTCGGGTCCACAAAGCTACCTCGCAACGCGCGGAGCGGATCGAAACGCGGACGCGCCCGCGCGCTTCGCTCGGAAAGGATTTCCGGGTCCGGACCCGAACTCAGTGCGCCGGCGCGAGCGTGATCACGAACGGCGGTTCGCCGTGCGCCGCGCGCGAGTGCGTGAGCGTGTGCAGTCGGTCGAGCGGCAACACGATGCGGTGTTCCGTCGCGAGTTCGCCGTCGTCGAGGCGGAACTGGCCGTCGGCGAGCGCGAGCAAGCGCCCCCCGTCCTCGAAGATCCGCACGTCGCCCGAGAGCCGCGAGACGCGCGCGTGGGATCGAGCTCGCCGACCGATGCGCACGAGTCCGCCGGGACCCGGCGCGAGCAGCAGGACACGTTGTGCGCCGAGGCACTCGGCGCCGCGCTCGAACTCGAGCAGGAACGTGCTCGACTCCGGCACGGGCACGCTGGTGCGCGCCGCGAGCTGGCCGGAGAACTCGATGCGTTCGCCGTGCGCCAGCTCGTGTGCGTCGCGGACCACGCGGCCGTCGACCCGCAGTTCGCGACCGGAAGCGACGAGTTCGCGCGCCGGCGAGAGCCGCCAACTCGCGGGAGCGTGGAACGTCTCCGGACGGAACTCGAAGGTGGCGTGCTCGGCGAAGAGGTCGGCGAGCACCGGCAGGTCCGCGCCGCGATGACTCGCATGTCCGAGCACGAGCCGGTCGCCGCCGACCACCAGGAACTCGCCTGCGTCGTCGATGGCGAGCCGGAAACGGACTCTCGAAGTCATACGCGGAACGACTGCGCGGAGCCCACGGCCGGATTTCGTTCGAGCTCGAGGCTCACGCGGCGCGCAACGGCGCTGCTCCGGGCCAGCGCGCGAGCGCGCCGTTCGATGCCTGCTCGCTCAGGGCGTGGTGACGACGCCGCCACCCGCCTGTTCGGCCGCGAGGAACGACTTGCGCGCGAGCGTGAACAGATCCTCGCGCTTCTTGACGTCCGGGTGCGGCGAGAACGAGATGCCGACCGAGATCTGCAGCGGATCGCCCACGAGGTCGCGCAAGCCGAGCTCTTCTGCCGCTTGACCGACGCGTTTCGCCATCACTTGCGCACCGTCGGGGCCGGTGTGCGGCAAGAGGAACAAGAACGAGTTCTCGTCGAAGCGGCCGAGCACGTCGGTGTCGCGCGCGCTCGAAAGGAAGATGCCGGCGAGCTGACGCAGCACGGTCTCGGAGCACTGGCCCTCGAAGCCGAGCATCACGCACGCGAGCGGATGTCCGAAGCGCTGCGCGCGCTTGAACTCCTCGTCGAGCTTGTAGTTGAGGAACGCGTAGTTGAAGAGGTTGGTCTCGGGGTCGGTCAGTGCGACCACCAGCGACTTGTTGATCGCGCCAGTCAGGTCGCGCAGCAACGCCTCGGGGAAGTTCGGCTCGTGCGCGGCGCCGCGCGAATCCGCGGGCAGCGCGGCGCGCGGTCCCGTGCTCTTCTCGAGCGCGTTGCGCAGGTCGCTCGCGGACACCGGACGCGACAGCGTCCCGGTCGCTCCGCAGAAGTGCGCGATCGGCTCGGCGAGCTGGTTCGACTTCTCGACGACGACGTAGGTGCGGCAGCGTGTGCGACCGGTCAAGCGTCGGCTCGCCTCGTACACGTTCGGCCGCAGGTTGCCGTCGAGCAGGATGACGTCGCCGGGCGCGGGCGGGCGCTCGACGAGCTCGTCGACGGAGCGCACGTGCGCGCATTGCCAGCCCGCGAGTCCGCTCGCGGCGGCGCGCGTCGAAGCCAGCATCGATTCGTCCGCGGTCACGATGCGGACGGTGCGCATTGCCTCAGCCATGGATCACCTCGAAAACGTCGTTCGAACCTCGAGTCGCGTGAGCTCGCCGGCCGCGCCGGCCGCGCTCGAATGCACGGCCGCACGCGACGAGTCCACACGGACGAGCGTCGAATACCGCGGTCGCGCCGTCAAGCGCCCAGCCCGAATCAAGCGCCTCCGGAGAGCTCGTCGAGCCATTCCGGCGGCATGTCGTAGTTCGCCCACACGTGCTGGACGTCGTCCAGGTCCTCGAGCGCGTCGATCAGCTTGAGCACCCGTTTCGCGACGTCCTTGTCGGTCAGCGCGACCCGGTTCTGCGGCACGTACGCGAGCTCCGCCGAGCGGAACTTCAGGCCACGCTTGTCGAGCTCGGACTTGACCGGGATGAACTCTGCCGGGGCGGCGTAGAGGACCGCGAGATCACCGTCGTACTCGACGTCGTCGGCGCCGATCTCGAGCGCGAGCTCGGTGACCTGGTCCTCGGTCTTGCCCGCGGTCTCGATCACGAACATCGCGCGGTGCTGGAACATGAACCCGACCGAGCCCGGCGCACCCAAGTTGCCCGCGGCCTTCTCGAAGATGTGCTTCACGTCGGGCGCGGTGCGGTGCCGGTTGTCGGTCAGACAACCGACCATCACGGCGATGCCGCCGGGCGCGTAGCCTTCGTAGACGAGCTCCTGCCAATCGCCGTCCTTCGAGCCCGTGCCCTTCTTGACGGCGCGCTCGATCGTGTCCTTCGGCATGTTCGCGGCGCGCGCGGCTTCGATCGCGTAGCGCAACTTCAGGTTGGCGTCCGGATCGCCTCCGCCGTGCCGAGCGGCGGAGATGATCATCCTCGCGATCTTGCTGAAGACCTTGCCGCGCTTCGCATCGACGGCGCCTTTGCGACGCGCGATGTTCGCGGAGTGTGAGTGACCGGCCATGGCGGAAGAGGGAGCGGAGTGCGGAGAGAGCGTGGAACGCCGAGGCGCGCCGTCAAGCAACGTGCGCGGCCGCGAACGAACGCGGGCCGCGCACGGTTTCCGGATCGCGCTCTCGAGCGCGGATCAGCGCTTCGAGAACTGGAAGCCGCGACGCGCGCCGCGACGGCCGTACTTCTTGCGCTCCTTCATGCGGCTGTCGCGCGTGAGGAAGCCCTCGGCGCGCAACTGCGGATCGAGCGTCGGGTTGATCGCCTTGATCGCGCGGGCGACGCCGAGCATCACGGCGCCGGCTTGGCCGATCGGGCCGCCGCCGGCGACGTTGCAGTGCACGTCGTAGCTACCTTCGAGACCGGCGAGCTTCAGCGGCGCGAGCGCCTTGCGGCGCTGGTCCTCGACCGGGAAGTACTCCTCGATCGGACGGCCGTTGACGACGAAACCGCCGGCACCGGGCTTCAGACGAACGCGGGCGACGGCGCTCTTGCGACGGCCGAGGCCCCACTGCAAAGACGAGTCGGACATGCGAATCAGGCCTCCACCTTGACGGGAGCTTGGGCCACGTGCGGATGCTCGGCGCCTTCGTACACCTTGAGGCGCCGCAGCATGTCGTGACCGAGCTTGGACTTCGGGAGCATCCGGCGCACGGCGAGCGTGACGATGTCGGTCGCACGCGCCTCGCGCACGCGGGCGAGCGGCACCAGCTTGTAGCCGCCCGGATACTTCGTGTAGTGCGCGTAGTTCTTGGTCTCGCCCTTCTTGCCCGTGAGCTTCGCCTTCTCCGCGTTGATCACGACGACGTGCGCGCCGGTCAAGTGGTTCGCCGTGTAGGTGGGGCGGTCCTTGCCCATCAGGTTCATGGCGATCTTGGCGGCCATGCGTCCGAGGTTGTGCTCCGAAGCGTCGTACAAGAGCCAACGCTGCTCGACCTCGTTCGAACGGAAATAGGTGGTGCTCATTACGGATCCTGTGGTCCTGAGTGGTCCTCAGTGGTCCTTCGGTGCCGCGGCCGAGTGACGAACACGAACGCAGCGCGGGCTCGGCCGCGCGAACGTGCTGACCGGGTCATCCGGTCCGCACGGCGGCGGTCCACGCGGCGTCGGTCCGCACGGCGGAGTCCGAAGGGCGCAACACGGTAGCGACGGCCCGGATCGCCATCAATCCCCCATGCAAGACTCCTCGCGCGCCTCGGCCGCGTCGCGCCGGAGCGGGTCACGGAGTGCCGACGCGCACCCAGACTTCGCGCGTCGCCGCGCCGGCGAGCGAGAGCCCAGACGCACCGCCAGAGGCCCCGCCAGACGCCCCACTAGACGCACCCGCGCTCTCCCCAGGCGCGGCCCCCACGAGCGGCTCGACCGCGCGGCCGATCAGGAACGCAACTCCCTGCGGCAAACCCGTTTGGAGCCAGCCCGCGAGCGGCGGCAGCGCCTCGGTCCCTCGCTCGGAGCCCGCCCCCGCGGGCGCAGTCGTCGCCGCGGATCGCGCGGGTTCGCGGGCAGGGGGCAACGGCTCGCCGAAGTTCCAATCGCCCCGGAACGTCCACCGGCCGTCGGCCTCTCGGACCCAGACGTCCGCCAGGTCGCCGAAACGGTTCGCGGCGGGATCCGGCGGTCCGCTCTCGAGCAGGTCGAGCCGCATGAGCACGGCGCCCGGCGCGCGCGCGACGACTCGCAGCGGGCCCTCGCCGCGAGCGTCCGCCTCGAGCTCGAGCCGGACGCCGTCGGGTGCGAGCGTGAGCGCGAGCGGCGCGTCGCCGAAGAGCTCGAGCGCATGCCGTGCGCTCTCGCGGCGCAACCCGCGTGGCTCGCCGGACGTGAAGTCGAGCACGACGACGCTGCGCGGCGCTTCGCGCGGCGCGAGTTCGAGCGCGAGCACGAGCGCGGCGCCGATCGCGCCGATGAAGAGCGCGAGCACGCGACGCGCCGAACACCGCGCGACGAACGCCGCGGAGGCGAGGACGACCAACAACGTCGCGCCGCGTGGACCTCGCGCGGGAGCGGGTCGCGGCGCCGGACGCGCAAGCCACGCGGGACCGAGCGCGGCGACCGCGCGCGCACGCGCTTCGTCGCCGCGCCGGCCGAGCACCGTGAGTGCCGGCGAGGACGAATTCGGCAAGTCCAAGTCCCCGACCGCGCCGACACCGTGCGCACGCGGCACGGGCACGAGCAGTCGGCGCGTCTCGCCGGCGGCGAGCCCGAGCTCGAGCTCGGTGTCCCCCGCCGCGCCGCAGTCGAGCGTCACGCGCTCGAGCGGACCGCTCGCCTGGACTTCGACGTAGCCGAGCCGTGACTCGCCGGCAGCCGAGCCAAGAGGCGCTTGGCTGGGTCGCGGCAGCGCGCACACGAGGAGCGCGAGCAGCGCCGAGCCGAACGAGAGCCACGCGGTCATTCCGCGGCTCCCGAGGAGTCCGTCGACGGCGCGTGCGAGCGTCGAGCCGCGTCACCCGCCGCCGACCGCGCGCCGGAGCCGGGCGCAACGCGAGCTCCGAGCACCCCGACCACGAACGCCGCGGCGAGCGGCGCGATCGGCACGGCGCGCCACCCGAGCGGCAACGTGCCCGCAGCGAGTTCGTGACACCACGCGAGCGGGCTCGCGCTCGCGAGCAGGCGCAACGCGAGCGGAGCGCGCGCGCCATCCGCCGCGGCGGCCCACTCGAGCGCGGCGACGAGGAGCGGCGCGCCGAGCGCGAGCCCGCTCCACACCGTCGCGGCGAACACGACCGACGCGCGAGCGAGCGCCGTGCTCCACGCCGCGAACGTCGCGAGCGCGAACGCCGTGAGCGTCGCGACTCGCAGCGGTTCGCCGCCCGAACGCACGTCGCTCGCGAACGCGAGCGCGAACACGGGCAAGGCGAGCGCGAGCACGCTCGTCGTCGACCACCGGCGCGCGAGCGCGTCGCGCGACGACGGCAGCAACGCAAGGGCGGCGCACCAGACGTACGCGACCCACCCGACTCGCGAGTTCGGCGCGAACGCCGCACCGCTCGGCCCATCCGTCACGCCGAACGGACTCGCGAGCGCGACGGACTCCAAGACGAGGATCGCCGCCGAGGCGAAGAGCGCCAGTGCGACGGCCCACCCTCGCACGTCACGCTCCTCGAGCCACGGCGCGCCCGCTGGCGGAGCATGCGGGCCGGCGCGGCGCGCGGCGTGCGGCGCGGGACGCCATCGTTCTCACTCGCCGCGGGGCGCGCCCGCGCCGCGAAGCGGCAAGTCGCGCGCGCGCTCGTCGGCCGGCCGGTCGAGCCGCGGCTTGCTGCGCGGGTCGTCCTTCGCGAAGCCTCCGCGCGGCAGGATCTCGGGCATGTCCCAGCGCACGTCGACGAGCTCCCAATCGAACTGAGGCGTGCCGGCTCGTTCGCCGGAGTCGTCGATCGGCTCGAGGTAATGCAGCGCACGATCGAGGTTCTTCCACTTCTGCGCGACCGGCAGTTCGCCGGGCTCGTCGGTGTTCGGCGCGCGACCGAAGAGCACGCGGCGGCCGCGTTCGAGCGCGAGCGTCACGCCGCCGTTCTCGACCGTCGCCGAGCGCGCGTTGCGCGCGTCGATCACGATCCGACCGAGTTCGGCGAGCGCGCGCGGTTCGAGCGACTCCCAGAGCGACTGCGCGACCGCGAATCCGTCGACTGCAGCGTCGGTCCAGACCACGGGGCCGGCGTGCAGACGTTCGACGCTCGCGCCGACCACCACCACCGGCAACCAACCGGCGCCGCGTTCCGGAGGAGCCGGCCAACGACCGGTCAACAAGTAGCCGTCCTCGGCGACCGGTTGGAACTCGCTCCCGATCTGCACGCACGCGATCGGCGTGCGCAAGCGGACGTCGAGCCGTAGCCCGTCCGGCCAAAGCACCTTCGGGCGCGCGACTTCCGCGACGAACGGCAAACCGGAGATGACGCTCACGACGCGCTGGAGCGCCGCGTCGTCCTCGTTCGCCACCTTGCCGAGCGCGGCGAGCTTCGCCGCGAGTTCGGCTTCCCACCGTGGATCCGCCCACGTCGCGCCCGAGAGCAACCGCGCCTTCGACGTGTCGACGAGCGCGAAGTCCGCGGCCTGCACGTCCTCGCCGAGCAAGTAGAGGAACCAGACCGCGATCACCAACGCCAACGCCAACGCGACGCGCAGGAGCACGCGCGTCGTCGAGACGCCGGATTCCGGCGGAGTGCTCGCCGGGCCCGCGCCCATCGGCACGGGCTCAGGCCCGGTGGGACTCGGAAACGCCGTGGTCGCGTCCATCGTGCTGCGGCTCGGAGCCAGGGGCTCGAGCACGCCCGCAGGCTGCGGCGAACGCGCGCCGCGACTGCGGACGTCTCAGCGCTAGTTGCGCGCGCCGACGACGACCGACGCGTCGGCGGTCGGAGCCGCCGGCACTTGCTTCGAGCGGGCGGCTTCTTCGATGAAGAGATCGATGCACGTCTGCAGCTCGAGCACTTCGTCGCGCGACAGCGTCACGGACTTCGAGTTCTGCTGCGCGTGGAGTTCGTGCGAGAGCAGGCGCGACACGATCTTGAGAGTCGCGAGCTGCCGTTGGAGTTGGGCCGATTGTTTGGCGTAGCTCAGGGCTTCCATGGGGAGCGAGAGGCGCGTTCGGGGTCGAGCGCGAACCGAAGCACTGTCGAGTGACGCCACGAAGACGTCGTTCGGAGGGCCAGACGAGCGTCGCCGCGGCGTGCGCTCGTGTTCGGTCGCGCGATGGGCGTGGGGAGGGGGATGGACGTTCGCGCGAGAGCTTCGGCCGGTCCGGCGTCGACGCGCGACACGGGCGGCGAAACGAAACGATCGAGCGCGACGCGCGCGTTCGAAAGCCCCACACGAAGTCGAGTGCTTTGATACCCCTTGCTCCAGTCGCACTCAAGAGCGCGCTCGCTTCTCGCGCGCTGGCTTGCGATGCTCTCGGTCGCACGCATGAGCTTCGAATCCAAGCCACCCGGAGCGCGCGCTGGCGGATCGACCGATCCGGAGCATTCGGGTTCGGCGCACGAGGAGCGCTTCCACGGACTCGTGCTCTCGGACTTCCAACGCCGCGCCGTCGCAGCGGTCCGCTCGGGCGCGGACGTGCTCGTCGGCGCACCGACGGGAGCCGGCAAGACGCTCGTCGCCGAGTACGCGATCGAAGACGCGGTCCAGAAGGGCCGCCGCGCGGTCTACACGGCGCCGATCAAGGCGTTGTCGAACCAGAAGTACCGCGACTTCAAGGCGGCGGGGATCGACGTCGGTCTGATGACGGGCGACGTCACGCTCGATCCGCGCGCGCAGGTGCTCGTGATGACCACCGAGATCCTGCGGAACGCGATCTTCGAAGGCTCGCGCGACTTGGATGACGTCGAGTACACGATCTTCGACGAGATCCACTTCCTCGACGATCCCGAGCGGGGCGCCGTCTGGGAGGAGTCGCTGATCTTCGCGCCGCCGCGGATGCGCTTCATCTGCCTCTCCGCCACCGTGCCGAACATCCGCGAGCTCGGCCTCTGGATCGCGGAGATCCGCTCCCGCGACCTGGTGGTCGTCGAATCCGACCGCCGGCCCGTGCCGCTCTCGCACTGGATCTGGCAGCCCGGCCGAGGCCTCGCGACGTTCGAGCAGGTCGACAAGGCGCGCCGGCGGGCCAAGGCGCCGCGAGGCAAGGCGCGCGAACGGTGGGTCGAACCCGACCTCGACCGGCTGTTCGACGAGCTCTGCGACCGCGGCGAGCTACCGATCCTCTGTTTCGCGTTCAGCCGCAAGGACTGCGAGCGACTGGCGCGCAAGAACGGCGGCCGCGATCTCCTCACGCGCGAGGAGCACGAGCGCATGCTGGCGCTGCAGGACGAACTCGTCCGGCTCTTCCAACTCGACCGCTCGGACCTCGCGCGACCGCACTTCGCGATGGCGCGCCGCGGCCTCGGTTACCACCACGCAGGGCTCCTGCCGATCGAGAAGGAGCTCGTCGAGCGGATGTTCACGTCGGGGCTGATCAAGATGCTCTTCACCACCGAGACGTTCGCGGTCGGCATCAACATGCCGGCGCGCACGGTGGTGTTCCACTCGCTCAAGAAGTTCGACGGCACGAGCGTCGACTGGCTCTCGACCCGCGAGTACCTGCAGATGGCCGGCCGGGCCGGACGTCAGGGCATCGACGACGAAGGACTCGTCGTGTCGACGCTCCTGCCGCGGGACTTGGTCGACGCGCCGCTCGCGCGCCTCGCGGAAGGCCGAGCGGAGCCCGTGACCAGCCGTTTCCGCCTCTCGTACTCGTCGTTGCTCCATTTGGTGTCGCGGCTTTCGCGGGAGCGCGTCGTCGAAGCTTGGGAGAAGAGCTTCCACCGCTTCCAACTGCGCGATTCGAGTCCGAAACGCCAAGACAAGGACCGTCGGCGAGTGCAACGCACCGTCGAGGCGCGGCTCGGGTTCCTCGAGTCGCTCGGCTACCTGCGCGGCGACGAACTGACGCCGCGCGGCAAGACGGCGCGCGCGATCAACGGCTACGAAATCCAACTGACGGAGCTCGCGTGGAACGGGCTCCTCGAGAACCTGCCGCCCCGAGCCCTCGTGATGATCTTCGTCGCGCAGGTCTACGAAGATCGACGGCCCCGAGGTGGTACGTTCGTGCCCGGCCGCTTCTTCGGACCGTTGCGGCGCGAGATCGACCGTGCCCTCGGCGCGCTGGCGGCGCGCGAAGCGAGCTTCGGCATCGCCGACACGCTGAAAGCGCCCGACTGGGGCCTCACCGCGGCCGCGCTCGGCTGGTGCGACGGCCAAGCGTTCGAGGAAATCGCGGAGCTCGTCGAGGCGAGCCCGGGCGACATCTGCCGGACGTTCCGGATGGCGCTCCAGCTCCTGCGGCAACTGAAGCACGCCGTCGATCCGGCCTGGGACCTCGTCGAGTCGTTGAACGCGGCGATGGAGCTTCTGAACCGCGACGAAGTCGACGCTCGCGCGCAGCTGGAACTCGGCTGACGAAAACTGGGGCTGACGAAAACTTCATCGGTGTCCGCGGCCGGAAAGCTCGTCCGTCACCGGCTCGAACCGAGAACCCGAATGCCGCCTCGAGCGGTTGCCAACCCGAAAGGCTTGGGTATGTTCCCCAACTTCTCGCATCGGTCGAGTTCCCGCCTCACCCCACGCGCCACAACAGGACTCCCCTCCCCCATGCGTTTTGCTCCGAGCCTGCTCGCCCTCGCCTTGGCCGTACCGCTCGCCTACGCAGACAAGCCCACTCCCGCGGGACGCCCCGCGGCGACCGCGGAAGCGGCGAAGCGGGAGGTCCAGATCAAGGTCGACGACGCCACCACCGTCGCCGGCACGCTGCAGACGCCGAAGAGCGCGAAACAGGGCTCTCCCGCGGTGCTCCTGATCCACGACGCCGGCGGGACGCGCGACGACGTGAAGGACCTGGCGGAGAAGTTCTTCAAGCAAGGCTTCTTCGTGCTCGCGATCGACCTCCGCGGCCACGGTCTGAGCGCGACCGAAGCGAACGCGTTCGCCAAGCTCGACGACGCCGCCAAAGCGACGCAGTGGGCGGCCTCGGTCGCCGACTTGAAGGCGAGCCTCGAGTTCCTGCGCGAACAACCGGGCGTCCAAGTCGCCAGCATCTCGATCGTCGGCTACCGCGCCGGCTGCACGCTGGTCACCCGCTACACGCTGCGCGACGAATCCGTGCGCGCGATCGCGCTGATCGATCCGCAGGCCGAGCAGTTCGGGCTCAGCGTGATGAAGGACGTCGAAGGTCTCGGCGGGCTGCCCACGCTCGTGGTGCTGCCGAAGAGCGACGACCGCTCGGAGCGGCGCTTGGTCGAAGCTGCGTCGAAGGCGACGAGCTCGAAGGTCACCGACGCGATCACCGTCGTGCAGTCGAAGGAAGACGGCGGGACGACGCTCAGCGACAAGCGCGTGCCCGGCGAGATCATCAAGTGGGTGCAAGCCCGCGTCAGCCCGCAGAAGGGCAAAGGCTGACGCTCGCCGCGCGGGCCGCACGCTCGGCCCTTCCGCTCGACCTGAACGGCGCGTGACTCACGCGCCGTTCGTGTTTCGGCGCCTCGCCACGCTCGAAGCGAGGCGCGCGGCTCGTGCGCGGCGGCGGGACGCGTTTGCCTGAACTCGCACTGAAACCGAGCGCCGAAAACCGAGCGCCCAGCACCGAGCGCCGAAGACTGCGCGCCGGCGCACGCCCGCCAGCGCGCGCACGCTGGCGTCGCGCCGCGATCGAGTTCGACTCCGCACGCTTCCGTCGCGGATTCGGCGACTCCGGCGCATGAGCACACGAACGTCCACGAGTTCGAGTAACCGCCCGACGCGCGCCGAGTAGACCCCGCGCATCGAACGAATCGATCTCCGGCCAAGCCCCCTTTGCCTTACCCCGCGGACTTCCCCGTCCGCACCGCTCGTGCGAGCGGACTCCCTGCCCGAGGCAATCCATGGCCGAAGCCCCGACTCTGCGTTTCCTCCGCCACGCGCGAAACGTGTGGCAGAACTCTCCTTGGGTCGTCATCGCGGTGACGACCCACGTCATCGCCGGCGCGACGCTGAGCATCGTCTCGTGGCGCGCCGATGCTCGCGAAGACGACCTCGGTCCGATCGCGATCGCACCGGCTCGCGCGCTCGAGCCGGCGGAAGCCTTGCCGGAACCGAAACCCCTCGTCGAGCGCACGCCGCCGCCACGCGACAGCGAGCGCGAGCTCGTCACACCCGAAGAAGCGGTGATTCCGTACGTCCCGACCGAAGTCGACCTGACCGTCGAGATCGGCGATCCGGCGCTCGCGCCGGACGACGGTGACTTCTCGCCGAGCGTCTCGACCAACATCGGCCCCGGAGGCCCGGGCCATCGAGGCAACGGACCGTCGACACGCTCGCACGGCCACGGCATCGGCCACGAGAAGGGCGGACGGACGCCGATCGCGCCGCCGCAAGCGACGCAAGAAGCCGTGCTCTACGGCATGCGTTGGCTCGTGCGCCACCAACAGGCGGACGGTTCGTGGTCGATCGCGAAACTGCGCGACGTCTGTGCCGACTCTTCGTGCCTCGTCGGCGACGCGACGTACACCGAGCACTACGACGAAGGTCTGACCGCGCTCGCGCTCCTCGCGTTCCTCGGCGCGGGCTATCACCACGCGTCGCCCGAGTGGATCGTCGATCCACGCAAGGGCCGCCAGCATCGCCTCGGTGACGTCGTCAAAGCGGGCCTGCGCGCGCTCGAAGCGCGGCAGAAGGAAGACGGCTCGTTCAGCGCGACTCGTCCGTTCCTCTACAACGAAGCGCTTTGCACGATGGCGATGTGCGAGGCCTATTGGCTCTCCGGCGCGCGGCCGTGGCGCGCGAGCGCCGAACGCGCCGTGCGTTTCCTCGTCGAAGCGCAGAAACTGAGCCCGCGTGGCGGCGGAGCCTGGGGTTGGCGCTACGCGCCGCGTGAACCGCTGACGACGACGCAGGACGAAGCCGATCCCGCGGCGCTCGCCGCGGCCTTCGAAAGCGATCTCTCGGTGACGACGTGGGCGATCATGGCGCTCAAGTCCGCTCGACTCGCGGGCCTCGACGTGCCGGACGAGAGCCTCGAAGGTGCGCTCGAGTACGTGCGTTGGGTGTCGCTCGCCGACGGCCGCGCAGGCTACTTGACGCCCGACGGCGCGGGCCTCGCGGTCGGCGGCGTCAACGACCACTTCACGTACCACACCGCCGTGATGAGCGCGCTGTCGATGTGCTCGCGGACGTTCGTCGCACACGACGCAGACGATCCGTTCCTCGAAGCCGGCGCACGATGGCTCGTCCGCGACCTGCCGCTCGTCGGCAAGGACCGGCTCTCGATCGACTACTACTACTGGTACTACGGCTCGCTCGCGCTGAATCAGTTCGACGGCCCCGACAGTCCGCGCAAAGGGGCGAAGTACTGGGGGCCGTGGAACGACGCGATGGCAGAGACGCTCGTCGCGTTGCAGCACCGCGAGAAGGAGGACTGCGCCCACGGTGCGTGGCTCGCGCCCGATCGGTGGAGCTACGCGGGCGGACCGCTCTACGCGACGGCGCTCGACGTGCTGACGCTCGAGGTCTACTACCGCTACGACAATGCGTTCGGCGTGCGCGAGGAGCGCACGAAACGCGCGCCGTCCGGCGAAAGAGGGAGATGAACCGAAGGAGGAGCTGAGGAGGGACGGCGCGGCTTCCAGGACCGCGCCGTCCGAACCCGCGCTCTCGCAAAGCGCGGCCTTGCGACGGGCGCGCGTTCGTTCTCGAAGGACGGGCGCGCGCCTCTCGAGTTTTCGGCGGAACACTCGGTCGGTGCGCGATCGCGCGCTTGAAGTGCGACCGCGCGACGCTCCAATCGGTCGGACTCTCGTCCCCCTCCGAACGCGCCGGCATGTCCATGAGCTTCGACCGCACCGCCACACCTGCGCGTTCCGACACGAGCGGCTTCCGCGCCGTCCGGACGACGGTCGATGCGCCGGTGCAGGGCACGGGTTCACACGGGGGCGCCAACTCGCGCGCGGTCGACGAGCTCGTCGCTCGCGTGTGGGGCTTCGATTCGTTCCGCCCGATGCAGCGCGAGGCGATCGACGCGTCGCTCGCCGGGCGCGATGCCTTGATCGTGCTCGCGACCGGCAGCGGCAAGAGCCTCTGCTACCAAGCGCCCGCGCTGCTGCGTCCCGGGTTGACCGCCGTCGTCAGTCCGCTGATCTCGCTGATGAAGGATCAAGTCGCGGGGCTCGAGGAGAACGGCGTGCGCGCCGCGATGCTCTCGAGCGCGCAGGATCCCGACGAACGGCGCGCCGTGCGCGCCAAGCTCGCGGCCGGCGACGTCAAGCTGCTCTTCGTCTCGCCCGAACGGTTGGTGCTCGACGGTTTCTTCGACGAATTGCTCGCGCTCGGCCTCGGCACGCTGGTGGTCGACGAAGCACACTGCATCAGTCACTGGGGCCACGACTTCCGACCCGAATATCGCCGCCTCGGCGAGCTGCGTGTGCGTGCGCCGCACGTCCCGATCCAAGCGTTCACGGCGACGGCGACGCCGCGGGTGCAGGACGACGTCGTGCGCGAGCTCGGGCTCGTCGACCCGGTGCGCCTGGTCGGCTCGTTCGACCGACCGAACCTGACGTATCGGCTGCGCCCACGCGGCGACTTGGTCGCGCAAGTGCTCGAAGTGCTCGCGCGTCACCGGCGCGAGGATGGCGGCGAGCGAGCGGCCGAAGCCGGCATCGTCTACTGCTTGCGACGGCGTGACGTCGACGAACTCGCCGCGGAACTCGTGCGGCGCGGCGTCGACTGCGTGCCGTACCACGCCGGACTGACGCCCGAGGAACGCGAACGAAACCAGGACCGCTTCGTCAACGACGAAGTGCCGCTCGTCGTCGCGACCGTCGCGTTCGGCATGGGCATCGATCGTTCGGACGTGCGCTTCGTGATCCACGCGAGTCTGCCGAAAGGCATCGAGCAGTACAGCCAAGAGACCGGCCGCGCGGGCCGCGACGGACTGCCCGCCGAGTGCGTGATGTTCTTCTCGACCGCCGACTTCGTCACGTGGCGGTCGTTGGTCGAGAAGAGCGCCGCCGAGGAACCGGACGCTGCGGGCGACGTCGACGGACAGATCGAGCGGCTCGCCGAGATGCTGCGCTTCGCGTCGGGCGCGCGCTGCCGTCACCGCGTGCTCGTCGAGCACTTCGGCGAGACGTGGACGGGCGCGGAACGCTGCGGCGCGTGCGACGTGTGCCTCGACGAGCTCGCGCGCGTGCCCGACGCGACCGTCGTCGCGCAGAAGATCCTGTCGTGCGTCGTGCGCGTCGGACAGCGTTACGGCGCGGCGCACGTCGCCGACGTGCTGCGCGGCTCGAAGAGCGAACGCATCCGCGCGGCAGGCCACGATCAACTCTCGACCCACGGCTTGCTCGCCGCGCACTCGATGCGCGAGGTGCGCCACTGGATCGACCAACTGATCGGCAACGAGCTGCTCTCGGTCGACTCCGGCGAGTTTCCGACGTTGCGCCTGACGCGCGACGGCGTCGCGGTGCTGCGCGGCGAGCGACAGACGGTGCTCTTCGCGCTGCCCGCCGCGCTGAAGAAGTCGGAGCGCGCGGCCGCTCGCGGCCCCGTCGAAGGTGCGGCCGACGAAGGTCTGTTCGAGCGCTTGCGCACATTGCGCCGCGAGCTCGCCCGCCAGCGCGGCGTGCCGCCTTACTTGATCTTCAACGACCGCACGCTGGCCGCGATGGCGAGCGCCAAGCCGACGACGCCCGAAGCGCTCGCGACGATCCCAGGCGTGGGCGAGAAGAAGCTCGTCGACCCCGGGCCCGCGTTCCTCGCGGAGATCGCGCGGCACGTCGCTTCCGGCACTACGTGAATTTTTCCTGCGGTTTCGCGCAACCGCGCGGCCGATGGACGGTCTTCCACATTCAGAGGAAGAAGAGCGCCGAAATACTCGTCGACGCGTGAGATCCCCGCGCGTCTGGCGTTTTCAGTTCGGACTCGACCACGAGGCGCTCAGCGTTCGCCGTTCGTCGCCACTTTCCGCCGCGTTCCGTCACGTTCGAAAGGGAGATCCATGCTCACGTCCGCGCTTGCCCGTCGGATGCATTCGTCAGTCGTCTCGATCACCTGGGCGCTCGCAGCCTGTGTGACTCTCACTCAGCTCGGTCCATTCGCGTTCGCCGCGCAACGCGCGCAGAAACCCGACACGCAACGCGAGGCGCCCGCCTCGAGCGCGAGTTCCGCGGCCCCCACGCTCGCGGACTCGCCCACGGCGCGGCGCTGGTCCGCCTGGGCCGCCGAACACGGACACAAGGTCACTCCCATGGGCGCGGGTCGGGTGCTCTGCGTCCACCCGGCGTCGCGCACGAGCCTCGGAGAACTCACGAAGACCGTCGACGCGACCGTCGCGCGTTTCGACGAACTCGCCGGCGCCCAGCCGGCCGAGGGTTTCGGCCGCGAGGAACCGGCGGTGCTGCTCGATCTCGCCGACCGGACGAGCTTCGGCGCCGCGATGGACGAACTCGCCGAACAGAACCGCTTTGCCGCGACCTGGCTGCGCGGCCTCGCGGCGAACCCTAGCGACTTCGTGCTGGAGGAGCCCGTGGTCGGTGCGCTCGCCTTCTTCACCGGCGAGCGCGAGGAGTGGGACCCGATGAACGAAGTGGCCCACCGCGTGGCGCACCTGCTGCTCGTGCAGCGCTTCGGGCACCAACCGAACTGGTTGCGCGTCGGACTCTCGTGGACCATCGAGCAGGACGTCCGCGGCTCGATCTACTGTTTCCCCGGCCGCTCGGACTTCGTCTCGGTCGCGGAGCACGGCGGCTGGTCGGACGAGTTGGTCGCCGCGTACAAACCGAAATCCGCGCCCGCGATCACGATCGAGGAACTCACCAAGCTCTCGCGCGGCACGTTCAAGGTCGACGCCGCCGCGCGCGCGTGGGGCGCCGCCCGTTACCTCGCCGAGCACGAACGAGACGCGTTGCCGAAGATCCTCGCCGACCTCCGTGCCGCGTGGGAACGCGACAGCCGTGAGACGCGCCCCGACGGCTCCTGGGTGCGCAAGGCGGACTTCGAACTCGACGCGGCGGCTCAGGCCGAGATCTTCGAGCGCCACGCCGGCCCGGAACTCTGGCGGCGCATGACGACGGCGTTCCGCGAAGCCCGACGCCTGACGCCGGCGTCGGTCAAGCCGGTGCAGAAGTCGAAGAAACGCTGAGCGTCGACGCGGCTTGGGTCGCCCGGCGCTGATCGTGACGCCCGGCGCGCTGCCCGGCGCCGATCGTGACGCCCGGCGCGCGCCGTCCCCGAGACCGACCAACGTCCGACCGAGAGCCTCCGAGCGCGCGCGGCTCGGGCTTGCCGACCGCCGCCGGGCTGCGACAATGCCGCGCCGCATGGGCGTGCTGCACTTGAAGATCAACGGCGACGACCTCGAAGTCGCGGCGCCCGGGCATTGGACGCTGCTCGAGGTCCTCCGCTATCGCCTGGGGCTGACGGGCTCGAAACAAGGTTGCGACAAGGGCGACTGCGGCGCGTGCACCGTGTTGCTCGACGGAAAACCCGTGCTCGCGTGCCTCACGCTCGCGGCGACGGTGCAGGGCCGACACGTCACGACGATCGAAGGGCTCCTGCCCGCGCACGTCGCCGCGGGTGGCAAGGGCGCCGACCCGGTGCAAGACGCGTTCGATCGCTGCGGTGCGCTGCAGTGCGGCTTCTGCCAGAGCGGGATGATGCTCTCGGCGCGCGCGCTCTTGAACCGCAACCCGCAACCGTCCGACGCGGAGATCAAGGACGCGCTCTCCGGCAATCTCTGTCGCTGCACCGGCTACACCCAGATCCTGCAGGCGGTCGAGCTCGCGATCTGCGAAGCGGCCGGGCGCACGCCGACGCCGCGCAGTTGGGAGCGCGCGAGCTGCGCGGACTCCGGCGCGGCGAGTGCCTCCGACAGCGGCGAGAGGAGCGCCTGAGATGGCGGCACGCGATCGACACGGCCTCGACGCGCCGTGGGGCGATTTCCGGATCGTCGGCTCGCCGAAGCGCAAGATCGACGGGCTCGCGAAAGCGACGGGCTCCGCGGTCTACGCCGACGACGTCGTGCTCCCCGGCATGCTGCACGCGAAGACGCTGCGCAGCCCGCTCGCGCACGCGAGAATCGTCTCGATCGATGCGAGTGCGGCGCTCGCGCTCCCGGGCGTGCACGCGGTGATCACGGGCCGCGATCTGCCGGTCAAGTACGGCGTGATCCCGTGGACGCAGGACGAGAACGCGCTCGCCGTCGACAAGGTGCGGTTCATCGGCGATCCGGTCGCGGCGGTCGCGGCGATCGACGAGGACACGGCGAACGAGGCCCTCAAGCGGATCCACGTCGAGTACGAGCCGCTGCACGCGTACCTCGATCCGCGCGAGTCGCTCGCGCGCCACGAGCCCGCGATCCACGAGGGCCGCAAGGAAGGCAACGTCTCGAAGAACGTGCTGCTCGAGTTCGGTCCGGTCGACGAGCTCATCGCGAAGAGCGACGTGATCGTCGAGGACGACTACACGTTCCACGGCACGACGCACGCCGCGATCGAACCGCACTGCGCCGTCGCGCACGCCTCCGCGGACGGGCTGCTCACGGTCTGGTCCGCGACGCAGATCACGCACTACGTGCACCGGGCGCTCGCGCGGGTGCTCGAGCTCCCGCCCCACAAGATCCGCGTGATCCAACCGTGCCTCGGCGGCGCGTTCGGCGGCAAGAGCGATCCGTTCAGCCTCGAGTTCTGCGTCGCGCTGCTCGCGCTGCGCACCGGGCGGCCCGTGAAGATGCTCTACACGCGCGAAGAGGTCTTCTACTGCCATCGTGGACGCCACCCGATGCAGCTCCACTACCGCTCCGGCGCGACGAAGGACGGCAAGCTGCAAGGCGTCGACGCGAAGATCCTGATCGACGGCGGCTCGTACAGTTCGTTCGGCCTCGTCACGACCTACTACGCGGGCCAGTTGCTCACCGGACCGTACGCGTTCCAAAGTTACCGGTTCGATTCGACGCGCGTCTTCACCAACAAGCCACCCTGCGGGCCGAAACGCGGGCACGGCTCGGTGCAGCCCCGCTTCGCGTTCGAAGTGCAGCTCGACCAACTCGCCGAGAAGCTCGCGCTCGATCCCATCGAGATTCGGCGGCGGAACTTCGTCGGCGAGCACACGACGACCGTCAACGGCCAACGCATCACGTCGAACGGCTTCCTCGCGTGTCTCGACGAAGTCGAACGCGCGAGCGGCTGGAAGACGCGCCGAGGGAAGCTCGGCTACGGCCGCGGCCTCGGCGTCGCGGGCTCGATGTACATCTCGGGCACCAACTATCCCGTCTATCCGAACAAGATGCCGCAGGCGGGCATCCAACTGAAAGTCGACCGCTCGGGGCTCGTGCTCGCGTTCACCGGCGGCAACGACATCGGCCAAGGCTCGAACTCGGTCGTGCAGGCGATCGTCGCGGAGGAACTCGGGTTGCCGCTCGAGCGCGTGCGCGTCGTCGCCGCCGACACCGATCTCTGCCCCGTCGACCTCGGCGCGTATTCGAGCCGCGTGACGTTCATGGTCGGCAACGCGACGATCGACGCGTGTCGCAAGTTGCGCGCGCAGATCGTCGCCGCGGTCGCCGCGCACTGGCAGGTCGATCCGCGGCGCGTGCGGCTCGTCGAAGGCGAAGCGCTCGACCTCGAAGACGGCGCGAAGCACATGCCGATCGTCGAAGCGTTCCACCTCGCGGAGGAGCGGTTCGACACGCTCGGCGCGACGGGCTCGTACAACACGCCCGAGCTCGGCGGCAAGTACCGCGGCGGCACGATCGGCGCGTCGCCGGCGTACTCGTTCACGGCGCACGTCGTCGAAGTCTCGGTCGACGTCGAGACCGGACGCATCCGCTGCGAGAAAGTGTGGATCGCGCACGACTGCGGCCGCGCGCTGAACCCGATGCTCGTCGCGGGCCAGATGGAAGGCTCCGCGTACATGGGGATCGCCGAAGCGCTGCTCGAGGAGCACACGCTCAACCGTTACGGGCTGCACCGTGGTCCGTCGTTGCTCGACTACAAGCTGCCGACTTCGGTCGACACGCCCGAGCTCGCGGCGTTGATCGTCGAAAGCCTCGATCCCGAAGGTCCGTACGGCGCGAAGGAAGCCGGAGAAGGACCGCTGCACCCGTCGTTGCCCGCGTTGTCGAACGCGGTGTACGACGCGGTCGGCGTGCGCCTCAAGCACTTGCCGTTCACGCCGGGCAAGGTGCTCGCCGCCCTCGCCGAGCAGACCGAGCGAGTCGCGCCGCACCCGCTCGCGACGAGCACAGCCAGTGCACCCGGCGCGCGAGGAGCGCACTGATGCTGCGCCTGCCGAAGTTCGAAGTCGCGACGCCGAAATCGGTCGGCGAAGCGATCGCGTTGCTCGCCGAAGCGGGCCCGAGCGCCGTCGTGCTCGCCGGCGGGACCGATCTGCTGCCCAACTTGAAGCACGAGCTCGCGACGCCGGAGCTCGTCGTGTCGCTCGGCGCGATCCGCGAACTCGCCGGGATCCGTCTCGCAGACGACGGAACGCTCGCGATCGGAGCGATGACGACGCTCGAGACCGTCGCGAGCTCCGAGCTCGTGCGCGCACGCGCGCCGGCGCTCGCGCAGGCCGCGTCGCTGGTCGCGGGACCGCAACTGCGCACGATGGGCACGCTCGGCGGGAACGTGTTGCTCGACACGCGTTGCCAGTGGATCAACCAGTCGTACTTCTGGCGTTCCGCGCTCGGCTTCTGCCTGAAGAAGGACGGCACGAAGTGCCACGTCGTCGAAGGCGGCAAGAAGTGCGTCGCCGCGGCATCGAACGACACGGCGCCTGCGCTGATGACGCTCGGTGCGAGTCTCGCGCTCGAAGGTCCGAGCGGCAAACGTTCGGTCGCGCTCGACGATTTCTGGGTCGCCGACGGCATCTACAACAAGAAGCTCGCGCACGCGGAGCTCCTGGTCGAGGTCCGGATCCCGCCGCTGCCGCAAGGTCACCGCGGTGCGTACGGCAAGTTGCGCGAGCGGGCGTCGATCGACTTCCCGCTGCTCGGCATCGCGGCGCGACTCGACGTCGGCACGGACCAGCGCGTCGCCCACGCCGACGTCGTCGTCACGGCGCTCGCGGCGCAACCGCGGCGAGTGAAACTCGTCGCCGAGACGCTGCGCGGCGTGCCGATCGACGAACACGAGCTCGCGCACGCCGAGAACGCGACGCTCGAGACGAGCGCGTTCGGCCGAGCCGTGCGCTCGATCGCCGAGCTCGCGGAGAAGCAGTGCCACCCGCTGCCGAACGTCCCGGGCGACGCGGACTGGCGCCAGGCGATGGTGCCCGTCTTCGTGCGTCGCACCCTGCTCGCCGCGGCGCGCCGCGCCGGCCCCGTGCACGCCGACTGAGACGACGGGACGCACGAACCGAAACCGTCGGTCGCCGACGCCGGTTTCGGCCGCACCGATTTTTCTCGGCGCCGCGGCGAAAGCGGTCGGGCCAGAGCCGTCCGCTCGCCGCGACCGTGACGCGCGGAATCCGTCGGTGACGACCCGCGACTCGACGGATAGAACGGGAACGACACGTCCGAGGAGGTTCCCATGCTCGCGCGTCGCTTGCTGTGCTCCGTGCTGCTCGCGACCGGCGCCCCCGCGCCGGCGCAGGACGTCGAATCGATACCGTTCGGCGATCTCGGCGCCGCGCTGCTCGCTGCTGCGGACGCTCGCCGGCTCGGCGACCCGGTCACCGAAGGCGTCGATGCCGAAGTGCTCTTCCTGCGGCGCATCGAGCCGCTGCACCAGCGGATTCGACTCGGCGCGATCGAACTCTGGGTGCCGATCGAAGCCATCGGCTGCGCGGCGAAACCCGAGACGGGGCTCACCGCCGCCGACGTCGCACCGATCGCGAAACCGGTGATCAAGCTGCAGAAGTCGTGGGTCGAGCTCGCCGAGCTCGACGGTGGCGACTCCGCGCGTTCGAAGCGAGCCTTCACGCGCATCGAGAACTGGGCGAACTCGCTCTCCGCGTCGCGGCTCGCGGAAGTGACGCCGGAGCTCGCGACCGACTGCGCGTGGCTCGCCGCGTGTTTCCGCCGCGATCCGACGGGTTCGAGCTCGCGCACCGCCGAACACCCCTTCGGGATCGTGATGCTCTTCGCCCCGAAACGCGCGCACTACTTGGCGGTGCTGGGCGCGGCCGGACTGCTCGACGAGCGCTATCGCCAGTGGTTCTGGGACGACTCCGGTCGGCGCAGCGGCGGAACCGCGTTGTACCGCCGTTCGTGCCTGATCCCGTTTACGTTGGGTCCACACTCCGATACCGGACCATGGTGCGAGAACCACACGATGGCCGGCGGCGAGCTCGTTCAGCTCTCGGCGCATCAGCTCTCGCACGTCGTCACGTCCAACGTCGCGCGGACCGCGCCCGCGTGGTTCGCCGAAGGGCTCGCCCTCTTCGACACGATCCGCGCGACCGGCGCCGACGAGACGCTCTGTACCGGGTTCCGCGAGACGGTCGACACGATGGTGCCGTTCGCCGGCGGCAACTCCGGACGCGGACCGGCCGGCATGTTGCTGTGGGTCACGCGCGACGCTTCCCCGTACCGCGACGGCGCGTCGCCGAGGTACTTCCTGAAGGAGCTCGCGGCTGCGTGGGACGCGAAGCGCGGCTTCGCGATCGTCGACCTCGAGACGAGCAAGATCGCGCAGTTCGAGAAAGGACCGTTCCTCGGCGCACTCGCGGTCGTGCCGCCGTCGATCGAGTCCGCGCAGACCGGCGTCAAGAAGGGCTTCGCGGAGTTCTTCCGCGCGTACTGCGCGGCGTTCGTCGAACATCTCTACGAAGCGAAGGTCGAGAAGCGCCGCTTGCTGCAACTCGTGCTCGTCGAGTTGAAGTCGCGCACGTTCGACGCGAGCGAGAAGGCTCCCGACGACTTGCTCGACGCGCTCGAGAAGTGGACGAGGAAATCGCTCGATGCCGCGGGCGGCACGGACAGCGTCGAACGTGGATTCGTCGACTGGCTCTCGAAACGCCGCTGACGCCGCACGGCGCCGAGTGCCGGCGCGAAGCACCGGCGCGAAGCGCCTGCGCCGAGCATCGTCGCCGAGCGCCGGCGCGAAGCCGTCGACGGCGAGCATCGGCCGCGAGCATCGGCCGCGAGCATCGGCTCCTAGAATCGGCGCCCAGCAGCGGCGGCGAGCAAGCGACGCCGCAGCGGCCGTCGCACCCGCTGGCTCGCGTCTGCGAGCTTTCCCGTCCGTCAGCCGAGCAGCGACTTCTCGAGCTTCTCGAAGCGGGCCGTGAGGTCGGCGAGTTTCTGCTCGAGACTCGCGACGCGGGCTTCGAGCGGGCTCGGCGACGCGGAACTCGAGAACGTGGAACTCGGGGCCGCATGCGCTCGCGGAGCGTCGCCGGAAGCCGCAGCGAGCGGCTCGTCGAGCGGATGCAGGCCCGGTGAGAGCAACTGCACGAAACGCTCGGCGCGCGAACCGGGCGCCGGCTCGACGCGTTTCGCGTAGCCTTTCGAGATCAGCCCGAAGAGCGCTTCCGAGAGTCGCTCCTGCGTCGGCAGGTCGGCCATGCGCGACGCGCGCGAGCGCAACTCGCCCGGCTGCTGCGGGCCGCGCATCAGGAGCTCCGCGAGCACCGCGAGCTCCGCGTCGCCGAGATTGAGCCGCTCGCGGGCGTTGTGGCGGTATTTCTCGACTCGGCTGCCGGTCGGGACGACGCGTCCGGCGAGTTGTTTCATCACGAGGCCCTGCAGACCGACGTGCACTTCCGCTTCCGACCAGTCGGTCACCGGGTGGCGGTTCGACTTCTGGTTGCACGCGACGGTCGCGGAGTTGAGCGACAGCGGGTACTGCTCGGGCGTCGTGCGTTCCTTCTCGAACAGCACTCCGAGCAGACGTGCTTCGTGAGCGTTCAGTTGGATCTGCGACATGGGCAGTTCTCCGGCTTCACTTCGGACTCGTGAGTTCGAGCACGATCACGCGCTCGTCCGGCTGCGCAGGTGCCGGCGCGGGACCGTTGCCGCGCTCGACGCGCAACTTCGCTCCCGGGTACCGCAGCTCGGCGTACGCACGCACGCTGTAGTCGGTGTGCAGCGCGAGGCGTTTCTCGCGCTCGTTCGCCGTGTAGACGAGTTCGGGCCGGAGCGCTTCGAGCACCACGGTCTCTCCGGCCCTCGAGAACCCGACCTGGGTGTCGAATCGCGCGAAGAAATCGGTGATCGCGCGCGCGCCGAGTGCCAGCGAATCCGGCGTCGGCCGCACGAGCCCACCCGATCGCGCCGGGTACGCGAGCACGAGCGCGGCGAGCCCCACGAGCGCGGCGCCGCCGAGCTTCGCACCGCGGCGTTGGAAGGCGAGACCGTGTTCCGCGACGTAACCGACGAGCAGCGCCGTGATCGGCAGGAACGGCAGCGCGTACCACGCACGACGATCGCCGGAGACGCCCGTCAGGTAGATCAGCAGCGCAGCCCACACGAGCAGGCCGGAGAGCGGCCGCCGTTCGGCGAGGCTCGTTTCACGTTTCGTGCGGGAGAGCGCGACGGCGGCACCGATCAGGCCGACCACGGCGAGCACGGTGCCGAGGTCGGCATGGTGCGCGGTCCAGTCGGTGCCGAACGGCGGGAAGAGCGCACTTGCAGCCCGAGCCATCACTTCGTGCAGCTCGAGGAAGCCGCCGAGCAGGCTCGCGCGCGAACCGCCGCCGAGCCCGCCGATGACGACTTGTCGCGCAACGAGGTAGACGAGCGTCGCCGCGAGCGCCGGCACTGCGAAACGCACCCCCGAACGCACTCGGACGGCGACCGAACCGCTCGGTCGCGCGAACGCGAAGAAGACGACGAGCAGCGGCGCGACGAGCACGCCGCTCTCCTTCGAACCGCAAGCGAGCAGCGCGAACGCCGCCGCGAGCCAACTGCGCGCCGACGCCGTGCCGTCGGTGCGCGGCACGCACGCGAGCGCCGCAGTGGTGAAGAGCACCGCCATGAGGTCCGCGCGCCTCGCCGGCGCCGGCAGGACGTCCCAACCGAGCGGATGCAGCGCGAAGAAGAGACCCGCGAACGTCGCTGCCGCGAGCGCGCGGGCGCCGAAGAGCGTGCGGGCGAGGCAGAACGTCGCGAGCGCGCCGGCCGCCCAGAGCAGCAAGTCAGTGACGTGATAACCGAATGCTTCGATCCCCCACACGGCGTGGTCGAGCGCGAACGAGAGCTGGACCAGCGGCCGATAGAAGTCCCCGAGCGGGTAGCGACCGTCCATCAGCTCTCGGCCGAGCAGCGCAAACGCGTCGCCGACGCCCGCGACCCGCGCCGAGGCGATCAGCGGATACGCGTCCCAACCGAAGAACGGCAACGACGCGATGCCGAACCATGCGAAGAGGCCCGCACCGACGACCAATGCGCCGAGCAAGCTCGTGACGAGCGTCAGCCCGCTCGTGCGCGACTGCTCCGCGTGGGCGCTCATGGGCTCGCCGCGTTCTAGACGGCCGCACGACGAGTGTCAAACGCGTCGAGCGCGCACGACGTGGCGGATCACTCGTCGAGTTCGCGCACGAGCCGCGGCTCGCTGCCCGGCACCGCTTCGGTAGGCGCCTCGCCGAGCAGACTCGCCGGAATCACCGTGCGCGCGCCGAACTTGGCTCGCAACCGATCGAGGCCGGCGAGTGCGCGTTCGAGTCTCGCGTCGCGAGCCTCGTCGCGAGCCTCGTCGCGCACGGCGTCGCGCTCGCGCGCGGCCGCGTCGCCGGCGCTCGCCGTTGCGGCCGAGCCTCGAACCTGCGGCTCAGTGGGGTCACCCGGCGACGCTCCCGGCGACGTCGGGTGCGGTCCGAAGAGCGACCCGGTCTGGAAGAGTTGACCTTGGGCCGGGTTGCGGACGTCTTCGAGGCTCGACACTTGGAGTCCGAGCAGCCGCAACGCGCCGTGCGGCACGCGTTCGAAGAGCTCGCGCGCCGCGGAATAGAGCCGCGCGCCGAGATGGGTCGCCGCGTCGAGCGTCTTGGTCCGCGTCACCGTCTTGAAGTTCGAGTAACGCGCCTTGATGGTCACCGTGCGGGCCTTGAGGCCGTGCGAGCGCAGGCGGAACGCGAGCTCTTCGCTGAACTCGAGCAAGCGGCGCTTGAGCCACTCACGATCGCCTTCGTCCTCGGCGAACGTGCGCTCCTGGCTGAACGACTTCTCGTCGCGCCGCGGAGTGACCCGCCGTACGTCGAGACCGTGCGCGAGATCGTGGATCCACGCGCCAGTCGCGCCGAATCGCGCCATCACGCGGTCGCGCGGCAAGGCGGCGAGATCGGCGACGGTCCGCACACCGAGCGCTTCGAGCCGCTTCGCCGTACGCGGACCGACACCATAGATCACCGAGACCGGCAGCGGGTCGAGCACGGTGCGCGCTTCGCCGGGCTCGATCACCTTGAGTCCGTCGGGCTTCGACAAGTCGCTCGCGAGCTTCGCCAGGAACTTCGAGTTCGCGATGCCGACCGATGCGACGAGTTGGGTCTCGCGCAGGATGTCGCGTTTGATCGCGCGACCGACGTCGGTCGGCGGACCGAAGAGATGCTCGGTCCCCGCGACGTCGAGGAACGCTTCGTCGAGCGACAGCGGCTCGACGAGCGGCGTGTAGCGCAGGAAGATCGCGTTGATCTGGCGGCTCGCGGCGATGTACCGCTCGAAGTCGGGCGGCACGAGCACGAGTTCGGGGCAGAGCGCAAGCGCCTGCCGCGTCGGCATCGCCGAGCGGACACCGAACTTGCGCGCCGCGTAGCTCGCCGACGCGATCACACCGCGAGCCTCCGGCGCGCCCCCGACGCACACCGGCCTCCCGCGCAGGCGCGGGTCGTCGCGCTCCTCGATCGACGCATAGAACGCGTCCATGTCGACGTGCAGGACCGTCGTCGGACTCGGCATGGCGCGTCCAGGGTGCCTTGGGTGGGGCGATTCCGTCAAACCCCACGCGATACTGCCCCGCATCACTGCGCCAGAACCGGCTTGGAAACGGGTCGGAAAACGCGCCAGCGCAGCAGCCTCTCGAC